>CAVYRP010000017.1:0-138129 GCA_963770945.1 uncultured Bacteroidota bacterium | reverse complement strand
CGCTCACCGCGAACTCCAGTCCGTGCACGTCGGCCATGTCCACCCGCGGGTAGTACACCTCGCTGAGAATCCCGCCCTTGAGCGCGACCAGACCTTGGACGCCGCGGTCACCGACGTGCCCACTCCGTCCTTGCCGGCGTTCGTCCAGGCGGGCACCTCGCCCGGGCCGCCGGGCGCCGACTGCGCCGCCGCCGCGGCCGCGGGGGCGGCCAGTGTCGCGCACAGCCCGATCAGGACACTCCAGTTGCGTCTCGATCCTTCCCCCGTATGGCGCGCTTCGCGCACCCGTTGGTTCACCGTCGCTCATGCGGCGTCACATGGTCCAGCGCGAATACCAGCGTCTCGTGTCCGCGCATCGTCCCGGCTGGAACGTAGGCGGTAATGCGGCTCTCCGGCCCCACCTGGAGCAGCGGGGCCGTGGCCGCGCCCAGCAGATCGCGCGGCTGGTACGAGCCCGCCGGCAGTCCCACACCCTTGGCCGCAAGCGAAGTTCCCGAAATCGTCGAATCGGAGAGGTTGGCCACCACGAGCACGGCGTGCCCGTTCCGCGTGCGGCGCACGTAGGCCGCCACGTGGGCGCTGCTGCTGCAGCAACGTCAGGTGGCCCGACGCGAGCGCGTCGTTCGACGCGCGCAGGTGGATCAGCCGCCGGTACAGGTTGAGCAGCGATCCTGGATCGCGATTCTCCGCCGCCACGGTGGTTGTCATCGAGTCGGGCTGGGCGGCTTCCCACGGATGCCCGGTGGTGAATCCGTAGCCGGCCTCCGGCGCCCACTGCATCGGGGTCCGCAGCCGCGGATCAGGCTTGTCGCCCGTCATCCCGATCTCCTCGCCGTAATAGACGATCGGCAACCCCGGCAGCGTGAGCAGCAGTGTGGCCGCCTGCCTGGCCGCCGGTACGCTGCCGCCCAGGATCGTCATGATGCGGGTGCCGTCGTGGTTGCTCAGCAGCGGCGACCAGCGGTACGACGGCTCGGCGCGCTGCAGTTTCACGTAATCCACGAACATTCCACCCTCGGTCCCGCGCTTTGGAACATACGCGAACTTGAAAATGTCATACAGCGCGGTATGGTCCTGACGGAAGGACAGGTATTTTCGGAAAAAGAACTGCCCATTTCCATTCAGTCTCATGGATATGCAGAAACCGATACCAAGGAACATTCGGTTTCCTTTGAAGGCCAGGCAACTATCACTCCGTTAGAAAAGCTTAAAGAAAACGCGATCCGGCATGCTCTTAAAATTTCAGATGGAAATATCGCAGAAGCTGCTAAGAAATTGAAGATCGGACGCGCTACATTATACCGGCTTGCTGAAAAATATAAGATTAAGATTTAGCCCCATTTGGGCGAGGTGACCTCGCCCCTACTATTTACTCTTCACTGTTTACTTATCTACTCATCGGCTCAACTGCTCATTGGCTCATAGACTCAACTCAGGCTCTAATAAATATTACGCGCTATACGTTGACGAAGCAGTATCACCGCCGCGGCCTGTCCAGTTCGTGTGGAAGAACTCACCCCGCGGTTTATCGATTCGTTCGTATGTATGTGCACCGAAATAATCACGCTGTGCCTGAAGTAGATTTGCCGGCAGGCGTTTTTGCCGGTAACCATCATAGAATGCCAATGAAGAGCTCATGGACGGCATTGGAATACCAACCTGTGCTGCTGTTGCAACAACCTTCCGCCAAGATTCCTGACAGTCTGCCATGATCTTCTTAAAGTACGGATCGAGAAGAAGATTAGTAAGTTTCGGATTCTTATCATAAGCAGTTTTAATTTTTCCAAGGAAGGTGCTGCGGATAATACAGCCGCCGCGCCAGAGGAGTGCAATTCCGCCGTAATTCAAATCCCATTTATATTCTTTAGCTGCTTCCTTCATCAACATATATCCCTGGGCATAAGAAGTAAGCTTTGAAGCATACATCGCTTTGCGGATATCTTCTACAAACTTTTTCTTATTCCCGGTGATTTTTTTCTTCGCCGGTCCTTTTAAAATCTTCGATGCGATGACGCGTTCATCTTTGATCGCAGAAAGACATCGTGCAAATACAGCTTCCGATACCATCGTCATGGGAATACCTAGATCAAGTGCGGCGACACTTGTCCATTTACCTGTTCCTTTTTGTCCGGCTGTATCCAGAATCGAATCGACGACATACTTTTTCTTCTCATCTTTATAGTTGAGAATATCGCGTGTAATTTCGATGAGATATGATTTTAGTTCGCCTTCGTTCCACTCTTTGAAGACTTCGTACATTTCTTTATTGCTCATGCCCAGGCCCTCTTTCATCATCTGATAGCATTCGCAAATAAGCTGCATATCGCCGTATTCGATTCCGTTATGCACCATTTTAACGAAGTGACCTGCACCGTTATCGCCGACCCAATCGCAGCATGGTGTCCCATCTTCTACCTTTGCAGCAATTGCCTGGAAGATCGGTTTCACTGCCGGCCATGCCGCCTTGGAACCGCCGGGCATAATTGAGGGGCCTTTTAATGCACCTTCTTCACCGCCGGAAACACCTGTACCGATAAAAAGCAGTCCTTTGCTCTCTAAATATTTTGTCCTTCGGATGGTATCGGGAAAATGCGAATTACCGCCGTCAATAATAATATCGCCTGCTTCGAGAAACGGAATCAACTTCTCAATAAATTCATCTACTGCCTTCCCCGCTTTAACCATGAGCATCACTTTACGCGGACGTTTTAAAGCCGCAGCAAGTTCTTGTATTGAATGAGCACCGATAAATTTTTTCCCGGCACCGCGGCCCTGCATAAACTTATCAACTTTCTCCGTAGTCCGGTTAAATACAGCGACAGTAAATCCGCGGCTCTCGATATTCAAAACAAGATTCTCACCCATAACCGCCAATCCGACTAATCCAAAATCAGCTTTTTGTTCCATTTTTATTCTTCCTTTAGTAAATAGTTAGTGTATCGGCATGATTGCATAAATAAAATTATTTAAAACGATCTCTATATGCCCACAAACCCAATGCCGGATTGGAAATATAGAATATCTTCTCTCCATCGGGCATATTATTAAAACCATCTTTGAGTTTTTCAGGGTCATATTTTCTCGTCATCTCATTCAACTCTGCATATTTAAAATTAACACTTTCGATTTCCTGTCTTGAAAGATATCCGGGGCAATATGTAATTGAGAAGCGCCCTTCCGACGAACCATGTATCAAATGCGCGGCTGCACCTAAATTATTTTTCAAATCTTCTGATTTTCTTACAAGTTCAAGCACTCTCTGTGTACCGACGTAACCGTATTTGCGAATCAGAGTATCGATCTGCTTATCCTCGCCAAATTCTTTTAGTGCAGGAGCCAGTACGATCAGTTCTCCTCCGTCGGCAATTGCCATACGTGTGCGGTAGATGCTTTTATTGCCAAGCCATGTACTTTTAAATTCCAATGGATCAAGATATACAACAACTTTCTTTAACGGCTCTTCAACCATCTGAAAATTTACTTTGAGCGACAGCTCCGCTGCAAGATTAAAACATTCTATATCATCGCCGATATAAAGGCCGCGGACTTTCAGTTGTCCGTCTGCGCCGCCGGAGACTACAGTTTGCACATAGATAATCGGAAGATGATTGGTAAAATGATCAGATGCATAATTATAGACACGCCGCACCGGATTATCTGCCCGTCCCATAATCCGTTCCATCCCGTATACAGCTCCGAGAAAATGACTTTTATTTATTCCTTCCGGTCCGCCGGTACCGACAAGTATATTTTTATTATAATTTGCCATACCGATTACTTCATGCGGTACAACCTGGCCAAGCGATAATATCAGATCGTATTTCCCTTCAACAAGCAGTCTATTGACCTGTGCCTTCCATGCATAATCCAGCTTTCCTTCCGATTGCTGATATATAAATTCAGAAGGGACTTCTCCTAGTCGTTGTTACATCCTTGCGCCAATCGTGAACACGAAAGAGATTAACCGGTGTATTACCGAACATTGTTTTAATTTCTTGTTCGTTCATCGGGGTATGCGTCCCGAGTGCCGGCAGGATATCCGTAAGTTTTTCCCTGTAGTATTCCCATATCAAACGTGTAAGTATCCCGGCATGTGAATGAAAACGCGTAAAGTCAGGCGGAATAGCCAATACTCTTTTCTTTTCACCTAATCTTAGAGAATGCCTGAATAAGTCCATTCTTCAGATCTTCTTCGTAGAGAACATCGCTTTCCGAACCGCGGCTGTAAAGCAGCATATTACATTTTCCTTTTTACTATCTACTTATAAAACACAAGAATGCCGGCAGTAGTTCTCCGGTCATGTTACTTCTTCATTTTATATAAGTTACCGCTAATTTCGTAATTATTCACCTTCTGTAACCACGTGTCTTAACATAACAGCGTGCGTTTGAACCTTCATTACCGAGGATTTCAATCTCGCAGAGGTAGCAAATAATATAATTTCACCCGGCTGCTTAGTTGATTGAACAATTATTTGAGCCATTCCGTTAAAAACCTTCCTTTTCCATTTTCCAGCAGGGCTAAGAATCTGAATCAAACCCGGATCGCTATTCGGCTCATCCCATTGGTTTTTTTTCCTGAATCGTTTTCCCGTAACGGCATATTCATTTTTTCCCGGTTTAATTTTCTTGTGATCGAGCCGGAATGATTGATTTGGAGCATCGCGCTTGATATTGGATGCAAGCAAATATCCATTGACATATATCGACTGGTTCTCTACAATACTTTTAGTAAACAGGTTTACTTCAGTTTCGTTCGTGATATCTGGTAACTCGAATGTCCCTCTAACGACGATGAGCGAGTCGGTATAGGTACGCCAATCGTCGTTTCTTTGATTTTGTAAAGCCGGTTTCCAGTTCGAATCATTAAATGCGGAAGCTACTTCGGGCCGGTCGATCAGATTGTTCACGGCCAGTTCTTTTAGATTCTCAATTCTTGATGTCGTTATGGTTTCGAAAAATTTGTCTGCCTCATGACTTGAAGGATCGCCGTTACCCACTCCAATAATTTTTCCCGGTCCATTCAGAGTAAAATTGATTTCATTATCCGCAGTCGGCATTATCAACCCCTGAGCGTCATGGATCTGCACGGTGACAACCGATACATCTTCACCATCAGCTTGAATCCTTTTTCGGTCTGTAGAAAGCTGAATGGACGTCGGTTCGCTGCTTGTAACCACTTTGTTTGTTAAAATTTCTTTGCCGGATTTATAACCGCGAGCCAGCAAAATACCGGATTTGTAGTTTACTTTCCATTCGAGATGGCTGTTTACAGGCATGGTTTGTTTACCAAGCGATTTCTTGTTCAGAAAGAGTTCAATTTCGTCGCAGTTGCTGTAGACAGTTACTTTTAATTTCCTTGACCCTCACGTCCTTTCCAGTTCCAGTGCGGCAGAATATGAAGCACCGGTTCTTTTCCCCACCACGATTTGAGATAATAAAAAATATCTTTTGGAAAACCGCATAAATCGACACATCCTGATTGATTGATTACCGCTGGCCAATTGTATGGATTCGATTCGCCGCGATAGTCGAAGCCTGTCCAGTAGAACAAACCGGCAAGGAATTGACGTGCTGCATAAAATTTCCAACCCGATTCGGTTCCTACATCCTCAGGCATTCGATTGGTCGGTTCCATATGAGCTTTCTGATCATCCGTGATAGTAAACTCCGCGAGTTTGCTTAGTATTAGTTTCTTCAGTGCCGATACCTGCCTGCCAGGGAAATTTTGCATGGTGCACATCAATATCGCCCTGCACGATATAGTTGTAGCCCATTACTTGAGTAATCATTCCGCTGCCATTATCCCATCCACCGCTCACTGCAACAGTGAAAGCACGCGACGAGTCGAGGCGCTGGGCATAAGTCTGCATCGTAGCTGATATACGTGCGCCTTTTATATTGCTTTCAATCGCCCATTCTTCATTGCCCAGTGACCATAGAACAATGCATGGGATGATTGCGGTCGCGCTTTATAAGGCGTTCGAGACAACTGAAATGTTCTTCGTTGCTTCCCATAAGTCGGTTCTCGTCGAGTACGAGCATTCCAAGTCTGTCGCATGCATCAAGAAATTCGGGAGTCGGAGGATTGTGCGAAGTGCGAATGGCGTTGCTCCCCATTTCTTTTAATCGCCTCACGCGGTATTCCTGCAAAGCATCAGGAATAGCTGTTCCAACTCCTGCATGATCCTGGTGGTTGTTGGTTCCTACAATTTTCACATGTTTTCCATTCAGAAAGAAACCCTCGTTTGCATCGAACCGAATGGTGCGGATCCCAAAGTTTGTTTCATATGTATCGACCATTTTCCCGGACAGATCGGATAACAGTTTTGAGTTTGTGCATATAAGGTGTTTCGATAGTCCATAACTGTGGGCCGGATTACGTTGTAACACATTGAAATATTCCGCCATGGCTGCCGGCAGAAAGCGATAGCTGCTGTTTCAAGCCTGAAGCAATAGTCTTTTCCGTCGGCATCGACGATCGTTTCTTCAATATCGAATGACAGAACTTACTCTTGATTCATTCACAACACTCGTACGTGCAGTGATATCTGCAGAATTATCTTTCAATTCGGATCGTGACAAAAGTTCCATAACGTGACAACATGCAGAGGCGCTGTTTTCGTAAGCCACACGTGACGGTAAATTCCAGCCCCTTCATAGTACCAGCCTTCTTCCATGGTGGCATCGACGCGAACCGCAACAACATTGTCATCCCCATAATTAAGGTAATCGCTTATATCATAACTGAAACTTGTGGAACCGCTGTGTTCAGTGCCAAGATAGAACCCGTTCACCCAGACAATGGAATTGCGGTGCACACCGTCAAATTCTAATAGAGATGCGTTTTCCCAAGTCGGATTCGGGGATGAAAAACGATTTTGCGGTACCAACCCACACTGTTTTCGGGAAAATCACGGCCAATAGCTTTATACCCGTGACTATGCCCGCCGCGTGCATCAAACGGAAGTTCAACGCACCAATCGTGCGGTACGTCGAGTGTTACGCCATGCACGATCGTCAAAGTCTTTTGATGCTGCCCCGTCGCCATAACCTGTTTTTGTAAAGTACGAGAAGTAGCCTGTTCCGTTATTGAAATCTTTCTGCGCATCGTAAGAATGCCCTAAAGCAAAACGCCATCCAAAATCCATCAAAAGATGTTCCCGGACCATCGATTTTCCCCGTAGATGATTCTTTCCTGACAAAATGCATATACCGATACGAAAACTGTGGCACATGATATAGAAGTATTTTTTTCATATAATCCATTTAGCATACTCTTGAATCCTCACTATACAATAATGGCTAAAACTATGTTCCAATTCCATGGATTATTCAACTACAACTCGTCTTTTCAAGTAGACAGTAATGAGATTTTCTATCGAACATCAAATCTTGTTCGGCATTGTGTTCGGCATCGAAATAATTGTCTGACATCTCTTAATATGAAGTTTGCCTTTCCCTCACTTTCTCCGTATTTTTCTATCGCCATGAATTATATTGTTCTCTATTGAACAAAAACCGACAGGGCAGCATTAATGAAATATCTATTTTTCCTTTCTATTCTTTGTTATTCGATTTCTTTTGCTCAGTTCGGCAGGAAAGCGGATTCATTTGACGCCCGCTCTTCGAGTCCCGTAATACTGGAAGCTATTCCGTATCGGAGCGTGGACTCGGCAACTATCGAACTCATTGTTCTCTACCGAGTAAGTCAATCATTTCTCTTCTTTACTAAATCAAGTAACGTACAACAAGAATATTACGAAGCAAAAGGCGAATTAATAGTAGAAATTACGGACAGCAGTAATGCCACAGTCGAGCGCGGCTACCGCCCTATGAGAATTCTTCGAAATTCGCTGCCTGCTGATGACGCCCTTCCGACAGATGAAATACAAGGAATATTTACTTTCAAACTTAAAAACGGATTTTATAAAATTTCTGCCGAAGTAAAAGATAATGGGTCCGGAAAATCATTCCTTAATCGTGATATGAAAATTGATGCACGGACTTTTTCCGCTTCCGGTTTGTATATTTCTCCGATCATGTTTATCGATCCGGTAAAATCCGATTCTTCCTTATCCGGGCCGCGATATATTCTTCCCGATAAATCATGGCGGCAATGTTATCATCGGACAGTCAGGAATCTGTATGTTTCAGGTAGTTTCTCCGGATACAATCACCGGGATTACTCTAGAATGGAAAATACAAAGAAAGAACGAAGATCAAGATGAGATCCTGCAGGAATTGCAGGGCGAATATTATACGCGTAGAAACGGTATTTTATCTGTAATCGAAAATACAAAACAAGTATCCTTTACGATTATAAATGGGTCGGACCGCAGCGGATTCATCTTTGTGCCTGTTCCATTTGAACGATTGGAAGCCGGTACATATTCGATAAGTATGCAAGTAACCCAAGGTGTGTTGAAGTTAGAAAAAGAATCTAAATTTAAAGTAATTTGGCCGCTTCAGCCTTATTCTCTTTCAGATCCCAAGCTTACAGTTGACGCATTGAAACTTATTGCTACGGAAGAAGAAATCAACGAGATGTCTTCGTTAAATTCAGACGAATCGAGAAAGGCATTTCAAGTCATTCTGGCACAAACGCAATCCGGATACCACTCGCGCGTATAATTCAGTCATGGCTGAATATTACCGCCGAGTGGATGAGTCAATTAAGAGATACTCGACTGCAAATGAAAAAGACGGCTATCGCACCGACCGCGGCCGTATTTATATTCTGTTTGGCGCACCTACCATAATCAATCGACTGCTGAAACCGAATACAGTTCCGGCTGAAATCTGGACTTATGAAAAACTTAAAAAGCGGTTTACGTTTAGAGATTTAAAGAAGAACAGCAACTATATTCTTGTAAAGACGGAGGATAATTGAAACCTAGTTATTGCTATAACGATCGGTGATTTTAACGGCATAGGCCCTGAACTCGCGCTCAAAGCCGTGATTCATCCTGTCGTAAAAAAGATATGCGTACCTGTCCTGATCGGTCCGCTAAGTGTTTTTGAACAGACGGCAAAAAACTGCAGGCTTAAATTACAGCTCGCACAAACAACCTTACTCCGGATAAACAAATCCGGTCTTTCTGTTATAGATGTTGGAGACGGTATCGGTGCAGACATTCAGTATGGCGCTACAGCAAAAACGGCAGGCAGATCCGCAGGTATAGCTATTGAACGCGCCGTCGAACTCTGTTTGCAGGGCAAGGCTGCGGCAATGGTTACTGCTCCGCTTTCCAAAGAAGCTTTGAATCTTGCGGGATATAATTTCCCGGGTCAAACAGAAATGATTGCACTCCTGAGCCGATCTCAAAGCGTAGTAATGATGTTAGTTTCAAACGAAATGCGTGTAGGACTGGTTACAATACATACGGCAATCAAAGATGTTTCGGCAAACATAACTAAAGAAAAAGTTTTGGAAAAAATTTCCATTATAGATAATTCACTGAAGATAGATTTTTGTTTAAAGAAACCTCGTCTTGCCGTACTTGCACTTAATCCGCATGCAGGCGAGAAAGGATTGTTCGGCACTGAAGACGATAATATTATAGCACCGGCGATTGCAGATTCAAAAACGGCCGGAATTCTTGCCGAAGGCCCGTTTCCTGCAGATGGATTTTTTGGAACCCATGCATATAAAAAGTATAATGCAATAGTAGCAATGTACCATGATCAGGGATTGATTCCGCTCAAGATGAGTTCTTTTTCAAAAGGAGTAAACTTTTCGGCAGGACTGAAGATAATTCGCACTTCGCCCGATCACGGAACAGCCTACGATATAGCCGGAAAGAATAAAGCAAATTTATCCAGCATGATCGAAGCGGTCAAAATGGCTGTCCTGATTTCAAAAAACAGGCGCAATCATGATTGAATTAAAAGACGTCACAGTATCGTTCGACGGTCAAAAAGTCCTGGACCGTCTAAATTTTTCACTCGGACATGGCGAGTTTGTTTACCTGGTCGGACAAACAGGTACGGGCAAAAGTTCACTTATGCGGTTGTTATACTTCGATTTGCATCCTTCCACCGGAAAGGTAAAAGTTGCTAGTTATGATTCAGAAACTCTCAAAAACAGTCAAACACCGCTCATCCGGCGCCGGCTCGGAATTGTATTTCAGGACTTTAAACTGCTGGAAGACCGGAATGTGTACGATAATGTTGCCTTCGCACTTTTTGTCACTAATGCTCGACGAGGTGAAATTAAGAAAACGGTTTTGCACGTACTTGCCGATGTCGGATTAAGCCATAAACGCAATCATATGCCGCATGAGTTATCAGGCGGAGAACAGCAGCGCGTCGTCATAGCGCGGGCGCTGGTCAACGAACCCGTTGTCCTCCTTGCAGACGAACCTACCGGCAATCTTGATCCGATTTCTTCCGCTGAGATCATGGAACTTCTAAAGAAAATTAATATGCGCGGGACGGCCGTACTAATGGCAACGCATAATTATGATTTGGTAAAAAAGTATCCTGCACGTGTGGTTCAATTGAAAGACGGGAAATTGACCGAAATAGAGATGAAGAAAGGGAAATAATAAGTCAATCCCCCGTATTATTTTCCTATCAAAGCAATAAAACTCCGGCGTAAATCTTTCAAATTTTACTTCACCTGTTCCACACGACGCACTTCAGGATGTTGTATCATTAACGACCGTTCGATTCCAGCTCGCAAGGTCATCGATGACATCGGACACCCGGCACAAGATCCAAGCAGTCGTACTTCAACAATGCCGGTCTCAGAAACACGCACAAGCTCAACATCGCCCCCGTCGATTGCAAGAAAGATTCGCAATCGCTTAAGACTATCTTCAATAACCTGGGTTGTCAACATATCTACTCTCAGTCAATTTTGATTCGGCAGCAATATCTCTATCTTCGGCACGGTTGGTGTTCCAAGATATTGAATACTGATTTGTGCCGCAAGCTGCCTTGCGATTGCGTGTATAATTTTTCCCTGCTGAGACCCTGGTTCGCCATGGACAATCGGATCACCTTTATCCCCGTAAATTCGGACCTTGGTATCGATAGGGATTTCACCTAGGAATGGCACGTTCAATTCCTCAGCCATTCGCTTGCCGCCGCCGACATCAAAGATATTTTCTCTCTGACCGCAATGGCTGCAAATGAAATAGCTCATATTTTCAACTATTCCAAGTACCGGCACATCAACTTTATTGAACATCACCAAACCTTTTTTCGCATCAGCAAGAGCAACATCCTGCGGAGTTGTTACTATCACAGCCCCCGTCAATGGAATCGTCTGAACAAGCGTCAGTTGTATGTCTCCTGTCCCGGGAGGCATGTCGAAAATCAGATAATCCAGGTCGCCCCATGACACATCTGCGATGAATTGTTTTATTGCGCTGCTTGCCATCGGCCCGCGCCAGATAACCGCTTCCATCGGATTTACAAGAAAACCGATCGACATCACCTTGACTCCGTACTTCTGAAGCGGTTGAAGTTTACCGTCCAGAACCGTCGGTTTCTCCTTAATGCCGAACATCAAAGGAGCGCTTGGGCCGTACACATCAGCATCCAGTAATCCGACCTTTGCACCATCCATCGATAGTGCAACTGCTAAATTCACAGCAACAGTCGATTTACCGACACCTCCTTTTCCGCTTGCGACCGCAATTGTATTCTTTACTCCAGGAATGAATTCCTCTTTAGTCGAATGCGTATTTCGCTGTATACTGGAAGTCATCGTTATGTCGATCTTCCCTGCTCCTTCTATTGAAGTTCGTATGGCTTTCTCACAATCTACGATGAACTGGTCCCGAACCGGACACGCAGGCGTTGTCAGCTGTAAATCGAATTTTACATCGCTGCCTTTGATTGTAAGATTCTTTACGAATCCAAGTGATACAATATCGCGGTGCAAATCAGGATCTTTTACCTGTTTTAGAGATTGCAAAATATTTTCTTCGGTCAGTTTGAGCATTGAATTCCTAAATTGTTTGATATCAAGTTATTATTTTTTTTTCCGTATCTCCATTATCTACAACGCTTCCATATTATACTCGGTTCCCTTTATCCTTTCATAACGCCTATTGGAACCATTTTTGCTACTTTTTGAGCAATGCCTGCATTATGGACAATATCTACGACAACTCTCACATCTTTATACGCTTCAGGTTTTTCTTCAGTCAAACCGCTTTTTGAACCACTGCGTATATGAATTCCCTTTTCCCTGAGCTGGTGTATTAGTTGTTCCGCGCTGATATCCTTTTTAGCAGCATGCCTGCTCATTACACGTCCCGCACCATGGCAAGAGGATCCGAAAGTTTCTAACATAGCTCTTTCTGTTCCCACCAAAACATAGGAGCACGTGCCCATGCTTCCCGGAATCAGGACCGGCTGGCCTGTTTCGAAGTAATCCTGCGGAATTTCCCGATGATGTTTAGGAAATGCACGAGTTGCTCCTTTCCTATGCACCAGAACTCTTACATTCCTCCCGCTGACACGATGTTCTTCTTCTTTTGCAATGTTATGCGTAACATCGTATACAAGACGAAGACCGCCGGAGCCAACGATTTGCTCGAATGCTTTTCGGGCCCAATGACTCATCATCTGTCGATTGGCAAATGCGAAGTTTGCTGCTGCCGCCATCGCTTTCAAATAGCTCTGTCCTTCTTTTGATTTTATTGGAACACAAGCAAGCTGCCTGTCCACAACCTTTATTTTATATTTAGGCATAGATTCCTGCATCACTTCCAGATAATCAGTGCATACTTGATGACCGAGACCGCGTGATCCGCTGTGAATCATCATAACAATTTGATTCAATCTGAGGCCAAACGCCTTCGCCGCTTCCTCATCAAATATTTCCGTTATATATTGTATTTCAATAAAATGATTTCCCGAACCGAGAGTGCCGAGCTGACCGCGGCCGCGCTGCTTTGCACGTTTGCTCACTTCGTTCGGATCCGCATCAGACATCTTACCGGTTTCTTCTATATGCCTCAGATCCTCTGATGTTCCGTAACCATTATCTACTGCCCAATGTGCTCCATCTAGTAAAACTTTATCAAGCTGCTCGAAAGAAATTTCCAATACTCCCGATTTTCCCGTACCGCATGGAATATTGCTGAACATCTGATTTAACAATGCATCGATTTTTGGCATTACTTCCTCAATCGAGAAATCGGAAGCAAGCAGTCGTACACCGCAATTTATATCAAAGCCAACTCCTCCGGCAGATACAACACCTTTTTCTAAATCCGCAGCGGCAACGCCGCCTATTGCGAAACCATAACCCTGATGCGCATCCGGCATAGCCAGAGAACGGCCGACCAAACCCGGAAGTGTTGCAACATTGGCAACCTGTTTAATTGTTTCATCCCGTTCGATCGCATCTATAATTTCCTTATTTGCATAGATCATCCCCTCTACATTCATTCCTTGCTGAAATGATTTAGGAATTATATAGCGATATTCATCCAGTTGTTTAATCGGCATAAATTAAACGTCCAAGAATACTTGAGCCATCCAATCGCCATTATGGTCCTCGACGCTTAGATGATGATACGTAACAGCCTTTACATCAAGTTCCAATTCATGTTTCGATTCGTCGTACTGTTCACCTATAAGACCGGCTATTAACGAAGTTTCGGTAAGCGTTTCAAACTCAAAATCTGCACTCAAAAATTTTTCGGTGTCGTACAAATAAAGAACTTCTGTCAACCAGCGCACCATTAAATTTTCACGGTCAAGCGCTTGAAGCTTTACTATTCGTTTCTGACGAGGTTCAATTTTAGAAGCTCCGGCAACTATCGAAACCAACCCGAGTGCAGCATTCCGAAATACCTCCTGCATCGATTTACCGTACGCTTCGATTCCCAGATCTGAAGGATGTTCAAGAATTTTAAATGATAATTTCACTTCAAATTATACCAGTGTTCTGCCGCTCAATCGATTGAGTGCTTCAAGATAGAGCGCGGAAGTCTTGAGGATCACTTCATCCGGTAATTTTGGCGCAGGCGGCTTCTTATTAAAATTTATTGACAGGAGATAGTCGCGAACAAATTGCTTGTCAAAGCTCTCCTGCCCGCGGCCGGGCTGGTATTGATCTTTAAGCCAAAACCGAGACGAATCCGGAGTAAGCAGTTCGTCAATAAGTATAAGTTCACCATTCTCATCCACACCGAATTCCATTTTTGTGTCGGCGATAATTATTCCTTTTGTTTCCGCCAGTTCAGATCCGCGATTGTATATTTTAATAGAGACATCGCGTACTTTATTAGCCAACTCTCTTCCTATTATGCTGCACATCTGTTCAAACGAAATATTTTCGTCATGCTTGCCGATTTCTTCTTTTGTTGTTGGAGTAAAAATAGGTGCGGGCAGCCTGGACGATTCCACCATGCCGTCCGGCAATTGAATACCGCATACAATTTTATTTTTTTTGTATTCATTCCAGCCTGAACCCGAGAGATATCCGCGAACGATACATTCCACAGGCAGCGGTTTCGTTTTCTTCACAAACATAGAACGATCACTAAGCGTTGCCCAATACGGTTTGCATTCCAAAGGAAAGTCATAAACGATAGATGAAATTAAGTGGTTCGGAACAATATCTTTCATTTGTTCAAACCAAAAATCGGATATCTGCGT
The DNA here is from genome assembly GCA_963770945.1 of uncultured Bacteroidota bacterium. GTDB lineage: Bacteria > Bacteroidota > Ignavibacteria > UBA10030 > UBA10030 > Fen-1298. The sequence goes on along the minus strand of CAVYRP010000017.1, from coordinate 123,501 downwards.
AAGAACTTTTCCCTTGTACGGAATTCCCTCATTCATGACTACATCAAAAGCAGAGATCCTATCCGTAGCGACAATAAGCAGGGATTCGTCAAAATCATAGATGTCCCGAACTTTACCGCGATTGATTAACTTCAATCCTTGAAAATTAGTTTGAGTGATAACAGGTTCAAGATGATTAGTTGTCATATTTCCTCTTGAGCAAATGAACAAGTGATAGTCAGTGCTTTTTCCAATCTTCGCAAATATTCAGCACGCGGAATTTCACACGCTCCAAATCTCTGCAGGTGCGGTGTAGTGAATTGCGTATCCAACAACGAGTATCCTCGTTCTTTTAATCTCACCACAAGGTGCACAAGCGCAACTTTTGAGGCATCGCTTATTCTACTAAACATCGATTCTCCGAAAAAAGCTCCGCGAATAGCAACGCCATAGAGTCCGCCGACAAGCAATCCGTCCTTCCACGTCTCAACACTATGCGCTAAGCCTGCCTGATGCAGCATAACATAGCTTCTAATTATCTCCTCAGATATCCAAGTTTCTTCGCGCTGTGCACATGCGCGCATAACTTCTTCAAATCTCTTGTTTATCCTGATATCGAACAGTTTCTTCTTTAACGTCAATTTAAGACTGTGCGGAATGTGAAATTTATCCAATTCAAATATTGTCCGCGGATCGGGAGAGTACCAGCTGATTTCTCCGGTCTTCGAATCAGCCATAGGAAAATAACCGCCGCAATATGCTTGACAAAGAAATTCAGGATCGATCGCTTGTATTTCAGGTTTAAAGTCTACCATACTTCATGTAAGTTAATCCGATTTTAATCACCAAAGTCTGTTCCGACTGCCCGTGCGGATTTGATATACTGCGAATCAAGCGGTACCGTGCGAAGTTTAAGTATGGCTTCTTTGACCGGAACTGCAATAATTTCTGTACCACGAAGTCCGACCATGTATCCGAATTTTCCTTGTGCTGCTGTCTCTATTGCCATAGCGCCAAAGCGTGTCGCGAGAATCCTATCATACGGAGTCGGACTGCCGCCTCGAAGAACATGTCCAAGCACGACAACACGAGTTTCCAGACCTGTTGATTCTTCAATTTTCCGGCCGACTAAATCTCCGATACCTCCAAGGCGCACCGGATCCGTTCGTTTTTTATCAATTTCTTTGACAACAACGTCTCCTGCGGCCGGCTTCGCACCTTCTGCGACACAGATAATGCTGAAGCGATTTCCGCGTTTACTGCGTAAAAGTACGTGTTCGTAAACTTTATCCCAGTTGAATGCAATCTCCGGAATTAGAATCACATCTGCACCACCGGCAATTCCCGCACCGAGGGCGATCCATCCTGCATACCGCCCCATCACTTCAACAACTATAACTCGGTGATGCGCTGAAGCAGTCGTATGAAGACGATCTAATGCCTCCGTCGCAACGGAAACGGCGGAATCGTAGCCAAATGTCACATCTGTTGCAGAAAGATCGTTATCAATGGTTTTGGGAACACCGATTAAGTTCAGTCCCAGCTCTGTAAACCGGTCGACAATATGCATCGTGCCGTCTCCACCGATTGCAATAAGCGCATCCAGATTCCAATCGCGGTAATTTTGAAGAGCTTGATTCGAATAATCGAGTACTTCAATACCATGCGGCGTTTCAACCGGAAATTGAAACGGATTTCCTTTATTCGAAGTACCTAAAATAGTGCCGCCGAGATTTAAGATACCGCCGACGTCACGGGGGACTAATTCACGCATCCTGCCTTCCACAAGTCCTTCAAAGCCGTCCAAAATGCCGATTACCGTGCAGCCGAATTCCGTCATTGCCGGTTTTGCAATACTCCGAATAACCGCATTTAAACCGGGACAATCGCCGCCGCCCGTAAGAATTCCAATTTTTCTAAGATTTTCTTTCATTTCCTATTTCTCATTTAACTCAAAATTTCTTTCTCTGTAAAGGTATATTTTATTCTCCATCTCCATCGGCTCGCAAAGACTAAAAAGCCCCTCCAGTCGAACTGAAGAGGCCCTTTAAAAATTTTTATAACAGAATTATATTTTTGCTTTTGGAATGATGCTTTGCTGATATTTTTCACCAAGCCATGCGCCAAAAAAAGTTAAAAGAAAACCTAGAATTAATCCTACGGTCAGATATAATCCGGGAACCCTGAGAGATACGATATATCGTATATATACCCAATCTAAAATTACCGCGATAAGCCCTGCTACAGCGGGTTCTTTCAGTGTAATTCCCGGCGATTTATAACCGATAATAAATCCTGTCACAACAAAACTTACAACGAAACCCATAAATGCCGACCGATACATATGGACAGGAAAAAATCTTGAAATAAGAAATACAAATAAGATATTCAGCGCAAAACAAACTATAACCCCGACGATTACCCATTTCCAGAGAAATTTTTGATTCTTTGCTTCTGCCGCTGCATCTTCATCTCCTTGAAGTTTCTCGCCTGCCCAGCCGCCTACCCATGAAAAACCGATACCAAGAATCAATAGAAGCATGTTAATGGCTGCTGAAAAATGAATTTCTTGTTTCGTTATATAAAGAAGAAGAAGCATAACGATCATAACGAGTGTTCCACCGATCGTAGCTTCTTTTATTGTAATTCCGGGAGAATAATGACCGATAATCGCCCCCGTCACAATAAATCCAACCAGCATAACTACGGATTGTACCTGGCCGCTCTGGAATATCGGTGCAACTATAAAGTATGATGCCCCGACTATTATAAGTCCGGCAATTACAGATAAAATGACCCATTTCCATTGTAATTTGGATTCTATGTGTGCACTATTTGTCATAATCTTGTTTCCTTTCAAAGGTAGCAAATCCGGTATACTAAAATGCTGATGATGAATATCTCAAAACAATGAAGGAAAAGCAAGAAATTTGTTGTGCCTGCGAACCTTCAGATTTCTTAAATGAGATTTCAATTGCCGATAAAGAGAGATTAATATTTCTGCCGATTCAATACATCAACAGACGCAGGATTGCTTATTACATTTTAAAAAACTGTATTTATCTTTTACGATTATGTAGCTATTAATGCTTTCTCTTCAGCGGTTTCGGTATAAGTTTCAGTGTTCGAATCTCAAACGGTTTGAACTTGATTGTTAATTTGGATTTCGTAACCTTGTGCGGCTTCTCATCATTTTCCAGGAGATCGCATTCAAATACGCTCGCCGTATCGATACCGAAGTGAAGCAACGCGTCTGTGGATACTCCATGGGCTTCATGCATCCGAATGATAATTGCATCGCTTTCTTCTGCTTTCTTGACCGAGTCAACAATTATACTGGATTTCGATGATTCCAGAAGCGATGGAATTTCATCCACGAGAACATTCGGGAATACCATTACGGGATTATTAAATTCACGCGCCTGTTGTACCGTCCGGCCTTTCAACCAATCGCCGCTATGGGGATATAGTGCATAGCAGAAGGTATGTTCACCTTGATCGATCAAGTTCTCATCCGGGTGCGACATATCGACCCGCTGCGGATAGTGCGGCGAACGAAGCAAAGTAAGCCGCAAGGTATTTCCTTTTGCATCATATCCATATTTACAATCGTTCAAAAGACTTACACCGTATTTTACATCCGACATATCCGCCCATTGCTGTGCCGGCACCTCAAATTTCGCCTTTTCTTCTTCTGTACGAGGCTTCGACGACCGCTGAATTGTACCGAATTGAATTTCGTATGACGTATTGGATGTTTTTATGTTTAATGGAAAAGCAACCTTCATCAATGTCTGCTTTTCGTTCCATTTGACCTGCGTTTGGAAATCGATGCGCGGTGTTTGATGGTAGAACCGTATATTCTGCAAAAGAGAAGATCCGTTCTCCGTTTTCATCTCAATCCGAATGGTCGCGCGCAGAGGGCCGGTTTCTATTATTTTTATCTGCTTTATCGCCCACAACTCGGTTTTATGTTTTTCAAATTCAGCATCGATATTCCAGGCTTCCCATTGCTTCGGAATATCACGGAATGTCACAAAAGCATTTGCACGTTTCCCTTTTTCGAGAAGTTCACGCCGGAGATGCTTTGCATAAAGAGAACTGAATGCTCCCTTGTTGTCGAGCCGCACTCTGAAAAATGGGGTCTCAATTCCATGGGCTGATGTCTTCCATAATTCGGAAATATTTTCATCGGCAGGATGTACATGAACAATGATCCTTTTGAATCCGAAAGACGGTATATCTTTTACGAAACAAAGAATTTTTTGTCCGTCTTTTGTCCGCTCCACAACCTGATGTTCAATCGGCTTAGCATCTAAATCTTCAACCGAAAGATGTTTTTCACGCGTTTTAACAACAAGTTCAACATACGCATTTCGCTGCCAGTTTAAAGAATTAAAAACCGTAAAGAAGAATTCTTTTTTGCTCTTCTTTGCCGGCTGAGAAATTCCTTCTACGCATCGCATTATGATCATCAGAACATGTTGTCCGGATGGCTTTATAATCCCTGTTGAACATCTTTGTAAACATCTACAATGCCAACACCTGTGATGAGATCATGGAATTGGTTTAAAAGAAGCTTTTTCCAGGCTTGTTCAAGTTCTGTACGAGGATAATGCCGCGCAGCAGTATTCTTCCCATACAGCATCGCCAGTGACGAAAGAAGCTCGGACGTATACAACAATGTCTCGCACTCGCGGTTTTCTTTCTTGATCCAAGCCTGCGTTGTGTACGTGCCTCTATGTGTTTCAAGATAAAGTTCATTATTCCATACAGGGAATTCTAAAGACGGTTCTTCCAATTGTTTAAAAAACTCCTGAACCGTAGAAAGCTGGGAAGCAGGAAGTCCGACAATTGTTTTTAAGACAACTGCAAATTCAAGATTTTCTTTCGTCGGCCCGCCTCCGCTGTCACTGTACCCATACGTTTGAATTATCGGAGATACAGGCGGTTCTGCTGATGCCGGGGCTCCGCTTTTCTGAAGATATTTCGGAGTGATTTGAGCTTCTAGTCCGAGAGGTGAAAAATGTGTTAGCACTCTTGACTTATCAATTCCCTGCCACCAGAATGATGTATACGGGAATTCTGTTGTATCATTTTTTGAAAGTTTAGAGGTATAAAAATTCTTAATTCCGGCTTTTAAAAGAATCTGCGGAAGTGCCCCGTTGAATCCGAATGAATCGGGAAGCCAGAGAGTATTTGAATCGATGCCGAATTCTTCCTTAAGAAATCTTTTCCCGAATAAAATCTGCCGGACAAGAGATTCACCGTTCGGAATATTACAGTCGGCTTCCGTCCACATCGCGCCGACCGGCTCCCATCTGCCTTCCGCAATGCGCTGTTTGATCTGTTTATAAAGATCAGGGTAATGTATCTTTGTGAACTCGTACAGCGCCGGCTGACTTTGTGAATATTTCAGCTCGGGAAATTCCTCCATCAATCTTAAAACCGTTGAAAACGTGCGTCCGCATTTTCTTATTGTTTCTTGAAGTGACCACATCCAGGCAGTATCGATATGCGAATATCCGATAAGATGAATAATGCCCGGAAGATTTGTTTTGTGTTCTGTTTCCAGCGTGTTCAATAAAAAATTATAGGCACGCCTGATAGCGTTGGGATATTCTTCGCTTCCCGGTTTGAAATATTTGAGGAAAATAAGCGTCCTGCGAATCAGATCGCGGATTTCCTTTGAGTCATCAGAGCCATGCTCTGCCTGCTTTTCATGATCATGCAGCACACACAATGCACTGTCCAGCCGCCGCGCTGTCGTATCAAGTACTGCGAGTTCAGCAATGCCGAAGATGTTATGTTCGTGCTTCCTTCCGCTGTAAGCCTGAATCGCAACAACAAACCGTTCATTGAGTTTTGATTTTTCTGTGATCAATATCTCGTTATGATATTGATTGATGCCATGAAATGGTTTTCCGTTTAAGTAAAGGAGCGCTTCCGGAAAATCTAAAAGCAATACGAGCGGTTTCCCTGCGAACTGTTCTGTTATAGTAATGATCTGACGGAACCAATAGGTTCGGTCATATTTTCCCCATTGGAAAGGGATGCGAATAGATGTCCACGATTTATCATTTAAGGAAACCGATGCAGCGTCGGAAACATCGCCCTCTTTCATCTTCCAATCTGAAAGTACAATCCGAGCTGGATAAATAGAATCTTTGATTGAAGGATGTATCTGATCAAGTAGATCTATTGCCATATTATGCCATTTTTAAAATATCTATAAAAACTTGGTGGAAAATATAGATTCTTAACGAAATGAGCAAATAGAAAATTCTAAAATATTTCGTCGATTTTTGGCGAAAAACGCACAAAAAACAATCCAATCATAGACTTTGAGTGAATAATTTGAAAATAGCAAAAAAATGCATAAAAATCTATGTGAAATCAGAATAAATTAATCAGTTTTTTCAGAGGAAAAATTCAGGAAGCAAAGCACTTATTCGTGCAATTTTGAATGTAGCGCTAACGGGAATCGAACCCGTATTAAAGCCTTGAGAGGGCTCCGTCCTAAGCCGTTAGACGATAGCGCCATGAAAAAGCTGCCCCGCTAGGGGTCGAACCTAGACTTTCCTGATCCAGAGTCAGGCGTGTTGCCAGTTACACTACGGGGCAATAAGAATTACAAAGGACACCGAGAGAATCCCGCATCGGGATTACACTACGGGCAAATTATTACATACTAAATATACGAAATGAACAGTTTGCAGGCAAGCGGGAATTAGACGATGATGATGAGATAATGAGATAATGAGATTTTGAGATAGTGAGATAATGAGATATTGAAAGTGTAAGCAGACCCGCCAAAACGCCGGCGGTGCAATTGAGCTTTAAGCCTATGAGTCAATAAGCATGGCAGTCGAAACCTTTAGGTTTCGCTTTCATTATATTAACGAAGACTGAAGTCTTCGACTACCTTCCAAACAGTTTTGTAGAATCCAATCATCAGACATTCGAAAAGCTTCGGCGGACAACCGGCATTGTGCATCTTTGGCTGCATGCGGTTGTAGGATAAGGTTTTTTTTGTCTTCGGTAAATTGTATAACTTTTATTTCAATCCATTTCCAGTTTACTTTTCCCGGCCAGTCAATATGTCTTCCAGCCTCTTTCGTTTTACATAGTTTTCAAAACGAAATGATTGAGCGAGTGCTGTCAGTTTTTCTTCAGTCAAATCTTTAAACAAATTACAATATTCAGGTACAAGCGCTTCAGCAATAAGTAAATGCCTGACCATCAATCTTATTTGTCTTTGCTGACCGCTTGGATATGGATCATATCCGGGGAACTCTTTTTTAAACAGTTCTTCCAGCGGCTCTATCACCTGCCTGATATTTTTATCGTTCGATCCCCAGGAATCGGTTCCGAGGGAATCTTTCCTGGAAAGGAATGCTGAAACCAGTTTCATATATGGAGTATTTTCGTTTTGGTGCATAATTGCATGCAATCCCATATCCTTATAAAGCCATATACACCAGCTCGCTTTATATTTATCGTAATATGCCAGTTGATCTTTAAGCACCCGGTACCTGTTTTCATCTTCTTCAGGATTACCGGTATAAAGAGGACCGAACTCACCTACCCAAATAGGTACTTTATTTGTAAGCATAAAAACAGATTTATTAAGAAATTCCTGCTCAAGCGTATCCTTGTTAACATATCTTCCATTGTAATTGCCGGGATACTTTCCGCCAAATCCAGGTCCGGCATAATCGTGATTGGTATAAACCACATTATCCCAGACTTCCGTAAACTTGCTGAAATCTTTAGCGTAACGATCACCCTCGAGGAACATAATGTGATTCGGGTCGACCTTCTTAATTGCATTATAAAGACGTTTGTAATAAGGGAAAAGTTTTTTGCCTGTCGGATCAGCCGGCTCATTAATCAAATCATAACCTGCAACCCATGGCTGATTTTTATAGCGTTCTGCAATGACTTCCCACAAGTGTAACGCCCTGTCCTGAAAATCCTTATGCTTCCAGAATAATGCTTTATGGGTCGGATTGTCGCTATGCCAGTGCTGGTTTTGAAAACCCGGCAAAGCGTGCAGATCGATGATAGTATATATTTGATGCTTTGCGCACAATTCTATTACTTTGTCGAGGTATTCAAATGCGTCTTCTTTAATTACCCGCGGATTCATATCATCTTCAAAAAGGTGGTAATTGATGGGGATGCGAACCAGGTTCAGTCCCAGACTGTGAATGTACTCTGCGTCGGGTTCAGTGAAATAACTTTTCAAAAATGTATCGAAGAAAAGATTGTATTTCTTTTCTCCTAATACTTCCAGCAGACCCTCACGCATAGTTTCTTCATTGGCTGAATAACCGTCAATAAAATCCTCCATATGAAGCATTCCGCCAAGTCCGAAACCGCGTAAATAAACAGTATCACCCTTTTGATTGACTATTTGATCATCAGAAACCCTAAGCCAGTTTTCATTCGTTAAACTCTTTTTATTTTGTTTTACCGCAGACCAGGCGAAAGACAAAATAAATACATGGAGGATTAATAGCAGTAAGAAATTTTTTCGTTTCATAGTTGTTTAAGTTTAAAATGTTAAGATTAATTTTGATTATATGTTCTGTTTTTAAATGTGCACATCGATGCGAGTTCTTGGTAAAACTAAGGAAATTATCTACTCCAAAGCCAGGCATGCCGCCAGTTACACTATGGGACAATAAGATATTACAAAGGACCTCGAGTGAATCCCATTGGGATTACACTTCCGAGCAAATAATGACGCGCTTAAATATACGATACGAACACTTCGCAGGCAAGGGAGAATTGGATGATGAGATGTTAAAATGAGATGTTGAGATGATGAGATTTTAAGACAGTGAGCAGACCCGCCAAAACACCGACGGGTAAGTGAGCAATTGAGCCGATGAGTAGTTGAGTCTGGTAGTCGAAACCTTTAGGTTTCGCTTTCAGTTTATTAACGAAGACTGAAGTCTTCGACTACCATCGACGAAAGGCACCTTGATTTTTGTCGATACAAGAAGCATATTGCTGATGCCAATGACCACAATATTTACAGAACGTAAAACAACTTAATCGTGGAAGGATATATTCTCATTTCAATATCTTAGGAGAAGCTATTTATGAATAATTCAAGACTTTTGCCTGAACGAATTATTGCAGGTTTCGCATTCATCAGTTTGGCTTACATTATTAGCAATGATACTTATTGATGTGAATGCCAAACGAATTAATAGGATTTATTTCTGCGTTAAACACTGGAGGAGTTGCACTTTTAGCGTCTGTCTGATAGGCGTTGTCATTTTTTCAGGACTTACTTGCTGAAACAGATTATTACTGAAGTTGTTAAAATTATTATGAATATTTTTAAGATAAAACCAAAACCTATTCTTAATTTGAGTAAGTAATACTCTTATAAAGAACCAGATAAAGTTCGTGACTGTAGCAAAATAAGTATACAGGCAAGTCTTTTTTTCGTTCAATGTTATTTTCAGTCTTTTTAATAATTACTTTTTTACTTTGGTGGAATACTGCTTAATGGATTGTCCAAAATATACTTGTGTAATTATTATTATAGGCTTCTATTCATTGAAGTGTCGACTTTTATAACTGTCATCGTACATTTATGAAGGAGTGATCGGACCAATATGATAATTTGGACAAAAAAACCGAGCACCACTAATAATAACAAAAAGCTGATATTATTGATCGAGCCCTAACCAACAACCCCCACCCAAATGACAGTCGGGCAAGCGGAATGAGCAGCTTAGTGTCCGTTAGAGAATCAACATAGCAGGAGATAAAGATGAATATTCGAATATCTTTATTTTTAATCTTGTTTTTTGTCGTCTTTAATGATGTTAAATCAGCCGACTGGAAATATATTGGATATAATAAAAAGGAAGGAATTAATTATTATGATTTTTATGATGTGAAAACAAAGGAACGAAAACCCAATGGCAATATTGTAATATGGATTAAATCTATTAGTGAACAAAAAATGGACAGCATAGCGACTGAAAATCAAGATACATTGAATAATCTAGTCCTAAAAAAGGTAAAGCAACAATATTTGCCACCTTATGCAGTAATATTACAAGATACTTCTTCTATGGATGCCTTACTCTTCGTCATCAGAGTAGAGATTATTGTAAAATTATATATAACAACAAAAAGCTATGTAAGTCATGTCGAGTTCGATAATAAAAATCGGAAAATGAGAACATTGTCAATAATAAGTTACGATGAATTTGGCAACGTTAAAGAAACAGTTACAAAACCACTAGAATGGATTGAGATTATTCCGGAAAGTTATGGCGATGATATCCTTAGAGTTCTCTATCAGAAATATTAATTGTCTAATCCGCAATTCAAGCCGACGGAATGGACAGCTTAACGCTGCAACCAGATGAGTGAAATTGTAAAAGACGTGCCTTCATTGATTCAACTCCTCCGATCAAAATTAGAGGACATACCCAATTGGGTCATCTCAATCGATGGTGCTGACGGTTCGGGAAAGACTTTGCTTTCATCAAAACTTGGTAAAACGTTTGGTGCCTCCCACATTGAAGTAGACACTTTCCTTGAACGCAAAAAAGGTGGCTACATCGATTATATAAAGTATGGATCTCTATCTGAAACGCTGATGACACTGTCCAATCAAAATAGGCGAATAATCGTCGATGCTGTGTGTGTTCGTTCGATTATGGAGCGCATTTCATTTGTTCCAAATTTGACAATTTACATAAAGCGAATGAGCACTATGGGCTGGTGGGCAGATTCGCACAGATTTCCAGACAACGAATTATTTGAAGAGTACTTCTCGAAAGAACAGGTAGGTACTGCAGGCGATGAGCAAACTAGACGGGGAGGTTCCTTATGTTCCAGTGCCAATAGACAAACCAGGCCTCAGCAAGGATCTTTTTCGTTACCATCAGGCTGTTAAACCACATCTCACAAGCGATATAATCTTGGAGCATTGTTGGTGATCTAACCAGCAAATGAAACTGACGAATTAAGCTTATTTGCATTTTGTATCGTATATATATGCTATTTATAGGAGTAATTAAAATGAATATATGGCTAGCTATTATTTGTCTCCTTATTGTTGGAATATGCATATTAGGCGAAAGATTACAGAAGCGTGTTGAAATGCTGGAGCAAGAGGTAGAACTGCTAAAGCATAAGTAACCTTTGGTAATTTAAATTATCCAACATCATTATTAATTTATTTCTACTTTTATCCTGTTCACATCTGTGTGTAAATTCTCCGTAGCCAAGTGTGCATAGTATGCCTGTGTTATCGCAACGCTGGAATGCCCAAGCTATTTATTCACTGTATCGTTGAAACTCCATCGTTTTGGAATATTCTTGGATTACAGGCGGGGAATAAAATGATTTTGAGTATTTATTAGCATATGTAGGGGCAATTCATGAATCGCCCCTACCACGGAAATATGTTCTTTGTAGGAATGCACGGCTGTGCGTCCCTACGGTTGAAAAATCATTTCTTAAATGCATCCAAGCTGATTCTGTGCTCTTGCATCCGGTATAGACTGCACAGTCTTAAATTTTTCGGTCAGATTTGACAATTGCTTATCGGCTTTGTCATAGTTGTTCTTTGCATTGTTCAACTGCGTGCCGAGCGTCTCAAACACATCGTTGAATTTCCTTAATTCTGTACCGAGCAGCTCAAGATTCTGAAAAATCTCTTTTGCACTGCGCTCAATTTGAAGTCCTTTTAAACCAAGAGCGATAACCCGCAAATGCGCATAGAAGCTGTTAGGTGAAACCGGAACCACTCTCCGTTTGGTTGCATACGAATACAATCCATCCTCATCGTCAAATGCTTCTTCTCTTATGATTGTTTCGTAATAGATGTTCTCTGCCGGAATATACATCAGCGCAAAGTCGAATGTCCCTTCATCCGGCAAGAATATATTTTTCCGCAATCGAATCGATATGTTTCTTAACATCCACTTTAAAAAGACGGGCAGCGGTTTTCTTTTCCTGGTCCGTTTTTGCATCAAGCATTTTACGGAAATTTTCCAGAGGGAACTTGGAATCCACCGGTACTTTTCCGCCGGCCGTATTTATTATCGCATCGACAGTCTGTCCGTTCTTAAATGTGTATTGAATATCATAAGCATTTGCCGGAAGAACCTGCTTGAGTAAATCCTCCAATAATAATTCGCCTAAGTCCGCCGCGAAGTTTCGGAGCTTTCAGCATTTCCTCTAACTTTGAAACACTCTGGCCAAGTTCCTTGATCTCCTGTGTCGCCTTTCCAAGTTCGCCGAGTTTATTCTGGACATCCTGAATTACTTTTGCCGCAGTATCCAATCGCGTTCCCATCTGACCGGTATTGTTCTGCAATTGCGATGTAACACTGCTCAGATTCTGATTCATATTCTCCGTAGTTGATTGCAGGCTCTTCAAAACCAAATCCGTTGTATTCTTCAATGACATAACAAATGTATCTGTTGTATTCTTAAGATTTTGACTCATTTCCCCGCGTAAAGAATCCACTTGCTGCTGGAAGATCAATGCCGCTTGTGTTGAATCGTCTCCTTTTTGCCAAAAAGTCCGTAGAAGAACTGCCAGCAGGAGAACAGCGACAACAATTAAAACTATCAGCATCACAATATCCATTTTCTCTTTCCTTCTATATTCCTTTATTATAATATTATTATTCTGAAAATAATATATAACTATTGTTCCTAAAAACATCCAGGAGATTACACGTGCAAGCGGAAAATGATTTTGTTTGAGCCATCCCCAGACTATCGCCATACCGATCATTACTGCAGCGAGTATTAATGTTCCCGCAATGCATTCCCAAACTCCGAACATATTGCCGTAGTAATAATATAAGCTTTGTTCATTCCAGAATCGCCCGTAAATAACGAGCAGATGTGCTGTGTATACCAACAACGATTCACGGCTGACATCCAGAACAAACGACTTTTCGGTCTTGCGGTATTCCGCATAAAACCAGCAAACCGTTAGAAGCAGCATTACAATACCAAGACGAACGAAGAAAAAGAAAGGACTCGCACTTATAGCTTCCGATGTAAAAGGCATGCGAAACGGTAATTCGCCCGCAATCGAACTTACAATTACCAGAATCGCTCCAATAAGCGCAAAACGTAAAATAAACTTCCTTTCTTTCTGGTGTTCTCGTGCGTGTAATATACCCGGAAGCAGAAGTAACCTCCGAAAAGCATAAAAGCCGTCCACGGAAAAAGCGGAAAAAGCGAATAATGTTTTCCATTAATATATGCAGCTATAGGTGCCGGAATAAATGTTGTAAAATCAATATCCCATAGAAACATTGCAGCTATTACAACAAACAATCCGCTCGATAACAATATCGTTCGATACACCCGTCATTTCGTATTATTAATCTCAAAAAGAATAGTGTGAGCAAACCGAACGCTATGCAATGCAGAACGTCCGACTGATAGAAACTCAATAATTGAGCTTCTGTCGAGTCCGTGATAGAACGATGGAATGAGAAAAATGGAAGATGAAGACAATAACCCACCAGCAAGATCAGTCCGATTCTCCCCAGCTGTTTCCAGAATGCCGGGCCGAACGTGCGAAATGATTCTAATTTCTTTTGACTTGCGAAAAGGAAAACAAATCCGGATATAAATATGAAGCTTGGTGCAACAAGGCCATTCACAAAGTTGAGTACGTTGAACCATGAAGCCGCTCTGAAAATGCGGTAAAATAAAGGCGTTAAAAACATGCACTTCAATCATCACTATTAATGCCCATCCGCGAAGAAGATCTATAAATGCGAGTCGTGATTTAGAAGCCATGGGAGGTATAAGTTATTAGTTATAAGTGATTAGTGAACAGTAAATAGTAGTAATCATTTCAGTTCTTACATTCTCCTATCTGTCATCTTTAATTCTCATCATCTTTCATCTCACCATCTCCCATCTCACCATCTTTAAATTACTCTCATTTTCTTCCCAACTTTTTCAAATGCTTCCAATGCGCGGTCGATATCTTTTTTCCTTAACGATGCTGAGATCTGGGCGCGTAATCGTGCTTTCCCTTTCGGGACAACCGGATACCATAGGCCTTTTATATAAACTCCCGACTTCAGTAAAGCATTGCTCATTTCCTGCGCAATAGACGCTTCACCGAGCATTACCGGTACGATAGGATGCGTCCCTTCAATAATATTGAATCCCAGATTTTTAATTTCTTTTCGAAAGTAAACTGTATTTTCATGCAGCCGCTTAACAATGGAATTATCCTTTATTAACAAATCGAATGCCGCCAGAGAACCGCAAACAACTGCAGGCGGAAGGGAGTTCGAAAAAATATAAGGGCGTCCTTTCTGACGCATATACTCGACAAAGTCCTTGGATCCGCTGATAAAACCTCCCGCTGCTCCGCCAATGGCTTTTCCGAGCGTACCGACGGTAAAATCGATTTTACCAAGCACGCCGAAATGTTCGGCCGTGCCGTGTCCTCTTTTTCCACAGACACCTATTCCATGAGCATCATCTACAAAAACCGCCGTACCGTATTTTTCTGCAAGTTCAAGAATCTTCGGTAACGGTGCGAGGTCTCCTTCCATACTGAAAACACCGTCGGTAGCTATCATCCGAAGCCGATAATCCTTGTCTCTGTCTTCTTCCAGCTGGCGTTCGAGATCGGCACAATCGCCATGCTGAAAAATCTTACGGTCAGTTGTTTCTGCCCTGCATAACCGTTGACCGTCAATAATACTGGCATGATTCAATCTGATCGCTGTAAATAACATCTTTGTAATTTTCAAAACCGAGTTTTTCGTTCGTGAGTGCCTGGAAGAATGCAATATTTGCCGCAAAGGACGATGAAAAAAGAATGGTATCTTCCGATTTCAGGAACTTTGATATCTTCTTTTCCAATTCAAGATGAATTGTTTGAGTGCCGGTAAGAAAACGTACTGAAGCAAGTCCATACCCGTATTTCTTCATTCCGTTGATTGCGGCTTTCACAACAACCGGGTGGTTCGACATACCGAGGTAATTATTTGAAGCAAGCATAACCGCTTCTTTACCGTTAACCTTGACAATTCCGCCCTGTGCGCTTTGAAGAGAGGTTTCGTATTTGAAAGTCTTTGCATCCTCGAGCCGTTTCAGCTCTGCCGCAAGAAGTTCATTGAGTTTCATAGAGAATGATTCCTCCGCTATCAACGGTTCATCAACTAATATTCTTATGCTTCTAGCAATGAAGTTTCTTATTTCTTCTTCAATCGGATTGAGAACGATCCATCCATTCCATGTTTATGCTGGAATGTTTCCACCTGTCCTTGACTGCCTATAAAACTTTGATGAACAAACTTATCTGCCGGCTCAATAGAAAACTCAGGATGTCTGGACAAGGAATTCTTTTATAAGGTCAAACCCTTCTTCCGGTTCAATCGTGCATGTACTATATACCAGCACTCCGTCGGGTTTAACCAAGTTTTGCTGCGTTTTCGAGAAGCGAATTTTGCAAATACACTAAGTTTCTGAATATCATCAACGTCCCGTTTCCATTTCGCATCCGGTTTTTTCGAGAGAACGCCAAGCCCCGAGCAAGGTGCATCCACAAGTACTTTATCTGCTGGTGGTATATCAAGGATCGCACCGTCTTCAGCAACAAGATGAACATTTGTTATGCCCAATCGCTGGCATGCATTTTTAACAAGATTGAGCCGGGTTTCATATCGATCGACAGCAATGATTTCACCGGAGTTTTTCATCAACTCTCCGATAAAAGTTGTTTTCCCGCCGGGTGCCGAACAGAGATCGATGACGCGTTCTCCCGGCTTCGGATCGAGCAAGAGGACAGGAATACCGGCACTCTCATCCTGAACGGAAAAATATCCCTGCTTAAAAAGTTCCGACTTCCCGATTCCAGCCATGTGCTGAACACGAACGAAGAAATCAAAATACTGTGAACGTGTATATTGAATTTGATGTTTGTCCAGCAACGAGAAAAAATAATTCAAATCCACTTTCAAGCGGTTGATCCGTAATGCCAGATCAGGAATAGAATTATTTGCCTCCATCATCAATTTTGCTTCATCATATCCATAGCGTTCCACCCAGCGTTTCGTCATCCAGACCGGATGAGATTCGATCACGGCAAGATGGCGAATTTTATCTTCTTCCTGATCAGGATACCGTATGTTTTCTATATTCCGGAGAATATTACGGAGAACGGCATTGACGAGATCCGCAGCTTTCTGACCGCGCAGCCGTTTGATGAACTCGACTGCTTCATTGACGGCAGCCGAGTGAGGAATCCGGTCAAGAAATTGAATTTGATACAACGCTACGCGAAGTGCATTCTTGATATTCGTTTCTGCTTTTGTGAAATTTCCGTGGAAGAATCCCGTCAGGACCCAGTCGAGTTTCATTTTCCAGCGAATCACACCTGTGACAATCTCGTTCATGAGGCCTTTATCCAATTCATTCATAGCGTCCGAACTTAATTCGGCATCAAGCAGTTTATCAAGATAGGCATCCGAACGCTCAACGCGGTTCAGTATCTTTACAGCTGTACCGCGCGGACTGGCATACAGGCTAACCGGTTGCTGTGAATTTTCTTGTGGTGTGGCGTCTTCTTGCATTTAATAGTCTTTCAATGAGAATGTTCCGTACTGTAAATTTTAGAAACAGGCCGGAGTTGGACAAACAACAAAATGTGTGAGAATTGATTATTCCATGAAGCTGTAGAGTTGTGCTGCCATCGATCAGATCACTCTTAGTAAACAGGTAGACAGATGGAGGTCCGGCAATCCGGATTTCCATGCTATCGATAATAAAAAAGCGGAATGTATTCTGACAACACATTCCGCTTTAGAACAGCATTACTGTTATTAAGCTCCGGCGACTGCTGCTTTTGGTTCCTCTGTCTTGGCAGCGTACTTCTTCTTGAACTTCTCAATACGTCCGGCTGAATCAAGTAATTTCTGCTTGCCTGTGAAAAACGGATGGCAATTTGAGCAAATTTCTATGTGTAGATTGCCTGTGGTAGAACGAGTCTCAAATACATTGCCGCACACACAGGTAACCACGGTTTTTTTATATACAGGGTGAATTCCTTCTTTCATCTTAATCCTCAATGCAATTTGTAATGTTTACTGAATATAAAATACAGAAAAAGGACCTGATTTGCAAAGAGAATTTTATTGATTTTGCACAATATTTGTGCCTATTAAGAGACCATTCTCTCTCGGGATTAATCTATACATTTCTTAAATAAAAATACTTCAGAGACCTTATGTATTATCCATTTCATAGAAATGACGTTTTACACCTTTTCTTTTTTAGAATAAGGATTCTGAAAATGATTGATATATGCAAGAAAAAGATATAAACGGCAGTTCGTATCCGGCGAATTTATTTTTCCAAACGCAGCTAATATTGCCGCCGGCATTTTTTTTCTTAAATGTAATATTTCTCATTCATTTTAAATATGCCGCTTGAATTTTACTCTCAATTTTGGTAGATTTCACAGAATGAAACGAACACTTCTTTTTCTTATTGCCGCCGCCGGTCTTTCGGCAACACTTTCTGCCCAACAATCAGTGTCTCCATATGATTTTCTTCGTATCGATGTAAATGCACGGGCCGCAGCCCTAAGCGGCAGTTTCGTATCAATGAAAGACGACCCAAATGTGCTGTTCTATAATCCTGCAGCCCTTGGAACTTTAAGCGGACCGAAAGTTTCCGCCAGTTATCTTAATTATCTTATGGATGTCGGCATTGGATCTTTGAGCTTTGCTCAAAACATCGATGGAATCGGAAATATCGGCGGAGGTGTCACCTATATAAATTATGGTTCGTTCACCCGGACCGACGAAAACTTGAATGAACTTGGCACATTCGAAGCGAAGGAACTTGCAATTATCGCGGGGATAGCAGCTCATTACGACAAGGAAATACTTTTCGGTGCCAATATCAAATATATTTATTCTTCTATTGCCGAGTACAGCTCAAGCGCGCTGGCATTCGATCTTGGATTCCTATATGATGTGTCCTCCCAGAATCTTTCAATCGGCGTCAGTGTTTTAAATCTTGGTACACAGTTAAATAGATATATGGGTACAGCGGAATTGCTGCCTCTAGATATTAAATTCGGCATTACAAAACGGCCTGAACATCTTCCGATAAACCTGAACCTTGACTTTCACCGGCTCAATGAAAAAGGTGATAAATTTTGGGATCGTTTTAGCGCCTTTACAGTCGGTGCCGAAATATTGATGAGCGAGTCGCTCCGGCTGCGCGCCGGCTACAACAACAAGCAGCGAAAAGATTTCAAAACGGGGACGAGCGCCGGTATTGCCGGAATTTCTATGGGTGCTGGAATTATCGTGAAGAACTACCAGTTTGACTACTCATTCAACTCATTTGCCAAAGACATCGGGATGCACCATATTTCCCTCGGAATCAACCTCTAGATTCTTGCAGACAGAGCGAACTACCAAGAGAATTAGAAATATTTACCCCCTATCGCAGCATTGAATCGAGAAGTTTTTCACTAATATAAAAAAGCACCATTCCTCCAAAAACCAGGAGAGGCGGAAGGCGGCTTTTTGTTTTATTCACTTCAGGAATCAAATCGCTTGCACCCACATAAGTTACCGTACCCGCAGAAAACGCGAATGCAATGCCGGCAAACTGGGCATCAACATGTTCCAGCAAAAATACCGAACAGGCTCCAATAAAAGTAGCGAGACCCAGACCGATTGCCGAATACAATACTATTGAACGTGAGAACCCCGCACTCATCATAATCGAACCAATAGTGAATCCTTCCGGAAACTTATGCAAAAGAATTGCAAGAAAAATGAGAAGCCCAAGATGGAAGTCGTACTGAAAACCGACCGAGATAGATAATCCATCAAAAAAAGCGTGTATGAATAATCCTGTAAATGCCGAATACCCGGTAACTTTCGATGTCATCATCTCGTGATGAGTCTCTTCGCCAAAATGCAAATGTCCGACAAGAGTATGCTCGAAAAAATGGATCACGGCAAAACCGATAAGAATCCAGACTGCTGCAGACTCGCCTGCAAATCCAAAACTAACAGGAACCAGTTTTAAAAAAACGAGAGAGAGAATGAATCCGGCGCTGAGTGCAAGAAGTATCTCCTGAATGCGTGTCGACCAGCTTTTACGCGACGCTATCATTGTACCGCCGAGAATAACAGCGAGAGAGGCGACTAAGGCCAGCAAAAGGATTTGAGTTTTCATTTGTTGCGTTTATATGGGCTGTTTAAGATACTCTTTTGAATCTTTGTAAGAATTATCAAATTCTTTCATAGCCAGCACCTTTTTATATTGCATTATAGCATCTTGTCTCTTTCCCTGCACATCATAAATCATACCGATGAGCAAATTTCCGAGGGCCATGAATCCGGACGGTTCATCTTTGTCAATTTTCCTGCTTAATTCATCGCTCCTGTACAGGTTCTGCAAAGCTGCATCAAATCGCCCTGCCATAAAATCAAATTTTCCAAGGTAATAGTGCGCTTCACGCGCATCATACGTGTCGTACCCAACCTGCTTATTGGAACACCGTTTTTCAATCTCAATAAAAATATCCTTTGCTTCGCCAAGGTATCCTGTACTTACCAAACAACGGCCTAGATAACGATGGAACATGGAATTATTCGGGTACTTAGCATGCAGTTTTCTGGCAAGTTCAAGTGCATTCGTAAAGTCCTTCTCATAAACGAAATAGCTCTGCATGAGAAAATACATAGACTCGACTTTTGCATATTTTGCTTTCTCCGACGCCTGACGAAGCTGTTCTAATCCCTTATTCCGGTCGCCGCTCGGAAAAAAAATCATTGCCGGTTTGACTATCGGATATTTATCAGGTACAACCGATGCATAATAATTGTAAATACCGATTCCCAGCAAAACATCATAGTTATTCGGCTCTAATTCATATGCTTTTCTCACTAACGGCAGTGCGACTATTCCATCATTGGCTGCACCGATCCATTTACCCCTGTTTGCACGCAATCGTCCGCGAAAACCTACTGCACCTCCGTTAAAGAACAACGCTGTCACATCGTCGGGATTTTCGTCCAGCCGTTTCTCGCACATTTCAATGACTACATCAAGCATCTGATATAATTTATCATCCTGCGACTCATCATCGAAATTGCTGATGATGCGTTCCCACTGGATCATCGCGCTGAAAAAGTATCCGGCCGGATGATCCGGGCGCAGGCGGATAACTTCCGCAAAATCCGAATCAGCTCTATCAAATTCAAAATTGTAAAGCTTATCAATACCTCTTAAAACTCGCTGGTGGAGAGCCGGATCGTCAAGCCACTGTGATTGAGTATTTGCCCAGCTAAAAAGACTCAGAACCGCCAAAAACAGAAATTTATTTATCACTTTCCCTTACACATCCAATTTTAATTTTTTTTGTATACATTATGGTTGTTAAAAAATCATTCGCACATTTTACATCAATTTCTTCATCAGGTAATCCTTAAGGCCTGTGCTTGATACACGCTCCTGTATCATACTATCGCGGTCGCGGACGGTAACCGTCTGATCCTGCAAAGTCTGAGAATCGATTGTTATGCAGTACGGAGTTCCAATTTCATCCTGCCTTCTGTACCGTCTGCCTACTGCGCCGCTGTCATCGTAGAAGACGCGGAAATACGACCGTAAATCAGCCTCAAGTTTGCGCGAGAATTCCGGCATACCGTCGCGATTAACGAGCGGGAAAATCGCAGCTTTTACAGGTGCAAGTTTATGATGAAGCTTCATTAAAACACGCAATTCCATCTTGCCTTCTGCATCGGGTGCTTCTTCTTCATGATACGAATCCACAAGGAATGCCATAAACGACCGGCTTGCACCGGCAGAAGTTTCTATGACAAACGGCGTAAATTTCTCCTTGGTTTCTTCATCGTAATATTTCATATTCTTGCCGGAAAATTGCTCATGACGCGATAAATCGTAATTAGTACGATTGTGCACGCCTTCAATCTCGCCCCAGCCAAACGGGAACAGGTACTCAACATCGTATGCATCCTTGGCATAATGTGCCAGTTTATCCTTCGGATGCTGATGCCATTGGAGCTTTTCCTTTGTCATTCCGAGATCTGATGTACCACTGCATGCGTTCTCCGCGCCAGTACTCGAACTGCTGGTCATCTGTCCCGGGTTTTACAAAAAATTGCATTTCCATCTGCTCGAATTCACGCGTGCGGAAAAGAAAATTCTTTGTATTGATTTCGTTTCTGAATGCTTTTCCGATCTGTGCGATGCCAAACGGCAGTTTTTGGCGCGATGCAGATTGAACGTTTAAGAAGTTAACGAATATTCCCTGTGCCGTTTCCGGCCGTAAAAAAACAATCGATGACGAATCTTCCACCGGCCCGACAAATGTTTTAAACATCAGATTGAATTTGCGTGCTTCTGTGAATGTTCCCTTATTACCGCAATTCGGGCAGGGCAGTCTTAAGACAATGTTCGCAGCATCTTGATCGGTCGAAACAAGTTTTGCGAATTCTTCAATAATAGTTTCATCCTTCTGCTGGCCGCCGAATTTTTGTGAATCGAGTTCGCGCAAAACATCTTTTTTCTTTTTAACCGACAGGTCGTCAAAAAGAACGTCGATTCTGTACCGTGCTTTACACTGCTTGCAATCGACCATCGGATCCGTAAAATTCTCAACGTGTCCTGATGCTTCCCACACACGCGGATGCATAAGAATAGAAGCATCGAGTCCTTCCACATTCTCACGATAGGTCATGCTTTTCCACCATTGCTGTTTCAGGTTATTGAGCATCTCAACACCCAGCGGACCGTAATCCCAGCACCCATTTAAACCGCCGTAAATCTCGCTCGATTGAAATACGAAACCGCGTCTTTTTGCCAGAGAAACGATTTTCTCCATTGCTTTTGCCTGATCGCCTGTGGTCTTCTCGTTCTTGCCCATATTTCTCTTGCACTCTCTTTAAATGATTTATTAAATTATATCTAATAATTTCTTGTGCTGCTGATTTCTTTATTTTGCTACTTCAATCCGGCTTTGATCGCCTATCATAAAACGATGAACTTGCGGTTTTCCGACAGCCTCAACAACTTCAACGTCATTGCCGAGAATACTCCCTTCAATTCGAATACCGACGCTCGTTACCTTACAATCCCGAAGAATTATGCTGTATTCAATTTCACTGTTTCGCACTTCAGTTCTATCTCCGATGGAAGTAAACGGGCCGATATAACTATTTTCGATAACGCAATTCTTTCCGATAATAACCGGGCCGCGGACCTTGCTGTTAACGATACGTGCATCTTTTTCTATCACGACACGGCCGGCTACGTCAGAATGTTTATCTATAAAACCATCATTTCTTACCGTGATATTATCTAAAATCAGCCGGTTCGCTTCCAATAAATCGATAGGTTTTCCGGTGTCTTTCCACCATCCGGTAATTTCTGCGTACCCGACCTTAAAACCTCGCTCAATAAGCAATGTGTGCGCATCTGATATCTCCAGCTCACCGCGGGCACTAGGTTTTAGGTCTTTCACTGCTTCAAAAATATGATGATCATACAAATAAATTCCTGCGACAGCAAAGCTGCTTTTCGGCTGTTTTGGCTTTTCATCTACCCGGATAATCTTACCGTCGCGGATCTCGGGTACACCGAACCGTTCGGGATCTTTCACTTTAGATAATGTCAGATAACAATTGCAACCGCTTTTTTCAAACTCATCGACAAATCGTTTCACTCCGCCGACGAGCATATTGTCGCCGAGATAAAAAATGAACTTATCACCTGCAATGAACTTTTCGGCCAATTGTACAACCTGAGCAAGACCGCCGGGTTTTTCCTGCGGGATATATGTAATTTTCACTCCCCATTTGGAGCCGTCGCCGATATATTCCGGAACTTCCTGGCTGTCTGCATTGTGTACAATCCCGATCTCCCTGATGCCCGCATCCACAGCAGCTTCAATGGCATAGTAAAGGATCGGTTTGTTTGCGATTGGTATCAGATGCTTGTTCTGTGTATGCGTTATCGGACGCAATCTTGTACCGCGTCCACCGCTGGCAATAAGAGCTTTCAATGGTTATCCTTTATCCTGATTAATAACTTGTTCTTCTTATTGATGCTTTTTCAATACTGTTAAGAATTCCGTGCGCCGGAAAAGCAAATATAAAAGACCATGTCTATTATGATACAAAAAAATTACTTCTTTTGGAATTCAATCTATCAACTTTGCAGATTTTAGGTTAGATAAAATTCAACCGCTTTTCTACGTATCAGAAGGATTATTTTGTTTCATCCACCTGCACGAAGGCCGCTGCAAGATACCCGACGACACCGCTTTTATCTCCGGTAATATCTCCCGAGTTGCAATAATGCAATATCTCTGCTCGATTCGCTCCTAATTGTCTAGCCGTCATCATAGCTACCGCAATTGGCCCGCCGCCGCATGCTTCGATTGACTCGTTTTCCAATCCATCGATGAACACATCAGGATTGAAATCTTCGACAGCCCGGATGACACGTTTATCAAGCAAAACTGCTTCATCATAAGCATGAAAATGCGAAAGATCGCTGCTCGAGACTAACAAAATATTTTTATTCGCCATTACACGCGCGAGTGCAAATGAAAGTTTTCTGCATAAATCCCGCCGTTGGTCACCCATAATTATAGGAACAACTGAAAACTCTCCAAGCACACATTGGAGGAACGGCAATTGTACTTCAAGCGAATGTTCCTTACGATGCCCTGCAGCTGAGACAACAATACTCTTTTCTGCTTGCAGTAATTCTAACCGCACTTCGGTATTAACCGGTACTTTTCCGAGAGGCGTTTCGTATGCATCACCAGGATATACTGAAACGCCGTCAAAGTATTCCTGATGACTCGGGCCGACAGCGATGACGCAATCGTATTTTTTACCTTCAAGAAGCTTATATGCGTGTGCAGCCGTAAATCCGGAATATACGTATCCCGCATGAGGCGATATTATTGCATGCAATGTGCCTTCAACTTTCGGCAGTTTAACTCTATTCAACATCTCATCGATGTTTCTGCGAAGTGCATCCGGCGATCCCTCATAAAACATCCCGGCTGCTGTGGGAGCACGGACTATTTGACTTTCACTCATAGATCCTGCTTATCTTCTTTTTTAAATTCGGATTCATCGAACTTTTCCACAGTAAATGTAAAAAGTTTCACTTCTTTCCTTTTCCAAGCGTCCGGAGGCAATCCCGCTTTCGCTGCCGTGTGGCTTAGAAATTGTTCTCGATCCCATTCGTACTCGATTGCTACCTGCGGCAGCAGCAATCCGCGTCTAATTCCGGAATCAATCACAAGTCCATGTTTTCCTATTTCTATCTTTTTTACATCATGAAGCTCAGAGATCGGTGAAAGAACTGAAATTTCAATTGTGATTCTTGACAATTCGGCTGAAGCCAGCGGCATAAAGCGCGGATCTTCCATAGCGGCTTTTACTGCCGCTTCCTGCGTTGCTTGAGCAAGCGGATAGAATGGCTCAACATATCCGATACAGCCCCGAAGATCTTCGCCGATACGGAGTGTAACAAAAACTCCGGACGGTTTATCAAATGCCTCGCTTTTAAATTCTCTCTTTGGGAATGGTTTTTGATCTAGTGCAGATTGAATTGAAGATCGTGCGATCTTCAAGAGTGCTCTTTTTTCTTCATTCGTTAATTTCATCGACACCCCCTTCCTCTATTTTTACCTATTATAAGGTATGGAGGCGTAATCAAACAATCAATAGAATGAAAACTAAGATTTTTTAAAAAGGCTCGGAAAAACTCTGAATTATTTTATCTATTATTGTTGAACCAATATCAGAGGAATAAAAAGTACCACTAATAGTCACGACAAATAAATTTGTACCAGAAATAGTTATATTATTAACATAACGGTCTGTCAAATAAGTATTGATTCCCGTCCAACTTATACCGTTATCGGTGGAAACAAACACTCCATTACCAGTTCCGGCAAAAAGTTTGTCCTCCGAGGTGACAAATGCATCGATTGAATTGCGCGAAAAACTAGTATTAACTTCATTCCAAGTTGTACCGTTATCAGTTGAACAAAATAATCCTCCAGCAAACATTCCGGCAAGGAGATTCGTACCTGATACAGCAAGAGCATTAACAGGAAAACCAACCGGACTGATATAAACTTGAGTCCAACTAGAACCATAGTTGGTAGAGCGAAAGATCCCATTCGACCAGGTCCCAGCAAAAAGATCAGTGCCATTATTGATCAAAGATATGACATCGACGTTTACCGGTAGATTAGTATTAACTGCTATCCAGGACGAACCGTTATTGGTGGAGACAAAAACGCCGCCGTCTGTTCCTGCAAAGAGACTCGTGCCAAAAACATTAAGCGCATTAACAAGGTATGAGGTCAAACCGTTATTAACTTTTGTCCAGGTCAATCCGTTGTTAGTGGAAAGAAAAACACCGCTCCCGGTTCCTGCAAAAATATTTGCACCGGAGACAGCGAGAGCATGGACATAATGACTCGTTAAACCAGTATTAACTGCACTCCAACTTAAACCATCATCAGTGGAACAAAAAATACCGCCCATTGTAGTTCCTGCAAAAATATTCGTGCCTACGATAGCGAAAGCTGAGATATTTACTTCCGTTAAACCTACATTAGCTGTTCTCCAGCTTATACCATTATCGGTAGAAGTCACAATTCCTTCGTCTTGGGTCCCCGCGAAAATTTTCGTACCGGAAATCGCAACGCACTGGACCCAACCATGGTAAAGTCCATTTATTTCCGTCCATTGGCTATGTGACGTATTGGATAAGAAGAAAAAACAAAAAACAATAAAATAATACCGCGCTATAATCTTCATTTCTTTTTCCTTTTGTGAGACGTAAATTGTATTTAGACTAATTAATGGTTTTGACGCTTTTAAATCTTTAAAATAAAAACCGGATCTATTGCTTTACAAACTCATGCTCGCCGCTCCGAACAACCAGGACAGGGCACGGTGCTCTCCGGACAACTTTTTCCGCCGTACTGCCGAAAAGAATATGTTCCATTCCGGTATGTCCATGAGTGGCAATAATTATGATGTCCATATCTCTTTCCCGGGCGTATTGGTTGATCTCATAGAAGGGTTTTCCGGTACGGACTGCTTTGTGTGATATTACTTTTCCGTGTATATCTTTTTTTATGATATTTTCCAACTCATCATTGACGTGTGTATTCAGTTCTTCTTCCACATCGGGGAATCCAATCTGACCGAAGCTGAAATCCGCCGGATAAACTGCCGGTTCAATAACGTAAATGAGATCGATAGAGGCCTTGAATTGCTGCGCGAAGGATACAGCATATTTAAGCGCATTCATCGAATGATCGGAAAAATCGATAGGTACCAGAATGCGTTGAAGCTTGATGGGTCTGTATCTTGCCGGTTTACTCTTTTTTGCCGGCACCTTCTTCTTTGATTGCGCCTTTTTCATTGTCAGTGGAATTCCTTTCGTCCTGTGCTTGAAGTCGTTCAAGCTGACTCTTCACTTTAGAAAGTTCTTTGTCTGTATGCCGCAGCCGCTGTGCAACTATTTCCGCAAGTTTAAGTACAATTTTAATGCCTAACGTTGTATTTTTTTCTATTAATTCAAAAAGATCCGGCCGGAAGAAACCGATAAGCGTACATTCAGTTTTACAGACTGCATTGGCTGAACGCGGCGATTCATCCAATAATGCGAGTTCGCCGAAAAAATCTCCATCGCTAAATAATGCCAGCTCTCTTTCATTTCCGTCCTTTCCCTGAATCACGATGGATACTTCTCCATCCTTGACAATATACATTCCTAATCCGGGATCTCCTTGATAGAAAACAGGTTCGCCGCTTCGATACTCTCGTTTATGGACAATTGCGGCAACTTCTTTCAATTCCCGCGGCGCAAGGTTGGCAAATGCAGGGACTTTACTCAGCACCTCCTCTATCGTACCTTCGCGGACTACTCGTTGGGAGAAAAAATTCCGCCAAAGTGCATTATCCGTTGAAGATTGTGAAGTTGCCATTGTCTTTACTCCAGTTTCTTTTATCGAACAAACGTCAACCAGTTGTGCTTGTCCACACCGCTTTGTACAGAATCAAAAAAGGATGTCTGAAGCTGCTTTGTTATAGGTCCGCATTTTCCGCTGCCGATAACAATTTTATCAATGGAACGCACCGGTGTAATTTCCGCTGCAGTTCCGGTGAAAAAGACTTCGTCTGCAATGTACAACATCTCTCTCGGAATAGCCATTTCAACGATCGAAAAGCCGAGTTCTTTTGCTATAGTAAGCACGGATGAACGTGTAACACCCGATAGAATGGCTGAACTTAAGGGAGTCGTATAGATTATATTTTCTCGTATAACGAAAATATTTTCTCCGCTTCCTTCACTTACTGTCCCCTCTACTCCTAATGCAATACCTTCCGAAAATCCATTGGCGATGGCTTCCAATTTTATTAGCTGAGAATTCAAATAATTTCCGCCTGCCTTTGCCAATGTCGGTAAAGTATCGGGTGCGGATCGACGCCATGACGATACGCAGACATCGATACCCTGTTCTAAAGCGCCTGCTCCGAGATATGCACCCCATTCCCAAACGGCGATCGCTACATCAACCGGGCATCCTAAAGGATTCACGCCTACATCGCCATACCCGCGGTATACAATAGGCCGAATATAGCATGCTTTCAATTTGTTCGCAATTATTGTCTGTTTGACTGCCTCTGCAATTTGCATTTCAGTATAAGGAACTTGAGTTCTATAAATTTTCGCCGAATCAAATAAACGGCGAATGTGTTCGTTTAGCCGGAATACCGCTGATCCCTTTTTTGTATCATAGCACCGGATTCCTTCAAACCAGCTTGAACCGTAATGCACTACATGCGACAGAACATGAATTTTTGCATCGTCCCAATTGACTAATGAACCATTCATCCATATTTTTTCAACTTTTTTAACTGACATAAATAATCCGATAAATTAGTAAGTGATTTTGATAATTTTTTTATTTCAACAAACTCATTTCATAAATTCTATACCGCTTTGTAATCCGGCCCTGCATAGCTTCTGCCGACTTTACCATCGGTTCATTGTCTTCAAGAATCCAGCTTGCTTCACCGTATCGATACCCTAGTTTCTTTGCACGGATCGCTGTCTCATAAAAAAGTGCCGCTCCCGCTCCCGTACTTAAATATTCAGGTATAACTCCTAAAACAAGAATACGGACAAGATTTATTTCTTTCTTCTTTGTATAGAGGTAGAATAAAGCCGGCAAAATATGGCCATTTTTATTATACTTCAGCGCAATATTGATATCAGGAAGCGAAAGTGCAAATCCGATAGGCTTTCCTTCTTTTTCAGCAAAGATGACCAAGTCCGGGACAATAACCTGTTTGAGATCTGCAGCCAACGCATCGAACTCTTCATCAGTCATTGGAACCGCACCCCAATTCTTCGACCATGCTTTATTATATATTTCCTTTACCCTATCGACTTCGTCATAAAAATGCTTCATGTCAAATCCTCGAAACGAAAGCTTTTGACGTTGTTTGGCAAGTTCATGCGCTCGATTGAACCGATCCGTATACACCGTATTCTGATCGAGTAAATATGCGTATAAATCTTTTACCTTTATAAAACCATACTTCTCGATCAGATCGGCATAGTACGGCGGGTTGTAAGTCATCATAACAGTCGGGCTTAAATCAAATCCTTCAATGAGCAGTCCTATTTCATCATTGACCGATGGGTTGACCGGGCCGCGCATCGCCGTAACACCGCGCTCCTTTAAATATTTCTTAGCTGTATCAAATAGCGCATTCGCGGCATTCTGATCATTGATACATTCGAAGAACCCGAAAAATCCTATGTTCTCCCCATGTTCTTTATTGTGGTTATGATTAATAATAGCGGCTATTCTGCCAACAACGATGCCGTCGCGTTCAGCTAGAAAAAATTCTGCATCTGTATGTTTATAAAAGGGATTCCTCTCCCGGTCCATTAGCTTTTTCCGGTCCATCATTAAGGGCGGGACCCATGCCGGATAATCCCGATAAATATCCCAGAGAAACCGGATAAACGTTAACGTGTCCTGCTTTGAGGAAATAGGTCTGACAATTATCTCATCCACCGTCAATCCAATATAAATAGTGATATAAAAAAAGCCGCAGCGTGTTTACAACTACGGCTTACAATTCAGCGTTCTTTAATCTTACTTTTGCGTGCTTAGTTGATGACACCAAATTTCTTACCTATCTTGTTGAAAACTTCAAGAATTTTATTCAGATGATGCTCTTCATGTGTTGCCATATAACTCGTGCGAAGCATTTCCATACCGGGAGGTACACCCGGCCGAATAAATGCATTGACGAACACACCTTCATCGTAAATAGCTTTCCACATCATCAGTATTTTTTCCGTATCTCCGATCACGACAGAAACAACTGCCGTGTCATGTTCGCTGACTCGAAAACCCATCGATTTCAAACCTGAACGCATTTTCCGTGCATTATACATTAACTTGTCAACACGTTCCGGTTCAGATTCAAGGATTTCCAGCGATGCCAATACTGCCGCAACGGATGCAGGCGTCGGACTTGCGCTAAAGATAAGAGCCGGCGCACTGTGTTTGAGATAATCAATAACTTTTGCTTCACCCACAACAAATCCGCCTAACGAAGCAAAAGTTTTGCTGAATGTTCCCATAGTGAGGTCGGTTTCTTTTTCAAGACCGAAATGGCTTGCTGTTCCCCTGCCGCCTTTTCCTATCACACCGACAGCATGCGCATCATCAATCATAATACGGGCGCCGTATTTTTTTGCTACTTTAACCATGGCCGGCAGGTTAACAATCTCGCCGGACGTGCTGAATACACCGTCGCTCACAATAAACTTGGCCGCATCCGCGGGAAGCTGTGAAATGACATGATCCAAATGTGCCATATCGTTATGTTTGTACCGTACAACCGAACTTTCGCTTTCTTTTGCATAGGATGCCATACCTGCAGTAATAAGAGTACCTGCAACAATACTTGCATGATTGTCCTTATCAGAAATAACATAATCGCCATGTTGAACAAGTACCGGGACAACTCCTTGACCCGTTTGATATCCGGTGCTGTAAAGCAAACAAGCTTCTTTCCCCATAAATTTTGACAGGCGGCGTTCTAATTCATTATGTAAGTCAAGCGTACCAGTAAGATATCGAGAACCCGAGCAGCCTGTGCCGTATTTTTTTATCGCTGCGATTGCAGCTTCCTTTACTTTGGGATGTGCCGTTAATCCGAGGTAATTATTTGAACCTGCCATAATTACTTTACGGCCCTCAATTTTAACAACCGGACCCTCACTTTCTTCGATGGCATGAAAATATGGATAACAACCGGTTGCTTTCACCTCATCTGCGCGCGTAAAATTCCAACACTTTTCAAAAAGATCCAATGAAATCTCCTCAGGGACATGGATTAGAATAATCACGAAATGAAGCGGTTTTTGCTTCTCGTGTTTTTTTTTAATATAGTTGAATAAGAAAAGAAAGTCAATGAACACGCAAATGAGGAGGTTATAATCCAGACAGTCTTTGTTACGGGTGGTACTGGTTTTATCGGCAGCCATACTGTCGAGCGTCTATTAAAGGAAGGTTATAGTGTACGGTGCCTTGTCCGTCCGTATCAGATAAATCTGAGGTGGCTTCAAGGTTTGCCAGTCGACATTGTAACAGGCGATTTATTAGATTCTGCATCGCTTTCGAAATGCATAGAAGGTGTAGATTATATCATCCACATCGCAGGTGTGACTAAAGCCAAGCGGAAAGACGAATATTTTTCCGGCAACGCAGAAGCAACCAATTGTCTTCTTCACGCGGCAGGTAAAATATCGCATTTAAAGAAGTTCTGCTACCTAAGCAGTCTAACCGCCGCAGGGCCAAGCGCAACGGGCATTCCTCTCACTGAAACAGCCGACTGCCATCCGATCACTACTTATGGCCAATCGAAGCTCGAAGCGGAGAAGCACTGTACACAATTTATGGATCGAATACCGATCGTAATTATTCGGCCTCCGGCTGTATTCGGACCCCGCGATATGGATATTTTAGAGATGTTTAAATGTGTCAGCTATGGCTTCAAACCGATAATCGGTTCTTCGCAAAAAACTCTAAGTCTCGTCTATGCGCCGGATTTAGCGGAAGGAATCATCCGGGCATGCATGGATGAAAGAACAACAGGGCAAATATATAATATTTCTGATCCTGCTGTTTTTACATTTTCCGCTCTCATTGATTATCTTGCATCTCTGGTCCATAAAAAAACAATTAATGTCCATCTTCCGAAAGAACTTGTCTATTCTATGGCGGGAATCACACAGTTCTTTTCTGCGTTTGGTAAGAAACCGGCAATTTTGAGTATTGAAAAGGCACGAGACCTTTTACAGAAGCATTGGGTCTGCGATTCTCGGAAAATTCAGGAGCACATCGGATTCCATACAGAGACATCCATTTATGACGGCATGAAAAAAACATATCAATGGTACAAAGAAACTGGATGGCTGTGATAAAGGAAAATAAAAAAATTATAAGTTTTCTTTTTTGGGAGATTAAGGATGTTGAAATACTATCTATTAGTCTTTACCGGGGGCGGTATCGGTGCGTCTGCACGATACTGGCTTTCAGAAGTCGTATACCGTTTTCTTTCAGCGGATTTTCCTTACGGTAATATAGTTGTCAATATCACCGGCTGTTTTGCTATCGGCTTATTGATGACATTGATGGAAGAACGCTTCCTTTCAGATCCCGGACTACGCATATTTTTGACGATCGGAATCTTAGGCGGATTCACTACATTTTCTTCATTCAGCTATGAGACAATCGCCCTTCTGCGCAATACTGAAATCCTGCTCGCTTCTGTCAACATTCTAGCCTCTGTTTTCGGATGTCTGGCTGCAACTTTCTTCGGAATATTAATCGGCCGGCTTTTTTAAGGAGATAGGAAAATGAAACTCACAGGTGAAGGCACATTATTAAGAATTTTTATCGGCGAATCGGATAAAGTCCATCACCAATCGCTGTATGAAGCTATAGTGATCGCAGCACGCGAGCATGGGCTTGCCGGTTCGACAGTCTTGCGCGGAGTTGAAGGATTCGGTGCAAAAAGCCGGACTATCCACTCTGCAAAGATTCTGAGACTCTCGGAAGATCTGCCTATCATAGTTGAAATTGTCGATACAGAAGAGAAAATAAAGACATTTTTATCTGTTGTCGATAAATTGCTTGAATCTGCCGGAGGCGGTGCATTAGTGACACTTGAAAAAGCAAATGTGATTCATTACTCGGCGGGAAAAACTGATTTATAACACCTTCTTTTTAAAAAGTAATATTTAAACTAAAGGAATTTCTCGATACACCAATAGCAAGCAGCGGAAACAAGTGCCGTCGCAGGAATTGTAATAATCCATGCGATGATAATTCTCCCTGCAAGACCCCACTTCACCGCCGACACACGTTTGGTTGCACCCACACCCATAATTGCACCTGTAATGGTATGCGTCGTACTAACAGCAATACCGCTGAATGCCGTAATAAGCAGCGTAAATGCTCCGGCCGTCTCCGCACAAAAACCTCCTGCAGGTTTTAATTTCGTTACCTTCTGTCCCATCGTTCTAACAATGCGCCAGCCGCCAAACATTGTGCCTATAGCAATTGCAGTATAACAGGGAACAATCACCCACCACTTTACAGGAAAGTCATCAGGACCGCTTGTTTGAATTATGTTCGCATTGATAAGAAGTATCGTGATAATTCCCATTGTCTTCTGGGCATCATTTGAGCCATGTCCTAGACTATAAAATGCAGCAGAGACAAGCTGAAGCTTCCTGAAAATTCCATTAATTTTTGATGACGGGCGTTTATGAAATATCCACATCAAGTATCGTCATCATCCCAAATCCCAACACCATACCGAGCATAGGCGCAACAACAATAAATATAACCGTTTTCGTCCAACCGCTCCAGAGGATTGAATCGAATCCGGCCCGGGCAATTGCTGCTCCACCTAATCCGCCCATCAGGGCATGGGAAGAACTTGATGGAATACCGAAGTACCATGTAATGAGATTCCAAACAATCGCACCAAGCAATGCCGCGAGAATGACATACTCTGTGACGATGTGTGCCGTCAACAAGGCCTTTTCCGATGGTTTTGGCGACACTGTGATCTGTAAATATAAATGCTGCTGCAAAATTGAAGAATGCAGCCCAGAGCACAGCTTTTCGTGGAGTAAGAACACGCGTTGAAACGATTGTAGCAATAGAATTTGCAGCATCATGAAATCCGTTGAGAAAATCAAAGATCAACGCAACAAATATAATGAAAAGAATAAGAGCAATCATTTGTACGAATATCCTGTCAATTATGTTTAATCAGGATACCTTCAAGAACATTCGCCGCATCCTCGCATTTATCGGTTGCAGTCTCTAATCCGACTAAAATTTCTTTCAGTTTTATGATCTGGATAGCGCTTTTCTCTTTGGCAAATAGATCCGCAACAGCCTGATCAAAAATTTCGTCAGCTTGATTTTCGTATTCATTCACCATCTTGAATGTGTCTTGAAAAAGGTCCATCTTATTTAAATTACGCAAGAGATGAACTCCGTTTTTCAGTTCATTCATTGAAAGCAATAAGACATCAATTAGCTGAGAAAATGCTTTCGGAACACGAGTAATTTTATACATTGCAAATCGGTGAGCGCATCCATCGATATGATCAAGAACATCATCCAAAGCAGATGCGAGCTCGTGAATATCTTCCCGATCCAGCGGAGTGACAAACGTAGAGTTGAGTTCAGAGAAGATATTGTATGCGTAATCGAATCGCCTTCATGTTCGATATCTTTGATTCTCTGCGCGGTTTCTTCTCTTTGTGATTGTTTTTTACAGAGAGGAAGTTTTTTTAATTCCACTCCGGCTTTTATCAGATTTTGAGCAGATTCTTCCAATAAAGAATAAAAATGGTCGTCATGTGGAAGAAGTTTTTTAATGAGCTGATCAAGTTTCATGAGTTTTACTTATTTGTAAAAAAAGTAGTTCGTCAGCAGATTCAGACAAGAGACATTCTCCTTCTTTCCTGCCGATAGAAGGTAGCAGAATGTTGTTTCAAAACCAATTGCTTTTTCCCGGGACAAGAATCAGAAGTGTGAGTTTTTTAGAGATACTATTATATTGAAGACTTTAATACTTTCTCTTGCATTTTTATCCGGTATGTATCGAGTTTTGTACTTAGTTCCGAGTTGCCGAGTGCAAGTATTTCAAGAGCGAGTATACCGGCATTTGATCCGCCGTCTATAGCAACTGTGGCAACAGGAACTCCTGCAGGCATCTGAACCATAGAAAGTAATGAATCGATACCGTTCAATGCCTTGGATTTAATCGGTATGCCGATCACCGGCAGCGTCGTAACAGCCGCCACAATACCCGCTAGATGTGCTGCGCCGCCTGCACCTGCTATAATTACTTTTATTCCCCTCTCTTTAGCCGATTTCGCATATTCAATAGTCTGTTCGGGTGTGCGATGGGCCGAAAGTACTTTTACTTCACAGGGAACATCGAACTCCTTGAGAATTTGTCTTGCCTGTTCCATCGTATCTGCATCCGAAGTACTTCCCATAAGAATCGCAACGAGTGGATTTGAAGATTTGTCCGAGCTTAACAGAATCATAAAAATAATCTCCTGCAATAATACTATTCTGAACTATATTTCCCGATCGTCATGAAATGCTGCTTTGCGCAACCGGTCCATAACTGCCGCACCAAGTCCTTTTTCCTCTACCCCCTCTATTAAAATAATGTCTACTTCATGCCGGTCTAATTCACGCAATGCTCTGAACAAATTCCCTGCAATATGTTCAATTGAAGATTCTAAAACCACATGATATGCGGATTGTCCGATGTCTGCAAGCGTTTTTGAGTAAGTTATCGACCCGATTCTCTTTTGCTGCCTATCGTTTTGATGAATTAACTCTCTATACTTTTCTTCATCTGCCGGTGGAAATAAAATCACGCGCGCCTTGGGAGCATAATGACGATGCCTCGTACCGGGTGAGCGCCGGAGCATATCCGCCTCAATTGTATTATCTACTTCTTTAATTTCTTTCTCTATATCTTCGCGGCTTAAGCCGCCGATCCTCAGAATAATCGGAGGATCGACTGTAACATCAAGTACGGTGGATTCGACTCCAATCTTTGTCGGACCGGCATCGATAATGAGGTCGATCTTCCCGTTTAAATCATTAAATACATGTTCTGCCGAAGTCGGGCTTGGTTTTCCTGAAATATTCGCACTCGGCCCTACTATGCCGCCTCCAAACTGTCTCAGTAATTCCAGTGTTACCGGATGATCCGGTACTCGCAGCGCTATAGTCTCTAAGCCTGCTGTTACTCCGTCAGGAATACCGGTTTTCCTGTAAAACACTAAGGTCAGAGGGCCAGGCCAAAATCGCCGCGCAAGCTGTAATCCTTTTCCGGAAACCGATGACGCAAATTGCTGAATATTTTCCAGTGATGCAATATGTACAATCAGCGGATTATCGGACGGCCTCCCCTTTGCTTTAAAAACTTTCTGCACAGCTTCGGCATTTAATGCATCGGCTCCGAGTCCATATACAGTCTCGGTTGGAAAAGCTACCAATCCTCCTGCTCGAAGCATTTCTGCTGCTTCTTTAATCTTATAAGCATCCGGATGTTCTGCAGAAAGCTGTATAATTTTTGTCGCCGGCATTCTTTATTATTACTCTACCGATGCTAATAATATTTCTGCAATATCTTTTACCTTTACTGATTCAGCAGCTCCTTTATCCTTGACGCCGTCTTCCAGCATCGTCATGCAAAACGGACATGCCGTGCCGATCACGTCAGGTTTCAATGCAAGCGCTTCTTCTGTCCGCTCCACATTAACCCGCTTTCCTTCATGCTCTTCCATCCACATCCTTCCTCCTCCGGCGCCGCAGCAGAATCCTCTCGATTTCGTGCGTTTCATTTCTGCCGTTGTCACACCCGGAATTGCGTCAAGAATTTCACGCGGCGGTTCATAAATTTCATTGTATCTTCCGAGATAGCACGAATCATGGAACGTTATTGTCGCTGCTTCTTCTTTCGTTATTTTCAAACGCCCTTCATTAACAAGATTAAGCAGTAAATTCGTATGATGAATGACTTCATAATTACCGCCGAACTGCGGGTACTCGTTCTTCAGCGTATTGAAGCAATGCGGACATGTCGTCACGATCTTTTTTACGTTATAATTATTCAATGTCGCTATATTGTCTTTCATAAGCATTTGAGCAAGATACTCGTTCCCAATCCGGCGTGCGGAATCTCCGGTGCATTTTTCTTCAACTCCAAGTATTGCAAATTTTATTCCCGCCTTTTGCATCAGCCTGGCAAAAGCCTGTGTCACCTTTGTGTAACGCGCATCGAATGCACCTGCACAACCGACCCAGAAGAGAATTTCCGCATCCTTTGATTGCGACATTTGCGGAATGTTCATACCTTCCGCCCAGTCTGCACGGCTCGATGCCGGGAATGCCCATGGACTGAAATTTGTTTCGAGATTTTTAAATACAACCTGAACTTCCGGCGGAAAATTAGATTCCATCAATACCAGACTCCGGCGCAAATCCACTATAGCCGGAATATGTTCTATATTGACCGGACATTCCTGCATGCACGACATACAGGTGGTGCATGCAAAAAGTTCATCCTGAGTGATATAATTATTAAGAAGCACGTTTTCTATAGGATTTTTTTCGCCTTCTTTGAGCGCTGCCGATTTCCCTTTATCCAGCACAAAGTTCCCTTTTTCTACAGTACGATGCCGAATATCGGTAATAATCTTCCTTGGCGAAAGAAGTTTACCCGTTATATTGGCCGGACAAGCAGCAGTACAACGTCCGCATTCCGTACATGTAAATCCATCGAGCAACTGCTTCCATGTAAGATCATCTATATCCGCTGCCCCGAATTTTTCTACTCCCTCTGCTTCAAGATCTATCGGTGTTAAAGCGCCTTTTGGTTTAAGCGACGAGAGAAATACATTCGGTACTGATGTAAGAACATGTGCATGTTTCGAATACGGCAGGTAATTTAAGAATACAAGAATAAGGACAATATGGATCCACCAATATACTTCAAAGAGCACATTGTTTGTGGATGCATCCGTCGATGCGAGGATCGAGCTCACTGCCGCAGAAAGAAATCTGCCGTCCTCTTCCATTCCAAGCTGGATCCGTGCCGCATTCTGCCCGAGGAGGCTCACCATAATCAGGAAAATAGTAAATAGAATAATTGTTGCATCGATTTTTGTATGCAAATCGCCTTGAAGCCGCTTAGGCCGAAGAATTAGTCTCCGAAATAACGCGATACACACTCCAATGATAACCAATCCGATAAAGAGATCCTGACAGAACACTAACGGCCGGTAGAGAAAACCTATGAACCTGAATGAGAATCCCGGAAAAAAGCCTTCACCGATTGCTTCCAGAACTGACGACAATAAAACAAGAAATCCCCAGAAAATAAACGCATGCATGAAGCCGGCCGCCGGTTCACGAAACAGCTTCGACTGGCCGATTGCGACGGACATCATCTTCTTTAATCGTGTCCACAGATGATCCAGACGGTCCTCAGGTTTGCCGATTGAAATGAAAGCGATCATTCGCTGCAGACTGTAAGCAAATATTCCAAATGATCCCGAAAGCACAATCGCAAAAATGATATTCTTAACAGCCATTCCTTCTCTCCTTCGTTGGTTAACTAAATCTTTAATGCCGCATCAATAATTGTAACTGCTTCACCGCAGATACTGACATTTTCAATGTCCTTCTTCCTGCATTGCACTCGAATTTTTACTCTTCCTATACGCTTTATCTCGTCTCCTTGTTCACCGATGAATTCCAATCGACCGTCCGATAGTTCCCGGTACGCAACAGGATAACCTGCCGGTAATACAAATTTTTTCAGGTAACACCCCAGGGGGCCGTTTGCAGAACCCGTTACCGGATCTTCGTCAATTCCATAGTTCGGTGCAAAGAAACGCGAATGAACCGACGAATTCTTCTCTATCGTTTCCAGAGACAGCAGGCATGCACCACTAACCTTCATTTTCCTCAATTCAAGCGCCAATGCCGGAAAATCCGGTCTGATTTTTTTCAATACATCGAGGCATTTTACAGGAACATAGACATATAAATCGGTAACAACCGGCAAATCCTTTTTTAATTCTTTTTTTGATAAACCAAGAGCATGAAGAAAGGCTGCCGGTAGATTCTTTTTATTTTTAAATTTCGGGAGAGGCAGCTCGAATTCAATACTCGTGTCATAAAAATT
This sequence comes from uncultured Bacteroidota bacterium, assembly GCA_963770945.1. Taxonomy (GTDB): domain Bacteria; phylum Bacteroidota; class Ignavibacteria; order UBA10030; family UBA10030; genus Fen-1298. The sequence continues at coordinate 85,108 of CAVYRP010000017.1, read as the reverse complement.
TTTTTCCACACGTATCGGCAAAATACCGCTCTTTGTCTGCAAACGGAAATAATGCTGGCCGTTTGTACTCATACCTTCCAGGCCTTCTTCAGCAAGAGCATGAAAACTTGCAATAGTCGCATGTCCGCACAACGGTACTTCATTCGTGGGAGTGAACCATCTGATGCGCAAATTCGCATCCCGTTCCGTTGCCGGAAGGATGAAAGCGGTTTCAGGGTAATTCAATTCGCGCGCAATTAACTGCATTTGCGAGTCAGTTAAACCGGCGGCATCAAGAACCACACCTGCCGGATTTCCGGCAAACGGCGTTCTAGTAAATGCATCGACCGTTTTAATCCGATAAGTTTTCATTGTTTCATTTTCCTATAAATTGGACGACAATATCGCGATTACGTGCTCTCGTATCGAAATCAATCAATATGATCTGCTGCCAGGTCCCAAGCAGTAATTTTCCATCCGTGAAAGGGACAACGATAGACGGCCCCAGAAACGATGCCCGCACATGCGCATGGCCGTTTCCATCTCCCCAAGTATCGTCATGATGATAACGGGAGCCGCTTGGTGCGACCCGTTCGAGCATTTCAGGAATGTCTTTTCGCAGTCCCGGTTCATATTCTGTTGTTGTTATGGATGCAGTTGAGCCGACTACAAAGATAGTCGTATTACCTTCTTTCAATTTGTGTTGATGAAGGAGCGATATGACTTTTTCGGTAATATCAACGACTTCTGAGTTCCCTTTCGTTGAAACTTTTATATGCTCTGTTATAACTTCCATAGTTTTAATGCGGTTAATTTGTTTTTATCCTTAACGAAATATACGAATTCATCTCTTGCAAAGAATGTATCAGGACCCGGGACCTGCATACCCCCTGCAATTATCTCATTGAATCTCATTTCTTTACGCTCTGTATCGTACACAACGAGGATATTTTCTAAATCTGTTGACTGCGATGAATCACTTTTCCGATAATAACTCACAATAAGAATAGATTTCCGATGGAGATATTCTATATCTCCTGCTATTGTATGTTCTTTTGTGATATCTCCAACTATACTATTCACTTTTGCATCGGGACATTCCTGTTCGAATAATTCCGGGAAAATAATGCCCTGCAGATTTTCCGTTTCTTTTTGTAATGCTTTCTTTCGTAATTCGTGAAGTACATCGAGATTATCGGTGTATTCATTGATTATAGTTCCGGTAATAATATCGATTTCAAATCCGAGGCGTTTTTCGAAAATATATTTATATGCATAAAGTTTCTGATCATTCACAAACCAATAGGTTAATTCAACATTTTTCCATATTGACTTGCCCGTCGTAAGTTCAACAACCTGGATACCGCGATGTTCAGGCATATCCGGTCTGGCAAATCCATGTAAAATTATCCATTTGTCATAGACCGTTTCAATTCCTATCCACCAGGGTTCATCAAATTCAACTTCTTCCCATAAAGATTTACCGGTAGCAGCGCCGACACAAAAGAATCGCGCCGATTTTGCCTCTTGATTGCGTGTTTCACCGATAATTAAGTTTTGCGGCGAAAACAGTATTCGCCAAATTATTCCGCCGGAATGGAATTCCCAGGCAGGATTAATGGAATTTCCTCGGAACAATGCAGAAAGTGCTGTCATAGTGCATGGAAAAATACCGAAATATTAAAGGAGTATCAACCGGCGTTAAAAGAAAAAGCCAATCCTTTTTCACTGGATTGGCTTCAAATTGTTGCTTGAAGATTCTACAATCTACTTTTCACTCAGGAGTTGTTCTATTTTATCAATTACTTCTTTCTCTTCCGGTTTTGTTTTAGGAGTGAATTTCTCCACTACATTTCCTTTTCTATCAACAAGATATTTTTGGAAATTCCAGGTTACAGCTCCCGGGACAGGAGATTCTTCTGTGAGATATTGATAGAGCGGATCCTGATCGCTTCCCTTCACGCTTATCTTTGAGAACATATCGAATGTAACGCCATAATTCAATGTACAGAATTTTTTAATCTCTTCATTTGTACCCGGTTCCTGCCAGAGAAAGTTATTTGCAGGGAAACCAAGAATAATGAATCCCCGGTCTTTGTATTTTTTGTAAATCGATTCAAGCCCTTTGTACTGCGGCGTATTGCCGCACTTCGAAGCGACATTGACAATCAATAAAACCTTGCCCTTATATTCGGAGAGCGGTTTATCCTTCCCGTCAATTGTTTTCATGGTAAATGAATACAGCTTCGGCTGTTGTTCCATTCTCTTCTCCTCGATTTGTGCGGACAGGACCATCGAAAACAAAAAAACAGCCGCCGACGCAAACCTTATTGCATTTTTCATTGTTGTATCCTTTTTATTATTTCTTCTCTAGATACAACACCAAATGCAGTGCGGAAAGTTTCAATTATTATCTTTACCGTACTGGCCGACCGGCACAATCCACCAGGCTATCAAATAACCGACAAAGAACGGGAAAAATCCGGTTATTAAACCAAGTATTACCGTAACAAGCCGTACCATCGTGGGATCGGTATCTGTCAATTCGCCGATTCCTCCGCATATTCCCGCGATTTTTTTGTTGGTCTGCGAGCGATATAGCTTTTTCATAGAATACTCCCGTAAATTTATTTTCAAAGACTGCTTATATAGATATACGCAAAAACTTATGATCTGTTACAATAAGAAATAGATTTCTATTCAATAATTATTTTTCGCAGGCGTTTTGTATCACCGCGGATTTTCTTCATCCGAAGCCGGCTCTCACGGGAAGTTTTCGTCGGCTTAGTAGAAATTCGTTTCTTATTTACTTTTAAAGCTGATTTGATAATTGCCGCAAATCTTCCGACAGCAAGTTGTTTGTTCTTCCATTGACTGCGGGAATCCTGTGCAACAATTCGCAGGATCCCTGAAGAATCGAGTTTAGAGGATAACTTGAGTAGTAAGCGCTGCCGAAGAGAATCGGGAATACTAGTTGAATGAGCTATATCAAATAAAAGCTCGACGCGTGTTTCGAGTTTATTGACGTTTTGCCCGCCGTGACCTCCGCTGCGGCTTGTACGGAACTGGAGTTCCGCTGCCGGGATCTTCAGTGAATGCGTTATAACAACATGCGTTTCGAGCATGTTCTTCTTTTAAAAGAAATAATAATGCGCTGCGATTTGCGGAAGAGGAAGAATTCTGCCGTCCGAGAAAAATACGAACAAGCCTTCTACTGTTACATGTAATGCACCCTGTACATGAAATTCACCGCCGATTCCTGCGCCCATCCTGTACGGACCTGATACTTCATTAGATCCGTCGCCGTGATATAAATATGCTGCCGTGCCTGCAACAAAAAATCGAGTTTCATTGCTCCTTACAAGATCATATTGATACTCACCGCCGATGCACATAGAAAGTTTATTTGATGATTTAATAATGCCAAAAACTGCCTGGAGTGATGACTTGGACGGAAGATGCGTACGAAAACTCAGCCCGATTCCTGAGCCCCAACCTGCCGATAATCCCAAACCGTACACCGATTTACTCAAGTCATCAGCCTTTGACAGGCCCGCAGTAGTTATTTGAGCAGAAGAATTAGATGCAAGCGTAATAAATAGAATGCATGACAAAAGAAATATTTTTTTCATATGGTCTCCGCTATTTTCTCATCAAAGAAAGAACCTAAAAGTAAACCTTGTTAAGATACGATTTTCTGTATTAAAAGAGAAGATTTTTTGAAATTCCGTAAACCTGCATACTCCGGTAAATCTTCCAGTCCATCAAACTTAATAAATTTAAATAGCTTGGATGCCGTGACCTTCAGATCAAATCAATCGAAAAACCAATTTTCCGAAGTCAATGAAACATCCCGATATTTCTCCATACGTTAGCTTAAGAAGCAATCGGACAGTTCTTACAGGAGTTTGTTTATTGTGTCGCTTACATAATTTTCAAGTTTCCAATCGCCCGATTAATTTTAATGTAAGATTTTCGTTTTTATACTAACCGTATTTTAAACGCTCAAATTCAACTGCCGGTGCAATCATAGAGGAGGTGACAATCGAGAAGACGGCCTTCGTGTTATGCCTGGCATAATAAGATATAGGTGTTGACGCTGTTTTTTGCGCAGCGGGCGATAATTGTACTTAAGGCCTGATAATCGATGCCAGGGACTGCGGCGTCAGCGTGCCCGAAGATGCCGCAATAATCGGTTTCGATATGCGTATCGCACGGTCCTCGATTCCAGCGCTTATTACGGTCAGACAGCCGCTAGAGGAAATGGCTCAAACCGCATACAAAATGGCAGTGATTGATAAGAATAAAGTTTTCCGCAAACCACAGGATACCATACTTCGCCCCGAGATAGTAATTCGGAAATCGGCTTGATATCCTGCTTAAAATAAAAGACCGGAGATTTTATTTATTTTATCGGGGATTTTGCTTCACGCATCACCACTGAGAATAATTTCTATTTGTCTTTTACAAATAATCGAATATTTTTTACCGGCATGAAATGAGTGAAAGACGTAATCCAGGCTTTACTGCAGAGTGCGGATCATTTTTTCTTAAACGAAAGCGCTCGGTAGAATATTGAAGTGACAGCAAATGCCGCTTATGCGGATTCCCATGTGTCCATTATTTCCCCTCTTCTCCCCTCCCCCGAGGGGGAGATTCACATCACCGCTGACATATTTTAGATGTAGAAGGGGAATAAATTTTTCTAACTGTAATATTTGTCGATGTAAATTCCGATAAGCACTAATGTGTATCCAGCACTCTCCTTATCTTTTGCAGGACATCTTCTTGCTTGTACGGTTTTTGAATAAAGTCTTTAGCTCCGTTTTTTAATAATTCTGTTTTTATATCGACAAAAATGCCGCTTGTAAAAATGACTTTTACATCCGGATCCATCTCCTTCAATTTCAAAAACACTTCCTTTCCGTTGAGCCTTGGCAGTCCTATATCGGAAAAGACAAGTGAAATATTTTCTCTATTCTGTTTATACAATTCAACTGCTTCTACACCGTCTTTAGCGGCAAGTACTGTATATCCTTTCGATTCAAACATAAGGCGGGCAAGATCTAGAAGACACTTCTCGTCCTCCACAACGAGAATAGTCTCTGTGCCGCCGACATCTTCCGGCATTTTCATCTGTATAGAGTCAACTCTTTCTTCATCTACAATCATAGCCGGGAGATAAATATAGAACGTGCTCCCGTATCTCGGCTTACTTTCCAGGTCGATAAATCCATGATGCGCGTTTACGATGCCATATACGACCGAAAGCCCAAACCCTTTCCCTTTTCCTTTTGTTGTATAGAACGGATCAAAAATCATGTCTTTTACAGTTTCTTCTATTCCTGTACCGGTATCCGAGATACTGATGCATACATACCGATCATCATCTTCGGCTAGGGGAAGAGCGATTGCATATCCGACGTGTTACGCTTTTCACTCCAATAGTAACAGTGCCTCCTTCAGGCATTGCATCGCGGGCATTGATACAAAGATTTGAACAGCATCTGATGTATCTTGGCCTGGTCGGCGTTGATTGTGGAAATATGCTTGGTCTATCGTTTCCTGAAATCTGATATTCTTCGGAAACATTTGTCTGAATTGAAAGAGAGTGTCGTTCATAAAATCCGGAACGTGAAAGCGGCTTGACACACGATATCGATCTTGCCGGTAAACGCTAACATCTGTCCCACAAGTTCGGCACCTCGCCCTACCGCATCGTTGATAGCCTTTAGAATCGTCAGCGTTTTTATCCGGACTCACTTTTCCCATTTCGAGCATGGAAGAAGACGCCAAAATAGTCCCGAAAATATTATTAAAATCATGCGCCAGAGCACCGGCAAATGTTCCCAGGCTTTGCATCTTCATTGATTGGAAAAATCGGCTTTGAACCCTGCTCTGCTTGACATCATCCTGAACTATCTCGGATATCGCTCTTCTGTTTTTCATCTTCAGGTCTACAGGATTCATCTGAAACACATTGCTCTCAAAAACTTCTGCCGTCTCGTTCATATCCACCTTCTTTTCTTCGTTTTTTTTCATTAGAATCTCTGCCGCTTATTCTGTCGGAGATATGGATTACCTCATATGTGTTCCTCCCTAATCTCTCTCTTGAAAATCCTGCTGATTTTGCATATGGGATTTTTAACTTGCCTCTTATTCCATCTGCAGATTCAAAGGACTGATTCTGTCGAACAAATGCCGTCCGTCTGTTCGAAGAAAATGTATATAGATGTTGAACCGTCAACTTACGTGCATATGCCACTATGCACTTAAAAAAAATCCATTATTGTTATTGCTGAAGAGGAACTATTAAAACATCGAAATTTAACTAATACGAAACAATACCGAGAACCCAGTATTTGAGCAAGAGCAGGCTTTTAGAGAGGAATTATCGTTTAAACCAACCGTTCCTTAATCGCTTTGGCAACCATTGCATGCCTATTTGATACATTGAGCTTATGGAATATATTCTTTATATGTGTTTCAACCGTATTATAAGTTATTGAAAGTTGCTGTGCAACCTCCGCACTGTTTAAACCCTGGGATAATCCATCGGATAACTTCCCGTTCCCGTGCAGAGAGATTGTACGTATCGCTTTCGGGTTTTTCGGCAATATAAGCATCAGTCATCCTTTGTGTGATCATCGGATCGAGAGGCGTTCCGCCTTTTTGCACTGTTTCAATCGCACGGATAATGTCCAGCGGCTGGGAAGATTTGAGAAGATACCCCGCCGCTCCTCTCTTTGAGCGAGGTTCGTATGTCCATATCGAAATCGTACGATGTAAGCATGATGATATCCGTGGAAGGAGCAATTCGTTTGAAGAGTGCGATTGCATCGACACCTTTCATTCCGGGCATCTTGATGTCGAGCAAAATTACCTGTGGAGGATGATTACTGGATCTCAAGATATTCGATGCACCGATCGGCTGGAATGAAAATACTTTTCACAGATAACCGAATTGCTGCGATTCAATGCTTCAGACAATACGACACAGAAGCTTTTATTGTCGTCAACAATCCAAACGGAAATACGTTTTCTTCTTTCTTGTACGTCTTCTTGTAAACTCATAATATAGGTCTTATAAAGTATTGTTAATGTCTCATAATTGCTGCATGATTGTTAAGATTCAAGTGCCGAGAGATAGATTTTAAATTCCGTTCCTTGATCTGACAACACTGTGAACAGTAATGAAACCGGAATGGCTTTTAATAATACCGAGCGCTATTGAAAGTCCAAGGCCGGTACCGTTGCCGCTTGTCTTTGTCGTGAAAAACGGTTCAAAAATCCTTTCGATTCTGGTCTTCAGGAATTCCGGAACCAGTATCACAAATATTCACCAGATGGTATTTTCCTATTTGAGCTTCCGGACATTGATCGAGGGAATTTTCATCAATAGTAACTTTATCGACACCGATAGTTATTTTTCCGCCATTCGGCATAGCATCACGTGCATTGACGACGATATTAAGAAATACTTGTTTTAATTGATTTGCATCGCCGAGAACAGCATAGTTTTTGTCTTCGGTCTGTTTTTCTATATGTATCGTATCAGGAAGCGATTGTTTCACAATCCTAAGGATCGATTCGATTAATTCTAATAATTCAACTTTAACTCTTTCACCGGGTATCCCATGTCCATAAGTAATGATATTTCTTATAAGATCGAGGCCGCTGCGGGCACTTTCCTCGACGGCATTAAGAACTTTCACACTGGGAGCATCGGTCAGTTTTTCTCGCAGGAGATTCACAGACATAGAGACAGGAGCAAGAACATTCTGGAGGTCATGGGCAATTCCACCTGTCAATAAAGCGATGCTTTCCATTCTTTGAGCACGCAGTAATTTTGTCTCCTGCCGTTTCTTTTCCGTAATGTCAGTATTGACAATCAGAATTACCTTCTTGTTAGTCAGGTGCACTTTCTACTTTCTTCCACCTGCTTTGAATCAGCAGTTCACTGCCTGTTTTATTTAAATGATGCTGTTCTCCGGTCCATTCGTTGAATTGAAGCATATCTTCCATCGCCAGGTCGAAATCCTTGGAATGTGCGGCATCAAAAACCAGGTCCCGTATAAAAGAACCAATAGCCTGTTCTCTCTTCCAGCCATAAATAAGTTGTGCTCCTTTATTCCAGAATGTAAGCCTTCCTTGATAGTCCGTAACCATAATGGCATCCTGCGCTTCATCCAAAAGCATCGCTTGTTCCGTAATTTTATCCTGCGATACTTTCCGTTCCGTAATATCGACAATAACTCCATGAGCGAGATGCTCTTCACCGATCATTTTTGCGGAGAAGAGAATCCACAATTCCCTTCCATCGAGCCGGGCTGTTCTGATTTCATATTCCTGAATGAGGTCGCTGCTCAGAAGCGATTTCTGAATATCATGAATGTTTCTGGATGGCAACGCCGAAAAACAAAGTGCCAATTCCTGTTCTGATGTACATCCGAATATTTGCTTCGCACCTTTATTCGAATCAAGAACTTCCCATGTCTCCAGAGAAAACTTCACTATTCCCGCAAGCGAGTTTTCAAACAAACTGCGGTACTTCTTTTCGCTCCTGGCAAGTTCCTCTAGCTTACGCTGCTTGGCAATCATTTCCCTCCATTTGTAGATCCAGAAAGCACAACATGCAATTATTACCAGCATAAACATTTTAAACCAGAGGGTTTGCCAAAATGGGGGCGTGATGATAACACGAATCGATGTTCCCTCTTCATTCCAGATACCGTCGCTATTTGATCCTTTCACCCGAAAAACGTATTCCCCGCTGGCTAAATTCGTATATGTCGCGACCCGCCTGTTCGCATCAGTATAATTCCATTCGTTATCAAATCCCTCCATCATATACGCATACTGGTTGTTGCCGGGAGAAGCAAAATGAAGGGACGTAAATTCAAAGAGAAAGACGTTCTCTTTGTACGATAATTGTATTTCCTTGGTTTCTGTGATAGATTTTTTCAATATCAAGTGCCGGTTTATCTCTTTCCCTACCGGGACGGATTTGTTGAATATTTGAAAATCTGTAATCACAATTGGAGGTATATAAGGATTGGTTTTAATACTATCGGGGAAGAAGGTGTTAAACCCATTTATGCCGCCGAAGTACAGTTCGCCGCTTTGACTTTTGAAGCAGCCATTCACACTGAATTCATTACTTTGAAGTCCGCTGCTCACAGTAAAGTTTCTGATTATTTTTGTACTCGGAGTAAATTTTGAAAGTCCTTTTTGTGTACCAAGCCATAGATTACCATGGTCGTCTTCTAAAATAGATTGGATTGTATTGCTCAATAATCCATCGGCTTCGCGGTAATGAGAAAAAATTCTGCCTGACCGGTCAAATTTATTCAGCCCGTCCGTAGTTCCAATCCATAGCATCCCCGAATAATCTTCATATATGCATAGTACTTTATTGCTGCTCAAGCTGTTTCGGTCTTTAGGATTTGTCTGGTAACGAATAAATTGATTTTTCCCCTTGATAAATTGGTTGAGACCGCCGTTCGCCGTTCCAATCCATAACGCACCATCTTTATCTTCACAAATCGACCAAATAAAATTATCACTCAGACTGTTTGTATCCCGGGGATCCGCCATATAATGAATAAATTTCTTATTTTTGCGGTCAAACAGATTGAGGCCTCCCCCGTAGGTCCCGATCCAGAGAAGTCCTGACCTGTCTTCATGTATCGCGAAAACAACATCATTGCTCAAACTATACGGATCATTTGGATCGTTTTTATAACAAATAAATCTTTCATTTTTTCGGTCAAATTGATATAATCCTGTATTCGTTCCGATCCACATCATACCCGATCGATCCTCATACAGAGCCCTGAGGTGATTATCCTGAATACTATTTGGATTATTCGGATCAGCCCGATAATGCGTAAAAATATTTTTTCGCCTGTTAAATTTATCCAGCCCGCCTCCTTCTGTAGCTAGCCATATAATCTTTTCTCCCCCTTCGTTGGTCTCGTAAATTGAAGAAACAATGTCGCTGGTTAAGCTGTTGGGATTATTTAGTGATTTTCTGTAATGTAAAAACTTTGTTTTTCCTCTTTCAAATTTATTGATGCCGCCGTAGTCGTTGCCGATCCAAAATACACCCGAACGATCCTCGTAAATACATAAGACCATATTGTTGCTCAGGCTAAAAGGGTCATCAGAGCTGTTTTTGTAGCGGATAAACCGGTTTTTCCCACGATCAAATCTATTCAACCCGTCATCTGTGCCAATCCAGAGAGAACCTAATCGGTCCTCGTAAATTGATCGAATTCTATTGTCACTTAAGCTATAAGAATCATCGGCTCTGTGTACATAGTGAACGAATTGCTTCTTCCGCTTATCGAACCGATCAAGGCCGCCTCCCATTATACCAACCCAAAGGACCCCAAATCGATCTTCATAAATTCTGTACGCACCGTCTCCATTCAAACTCCGCGGATTGCCGGAATCGTGCTTGTAATGAATAAAGCAATTATTTTTATAATCATACAGATTTAGTCCGCCATTAGTTGCAGCCCATAGATTTCCCGATCTATCGACATAAACGCAGGAGACTAAATTGTGACTGATGCTGCAAGAATCTTCCGGATCGTTAAGGTACCGAATGAATTGTTTTTTTTCACGGTCAAATCGATTGAGTCCCCCGGTATATGTTGCTATCCATAATGTACCTGATGAGTCTTCACAAATCCATTGGACCATATTGCTGCTCAGACTGTGAGTATTGTTCGGGTCGTATTGATAATGAATGAACCTTTCCGTTTCCCGGTCGTATTGATTCAACCCGCCATCGGTGCCGATCCAAATAAATCCGCTTCGATCTTCGTAGATATACCTGACCGTATTATTACTCAAGCTGTATATATTGCCGATTTCGGATCTGTATATTTTTATTTTATTCCCGTCGTACCTGTTCAACCCGTCATATGTGCCAAACCACATAAATCCTTTACTGTCCTGCGACACACAGAGGACGGAGTTTTGTGAAAGCCCTTCAAATAAATGTTCAAATTTCACGTCATCCTTCTGAGGATAAAGGCCGGCTGATTGTACAACAAGAACTAAAAATAATTGAATGAAACGTTTCACTCTTTCTCTCCTAATTTGAGTGACATTTTAAACTCAGACAACAATTTACAATGCTCGAGCACACGGCAGTGTCCGCCTGATTGTCTTAAGAAACTTGTTGCTGTATAACATAAAATATAAATCTTTTTTATAATATTATGACGACAATTATTGTTTAAAGATCATGCCTGCTGTTATTCCATATTTTTTCACCGATATCCTGTATCGGATTTTGTTCCAATGATCGGAAATAAATTTTAAATACTGTTCCCTTATCGACAACGCTATTGACTGTAATGAAACCGGAATGGCTTTTAACAATACCGAGCGCTATTGAGAGGCCGAGTCCTGTGCCGTTGCCATTCGTCTTTGTTGTAAAAAAAGGGTCAAATATTTTTTCGATACAGTCTTCAGGAATACCGGAACCGGTATCGCTAATGTTCACCACATGATATTTACCGACATGAGCATCCGGATATCGATCGAGCGAAATCTCATCAATATCAATCTTCTCGATACCGATTGTTAGGACTCCTCCTTTAGGCATAGCATCGCGGGCATTGACGATTACATTTAAAAAAACCTGTTTTAACTGATTTGTATCACCCAGTACGGTATGATCTCTTCCTTCTATCAATTTTTCGATACGTATCGTGATAGGGAGTGATTGCTTTACTATCGTTAGAATCGGCTCCAATAAATCCGAAAGTTCAAGCACTTCTCTTTCTCCCGGAATTCCATGTCCGTAAGTAACGATGTTCTCTAATAAGATCAAGTCCGCTGCGGGCGCTTTCCTCGACAGCATCAAGAACTTTTATACTCGGATCGTCCATCAGTTTTTCTCTTAGAAGATTTACCGACATCGATACGGGAGCAAGAACATTTTGCAGGTCATGAGCAATTCCGCCTGTCAATAAAGCGATGCTTTCCATCCTTTGTGCACGAATTAATTTTGTCTCCTGCCGTTTCTTTTCAGTAATATCCGTATTCACGATCATGATTACCTTTTTGTTTGTCAGCGCACTTTCTACTTTCTTCCACCGGCTTTGGATAAGCAGTTCGCTGCCCGACCTGTCCAGATGATGCTGCTCTCCGTTCCATTCGCTGAATTGAAGCAAATCCTCCATCGCTAAATCATATTCTTTAACGTATGCAGCATCAAAAATAAGATCACGCATTAAAAAACCAACGGCCTGCTGCCTGTTCCAGCCATAGATAAGTTCCGCTCCGTCATTCCAGAAAGTAAGCCGTCCCTGATAATCCGCAACCATAATAGCATCCTGTGCCTCATCCAAAAGCATCGCCTGCTCCCTGATTTTATCCTGCGATACTTTGCGCTCTGTAATATCGACTATCACACCATGGGTTAAGTGCTCTTCACCTATCATTTTTGCCGAGAATAGAATCCATAATCCCTTTCCATCGAGCCGGATTGTCTTGATTTCATATTCCTGGATGAGGCCGCTGTTAAGAAGCGATTGTTGAATATTTTGAATGCTTCGCTGCGGTAATGCTGAAAAACAATGTGCTAATTCCTGTTCTGTTGCACATCCGAAAATCTGCTTCACGGCTTTATTAGAATCAAAGACCTCCCAGGTCTCCAGCGAAAACTTCACAATTCCTGCAAGTGAATTTTCGAAAAGACTGCGGTATTTCTGTTCGCTTCGTTTAAGTTCTTCGAGCTGCTTTGCTTTTGCCGTGATTTCTCTCCGCTTGCTGAGAATGACAATAGCAATAATGCTGATTGAAAGGAACAGAAGCACCGCAGTTGCAGCGCTTACCGCCCACAGCAGGTCTATCGAGTTGCCCTGCACCAGACACCTCGTGCTAAAAGAAGAGTGAATACAATGCTAAGAATCCAATTAATCGGCCAGAGTGTTTTAATCAATTCAGGCGAAGTGTTTAACATCATATTAAATGATGCAAAAAGGAATAATGTCCCGGACGAATAAATAATAATTCCCGAGGATATCCATACCCGTGCATCTATTTTTACTGAGTCGTCGTGAATTTCGAGGATATCGATGAGCATCCACGCTGCAGCGACAATTTTTATCGTATTAGCAACGGTACTTGTATATGTATCACTATAATAAAACGGCTCGAATGTAAATTTACTTACTATCCATAAAACGATGAAAGAAGCTATTCCGATCATCAATATCCGTTTATCGGTTTTTTTGTGTTTCCACAAATAACAAATAGATATTATTAATACGTATTCTATTAATGTAGCGATATGGCCCACCCAAAGATTACGAATGCCTTTAAAGCCCATTAATATTTCAACAACGGCAATAACAGGCGTTACTACAAGCAAAAGGATAATTAATTTCTGCTGAATAGCAGAATGTTTCCATTGAAAGAGTGCCCATACGGCAGCAATTATTTCGATAAGAAACATAATATATGATAGTATGGGCCTATTTAGAAACATGTGTTAATCTTTAAGACAATTATTGTTTGACCCGGCACCAGACACCTCGCGTTAAAAGAAGAGTAAATACGATGCTGAGAATCCAGTTAATCGGCCAGAGTGTCCTGATCAATTCAGGTGAAGTGTCCAGCATCATATTGAATAATGCAAAAAGGAACAATGTTCCGGATGAATAAATAATTACTCCTGAGGAAATCCATAAACGCGCATCAGTCTTTAATTCAACATTAGTATCTTGCAGGACGTCAAAGAGCACCAGCGCTGCAACAACAATTTCTATTATTTTCGCAATGACAGATGTATATGAATCAGGTTGATACAACGATTCGAACGTAAATTTGCTTACGATCCATAGAACAATAAAACCAATCATTCCAAAAATAAATATAGACTTATTGATTACCTTGGATTTCCACAAATAGCAAACCCGATAATATTAAAATATACTCTATCAATGTAGAGAAATGGCCTACCCAGAGGTTACGAATGCCATTTAAAGCCATCCCTATACCGGCAATTGCTGATGTGGCTGTTACAATAATCAGAATACTAATCAATCGCTGCTGATGTGAAGAATACTTCCAGCGGAAGATTACCAGTATAGCAGCAATACATTCGATAAAAAGTGTAATATAAACTAGAACAGGTGTTTTCATTGATATCTAATTCACTTAATTAATGTGGCGGATCACAGAACGGCGGACAAGGCATAATATAGTCTGCATAAGCACCTTTTTTCAAATCGGCACCAGCAGTGTCTATTCCTACGAGAACAAATGTAGACGAACTATCATCCTTCTGAGCATAATAAATTCGAATGCCGTCACAATTGCGCTGAGCAAGAATTTTATCAATGATTGCTCTCTGGAAAGCACCGGCTTCGATTTTCGGTATCTGCGGATTTTTCTTATTATTCTCGATATATTTATCCGCTTCAGCTTTAGTAATCTCGTGTTTATCTGCTCCCGGGAAATTCGTCTGCGGTTTTTCAACGGCAGTATTGCGGCCGATATAAAAAGCAATTACGGCAGCAATTATTACAATAACGATAGTTATGGCAGTGCGGTTCATTACAGATACTCCTTATATGATGAATATTGGATTTGTGAATTAGTTGAAGCATAGATACTGCAGCGAATGCATTCAGATCAATATCAAAATCCCTTTCTAAGAAGCATTAATACAGCTATCAAGTTATACAATATTTTGATTTATGCTACTTATATTGCAATTCCTCAAACAATCACAGCCTAAATCGTTCTAAGATATTGCCTTAGCCTCCCTGTCACTTTACGCCTCATATCCCCACTTCAACGATGGGGGAAGCGAGGGAATTGAGAAATATTCTATTTATATACGCCATGAAGCACAATACCGAGAACTCGGTATTTTTCTAAAAATCAAGGCGTCCAAATATCATCGGATTCTTGTCTTTACATTTCTTTACAGCTTTTTTGAGTGTTGGCGAGTTCGGTGCTGTAATAATTTAGGCCTGGCTGCTAAATTGATAAAAGATATTTTATCTCATTTTAAATGATTTCAGAAAAACATGAGCGGAAAAGCAAGATAACCGAAGGTCTGTAAATACATCACGAATTGTGCGATTCAAATTTTCCTGAACTAAAATGATGATTTCCCTTTGAAATAAAGGTTAAAGCGACCTTTAATGGTCTAATAGGATTTATATACATTATCAAAGAATGCGGCAAAAAGTATAACGCAGAATGACGTGTCTTCTTTTACAGAGTTTTTTCTCAAAAAAAAAGGGCTGAGCTTTCGCCCAACCCTTCACCCTTCACCTCTAACCACCATCTATTTATTTACAACAAACTTTTTGTACCGTTCGTTTATTCTTTTCCAATGCAGATTTGTGAGGAAGTTATCGATGTACTTAGCACGGGCAGCCCCATCTTTATGATAATATGCATGCTCGAACACATCGAGTGCAATCAAAGGCACACCGCCCCAGATCGCTCCGTATTGATGTTCATCCACCGTTATATTAAGCAGGCGCTCTGAATAAAGCCTATCGAATACAAGCAATCCCCATCCGCTTAGTTTAGCGGATACAGCCGACGCCTTAAAATCAGCTTTCCAAGCATCGAATGAACCGAATTCTTTTTCAATTGCTGCTTTGATTTCCGGCCCCTTACTTGAATCGCCGTCGCCGCCAAGCACCTCCCAGTATAAATCGTGCAAAAGCGCGCCGGAATGGTTCCACGTAAAGCGCCGTTTCAACTCGCCGATTGGACTGTAATTACCGTTCGCCGTTGCGCGGTCTGCAGTCTCGAGCGCTTTCTCGATGGTATTCAACGCAGTCACATATCCTTTGTGATGCGTATTGTAATGCCAATCCGTTGTTTCAGGACTTACTACATTTGCCAGCAGTTTCTTCGCTTCATCGTCCGTATAGGGACGGGATTTGAATTTCCATTCGTATGCCATATTATTTTCCTCTATTCTATGTTTTCCAGTTTATTTTCAATTCATAATATATAACCTAATAAACACGAAAAGAGTTCCAATAATAAATCATAAAAACATTTGTTTGCGATTTGATTAACCGTCTCTATGATGTTTTTTGATTCATTCAGGATTAAATCATATTCAAAGTCAGTTTTGCTGCTTCGGACATCATATCCGGATTCCATATCGGTTCGAAAACAAGTTCGACAAATACATTGGTTACACCGGGAACCTGCTGAACACGCCGTTTCACATCGGCTGCAATCATTGGGCCCATACCGCAGCCGGGAGCGGTAAGCGTCATTCTGATATAAACGCCTGCTTCACCGGGACTGCTTTCTTCGACAACTACATTATAGACAAGTCCGAGATCGACGATATTCACCGGAATTTCCGGATCATAGCAGTTCTTCAGTGCTTCCCATACCTGCTGTTCGGTTGCCGCCTCCATACCTTTAACCGTCACCTTTTCTTTTGCCGAATCAATTTCAATAGGCGATTCAATTTTTTCCTGCGAAACCATCATTGCACCTTATTCGCAACCACCGCAGCTGCCTTCTTCGCAATTGCACGATTGCGCCTGATTAGGGTTATTAAACTTGAATCCTTTTCCCTGCGGCCCGTCGACATATTCCAATGTAGTCCCGGAAAGTCCCGGCAAATTTTCCTCGTCCACATAAATGGAGATACCTTCGCTTTGCAGTACTTTATCCGTCGATTCCACTTTATCGTCAAATGCAAGCAAGTATGAGGATCCGCAGCAGCCTCCGCCCTGGATACCGATACGTAATCCATGCGTTTCTGGGACTTTATTTTCTTGACGGATTAATCTAATCTGTTCCGCTGCTTCCGGTGTAATTATAATTTCCTGAGCCGCAATCTGTGTTTCTTGTGCTTCCTGTTTACCCATAAACACCATCCTTTTATTTGTTTCTTCTTTCTTAAATAACATTTATTCCGTTGATACAGTTTCCTTCTTTTTCTCGACGGCATTTTTCATAGTATGCCAGGGAAGAATTGCGCATTTCACACGTGCCGGAAACTCGCTTACGCCGGCAAACGCCGCCAGCTTTCCCAATTGATCTATGTCCGCATCATTCTTTATCTCGCCGCGTACCAGATGATGAAACTTTTCAAACAACTGTTCCGCTTCTGTCCGCGTTTTTCCTTTTAATATAGTACTCATAACCGAAGCTGATGCTTTTGAAATAGCGCATCCCGATCCTACAAATGCAATCTCCGAAATGATTTCGCCATCCATTTTTAAAAAAATCGTATAATGATCGCCGCAAAGCGGATTGTACCCTTCCACAGAACAATCGGCATCTTCGATTCTTTTAAAGTTTCGCGGATTCTTATTGTGATCGAGTATCACTTCCTGATACAATGCTTTTAGATCAGACATACTCGAAGACCTCTTTCACTTTTTTTATGCCGCGAACCAGGGCTGTTACTTCTTCACGCGTATTATAGAATGCAAATGATGCGCGTGCTGTCGCCGGAATTCCGAAGCGTTCCATAACCGGCTGGGCACAATGATGTCCGGTCCGAATTGCGATTCCTTCACGGTCAAGAATTGTTCCGATATCATGCGGATGAATCCCTTCCATCACAAAAGAGATCACGCCCGCCTTCTCCATCGCATTTCCGATAATTCTTAATCCGTCAATTGCAGAAATTTCTTTTTCCGCAAATTGAAGAAGTTCCTGTTCGTATTCCTGAATATTATGCCAGTCCAGTGAATTTAAATATTCAATTGCTGCTCCCAATCCGACGGCACCTTCGATATGCGGTGTGCCTGCTTCAAATTTATACGGGATGTCATTAAAAATCGTTTTCTCAAATGTTACGGACTTGATCATATCTCCGCCGCCTTGATATGGCGGCATTGATTCAAGCAGCCTCGACTTTCCGTACAAAATTCCTATGCCTGTCGGGCCGAATACTTTATGAGATGAAAAGACATAAAAATCCGCATCAAGATCGCGCACATCCACACGAAAATGCGGAACAGCCTGCGCACCGTCGATAAGCACCGGAATATTCTTCAGGTGAGCCGCTGCGATCATCTGTTTTACGGGATTAACTGTACCGAGTGCATTCGATACATGTCCGATGGCTGCGATTTTAGTCTTTCCGGTCAGCAGACGGTTGAATTCATCCTGAATAATTTCACCGTTATCATTAATAGGTGCAACACGAAGAATTGCCCCTTTCTCTTCACAGATCATCTGCCAGGGAACAATATTCGAGTGATGCTCAAGTCCGGTGATTAATACTTCATCTCCCGGCTTTAATGCCATTCTCCCATACGTTGCCGCAACAAGATTGATGGCTTCTGTGGCACCGCGGACAAAAATAATCTCGCGTTCAGAACCGGCATTTATAAATTTCCGAACCTTTACACGCGCTTCTTCGTATTTCTTTGTCGCCAACTCGCTCAAATAGTGCACACCCCTATGAACATTCGAATGCTGCGCGGTATAGTAATACCGAATAGCATCGATGACGAACACCGGTTTCTGCGATGATGCGGCATTATCGAGATATACCAGCGGTTTTCCGTGAACCTTCGAAGCAAGTATGGGAAAATCATGGCGAATCTTTTCAACGGGGAAAGTATCGAGAATTGATCCGGTTTTATTCATGGTAATATTCATTTTAATTATTATTCTGCATGTCTGATATCCAATCTGGCCCGAATCATTTTCTCTATCTCAAGCCGCAGCGGTTCTGTCGAAATCCGGTTGATCACATCGCCTGCAAAAGCGAACGTGAGGATATCGCGAGCCGCCGCCAGATCGATTCCGCGCGAACGAAGATAGAACACCTGCTCATCGTCCAATTGTCCGATAGTGGCGCCGTGTGTGCATCTTACATCGTCCGCAAATATTTCCAATTGCGGTTTTGCATTAATCGTCGCATCGTCCGAGAGCAGCAGAGTCTTATTTGTCTGTTTGGCATCCGTCTTCTGTGCATCTTTCCGTACAAATATTTTACCGTTGAACACACCCTTAGATTTTCCATCGAGAATCGCCTTGTAAAGCTCATGACTATTGCAATGCGGCTTTGAATGATCTATGGCAGTATGGTTATCAATAACCTGTGTACCGGTGCAAAGAGTCAATCCGTTCAGCGTGCATTCGGAGCCCTCCGCATCCATCACAACTGTGATGTTGTTTCGTACGATAGAACCGCCGAGTGAAATTGAATTCGATATGTAATGAGATGCTGCATTCATCCGGACTTGTGTCGTTCCGACATGAAATGCATTCATATTTTCCAGTTGAAGCTTATTGTGCTCGAGATGTGAATTTTCTTCGAGCACTATTTCCGACACAGCGTTTGTAAAATAATTATTTTGAGCAAGTCCGATGTACGACTCCGTAACTTTACACCGGCTGTTTTCACCCATCATAATGAGATTTCTCGGCTGTGCAGCATATGCATACTTATAATCCGTTGCAACAAAGACAAATTGAACAGGCTTATCGATTGTCGTATTCTTCGGAACAGATAAAAATGCCCCGTCCCACAAAAATGCGGTATTTAACGCAGTAAAAGCATTCTCACCGCCTTTTACTAAACGGGCAATAAATGGCTGAATTAACTCCGGATTTTTCTTCAATGCTTCAGCAAGGCTTCCTGCCGTAACTCCATGCGGCAGCGCATTGATATCCGATAACTCCGATGAAAACATGCCGTTTATAAATACTGCATGGATTGCATCATCTAAAAGAAATTTACTTATATCGGCTCTTGCTGTTCCGTTTAATTCATAACGAAAAACCGGCTGAAACTCTATTTTTGTTATCGGCGTGAGATTTATAAACCGCCATTCTTCCTGCTGCATCGTCGGGAAACCAATCTCGCCAAGACTGCGCATAGCATCCCGCCGCAGGGTGTGCACGGGCATTGATTTTTCACCATTCAGACTTTGTTCGAATGCTTCAAATCTTGTTTGATACCACTGAATATTTTTTTCAATTGCCTGCATGTTCTCCACCTATACTGCGTGTTCGGTTTCTTCCCTGACCCAATCATATCCCAGTTCTTCCAGCTTGATCGCAAGTTCTTTTCCGCCCGATTTTACAATTACGCCATCGACCAGGACATGCACAAAATCCGGAATAATATAATTGAGCAGGCGTTGATAGTGTGTTACAATAATAGTAGCATTGTCTTTCGAACGAAGCTTATTGACTCCCTCCGATACGCTTTTCAATGCATCGATGTCCAACCCGGAATCCGTTTCATCCAGAATCGACAGCTTTGGCTCCAGCACCGCCATATGAAATATTTCATTGCGTTTTTTTTCTCCGCCCGAGAATCCCTCATTCACAGGACGATTCAAAAAGCTTTCATTCATTTCTATCAGTTTCGTCTTCTGCTTGAGAAGCGCCAGGAAATCCATAGCATCGAGTTCCTCCATGCCTTTATGTTTTCTGATCGCATTCAATGCAGCTTTGAGAAAATAAGAATTATTCACACCCGGAATTTCCAGAGGATATTGAAATGCAAGGAACAACCCTTCTCGTCGCTCTTTCTTCCGGACTCATTTGCAGTAAATCTTTTCCCTGATAGAGAACTTGCCCTTCGGTAACAGTATAGTATTCGCGTCCTGCCAGTACACCTGCGAGAGTGCTTTTTCCGGAACCATTAGGCCCCATAATTGCATGAACTTCGCCGATATCTACCTTAAGATCGATACCGTGGAGAATTTCTTTCCCGTTTACACTCGCGTGCAAATTTCTAATTTCTAATAAACTCATTTATGTCAATCCTTATTTAAAAACATTTAATGATCCGGTGATTTTGTGATTTAATGATTTCCTAATTTATCATAGATACTAATCACCAAATCGTAATTCACTCAATCGCATATTTTAAATTTACCCCACGCTTCCTTCCAAGCTTACTCCAAGCAGTTTTTGTGCTTCAACTGCAAACTCCATCGGCAATTCGTGGAAAACTTCCTTGCAGAACCCGCTGACAATCATATTTACCGCATCTTCGGCGGAAAGGCCGCGCTGTTTGCAGTAGAAATATCTGATCCTCACCGATCTTCGATGTAGTCGCTTCATGTTCGGCTTTCGAAGATGTATTTTTCACTTCCATATACGGAAAAGTATGCGCGCCGCATTTATCACCCATAAGCAGCGAATCGCACTGGGAATAATTGTGCGCATTAATTGCACCTTTCTGCATTTTTACCAATCCCCGGTAGGAATTTTGGCCATGTCCCGCCGAAATGCCTTTGATACAATCGTACTTTTAGTGTTCTTCCCGATGTGAATCATTTTTGTACCGGTATCCGCCTGCTGATAGTTATTTACAACTGCAACCGAATAAAACTCGCCGACCGAATTATCGCCGATCAGGAGTACACTCGGATATTTCCAGGTAATAGCAGAACCCGTTTCGACCTGTGTCCATGAGATTTTTGAATTCACTCCGGCGCACTTGCCGCGTTTGTTACAAAATTATAAATACCGCCGCGGCCTTCTTTATCGCCGGGATACCAGTTTTGCACTGTCGAATATTTAATACGTGCATTATCCAGTGCAACCAACTCCACTACTGCGGCATGTAATTGATTCTTATCCCGCATAGGAGCTGTGCATCCTTCAAGATAGCTCACCTGCGCGCCGTCTTCCGCTACTATCAGAGTACGCTCAAACTGTCCTGTATCCGCTGCGTTAATACGGAAGTATGTCGATAATTCCATCGGACAACGAACACCTTTAGGGATAAAACAAAATGAACCGTCGCTGAATACAGCCGAATTCAGAGCGGCAAAATAGTTATCGTTCGCCGGCACAACGGAGCCGAGATATTTACGCACGAGATCCGGATGTTCCCGAACAGCTTCGGAAAAAGAACAAAAAATTATTCCGAGTTCCTTTAATTTTTCCTTGAATGTCGTTGCAACAGAAACACTGTCGAATACGGCATCGACCGCTACGCCTGCCAGCCATTCCTGTTCGCGCAGAGGAATGCCCAGCTTCTCGTATGTCCGAAGCAATTCCGGATCTACCTCCGAAATATCCTTCAGTGAGACCTTTTGCTTCGGTGCTGAATAGTACACGATTGACTGATAATCGATCGGCGGGTATTTCACATTCGGCCATCGCGGTTCTTCCATCTGTATCCAATGCCTGTATGATTTCAACCGCCACTCCAACAGCCAGTCCGGTTCCTTTTTCTTAAGTGAAATAAACCGAATAATATCTTCACTCAAACCCGGAGGAGCTGAATCCGCTTCGATATCCGTCATAAATCCGTATTTGTATTCTTGTGCGGCAAATTCTTCTATGGCATTAGTTTCTGTACTCATAAGTTTTTACGAAGCTCGCCTTTTTTAAACAATTTGTTCCAATGTCGTTTTATCGAGAAGCGCATTAAGATTATGCTGCATTTTACCCAGGGGCTTGCGGATTGTGCATCCATCAAATAGAGAACAATTCTCTCCGCCATCAGCATAACATTCCGCTATCGTTGCTTTCTCTTCTTCTATCACATTGATAATGTATGAAACCTGAATCTCGTCGGGTCTTTTCGAGAGAGAATATCCGCCCCTCATTCCCTGAGTGGATACTACTATTCCTGACTTTGTGAGCTTCTGTAAAATCTTTGCAAGAAGTTCATAAGAAATATTATATTTTGCCGCAATCTCTTTCGCCGTAAAAACCTGGCCATGCGAATTCATCGCCATGTGGCGCAGTGCAATAAGGGCATATTCCACTTTTTTAGAAAGCTGTAACATAAATACGACTATTCCGGTCTTATATTACTCCAAAAATAAAGAGTCTTTATAAATGACTCTTATTAATCAAATATCCTGTTTTTTTTTCTCGAAATCAAGTGCATCTGAAACTTCCATTCTGAATAGTCTTTGAACAACAGACATTATTCTTTATTTTATCTCACATATGGAAGCAATTCAAACAGTCGATTTAACAAAACATTACCGAACCGGCCTGTTCAAAAGAAAGAACATTAAAGCGCTTGAAAAAGTTTCACTTTCCGTAGATCAGGGAAATATTTTCGGATTGCTGGGACCGAATGGAGCAGGAAAAACAACATTTGTCAAGCTTCTGTTTCTATCGCACTCCCAACCTCGGGCACAGCTACAGTGCTTGGTCATTCCTTAGGACAACGCGCACTTAAGGAACAGTGCGGTTATCTTCCTGAAAGTCATCGGTATCCGGGTTTTCTTACGGCATTAGATACTCTTATCTTTTTCGGCAGGCTGAACGGGCTGCCGGAATCACGGTTGAAAGACAAAGCAAAGTCTTTGCTGGAATTAGTAGGATTAAAAGACTGGGCAAAGGTCAAAACGAAGAAATTTTCCAAAGGAATGCTCCAGCGGCTCGGACTTGCACAGGCGCTTGTCAACGATCCGAAGTTATTGTTTCTCGATGAACCTACAGACGGCGTCGATCCGATAGGCCGCAAGGAAATCCGCGACATTCTTACGAGATTGAAAGGAGAAGGTACTACCATCTTCCTTGAACTCGCATTTGCTTTCCGAAGTGGAAATGATTTGCGACCAGGTAGCAATTTTGAATAAAGGAAGCGTAGTACGAACCGGCATAATCTCGGAACTAACGGCGCAGAAGTTAATATACAATATCCAATTATCTTCACCGGTATCCGATGACCTTAAAGTACGTCTTGGTCATAAGCACTTCTCTCTCGAATTCAAAGACACAAGCCTTAATGCGACATTAAAAGACAAATCGGAACTCAATTCGATCATCGACACACTTCGTGAATGCGGAATCGGAATTGAAGGCATGACGCAGCAAAAAACATCGCTTGAGGATTATTTCATACAGCTTGTGAAAGGAGAAAACGGTCAGTGAGATTCTGGGGCATGTTCCGATTTACAATTGGAGAGACTATACGCAGAGGAACTCTTATTTTTTATTTTGCCGTCGCTACGTGCATTTTAATTTTCTTTACACTAGGCATCAGCCATGCGCCCGACGATCCTGCCGCAGTTACGGTATTCGGTATGCAAATTCAAGACCCGTCCCAGACAGGATTGAACGTAGTCGAATTTTTACTCCTTCAATTACATTCATCGTCTGTTTTCTGGATCATTCTTTTCGGAATCTTCGGCGTGGCCGGACTCATTCCTGGCATGCTGGAAAAAGGCACTATCGATCTTTTTCTAAGTAAACCGCTCACCCGTGCCGAACTGCTGATGGCGCGTGCAATCGGCGCCACAGCCGGGATCGCAGTAAATCTGATTTATTTCTTCGTCGGTATCTGGCTTATCTTTGGATTGAAAGCCGGCGTATGGCATTGGGGATTTCTCTCTTCAGTCATTTATGTTATATATGCCTTCGCCTGTCTCTTTTCTGTCGTTACTATTGCCGGATTACTTACGCGCAGCGCCGGATTTTCTATCCTGATCGCTTTTTCTTTCCAATTGATCTCATGGGGACTTGAGTTAAGAGAGAGAGGACTATACCTTATCTCGGACAACGTCATCTACCATCGGTTTTTGGATACGATATATTATATCACTCCGCAGATCAGTGCAATGCTTGAAAATTCTTCGCGTGTAATCGGTAACAATCCATTTTCATTTAATACGGCAGAATTCACATTTATGCCGTTTTTATACTCGCTCTTTTCCACATCTCTTCTATACGGCATTTCTTATTGGTATTTTTCGCGTCAGGATTATTGAGAAATAGATATTTTAACTAAGGAGATGACCGACAAAATCCATCACCACAATGGAATATTGTCAAGATTGTCATTTTCCCGTGAGATAGTAAAATTCATTACAAATTCGCGAAATCATCAAGTATCTCACGGGATGAATCAAAAGCCCATTTTGTGATATTATTGTGAATGTAATCCCTGATAATGTCTAATTCTCTGTCGTTACGAATTACGTGTTCGTAATAATTGCGCTGCCAGAACTGTATTCCTGGTGTACCGCTTATTTCGTTGATACGTTTTGTCGTTGTCGATTTTAACCCGCGAACAATTGCGCCAATCGTATTTGATGGTGAACGAAACGTATTTTGTAGGGGCGTATCGATATACGCCCCGTTGTTTAATAGATTGTTTCGTAATTGTTCATAGGGCGAATGGCAATTCGCCCCTACGGGTATATCGGATTTAAACGTACCCCTGCCTTCATTCAAAATGATAATTCCATGAACGTGATTCGGCATTATTACATATGAATCCAATTGAACATCAGGACGAATATTTTCTGTTCGCAACCATTCTTCTTCTATAATTTTTCCAATCTCATTCAACTGCATTTCACCATTTATAATTTCTCCTAACGTGCATTCATGGTTGCGTGTACAAATTGTTATAAAGTATTCCCCTGGCTGTGAGTAATCGTAATCTTTTAAACGAATGGATCTTCGATCAGGCCGGTTTATTTTTTCCATTGGCGTAGAATGATATGGTAATTACGGCTAATTCAGGATTATTCTTATAATAAATATATCATATTACGGTTCGGAGGGCAAGAAATGGTTATACTTCAAATGTATTTTTCGTCTCTTCAACCCTGTTCGCATACTTCCTTTTGTTTGAATGTGACAGGATTTCTGACTACCTTTTTTCATCAAAGGAGATTGGAATGAAAATCGGAATTACATGTTATCCTACATACGGAGGCAGCGGAGTCGTAGCGACAGAGCTTGGAAAAGCTCTTGCCAAACGCGGCCATTCCGTGCATTTCATCAGTTATGCTCTGCCGATGCGCCTGAGCGGATTTCAAGATAATATTGTTTATCACGAAGTCGAAATGTCGAGTTATCCCCTTTTCGAGTTCCCCCTATACACACTGGCCCTCGCAAGCAAGATGGTGGAAGTAGCACGATATGAAAAGTTGGATCTTTTTCATTGTCATTATGCCCTTCCGCATGCTACAAGCGCATACCTTGCAAGGCAAATACTGCAGGATACCAATATCAAGATCATAACGACATTGCATGGGACGGATATTACGCTCGTCGGGCTTGAGCCGAGTTTTCTTTCGATAATGAAATTCAGTATTGAACAAAGCGACGGCGTTACCGCAGTCTCGCGTTTTCTAAAAGAAAAAACATTGACGAATTACAATATTAATAAAGAGATCGAGGTCATTCCGAATTTCATCGACATTGAAAAATATAAAAGAAATCCTGCTACAAAATTCTGCGCCGACTGCTCGCCGCATGGCGAGAAAGTACTCATGCACACTTCGAACTTCCGCCCGGTAAAACGCGTAGCCGATGTCGTACGGATTTTTTATGAAGTTCAGAAAAAAGTGCCGAGTATTCTTATTCTTATCGGCGACGGGCCGGACCGTTCACAGTGTGAAATGCTCTGCCGTGAACTCGACATTCAAAAAAAAGTACGGTTCCTCGGGAAACAAATGGAATTGGTCCCGATTCTTTCTGCAGCAGATCTTTTCCTCATGCCGAGTCAATCGGAAAGTTTCGGTTTATCAGCGCTTGAAGCGATGGCCTGCGGAGTGCCTGTCATTTCATCCAGCGTCGGCGGACTGCCCGAACTTCAAATACATGGCCAGACAGGTTTCATTGCTGAATTCGGCGATGTTGACCGCATGGCACGCTACGCAATAGACCTGCTCACAAATCCATCGAAGCATGCACTATTTGCGGAAGCAGCTCGTAATCGGGCTATTGAATTTGAATCGTCTAAGATCATCGCGCAGTACGAGCAGCATTATGAAAGGATTCTCGCGGGTTCGTCAAATTCCAAGAAGCAGGCATGATTAATACACCTATTAGGCGAGAATTACTTGACTGCCGTCTTTTTGGCAGGAGGTGAGGTTATTTGTTAAAATGACTCTAAATAGAAGATCATTTAATCAGGGCTGAGTTTTGCATATTTAATTATAAGATTTTTTCTGCCATAATCATCAAAAAGTACAATCGCTTTTTGAGCTTCTCCTTTACCGGTTACTTCCATAACGCGTCCGCGTCCGAACGATTTCATGTCTGACAATAATCCCGCGCTTGATCTCGAAATGTTCCTGAGATTCTGTTTCATAATCCGGCATCGCATCGTCGAAATATGTCGATCCTTCTTTCACCTTCCGACGCGCCGGTTGTTTTACAGATGTCTTCAACTTATCAAATTCAAAAAGCTGCGAATCCGCCGACTGCTTGGGAATGCGTTTAGCAATTCGTTCTATATTTTCAGCCCCTAATTCAGACAGGAACCGAGATTCGCTTGGATAGACAACATCGCCGAAACGATAACGAAGATTCGTATAAGTAATATAGAGCTTCTGCATCGCCCTGGTTATTCCGACATAAAAAAGCCGTCTCTCTTCTTCCACATCCGAGGATTCAAGAGTGCTTGAATAGAACGGAAGAAGTCCCTCCTCTAATCCCGCGATAAACACAACCGGAAACTCGAGTCCCTTTGATGCATGTAAAGTCATAAAGGTAACGGAATTTTGTTCATCCTCCCATGAATCGATATCGGACACAAGCGCGACTTCTTCGAGAAATGATTCGAGTGTCGCATCCGGCTTCTCGTGACTGAACTCAGAGATGGCCGAAAGCAGTTCCTGTACATTTTCCCACCTGCTCATCGATTCAGCAGTGCGTTCTTCTTTGAATACCGTTAAAATTCCCAGCTCATCCACAAGCGAACGGGCAAGTTCGCTGAATGTCATTTGCGGGCGCAGTGATTGATATTTTTCAATTAGCGTTCTAAACTGTGACAGGCTGATCTTTGCCCGATCTGTCAGATCGCCGATTTCTTCTATTCTCTTCAGTGAATCGAAGAAACGTAATAGAGTGCAGGCTGCCGAACTTACGGACATGCTCTATAGTTACATCACCAATCCCGCGTGCCGGATAATTGAGAATCCGAAGAAGGCTTACTTCATCTGCAGGATTTGCAAGCAGCCGCAGGTATGCAAGAATATCTTTGATTTCCTTTCGTTCATAGAATCGAATACCGCCGATGATCTCGTATGGAATTGCATTCTTTCTGAATGCCTCTTCCAAGTGCACGTGATTGGGCGTTTGTTCGATACAATACGGCAAAATCTTTCAGATCGAGTTTACGCCGCTGACTCTCCTGCTGGATAGCACGGACAATCTTGCTTCCCTCCTCATGGTCATCTGCACATTGAACAATTGTCACCGGCTCGCCCAACGGATTCGCTGTCCACAGATTTTTCTTTAACTGTTCTTTATTGAAGTGAATAAGCTGATCTGCGACAGAGATAATCGACTTTGTAGAGCGGTAATTTTGCTCCAGACGAAAGAGCTGACAATCTGAAAAATCCTTCTGGAAATCAAGAATATTTCGAATATCGGCCCCGCGGAAGGAATAAATGCTCTGGGCATCGTCACCCACAACCGAAATATTTCGATACTTTGTCCCGAGCAGCCGAATAACCCGATATTGTGCATGATTTGTATCTTGAAACTCATCTACCAGAATAAATTTAAATCGATCCTGATATTTTTCCAGTACCGTCTTTTTCTTTTCAAAAAGTTCAATCGGTTTTATTAAAAGATCGTCGAAATCCATTGCATTGCTTTGTTCGAGTGTCTTCTGATATTCAGCATAGACCTGAGCGCAGTCTTCTCATCAAAAAGATCGCGTGCAAGTTCGGCATATTTGCCAGGTGAAAGATACTGATTCTTTGCCATTGCTCATACGTGAACGAATCGCGACCGGATTAAATTGCTGTGTCGGCAGATTTAATTTTGCCATTACTTTTTTTATGGCACTGAGCGAGTCATCGGAATCATAAATGGTAAAAGCGGGAGTGTAATTCAGATGCATGCATTCCTTGCGGAGAATCCGTGCAAACATGGAATGGAATGTACCCATCCAGAGACTGCCTGCTTCATCGCCTTTCAGCTTGATGATGCGGTTCTTCATTTCACTCGCTGCTTTATTTGTAAATGTGAGCGCAAGAATTTGATACGAAGGCACACCGCATTCCATGAGATAAGCAATACGATAAGTAAGCACGCGTGTTTTTCCGCTGCCGGCTCCGGCGATAATCATAACCGGGCCGTTTGTGGCTTTCACTGCTTCAATTTGAGCTGGATTGAGATCTTCGAGAAATTTCATCACAATAAATTTTTATGAAGTAAAATAGTAAGGATAAATTGCACGGAGGGCAAGAAAAAGCTGCAAGTATTTTTTCAGAACGATTATTAATTAAACTGGAAGAACATCCGGAAAAAGAGATCAGTGTAATTTAAACAGGCAATGCGCCTTCAAGTCGAAGAAGAAATTCCTTCGTCTTCAATCCTGCTGCGTAACCGATAAGTCTTGAATTCGATCCGATGACTCGATGACATGGAACAACAATCGGCAGCGGATTCGAACCGTTGGCTTTTCCTACTGCTTGAAATCCGCGCTGCACTCCGATTCGCTTTGCAAGTTCCTTATAGGAAATTGTTTTTCCATACCGGATTTTTTTTAATTCCTGCCACACACGACGCTGGAATTCCGTTCCAACCGGATCGAGACGGCTGTGAAACTTTACAAGCCGCCGGTCAAAGTAGCGATTCAATTCATCGATGATCTGACGATTCTTTGTCGACGTTTCGATAAATTCAGCATCTGTATATCTCTTCTGCAGCCAGGCTAAAAATTCCTTTTTCGTTTGAGCAGGAATACTGATCTTGCAGACACCTGATTTTGTAGAGGCAATATGGATTGTGCCGATTTTTGAATTGAAGGAAGTATAGTAAATTTTTATCATTGTTTCGATAAATTATCCCCTCGCAGGTTCAACTTTCATTCGCATTTCTTCTTTATGCTTGACCTGATACTGAATTTTTATTGATTTATCATGAAAAGAAGCTAAGTCTAAAACCGAAAAAGTATAACCAAAAGGTACCTGAAAGGCAAGCACTCTTAATTATCTATTTTTTTTTCTTAGAAAATATCTTGACAGAACTTAGAAAAATGCCCTTGCTTCCATCCGGGCAAAATGAATCGGTGTACGCCCTCCTTCACTCCGGCCGTTATAATTGATCGATAACTGCAAATTGCCGGTAATGCGGTAATCGAATATCAATTGCCAGAGATAACTTTGTCCTACTACCTTCCCCTCAGTAAATTCATACGGTAAGATCTGTGCTCGGATCCTTAATATTCAGTCAGAACGACTTCTTCACGATTTATTTCCGCTCGCAATTGTCCTTCACCCGGGAATGATTGAACAATCCTGATTCCTTCTTCATTTATATTCGCCGTCGCATTAATTCCGCCGAAATAATTTACTATTTCAGTAACACCGAACTTGAAACCAACTTCCCAATTTAAAATCGGCCGGTATGAAAAGTCGGAAAACAGGGCATTTGAAACCAGATCGCGTTCACGCGATGATGCCGTAGAATGCTGTCACTTGATCCGTTTTATTGATGAAGTCCGTCTGATTTCCGATTTCTTTTACAAGTTGTGAACGCAGCCGGATCGATCTCTCCTGCTTAAAACTCTCTTCTATTCCCGAAACATATTGTGTCAATCCGTACTGCTCGCTGTAACGAAACCGAAACGATAAATCTGAGTTATTCTCAAAAAGAAAAACATCCTGTGTTATTTGCTGTGAACCGGCGATCGTATTCTGATAATTCAAAAAGCGAGAAAAATTAAGCAAATAAATCTGTTTTGTGTCTGTTTCTTTGTTTATTTCATCTACACGTAAATATGTTTCGGTCGAAATTGCACGCAGTCCTTTATTAAGCCATCCGGATGAAGCCGGAATTAAGCGCGCAGGCTGGAATCGCAGACGAATACTCGCTTTAAGATCTGCCACCGGATACAATTGTTCACTTGGAAGATAGACAACGATATAGTCACCGTCGAACCGAGTGAGTTCAAAATCATTTTCATCAACAATACCGTTGCCGTTATTATCGCCTATGTACCGGTAGTTGCCGTTCCCCGGTGTAACCCGGATAAAAATTCTCTCCAACCGGGCGGAACGCTGATTTGAAAATTCATAGTAGAAATCGGTCTCGATACCTCGCTGGAAAGGAGTAAAGTGTGTTTGGGACCGAACGAGAACGGCATCTGAGTTGAGATTTCCGCGCTGCTTGAAATTATCGGTGAATTCCACATTTCGAATGCTCAATGAAAGCGAGCTTGAAATCAACTGGTAGTCATTAAGCTGCCAGGTATAAAGCTGCGTAACCGACCGTGAAGCCCGGTTCAGAGTACCGACATCCGCGCTATCTTCAGTTCTAATTTGCAATTCCGCAGATAAAGTCATTTTCGCAAACTCTGCAGTCCTTAACGAGGGTGCAATTTCCAGATATCGAAAACTCCTCTGATTCATAGAATCGCGGCCGGCAGGAGTTTCCAGTCGTTCTTCTGCTTCAATACGAAATCCCGGATGCCAGCGGGCAATTTCGTACTCTGCTGTGCCGCGCTGTCTTATCCAATGCGATTCATTTTGTAATAGTCTGTCGGAAGTATTTATATTTTCTATTTGATAACCTGCTTTCGGCAAACTGGTGTCTGCAAAATCCAGCGCAAATTGCGTTCTGGCAGAATATACTTCGCCTGGACGATCCAGCGTTCCAAATGTTGCAGCACCGTTAATACTTTGTACCGGACGATATGCAAAAGATAATTCCCGGATTTCCTCATCAGCTGCGGCCGTTTCCGTGAGATTCCATTTCCGATTAAATTCCACTTCATTCACACGATCCAGCGCAAGGAAACGCCGGTCCACAAACCGTTCAGATAAGCCGATATCGATATCGCCAATATTCGTTTTACCAACATGTAATTGCTTAGGATTATAACGGGCGGCCAAAGTGAATGCGCCGCCTTTTAAACTGCTGCCTTCTTTGTTGGAGAATCTGTTCTGATCAAAACGGCTCATGGCATATTCACCTGAGAGTGAAAAATCCGAGCTAATAAATGCCTGGCCGTTTATATCGACAACCTGATGGAGCTGCGGCATCGGCAGAAATTTAAGCGGAAGATAATTTCCCTGGCCAATTCCGGCAAAGCGATATTGTCCTGCCGAAATACGGACGTATCCTGCAGAATCGACAGGCATGCGATCAACAGGTGAAAAAGAGACCAAATAGAATGCAAGCGAATCTCCCGGCGAATATTCAAGAATTGAATAATGTCTGCCGTTAATAAGAGTATCATGCTTAATATATTGTCCTGCACTGCTGTCTATTTTTACAATTCCCGATACGGACGCCATCATATGATCTGCTCCGCTTTGGCGAAGAATCGCACGTGTTGAATCATTTAACGAAAAATCTATCGGTGAATCGGGATCATCCGCTTCCTGGGCAAATGAAATATTTAAATTTAAATTTTTATTGAATAATTGACTGCTTACAGAACCTCCGACGAGATTACGTACGAATTGCTGATCCGAATATTCAAAATCCACAGAAATGCGCGATGCAGAGGTTATCAGTCTTTTGCTGGAGAACGTCAACTCGCCGCTGGAATAATCAATGACATAATCATTTACTTCTCCGCGAGTCATTAATTCACCGTCAAAATAAACCCGTTCACTCCCCGCAATTATGATTAGACGATTTTCTCCATTATTGCCGGTGAGACGGTACGGGCCCTGTACGCCTTCAAGTCCCTGAAATTGATTCGTCGCATACTTTCCCCTTGCAGTTGCTCCGGTAAGAGACATCCCGCCGCTAATATTAGATCCGCCGATACGATCAAAGGAAGCAGTACCCCGCGCGCCCTGAAGTTTGCGATTCAGCCTTCCGAATTCACCTCCTTCTTTTTGATCAATTTGAATATTAAAATCCCCGAGAGTCGCGGCATAATTAGGATACTTGATTTCGACATAGACTTTATCGACTTCCTGCAGAGTTTTTGTGGTACCCTCCGGCTGGAGAGGCGAGTTCTCATCCGTAAGCGCCGCAGTGATATCGACATCTTGAGCAAGCTTTCCTGCAAGCTGCATTCGAAATCCGGAATTCAATGAAAGGTCGCGGTTAGAACCGACTGAAAATCCGCGCACGATAGATCCGCTCTTTTGCAGGCTGGATCCAAAAAAATCGTCCGAAAAAAGCCTGACCGATGAAGGTGCAATGATTGCTTTCTCCTTGCCCGCAGAATCCCTGCGAATTTCAATCTGCCGAAGTGAATATTCGCGTTTGAAGTTCAAAGGAAGTGCTCGGTACGTAATCTCCACTTTATGAGGAAGCGAATCGGAGAACAGCGAATTGAGGAATTTTTGAGGAAAAAGAATCTGCCCGGATCGATAATTCATCTGAAAGTCATGCAGCCGTTCCAGATGCCGTACCGAATCGACTATTATTTTTTCGCTTCCCTCAACAATAAATTCATACGGTAATTTATATATGGAGTCGGATTTGCTGAGCGTGAGTACAGTTGAAAGCCGGCCGAAAGAAATCGAATTTCCGTATGTCTGCGCAGAGAGAGGAAAGGATGGAAATACTATTACAAGAAGGACAAGAGAAAGTAAATACTTCATTAATTATGCCGGGGATACATGAATAAAGATTGGTATTAGTACTTCATAGGCATCTCCTGATGTTCAATAATAAGCAAAAGCAGCGATCTTGATTCTTCCTTAGTAAAGATAATGAATTACGCGATTCACTACAACCCAATTTTTACATCTGCATCAAATTTATTTCGAATACGGCAGCTCCTTCCCCCTGTCATCATGGAGGAAGGAGCGCGTAAAAAAATTAAAGGACTTTCTTCCTGCGGCTGTATCAGAATGCAACTCCGCCGCCTAAATAAATAATTGGAGGGAATGTTATACTTGTATAATCGTTTCCGCCGACTATTTGCGTGATAAAACCAACTTCGATAAACGGCACAAATTTATTTTTTGCGTCGAATTGAAGTTCAAAACTTCCATTTAATGCAAATGCATCAGATTTGTCGACTCTATAATAGTCAGAAGAAATGGCACGATAACCTAAGTTAAGGCCTGTTTTAAGAGCCATAGCACCGTCATTTAACGGAAACCGGCCCTTTATCGCACCGCCAATTTCATATACTGTCGCACTCGTATTATAAAATTCCACGGAGACAGGAGCGAAGCTTGCATAAGCACCGATTGAAAATCTCTCCATTAGATACGCGTCATAAAAAGCCTTCAGGAGAATACCAGGCTTCTTATCTGTCTTTACGCTGTAATCTTCAAGCCGTATTTTTCCTCCAAGCCATAAAGCGGCTGTAATACCAAAATCGCCTGTTCGGGCCATCAAACCTTTACTAATGCTTTGCGGCGAAGATAATTGCGCCGCCGAAACGGCCTTTGTTTCTTTTGTTATTTTTTGAATATCTGCATATTGAATAGTAAAAATAGATCCGTCGGATGTTTCGATTTTAACTTTTTCATTAGGGACATTTTCTATAATTATGCCTTTACGGATGTCCCCATTTTTCAAGTAAATGACATCTATTTTTTCCTGCCCCAATCCCACACACATGAATACAAATTGGAGAAATAAACAAACGAGCAGCGTCCTCATAAAAACTTTCCTTTTAAAGTGAGTTATTAAGTAGTTAGATGAATGCGCATTAAAAAGTAAGAAAGAGATTCTACTGTTGCAACCTTTATTGAGGGATTTTAAAGTTAAAGAAAGTTTTCTCACCTCCGACAAATCAAAAAAAAACCTGTGAATATAAAATTCACAGGTTTTTAAGTGCCGAAGGGGGGACTCGAACCCCCACTTGGTTTAAGCCAAACTGGATTTTGAGTCCAGCGCGTCTACCAGTTCCGCCACTTCGGCATCTCTGTTTAATTAAATATATCAAGGAATCATTTTTGAAACAAGGCTTTTCTTACAGCAAGTATTTTGACTTTACAGGCATATCTTTCGGTAAAATGTAAAATTATACTTCATACTTTTAAACGATTATGAAATGTATCTGAGTGCTTAATATTCACGAATAAAATTCTGCTAAAAAAAAGCCTCGCTGATATTCTCAACGAGGCTTATGGTTTCTGTATATGCCAAATACTACTTAGTTAATACCATTTTCCTCACCTGAACGACTGCCGCTCCTTCCTGCGGCTGAATTGTCATTCGTATGAAGTATATACCGCTGGAAAGCTTTGAACCATCAAATGTAACAGAGTAATATCCTGTTTCTTTCATTCCATCGACAAGATTAGCTACCTCACGACCAAGAAGATCATATACTTTTATACTGACACGTCCTTGCTCCGGTAATTGGTAGTTGATTAATGTTGACGGGTTGAATGGATTAGGATAATTTTCAAGTAGTGCTGCTATTGTTGGTTTTCTTGTTATTGATGTGCTGTCTTTTTTCGATTCTTTAATCGGAACATTCTCAATCTCTCCTAACAGTAGCTGTGTTTCCCGCGTCAGCATATCATCTGGAAATTTCGTTTTTAACTCGTCATAATACTCTTTTCCTTTTGCTGCATCAGAGAGTAATTCCGTATGGATATAACCCAAATTAAACAAAGTATTTCTTTCGATTACTCCGTTTTTCCCAAAACGGGTTTTCAGAATATTTAGATTCTCTATAGCTTTTTGATAGTTATGCGCAGGAATGAGAAAAAGGTTTTCTAATTCTAATGTTGCGGCATACAAATCGTCATCTTGAGATATTTGCGGTTGTACATTTGTATTCAAAAAGTCTATATAGTCTTCTCTTCCTAATAATTTATAGCATTCTGCTAATTGTCCTAACACGATCCTCTTTTGTGTTGAGTTATCGACCGACTTCAATTCTTGAGCATATGCAGCTCTAGCCTCCTCATACTTCCCTTCTGCTTTTAATTTAGCCGCATCAAAAAAAGATTGATCTAAATCAACCGATGGTTGATCCGTCTCCGATTGAGAAAGGTCTGAAGGATCACTTGCTTTAAAAGCACTGCTTAAGTGCACGATTCCCTGATACAGATAGTTTATTAAGCGGACCTGTCCATGGGCTTGGTGCTCCCGGTTGCCAGTAAATAGTTGCTCCATTGGTTGCCTGAAAATCTGAAGGATCCACAGGATATTGCCAGTAATTGTTTTGAGCACCGACAACCGAGGAATTATTAGCTTTTACAGCAAATTCACTACCAAACGCGTAAACATCACTATAGGAAGAACCTAAATAACATGGTCCATCTACCTGGATTGCCGTGCCGTTATCCCACATCCTATTATATGTACCAATTTGTGGTGAGCTATTAGCAGTCGCATAGATTCCTGTTGTATTAGCGTAAAATCTATCGGATGCAATTGTTGGTGAAGAGCTAATGCAGAAAATTGCAGTACCACACCATGCGAAATTAGAAGTTCCATCAATGTACGGAGATGAAGAGTAGCACATAATTCCTTGACCCGAAGTGGATTGATTGTAGAATGAGTTGCCGGAAATATGTGTGGCAGGTGTGCCTACATTGTTCAAATAGAGACCAATACCATTATTCTGAAATGTGCAATTACTGATAGAAGGTAGGACACTATTACATCTTACTGCTTGTGAAGCATAGTTAATATTGCATGATGAAAGAGATCCGCTTGAGCCGCTGTTGAATATGATGCCGCCCCATTGACCTGATGATCCGCTGCGATCAAATGTGGCACTCGTTGCATTGAGTGTGCCATTGACGGTGAGGGAAATGCTGGGTTGAAATGAGAGAGTAACACTTGGACTAATTATTAATCTCGCACTAGAAGGAATAGTTACATTGCTTGTGATTGTATTGTTGGAGAATACATCTGCCCATTCGTTTGACGCAAATGGATAATTCAATGCAGTCTGGAGCGTGGGAATTAAACCAGGGACGATCTTTGCATAACACTGACTGATTTACACTAGCATAATAATTATCCCACGATTCAATGCCACATTGTGCAAAACCGATTCTAAAATAACCACCATCTGCCCAAGCAGAACCCCAGCTATTTTTACATAACCAATATTGGTTTGTTTCATCGTAACTTACTATAACTACTGAATGCCCACCTCTCCTGCCACTTGTACCGTCATAATGGTAAACAGCATATCTATTGGCAGGATTATTAAAAAAGGCGTCAAAATCAGTATAAACATCAAAAGAAGCAGTTACTGGACCACTTACTAAAGCATTTTTAATGGCAGTAATACCAGAAATTGAATTATATGATAAGATATCCCATCTGACACCTTGCAAATTAGGATATGAACCTGTTTCCGAAATTGCTTTTGAGGATTGAATATAGTTAAATGCTGAAGAAACATACCAATCTTGACACACAGGACTTGCATTAGCAACTATGTCCATCTCATTTAAGTCAATTCCAATATTTGAACCTGAAGAAATATGCAATTGTCCTTCAGTTGCTCCTGTAGCAGAATGAGCCCAGCAAGAATGTGTACAACTTTCACTATTTTGATTTTCTACTGGACCCATCATCCCACGCCAGTTAGGGACCGTAGTAGTTTTGCGCAATCCTTTATTCATCAGATAATCTTTATACATACTATCCTGTCGGGCTAACACATTTTTCCTCTCGAGAGAATCAAGGCGAGTCCCACACATTCTTTCTACTTCTTCTGGAGTATAAAAAGACTTACCCATATCTTTGTTATTATTCTGTGCAGTGGATAACATTACGAAGACAGACATAAAAAAGAAGGTTATTGTAATTATTTTTGTTCTTTTTTGCATACAGATCCTCCTTTAAATTTGGCGATTATGTGAATGAATTACGGTTGTGGATTCCATGAAGCGCTAATACCTTCATCAATGAATTGTAACGTTCCGATAGAAACATCGACAACGTATAGGTATGATTTCCATGAAACCCACTGCCCGCTTTGATAGATGTTTTTAGAAAATGTAATGTACTGTCCATTGTATGAATACTGCATTGGATTATAATCAAACCATTCTTCACCGGTTAGCTTAACTAACCTTCTTTTTCCCCCGTTTTCTAAAACAGAAAGATATTCTTCATCATATTTTTTCGAGGCAGTTTCGATCTCGATAAATGCTATTTTAGAAAAATCTTCGGAGTATTTCAGTTGACCGAAAGCATATCCATTTTCGCCGGTAAGTAAGATGTTCACATTCTTAGAATTTACGTTGTATGTTGCGATTGCATTTGTACTATCAGTAATTTTTAAGCTTACTAATAAATCTTCCGTATACGGATTAAAACCCTGAATGGCAAGGTCTTGATTTAAATTTTGTTTGATATCAAAAAGATATTCATTCGCTGTCATATCAATGTTGTTCCGATACACTCTCGTGTAGTCGAGCACGTAGAGAAATGTTCTACTATCTGGGTAAAAATAAATTTCTGTCCTCACGCTAGTCGCTACCGAATCCAATATCATTTTCTTATTGCTGCCATCAGGATTCATTAGCCACACAGCATATTTACCGCCGATTGGCCTTTGATAGGCAAAATATACTTGACCATTCGGGGCCCATCGAGGTTGTTGTTCAGCTAATCCACCGTCCGATACTAAATTAATTTCGGTTTTATCTTTTGTATCATAAACAATCACCAAAGGTCCATTCATTGATACTGATCGCGAATACACAATATATCTCCCCTTGGGTGACCATTGAGGATATTCATCGTCATCTTGATAATTTGATATGTTCTGAGAATTACTTCCGCTTCTATTATTTGTAAATATCTCCCAATGATTATTGTAAGATTTTTCGTAACATAAGATATAATCTCCATTTATCATTGGATTTGTAATCTTGTCATTACATCCAGCAATAGATATCAAAAATATGGAAACATTTATTATTCGTAATTTCATTCTGTAATCCTTATAAGCACAAAATACTTTTTAGATTGTCATTAATTGTTTTCCCTCGTTCCAAAGCTCTGCTTCGCCTTCATAATTATTAATACTGGCATATTTCCACTGTTTTCGTTTCAGCACTGTTTCACCGTGATGTGGATACAAGAAAAAGATCATCTTTTCTCTATTTGACAATCAGCATACGAATCTAAAGCGATTTTATCGCAATCAGTACGAGATCTACAGTCTATAAAACAATGATCGAAAAAGGTTAATCAACCACTCGTTTGAAACAAAGGTTTTTCTTACAGCAAGTATTTTGACTTTACAGGCATATTTGGATAGATTTCTTAACGGAGAAAATGATTCTATGACTGATTGTATCTTTTGCAAAATAATATCCGGGAAAATTCCTGCTGAAATTTTATTCGAAGACGATCATGTTATATCGCTCCTCGACATTAATCCGATTAATTTCGGACATGCACTAATCCTTCCCAAAAAACATTGCATAGATTTCCTGGATTTGCCTCCTGAGTCATATCACAACATTCTGCAGGCGGCAAATATTGTAACGAAAGCACTCGTTCAAAGCCTGCATCTTGAAGGTTACAATCTTTTTTCCAATAACGGCACTATTGCCGGACAGTCAGTATTCCACTTTCATCTCCATATCACTCCCCGATATCCTGATGACAATATCAGGTTTGTTCTTAAACTAAAAGAGTACCCGGACGGCAAATTAAAGCAATTCGGAACGATTATACGACAACAAATTCAACAACTATCAGAAAAGAAATCATAGAAAAAAATGACACAATTCTTACGAGTAACTCCGCCGGCAGAAGGCGAGAAAATCAAAATACAAAACGGGAAATTGATCGTTCCCGACAATCCGGTCATCCCTTTTATCGAAGGTGACGGCACAGGACCCGATATCTGGCGTGCCTCTCAAAAAGTCCTTGACTCAGCAGTCGCCAAAGCTTACGGTAAATCAAAAAAGATTGCCTGGTTTGAAGTATTCGCCGGTGAAAAAGCGAATGAAGTGTACGGGCCGAATACATGGCTGCCTGATGACACAATCGAAGCATTCAAAGAATACCTTGTCGGC
The DNA here is from genome assembly GCA_963770945.1 of uncultured Bacteroidota bacterium. Taxonomy (GTDB): domain Bacteria; phylum Bacteroidota; class Ignavibacteria; order UBA10030; family UBA10030; genus Fen-1298. The sequence goes on along the minus strand of CAVYRP010000017.1, from coordinate 45,305 downwards.
ATAAAAGGACCGTTGACAACACCGATTGGCGGCGGTATACGTTCTTTGAACGTAGCCCTTCGCCAAACCCTCGATCTGTATGTCTGTTTGCGGCCTGTTCGGTGGTTCACCGGAGTTCCATCTCCCGTTAAGCATCCGGAAAAAGTCGATATCGTTATATTCCGCGAAAACACGGAAGATATATATGCCGGAATTGAATACCAGAGCGGAACACCGGACGCGCAAAAAGTGCTGGATTTCATCGCGAAGGAATTCCCGAAACAGTTTACAAAAATACGATTTGGCACGAAGCAAAGTTCTGAGGATTTTTGGAAATTAGTCGGAGTAGAGAATTTTTCCAATGATGTTACGGTCGGTATCGGGATTAAACCTGTAAGTTATTCGGGATGTGTCCGGCTTATTCACAGCGCCATAAGTTATGCAATAAAGAACAATCGCAAGAACGTGACTCTGGTGCACAAGGGTAATATCATGAAATTTACCGAAGGCGCTTTTCGCGATTGGGGATATCAGGTTGCAAAACAATATTTTGGCGCAGAAGAAATCGACGGCGGGCCATGGTGCCGCATTCCGGAAGGCAAACCGGGCGCCGGCATTGTCATCAAAGATGCAATTGCGGATATTACTCTGCAGCAGGTACTCACACGCCCTGAGGAATTTGATATTATCGCGACATTGAATCTTAACGGCGACTATCTTTCCGATGCGCTTGCTGCTCAGGTCGGTGGAATCGGTATTGCTCCGGGCGGCAATATCAATTATATCACAGGCCATGCCATTTTCGAAGCCACACATGGCACAGCGCCGAAGTATGCAAATCTCGATAAAGTTAATCCGGGTTCCGTTATTCTCTCAGGAGAAATGATGCTTCGTTATCTCGGCTGGACGGAAGCTGCCGATCTTATAATAAAAGGATTGGAAAACGCGATTAAATCCAAAGTAGTGACATACGATTTTGCCCGGCTGATGGAAGGCGCAAGAGAGGTGAAATGTTCTGAGTTTGGCGATGTAATTATTAAGAATATGGATTAATACTCCGAATTAATTACCAATTCTTCACAATATTTTTTCCTCTAAGAATTCGTAATACGATCCATTTTATTTACATAAAATATTAATTGAAAATAATATTTCATAAGACAGAATTCTCAAAGCTAACCATACAAAACTGTAACTATCATCAATTCTTCTTTTACTATGTCCGCGAAATCGATAGCCGGAGGCCTAATAATGTATCACGCTTTGAGTGATTCAAATTTTCCTTTCCAAGAATGATGGTCGATTTATAGTATCCTATCTGTCTGGGCACAATATATTGTGCCCCTACGAAAGCAATCTTTATGGACTATTAGAATACTCTCCAGGTAACTAATAGGTAAAGAGTCTAAATCACGCTAAACTGAGGCACTATACATTCCTTGAAAAACTCCGCATTTTTTAGTATTATTCATATAAATCTATTTAGAGAGACAGAATGAACGAATTTACAAAACCTAATCCTCTGCATCAGGAGGAAAAGGACGTCGATGTATTGATCGAACTGCCTGCAAAGGTGATCCTCTACAACGACGAAATCCATTCCTTTGAAGAGGTTATCGGACAAATTATCAAAGCAATCGGATGCGACACCACAAAAGCCGAAGCGCTGACATGGGAAGTCCATAACGCCGGTAAAGCAATGATATTCGAAGGTGCTATGAACGAATGCCTAAAAGTATCGCATGTACTGGAAGAGATTGCACTCAATACACAGATTGAAGTATAACCTTAATGACCTCATCAGAAATTCGGGACAGCTTTTTAGAATATTTTAAAGAACATAATCATACTATTGTTCCAAGCTCTCCGGTCGTACCGTACAACGATCCTACCCTTCTCTTCGCCAATGCAGGCATGAACCAGTTTAAAGATGTTTTTCTCGGCACCGGAAAACGCAGCTACTCACGCGCAGCGGATACTCAGAAATGTATCCGTGTAAGCGGAAAACACAACGACCTTGAAGAAGTCGGGCGCGATACTTATCATCACACATTTTTCGAGATGCTCGGCAACTGGTCATTCGGTGATTATTATAAAAAAGAAGCCATCGAATGGGCATGGGAATTATTGACAAAAGTCTGGAAACTTCCGAAGAACCGGCTCTGGGCAACCGTGTATAAAGACGATGAAGAAGCCGAACAATTATGGAAATCAGTAACAGATATCGATCCGAAACATGTCCTCCGCTTCGGCGAGAAAGATAATTTCTGGGAAATGGGCGAGACCGGTCCATGCGGGCCTTGCTCGGAAATTCACATAGACCGGACTCCTGACGGCACGGCAACTGCATCGATGGTGAATGCTGGAGTCGCGGAAGTCATGGAAATCTGGAATCTTGTCTTCATCCAGTACAATAGAGACGAAACCGGCAAGCTTACTCCCCTGCCTGCAAAACATGTCGATACCGGAATGGGATTCGAACGCATCTGTGCAGTAATGCAAAATAAGAATTCCAATTACGACACGGATGTTTTTCTTCCGATAATTAATAAGATCAGTGAACTTACAAATCAGCCATATAATGGTTCTCTTCAATCGTCAATCGACAATCGTCAATTAGAATTTGATACATCTATGCGCGTAATCGCCGATCATGTACGGACATTAACATTTGCTATAGCTGACGGTGCAACACCCAGCAATGAAGGCAGAGGATATGTTCTCCGACGCATTCTGCGTCGAGCGGCGCGCTTCGGACGCAATCTTGGCATGCACAAACCATTTATATATCAACTTGTACCGACTCTTGTTGAGAATATGAGTTATATCTTCCCCGAGATTAAAACAAATCAGGAACACATCCAGCGAGTAATAAAAGGCGAGGAAGAAAGCTTTAATGCAACACTTGATAACGGAATAAAAATATTTGAAGAGATTATTGATAAGCCGGAGACAAAGAATTCAAAAATAATTTCCGGCGAAGATGCGTTTAAACTGTATGATACATTCGGATTTCCGCTTGACTTGACTGAGTTGATGGCTGCTGAACGAGGATTGAAAGTCAACGGTAAAAAATTCACTACAGTTGATGGAAGAGCAAAAAAAGCGTTCAAGAGAAACACGTGTCTCAATTTCCGGTTCATCGTCAATTTCCTCTGAGACTGAGATCAAAAAAGGAAAAGAATCGGCAAAACAATTTGACACTTCCAAGTTTGATAAATCATTTAAGTTTGTCGGATATGAAAGCATGGAAACTGAATCTTCGATTCTTTCAATTGAAGAGAATCTTGTCATTCTCGAGTCCACTCCATTTTACGGCGAATCGGGCGGTCAAGTTGGTGATACCGGAGAACTTATTATCGGCAATAGCTCGATAACCGTAATAGACACGGTAAAAAATGGAAATGTAAACATTCATATACTTGATAAACCGCTCACAAACTCTTCCCAAAAAGTAAAAGCCATAGTCGATAAAGAACGCCGTCTTTCCATTATGCGTAATCACTCCGCTACGCATTTACTACATAAGGCATTGCGGCAGATACTTGGAACGCATGTTCAACAAGCCGGCTCGTTTGTTGCACCGGATTATCTCAGATTTGATTTCTCTCATTTTGCCAAACCGAGCGAACAAGAACTTGCCGATATTGAAGCATTAGTGAACGAAAAAATCAAAGAAAATATTCCGCGCACTCCCGGATTAAATAACATCCCGTTTGAAGAAGCAAAGAAAATGGGAGCATTGATGTTCTTTGGCGATAAATACGGAGAGCGTGTGAATGTTATTAAGTTTGGAGATTTCAGCACGGAATTTTGCGGCGGCACGCATGTAAATAACACCGGAGAGATCGGATTTTTCAAAATTCGCAGTGAAGGCAGTGTAGCAAGCGGTGTAAGACGTATTGAAGCTGTAACGGGCACGTATGCACTTGATCATCTTAATGAGCAGATGAGTAATTTCCAGGCTGAGTATGATTCAGCATCCAAACTAATTGAGGAAATATTCAGGCCGCAAATTAAAGATTTGAAGCAGCTTCCACCGATTCCAAATCAGGCCTCGCCGGAATTAGCCGGGTATTTTGCTCAATTACATAGAAATAAAACAGCTCTTAAGAATATTATTGAACAGGACAACGAGGAAAAGAAATCGCTGGAAAAAGAACGGGCGAAATCCCGATTAAAATCGCTTTCCGGTTCGATCGATGAATTAGTCGATGCTGCAATAACAATTAACGGTCTGAAACTCGTTTCTGCAAAAGTGACTGCTTCATCGATAGATGAATTGAAATCGCTTGGTGATACCTTGCGCTCCAGGCTTGGAAGCGGTGTCGGCCTTCTTGCTTCGATAGTTGATGATAAAGTGCAGCTCGTTTGTGTTGTAACGGACGATCTTGTTGCCGCAAAAAAGATAGAAGCAGGAAAAGTTGTCGGAGCAGTTGCCAAATTAGTCGGCGGCGGAGGCGGCGGACGTCCGCATATGGCGACTGCCGGCGGAAAAGATACAGCGAAGATCGATGATGCAATATCGCAAACCAAATCCATTGTTGAATCTCTTTTAAAAAAATAATCGGAGATCCGATGACAATTCTCGAACATCTTCTCCAAGTAAAACGCGACCGCGGCGCAGGATACCTGCTTTTAATTGACCCGGATAAAATTGAAAAAGTAAAATTTCCTGAATTCATAAAAGAAGCAACCGCTGCCGGTGTTGATGCATTTTTAGTCGGAGGAAGTTTAATGCTTTCAAACGAGTTTGATGAAGCATTAAAAACCATAAAAGAGAACTCAAAAACGCCTGTTATTATTTTCCCCGGCAGCGTTTCGCAGGTCTCCTCTATAGCCGATGCAATTCTCTTTCTGCTTTTAATCAGCGGGCGCAATCCGGATCATTTAATCGGCAATCAGGTTATTGCAGCGCCTATTATCAAACGGATGGGATTGGAAGCAATTTCTACCGGATATATGCTTATCAACGGCGGCAACGTTACTTCGGCGGAATTTATGAGCAATACAAAACCTATTCCGCGAGAAAAGATCGATATTGCCGTTGCGCATGCGCTTGCGGCTGAATTGATCGGCTTGAAGATGCTTTATCTCGAAGCAGGAAGCGGCGCGAAACAATCGGTGCCGGATGAAATGATAAAAAAAGTGACCCAGCTTTGTTCTCTGCCGGTCATTACAGGCGGCGGAATATGCACGCCTGAAGAAGCCCGGAATAAAGTTAAAGCAGGAGCTTCATTTGTTGTTACCGGAACGATCATCGAACAGAACTCAAACAGCAAGACCATCAAAGAATTTGCACAGGCAATTCACCGATCATAAAAAATACGGACGGTATACTTTATGACTCCTTTGCATAAGGCCGCAAAATCGAGAGAAAAATTTATCTCCGATTCATTGAAAGAAAGCAGCGAAATAAAACTCCGGATACTGCAGCATTGTTCGGAAGATATTTCAAAAGCCATAGACCTGATTATTCAAGCATTCAAAGCAAAGAAAAAAGTCCTGCTCTGCGGCAACGGCGGCAGCGCTGCCGACGCACAGCATCTTGCAACGGAATTTGTCATTCGCCTGAGTCCGCATATCAAACGGCCTGGCCTTCCGGCAATCGCTCTTACAACAGATACGTCGATGCTTACCGCAGGTGCTAATGATCTCGGATATGACAATGTTTTCACACGCTCCATTGAAACACTCGGCAGCGAAGGCGACGTATTGATAGGAATTTCCACCAGCGGCAGCTCCGCAAGCGTGAACCGTGCATTTCAAAAAGCACATGAGATGAAACTCAAAACAATCGGATTCCTTGGTAAAGGCGGCGGCAAATCTAAGAAACTTGTTGACCTTGCGATAATTATCCCGTCGGACGATACGCAGCGCATTCAAGAAGGCCATATTACAGTCGGCCATATAATTTTTCAGCAAGTTGAACAGGAAATGTTCGGTTGATCTGAGAAACCGAAACCGTTGCTTGTGAACGAAATTGTTCCATTCATTCTTCATTGATTACTGATGCCGAATAAACGACGACAAGATTTCCTTATTCCATTATTAACAGTCTTAACGGACGCGGCTGCCCTGGAAGCATCGTTTCTATTTTCGTACTGGCTGCGCTTTCTGCCGTCATTTACACAGCTTATTCCCGTTCAATACGGCGTCCCGCCGTTTGAAGAGTACATATACAGTTCACTTGTTGTGATTCCCGTCTGGCTGCTGCTTTTCCACAGCCGCGGATTGTACAGGCCGCGTCGTGCTTCTTCATTTTCAGACGAATTTTTTGCCGTTGTGCGGATTATAATTATAGGAATGCTGGTAGTTATGGCAGGTGCATTTTTATACCGCTCGTTCTCCTATTCCCGCATTGTATTTGGAATCATCGGCATAACAACCGTCATATTTATCTCAATAGGCCGATTTGCAATTATGAAGTTCGAAAAATGGTGGTATTCAAAAGGAAACGATCTTAAGCGTGTCATCATTGCCGGAACAAGCAATTCTTCAAAGGATGTTTTTCAATCCCTTACATTTAATCGTTCTCTTGGATATGAAGCTCTCGGGTATTGTTCCATCAACGGCCGTCCAAAAAAAACTATGTCCCGCATACCATGCTCTGGGTTCTATATTATCCGTGCCCGATTTAATCATATCAAATAAAATTGATGTGGTTTTAATAGCGTTGAATGAAGAAGAGCATTCTTATCTCCATGGCCTGGTGCGTAATTGTCAGGGATTAAATGTTGAAATGATGATGGTTCCCGACATTCTTGAATTAATGACAAGTCTTGTCCAGATAAAACATATCGAAGGAATTCCTTTTCTTGGAATCAAGAGTCCCGCATTAAGCACCTGGAATTCCATCATAAAACGGGCATTTGACATTGGTATTAGCATCATCGATCCTCTTAATCGCGAGCCCCATTTTTCTTATTATCGCAATCCTTATAAAGCTGGACTCGAAAGGGCCGATAATGTATTTTCAGGAACGCATTGGTTTGAACGGCGAAGTATTTCGCGTAATCAAATTCAGATCTATGCAGACCGACGCAGAACATGCTTCGGGCCCGGTATGGTCGAAGAAACATGATACGCGGGCGACCCGGATCGGCAAAATTCTGCGGCGCTTTAGCCTGGACGAACTTCCGCAGCTTGTTAATGTGATTAAAGGCGATATGAGTATTGTAGGCCCGCGTCCCGAACGGCAGCATTTTGTAGAACAATTCAAAAAAGAAATTCCCCGATATCTGGAACGCCATCGGGTAAGGACGGGAATGACAGGATGGGCGCAGGTCAACGGGCTGCGCGGCAATGCTTCCATCGCAGAGCGGACAAAACACGATATTTATTATATCGAGAATTGGTCGCTAACGTTTGATGTAAAGATAATCCTTAAAACAATTCATGCTGTCCTTTTCGGAAAGGACGCGTACTGAATTTTTATTTTGGATGAATTGAGCTGAATACTAATTTGCCTAACAAATTTTTAACACACGAGATAAATCGGATTTAATAACATGGTATCTGCTTACATTTTCTGCCTTCATATCATTGCAGCAATTTATTCTTTTATAGCCTACAAGAAAGAAAGCATAGGTGAAGGATTTCTTGCAGTGGCATTTGTCGGAATTGTTTTTGCCGTCAGCTGGACTATTGCTTCAATGTTGACAAGTCTGATTTTCTCAATCGAGTGGTTTGTGCGGTGGTACTGGCAGCCGCTGGATTCATGGGTATGGCGGATAGTGAGAAGAGAAATCAATTACGACACAATTTCACTTCTTATTCTCACAGCAATAGAAGTCGTATTCTATTACTTTTATTTTATTAAAGAAACGAATGACCCGTCCAAAAAGAACGATTCTTCTTCCGGTATAACTGCCTCAGTTTGAAGTAAAATGTGAAAATTCGTGACTGGTCTATTTGGTATAGAGACGATCCGGGGGATTCAAACAGTTGGGACAATTGCAGGAATTTTACCTAAGCCGATACATTTATACCAGATGTATTTTTCGGCAGCTCACAGCCAATTTTCGACATGCCAATCGTTGAAGCCGGTGCGTAAAGTAACCGCCTTAACTCCCCCACCCCGAAAGCAAATCTTTCCAGGTGCGGATATTTTCTCGCGCATCCCTCTTCGCGCTGTATTTCACACTTTGCATGCTAATCGAATTACGGATTTACTTACAACTATACACGCAATTAACACATGACGTGACGTTAACTGTGAGCTTGATTCCGATGCATTTATTTATTTCGCACCTTATCAATAACATAGTGCGCCTGCAACTGTGCTGCAAAACTTTTCACCGCTTTCTGTGCATCTTCGCGTGAAGGATATTTACCGATACGGACTGTGTAAAAATCTCCGCCATTCATCGGAATCTTTTCGACAAACGATGGATATCCGGCATACTCTAGATTATTCGCCGTCTCTATCGCCTTGCTCTTCTCACGATACGCAATCACCTGAATGGTAAATTCACCGCTCATTTCATTTAATTTCGAAATAGATTCTGATTCTGCGGGTGTTTTTTCCTCAGCCGTCGTTGAAGTCGATGTTTTCTCTTCAACCGGAGCTGTATCGACTAACGCAACCTGGGATGTATCTGCTGATTGCTGCGTTTCCTGTATCGGCTCCTGTGCCGATTGATTTATCGGTTCTTGCTGGAACGGTTCATCCTGCATTTGAGCAATCTGTGCTTTTTTCTTACCCCAAAGCTTAACAATGCCCTGTTGATTTAAATACCATAACACGCCACCAATGATAGCCAGGGTGAGGACAATAATAAGTATCTTTGTCCCTCCTCCGCCGCTTCCGCTTTTAGTAATTTTCTTTTTTACCGGAGGAGCAGCCGGCGCTGGCGCATCTTCAAATCCACCTTCATCGATGAGGTTTAAATCTGGCATAGAATAATCCTCCTAATTGTTTGGAAGTTTTTAAACGTTAATGTTTTCTTGCTGTTAATTACCATTTCACTTGAACTGTTATCTGCATTGTAAGCGGGAGTTCTCGAAAACCTTTTCACTTTTGGAATTATATGTCCGTCAAATTATTTACACCAATCAAGAGTTTAAAAAAATCAAGCGGTACATATTCATTGTTAATACCGATTGCTGTCCAGCCTGAAATTATGATCTTCAAAAAAGACAGCCTGTTTCTCTCAAATAACCCTTGCATTTGCACTCACCGTAATTCCTCTGCAGAATATGCGGCTTGCTTTGCACCCGGCTTTGATCTCAGGAAAATACAGTAATCTATTTCCGTGAAGCGAATTCCTGGCCGATCCAAGCATTAGATTAGAAGCAAAATAATCATTAGACTTGAACTTTGCAACCATTTCCGCATATAATGTGACACCTGTTACATCTTGATCATATGCCGATGTCTATACGCCTTGAAAAACAGTATCTCAGAAAATAGTCAGGCCATCGACTGATTTTATACCTAAGTATATGCGGTTTCTATGCGACTCACGCCTATCAGATTCAATATCAACCTTTCCTGAATTACTCAAATCTGCGTACCGTATAGATAATATAACCGATTGAAAAAAACATTCAGCACTATGAAATGCGTCAACCTGTTTTTTAAAATTGTCGGGAGACAACGAAGCAAAGGTCTGGAATTGCCGGCCCGCAGGCTGATAAAGACCATCATAATAAAGCCCAAATGCAAATGTATAATCGCGCTCTTCCATTACTATCAATGTCTGCTGCAGCGGAATGTTCTGCGCACATACCGGTAAAAAAAATCCAAATACTGTAGTGAGAAGAAAAAACGAAAACACAAAATAGGACAGAATTTTTCGCTGCTTCTTATGACGTTCTGAAAATTTATTGAAAGTTATCAATTCCGGCTTAAAGCACTGTTTCAAGTGTTACTTCTAATGGCTTAATTTACAATAAAGCCAAATAGGAAGCAAGAACCGAAGAACAGGAATTTAAGTAAATGATGTAGCTTGGATAAAATCCATGGTCATCACTTAACTGATTTCTTCTCTGGCTGAAATATCAAATTAAGAGAGATTGTTGTTTCTGTATTGAATTACCTGCCGGTAAATCAGAGGAGGTAAGCCGAGATTATCTCCTCTCAGAGCGCTATGCTGGCGACCATCATCCATAAATTAATGTCGGCTTTGAACAATGGTACAAATACAACGAACGAATACCCTTCGACCATCATACTCGAGCAGGTTTTTTTCCAGAACACTATTAAATTGTTCGCCCGCAATTTGTACAGATATAATCGGGCGGCTGCTCATAAAGTAATACTTAGGAACTACTGATTAACAAGGCTTGACAGAGTGTTTTCAAACCTTCATCATCACATTTATCAGCCACACCCTTGATGATAAAATCAGCAGCGTCAGAATGCAGTTCATCCAAAGCAATTGCCGCAAGCCTGCGTGCCTGAGGGTCAGACGTTTGATTTTTCAATATTGTTCCCAACGGTTCGATCAAAGAAGCAAAAGAATATTCTGGAAACACCTGCTCCAAGCTCCTTAAGGTCTGAATCGCCATCCGTTGGGCATCCACAGATTGTCCTTGTATCGATAAGAGAATGCTAGCCTCAGATCGTTTCAAATTTGCCCTAATGAAGGGAGTTTGCGTATGTTGTTTCTGAAGCCGACTGGTTGATTTGACCTCTTGCGCTGGCGACGGTGTATAAAGCACTATGAGTGCTACTGCGAGGGATAAAAAAAGATGCTTCATGTATATCTCCTGCGATTATGAGTGGATAATAAAGAAGTTCGTTTGACAGAACAGAGAATAAATATATTTAGTTCCACTCTCGAGGAGCTTATTTGTTACGGAAAATATCCTTTGTCTACATTCCTCCGTGAGGCAATAATCTTTACTTTTTGCTATTTGGCGTAAGTAATTTTGATGTACAAAATGATACACAAAATCAATTATATCCGATACATATATAGATATTTATTGTATTTCTCCGGATGGTTAATATCAATTGAATTTTCTACACTATTGAATTCCGCAGCTTTACTTTCAGATTATGTATATGCTGACGAATTTCACTCAACTTTACATAATCCTTATTTGTAAGAGCTTCGGCCCGTTTTTTCTTCCAGCTTCTAATTTCCGCTTTCATAGATGTCTTATTAATACCTATTGCCGTATGGTGTGCATGGCCCTCAATATTCAATGCTTTACAAATAGCCGGTACAAGTTTTTCCTTATGCATTGTGATATGCCCTTGGACAGCTTCGTGTTCAATTCCATCGGCAATTTTCCGAAGCTCAACCACATTCATTTTACTCAATTGTTCATAAGTATACGACATAGTTCATCCTCCTGTTATTAATCGTGGACAGATTATTTTCTTCGTTTCTTATGTCACTCGTTTATTTTATACTCCCTGCAAGCTTTTTGATACCCCATTTTACACGCTTTACGTATATCTTCGACACCCTCTATATTCATTCCCTTCGCTACAAAAACCTTCCCCCGGTTATAGTATGCCTCTGCATTATCCGGCTGTACGGATATACCTGCATTGATTACATTGATTGCATCATCATACATACCGCGATTAGCATAAATAGTCGTAAGCTTGAGATACGCCTCGATATTATCCCGATCGAGCTGAATATTTTTATTGAAATCCTGTATTGCCGCATCGGCATTATTCATTCGCATATAACAGAGGCCCCGGTTATAATAAGGGACAGCTCTATCCGGATTCAATTGAATAGCTTCTGTATATTCGACAGCGGCCTTTTCATATTGTCCGGCCATTATTAAATCAAGTCCCTTGCGGGAATGTTCGGATGCTTCCTTCGACTCGCTCTCGGCAGATCTCTTCGGCGGCCAATCATCAAAGCTGTCGGATTGCTGATTAGCCGTCTGCGCACTTATTATTTTTTTTGATTGGCTTTGCATAGCAACTGTTTGAGTTTTTCTTTGAAGGTATTCGGAATTTTTAGGGCTCAGTTCCAATGCCCGGTCATAATCCGCCAGTGCAAGTTTGTAATTTTGCATTCGTGCATAAGCGTCTCCGCGATCCGCATAATACGAATGGTGCTGTGAATATTTCAAAGCTTCAGTATACATCTTTATTGCCTGATCATATTTTCCTAAATAAAGAAATGTGCTTCCCTTTTCGGCCGGGATAGAAGCGTTTAACTCCTTAAGTTTCGGATTATTGGCGGCAAGCTTTTCATAGCTCCTTATAAAACCATCCATTTTTTCATACGAGCCCCCTTTTCGCGGCGTCATTGTCTGCACATATTTTAGTTTTACGCGGTAACCGTAAGGATGATGCTTTGAAGCTTCAACAAGTCCGCCGGTTATCAATTCATTATTTTCCAAGGCCTTACCTATTTCGATTTTCATTGCATAACATATATCAAGCCGGGCATTTAATTGCAGCGCCTGATCGATATCCTGAAGCGCTTTCGAATAATTTAATTCCATTTCTTTATATTCATCCTGATCCTTCTCTATAGTCCTTGTATTCCCGCGGGCTTTTAATGCACATGCACAATAGTATTCCGCGCGTGCAACAAATGGTGCATAGGAATTCGGAAACTGCGCTGTCCAGCTCTGCATAATCTGTTCGTAAGCCGGAACAGCTTTTTTAAAAGCCTCAAACGCATCAAAGACACAATCCTCTGCCTGGTAGTCTTTTTCAAATGTTAGTTGATATTCTTCAAGCCTGGAATTGAGCGGCTCAAATAATTGTTTTTGGAATTGAAGAAGCAGCGCGGACTTATCGACTTTGCAGTTTTTTTGCAGCACCTGGCTTGAAGAGGACGCCGGCAATGTTATGATAAACAATATTATTAAAAAGGCAGAAATACCTGAACGATTTTTCATACGATTCATATATTCCTCGAGTATTGTGATTAGACTTCTATTTTCCCTTTCTGCATCTCTGTTTGCTGTAACTCCTCAGCCAAAATTTTCTTTATCAAGATACTATATAAATTTATAATATATCAACGACCCCGCATCTAAATATTCATACAATTGAACAAATTCACGCTGTAAATAACAGACAGGAAAAATGTCCGGTTACTGTGCTTTATCGGTTTTAAACCCGTTAAGGTTTTTTCTTGTTCTTGTTATTGAAAAACTCATTCTCATTCAGATATTCCTGAATGCTCTTCACCGTTAATCCTCCCTCTTTTACTTTCTGTATTGCTTTTACTGCTGTGGCAGCGGCAGAGAGAGTAGTAACGAATGCTACTTTATGTTCTATCGCTGCCCATCCGATTGCATATTCGTCATAACGGGAAGCCTCGCACCATGGGAGTATTGATGACGAACTGAATCTTTCCATTTTTAATATGGTCTACAGAATTCGGCCGGCCTTCATTTACTTTAAACACTTTTTCGCATGGAATAGAATGAGAATTAAAAAAATCGGCCGTTCCTGCGGTAGCGATCAAAGAAAATCCTAATGTTTGCAGATCTCGGGCAATGTTCAGTGTTATCTCATTTTTATCATTATTATTTACACTGAAGAATACTGTCCCGCCCATCGGAAGAGCGTTGCTTGCTGCAATCTGCGATTTCGCAATTGATGCGCCGAAGTTATCGGAGATTCCCATAACCTCGCCGGTAGAACGCATCTCGGGACCAAGAAATACTGTCGTCTGCGGAAACTTTGAAAACGGAAAAACCGCTTCTTTCACCGATATGTGTTTTAATTTTCGGAAATCAAAATTCTTTATAACCAAGCTCATCCAATGTCTTTCCGACCATCACCTTTGCAGCAATTTTTGCCAGAGGAACACCGGTCGCTTTGCTGACAAAGGGCACTGTACGGGACGCGCGGGGATTCACCTCCAGAACGTACACGATATCATCCTTCATTGCAAATTGCACATTCATCAAACCGACAACTTTAAGTGCTTTCGCAAGCTTTACCGTGGTTGCCATAATTTCATCGAGTATCTTTTCCGACATCATATACGGCGGAAGAACACAGGCGCTGTCGCCCGAATGAATTCCTGCTTCCTCGATATGCTGCATTACACCGCCGATCATGACATCTTTGCCGTCGCAGACGCAATCAACATCATATTCAAATGCATCTTCAAGGAAACAATCGATCAGTACAGGATGATCCGGTGAAACATCGACAGCTTTTTTCATATAGTCGCGCAACGCATCTGTCGTGTAGCATACTTCCATCGCGCGGCCGCCAAGTACATACGAAGGGCGCACAAGCACGGGAAAACCAATATGTTCCGCCACAAGCACTGCATTATTGACGGTGTATGCTGTACCGTATTTCGGGTGTACAATATTGAGTTTGCGCAGCAGTGCACCAAATCGTTCACGGTCTTCCGCTAAATCAATTCCTTCCGGCGATGTACCGAGAATCCGTACGCCGTTCTCATCCAGCGCTTTTGCAATCTTCAGCGGTGTCTGTCCGCCAAAACTGACGATAACACCGTACGGCTCTTCGTGATCGCAAATATTCAGAACATCTTCAAGTGTCAAAGGCTCAAAATATAATTTATCGGTCGTATCGTAATCGGTAGAAACAGTTTCCGGATTGCAGTTGACCATCAATGTCTCGTAGCCCTCTTCCCGTAAAGCCATAACACCGTGTACACAGCAATAATCAAATTCGATTCCCTGTCCGATGCGATTAGGGCCGCCGCCGAGGATAATTACTTTTTTCCTAGTGCTTTTCACAGATTCATTTTCACGCTCATATGTCGAATAATGATATGGCGTTGATGCGGCAAATTCTGCTGCGCATGTGTCGACAGTCTTATAGACCGGAGTCACATTCATTTTCTTCCGCATCACTCGAATTGCCGATTCCTTTATTCCCCATATCTCTGCCAGCTGGCGATCAGAGAAACCGTACTCTTTTGCTTTTCGTATAAGTTCCGGAGTTGCTTTTATATATTCTTGAGATTTCAATTCCTCTTCCATCTCAACAATTTGTTTGATGTTATAGAGGAACCATGGATCGATGCCTGTTGTATTGAAGAGTTCTTCAATTGTTAGGCCAAGTTGAAATCCATACCTAAGATAAAATATATTATTCGGCCGCGGCACATTAACCCGGTCCAGGACCTTCCGCTTCCATTCAATCTTTTCAGTCTCGGATAACTCTCGAACATTCACTATATCTTTTCCATCTGCACCAAGGCCGAAACGCCCCTGCTCCAGCGAACGCAGCGCTTTCTGAAGCGCTTCCTTAAATGTTCTGCCGATAGACATTGCTTCGCCGACCGATTTCATCTGAACACCGAGCGTATCATCCACACCTTTGAACTTTTCGAAATCCCATCGCGGTATCTTCACAACACAATAGTCAATAGTCGGTTCAAAGGAAGCCGGCGTTAGTTTTGTAATATCATTCGGAATTTCATCCAGAGTATATCCTACAGCAAGCATCGCTGCGATTTTCGCGATTGGAAATCCGGTCGCTTTGGATGCCAGCGCCGATGAACGCGATACGCGCGGATTCATCTCAATTACAAGCACCCTTCCATCTTTCGGATTTACGGCAAATTGAATATTCGAGCCGCCTGTTTCTACGCCGATCTCCCGAATAACACGGATAGAAGCATCGCGCAGCTGCTGATATTCTTTATCGGTCAGCGTTTGCGCCGGAGCTACTGTAATAGAGTCGCCGGTGTGTACACCCATCGGATCGAAGTTTTCAATCGAACAGATGATAACGACATTATCCTTCAGATCGCGCATCACTTCAAGCTCAAATTCCTTCCATCCTATAACCGATTCTTCGATGAGTACCTGGTTGATGGGGCTGCATGTAAGTCCGTGTAAAACTTTTGTACGAAACTCTTCTATGTTATAAGCGGTGCCTCCGCCTGTTCCGCCTAACGTGAATGACGGGCGAATTATTATTGGAAAACCGATCGACTCTGCAATTTTTAAAGCTTCATCCAGTGAATTGACAAAACCGCCCCGTGCGCTTTGAAGCCCGGCGCGGTCCATTGCTTTGCGAAACAACTCGCGGTCTTCCGCCATTTTTATTGCTTCAAGCTTTGCTCCGATGAGTTCAACGTTGTACCTTTTTAATACTCCGTTATCCGCCAGAGCGACGGCGGTATTCAAAGCTGTTTGCCCGCCCATCGTCGGTAAAATAACGTCAGGGTGTTCGCGTTCAATAATCTTCTCGACAAATTCCGGTGTAATAGGTTCGATATAAGTGGCATCGGCAAACTCCGGATCGGTCATGATAGTAGCAGGATTACTATTGACGAGGATCACACGATACCCTTCCTGACGAAGAACACGGCAGGCCTGGGTTCCTGAATAATCAAATTCACATGCTTGGCCGATTACGATTGGACCGGAGCCGATGATAAGGATAGATTTAATATCCGTCCGTTTTGGCATTTTTTCGAACATCTCCTTGAATAATATTAATAAATATAGATAGAACTCGCCTCTCGTTCAATAAAAAAAGCCGGTCATCGAATATAAATCTATGTACTTAAGACCGGGTGTTTTTCCCTGTTCAGATTGCCTTGCACCTTCTAAAAAGCCTTTTACACCTGAAATTTTTTTGTATATTAGTAATGTTAAGTTGTATTTATTTAGCAAGGAAAGACTTCATGAAAAGTGTCGATTCATTTAAGACAATAAAGACCATCCGTGTCGGCACAAAAACTTTTTCGTATCACTCCCTTCCCGCTTTAGAACAATTCACGGGCATTCGGATTTCGCGTCTTCCGATTTCATTGAAGATCCTATTGGAGAACCTTTTGCGGCGTGAAGACGGCAAGATTGTCCGGAAGGAAGATATCGAAGGCCTATTACGCTGGGATCCAAAAGCAAAACCGGATAAAGAAATAGCATTCATGCCTGCACGTGTCCTTTTGCAGGACTTCACCGGAGTGCCCTGTATTGTCGATCTTGCCCTAATGCGCGATGCAATGATTATGATGGGAGATGATCCTAACAAAATCAATCCTCTGCAGCCTGTAGATCTCGTCATCGATCACTCGATACAGGTCGATGAATATGGAACACCTGATGCTTTTCAAAAGAATTCATCCCTCGAGTTCAAGCGGAATCAAGAACGCTATACTTTTCTGCGCTGGGGCCAGCAGGCTTTCAAAAACTTCCGGGTTGTACCGCCTAACACCGGAATAGTGCACCAAATTAACCTCGAATACCTTGCACAGGTAGTTTTCTCGTCGGAAGAGGAAGGTAAACTCGTTGCTTTTCCGGACACACTCGTAGGCACCGATTCGCACACAACAATGATCAACGGGCTCGGTGTACTCGGCTGGGGTGTCGGAGGAATTGAGGCCGAAGCTGCTATGCTTGGCCAGCCGATTTCCATGTTGATTCCGCAAGTTGTCGGATTCAAATTGCATGGAAAATTAAAGGCCGGTTCCACAGCCACAGATCTCGTTCTGACAATAACTCAACTGCTGAGAAAAAAAGGGGTCGTGGGTAAGTTCGTCGAGTTTTTCGGGCCCGGTTTGTCTTCACTTTCACTCGCAGACCGTGCAACCATTGCAAACATGGCACCGGAGTACGGTGCAACCATAGGCTTCTTTCCTGCCGATTCCGAAACCATAAATTTTCTCCGCCTCTCAGGGCGAAGTGATGAACAAATTGCACTTGTGGAGATGTATCTCAAAGAACAGCGGCTCTTTCATTCTGCAGAAACTCCGGAACCGGAATTCTCCGACATGCTGGAATTAAACCTTGCTTCTGTTGAACCGAGTATTGCCGGACCAAAACAGCCGCAGGAGCGTATTTCACTCTCAAGAACGAAAGCTTCATTCCGCTCCTCGCTTGTTGAAATTCTCGAAAGTAAAGGCGTTGCTATAGACAAATTGTCTGTGGCAACCTGGGTACACTATGCGGACGATTCAATAAAACCGAATTTTCTCAAAAATGTTAATGTTGAAATTGAAGGACATCAGTACGAACTGAAGCACGGTTCAGTTGTAATTGCCGCTATTACGAGCTGCACAAATACATCTAATCCATCCGTACTTATTGCAGCAGGTCTGCTAGCTAAAAAAGCCGCCGAGAAGGGATTGCTGCCGAAACCCTGGGTAAAAGCAAGTCTTGCACCCGGATCAAAAGTCGTTACCGAATACCTCCGGAATGCGAATTTATTGCAGCCGCTGGGTTCATTAGGCTTCCATCTTGTGGGATATGGGTGCACAACATGCATCGGAAACAGCGGTCCGCTTCATGAAAATATTTCCAAGGCAATACATGATAATGATCTAATCGCTGCAGCAGTTCTTTCCGGAAACCGAAATTTTGAAGGACGTATCAATCCATATACCCGGATAAACTATCTTGCCTCGCCGCCGCTTGTTGTAGCATTCGCACTTGCCGGAACAATGGATATAAATTTCGCAAAAGATCCTATCGCAGTTGGGAAAGACGGCGAACCCGTATTTCTAAAAGATATTTGGCCTGCTCCTGAAGAAGTGGAACAGATCATGCTGCATAGTGTGAAACCGGAGATGTTCAAGCAAGTATATTCCAATGTATTTGAAGGCGATGAAAACTGGACGGGCATTCCTGTCCAGACGGGATTGCAGTATCCATGGGACACAGACTCGACATATATAAAAGCTGCACCGTATTTTGAGAATTTTTCACGTGAACCGAAACCTGTGCAGGATGTCCGTAACGCGCGTGTCCTTGCCTTGCTCGGCGATTCGATAACTACGGATCATATCTCGCCTGCCGGTTCGTTTGGTGAAGATACTCCTGCAGGAAATTACCTGATGTTCCTGGGCATCCGAAAAAAAGACTTTAACCAATACGGCTCGAGGCGCGGTAATCATGAAATTATGATGCGCGGAACATTCGCAAATATTCATTTGAAGAACTTGTTGATTCCGGGTAAAGAAGGCGGCTTTACTCTTCATCCATCGTCAAAAGATCCGATATCTATTTTCAGTGCAGCGATGAAGTATAAAGATGACGGCACACCGCTGATTATTATTGCAGGAAAAGAGTATGGCTCCGGTTCATCGCGCGATTGGGCGGCAAAAGGCCCGGCCTTGCTCGGTGTACGTGCAGTTATTGCCGTGAGCTTTGAACGAATTCATCGCAGCAATCTGATCGGGATGGGCATTCTTCCGCTGCAGTTCGAAGATGGACAAAATTACCAGACGCTTGGAATTACAGGTTTTGAAGCATTCAATATTGAAGGGCTCACCGACGACCTCAAACCCAGAAAAAAATTAACGGTTACAGCAATATCTGATACCGGTGCAAAGATAACCTTCAATGTGATATGCCGGATCGAAACACCGAATGAAATAGAATATTACAAGCACAATGGCATACTTCATTATGTACTGCGTTCATTAATAAAACCGGATCAATCTAATGTTGAACCGCAAAAAAAGATCACACCTGACGGAAAAACACAAAAATATCGTATTCTTTTCAACGGAGAAATAGAACCCGGAATAGAACTTACGGCAGTGAAAGAACGCCTTACTCAACTTTTTAAAACAACACCGGAAAATGTTAATAGACTGTTCGCAGGCAGGCCTGTTACGATCAATAATAATCTCGATTATTCTG
Source organism: uncultured Bacteroidota bacterium (assembly GCA_963770945.1). GTDB lineage: Bacteria > Bacteroidota > Ignavibacteria > UBA10030 > UBA10030 > Fen-1298. The sequence goes on along the minus strand of CAVYRP010000017.1, from coordinate 25,796 downwards.
CCGCACAGGAATATATTACCTTGATGAAAAATGCAGGAGCACTCTGCTACTTTGAACCTATGAAGGTAATACAGCCGCCTCAAGCAGGCAGTATACCTAAAGACAGCCAGCTGCCGAGAGAGCCTAGATCCGGTATTCCTGCACGCCCCGGTATCGCACCGTCAAAAATTAAACCTGCTCCAAAAAAAGAACAATCAATCGATCTGAATTCTCCGCTGCACACTTTCGGATGGGCGCTTACAGCTGCAGGAATGACCTTCCTCTTTTTCATCTATTTCTTTCTCATTCTCTTCATGGCGAGCGAGACACTTGCGCACATCTTCGATAATACTATTCTGCTCAGCAATGAATACGGCATCATGGGATTCCTTGTATATTTTATTCTTAGTTTCGTGGGAATAATAGTAATTTTAGCTATGCTTAAACCTATTTTTGGACGGCCCATATCGAAACCCTCTTCAGTTATTCTTGCCCGGAACAAAGAACAGACACTCTACACTTTCGTTGATAAACTGTGCCAATCTATCGGTTCTAAAAAACCTTCTTCAATAGAAGTCGACTGCTCAGGCCTTACAACCGTCGGATTCAAACAAGGAATAATAGGCTTATTAGAGGATCAACTTACGCTTGTAATCGGACTGCCGATAGTGTCCGAGATGACTACAACGGAATTCACCAGCTTGTTGGCACACGAGTTCGGCCATTTCATTAATAAATCCGGTATGCGGCTTTATCACATCATTACAAGCGTTCAAAAATGGTTTTTCCGCCGCATATATGAAGAAGATAAGATCGATCAAAAACTTGCTGTTTTATCCATGACATCAGAGGGTTTTATACGATGGATTGTTTTGCCTATCGCAAATTTATCAGTAGGGCTTTCCCGGCTGATTTTAACTGCGTTCATGTTCCTGGGAACTGCCGTCAGCAAATTCTATACACGCCAAATGGAATTCAGCGCCGACAAATGTGCCGCACGCATTGCAGGCCCGGAAGCCTTTGAATCTTCGCTCTCTAAACTGCAATTAATCGATATTGCTTCAAAGAAAGCTCTGTCGCAATTAAAAATGCAGAGTAATCCTGAAGATAATTCGCTGCCGAATGATTTTGTTCTTCTTGTTTCAGTCAATATGAAACAGAAACCGGCAGAAAATATTTTAAAAGCTAAAGTTGCAGCTTTAAAAATCCTGAGAAAACTTCCCGAGAAAAATCCGACCGATCGCGAACGGGTTGAAAATGTAAAAATATTACCTGCGAAAGCAGCAGCTCAACCGGATACCGCTGCATCGGCACTCCTAACTAATTTTAAAGAAATATGCAAAGTTTCATCTGTACGATTCTACCGGGAAGTTCTCGGTTTGCAGGTCAATAAAGAATACTTGGTTTCAACGGATGATTTTATCAAAACCTCCGAACAAGCACAAGAGTTGACCGGTGACCAAGTCGAAATCGAGATCAATAGTTTTTAAAACGACCATTTAATCGGATAAACCTGATATGCCTATTTTTGATTACCGATGTACTGATTGCAGCACTATTTACGACATTCTGCATAAGGGAAAGGAACTTAATGAGGATATACTATGTCCCACGTGCGGTTCACACCGGTATTCAAAATTAATTTCGCTGCCCGGAATTATATCGAAAGGAACATCTCCGGTTAATTGCAGTCAAAAAGGGTGTGAAATGGAAAGATCTTGCTGCGGCGACAGGTGTATGCTCGGTTAATTAAACCGGTTGGATTAGTTTTTTTATTCTTTTCAGCTTTCGATTATCCGGCTTGCATTCTTCAGTTCCAACTCTGTTTGAATCATTTGCTGCAATTCAGATTTCATACACGTTTTTTGAATAAATCCGTCACAGAGGGATTCGCTTTTCAAATTACGATATTCATCCATATTATATGCTGAAAAAAGATAAACCCTGATATTTGGGTAACTCGATTTAATTTGACGTGCTGCCGCAACACCGCTTATTCCGCCTAAGCTGATATCCATTAGCACGACGTCGGGAGTGAAATCTTTCACTTTCGAATAAGCCTCATCGCTGTCTCCGGCCTCTCCAATGGCAATATCGGGATTCCTTCGAAGATATTCCTTAACAAGCGCCCTCATTGAATCAGTATCATCAACAATAAGGATTTTTAATACAGGAGGTTTATTCTGATGTTCAATATTATTCATAGAAATCGCTGAAAGATTTTATACGGTTTCACAAACCAGCTTATATTGGGAACATACGAAACACTATCCTTGTAATCAAGAATCTTTTATAATATGACGTAAAGATGAACTGCGATATATTTTATTTCTTGTCATCGTTGGAAAGTGCAGCCTGATAGAATGCCTGCAATGATATTTACCCCAACCTTTTCTGAAATCTCATAACACTCAAGCTTAATATGGCTCCTCCGAAAACCAGCAGTGCCAGCGCCTGAGTCCACAGTATATCCATACCGACGCCTTTAAGGAACAAACCTCGCACGATAACAAAATAGTATCGCAGCGGCATCAGGTAGGACACATATTGGATGATGGACGGCATGTTTTCAATCGGGAAGACAAAACCCGAGAAAAATACCATCGGCATCATAAAGAAAAATATTGCGGTCATCATTGCTTGCTGCTGTGTGCGTGAGATCGTGGAAATGAACAGCCCGAGTCCTAATGTCGTCATAAGAAAAATAAGGCTCAGCAACAAAAGCAGCAGCACTCCTCCTTTAACCGGAAGACTGAAAACCAGTGATGCAAAGAAAACTACGAGGACAACATCGATTACTCCGATTACAAAAAAAGGAGCAAGCTTTCCGATAATAAGCTGATACGGTTTGATAGGTGTAACAACAAGCTGTTCGAGTGTACCTAATTCTTTCTCTTTCACAATTGCCAGCGATGTCAAAACCATTGTCATCACCATTAAAAGTAGTCCGAGCACTCCAGGCACCATAAAATTGCGGCTCTTCAGTGCGGGATTATACCATATCCGGAATTCTGCAGACATTCTTGCCGGCATTGTTATGGAACCGCGCTTGATTAATGATTCCAGAACAATATCCTGCGTGTAACGGGTCACAATGATATATGCATAATTAAGTCCGATGCTTGCTGAACTTGTTTCCGTTCCGTCCGCAATAACCTGAAGCGGTGCAGATTGGCCCGAGCCGATTTTCTTTTCGAATCCTATAGGAATAACAACTGCAATCGATGCATGTCCGTCATCCAATTGATTATCGATTTCGGAAGTTTTATCGCAATATCCGACAACTCTAAAATATTCCGTACTGGTAAAGTTCCGGATCAAAGCCCTGCTTGATACCGAGTTGTCAAAATCGCAGATCACCATGGGAATCTTGCTTACATCAAACGTCGCAGCATATCCGAGGATAAGCAGCTGGAATACAGGCGCTATAAAACTCACACCGAACATCTTCTTGTCCTGGCGAAGCTGGATGAATTCTTTTTTGATTATGTGTAAAATAGTTTTCATTTTCTTTCGCTCAAGCGAGGAATTTCCGCATACGGAGCGAACTGACTCCGATCATCACCGCTGCAAAGATCGTAAGAAAAACCGCCTCATCCCAAAAAGCACTCAATCCCGCTCCTTTTAAAATAATTGCACGCAAAGCTACTAAAAAATATCTAGCCGGAATAATATACGTGATTCCCTGAATTAGCAGCGGCATATTGCGAATCGGGAAGACAAAACCTGAAAGAATAAAAGTCGGAAGCATTGAAACAATTATGGCTATCATAAATGCAAGCTGCTGGGTCTCTACAAGGGTCGATATCAACATTCCGACCCCTAGTCCCCCCACAAGAAAAATGATCGTTATAATAGATAAAAGAAAAATATTCCCTTTTATACTTACGTCAAATAATACATACCCGAAAAATAAAATCATAACTGTTGCGATGAGAGAAATAATAATGTACGGAATGGTTTTACCGAGAATCAGTTCAATGGGCCTGATAGGTGAAACCATAATTTGTTCCATTGTGCCGAGTTCACGCTCACGAACGACCGCAAGCGCCGTGGAAATAACCGTTGTTACCATAAGTATAAAAGCAATAAGCCCGGGCACCAGAAACTTTGCACTCTTCAATTCCGGATTGTACCACACTCGCGGCTGAAAATCTATCGGCAGCGAGACCTGTTTCCCTCCCATTCTCATAAACGATTCAGCCATAACCTTTAAAGAGTACTGCTGGATCATAGAATTGATGTATCCCAGAACAGTCGCTGCTGCATTTGAGTTGGCCCCGTCGACAATAACCTGTACTGACGCGGATCTCCCCTGCTGGATATCCTTTGAAAATGAAGAAGGCACAACTAAGACAACACGGACTATTTCCCCGTCGAGCAATTCATTGATCTCCGCCTTACTTGATAATGTTCGTATTTTGACAAAATAATCCGATGTGAAAAATGTCTGAATAAAATCCCTGCTTGTACTGCTTCGATCTTCGTCGTACACCGCCATACTCGTATTTTTTACGTCGAAATTCAATGCGTATCCGAACATAAACAGCATGAGAGCAGGGAAAAACAATAAAACACCGAGAATACGCTTGTCACGCATTATCTGGCGAAATTCCTTGTGTACGATGGGATAAATATTCAGAGATAATTTCATTTTCATAAATGAATGTCTCCATCCTTACGTGCATCTTCTTCGGCAATCATATGAATAAAAACATCTTCGAGTGAAGGAATAATTTTTTCAATTTTACTCGTCCGTATCCGGTTCTTCGACAGCAATTGGTCAATTTTCTTCTGTGCATCAGGTTCATTGAGCGTACTGACATGAAATGCAGATCCAAAAATAGAAGTCTCAGCCGTCCAGGCCTGCACCTTAAGCAATTCCATCGCATCCACCGGCTGCGTGCAGTGAACCTCATAGATGGAATACCGGTCGAGGTTTTGTTTTAATTCCGTCGGCGAGCCGGTGGCAATCAACCTGCCGTTATAGATCAATCCGATCGTATTGCAGTGCTCCGCCTCGTCCATATAATGTGTGGTAACAAACACGGTGACTCCGCGGTGCGACAAATCATAAATTAAATCCCAAAAATTGCGCCGCGATACCGGATCGACACCGCCTGTCGGTTCATCGAGAAATAAAATAGGCGGCTCATGCAAAATAGCACATCCCAGCGCCAGCCTCTGCCTCCATCCGCCTGAAAGAGCATGGGCCGGCATATCTTCTTTACCCGATAATCCGGCCATCTCAATGACCCAGCGCTTGCGCTTTTCAAATTTTTCCTCTTCAAGTCCGTAAATGCCGCCATAGAAGTTGATGTTTTGTTCGACTGTAAGATCTTCGTACAAAGAAAAACGCTGCGACATATACCCGATACGCTCTTTTACTTCGTCGGGTTGTTTCGCGATATCAAACCCATCGACATTCGCCATACCATCGGTCGGAGAAAGAAGTCCGCACAGCATTCGAATTGTGGTCGACTTTCCGGATCCATTTGGCCCAAGAAAACCGAACACTTCGCCTCTCTTTACTTTAAAACTGACATGATCGACCGCAACGAACTTTCCAAATTTTTTCGTCAATCGGTCTGCTACGACACTTTCCGGACCGGTAGCTTCTGTTGTCGTTTTGCCGTTCTTTTTTGTCAATCCATAATTTCACTCGTTATCTCCTGCCGCTCTTTTCAATCTTGCCAGCGCAAGTGTGCAGTCGACTACAGACTGTGTATGTGTGAGCTTCGCCTGTAAAAGCGCTATCTCTGCATCGAGCATTTCCGTATTGGATGTAAGGCCGTTTTTATATTTTTCCGAAGTCATGCGGTATGACTCCTGAGCCTGCTGCATCCCATCGTACGCGACATCGACTTTTTCCTTTGCTGTCTGGGCATTAAAATACTGCTGGGTAACATCCAGCATCACTGCATCGTTGAGCTGCATCATACCAGCTTCCGTCTGACGCAAGTTTGCCTGCGCCTGCACAATTTGATAATGCGTCGCAAGCCAGTCCCAGATATTCCATTGAAGCGTCACTCCCACATCCCAGGTCCCGTCCCACTGAAATTTTGGAGGAATGATCCGCTGGTTAGGCTTGGCATAATCGTAATTTGCATTTAGAAATATTTGCGGGTACCAGCCTCCTTTTGCCGCTGAGACACTTGCATCGTTGCCGTCGCGGCGAAGCTGCATCGATTTAAATTCAGGGCGATGATCGCGGGCGCGTCTCTGCAGTGCCTGCAAATCTTCTTGAAGCACCGGTATATCAGTTCCCCGGAATATTTCCGGTGTATCACTCGGCATCACCGATAAATCCAGAGAATTTCCGAGAATGCTGTTCAATGCCATCGATGCAAGATTAATTGTATTTCGTGCTTCTATGTGCCTTACTTTTACATCCGAACACTGCACCTGCACTTTCATGACATCTGCATCCGTTGCCAAACCCTGTTTAGCGAGGTTTTTTACATCCTTAAGATGCCCGGACATTTGTTCAACCGACTGGCGGATAACTTCTTCTATTTTATATGCACGAAAAAGATTCCAATAGGAAGTTTTAACATTAAGAATCAAATCGCACTGGTCCTTTGTGAGATCTTCACGCATTGCACCGGCATTCAATGCAGCCATTTCCCGGTTCTTTAGAAGTTTGAATCCGGTAAAAAGCGGCTGCTGCAAAGAAAGCTTTAATGAATAGTTTTCAGTAATTGAAGGGAAATATTTCTTTTGAAAAACTAAATAGCGCTGTCTGAATATTAATCCCGAAAGGATCGACCGCACTTAGTCTTGCCGCCCGCCCGGATAGTTTCAATTGAGGAAGCAATACGGCCGTTGCTTCCGATGATCGCGCCTCAGCCGCCTGAACTTTTGCCTCGCTTATTTGAAGCGACGGATTTTGGCCTAATGCCTTAGCAATACAATCGGCCAGCCTGAGCGGCTGAGCATTCTGCTGGGCGTACATATGGCTCATAACAATAAATGGAAATATTAAGACTCTCAATTTCATATCGGCCTCGTTAATTTTTCAAGGATTCAAACTCGAAATAAAAACATCTTCCAGCGATGCAGGAATAACCCGAATACCGCGGACTTCGATTCTCTTTTCTTTTAATTTTTGAAGAATATCATTCTTTTTCACCTGCGCGTCACTAATCAAAATGTGAAGACGGTCTCCGAACATTTGTATGTCCTTTTTTTCAAATGACTGCAGCAGCACTTCCGAAGCGGCACGCACATTGCTGCAAACCAGTTCAATCACTTCGGAATGGAAAGCTGATTTAATAGCTTCCGGTGTATCGCAGTTAAGTATCCTGCCCTGACTCATCATTGCTACACGCGTGCTGCGTTCGGCTTCATCCAGATACGGCGTGCTGACCACGATTGTAATTCCTGATTTAAGAAGGCTCGACAATATTTTCCAGAAATCGCGGCGTGAGACCGGATCGACTCCTGTTGTCGGCTCATCTAGAAATATTATATCCGGTGCATGGATCAGCGTACAGGCAAGTGCAAGCTTTTGTTTCATCCCTCCTGAAAGACGCCCGGCAAGACGGTCGCGAAATTGTGTAAGACGTGTAAATTGCAGCAGTTCTTCTTTTCTATCTTTATACTTGTATACCTTATGGATTTCAGCGAAGAAATCGATATTCTCGTCTACAGTCAAATCCTGATAAAGGCTGAAACGCTGCGAGAGATAACCGATGTGTTTCTTAACCTCACTTTTTTGTTTTTGTATGTCATAGCCCAGCAGCGAAATACTTCCTTCCGTCGGCGCTAGAATTCCGCACATCATCCGGATGGCCGTCGTTTTCCCTGCCCCATCGGGACCGACCAAACTGAAAATCTCGCCTCGCTTGATCGTAAGAGAAATATGATCAACCGCAGTAACACGCTCCTCGTGTTCACCGCCAAATACCTTCACGACATTATCAAGAATAATAGCTTCAGCCATTGTAGAAAGCCCTATTTATTTTTCACATGCAGAACAACATCTGCAGGCACACCGGCTTTTAACGTACCGTCGGGGTTCGGCACTTTAACTTTAACGCTGAACACTAAGCTTCGTTCGTTCATCCTTGGTTTGAATATTCTTCGGTGTAAACTCCGCGTTCGGCGATATGAAAACTACTTTTCCCTCGTATTCTTTATCCGGAAACGCGTCTACAGTGATGCCGGCTTTTTGATTAACCTGAATTTTCGGCAAGTCTGCTTCAGTTACATAAATTGTAATATCCATTAAGCCAAGGTTTGAAATACGGAAAAGAACTGAACCCGTACCGGCAAGTTCGCCTTGTTCCACAAAGCGTTTGGTTATAATGCCTCCTATCGGAGCTGTAACAACGCAGTCGTTCAATTTCTTTTGAAGAGATCCGAATAGCCCTTTTGCCTGATCGCGCCGTGCCCGCGCCATTTCTATTTCTTCCTGCCGCGATCCCCGTTTTGCTTTTTCCAGAGTCTGTTGACTGACGGTAAACCGCGTCTTTGCATCATCGAGCTGTTTTTCGGATATAGTTTTTACACGGTACAGCTCCTCCATACGCTTCAAATCGGTTTCAGCATTTTGATAATTCGCTTCCGCCTGAATTATATCTTCCTTCCGCGCTCCTTTCAGCGTTAAGCGGTATTGCGATTCCGCCATCTCGTACCCGCCGCGCGCCTGGTCCAACTGATACCTCCAATCGGTATTATCGATAATCAGCAGTGTATCGCCTGCCTGAACTGACTGCCCTTCATCGGCGATAATATATTTTACCTGGCCGCCGGACTGGGCACTCACGGTTATTTCCGTTGCTTCGATAGTTCCGGTTGCCGAGATGGTTGTTCCGTCATTGCCGCTGCAGCCAAAAAGAGAACCGGTACAAAAAAGGGATATCAGTATCTTGTTCATGTTTGCCTCTATGATTCTTGTGATGGGAAATTCACATTATCCAATTTAAATTTTTTTCGCGCTTCATCGGTCAAAACGCCTTCATACATGATTCTAAATATACCGCGGAATGCTTCTTCGGCAGAAAATGACTGCTGTGAAAGGAATTGCGGATTCATAATTCCCTGTATTGTCGCCATCATTATCATGTAAAAGAGATCAGGATCCACATCTTCGCGGAATACTCCCTCTTTTTTTGCTTGCTTGAACATCTGTAATAATTGGCTTAAAATACGCTCGCGGCGGAAGATATCAATTTCCTTCCAGAGAGATGGAAGAAATTTTTGTATGTCCGCCATAAACGGCCGCGATAGTTTCCTTATCGTTTTTCCAACCAATGCAAAAAGTTCCACAAGTCTTTCTTCGATCGGTTTCTCCGATATTACAATTTCATGTACAGCTTTCTCCACTCTTCTTAAATTGATATGAACAACCGCTGTCAGTAAAGTTTCCTTGCTAGGAAAAAACTTATAAACAGTTTTTTTACTCATTCCGGTGTCAGACGCTATTTCATCCATTGTCACTTTACTGAATCCGAATTCCGTAAACCGAGTCAAGGCAGACTCAACAATCCTTTTTTCATCTTTGTTTTCTATCATTTATAAGCTCCATTAGAAACTATAACGGTATTACAAGTTTCCTTTTTGATAAATTGCGCAATATCTTTGGAGATAACGTCATTATCACCTTCATATTTAGGAAACTATTATCGTTTCTATAGTTTCCAATATATATAACTTGCCTTTATTTGTCAAGTGTTTTTTTGGGGGATTAGAGTTTTAAGATTATAAATTGTCCGTCTCTGGTGACTACTTGCCCAGCCCGTCCGGTAGGAGTGAGCAGGCTTGCCTGAGCTTAATGACCGCCGGCGCGCAGGTAGAGCCTTCAAATATACCTGCGAAATCGTCTGAATATCCGTATCGCTCGTGAGGTCCTACAACCATCCCGCTATTCGCTTCTAACAAAGACACTGCTGGAAAATTTTATTCTAGTCAGCCTGCCAAATTCTTATTCCCGCACGAAAGACCAATGAGATATCGACTTGCGGTATGGTATATTCTTTCCCTTTTGAGAACATAACCGACTGTGAATCACGGAAATACGAATGTATTCCCGGCTGGAGGTAAAACCACTTTCCGACAAACAACTGATAGCTTGTTCCAAGGCCGTAATCTATCGAAATAATAGTCCGCTTATCCGATGTTGCAATCTGTTCTATTTCAAATGTATGCCGTTCAACGTATGCATATATTTCCCAATTTTGCCACACATTATAACCAAAGAATATACCGTATCCGGGTTTGGAATAAAATCTTTTAAAATAATCCTTTGAATTATTTATTCCTCTCGGTTCTGAATCATAAGTTCCTCCCTTGATAATACTCGCCCTTACTCGAAATTCAGAAAACCGATACCCTGCACCTATATGATAACCGCCGAAGAAAAACATAGGAAACAACGATTCAATTTCGACCGCTTTTTTGAACCTGCGATCTATTCTGAGAAAACAACTTCCAGAATGAGTTAGTCGTGTCGACTGCCTGTGATAGCGCTTGAGAAGATAATAGTAATATTATAATTAATATTTTTTTTGGCACTTTTTCTCTCTGCTATATGTATTTAACGTATTTCAGTACCCGATTGCGATAGTATTGATTGAGAATTTCAATTAAGATTATTGCAATGTCATTACAATGCTTTCTGGCACATACAACATTTCCTATAACTGCTCAAATACGCTTTACCTTTTGCTGTACAGGAATTACATACAAATAGATTAACATTTTCATACGGCACGATAGCGCAATTGGATGCGCCATACATCGAAGCCTGCACCGGTTTTTGACAAATACCGCAAACGCCCGTTTGATTTTTTATCATTACTGCTGCAGCATACTTGCCGCCTTTGTCATAACATTCCTGCGAACAATACGGCTCACCAAATCCTCCGCGAATTATCTCCATCTTCCGGCCTTTCCATTTTTTATATTATTTTGTTTTAGTAACTTTTTGAAATATTTCCAGACTGAATAATTGTTTTACCGTTATATTTTGAATATAAACATTGAGTCAGGCGGTGCATGATTCTGTTCCGGTCCGCCCTGTTTTAATAAAAGCAGCGAAAAACAAAACTGCAAAAGCTAAATCAATAATTATCATTGGTATCCATAAAGATGGAAACCGTCCCTTTTTCACTTCGCTGAAATATAAAGGAATAGTTATAATAATTCCATAAATAGCTGCCGCCCAAAAGACATGTTTAGCGAATTTCATTTTATATACTCTTTATGTTATGATTAAGATAGAATAATACTATTTGCACTGCCTATTTTATGCGCAAATCCGTTTGATAGATGTTTCGGTAACTACGACAATATCGATTACAAGTTATCATATCGCGTATCACGACCTTTGTGAACTCCACTGCCAATTATATTCATTCGCTTTAAACATAGAACCGCTGAATTCGGCTTCCATCTTATTCCTTTATCTGTTTTCTTTTGAGTTTGTTGCTTGGAAGGAGGTTGCGTTAGTTATCAAGGAATTTCCATATGAAATCATAACCCGCAGCAAGTATTTGCTCTCTGCATCGTTCTAAGAACAATATGCCATCTTCAACTGGATGATATTTGAGCATAATTTGGATTATAAATTCTTTACCTTTCGCGTCCGGATATTTTGAATATATCTCTCCACTTTCAATAAACGCAAGATGAGAATTCAATTTATTCTGCAACTCTAGAAGATGCTTATTCTCCGTATCCCAAGGCAAATGATCCGAAATTGTAAGTATAATCTTGCCTGATGGAGAAGTGCTGATAAAGTCTATTCCTTTAGTTTGCTCTATACTCATAGCAGCTACTTAACAATTTCTACATTACAAAATATAACGGCGGTGTATTCATACAATCGTAAAACCGCTGACATTGGCTTCCAGCTTGTTCCTTTAAATGCTTCCTCATGAGTTTGTTGTTTGGGAGGCCGCGCAGGGATTATATAAAAGTGAAATCAATAATAATTTATGGAGTGAAATAGATACCATATTTTTTCCATAGTTGCACAATTGTATCATAAGACTTTACAATTGATTTACCGTACGACAATTCTGAAAATAAACATTTGACGATTATTATTGGCGTTGCTAGCAAAAATGCTATTGGCAATAAAACGATCCACCAGAAAAAGCTAATGATTAAATCAAAAAGAAATTCTAGAATAACCATAAATGTTCTGCGCTGCCTAACGGTTGGCGGTTAACCTGCGGCAACGAACACTTTCAAATTGCTGTGAGTGAAATAAGTTAACGCACCAACTTAAATTATTTGTACTACAGTTATGATGTACAATAAACATGCGGAGCCCAATAACAATAACACGCGCAGCGTGTTTCCTCTTCTATAGTTCACGCTGAAAAGTTTATTGTTAAGCATCTAAACCTCTACGCACCATGCTAAAAGTACCCATGCTCATCCGGTCAGCTTGAACCGATAGCTATACCGCTTGCATATATTTTCAAATATCATATCACAAGAGACAGTGCTATGCACAAAACGTTCTATTTATTAGTATCATTGGCTTTACGAAGCAAATCGATAAAGTCAGCTTTTATCCAATATATATCTGCACTATCATTTGGCATCCATCCACGTGGCCTACTGAAAAAATAGTATTTTTTATCGGGGCTTATGTAAGAGCCATATTCTATTTCGTTTGTATTGATAGACGAACCTGAGGTTTTTAGGACTCGACCATGTGCCATTAATATTATAAAAACTTATATACTGATCTTGCATGCCAAAACCATCTGGATGAACCGAAGTGAATATTACATAGCTTTCATCTGGTGCAATATAAGGATCCCAAGCACCATAACATGAGTTAATAATAGTATCAAGCTTCTCAATTCCAGAATATTCTCTATTTTCGTATTTAGACCGATAAATATAATACTCTCCATCTCGTTTTGAGCAAAAATACAACGTTCCGTTTAGGGTTACGGTCGGATGATACTCTTCTGAATCTGAATTAATTGGTGAACCAAGTTTAATTGGAGTCGTCCATGCTTTATTAATACGGTTTGACATATAGATTTTCGCACGGCTAGTAAAAAAGACGCTTTGACTGTCAGGCGAATAAAATGGTTCCTGAGCACGATCATTAGTTATGAAATCCGCAGGAACAAATTCTGACCAATGTCCACTATCTTGTTTTGCGTATAAGATTTTGCGCATTCCCGATTCGCCTATTCCAATCAAACATTCCATACCATCAGGAGAAAATACTATTTTTGTTTCTCTCCGACTATCTAATGATATGATCCCTGGAGCAAATATTTTCGCCGTATCTCCGGGAGGTATTTGGCTAAAATAGTTGATGGAACTGTTTTGTGCTTGGCAAACTTGAATAATAAATCCAATTGTCATTATCCATAAATATTTTTTCACACCAATGTCTTTCTATGTATTGAGTTAGATTCTCTTTTTCGCCTGTGCATAACTAATATCTAAGCGCAAGTGGGCTAACGACCGACCATAAGTGGCGCCTCGCATTTATATGTTCCGCGCCATGGCGCTTTGCGCCACTGCGGCGTAGAAAACTCTCAGCATGCTCCCAACGAAGTGAGTTCACGCTGAAAAAGAAATTATTAAGACTGATACCTATGCTCGCCTTGTTTGACGCACTCAGCTGGCAACCGTCAGCTTGCTTGCCCCTATGCTTTTGGGGAGCGCATTGGTTAGGCGGCCACTATTGTTTCTCTACCAAACGCCCAAAAATGTATTGACACGCTGTATCGGTACACCTCGAGAGCCGGAATTGACCACCCGTGATGGCACTCCGGATTTTATGTACCGTCACGGGTTCACCGTCGATCATAAATACTACCTTCCCACCAATGTGATCGCGCGTTAGATTCTCTAAATTCTTCGCAGCCTCGGATGTCAGTTCTAAACGCAACTCTGGAAAACCATTCTCACCTTTCTCCTGCAACTCTGGTTTTTTATTAAGTATAAGTGGTACGTCGGCGATCTTCGATAATAGAAAGCATCGGGGTTTATCATGCTCAGTATTACGTAGGAACTTGTAATCGTAACGTATAATCTGTTGATCGCTACTTGCGATAGGAAGTGCAACTGCACTATCTGCCTCCGCTATGACCAAATAAAAACCGACTTGGCGCTTGTTGGTAGATTGGTGTCTATATGACGTATCTTGATTCTTCTCTAATGAAGTTTGAGCCATTCCGATAGAAATCGAAATAATGATCATGAAGATAAAAAACACAATTTTTTTCATTTGGTATTTTCCTTTATAATGCCGCCTAACATCTAACTATATTGACTTAGTCTATATTTTGTGCGTAATAGGATGATATATATGCCTAAGGCATTTGCCAAAGGCATGGCTTCGCCACCTTCGGAATACTTTGTCTATAATTTTATGAAAATACAAACTAACAATTTTTCCTTTTCCATTTAAACCTACGCCTGACCTGCCCGCACGACGGCGGATGGAAATTGAAAAAGATTACGGTGATTCTTTATATAAATGACGCTACGCAAATATGATTGTTCTTCAGTTTAAAATCAAGGGATTGTGTGAAACGATATTGCTTTCAGTTACCGGTTTGCGACCTTTTCAAGGTCTCCAAGCTTTACTTGAGTAACCTTGAAAAGGTATCCGGAGTCATGTTTGTCAGGGCACAGAGCACTGCGCCCCCTACGAAAGCCCTCCAATAGTCTGATAAGTGAATTATTTATCAATTCATCTTTTACGCTAGCCCGCGAAATCGATTGAAGTGAACCGGGACCAAAGAGGTCAAATCCAATTTGATACTATTTATACGCTTCGAACGTTAATCCCATCAAACACAAAACTTATTTCAATCTTGTGCCTACACTTTCGATTTCGCTGGCGTTTCTTTCTGTCGCTTTCTTTGCGCATTCAAAGAAAGCGACAATAAGTATACAAAAACATAATGCTTGGATCTGGATTCCCGCTAAAAGCATGCGGGAATGACAAATTCTTCTATAAAACTTTATCTATTCGGGTAACCCCAATAAATCGGGGTAAACCGGAGGCCCATTACAATCATACGCGAAAGCGTATGTCTTTTTATTTGCACTGCGCCCCTATCCCGCTAAAAACCAGCGGGACGCCCGACAGAAACCATGTCGGGTAAACAAAAAACGCGCGAAAGCCCTCCAATAGTCTTATAAGGGAATCGTTTATCATTTCATCTATTTCGCTAGCCCGCGAAATCGACTGAAGTTAAATGAGCCAAGGCGAGGGAATGAATATTATATCCGATTAATATATCCTAAAAACATTGTTGCTTATATTCTGTATCCGAACTCGACCTTGAGATTACATTTTTCGATTTCAGCCGGAGGCCTAATAATGTATCACGCTTCGCGTTATTCAAATTTTCCTTTACCAGAATGACAATTACCTTTGGGTATCTTATTTGTCCGGGCAGCCGGAGCCCCATTACAAACACATGCAGAGCGTGTGACCATTTTTGTTGTGCCCCTATGAAAGCCCTTCAATAGTCTGATAAGGGAATTATTTATCAATCGGTCAGCCTGTTGGGCGCTTTGTGCACGTTTTTTGTTCCGCCTTCTGGAATTCTGCCTACCGAGTGGAATCCCTGAACAGCGGGACATCCCGCTTCCTTTCAAGCGGGGTGAAACCTCGTCGCTTTTGCCGATTGCATGCCTTTGGCACTACCTGGGAACTGCTGGTCAGCAGGTGCCATTAGATTTTATCCACTCAATCGCTTTCGCCTCATCTTTAAATATTTTAATTGTCAATTGCGGATTATCATTGACTGTTTGATACATTCGTGCAAATCCCATCTGAAAATCATTAGTCACTAATATAGCTTCTAAAATATTATTGGGATAAGTTTTTTGCTGCGCGCTGCTTGGCAAGTTTTTGAACTGAATTATAATCCCCATTAAATGTCTTCACGTTATTAAGACTAACGATAAAGTTAGGTACTACAGAATATTCCTTTTCAATAATTTCAATTTCCTCATTAATTAAACGAAAATCATTGTCAGATAAAGTCTCAGGAAATGTTACGAAGAGAATACCGTCCTTATATTCGTATTGGCAAATCATTATAGTCTCATATTTATGATGCCAGCTTGTTGAGCGTTTTTTGCACGTTTTTTGTTCCGCCTTCTGGAATCCCGCCTACCGAGCGGAAACCCTGAACAGCGGGATATCCCGCTTCTTTTCAAGCGGGGCGAAACCCCGCTGGTTTTTTGCGGGCATGTAATGGTTAGGCCGCGTTGCATTTATTTTGAATATTAGATTATGAATGGAATTATCCTTTTGGTTTTACGTGAGTATTCCGCATAGTCAGGAAAGTGCGCAAGCAGAACCTGTTCCTCACTCACAACACGAATTGAAATACCACTTGTGACGACCAAACCAATAATCACTGTAGTGATGGACAAATGTCCAAAAATACTTGACCATATTAAAAGTAGCGCAGCAGTGTACATTGGATGCCGAATAAACGCATATGGCCCGCTTAACAACAGTGGCCCTTCCTTCGGTTCTGCATCGACACTGAATTGTCCTGCCTGAAAACTTTGCCGTGCCCAAATACTTAACGCCACCGCTAATATCTGCGCTGCAATTACGAATGGTGATGGTGAAAGCAGGTTTCCCGAGATCAATAAGTATAAAATCACAGCAATTAAGATAGGAAGAGCAAATTTGGCAATCAGTTTCATTGTCTAGAATCTCCTTTGATTTATTAAGCGGCCTAACGGATGGCAACTAAGCTGCGGCAACGAAAAGCCGCAAGTTGCTGAAAACGAAACAAGTTCATGCTGAAAAGTTTATTATTAAACATCTAAACCTCTACACGCCGTGTGCGTTTTTTGTTCCGCCTTCTGGAATCCTGCCTACCGAGCGGAATCCCTGAACAGCGGGACATCCCGCTTCTTTTCAAGGGAGGCGAAACCCCGTTGCTTTTGCCGAAGGCATGCCTTTGGCACTAACGGGGGAACCGCCTGGTCAGGCGGGCGATTTAATTTCCTTAGCAAGTTGTCTTTGCGTGAAAAAGCCGCCAATGAATCCCAGCCCAACAATAATTAAAAAGAAAATATAAGTGCTATAATTAATCTGACCACCAAAGCCTATTTTCATTATGATACTTAGAAATCCTGCCAATATGCCTATTAGAAGACCATGAATAGAAATATTGTTCCTAGCTTTCTTAGTGCTGATCAACGAAATAACAAAAGTGAAGAATATTTCAAACAACGGCATCATCCACCGGCTGATTGAAGAAGCAAAATGATTTATTCCAGCTTGGTCGGGTTTGCCATGAGTTTCAAATGCGAGTATAACGGCATAACCAGCAGTTATTAGTGTGACCACGAGGAAGCTTAATACAACAATTAAGAGCGAAGAGGTAACAACGCGAAACCATCGGATATTTGTTAAAAGCAATTTCATTTATACTGTGACCTTTCTGTTCGTTCGCCTAACATATGATTAGATAGACATATTCTACCTTTTACGCTTATAAGTTTGAAATATAGACTTTGTGTTTAATATTCAATTTAATTTCTCAAGAACTGTCATTGGCGATTCCCCCAAACAGTAATTGTCAGCGATTTGTAACTGTTGCAACAAATATACATGTTTCTCGAAAGGAGGGCAAGGTAAAAAATATTTTGAATAGGTCCCTGACTGACTCCAAAATGCCTTTTTTACTCAATATTTTGCATTATGATATCCATAACGCCCATTAGAGTCCTTTAGTCTATAAGTTGTGAAGCTGAAGAATCGAGGATAATCTGTCAAAGGATTGGAAGCCTGCAAATGATGTATGCGAAGCATACAACAATTTTTAAAACGATTTTCGGAAGGTTAATAATAAAAAAGTCAAGCGACCTTTTCAAGGTCTCTATGTATTAGCTAAAGAACCTTGAAAAGGTAGCTATATTCAACTCCCCATCATGTTCTGCATATTCGAAGAAAACATTGATAATGCCGCTTGTATGCCGACTAGAATAAACCATACCGATGATGATAGAATTGCCGACTTCGGCTTTGCTGATACCTGCCACGATAGAAATTCCGATAGTCAATACTGCTGCATACCACACAGAAAAAATGTTGAAGCTGCTAAGAACGGTATATAAAGGTATATTATGCGACCTGTCAGCAAGGAAATAATCTAATCCGATAATTGTGTTGAGATCCGTTATAGTATTAACGGATTCTGCTCCTTTTATATATAAAACAAGGAGATTTATAATTCCCATGAGCAATAAAATGAGTTCTGATAAAACTACGACCGAAAAGACCGATTTATAATTTATTTGCTGAGCATTAAAAAGAATTGCTCCGAAGTACATAAGCGATGCAACGAACAGCCACTTTATGAGTAAGGGTACTACAGCGAGTAAAAGTCCGAGAATTTGGAATATTTTCATCGTGGAAAGCGCCTGTTGAGCCTGCTCCTCATCCATTTTTGCCGACAATGTTTGCTCCAATATTTTTTGCATAAATGGAAGCAACAGATAACCGCAAACGATACTTACAATAGCAATAATTATGAATGTTATTAACCATTTGGGAGTTATTTTAATATTTTGAAAAACCTCGGTCGGAGCCGCAAAGATATTAATTATATTTGAAAACACTACAGCCATGATAGTTTCCCCTCCATTTTCTTCTCAGTCTTATCAGAAACGACATCAATGAAGATCTCCTCCAAGGATTGGTAAGTCTCTTGCGTAAGTTCGTTTTTAACTTTATTGCGCATATCTTCAGTTTTAGATTGATAAACAATTTTTCCTTTATTGATTATTGCTATCTCATCGCACAATTTTTCTATTGTATCTAGAACATGAGAAGTAATAAGAACCGAAGTGCCGTTTTTCACCATTGATTTCAGAATATCTTTAATACGCTTTGCCGAAACCGGATCTATTCCTTCAAACGGTTCGTCTAGTATTAGCAGCTTTGGATTGTGTATAATCGCGGCTGCAAGTGATACTTTCTTCTTCATACCGGCAGAATATTTTTCTATCCATTCGTCTTGTTTTTCGGCTAATTCAAGAACATCTAAAAGCTCTTTAACGCGCTTCTTTTTTTGTTCTTTATCCAAATCGTACATTGAACCGACAAATTCTAAATATTCTTTTCCGGTCAATCTATCAAAGTACATCGGCCGTTCCAGAACAAAACCTATATAGCGTTTATATTCATAATCTCCATCCTTAATTTCTTCGTTACAAAAGTATATTTTTCCTGCATCTTTACGCACTAACCGCGCAATGATATTTATCGTAGTGGATTTTCCGGCTCCATTTGGCCCTAAAAATCCGAATATACATTTTTCATCTACCAATAAGTTAAGATTATCAACAGCATACTGTTTAGTAAACAGATATTTTTTGGAGATGGATTCGAGTCGTAATATATTCATCTTGTTTCAACTATTTTATAAAAATTATTCGTTAGCATTTTTACAGATATTGGGATCGAAACATAATACCACGTCAATACAGTTAACAATATATATATCAATACTATATAAGCATTATTTAACAACAGCATTATGATGCCAAATGGGATTGATAAAACAGAGATAATAATACCACATAATACCATGCGTAGTATTGTATAATTATTTGAGTTTATCTTTGGAATACCGGAAGACAATATATTCCCTATTGATATGAACGGGAATATAATCGAAAGACAATATGTTGAATAGAGTATTATAGAATCTTTAGGTTGATTAAACATAAATATAATAATAGCGGATATAAGCAATGTACATATTACTGTAACAAGGATTATTGCTAAGTTTTTTTGAAGAATCAGGTAATAATATTTGACCGGATAAGGGAGATACTTTACAGATTCATCGCAAGATGAATCGAAAATTGTCAAGAATATATCACCGTAATTAAATAATAGAAACATAATTATAAATACGGTTGTCTTGATAGAAACATTATGAACTGTCATTACATAATTTGCCAGAATAATAAGAATTATTATCGGCAATGGAATGACTATAATATTCCTATAACGTAGTAATATTTTGAAATGATATTCTATCATTAATAAAGTCTCTCAGCGAATGTTACATTGATAACCAGAAAATAATTGAACAATTATTTTACATATTATTCATATCTATAGATATGGAACATTATGATTACCCCAAGTATGAAAGATAATGATAGATAAATCAGATTTAATGATACTTGCCATACATTGTGGAAAACAAGAGCGAATAAACCATTGCCAATAAAACTTGTCATCGGCACGAAATAAAAAAAGGAATATCCTTGCAGTGTAATCATTAGACTAGAAATAAAGAATAACAAATAAGTGTAATCACTTAAGCGTTGACGAAATATTTTGCTTAGATTACTTGACGCTTTTTGTAACACTATATACCATACTAAAATACTCGCAACAAATAGAAACCATAATAGAGAGCATATTAGAATGTCAATTAAATTATATCGAATAATAAAATATGTAATGAAAATCAAATAGCTGCCAATAAAGATCATTACTCTTAAATCGGTTATTGAAACAAAATACTGAAATAGTATTTTTTGGAATTTACTGATAGGATAAATTGTAATATAATGAAGTTCAACCATTGTTTTACTTTGTGAACGGATACTGAATAGTAAAGCATCCACCATAAAAACGAAAAAAATGGAAATATTCAAAAAAAGTCGCATCTCTTCTTTACTTTTAAAAGACACAAGTGTCGTCAAGATTGGAAAACCAAGAGTTAGCATAATAAACAAGGTAATAACTGTCACAAAAATATGGTAAAACATGTTACTCTTTTTTATCCTTTTCGAAAGGATAGAATTTACTTTAAATAAGCTGCTATATTGTTTTTTGTTTGACATAACACTAAAAACCATATTATTTAGATGTTAAATATATTGAATTGCGTACAAACAAATTTGTACGCAATTCATATTATTCGATGTGAGACAATAATAAAAAGCTATTCTAATTAACGCGTTGAAATTTATATTGAGTTCTCATATCGCTGCTTTTATCACCACCGCTACCACCACAACCAACACCAGTAGCTATTAGAGATGCTGACAATGCATAGACTCCCACAACTACTGCACCACTTGCTGTTCCTCCAGATGCTATCGCTACTCCAGCACCCGCTATCCATGCAGCACCAATAATTAATATTGCAGCCGTAGTGACGCCACATTCTCCTCCCACAAACCGCGTCATCTGTTCATCACTTATTTTCACTGAGTTATTCTGATTTACTGGCAATGCAGATACAAATATTGTCAAGACTAAAGAAAATATCAGTACCGATGAAATTACCTTTTTCATTTTAAATCCTCCTATTTGTATATTTGGCGCGTTATTTGTTTTGTTTATTAAATTCCCGCTCACTGTGGCCCGTTTATTTAATACGAATTTTTGAATCAACTCTAAGGGGCCAGCCAAGAATTTATTCTTAACTCGCAATAAATAAACCAGTGAGCAAGGAGTTATATGCAAATTCACTATAGATCATTGGCGCGTTAAAAATTATTTCATATAGATAAAATGCATACAACAATCATGTTGACAATACTATTTCGCGATTATCATTCTTTTCTATTTTTAATTGCTTTCATATTTATTTTGTATTATTTATAAACAACAAGGTTTCACCTTGCCAAATACCAATTAGATTATCTTTCGATATACACAGTCTGCCTATAGCAGGGTCAGAGACGTATACATTACCATCAATAGAAACACTATCTGCAACTATGTAATGATCATTATTCACGTAGAGAATTGATGGGAATGAGGAACTCAGGAAGTCTTCCAAAGTTAAGCGCCACCCTTCCGTCTTCAGTCCTTTCATTTCTGCCATTTCCTTAAGTGCAAGCATCGAGGATCCTTTTTTTGAAAGTCCGACACCCTGTTCAATTTCTTCTATTGAAGATTGTATATTATAGCGATCGAATATCATTTTCATTGCACTCGGCCCGCAATTATTGCGTTTTGTTTGTAAAAGAACTCCTTCATTTCCTAAATATTCGGCGTTCATTTTCCAGGCTGCAATCCTTTTACCGGCATTCGGCATTTGTAAAAACAGAATAATTACAACAAATCCCATAACGCAGATAAGAATGCCTGCTATTCCTGAAAAAGCTATAATCTTTCGCCGTCTCATAATTGCTCCAAAGAATCATCAATATAACCGGCATATTTCTTCAACATCGACCATGACTGTTCTCGCTTTCTTTCTCCAGCTTTAAAGTGCATTATGCGTTGGTCTGTATCAATAAAAAACATCGCCGGGATAATACCAACACGAAAACTCCTTTTTGCTTCATCATTATTATCAAGATATACTGAAAACGGAATATTATGAGACACAACAAAATCTTTTGTCTCAAACATCCCGTCCAATGAGATCGCAGCAATATTGAGTGAATCCTTTAATATCTGGTACAACAATCGCAAATCATCCATTTCTTGTTGACAATGTGAACAGCTTGCCGAATAGAATACCAACACACTTTTTCGTACAAGGACAGAAGAGAGAGATACTTCTTTCTTTTCTAATGTCTGAATTTTTACAGCCGGTACCTGTTCCCCTATTTTGAGCGGCATGTACAATTAGGTGCTGATCGAGATAGAATAATCCTATTACAGGAATTACTATAAGCATTAAAAGCAAAATTAGAGCTGTTTTCTTTCTAATAAATGCCGTACCAGGAGACTTTCTATTCATAAATAAATTCTGGCGTTATGAATGATATACTGTTTGCGAAAAAACATAAATTCGCTCACAGCTTTGAATTTGTTCCAATTCAATTTATTTGTCGATTAAAAGAAATCTTTGGCGAAAGCATTAAATAATGCTAGTGATAACACAACCCGTAAAGTAAATAAAACATAATTATTAAAAAGTCAAGAGCTATTTGAAAATATTTTTAATTTATTTTAATTCGTTATTGATTTTTTAAAATTAATACTCATAAATAATAATATTTCCTGGAAATACCACAATACCCATTATTATAAAGATAAGATAGGTCATAAAAAGACTAAAATCGAATCTTCCTCTACCACTCCCCTGTAAACCAGTAAAACTAATTTGTATGCTGCGACTAGCAATTTAATAACCGGCCGGCTAATCCGGCAGCCCTTTATATTGCTAATACAATCAATAAAATTTTACAAAATCTACTTTTTAAATAAATCGAATTTCCGATTAGAATAGATCAATACAGGCGCATGACTAACCGTATCACCATTTATTTTTATTGATTGTATTTACATAAGAACCGGTCAAAGAATATACATTGACAGAATTAAACGTAGTAAATGTACCGGTAAATTTATTGGCGGAACTTGCATTGAAGTCCCTTCAAAACTAAATCCTGCCGTGGTGTTTGTTCCCGACCAATACGTACCAACAAGCGGGCCGTCAAAGACCTTATCTGTGCCATACGAGAGTGAACAATCTTTTTGATATAATTTCCCTCCGACGAATGTTACAACCGGCTCGCCTTCATATACTATATTAAATTCCCATACTCCCTGAACAACTGAAACGCAATTATTTAAATAGCCGCAATTTTATCCGGGAAATCGCTTGAATCGAACGTGAAAGATGTTTCACTTCCCCGGATAAGATAATCGCACCCGGACAAAGGCCCGGGGCACTGTTGTAAATAATTTCGCCATTTATCCGGTATTATAATTTCGAACGGTTCGCCGCATACCGTAAAAACGCCGCCAAAAGCGCTCCCTGAATTGAACTCAACTTTATCCTGAGGCCGCACCGTTATATTGAACGAAAATTTTGAGACACCGTTTAAAAGCGAAATACTATATGAACCCCTCGTATAAAAATCGTATTTGCCGATGCCTGTTGTAGAGCTTTCTGAAGACCCGGAAATTTTTTCTTCAATATTCCCGCTTAAACCCTTATTTAATAAGCTGCAATCATAGTATTCACTTGCCCTGTTTTTAGCAGTTTCCCGCAATGCATCACTCCATGGTACCGCGCTTTTTTTATCATCAAATAACGAAGTTGTTGGATAACCGGTTCGTTCAATTTGCCTGTGCCAAACAGCCAGTCAAATAACAATTTATCATCGTATTTTTTATCCTCAAAATAAAATATGCCTGCCATGCACTCTATATACAACATCCTTATTGCCGAACATTGCGGAGTCGAATTACCCGAAACGCTGCTTTTTTGAAGAGTATCTATATCTGATTTCAATTTCTTGAAAGTTATATATTTAATATACCCGGACAAAGAACTGCAATTACAATCATTATTAGAGTAAAAATCCGGCGAAAAAGGAACAAATAATTTTGAATAACTATTTATTGTGAATGATATTTGTTTTTGGGATTCATTTATTGTGGTATTTATTCCTGTTTCAACGAATTCTTTGTTTTCATATTTATAAACGGCGCACTTTTTACAGAAGAAATAGAATCTACCTTTGTTTCATAGCAAACCCTATAAGATAATTCCCCGGTTAAACCATTCGGCGCGTATATATTAATTAATATCCCTTTTTTAGTATAAACGGATTCAATATGGTAATTATTTATCTCGCTCGTTAAAATATTTTTATCAACAATAAATACGACACTGCTGTCTTCATTGCCTATTAATACTTCTTCTTCACTCTATTTCAACGGGCCCGGTTGTTTCTTCTTTGCATTGGAACTGAAATAAAGAAAATCGTATTATTGATATTACGGCCTTCTTCATAACTTCCCTCCTTTAATTTTATTGTATTTACTCTTTTTTCAAAACGAATTATAATGACGCTTTAGTAAATCAGGAAACGGCATTGTTGAGAAAAAACAGTAAGATATACACTACCCGAAGATATCGACTTGATAAACTTCGCATAACTTTTCACATCGAATATTAAGATATCGGTGCGTTTATAGCACTGGCGCTTAATAAACCGGCCGGCTAATCCGGTAGCCCTTTGTATTGCTATTACAACCAATAAAATTTTACTAAAATATTTCTTAAATGTAAAGATCTAACAACTGATAACTGATAACTGAAAACTGACAACTGATAACTGACAACTGTTAACTATTTTTTCTCCTCTTCCTCTTTCTTTCGTTTAGCCGGAATCATACTTCTCCATGCTACTATTAAAAATGCAAGCCCGCAGATCATCTGCAGATAAAAAAGGTAGCGGGATGCATCACTCGTCATGATTATTACAACGAATGAAACAACAAAGCATAAAGATGCAAGGGCCATTAAAACGATGCCGATTATTCTTGATTTCATATGTCTCCTTTTTTATTTATTCCTGTATTTTTAAAGTTTACAGCCGGCAAGTTATTTACATATAACCGCCCCTTGCCTGCGGCAGTTTTGCGTATTCCGGCTTGGATTGAATTATCGTTCTTATCGTAGTATTAAGTTCTCTGAGCTTTACAGCTTGAGTGTCCGGATTAATAATTTCATCATTCCAATAAAGCTTTTTATTTGTCGATTTTAAGCTGACGTCATAAATATACCTCCTTACTAGGCGTAATAATTCCAACGGTGTCGCCTGTCTTGACAATAAAAGTGTCCGGGTACGCAAAAAAACCGATTTCGGTCATCTTCGCCGAGATCCGGTTCAACTCGCTGTCGGACAAAGCGAACGGCACTGTTACAGTACCATCAGTATCAAATCCTTGGTATAAGTATTCTGAAACGTGTTCAGAATATTCCGAGCACCTATTCCATAACTGAACTTGAGATTAAAATCTCTTGATGCAATCGGAGATGTGGAATCGGAGCAGGAAATAAATGTCAAAGTAAGAATGAGCGGCAGTATTATTAATTTCATTTTTGCCATCCTTTCTT
>CAVYRP010000016.1:0-53099 GCA_963770945.1 uncultured Bacteroidota bacterium | reverse complement strand
ATCTGATTTTCTTATTACCATCTGTAAAACAAATAACTACCCGAAACGATCTTCCAATAAACCTCAATGTACATCGAGTGCGAACACTCCAACTATCATGAGTATTAACTCTAAAATAATTTATCTGATCATATCGAAATATTTTTAGACGATTAAATGCATCAATAACTTCTATTGAATTATCACGAAAACGAATTATTTTAGGAGTAGAATAATGTCTGATAATATTTGGCAACATTAATACAATCGGGAACATCGTAAAAAATATTATCGCATATAAGTCCCAATAACTATTGCTGTGCAATTTTGGGAACAAAGTAATAATAAAATAAATAAATGCCGCAGCAATTATAATGACAATGATCTTGCCAATAAAAGAAGGCCACCATTCACACTCATATATACAAATATCTTTTTCCATTTCTTTGGCCGCCTAACATATGATTAGGTCGACTGAGTCGACCTTATGTGACTATTAGGTATAAAAGGTCGACTATTTGTAATTATTTTGTATATTTTACTATACACTTCTAATAAGGACGCGCCATGGCTTCAAAATTATTAGACCAAGTTAGGGAGGTAGCTCGCCTAAAACATCTAAGCAAACGTACTGAAGATTCATACTTACAATGGATCAAGCGATATATCCTCCACCACGAAAAACGCCATCCAATTGAAATGGGAGAAGAACATATAAGACAGTTCCTCTCTTTTTTGGCACAACACAAACATGTATCTTCTTCTACACAAAATCAAGCATTGAACGCTTTAAATTTTTTATACAAAGATGTATTCATAAAGAATTAGGAAGGTTCGGCGATATCGAAAGAGCTCAACGAACTAATCGTTTGCCTGTGGTTTTTTCATTACACGAAGTAAAATCTATTCTTACAAAACTATCCCCTACTATCAAACTAATTGCCTCCCTTCTTTATGGATCCGGACTGCGTCTGTTGGAAGCACTGCGTCTTCGTGTACATGATCTCGATTTTGACAATAATATCATTACTGTCCGGCATGGGAAAGGAGATAAAGACAGACATGTTCCACTGCCAAAATCACTTATAAACGATCTCCGCTTCCAATGTGATAAAGTTCGTTTACTCCATCAACAAGACCTTCGAGAAGGATTATGGCGAAGCAATCCTGCCTGATGCTCTTCAGATTAAAATCAAAAAATGCTTCCAAAGAATTCGGATGGCAATTCTTATTCCCTTCAACAAAACGATCTGCTGATCCGCGTACAGGAGTCATTGTACGTCACCATATTCATGACACATTGATTCAACGAGAAGTGAAAAATGCTATCCAGAAAGCAAATATTCTGAAAAACGGAAGCTGCCATTCCTTCCGTCACTCCTTTGCTACTCATCTGCTCGAGGATGGTCACGATATTAGAACAGTTCAAGAACTCTTGGCCATAAAGACGTCCGCACGACAATGATCTACACACATGTTCTGAATAAAAAAGGATTGACTGTCCGAAGTCCGCTGGATACGTAAAACAAATACAAATGAAAACCCAAAAAAGATTTAACCGTAAATCGATCAGGTTGAAAGAATATGATTATTCTCAACCAGGTGAATATTTTATAACGATTTGCACATATAAACACAAATGTATATTTGGCGACATAATCAATGAAGAAATGATGTTATCAGAACATGGTTTAATCGCC
The DNA here is from genome assembly GCA_963770945.1 of uncultured Bacteroidota bacterium. Taxonomy (GTDB): domain Bacteria; phylum Bacteroidota; class Ignavibacteria; order UBA10030; family UBA10030; genus Fen-1298. The sequence goes on along the minus strand of CAVYRP010000016.1, from coordinate 51,420 downwards.
AGGAAATGCTGGGATGATATTCCAAAACATTTTCCATTCGTCAGTCTTGATGTATTTGTAATAATGCCAAATCATATTCATGGGATTATAATTATTAACCATCATGGTAGGGACGTTCAATTGAACGTCCCTACAAGATTATCACCGCAAAAAAACACATTATCTGTTATTATCCGAACATATAAGGCTGCTGTCACAACTCAATGTTATAAAAATGGTAACTATGATTTTAAATGGCAACCGCGCTATTATGAACATGTTATCAGAGATGATAGAGATTTGATTAATATCAGGGATTATATTATAAATAATCCATTAAAATGGTTTTTTGATAATGAAAATCCCAACAAATTTTAATGGCATACTCGTGAAAAAAGGCCTCACCGTCCGAAGTCCGCTGGATACGTAACATTTCCCAAATGTTTTAATAGAAACCTTGTCAAGGTTCCCGCCAAAAAGACGGCGGGCAAGCCACACCTTGACAAGGTTTGAAAATCTGCGAAATCGATGGAAGTTTGCTATGATAAGGTCTCTGTGCACAAATCAAGAAAATCGATGACAATACCGAACAGGACGCCATCCAAGTAATGGCGGCGAATAGGTCCTATCACATGAAACACCTTATTGCCCGGATACTTCCCTTCCCTCATTCTTAACAATTTCATAACATATTGTTTGCATATTGTTTATGTATATTTAACGCACTGAAATTGCAACCATTTTAAGGAAGGGTATAAAATATATGAAATCCACAAACTTTATGATTGCTGTTATTATTTTAATTCTGCTCGACGGCTGCGGAAGAAAAAACAATCAATCCAATGTCCTGCAAATCAAAGGGTCTGATACAATGGTCAATCTCGGACAGGCATGGGCTGAGGAATACATGAAAAACAACCCGGGAGTATCTATTGCAGTTACAGGCGGCGGATCCGGAACAGGCATATCGGCATTGGTAAATAATACTTGCGATATCGCAGAAGTATCCCGCGAGATGAAAGAAAGCGAAATCAAACTTGTTGAATCAAAAGGATTTGAACCGACAAAATTTATTGTCGCGCTCGACGGTCTCGCCGTTGTTGTAAATCCGGCAAACAAAGTTTCTGAGCTTACTATCGATCAGCTTGCCGATATTTACACAGGGAAAATCAAGAATTGGAAAGAACTCGGCGGACGCGATGCAAAGATAGTTCTACTCTCCCGCGAAGTTAATTCCGGCACACATGTCTATTTTAAAGAACACATCCTCCGTCATGGAAAACCGGATAACAAGGAAGAATTCACTCCGGAAGCATTGATGCTTTCAAGCTCACAGGCTATCGCCGATGAAACATCACAGAATGTCGATGCAATCGGTTATTACGGTATGGGATATATCACTGCAAAAGAAAAAGCTTTGAAGATCGCGAAAGATAAAAATTCTCCGGCAATTCCGCCGACAATGGATAACGTTGTCAGCGGTGCCTATCCGATTTCGCGCCCGCTTCTTATGTATACAAGAGGCGAACCTACAGGGCTTGTGAAATCCTTGCTTGATTATGTTCTATCTTCGGCAGGACAAGAAATTGTTAAGAAATTGGATTTCGTCCCGGTGAAAAAATAGGAACCAATTTTAAAACGCCTTTCAAAAAGACTAGAGTGCTTAAAAGATTACACGAATTGTTTCACCTCCCCTCAATCCCCTCCTCGATGAGGAGAGGACATGGGGTGGTGCGTCTGCGGAAAATAAAAGAATTCATCATTGAACGGATGATTTTCCTCAGCGGCATTATGTCTATTATTATTGTCGCTCTGATCTTTGCATTTCTCCTGAAAGAAGGAATTCCTATTCTCTGGCAGGTTCCACTTTCCGATTTTTTATTTGCACAAAACTGGTATCCGATTTCCGATCCGCCGCAATTCGGAATTCTTCCGCTGATTCTCGGTTCTATTCTCGTCACAGCAGGCGCAGGAATAATTTCAATACCCATCGGAATCGGCAGCGCTCTCTTCATAGCAGAAATCGCTCCGCCGAGAACAAAAGAAATCATGAAAGCCGGCATCGAACTTCTCGCGGCTATTCCTTCGGTTGTTATCGGGTTTATCGGAATGATAACGCTCGGTCCGTTAATTAAAACCATGTTCAATCTGCCCACTGGCCTTACTGCATTATCCGGCGCAATTACGCTCGCATTCATGGCAATGCCGACAATTGTTTCCATTGCGGAGGATGCGATCACTGCTGTGCCTCGCCAGTACCGTGAAGCGGCAATTGCCATGGGAGCTACAAAATGGCAGACCACATGGCGCATAGTTGCGTACGCCGCGCGGCCGGGAATGCTTGCAGCAGTTATGCTCGGCATCGGCAGAGTGATCGGTGAAACCATGGCAGTAATGATGGTAACCGGCAATGCCGCTCTAATTCCTCACAGCTTCCTTCAGCCTGTACGTACAGTTGACTGCAACCGTTGCCGCTGAAATGGGCGAAACTGTTCAAGGCGGCGAACATTATGCGGCTCTATTTGCAATCGGAATAGTTCTGTTTATAATTACTTTTTTAATCAACGGCGCAGCGGACCTGTATCTGCATAAAACTAAGAAGTAGTTGAGATTTAATTATGAGATTAAAATGAAATAGATTTTTTTTCTTTTCTCATTGAACGTTTACGTAAAACAAAAGATTGCCTTCAGCATACTCTTCTTATGCACACTGCTTGTAATTGTGCCGGTGCTGGTAATACTTGTAATAATTTTCGCTAAAGGAATCAGTGCAATAGATTTTTCGTTCCTCGTTGAAATGCCGACGAACGGAATGACCGCCGGCGGTATTTTTCCTGCAATTCTGGGCACGCTCTATCTCGTGCTGGGAGCGATTCTCTTTGCAGTGCCGTTAGGAGTTCTCTCCGCAATTTATCTTGTCGAGTATTCGCGGGAAAATATATTAAGCCGAATTGTAAAACTCGCAATTGTGAATCTTGCCGGAGTTCCATCGGTTGTCTACGGCCTGTTCGGATTAGGTATCTTTGTTTTATTCCTCGGATTTGGCGCTTCCATTCTTTCCGGCTCTCTCACTTTGGGAATTATGATTTTGCCGGTGATCATTACTGCATCGCGCGAAGCGCTGGAAAGTGTTCCAAAATCATTTCGCATTGTCAGTTTATCGCTCGGTGCAAGTAAATGGCAAACGATCCGGCATTCCGTACTGCCGCATGCGCTGCCCGGTATTTTAACCGGAACTATTCTCGGACTCGGCCGTGCTGCCGGTGAGACGGCTCCGATTCTTTTTACCGTTGCAGCATTCTATCTTCCAAAACTGCCGACTTCGATATTCGATCAGACCATGGCGCTGCCTTATCATCTGTATGTCATTTCCACACAAGTTCCGGGAATACCGGAAAATATTCGATACGGAACTGCGCTCGTTCTGCTTTTGCTGGTGTTGCTTTTAAATCTCGCCGCTATAATTCTTCGGTACCAATTCAGGAAACGTAAAGAAATGGTAGAATCCCGGGCAGTAAAAATATCTATCCGCGATTTTTCTATTTACTTTGGCGAAACGACAGCTCTCAAAGAATTGAATCTTGATATTTATAAAAACGAAATATTCACGATTATCGGCCCGGCGAACTCCGGGAAATCATCGTTGCTGCAATCACTGAATCGCCTGAACGATCTCAATCCATCGTACAAAAAAAGCGGTACAATTCTTATTGATGATCAGGACATAGACTACCGTCGATGTGGAATCGCTTCGTAAAAGAGTCAGCATTGTATTTGCACTCCCCTTCCCGCTGCCGTTATCGATTTTCGATAACATTGCATACGGGCCGCGTATGCACGGCATCAAAAATAAATCGAGCCTCAATCAGATCGTGGAAAAAGGATTGCGTGAAGCATATCTATGGGATGAAGTGAAAGACCGGCTCGATACGCCTGCAATGAATCTTTCGGGCGGCCAGCAGCAGCGGTTATGTATCGCGCGCATTTTAGCGGTTGAACCGGAAATTATCATGTTCGACGAACCGACTTCCGGCCTCGATCCGATTTCGACCGCACGTGTTGAAGAAACCTTACGAATACTAAAAGAGCATTACACAATTATTCTTGTTACAAATAATGTCGCTCAGGCGGCGCGTGTAGGCGACCGGACGGCTTTTCTTTTAATGGGCGAGATTGATTGAATTGAATGAAACAAAACGCCTGTTCACAATGGCGCAGGACAAACGGACGGACGACTATCTTACGGGAAAATTCGGATGAGCACAGGACAGACCGACCATAGAAGCCCGCAATCTGAATTTGTTTTATGGTAATTTCCATGCGCTCATTGATATTAATCTCGCGATCCAGGAGCAAAGAATCACTGCGTTAATCGGGCCGTCCGGCTGCGGTAAATCGACTCTTGTGCGTGTATTTAACCGGATGAACGATCTGATCGATGGAGTCCGCGTTACCGGAGAGGTGATTAGTTCAGGGCAGCAATATTTTTTCTCCGGATACCGATTTGATCATATTGCGAAAAAAAGTCGGAATGGTATTTCAGCGTCCGAATCCATTTCCGTTATCGGTCCGCGACAACCTCACATTCGGCCTGGAGATTCATAACGAACGTGCTAAAAAGGATTACGCAGAAGCCATCGAGCAGTCGCTACGTGATGTGCTTTTATGGGACGATTTAAAAGACCGTCTCGATCAATCAGCGCTGCGCCTTTCCCTCGAGCAGCAGCAGCGTATATGTATTGCACGTGTACTGGCTATGAAGCCGCAAATCATTCTTATGGATGAACCATGTTCGGCCCTCGATCCTATCGCAACGCTGAGGATCGAAGAACTGATGCAGGAATTAAAAAAGAATTACACTATTGTTATTGTCACTCATAACATGCAGCAAGCCGCACGTGCCAGCGATTATACTGCATTTCTGTATATTGGCGAATTGATAGAATTCGGCGAAACAAAACATATTTTTTCGGCACCGGAACAAAAAAGAACTGAAGATTATATTACAGGAAGATTTGGATAAAAGGAGATATTACTATGGAACGCCATTTTCAAAAAGAACTCGAAAGCCTGAAGACTTCACTCATCAAAATGGGCAGCGTGGTGGAGGAAAATATTGCACTGGCGATCCGTTCTGTGACGGAGAAGAATCAGGAGCTTGCGCTTAAGGTAATCGAATCCGATAAGCGGGTCGATACTCTTGAAATCGAAATCGATAACGCAATTGTCGATCTTCTTGCCCTGCAGCAGCCGGTGGCAAGCGATCTTCGGTTCATTCTTGCCGCATTGAAGATCAACAACGACCTCGAACGAATCGGCGATCATGCAGTTAACATTGCCCAGGCGGCACAAGTTCTGTGTTCAATTCCCGAAGTGGAATTGATGAAAGAAATTCCGCAGATGGCTGAAATCACGCGAAAGATGCTAAGAGAAGCGATCGACAGTTTTATCCTGCTTGATCCCGTGAAGGCACGGACAGTAATAAAAACAGATGATCAAATCGATGACCTTAACCGGACAGTCATACGATCGATCATTGAACTGCTGAAGAGCAACAAACAAACCGCCGAATGCGGGATGGAATTGAGCCTTGTCAGCAGAAACATGGAACGCGTCGCCGATTTAGCAACCAACATCGCCGAGGAAGTTATTTTCCATACACAGGCAAGAGTCGTTAAACATCATGCAGAAGACAGAAAGGATTAATCTGTCACTCTAAGCAGCACCGAAAAATCGGGTTAAACCTGAAGCCCATTACATTATCACATGACATGTGTGACCATCTTTATATTTCAACTGCACTCCTGCCAAAGAACCTTAAGAACCTTCTATTATTTTTATATTCTTCACTTCATTCAGAATGACAAAACGGCTACTCGCATGGACGTTCAATTGAATGCTCCTGCATTTCACTATCAAAGAAACCTGCATCTATATTCTTGCTTTCGCTCAATTAAACTGATACATTTTTTTGTTTAAGTTATACTCCCGAGCCAAGCTTTGGAACAAGTTAAATTCAACAAAACGGAAGGAATTAATTGAATTTCACGTCTCTTAATAGAAAACATAGAATACCGGGTAAATTAGAAATCACTTCTGAACATGGCGGACTTCCGGTAGCAATAATCACAAATGAATTCGCCGGAGCATTAGTCTCAATCTACGGGGCGCATGTGCTAAGTTACCGGCCAAAAGGACAGGAAGAAGTGCTATGGATGAGCAGCCAAAGCACATTTGAAGAAGGCAATCCTATCCGCGGAGGGATTCCCGTCTGCTTTCCATGGTTCGGTCCGCATGTGTCCGATCCTCAAAAACCGCAGCATGGATTTGCGAGACTGCAAATGTGGAAAGTTGACGGAACGTCCGAACTGCCGGGAGGTGAAACACAATTACGTTTGAGCCTGCAGCAGAGTCCAAAATCAAAAGCTCTTTGGCCGCATTCTTTTCTTGCAGAGATGATCATTACAGTTGGTTCTTCGCTGAATGTATCATTCCGCTGTACAAATACAGGAAAGGAACAGTTTAGTTATTCCGGTGCATTGCACTCGTATTTTACCGTCAGCGACATTGCAAATATCAAAATTAAAGGACTTAAAAGCAGCCGTTATTATGACGGTATAAGCGCTGCTGTTCTATCGACTCAGAAGGAAGAAAGTTTGATTATTCAGAAAGAAGAGAACCGCCGTTATATCGATACGACTTCGGACTGCATAATTGAAGATTCAGGAATGCCGCGGAAAATCCGTGTTGAAAAGAAAGGAAGCCGGGTAACTGTTGTATGGAATCCGGGAGCAGAAATGGCGAAAAAGATTACCGATATGCCTGATGATGGATATAAAACAATGATATGCCTCGAAGCGGCCAATGCATACGATGATATCGTAACAATTCAACCGAAAGAAAACTGTACCTCTTGCAACCAATATATCAATTGAACCGTATTAATATTTCATAGCACATTTCCAAAAATGGAGACATTATGAAAACAAGTGTTATCATTTCTTTTTTACTTGCCGCAGTTATTGTCGTGACAATGTCGGCATGCATGCCGGGTGGAGGAGATTTCCCATCCGATCATCGTGCAGGATTTTTTTTCGGAATATGGCATGGCTGGATCGCACCGATCTCGCTGATAGTCAGCATCTTCAATCCTGCAATTAGAATCTACGAAGTGAGTAATACGGGATTCTGGTATGACCTCGGTTTCTATATAGCAGTAATCAGCGGCTTCGGCGGAGTGTCCCTCTCTCGTAAGAAATATAAATCACATCACAGCAGAAACCGGTAGTTTTTTTACACTACCTGCAGACCTTGCTCCCAAGCAGAACTTGGGAGTAAGTTAGGTTAAGCTTGGGAGTATGTTAAAAGACGATGCATCGCAAGGTTATACCATGAACGGCCGGCAGAATGGGCAGGAATTTACTTCTAAAAAGATGTAATAAAAATAATTCTATCACTTAAACAAAAAGCTGCCATTTTTAATGACGGCTTTTTTTATTATAAAAAACTTTAGAACTTTACAAGCTGCCTTCCACGCTTAAATAGTATGTCCTGAGCGGTGCAAGATTACCGATTAACTCAACGTAATAGTAATTGGTCAAATTCTTCACCGTCAATCCGATGCTGAGAGGCAAACCTGCATTGATAAGGCTGTAAGTTACTCCGGCATCTACTACTTTGCAGGCAACACGCTGGTCTCCGTCAACTATAGGAGCAAGACGAACAAGATTCTCATCTATCGCTTCCAGCCTGCTTACGTAACGGAAATTAATTTCTGCCCGTAATTGACGGTAGTTACCGGTCAATGATGCATAGAATAAATGCCGCGGGCGAAACCTCAGGACGGAATTATCGCTTAAATCGACAGGATCAACGTATGTGTAGCTAAAATCAGTCGATATCAGCCGGTCGAGCCAATCTGTTTTTATTCCGGCTTCAAGTCCGCGAATTCTTGCCCGTGTCACGTTGCTAAAAAGTATTTCAAGCTTATTCGGATTTACACCCGCTTCAATAAGATCATAATAATCACTCTGGAAAAGCGCGAGGTCGAGAAAAATCCTGTCGGTTAACCATTGCGAGCCGCCGATTTCGAATGAATTACTGCGCTCCGGCTTCAAACTGTCGTTGGGAACGATGTTAATCTGACTGACTCCCGTAGAAACAGACGTGAATAATTCGCTGATAGACGGATATCGAAATCCTTCGCCATAGGAAGCCCGGAACGTCGTTATTGAATTAGGCGAGAACGCTAATCCGATTTTTGGATTGAACTGGGATGGAGAAGTAGCAGCGGGAGATGAAAATATTTCTTTCCACACTCTTTGCCAATCGTATCTTATTCCCGCTGTCAGTTTAAGCGACTGAAAGAGTGTGAGTTCATCCTGCAGAAAGAAAGCTGCCCCTACTCCCGGATGTGAACCGAAAATATCGGAATACACGCGGTCGTAATTCGCAGCGAAACCGAATGTAAGAAAATTAGACGGTGAAGTTGTATAAGTCGCCTGCGCTTCAAATTGAGTCAGGTGCGCTGCCGATGTATTATTAACGCGTCCGGCACTATCGTCCTGCCAGAAGTTGCCGAAGTAGATCGCTTTTAAAGAGTAATAGAATTGATCGGATAAAATGTCTTTATAAGCGAGACTCACATTGCCCCTTGTCGAATTCACATTGCCGTCCAATTGAATGTCTGCAGGGCGTGTCGGTTCGTTGAGACTTTTCCACCAGAAGTAATTGCCATGCTTTCGCCATTGGATATTTGTGGTGAGCGTAATATTTTGCGACTGTGAAAAATTATAATTGAATTTTGAATATAAACCCCACCGGTGGTAGACATCATTCTCACGATAACTTTCATCCACGGTTCGGGAAACCGATAAAAGATATCCGAAAGAACCGATACGATTTGAATAGCTTATATATCCTCCGGTATTAAAACGCGGTGAGGAAGACCAATCCCATTCGCTATAAACCGGCTTATCATAAATCCCTGAAAAAATCCGGAACCGGACTTCAGGCGACTCGCTGATCTCTTTCGTGATAACATTAATAACACCGCCGAGTGCACTGGATCCGTATAGGGCAGAACCGGCGCCTTTCACAACTTCTATACGGTCGATTTGAAACATCGGAAATGTTTCCCAATTGATTTCACCCGTATCACCTGTGACAAACGGAAGTCCGTCAATCAAAATGAGCACGCGGCTCCCGACTCCTCTGCTGTAGCCGGTCGAGCCGCGGATATTCACTTGATCCGACATCATATTGACACCCGGGACATAACGAAGCGCATCGTCAAGTGTTACGGAAAGACGATCAGCAATCATCTTGGACGTCACGGTCGAGACACTCACAGGAACATCCCGCAGACTTTGTTCCCTCCGGCTCGCTGTAACAACGACCTGCTCCGCCTGAATTGGAGCCTGTGCAAGTAATACATCAAGATGTAATGTTGTATCAGGTTGAATAGTAATTTGACGATCTGTCTGTGTTGTATAGCCTACGAGTGAAAAAGAAATATCGAATGAGCCTGCAGGAAGTCCTTTCAGCAAGTATTTGCCGTTAATATCCGTTGTCGTTCCTCTAACAGTACCGCGTAGAAGTATATTAACACCGGCAAGCGGTTCTTTTGTTTTCGCATCGGATATACTCCCCGTAAGGGAACCTGAATTCGGCTGGCCGTAAGATACGTGAAAACATGAAAATCAGAACAATATGGCAAAATGGATTTTTCAAAATGGCTGAGCCGGCGGATTTCGGAAATCTACGTTTATATTAATCCCTTTAACCTGCAAAGTATCGTTCACTTCAACAACTCCGGGTAGTAAAGGATTTATCCGATCCTTATAGAATCCGACGACCCTGAACACTCTTATACCCTGGCCTTTCAGATCGGAATTCGTTTGCTGAATGACTCCGATATATTTATATGTCCCTGAATGCAGGGGAAATGAATACTGAAGCGAATCGATATAAAACGGAAGAGAGCTTGTCAAGCTTGGATACAAAAAGATTGTATTCGGACTATCGAACAAACCTGAATAGACTTTTGCAGAATCGAGCGGGTATATCTGAGAAGCAAAAATCCAGAGACTAACAAGACTATCCGCCGGCCACGAGCCGGGAGTAAAGTACACAGTACCGCTGAATCCGAGCTCTACAGGAGGCAGTGGTGCGAGTCCGCCGTCGCAGGATACAAGCATTAAACAAAGTATTATTAGGACGAAGCATCTCATAATTATTGCAGGAATATTACACATTGGAATATTAATATGCAATACAGTCTAACCATTTGATCTTTACATCCACCACTGTCCCTCTTTACTAAGGAGGCAATAAAGGTGTGGTAATATGAGATATGTGCGGGGGTTGCATTAGTGTATCAGTATCTTCATAGAAATAACGTTTTACGGATATTGAACCCCTCACCAAAACCATCCTAATCCGGATCAATTGAAACTGAAATATAGAGAAAATTGATCGGGGGAACGTAAAGGCAAGTGTTTTAGTTAATATATGTAGTTGTACGCCGGTTGGGAGCACATTCTTTTAAGCCCCCATTTTTCCGGTAAAAATAAATGCGATGAAATTAAAGAAACACACAACCCGGAAGGATGTAACCATGCAACTCCACAATCACAATTCTCTCAAATTATTTCTATTGACTGCAACTATATTCATCTCTCTGCTTTTATTCTGGCAGATCGGTTGTAAAAATAATGATAGCACCCCTGTTCAAACTATCGCTAACAACAATGGAACGGCCACTGCTGTTGGTACACCAACCGGCCCGCCTTCGACAACAGCAATTGGCGCAGCGGCGGTTCACTTCTATCGCCTGATGGTCGATCGGAGATTATTATTCCGTCGGGTGCTCTAAATGCACCAACGCAAATTTCTATTCAGCCGGTCACCAATGAAGCGCCTTCCGGAATAGGAGATGGATTTTCTTTCACTCCAGCCGGGCAAACATTCAATCAGCCGATAACGCTCCGTTTTCATTATTCTGTTGATGATATTGCCGGATCGAACATTCCATGAACTTGCAATTGCCACGCAGAAAGACGATCATATCTGGTATTCATTTAATACGGTGAACCTTGATTCAGCGGCTGGTACTGTGAGTATTTCAACAACGCACTTCAGCTTGTATTCTCTTTTTGAAAAATTTAGGATATCTCCTGAGACAGCTGAAATTGCGGTGAATGCATCGCAGGCACTAAGAGTCACAACTGTTCAGAAGGCAGCCGATAATGATCCAAATGACGACCTGGCTCCTCTCGATCCGATGGTCACGTATCCAAATGGAAACGAAGTAACATGGACGGTGAATGGATTAACAATTGGAACACTTGACAATGGCGATGTAACTCCGAGAAGCGGCTCTTCCACCGCAACATATACTGCACCACCAACTATTGATGATATGTCCAGTAATCCCGCAGCGGTAACGGCAGAAGTGAATATCCCTGGCTCATCGAAGTTCTATTTGATCTCCAATATTACAGTATAGGAGGCGATAAGTCTTATGACGTAGCGGTCGATCTTGTCGGGTACGAATGTTCCGGGGCTGAATTCCGATTATTCTTTTAGTTATACGGATCATGCTACGTTCGTTGTAAGCACGTATGCAAACGCAGATTCTGTTCACGTAAGTTCAATAACAAACAAGGATGGACAGATATCCGATTTCGTAAAGCATAATGTCACATGTCAACTGACACCGGACGATCAGGGTAACCTGCTTGACATTCAAAGTGTTTCTGGTAATGTGCTACACCAATTAAGCAAACCGGATCGGATGTATCTATTAATTCAGTCTAAAACGACTTTCTTTGCTGTTACCGAAGTATGCCAAAATATAAGTAAAACTATTGCTGAATCTTCGGTTAACACGAGTTACACAGCGCAATCCGGCGATCTGAATGGTTCCTCCCAGACAATAAATTTGGTAACTAATTTAACCGGAGTAGCGGTGACTTTGACAATAACGCCTCATCAATAATTTTTAATTCATAGCGCAATCTTTTTAATAGGTACACAGTTCCAACAGCGTAATTTATCCGAATGTGTCATCCCTAATGATAATGAATTTATTGATTATCTAATGTGAGATATATTTTGCTAATTTATTAATAGGCTTTAGTTCTGTGAATATTTTGTTTTCATTTTTGTAATATGAGGAATTTAAAATAATGAATAACATGATAATCTCATTAATAATAGCCTGAATAAAAATATGTTGATCATTATTGATTTTATCGATAGGTAAAGCACAACAGACAAGGATATTTAAATTTTTCGGATTTGAAATGACTGTAATACAGGATGACATAAGCTGGTTTTCAACAATCATTTTATTGCTGATATGAGGATAATGAGAAGAAAAACCCTGCCTTGTTTCAAAGCACTCGCTGATAGTTTTCCGGGTATTGCTGTCAATTATTCTGAATAAGACCCAATTTGTATTTACAATTCCAAGAACGCGTTCGCTCAGAAAACGAAAAGTTTTTTTATAGTCATTTTTTGTTTCCGGATACTTGTTTGAAGTATTAAAAATCGATTTAATTTCTTCAATTTGAACATTAACCTTTCCGATATAACTTAATGAATCAAAAAGTTTTTCCTCGGTTGTTTTTTTATCGTTTTTAATTTTATTAATTATTTCTTCCTGTTTATACGATTCTTGTTTGTATAATTTAAAGATCATAATACTCAAAGAGAATAAAACACCAAGAAGAATTACCTCGATAATTTCTTCATTAATAATGAACGTTTTTGTTAAATACACAGATCCCGAGATCAATACCGGAGTAATAATTATTAAAGAAGCTAGACATATATAGATTAATAAATATAATATTTGCAGAAATGAAGTTTGAAATTTTAATTGTATCATAGAGGAATAATACTATAGCAACAGGGTGACAATTTATTCCGATACGTCCGGAACAATATATTTATCAGAATTTCATCTTACCATTCGCTGCGTGACGGTCAATGTATTCCATGATTCGAATGATTACTTTTAGCGTAACTATCCTCGGTAAAAATAACCGGAGTGTTAAGATCTATACCCCGGTTTTAAAGAAAATGGATGTGAATGCCAATTCGTATAATATCCGTCATACCACAAGTTGGATGAATAGACATAATACTGTACGCTACCGGGATTACCCGATTGGCTCGACGATTCGCTCGGCTGCTGCATCATAGCGCTGATTACATTTTCGCTAACACTCGTTTTTTTAAGATTGATAATATCCTGTGGCTTCAACTGGAACCAGTTATTCGTTGCATCCATCATTCCAATAATGAAGCTATCGCTCACACCGGATTTTGATAAATTAACCATATCCTGTGCCGGCTTTTTCTTCAAAGAGTGTCTCTTCGCATAGAGTGACTTTTATCATTCCGCCTATATTGTTCAGACCCACAACCTAAGAGACCGGGTAATATGCAAAAAGGCGAAATAAAAGATTTTGGGCGGCACATTTCTTCATTAAATATTGTTTAATAATTAGACGCATTATTGGAGCTATGGTTTCCTTAAAGAACGATGATCACTCAAAACAGATTCAGAATAAGAACCTTCATCGATGGAATAAATGAGTAATTCTATCATGCACTCCTCCTCATTTGTTACTATCTGCTCGACAACGCGCGTAATTCTTAGACAAACCTGCCGTTAATAATCCGGAATACGGCAAGCAAGGAGACAATAATTTCATAACTTATCTGAAAGGCAGACAATGAAACCTTACCTCGTTTGCACAATTGTTTTTATCTGCATACAGAACTTGCAGGCTCAAGAATTTGTATTCCAAACTTCTTTGAGAGACCAGCTGCTTTATGGTTCAATAGACTCACCGCTCGATTCTCTTATACAACCTACAAAACACAAGTTGATCCCAACGAATGCAAGTTTCATGGAAAAATATCTATGGGATGAAGACGGTCTTTTCAGAAAAACAGGTTTGGCGTCTCCGTTGACACCGGAAGTACGCAAAAGTGAACTTAGTCTCCGACGCACTATGCTTACCGCTCATCTAATAGGCGGATTTGTAACACTCGGATCCATGATAACGGCAGCATATTACGGTCAGAAAATTATTGACGGCAACAATTCAAGAAGCTATCGCGACAACCATCAACTCTTTGTAACGGTAACGATCGCATCATATTCAGCGACCGGATTGCTCGCGGTGCTTTCGCCGCCGCCTATGATTCGGCGAGATGAAATAAGCACAACAACAATTCACAAAACACTGGCGTGGGTTCATTTTGCCGGAATGGTTTTAACTCCGATACTAGGAGCATCAATCGGCCGGCATGCCACTTCATCCCAGCGCGCCCACTTTCATCAGACTGCCGGATATATCACTACTGCAGCACTAGCAGCATCATTAATAGTCATAACATTCTGAGAGGAGCAAGATGAAAACAGGAATATTATCTTCTATCATATGGACGCTTCTGGCAATATCTTATACCTCCGCCCAGACAAAATGGATTGAGAGTATTAAGAACGAGACAACGGTGACATATTTACTCTCACATCCTCTTCATCATATTGAAAGTACAAGCAAAGATATCGACAGCCGCATTGAAATCGATCCCGCAAAGAAAGAGATAAAGTCCGTAACAGCTCAAATAGATGTCATGACATTTAATAGCGGCAATTCAAATCGTGACTCACATGCTATGGAAGTGATCGATGCAATCACATATCCGGATGTGAATTTTTCAAGCACGTCAATTGTTCAGAATGCCGATAGTCTCAAAGCGATGGGAAAGCTGACTTTTCATGGCATAACAAAGGAAATTATTATAGCAGCAGTAACAAAATGGTCCCCGGATAGACTTGAAGTGAGAGGTTCATTTGATATCAGCTTAACTGATTTCAAAGTTGAACGGCCGTCTCTTTTGATGATCAAATCTGATGATATATTGAAATTTTCATTGATCGCGGTTTTTAAGCCGGAATAGATTGTCATTTATAAACCGAAATAAATACATCCTTTTCTGAACGTAAGTTTAATTGATATAGCTGGATATTTCCCTGTAATTTATTCTTCCTATTTTCTCCGGGAAGCCTGCAGGAAACTCACGTCTTTATTAACTATGGAACGGTAATAATTGTTTATATGTTTTAATAATAAGTATTCGCAGGTTTTGTGTATCTATAAATTATTCTTGAAACTCAGAAAAGCATTCATGCTTATTTATATAGTGACATACCTGACTTTTGTTTTCCATTCGCAGTATAATATTTATCCAACGGCAATTACCGGGAACATCGGCTGCATATTCTAATTAATTAAAGGACTATCCATGGAAATAGATAACAGTAAATCGGCATTAGGAAAATTCCTTCACCCGTTGAAGCCTTACAAAGGGCTTGACAAAGCAATTTTCCTCATTCGAATGATAGTAGGCTCCGTGTTTCTATCCGAGGGAATTCAGAAATTCCTTTTCGTTGAATCGCAGGGCACGGGCCGTTTTATCAAGATCGGCATTCCTTTGCCGGAAATAATGGCTCCCTTCGTTGGAATTGTAGAAATAGTCTGCGGGACGCTCATTCTTTTTGGCTTGATCACGCGGCTCGCTGCGATTCCGCTTATCATTGATATGCTCGTTGCAATATCGACGACCAAAATTCCAATCCTTCTTCAAAAAGGATTTTGGGCGATGGCGCATGAGGCACGAGTAGACTGGTCGATGATACTGGGGTCATTTTTCCTCCTCATAGTCGGTGGAGGCCTTTGGTCATTGGACGGATTGATAGAGAAGCACAGCAATGGACGGAATCAGGAGGAACATAAACCTTGATAACCGCAATCATTATTGCATTAATCGCCGCCCGATACCGGCGTCGCTGAATACAGGTGGCAGTTAGAAAAAAGCATTTCACACGAATAGCAATTATCAAAATGGAGAAGTGTCTGTTATTCATTTGTTTTAATAATGAATATTCCCAATTATTGTGCATCTAAATATTTTCTTTAAACACTCTAAGGAGCAGACATGCTTATTCAAATAACGACATCTCTTCCCCCATATAAAGTCGCTCAGGCAAAAGCTTCCGAAGAACTTAAAACGCGTATGGCCGTCCGTCCTGCCATCGGCAGGCTCATCGATTCCGCAGCCCAACACTCGGGTATTGAATCCCGTTATGTCGTTGTCCCGGATGCGGAAGAAATGCCGCCGCAAAAATTTTATTCCACAGATGCAGGGGCCGTTACACCGGACACAAAGACGAGGATGATTCAATATGAACACTGGTCAAAAATCTTGGTAAAAGATGCCGTATCCAGGCTGCTCGAAGAAACACGGTGCGCGCCTTCGTCGGTAAAGCGTCTCATTACAATCTCTTGCACAGGGTTCTACGCTCCCGGGATAGATTATGAGCTGATAAATGAATTTCATTTTCCTGTATCCGTACAACGTACACACATCGGTTTTATGGGATGTGCTGCAGCGCTCGTCGGGCTTACATCCATCAGGGAGTCGCTCAAGGCCGCTGAGAACGGCAACAGCACGACAATTCTTGTCGCAGTGGAGATTTGCAGCCTCCATCTGCAGACAGAACCGACGCGGGATAACATTCTGGCAAATATGATTTTTGCGGACGGGTGCGCGGCGATGCTTTTTTCAAAATCGCCGGAATACAGGCCAAAGCTGCAGCTGTTGAGCACACATTCACATTTATTCGAAAATTCCTCGGAATACATGGGATGGAAGATCGGCAATACCGGTTTTGAAATGATGCTGTCATCGGAACTTCCGCGCATTATTTTGGAAGAAGCGGTTCCTGCCCTGCATGGCATTATGAAGCATCTTGGTATCGAAGCGCAATCGATCCGTCATTGGGTATTGCATCCCGGCGGCCGGGCGATTTTGGATTCTCTGCAAAACGGGCTTAAGCTCAGTGATGAAGACATGCTGCCCTCCCGTGAAGTTTTACGAAAATACGGAAATATGTCGTCCCCTTCGATTCTGTTCGTCATGAAAGAAATGCTCGCTACACAGAAAGTCTTTAAAGATGAATATGTCTGTGCTGTAGCCTTTGGCCCGGGCCTGACGATGGAAGTCGCGTTTTTGAAAGGTGCATAATAATGTTCTCCCGCAGTGCACAAAAAGAAATAATGGACAATGTTTTTATTAACGACGAAAGTATAGACCAGGCACTCCGGGAACTAACAGTTATTAACAGATGGCTCGGCGGTTTTTCAAATTCGCGTAAAGGCGTGAAAGCCCTATTGAATCGCGTCCCTGCGAAAAAAGACATCTCCATACTTGATGCAGGCGCAGGCGGATGCGACCTTGCCGCCGCAATTTCCAAACTTCATCCCGGAATTCACATTACCGCGCTCGACCTCAACAAGCGGGCTTGTGAATATGTCAAACGTAAATATCCGGCAGCATCAGTCGTACATGGATCGGTGCTCGAAATGCCTTTTGAGCAGCAGTCATTTGATATCGTCCATGCTTCGCTGTTTCTCCATCACTTTACTGAAAAGGAACTAAGCACTGTTCTCTTAGCGCTCTATTCGAGAGCGCGGCTCGGTGTTGTTATCAACGATCTTCGCAGATCTTTGTTCGCCTATTTCGCCATTATGCTTGTCACGCGCTTGTTTTCAAAGAGCGCCATGGTAAAGAATGACGGCCCGATCTCAGTGCGCCGTGGATTTACCCGTGTCGAACTCGTCCGGTTATGTTCTGCTCTGCCGTCTGCAATTTATTCTATTCGACGTACGTGGGCATTTCGCTGGCAGGTGTGCATTATGAGGCCTCTATGAGTGAAATCCAATACGATATCGCCGTTATCGGTGCAGGGCCTGCGGGCTCTACTGCGGCAAATTACCTTGCTCGGTCCGGCTTCCGAACTTGCGTCATCGAGAGAAAATCTTTTCCCCGTGAAACCGTATGCGGAGAATTTCTTTCAGGAGAAGTCGCAGAAGTCCTTCATGAGCTTAATATCTTTAAACAATTTCAATCGCTCCAGCCAAACACGCTGACTGCGTTCAGGTACAGTCCGGAACATGCTCATTCGTATACTTCGGTGCTGCCGTTCACGGCATATACAATGAAGCGGGGGAAGTTCGATGCATTCCTGCTTGATAACGCACGAAAAGCCGGGGCTGAAGTGTACCAGCCGGCAACTGTCGAGCAGGTAGTTAAAAATGGGGAAATGTATCAGATTGCCGTAAACACCGAAGGAAAACAGAAACAAATTACAGCGCGTAATGTTATAGGCGCGTTCGGGAAAAACAGCCCCCTGGATAAAACCATGCTAAGAGATTTCCTCGGGAGCAAATCCCGGCTGAACGGAGTCAAATTCCATATTCCAAAAAAGTTCATTCAAAATATCATAGAACATGAAATACAAATATTCACTTTGCCGGACATGTACTGCGGAGTGAATGCAGTGGACAACGAAACCGTGACGGTAAGTTTTCTTGAGAGACATGCCGCCGGCGGGGCTACTGCAAGGGAACGTCTTATCGAATTGATAAAGAAAAATAAACACTTCCACGAAATTGTTTCCGGTGACTTTGAAACGTCGATCGAATCGTTTCCTTTTTACGGTGCTGGAGACATTTATTTCGGAAAAAAGAATATTATCGAGAATGGGATATTTATGATCGGCGATGCGTCCCGGGTCATAGCACCGCTCGCCGGCGACGGTATCAGCCTGGCGATGCAGAGTGCGAAAGTCCTTGCATCAGTGATCAGGGAAGGAAGAAGGAAGGAATTGAATAACGAAACGCTGGCAAGTATATATCATTCGAAATGGAACCTTCATTTCAGGCAGCGGTTGTATATTGCACAGAAAATACAGATAATGCTGCTTTCACAATTTGGGAAGAAAGCAAGCAGAGTCTTGCTCGATGGTTTTCCATCTCTGCTTTCCGTTGCCATAGAACACACTCGCGGGTAATGAAAAACCACTTTTTGTTATGAAGCTGTGAAGTAGTCTATATTTTGCCAATAATTATTAAATCTGGAATTCTCATAGCGCTCCCCTGCTTCTGTACTACCAAAGAAATAATTTTGTGTAAAGATAATCAAAGTGCCAAATTAAAGAATATTAAATCTATAATAATGCATGACTGGAGGTCAATCTGGTTAAAAGAATACTACTACTCATTAATAAATTTGTCAATCATGCCCAATAATCATTTGTCATAGGAAAAATTATTGTAGAGTAAACTGAGGTTATCGCAGATCGGCGAGATTTATTGGATTGTAATCGCTACCCAATCATGACACAATATCAACGATGAATTCGAAGATGCCAAACCATATCCGAATCATAATAATAAATCATTGGGCGGATTCAAGACGATAACATCAAAAGAAATGAAATCTCATCTCCGAATAAAATACGGAATCCTCCTAGTGTGGCAGCGTAGTTTTTACGATCATATTATCCGCATCTGACAAGGAATTAAATAACATCAGAGATTACATTCAAAATAATGTTCTCCAATGGGCATTTAAGAATGATAATCCGGATGATATTCCATTACGACAATGGATTGTGTCAGTCTTCCATCGTAGTTAGATTCAATCCCATCAGTTCAGTAGTCTAAACCCATCGGTTCAGGCGATACGCCTCAACATTCTTCGTAAATTAATACAGTATTTCACTTTAATTTAAGGGAATTTGAAATCAATGGATCAAAGGATATTTTCATGAAAAAGAAAGGCCTTGCGGCGGCACTTTTTATTTCTCTTTTCTTCGGCATATTTGTTTCCTTATTTGTCTATGGCAGAGGCATAGATAATCTGCGAGCCGGCATAATAGGCGGACTGGTAATATTATTTCACGTCTTCATACTATTTATGATCTTGTACACCGGGAACCTCTACAAATGGCGTAAAATATTTTTTACATCGTATGCTGTGGCATTTGTAATATCCTTTGTCTGGTGGACTATGGGCGACCGCGGCCATATGTGGCTGCTCGATAGCGAGGTTTTATATTCACAGGCTCCGATGTGCCATATCGTAGTACCCATGCTTATACTTCCGGCTATTTTTATGAAAGAAATAATTTTCCCAATATCCCTTTCTTCGGCTTCATTTATGATTCTAATTACAATTGTTGTCGCATTGGTTTTCGGAAGATCGTTTTGTGCCTGGGGTTGTTTTTTCGGCGGCCAGGATGAATTGTTTTCCTCAATTGCGAAGAAAAAGAAATGGCAGATAAAAACGCTGCACCCTTTTATCAAATATTTCCCGTTTGCAATGCTCGCATTCATTGTATTGCATTCTTTTGCTACCATGTCGCCTACCTACTGTCTCTGGTTCTGTCCCTTTAAAACCGGCAGTGAATTTTTCGAAATCAATTCATTCACTCGTGTAATTCAGACTTTTATTTTTGTATCCATCTGGGCGATTCTCGTAGTCCTGCTTCCAATTATTTCAAAGAAAAGAATTCAATGCAGTTTCTTTTGTCCTATGGGCGCCTTTTTGAGCTGCTCCAATAAGATCAACCTCTTCGGGATATCGATTGATAAAAATAAATGCATAGACTGCAACAGGTGCGTGTCAAGCTGTCCCAATTTCGCTATTACTGAAGAATCCTTGTCGAAAGGAAAGGTGCTGATGACCTGCACAAAATGCGGCGCATGTCTGAATGTCTGCACAAAGAATGCCATCACTCTTGGAATAAAAGGAGTAAAACACAATTATGAACTTGCCGAAGGCCTTTCAATAAGTACGGGATTTTGGAGAAAATTCGGCAGAGATTTATGGGATCCTGCTGTTATTTTTATTTTCGGAATTTTTACTATTGCGGCCGTTTTATCATCGGGGAACTTTATCAGTTCTATTTCCAGATTACTCAAATATTTTATAGGTGTCTGAGATGGAAAAAAACAAAACGAAATATCGATCTGCTGTGAATAAAACTATGATGATAGCGGCCATAGTTGTTGTTCTCTTTTTTATACCGCTGGTTTTTATGAATGGAAAGATCTTTGAAGAATTCCTTGTTTCAGCCGGAATCATCATTAGCCCGAATATCAATGACGGATATCTGATAGCTGAATTCTACGATCCATCAGGTGACGTTCTTCTGCCGCTCCCGCAAGAAACGGTATACAATGAAGCACGGAATGCGCTTGATATGAGGAAATTTTCAGTAAAAAAGGTAGAGTTTAACGCGCTCTCGGGAGTCGGAATTGATGCGAGGTTAAATGTTTGCTTCGAATTCGACGGAAAACAGCCGAATCCGTTTGATTTTAAGAACGGATTCAGCTTCCCGGTAATACATATTTATTTGAAAACCCCGGACACAAATATTACACAGGGCAAATCTGATAAAACAGCGAAAGTAAATTTTGATAAAGAAGGATGGAATTATCAGATAATTATCGATGGAATACACGAACAGGCGCGTGTATTTGATAACAACGGTAAATTTCTATTTAACGGGCTTGGTTTATATGTAAATTACGAATATGAAAAGGGATTTAAGGGAAAACAGGATCGTATTACAAAGACCAAAATTACTGCGGGATTGCCCTTAAAGACTGATTGGCGATCCGGCTTACGGCGAATGGAAATATTACGTTATGACCGGATTACTCGACGTGAAAAATCCATCGATGCTTTATTTGTCGGATAAGGATTCGTCAAATATTTTTGATTATGCAGCTATCGACTCATCAAACCGATTCGAGATGGATTCATCCGGAAGATTATCGTTATCTCCATTAATTGTTAATAATTCAACGTCCCAAAATGGTTTTTAATAAATCACTCAACCGGTGAAACATGTACAATTATATTATTGAATCTTTGCTGTTAGGACTCTCGGTGGGGCCGATTTGTCTGGCCTACTGTTCTCCTGTTGTGGTTCCGCTCTTGACCGCATCAAATTCTCCCAGACTATCCGCCGGTTCTTTAACTTTACTCATGTTTCTTACCGGAAGGTTTATCGGTTACATTTTAGTCGGAATTGTCGTCGGAATTATCGGCAACAATATTCATCAGTTTGCCAGTGGAAATCTATTCGGTATTATTTCCATCATTCTGGGATTTACTTTAATTTACTTTAGCGTGCAGAAAAATTTTCCCGGAATAAAATTATGCGGACTCATAAGAAACAGCAATTCACGAAACATGTTCTTGATTTTACTTGGATTTTTAACCGGCCTGAATTTATGTCCGCCTTTTTTGGCGGCAATTGTAGGAGCAACAGGCACCGGTACAGTAACAGGATCAATAATTTATTTTTTTGCATTTTTTATCGGAACGGCAATATTTTTTCCTGTAACGATTTTTTTCGGATTACTTTCCAGAATCGATTCTGTAAGGAGTATAGCAAGTATCTGCATGATGATCAGCGGTGCCTGGTTCACTCTGAAAGGATTGTTCTTTTTCTTCTAGTTCGACTGCCGGGTTGAAGAAGTATTCGTTTTTGCTTTATATTCGGACGGGGTCATACCGGTAAACTTCTTGAAAATAGAATTGAATGTCCCCTTTGATTGAAACCCGGAATCGAAAGCAATACTGAGCAAGTTATAGCGTTCGCTCTCCGGATCCGATAACCGGCTCTTAAATTCCTCAACCCGATACTGATTGATAAAATCGTAGTACGACTGGTGCATTCTGGTGTTTATAACTTCCGAAAGATTGTGGCTCGACGTCTTCAACCGTTCGGCAAGTTTTTGCAGCGTGAGGTCGTGTCCGATGAAAGGTTTTTCCGATTCCATTAAATCGAGCAATCTGTGTTTGATTTCTTCAGCGCTCTCATCGCTTAACCCGCTCCTCTCGTACTTTACGGCACTCTCGTTTTTCAAAGGAATTGAAGATGGATCAAGAAATATCTCCGGCTGCTTCAATCCCATATAACCGATCGAATAGATAAGTATGGAAAGGGGAGTATTCAACAGCGCGCCAATCCAGGCCTGATGCGGCATGAAAGCGATCGCAACAGCTATAAAAGCAACGATTGACCAGATTATAATCATCCCTAGGGTGAGGTACTTCAACCAGTTAAGATTAATAAGGTCGATGTTGGAATAAGAATCTTTGATGCTCCGGTTGTACTCTGCAACTATCTTGACGGTAAGAATTGTATATATGATTCCCTGCACAGGAATGAATGTATCGAAGACTGTATAGATAGGATCATGCATTTGCCGAAACATATTATTCAGAAATGCGATCTTTTCTTCACCGCTGTACAAAAAGACAGGGGCAGTGATGCAGTAGACGGCAAGAACCGGAATAAAATGCAGAAGCTCGACTGCACGAAGGCGCTTTGCCTTTTTTGAGATGAGCCTGGCATAGAGAAAAAAGAGCGGGCCATAGAGCGCCGGAAAAGGATATGAAAATCCCATTAGATGGGGATAAAGCTTATACCATCCGTTGTTGTAGTAGACCACGGTAGCAAGCTCGATGGAAAGGGCAAGTGTCGCTATTGCAAGAACCAGATTTGCTGCGTGATTTTGCTTTTTTGTAAAAAGGAATACAGAAAGCAGTACTCCCTGTAAAGCTGCTAGGAGGTAGAGAGTTGTAAATACTTCTTTCATTTTCTCGGCAATTCTATCATCATTGTTATCTTTATTTTCTTTTTTCAAGTTAATGATGAAAATCAAATATTACAAATAGACAGCGTTTCAATTTATTGCAGTCATGACTTATTTACCCGCCGGTTTTTTTGACTCGTGTCCCACCCGAGACTTTTATCGGGAAAAAGAAAAGAAGTTCAGCATATTTCCTGCCATTCCAGCTAAATACTCAAAACACTTTATTGAGCGGCGAGACCTGATCTGCATATTCAAGAATGATGAGATGTTCAGATCGTTTTTGCCTCCTGAGTGCTCCTGGAACACTATTTGAAAGAATACGGCCATGTGTTGTTCCGGATATAGAGTATTGATTTTTGATTAACATCATTAATAGTGAATAAGAATTCATAAATAAATCACACAATTACCTTCGGTAAAAAATAATTGGTATTTATATTCGGATAATAGCGTTATCGAACTTAAAAGATTTCAATTCTAAACTGCTGAATTTGGATTAAATACACTGCTTACACCAGAAATAAAATCCCGAAAATATCCGGGTACTGATGCACTTCAGAATAATAAAACATAATCCATTCCGGTACGAACTTTTTTAATACCTCGATTGTTATCACAGAAGGGAATCAAGGGGTCAGCAAAGCAGTTTTGCTGGATATTGACGTTGGCATCGTGTCTGCAGCAAAATAAAATGGAATCCATATTCTTTTGCAGAATTTTAATTAATCAATAATAAATGTTGAAAGGAACAAAATTATGCGATCAACAATTGCAGTCTTTTTAATTCTCTTGCTTACTCTTGCGGGTTGCGGTAAATCACCCGAACAGATCGAGATGGAGAAACAGAATGCCCAATTGAAGCAGGATATTGCCTCAAGGGACCGATTTGTTGAAGATGTCACTTCAACGATCAACGAGATACACAACAAACTCGAGGGTGCCTGGGTAATGGAAAAGAATATCATGCCGCGGAATCCCTCCGTCGAAGAGGGAAAATATTTGTCCCAGGCGGATTTGAAAGTGAAAATCATGGATCGAATCTCGAACATTTCTTCGATACTTACAGAAAATCGCAAGAAGCTGGCAAACCTTCAACATAGGCTGGCAGAGGCAAAGACCCAGTACACCGGATTGAGCCAGATGGTCGATGATCTGAGAAAAACTCTTGATGATCGGGAAAAAACAATCGCAACGATCCAGACTCAAGTGATGAACCTTGAAAACGAGGTAACTTCAAAGACACAGCTTATTGCTGCCCGCGATGTGACAATTGAGAATCAAACAAAGCAGATCAACACGGTATATTATGCGGCCGGGAATCGAAGCGAGTTGAAGGAGAAGAAAATAATTTCAAGTGAAGGCGGTATATTCTGGGGACTGCTTGGAACTACAACAGTCCTTGCAAATAAATATGATGAAAGAGAATTCAACACTCTGAATAAAACCAAAGATATGATAATCGAGGTTGCCGGTAATATCAGCGAGATTGTCCCGGAAAGAGATCCGGATTCTTATACTAAGGAAGAGAAGCCTGACCATCACACTCTGTTGAAAATTACAAATCCGGAGAGTTTTTGGAATGAGAATCACCTGGCTATCGTTACAAATTAAGGACTAAAGCATAGATTGAAGCCGAAAAAACTGCTAAGTCCCTGTAAAAACGGAAAGCCCTGTCAAACGACAGGGCTTTCGCTTGTACTGAAAATGAGACCGTTTGTTTATTTAACCGGCTGGAAAGTATACGAGGATAAATCCGGCACCTATAATAATTCTTTTTCCTTTGGAATCCCTTAGGATGGCAATCTGCACAGCTTGCAAAATGAATATTATACGGGCTGTTCTTGTCTTAAGCGCTGCATTCTTAACACCCCCCAAGAATATTTATTGCGATCATCCATTGTTAGTCATTCGTTAACTATTAGAATAATATGGATGTAAGTCCGAAAAATTTATCTGATGCAGCTGAATAAAATACAATGCACTATGCTCTGTCGGTATAATTCCAGCGCTGGAACAACAGTTCTACAGCACGGGGAATAAATTACTAAAATAGACTAGTCTGTTTTCTATTATTAAAGCGCGGCCCATTACACCCATCCTCATTTGAGGAGTGATGCAGAGGCGGTTGTCTCAAAGAGAAAATAAACAGATCTTGGCCTTTCACTTGCACCTCACTTTTATTTAATATAACTTCGTTTCCAGAGCAGGGTCATTAAATATTTCGACGATAAGAAAAGGAATGACGGTAAAATAATGCAGCGAAGTCTGCCAATCAAAAAAGTAATTCCATATTCTCTAGTATTGGGCGGCGGCGGAGCCCGGGGATTGGCTCATATCGGGGTTCTCAAGGCACTCGAGAAAATAGATCTTTTACCGTCGTTGATAGTCGGTACCAGTATGGGAGCGGTTATCGGAGGAATGTACCTCTCAATTACGCAGTGCTGAAGCTGTTGAAAAAAAAATAAAGAAATTTATCAAAGGGGATTTCTTTAAACGCATCGGATTGGAACAGTTTTCCGATATCGATAATGAGAATTCTAATTCGGTATGGGAACGATTCGCTGCGCAATTACGGCAGAGATATTATTTTTCAAAATCGGTATTGGGGAACGGGACATCCGCACAAACAACTTTAATCCAATCGTTAAAAATGCTCCTGGAAGACGGAGATATTTGTGATCTATCTCTTCGATTTGCCGCTGTGACAAGCGACCTGGTGGACGGTGAAGAACAAGTACTTACCTCGGGTTCCATCATTACCGCTGTTGCGGCAAGTTCTGCAGTTCCCGGTATCGTCGCTCCTCTTGCAATAGGTCCCCGTCTTTTTATTGATGGAACAGTTACAAGTACTATACCTGTACCGGCTGCGTCATTGCTGTCGAAAGATCCGATCGTTGCTGTCGACGTACGCCGGTCCCTGGGTAGTTTTGGAAATCACTGGCATGGATACGAAGTAGTTATGCGCGCCGGAGAAGTGACAACCCGCAAACTCAATGACCTGCATCTGAAACGGGCAAACGTAGTTCTTGAACCTGATGTAAGAAATGTCGATTGGAATGAATTCAACCGCATTGATCAATGTATCAGCGCCGGAGAACAAGCCGTTGAACAGAACAAACAGCAACTAATGGAAAATTTCACAAAGCGTTCGTTCCGCCTATTTCACTGGTAATATAAATTCAGGCCGCAGTAAAACGGGAACAAATCCTACGAATATAATTCTTAATATCGAAGTCTAAGAGATGCAAGTTTGTTATATCGCGGCAAATTTCCATAAAGCTTTTAAATCATTGTACAGTAATTACACCAACCATATTCGGATGATAATTACAATGATAATGATATGTTCCGGCCACATCGAAAGATGTCTGTTTGCTGCTTCCTGCCGGAATATTCCCCGTATCCCATGCTCCTGTATCACTCGTAGATGTATGGGCAATTGAGGAATTGTTATTCCATGTGATAGTTGTATGAATCGCAACTGTGAGTGTCGACGGATTAAAGGTATTTCCCGACATCGATACTGTATTAGACGATGATGGGCCGGTTGGACCATTTGAGCTGCTTTTGCATCCGGTCATAAAAAGGGCCAATAAACCGGCGATTATGACGGAAAAACTAAAATATGTCTTATACATAATGAATATCTCCGATATTATTTTTTTTATACCTCTATGTTTATTGAACATATAAGGATGAAGGTTCGTTCCACTCATAATATATCTTAAATCAGTATAGTGGAGACGCAAAGGCTTACTTGCATTAGTAGAATTCATCTGATATTTTATTGCAAATTTTATTACATATACTCTATTACAAGGTAGATTAAGTATGAAGCAATCCAGAATAGTCTTTCTTTTGCTCTCTTCCTTTTTAGCTGCAGCGGCCGGATATGCCCTTCCGCGATTCTCCTCGTCAACAAATCTTAAATGCCAGAACTGCCACATCGATCCGAATGGAGGCGGCATGCGCAATTATTATGGAGCGGTAATGTTCGGACGGCAGATTCTTCCGGTACGGGCATGGTCTGATGACTCGACGATGAATAATTTTACAACGCAATTGAACGACTTTGTCAGTATCGGCATGGAAATGCGGACTTTACTCTTTTATCAGCAGCAGAAAGATTATACTTCATTCTATCAAATGCAGGGTGATATTTATCTCAGCCTAAGGATTACAAACAAGATCTTACTCTCAATTACGAAGTCTCTCTACCATGATTTTGAAATTTTCGGAATTGCAAATATACTTCCGGCAAACGGTTATATCAAAGTTGGAAGATTTACGCCTGCATACGGAACAAGAATTGACGACCATACTGCTTTTATAAGAACAAAAACGGCATTCCCTCTTTATCGCAGAGAAGATACCGGTATCGAAGCGGGTATTTCACCGGCTTCATTTACATGGAATGCAGGCGTGTATAACGGCGAAGGCGGCGGCGATCCTTCAAATGGCTCGATCCGGCTTGTTACAACACGGGCTGAAGCTTTCTTTAATTTTGACCGTCTCAATTGTTCGATAGGCGGATCCGCTTGGTATAACAACGGACTACAGGGAACACTTACCATGTTCAACGGATTCGCCGGGGCATACTTTAAAGATGTGACAGTTCATGCCGAAATAGATATAAAGAAAGATAACGCAACGCTAAAAACCAATGAACTTATATCTTACTTTGAGTTAAATTACTTGCTTCTGGATGGTGTCGATCTCAAGTTTATGTACGATTTCTACGATCCGGATATCGACCTTAAAACGGGAAGCGAATCGAGATTTAGTGTTGGAATGGAATTTTTCCCATTGCCCGGAGTTGAATTACGCCCAATGTACCGAATAGATATCAAGGATCCTGGAAGTACGAAACAAAACGAACTTGATTTTCTTTTGCATCTCTTTCTATAATACTGCAGAGTGACTATGAAATTAAAACAAGGCTGTTCTATTCTTCTTCTCATTGCGATTATTGTCATTGCCTTCAATAGCTGTCAAGATATAGGGACAGAAATTCCTTCCCAATCCGGATTAAGTGCAAGCGCTACTAATGTGTCCGTTTCAAAAGGGTCTACTGCTCAAATTACATTGTCAGGAGGCAAGCAGCCGTACATTATCAAAAAACAACCGAATAACGCTAAAGCAGCTGTATCGTTAAATTCATCGATACTTACTATTTCCGGTACCGACACTGGAAGTACAAGCACAGTAGTGGCCGATAGTAAAATTCCTGTTGCCGATAGTTTGGAAATTTATATTTCAATCCTTGGAACCATTTCAACCGTTTCATTTTCCAGTCAAATCCAACCGATCTTTAATAGCCAATGTATAGGCTGCCATGGCAGCAACGGCGGATTGTCATTAGACCTCGGCGTCAGTTACGCTAATTTGGTGAATGTCCAAGCCCAATCAAGCTGTACTTCTATGAAACGTGTCCTTCCGAACGATGCGGGGAATAGCGTACTTTATAGAAAAGTATCCGGCACGACTTGCGGAATCCGGATGCCGCAGGGTTCAACATTGAATGCAAACGAAATAGCATTAATCCAGGATTGGATTAATCAAGGTGCAAACTAATAATTGATTACGCTATTGCCGCTATTCTTGTAAAAGAAGCCGTATATTTATCAAATATTATTTAAAACAGCCTGCATATCCTCCGGCAATTCAGAATTGAATTTGACGAATTCTTTTGTCGAAGGATGTATAAAACCGATTGTCTTTGCATGCAGTGCCTGGCGCGAGATCAGCTTCAGCAATTTCCCTGCCTTTTGAGCTTTCTTCCCGTCCAAACCGTTCCATGTATTAGTGCGCCCGTTATATGTAGGATCACCGAAGACCGGATGACCGATGTGCGCGAGGTGCACGCGGATCTGGTGTGTACGCCCTGTTTTTAAATGCAGCCGGACGAGCGAAAGGAATTCATACTCTTTTATTACTTCATATTCAGTAATTGCACTTTTTCCATCTTCTGTAACAGCGACTTTTTTTCGATCACGTTTGCTGCGCCCAAGATTCGCTTCTATAGTCCCTTTTACCGACTTAAATCGCCCCCACACAACAGCCCAGTACTCCCGGTCGATTGTCCTTTTTGAAAACTGTTTCGCCAGAAACGCATGCACCGCATCGGTCTTTGCGATCACCATCAGGCCCGTCGTATCTTTATCAAGCCGGTGCACAATGCCGGGCCGTAATTCTGTGTTGACCTTCGAAAGATTATTGCAGTGAAACAGGAGTGCATTGACCAGTGTGCCCGAATAATGAGTGTAGGCCGGATGTGTAACCATCCCGGCCGGTTTATTCACGATCAGCAGATCTCCGTCTTCATACACAATGTCCAAAGGGATATTTTCTGCGTTTGTATCGGGACGCGGCGGGCGCGGAAATGTTACATCGATAATATCGTTAGGATTCAACAGGTAGCTGGATTTTACAATCTTGCCGTTGACCAGCACCATACCGGCTTCAATTGCCTGCTGGACTTTGCTGCGTGTTGCGTTTTCAATTCGATGCGTAAGATAAACATCAATACGTTTACGATGCTCACCGGCAGGAACAACTATGCGGGCGTGTTCTCGTTCTTCTTGATTTCCATCTAGGGATGGATGAAGCGACATGGCACGTGCTATTATTATTGATTCACAGAAGTGTTCTTCATGTCACTTTTTGCGTCAGCAACATTATTCTGTGCAGAATTTTGGCCGGGAACAATTTTTGTTCCTTCCGTGACAACAACTGCAGATTTGTCCAGATCTGTAAATTTCCTGTAAAAAAGCAGCATCAAAGTGATACCTGTAGAAACGGAAGCATCCGCTACGTTAAACACTGCAAAACGGTCCATATGGAATCCCAAAAAATTAATGTGAAAGAAATCCATATCGATAAAATCGACCACCTTGCCGTAGAACATCGGCGCATATCCGAAGATGGCTCCGTAGAAACACCGGTCAATAAAATTTCCGATCGCGCCGCCGAGAATTATCGCCAGAGTCAAACGAATAATGAACGCTTCATTCCGGACTCGATAGAGATAGTAGAAAATTCCAATACTTGCAATTAAAGTAAAGATTGCAAGAAACATCCGCCCGCCGATATCTATTCCAAATACCATACCCGGATTTTCTACAAATGTCAGGCGAATGAAATCGCCAATCACGGGAATGCTCTGCCCGAGCTGCATTCCCTGGTGATAAAAATCAAGAAAAGGGATAGAAAATCCTTTTACCAGCAATTTGGTAGCCTGGTCAAGCAGAACAATACATAGAGTGACAAAAAGAACGCGCAAAAAGGACCTCGCTTTATTCAGATTTAAGGATAGAATTTTCGATTGGTGATTCAGTATAATACGAATTCGAAAGCCGAGTTATTCATTTGAACATAAATTACCGACCGACATTAAATTATATTTTATTTCCGCCTGTTTTTGTTTTACAATCGATGCATTGATGAGCATGGGGTACTGCTTCGAGCCGTTCTTTATCCATCAAGTTTCCGCATTCCGTACAAAATCCGTACGTCCCCTTTTCAATCCGTTTCAAGGCATCATCCAGATAATTGAGGAATTTCCCTTCGCGCGACGCAAAGAGAAATGTCTTTTCACGTTCCATTGCATCCGTTCCCTGCTCCATATGCGAAGAGTATGTCGAATTCTCAATTTCGTACTGACCGGTCGTTACATCCATCATCGTGGATTTCAAAGATTCCAGCTCTTCAAGAATTTCCTGCCTTTTCTCCAATATGATCGTCTTAAAATGCTCCAGGTCTTTTTTACTGAATCCTTTTGCGGAAACCGGGGCTTTTATTTTTAATTTCTTTTTTTCGTTCTTGGGTTTCGACGGTACACGCTTAGCTGCCGCTTTTATCTTAGACTTCTTTACAACCTTCTTCTGTGCCATAACTCTCCTAATATTATAATTGCATCAATATATACTAATTCTTCTCAACTGCAATTGCGCTGGGTTCACCGTTTATATCTTCGTCTTTAGCGCCCAGTTTCAATGCATCAGTACTCGATACGGGCTTTAATTCTACTGCTAATGTTTCTTGCCGGATATATTGAACCATACGCTCTAATGCTTTTGTCAATCGTTCTGAAGATGCATGTATAATTCGAATCCGGTCAGTAACTTCAAAACCTGAATTTTTTCGCAAATTCTGTACACGGTTTACAAATTCACGTGCAAGCCCCTCATCAATCAGATCATCAGTAAGCGCCGTATCGAGCGCAACGGTGATCTGCCCGTCCGTTTCTACCAGCCAGCCTTGTATATCTTCATGCAGAATTTCAACATCCGACTTATCGATGGTATATTCAGTTCCTCCAATGTTCAGCGTCAATTTACCATCCGATTGCAGTTTGTTCATTTCTTCGGATGTCAGATCCCGCAGCCGTGCGGCAATCGGCTGAACTGATTTTCCGAACTTCGGCCCCAACGTCTTAAAATTAGGTTTGGATTTTTTCTTGATAAGCGCCGACTCATCGGTAATGAATTCGATTTGTTTGACGTTGATCTCTTCCAGTATAACGTCTTCCATTTGTTCGATTTCTTTCCGGTCTGCTTCGGAATTCACCGGCAGGATAATTTTCTGCAGCGGCTGACGTACCTTTAAATTTGACGTCATCCGCATTGAACGCACCAAACCGACTATTTTTATTGCATGTTCCATCTTATGCTCAAGTTTTTGATCTATTACGCTTTCATCTGCTTTGGGCATTTCTTCCAGATGCACCGACTCTAACATTGATTTGTTTCCAGTTGTAAGATTCCGGTACATCTCTTCAGCAAGAAACGGCGTAAATGGAGCAATAAGTTTACTGATCGTCAATAAACATTCCTGAAGTGTCTGATATGCTGCAATCTTGTCTTTCCCGTTCTCGCTCTTCCAAAAACGGCGCCGGTTGCGGCGCACATACCAATTAGAAAGCCGGTCGATCGTAAAATCGCTTACTGCCCGCGCCGCACGGGTCACGTCGTATCCATCCACCGACTGGAGATACGTTTTCACCAGTGTATTCAATTCCGACAGAATCCATTGATCTATCTCCTGCCGCTCGCCGATTGGAATTTTTGGTTCCGTGTTATCATATTTATCTACATTGGCATAGAGAGCGAAGAAGGAATATGTATTTGTCAGAGTACTGAAAAATTTCCGCTGCACTTCACCGATACCCTCTTCATCAAATAATGTCGTCCTCCATACCGGGCTTTGCGAGACCAAATACCAGCGCACTGAATCAGCACCGTATTTCTTCATCAACGTAAACGGGTCAACGGTGTTCTTCTTGGTCTTCGACATTTTCTGGCCGGCTTTATCGAGAATAAGCTCGTTGACAAGTACATTTTTATATGCCGGCTGATCGAATAAAAATGTCCCGATGGAATGCAATGTATAAAACCATCCGCGTGTCTGATCTATCCCTTCCGAAATGAAATCGGCAGGATATGATTTTTTGAAAATTTCCTTGTTCTCAAACGGATAATGCCATTGTGCAAACGGCATCGAACCGGAATCGAACCAGACATCAATAAGTTCAGGCGTGCGATTCATAACCCCGCCGCATTCGCATGTAAATGTGACAGCGTCGACATGCGGTTTATGAAGGTCAAGCGGTTCCGGCACGTTCTTCCCCTTCCGGAATTCCTCAACGCTGCCGACACATTTTTGCTTGCCGCACTTCTCACAAATCCAGATAGGCAGCGGTGTTCCCCAGAAACGGTCCCGCGAAATCGCCCAATCCTTATTGTCTTCAAGCCAGTTGCCGAAACGGCCGGCAGCCGACTTCCGGCGGAATCCAGTTGATCTGTTTATTCAGCTCGATCATTCGTTTGGCGTAATCCGTCGTTCGGATGTACCACGACTCGCGTGCATAATATAACAGCGGTGCGGAACACCGCCAGCAATGCGGATAACTGTGAAGATATTGTTCTTTTTTAAAAGAATATTCCGATGACGAAGATTCTGAATTATTTCCGGATCGGCATCCTTCACAAACATTCCGGCAAAATCCGTTACTTCAGGATTAAATGCCCCCGATTTATTTACAGGATGAATTGTGGGCAACCCGTATTTGCGTCCGACCTGATAATCGTCTTCGCCGTACGCAGGGGCCATATGGACTATACCGGAGCCGTCTTCGGTAGTTACAAAATCTGCAAGTACAACATACCAGCCTTTTTCTTTTACCGGATGATATGAGAACATCCGTCTCGTATTCTTTACCGGCAAGTGCAGCTCCTTTGAATTTCTCCAGAACTACATGTTCATCACCCAGCACGGAAAGACGCGCTTCGGCAAGAATTAAATTCTCGCCTTTGTGTTCCACTTTTACATAGTCGATATCCGGATGAACGGCAATGGCAACATTAGAGATCAATGTCCATGGTGTCGTTGTCCATACAAGGAAATATGTATTCTCTTCGCCTTTAACTTTTAATTTGATATAGATCGACGGATCTTTAACATCTTTATAACCGAGCGAAACCTCGTGCGATGATAACGGCGTTTCGCACCGCGGGCAATACGGCTGAATCTTGTATCCTTTGTAGATAAGCCCTTTGTCAAAGTACTGTTTCAGCGCCCACCAGATGGATTCGATATAATTATTGTCGAATGTAACATACGGATGCTGAAGATCAACCCAATAGCCCATCATACGGGTCAATTCTTCCCAATCGACTTTATACTTCCAAACCGACTTCTTGCATTCTTCGTTGAACTTCGCCACTCCGTATTTAACAATATCATCTTTAGATTTAAAGCCGAGCGATTTCTCGACTTCAATTTCGACAGGCAGGCCGTGCGTATCCCATCCGGCTTTGCGATGCACCTGAAAACCCTGCATCGTCTTATACCGGCAAATGATATCTTTCAGCGTACGCGCCATGACATGATGAATGCCGGGACGGCCGTTTGCAGTAGGCGGGCCTTCGTAGAAAGTAAATTCCGGTTTTCCATCGCGTGTCGAGATGCTCTTCTTGAAAATATCCTTTGCTTCCCAGGACTTCAGAATTTCAGATTCAAGTTCGTGATAATTTATTTTGTCTGTTATTTGTTTATACATCTTTTTCTATTTTCGATTTAGTGATTTTACGATTTTATGATTTTGTGATTTAGTGATTTTGCGATTTTTAAAACATCAGATTTTCAATTATAGAATGTGCTTTATTTCTCCCTTCTACCTTCTACCATTTACTTTTACTTTTTACCATTTACCATTTACTATTTTTATTCTACATTCTCTTTACAACTTCTTTCATAATCGCTGTCATTTTCGGTTCGGCCTTCCCGGCAACTTTGAGAATTTCCTCCAGTGTTGCAGGTTTCAGTGCGTCAGGGAAACATTCATCGGTAAGAATGGAAAACCCCAGAACTTTTATTCCCATATGCACAGCTACTATATCTTCCGGTACTGTGGACATACCGACTGCATCCGCTCCGATTGTCCGGAGAAAACGGTACTCCGATCTGGTCTCAAAACTCGGTCCCGGCAATGCTACATACACACCCTTTTGCACATCGGATCTTCAGATCAAGAGCAGCTTGTTCGGCAAGGTCAATAAGTTCTTTACTGTATGCTTCGGACATGTCCGGAAAACGCGGGCCAAGCTCATCATCATTCGGGCCTGATCAGCGGATTGTCGCCCAATAAATTGATGTGATCGCTCATAATCATTACATCGCCCTTTTGAAAAAGCGGATTCAATGCACCGGCAGCATTCGATATGAGAAGTTTTTCCACGCCGAGAAACTTCATAACCCGCACGGGGAATGTGACCTGCTTCAGGTTATATCCTTCGTACATATGAAACCGTCCCTGCATCGCTACGATTTTCTTACCGGAGAGTGTTCCGAAAATCAATTTACCTTGATGTGATTCGACCGTTGAAACCGGGAAATGCGGAATATCCCCGTAATCAATTACAATTTCCTGATTGATCTCTTTAACCAAGCCGCCAAGGCCAGTACCAAGTATAATACCTATCCCGGGTTTCATATCCGTTTTTATTCGGATGAATTTAACCGCTTCGTCGATCTTTTGCCGTAATTCAGTCATGGTATTCTCTTGGATTTAGGAGAAAGTATGAACATCTACAGCCTTTTTAAAATTTCATCTATTTCCAAATGTTCTTTCCCCGATCCTCTGGATGGATCCCTCTTATTTCCATCTTCATCGATATCAAGAGCGCGTATTAAATTCAATTCGGAAGAAAGAAGCACCTTTAATTTACTCAAAACGCTTTCCTTTCGCGCTTTGAGCTGCGAGATTTCTTCCTTCACATGGGCAAAATCGAGACGGGCTTTTTCCACAATCTGCGACGCTTTGACTTCTGCTTCTTTTATTATTATTTCGGCTTCACGTTTTGAGTTCTCAATGGATTTACCGCTCGTTTCCTGGGCCTGCATAAACGTTTGCTGGAGTGAACGTTCAATATTCTTGTAGTCCGAAAGCTGCGTCTCCAGCTCTATAATTTTATCTTTTTGATCCCTGTTTTCGTGAATTAGATCCTCAAGCTCGTTGGACACCATTTCTAAGAATGTCTCTACCTCAATGGTATCGAATCCGCGCATCGTCTTCTTGAATTGTTGATGCTTAATTTCCAGCGGTGTAATTTTCATAATCGTTCTCCAAGGTTATTGCGCTGCAAGCAAACTCTTGACAGAAATATCTTTATCTACTTTTTCACAACTAATTACTAATTCCGCGCTAATAAAACTTCGACAGCACGAGTCGCAACTCTGACGGCTAAAATACTCGTTCCATCTCTCCACAAAATATTTTTTGTTTGTTTCGTAACTTCTAAATATATCCTTTGGAAACGCCGTCTTATCTTTCTTATTCTCCCCCTTTTCCAAAGGGAAAATGATATCGTTATGAGTATTATAAATCATTTGGGACTTTCCGATTCATTCGTAACTTCTTTTCCAAAAGAACTCTCAGCATTGTTCTTAACACGTCTGCCGAATACCGCTGTTCCTATCCGGATAATTGTGGAACCTTCTTCTATTGCAGCTTCAAAGTCGTGCGTCATACCCATAGATAAATGCTGCATTTGTATATTTTCAATTCCTTCTGATAAAATCTCTTTTTTCAAATCCGCTAATTGTCTGAAAGACTGCCGCGAATCATTAGGGTCATCGGAAAAAGGACCCATGGTCATTAATCCGCAGACCCGAAGATATTTAAGCTGAGATAACTCTTTCAGCAGTGCAATTGTTTCTTTAGGCGGAACACCATATTTCGTCGCTTCGTCGGTTGTGTGGACTTCAACTAATACATCCTGAACCCGTTTAAACCGCTCAGCCCGTCTATTGATTTCTTTGCCAAGGCCGATATTATCGACCGAGTGAATGAGATGTATATACTCGGCAATGTATTTGACTTTATTTGATTGCAGATGACCGATGAAATGCCAGCGAAGCGGAAGCCCTGCCAATGCCTGTCGTTTTTCCTGCAATTCCTGTACATAATTCTCGCCGAAATCCATATGTCCGGTACCGGCAGCTTCCTGAATAGCTTCTACCGGGAATGTCTTAGATACTGCGATAAGCTGGACATCCGCTGACTGACGCCCAGACTTCTGACAGGCTTGCTCAATGCGTTTTCGCAGATTTTTGAGATTTTCAGCAATCATTTAGTTTCAGCAAATATTAAATATAATCCAACTTGCTGCTAAAATCAAATATAAACATAATCAACCTTGTCAAGGTTTGGAACCTTGACAAGGTTGCTTATTGGACAATCACGACCTTTAGATCGCATGTCGAGGAAACTAACCCTTCCGAAGGGCTGGAAGCCTGAAAATGATGTACGCGAAGCATACAACAAATTCTTATAAGAACCTTCGGAAGCAGATACTACCATTTGAGGAGTGTCAAAGTACGAATGTTAACTTGTCCGCTGTCTATTTGATGGAAGCTTTCGACTACCATAATATTTCCCTTTTTTTCCATAATTATAACGAATAAAACCGCATTTTTGCGTTACTTGACTTATACTCGTATATTTCTTTTATTAAAATAGGTTGTTTTAACGATGGAGTAACCGTTGGCAGATTTTAATCATAATAATAATGATGATAATATCGGTCCGAAGCCAAATAGGCGCTCGGAGGAAGATGTGCGGCGTTTCAGAGAATCGCTTCGAAACGGCAGCAAAGATATAAATAATCCTGAAGCGCTGGAAGAAATAATCCAATTCTATTTTGAACACGATAAATTTGAAGAAGCATTAACATATGCAGACCGGCTTCTCTCTTTCGAACCATTTAATGCAGATGCATGGCAGCGGAAAGGAATGATTCTTAATAATCTCTTCCGGTATAATGAAGCACTCGATTGTTTCGAAAAGTCTTTGAGTTTAAATCCTACAGATCCTGAAGCGTACATCAACAGAGGCATTACGCTGGATAATCTGAACAGAATTACAGAATCGATGGCATCATTCGATAATGCTCTCGATATCGATTCATCCCACGAAGACGCTTTGCTGCATAAAGGTATAACACTCGAAAAACTTGAGCGGTTTGTTGAGGCTGAATCCATATTCCATCACATTCTTCAGATTAATCCGGAACATATAGATGCATGGTACGAACTCGGCTATTGCTACGATTATCTCGATAAACCTGCCGAGTCCATCCGATGCTATGACGAACATCTCAATCGTGACCCATTTAATTATAATGCGTGGTACAACAAAGGCATTGTACATAATAGAGTCGGACAGTTCACAAAAGCCATCGAAAGTTATGAATATTCGATTGCAATTAAAGACGACTTCGCGCCGGCATGGTTCAATATGGGCAATGCGTATGCAAATCTGGGCAGGCTCCAGGATGCAATTCGCTGCTTTAAAACTACATTAACTTATGAACCGAAGGATGT
This sequence comes from uncultured Bacteroidota bacterium, assembly GCA_963770945.1. GTDB lineage: Bacteria > Bacteroidota > Ignavibacteria > UBA10030 > UBA10030 > Fen-1298. Next base: position 13,012 of record CAVYRP010000016.1, on the reverse strand, counting down.
CGCTGCCCTGCATAACCTCGGAAATGCGTACGAAGAACTGAATGATTTCCACGAGGCGCTGTCCTATTATTCAACCGTTATTGAAATAGACAACCAGCATCATGAATCTTTTTTCGGTATCGGATGCTGTCATGATGCTTTAGGCCATACCGAGCAGGCATATAATGCATATAAGAAATCAGTGGATATTCATCCGGAATACGCCGAATACTGGTATGCCTGCGGAGATGCTCTCTATAATCTCGGGAAGATCGATGAATGCATCGAATGTTACCGTAAAGTTGTTGCATTGGATCCGAAAGATTCCGAAATTTGGTTCGATCTCGGCGATACCCTGGGCGAGAAAGGATCTTATTCCGAAGCTTTGACGGCTTTAAAAGAATGCACGAAACTTGATCCTAAATTTGCACCGGCTTATTTCAGCAGGGGAAAAATACTGATATCGATGAATTTAATGGAAGATGCGCCAAATGAATTTTTTATGGCTTTCAATCTGGTTCCGGAATTGAAAAAAGAATTCGGACAGTTATTCCCGGGACTCACGACCAATCGGCTGTTTGCACATCTCTTTGGAAAATAGCAGCACTCTTCTGCGATTTAGTATTTTCTGTTTTTTATTTATTCCGATTTGTTACATAGGACATTCAACAATGAAACAATTTGCAGTTATCGGCCATCCTATCGGTCATTCTCTTTCTCCTTTAATGCACAATACGGCATTTAAATTGCTCGATCTGGATTGCAAATACGAGATGCTCGACATCGAACCGGCATCTTTGAAACATGTAATCGGACAATTCAAAGAGCAGAAATGGGGCGGATTTAATGTTACCATTCCGCATAAAGAAGCAATAATGCCTCTCTTAGATGAAGTCGTTCCGGAAGCACGAGCAGTCGGCGCCGTGAATACTGTCGTAAACCTTAATAGTAAATTGATCGGATACAACACTGACGTAATCGGTGTCGAGAGATCGCTTCACCCCTACCGGGAAAAAATTGAAGGCGAAATGTGCACAATTATGGGCTCCGGCGGCGTGGCTCGTTCAGTAGCGTATGTACTTATTCACAAAATCAAACCAAAAACGATTACTTTTTCAGCTCTATTTCCTGAACAGGCAAATGCCCTTATAAAAAGCATAGGCGGCAATGATATACAATTCAAGGTTATCCATTGTACCGACGCAGCGCTTGAAACTGCAATTAAAGACTCAACACTTATAGTTAATGCAACAGACGTAGGAATGTTCCCTAATGTCCAGAATTCCCCGCTTCCGGACAAAAATTGGTTATCAAGCAAGCATATTATCTTCGACCTTATTTATCGTCCATTGACTACCCGCCTGCAATGCGATGGCAAAACTTTGGGTGCAAAAACAATTGACGGTTTGGGGATGTTTATCCAGCAGGGAGCGGCGGCATTTAAACTCTGGACAGGTACAGAAATGCCTTTGGACGAAGTGCGGCATGTGCTTGAAATGAAGCTGACTTCAGACATTAATTCGGCGAAAACCTGAGAATTTGGGAAAAAGGCAGTAGATTTATTATTAATGATTTGTATATCAAATTTATTGTAGATTTTTTTCCTGAAAAAACGTTGACTCTCCGGCTCTTTTTCCTTATTTTATAATGTTAATTTATAATTGATCTCAGTATCGAGGAAAACAATGTACGCAGTCGTAGAAATTGCGGGAACGCAAGTGAAGGTTTCGCCTTCAGACAAAGTATTTGTACCGAAAATTTCATCGGAAATCGGTTCAAAAATAAAATTTGATAAAGTCCTATTAACCGGCGATGATAAAAAAGCCAGTGTAGGCAGTCCATATGTTAAGGGAGCTGTTGTCGAAGCAAAAGTATTGCGACATGTCAAAGATGAAACGGTGATTGTGCTCAAGAAGAAAAAACGAAAAGGTTATAGAGTTCGTAACGGCCATCGCCAGCAGTATACTGAAATTGAAATAACAAGTCTTGCTTAATTAAAGAGAGGTTGTATGGCTCATAAAAAAGGCGGTGGAAGTTCTAAGAACGGCCGCGATAGTAATGCTCAGCGCCTCGGAGTAAAACGCTTCGGAGGCCAGTTAGTACTTGCAGGTAATATACTTGTACGCCAGCGGGGAACAAAATTTCATCCCGGTATCAATGTCGGTATCGGCAGCGATGATACACTTTTTGCACTTGCTACAGGAGTTGTAGAATTCGAGCGCTTTGGTAAAACAAAGCAGCGCGTAAATATCGTACAGCCTGCATAGCACGGGATATTTTATTTAAAAGAGCCTCCTTATCGGAGGCTTTTTTTATAGCCTCTTTCAACACCCTTATCAATAACATTTTCCTGCTGAAGATTGCATCTTATTTATTCATTTATTATACTGCTTTCGTTCTAAATCATTGGACAGTATCGTTTCACTCAATACCATTGTACACAATAGTATCACTCATTTTTTTACATCAAACAACAAATCATTCACATCTCTTTAGGAGGTCACTTTGAGACTTTTTTCTCAACATCTATTGGGGACTGTTGTCCTTTCCATACTGGCAGTTTGTATTGCATTAGGTGGAGGGTACCAATTAAATGAGCACGGCGCCAGAGCTATAGGCATGGGCGGCGCTTTTGTTGCACAAGCGTCCGATCCGTCTGCAATCTTTTATAATCCTGCAGGATTGGCATTTCAAGAAGGATTTAATGTGATGGGCGGCGGAACTCTAATTTTCCCTTCAACAAAATTTAAGCACTCCAGCGGAGCATATCCTGAAATAGAACAGGAAGATCAAATGTACACACCGCCCAACCTTTACGGCACATATGCTATCGATACTAAATGGGCAGTAGGTATCGGTGTATTCACTCCCTACGGACTCGGAAGCAAATGGAAAAATGATTGGATCGGCAGCGCAATTGCAGTTAAAACAGAGGTACAGACTTTCTATATCAATCCAACAGTTTCATATAAGATCAGCGATCAACTCTCTTTGGGTGTTGGTGTTAGTTATATCTATGGATCAGTGGACTTGAGCAAACGTGTTCCGATTCCTATTCCTGGTGCTCCTATTAATGGAACACTTAAACTCGATGGAACCGGTACCGGATTCGGTTTTAATGTCGGTATTCTTTATAAGCCAACCGAAAAATTATCGTTTGGAGCATCTTTCCGAAGCCTGACAAAATTGGAATTTTCCGGAGATGCGAAATTTTCGGATATGGGATCACTGGCTGCGTCTATTCCCCGGGTGGACCAGGAAAAGCTACTCTTCCTATGCCGGCGAATGTTTATATCGGTGCTGCATATAAGATATCAGATAATTTAACTGTCGAAGCTGACTTCCAATTTGTTGGTTGGAGCAGTTATAAAGAACTTATAATTGATTTACCGACTGGTCCAGCTGCACCGGCACAACTTGGAGGACAACCTTTACAGAAATCTCAGACACAGGTGAAAAATTGGGACGACGGGTACTTGGGACGAATTGGCGCAGAATATCAATGCTGTCAAAGATTTAACACTCCGTGCCGGCGTTGTTTACGATATTACCGGACAACCGGCCAGCAAGATGGAACCAATGCTTCCCGATGCAGACAGAATTGATCCCAGCATCGGATTAGGCTATAAACTGAACGATCAATTTAGGCGTGGATGTGGCTTATATGATTGTTCTGTTCTCTGAAAGGACTTCAACTTTTGTACCGACAGGTTCTACTACTCCGTTCGCAGGCACTTATAACAGCACTGCACATCTTTTTAGTCTCGATATTAGTTACAAGTTCTAATTTCTTTCTGATTTAATGTAAACAAAAACCCGTCTTAGACACCAAGACGGGTTTTTTATTTTCAGAGTATCGTATTCGATTTACCGGTGTTTATGCAGTTTGACTTTCATTTCCACAACTGAACCGGATTTTAACCGTTTAACCTTTACCGAATCCATCAATGAACGCATTAAAAAAAATCCACGCCCGCTCTCTTTCATCAGATTCTTTTCTTCGCGGGGATCCTGCAATTCTTCCGGATCAAATCCCCTGCCTTCATCTTTTACACGGATAGTGAGATATTTTTTCTCCACAGTGCATCGAACAGTGACACTTTTATCGGGAGCCGATTTGTTTCCATGGATTATTGCATTATTCACTGCTTCGGTACAGGATACCAAGCAAACGGTACATCGTTCCGTCATCCAGTCTAAGTTTTTTATTGATCTGCTGTAAAAATTCTTCAATACATCCAATTTCTTTTGGATTGCTCTGACAGATCATTTCGAAAACAGTCTTTCGGAGTCTATTTTACTTGCCTTAAGCTTCGTATCTAATTTCATTCCGATTTCCTCAGCTACAGAATAAATCCTACCTGAATTGAGAGATTCGAAATCGTTGCTTTCGTTGTACCATTATCTTTTTGTGCTTCTCTCCATCCGCTTAATGTGATTTTCTCCGTCCTCGATCCCATCCACTCTACGAAAACAGTAGGGCCTAATGCTTCAATTCCTTGATTAAAAATTCGCTGATTATTTTGATATTTGTAACTATCCTGGCCGAAGTAACGGAATCCGAATCCCACCTTCAATCCTCTTCTGGATGACCAAATTAATTCAGGCCAAAAAGTTTTTTCCACAAAATATTCTTCCGGTTTTTCTTTAAACTCATTCCATTTAAGTGTTCCTCGTTCAAAGATACGCAAGCTTCCGGAAAAATTACACTCAATATCTTTCGCTCAGCCGAAAAATAGTAGAATCTGCCCACATAGCCTGCCTGTAGGAAAAACTTCTTATCGATGCTCTTTGTAATTGTTCATAATCGCTTATCGTATAGTTTGCCAGTACCTCGGCCCGCATTACTGTCCGGAACCATGAAGATGGCGTATATTCAACACTTGGCGATAACCGGACAACACGGTTCCAGTTGTTATTGGCGCTTTGTTCCTGACGAAGATATACCAAATGAAAAAGTGTGAGATCAGCAGCCATCGATAGAAGTAAACGGGATGAAAAACGATGTAGATCTCCAAGCCGGATGTTACAAGAAATTCGTCGCGATCATCGGTGTTAGAAGCATCCGGAGTATCATATCGAAGAATACTGAACGACGAGACCAGGCGGATATTGTCGTTCTGGGTCACACTGGCATTGAGAGACGTCGAAATCATTGTCCGCTGCGCCGTATTCTCTAATTTGTTGGCTTGAGCCCGCAGCTGTTCTATATTGGACACCGGAGCATCCTCCACAGAATATCGTTCATCTCTCTCAGTATTTAAAATTCTGATATCCGCATCAAGCCATTTTAATGGTGACCATAACAGAGAAACTCATACCGAAGAATTGCATCTCCTGGATACGCGAATCAGTCAGTGATGCAGAATTTAGATTATCCTTAAATCTATAACCGCGTTCAATTAACCGGTTCGATAATCCGAATGAAGCATTCAAAGAGAAACCGCGATCGAGGCCATACTTTGTTTGGTTCACTAACTTCGAAACACTTCGCATCACGAGTGAAAAATATTGTGCTGCACACCCAGATGATTTTTGAGAAGACGAAGAAAGTCCCGTATAAAATCTCCCTTCTTTGTGTGCAGTAATTTATTGCAAGTGAATCGCTGACACCGCCGCCAAAATCACGCAGGAGAATAAGCTTCGCATCTCCTGTTCGGGGACTACGCCGGCCAAGAAAAGATTGATTCCATGATGAATGAAGTGAAGCATAAAATTCATCAAGCTTTATTCGGTGAGCATCAAAACCGAGCTTATAGACAAATCCCCGATCATCTTCGTCTTCCTGAGAATTCAACTCATATCCTCCGGCAGCCTCTGCCTGTCATACTTTCCGTCGGAAGATACTCGAAACCGGCAACTAATTGATGCTGCGCCATTCGGCCAAGATCAATAACACGATTATCCGCAAGAGCATTGGATATATTTTTTAACTGGAGATTCCACTCGTTTGAAAGCCGGGCATTTAAAGAAATGGATCCCTGATACTCGTCCTGAATCGCAATTTGACTCGGATTTCACAAGACGAGATCGAACATGCTGCTGTATCTCAGCACTCCAAATCTGATACATGCATTTCTTTCTGGAAGTCACCGCTCCATACATAGGTATTCAACATACGAGTAAAACTCGAGTGATGATACTCGGAGACTGTCTGCAGAAGGCAAATAAGAAGGGCGGATAATATCCTGAGCATTCATCGTCTTAAAGAAATCGAACACCGATGAAAAAAAAATAAAGAAGTAATCGTGATTTTTAACAGCAGACACCACTCGTTAGATCCACAGTTGTTCGAGAAATATTTGATGGAACTTACTGAGAAAAAATGCAGCCCGCTAGATCCCTTCTCTATGCGAACAGTATGGAGCATTATATAATAATATCATTGATATCGTTGTAAAAAAGCCTTGATGCCGAAACGCAAATCTATATGAAAGAAAACTTCAATTTTCAAACCTCGGCTTTTTCTCCCTGTTACCGGGATATAAATATTCTTCTTTACACCGACTTCTTTCAGTTTAAAAGATAATTTTTCTATTTGAGCAATTTCACCATGAACAAGGAATATTTTCTTCAGCTGGTTTTGGTCCGCAGCCTGGATAAATTCCACCAATTCATCCTGTCCTGCATGCGCCGAGAAAGAGTTAAGAACTACCACTTCTGCATTCAATTTATGTATTTCACCGAAGATGCTTATTTCCGGCTGCTTTTCAACTATTCGCCGTCCGAGCGTATGTTCTGCCATAAACCCGACGATAAGGATTGTATTCTTTGGATTCTCTATGTTATTGGCAAGATGATGCACAATTCTTCCGCCTTCACACATCCCTGATGCTGAAATAATCACACATGACGACTGCATTGAATTCAATTTCTTCGATTCGTCTACCGATCGCACGTAGATAAGCCGGTTGAAACCGAACGGATCTTCCTTTGCATGCAGGTGAGTCATCGTCTCTTCATCGAAACATTCGGTATGCATCCTGAATATTTCCGTTGCATTAACTGCAAGAGGACTGTCAACATAGATTGGAATAACCGGCAGCCTGCCTTCGTCAAAAAGTTCGGATAAAAGATAGACAATTTCCTGTGTTCTGCCGACACTAAACGAAGGTATGATTATCTTACCGCCGCGGTCGGATGTTTGTTTGATGACTTTACAAATCGAATCTTTCATTCCGACTACCGGATCGTGCAGTTTTCCGCCATACGTACTTTCGCAAATCAATGCGTCAACGCCGCCAATCGGCTGCGGATCTCTAATAATAGGCGCGTTCTTCCTTCCCAGATCGCCGGTAAAACCTAACTTTATACGTTTTCCATCCTCTTCCGCTTCCAGCACTGTTACTGCAGAACCGAGAATGTGCCCTGCATCGGAATATGTCGCTGTAATACCTTTGGCGACCTTTATCGGCTGCTCATAATTGATACTGACAAACTGCGACATTGCAGTCGTGACATCCATAACACTATACAACGGTTCAATAAGCGGTTCACGTTTTTTCTGGCGTCTCTTATTGATAAATTCAATATCGCGCTCCTGCAGGTATGCACTGTCGTAGAGCATTATATTGCACAGGTCGCGTGTTGCTCCCGTCGCATAGATCGGGCCGTGAAATCCATTCTTTACCAGATTAGGCAAATTGCCGGCATGATCGATATGCGCATGTGAGAGTAAAACCGCATCGATATCGGCGGGATTGAAAGGTAAATTTTTATTCCGTTCATACGACTCCGACCGCTTGCCCTGATATAAACCGCAATCAAGTAATATTTTTGTTCCATTCACGGAAACGAGATGCATGGAGCCTGTGACAGTCCGTGCTGCTCCAAAAAATTGAATATTCATCAATTATCTGCTTTCAGTTAAGGTTTAACTTGCAGTTGAAATTAGAAAGAAGAGAGGTAAAATGCAAAGATAAAGCGCGTAGTTGTTCGGAAAAAGGGGCTGATTCATCTCCAGCAATACAAAACAAGTCCGGTGGAATCTACCGCTATGGTTTCCCATGAAAGTAATTCTCTTCCGCCGGATTCAGGCAATTTGCTATACACCGGTTGAATCGCTTCTTTTTTTTCAGAACGGCTTTCATATTTATTCTGTAGCGGCAGAATGCATTGAAATGTCATAGATTGCTGTGTAATTGTTCTGTCTGAACATTCGTCAATATGCGATAATGCCGGTAGTTTTTTTTCTATAACTGCACGGTCGAGCGTAAGATCGCCGCCGTAAAGAATTTCATCATCGGATAATCTAGTCGCTTCCATATTAGATGATGGGTCTTCGTCAATCGTCATTTTGTCCGGATCGGGCTGATCAATTTCATCGCAAGCTGAAATATGCCGGGTAAACCAATCGGCTTCGTTCAACTCCGACAGGAGCTGCGAATACTTCTTTTCTTCCTGACGCATCCGGTCATCATATTCGACTAAATGAACCGGGTGATTTTCACGAACGGAATGATTCCTCTGTTCACATTGCAGTCTGAAAATATTAGCCCCATTTTTCATGATGATACCTTCCTATAGCTTTACGAGGATTTTACATTCTTCATCTCTAAGAATAAAAATATATTTTCATCAAGATCATTCATTGCATTACAATTAGGCAGCGGCCGCATTTGCAGCTATTGTTTCATTATGTAATTGACGTTCAAGGGAAAGGACCGATAAGAGCGCATTTTTTATCGATGATTTAGGTATAAAGCCATCGGCAAATTCATGCACATTCTTTTGACAAACATCGCTGATATCCATCGACAGGATAAATACTCTCGTTAAAGGCAGACGGCTCTTGATCACTTTCGCTGCCTCAATACCGCTTTGCTCCGGCATATGTATATCCATAAGAATAAGATCGGGATGCAGATGCTCCGCCTTCTCAACGACCTCCCGGCCGTTTGACGCCTCTCCGACGATCTTTACTCCTCGCTGAGCTTTCAGGAATGACGAAAGCGTCCGGCGGAAACTTTCATGACTATCGGCTAAAAGAACTCTGAGCTTATACAATGAGTGGTTCCTCATGATAATATTTTGAACCATTCTTAATTCATTATTTCCGACTTTTGATTGCCAAATGTTGCTTCGAGCGACGGTTTTAATGATCCTTTCAGAATATATCCGTCTGCCCTGGCATCAAGCGCCTGCAAACGATAAGTGGGATCGTCATAAGTTGTTGCAATCAGAACTTTTGTACCGGGCCAGCGCTGCTTGATGATCCGTGTCGCTTCAAGGCCGTTCATCTGCGGCATCGATATATCCATTAAGACGACATCGGGAATGAGTAATTCGACCTGCGCGATAGCTTCGCCGCCGTTTGTTGCTTCTCCGACCACAGAGACATTCGGAATTCTATTAAGAAATTCACGAACAACTCTTCGGAAATCTCTATGATCATCGGCAATAAGAACTTTAATACTTGGCATCATATATCCTGTTTTAAAAATTTAAAATCTATTTATTAATTCTGTATCAATATAGTACAGCAGGTATCAAAATGAATCGTCAGGATATCCGTAATTATAAGAATACGTAAAAAACCGTAGAGGAATACGTAGAATAACGCAGTAGTATGGAAAAGTGATCAGTGATAAGTGAACAGTTATCAGTGATCAGTTATAGGTTATAAGTTATGAGTAGAATGCTGTTAGGCAGGAAGGATATTTGTGATGTCAGGAATTATTGTGGTGTCGGGAATTGTTTACCCGCCATGCACTACCTTTTGGCGGGCTTCCCGACACTAAAACCATTAAACTCAATCACAGCACCCGCACATATACTTAAATTTACACACCGATTCTTTACAAACCTGAGAGGGGCTTTTGAGTCTTACTCAATGCAAAGCGGACTAAGTTGGCGGCATCGTGAATATTTAATTTCTGCATAATATTCGTTCGATGTGTTTCAACTGTTCTGGCGCTGATGAAAAGCTTTTCAGCTATTTGCGAATTATTGAATCCATCCGGCAATAAATTGGAGTATTTCTTTTTCCCGTTTGGTCAATGGAAGATCGTCGCTGCTCAGCGAAATGCCGTCGCGTATTTCCGACTTACGCAGATATGCTTCCGTCATTATCTCGGAGACTCGCGCACTGAAGAAACGGTCGCCCCGCGCTACAGCATGTATAGCCGCTGCAAGTTCATCTCTTCCGCTGCTTTTCAACAGATATCCGCCCGCACCGGATTTTAAAATCTGGTATACATATTCCTCATTGTCGTACATAGTCAACACGAGAACCTTTACCGCCGGGAAATTTTTCCGGATAATTTTTGTCGCTTCGATCCCGGAAAGTTTGGGCATCGATAAATCGATAACGAGGACTTCGGGCTCGAGCTTCTTAGTCAGCGCGACCGCTTCCTCTCCATCGCTGGCTTCACCAATTATAACGAATTCTTTAAACGGTTCCAGCAGTTTAATAAGGCCGCTCCGAACCAGCGGATGATCATCTGCAAGAAGAATTCTAATTTTATTCATGGACAACAGCTTTTGTTAATGGAATTTCTACCGTAATGAATGTACCATTTTTTGGCGTTGAATCAATAGTTAAAACACCGCCTAAGGATGCAGCCCGTTCGCGCATGCTCACAAGTCCCATTCCGCCTTTTCCTGTTGCACGGACAATATCCGGCCTTTCAGTAATCCCCTTTCCATTATCCTCAATAACCAATCGAATAACCTCGGAATAACAAAAAAACTGAAGATTCACTTCCGTGGCTTCGGCATGTTTTGATACATTATTAAGAGATTCCTGAGCGATTCTATAGAGCCCTATTTCCAGCTGCGGATCAAGACGTTCTGTAATTCCGCTTGTATGAAAATGCGTCTTTACAGATGTCCGGCTCGTAAACTGGTCGCTCAGAAGCTGAAGAGCAGGAGCCAATCCAAAATCATCCAGGACACTCGGCATAAGATTAAACGATATTTCCCGCGCCTCCTTCATTACATCGTCCAGCAGTCCTTTCATATCTTGAATACGATCCTTTCCTTCCTTTCCTACTGTAATCATATCTTCCAGAATCTCGAGATTAAACTTTATCGCTGTAAGCATTTGTCCAAGGCCATCATGAATTTCCCGGGCGATTCGTCTTCGTTCATCTTCCTGCGCTTGAACACGGCGCCGGAAAGAATTTCCAGTTCCCTTTCCCGCTGGAGAAGATCTGCATAGAGCTGGGCATTTACCATTGCAATAGAATGTTTTTCAGCAAGAGAATGAAGCAGCCGCATTTCGCGCCCGACAAAATCATGATTATGCCTGTAACCGACGACGATCATGCCTTTATGCTTCCCCTCCACGATCAACGGCATCCATGCAGAAGAAACAATCTTCTCCTCTCCGATAATCGGAATTCAGTGAAAGAGGAAAAAGTTCGCTCGCATTGGATTCATTTATGATATTCGGCCTTTCATTTTTCAGAATAGCATTGAATGCTTCATGGGGTTTGAACGAATTCAAAGTATGCTTGAGCGTGTTTCCGCAAATCGCTTTCCATCGGACTAAGGGTTTGCTGCTCATCGAATAAAAGCACACCTGCAAAATGTGCGCGCGTAAGGTTCAATGCTCTGCTGAAGAATTGCAGAAAATACTTTTTCCAGGTCCATAATGCCGACAAGTTTTCGATCAATATTACTCAGCGTTTCCTGCTCCCACAACCAGAGTGATTGTTCGCGCTCGAGCATTTTTCTTTTCGTAATATCACGAAATGATGCCTGTACAGCCAGACGGCCGTTCCATTCGATGATGTGTGCGTTAACCTCCAGGTCAATTATCTTTCCCTGTTTTGTCAAACCGCGCATTTCGTAATTTCTTAATACTTCATCTCCCAGCTGACGTCCCTCTTGAATCAATTCCAAAGAGGCACGGTTAGAAGGGGCAATTGTATCGGAAAGATTCAATTTTTGCATATCTTCCGATTTTGCATAGCCGAACAGGCGGACAGCCGACGGATTGGCAAAGACCAATTTCCCGCTTCTGAATAATCATAATACCGTCAAGCGAGCTTTCGACAATATCCCGGTAGTCTTTTTGTGTCTCGACAATTCTCCGAGCTAATTCATTCCGCTCGGTCGAATCGTTAAATTGGACGATACATTCTGCCATCTCTCCTCGGGCATTAAGAATCGGATAAATGTCCATATTGGAAGTTATGGTGCGTTCATCCGGATGCATAAGTTCCACTTCGGCCGACCACGGCTTGCCGGATGTAAGAACCGGTTCGGCGTACATCCATTGACTTTCGACATGTTCTTGCTGATGAGGAATCTTTATTATATCGAATATACTTTTTCCGGCAAGATCCGATTGCTTCATTCCGCTCCAGATAACGAACGCCGGATTTGCATACTTCGTAGTATAATTTTCATCTATAAGCAGCATCGGATTGGCAGAAAACTCGATCAATGCTTGAGACCGGTTCACTTCTGAAAATATTTTTCGATCCTTATAGATCCAACAGGAGCGCAAAAACGACCATAAAACTGTTGAATATTATAAAACATATAAACAAAAGCGTGAAATACATTTGAAAAAGATCGGATTTCCATGACTCGCTCTTTTTTGTCTTGCCGATGTTCCTCCACCTGGAGTTCATGAAAAGCGATATTAACAGTCTCATCGTATGCATTACGAACTGCAGAAATCTCATCGGAGAATGTATTTTTCCCATTTCCGACCTGAACGGAAGGAGTATCTGTTACTAGTTGAATGAGTAGATCCGCCTGAAAAAAATATATTCGGGCAAGCGGAAGCAATTCAGACGCAGCCGTTTTTTCGGAACTATTTACGAGCGACAGGTAATATGTCTTTGCGAATACAAACTGTATTTTATAATTATCGAGTTTTGTTTGAAGTAAATATCGCTGTGTAGGATTCGAGCGGCTCTTTTCAAATAACGATACCATCTCGGTGAGAATATTACGACTGAAGACAATAACGCTGTCCCGCTGCACACTTGCCGTAAGTGCCTGGCCGGACAAGCGGCTGACGCGATGGAACTCATAAATAAAATATCCGCCTGCCGTTAAGAGAAGCAATAAAAAC
>CAVYRP010000015.1:0-93675 GCA_963770945.1 uncultured Bacteroidota bacterium | reverse complement strand
TTTTAAATGCTGACAGCATATCCAATGCCGTTGACATCGATAAGAATTTCAGTCGGGCTTTTGAATTTGAGAATGCCTGTAAGAGCAGCAATCATTTATTCCTCACAACTCGTTCTGGATGTGCGTGAATGAAATCCGACCAGGTACGATGTGATTTTGATCCAGGCGTTTGCGTATGCCGCGATTGCATTCTTCCGTTTGATATTCGGAATGAGTGACATAGTGCCATTGCCAATGCGTCTGAAGCATCGAAAAATTTCGGCGCTTCGCGGAGTTTCAACTGAGATTTTACCATGAATTGAACTTGCTGTTTGGAAGCTGCACCGTTTCCGGTAACCGCTTTTTTTATCTCACGCGGAGAATATTCAGTTGTTGGAATTTGAAAATTCACTGCAGCTAAAATCGATACTCCGCGTGCATGTCCTAACTTCAATGCCGATTGAGCATTCTTGCCGTAGAATGCAGTCTCAATGGCAAATTCGTCCGGATGGTACCGGTTAATAACTTTGCAGAGTTTGTCGTATATCTGTTTCAACCGAATGGGCATGGAACGATCGCTTGCATTTTTTACTACATCATATGCAAGTACAGAATACGTACCGTGCTCTACTTCGATAACGGCAAAGCCGGTAATGAGAGTTCCAGGATCAACGCCGAGAATGATCATACTTATCTGAGATTTATAGCCTGATCTTTCGCATTTTGTCAACTCAGCTATTTTGTTCCAAGGCGTATCAATTCTTTGTCGTCAATATCGAAATTCGCATGTACTTTCTGAACATCGTCATGTTCTTCGAGTGATTCCATCAGCTTCAACACATTTTCCGCATCTTTTCCTTCCACTTTCACAGTATTGTCGGCGATAAGATGAATCTCTGCTGATTCAACTTTAATACTTTTTGCTTCGATGGCATGTTTTACCGACTCAAAATATATCCGGAGTGCAAATAATTTCGAATTCATCACCTTCTGTTTTCATGTCTTCTGCACCTGCATCGAGAATAATAGACAGGAGATCGTCTTCCGGTACAATAGACTTTGGAACAAGAATAATACCTTTCTTGTGAAACTGAAATGCCACCGATCCGGACACGGCAATTTTGCCGTTATGTCGTTCAAGAATATGGCGAATGTCCGAGATTGTGCGGTTCTTGTTGTCTGTCACTGCTTCAATAATAATAGCAACACCGCCGGGACCATATGCTTCATACACGGCATCTTCATAATTGATTCCGGGAAGTTCGCCGGTACCTTTCTGAATAGCACGCTTAATATTATCCGCAGGCATATTGCATGCTTTTGCTTTATCGATGGCAAAACGAAGACGCGAATTGGTTTCCGGACTTCCGCCGCCCATTTTTGCGGCGACGGTAATTTCTCTGATGACTTGTGTAAAAACTTTTCCGCGCCGTGCATCAGTGACAGCTTTCTTCCTCTTAATTGTAGACCATTTACTATGTCCTGACAATGTTTATCTCCTTAGACTGTCTTATGCAGTGTGGTATTGTTCTTATGGCTGCTTGTTATAATTGAATTACATTTATTCTCTGAACCCTTACTTAATATCCCGCACTTTTAATCTGCGGAACAGTTTCTCCTGCAAATTCGCCTTCATCGAGTGAAAAAGCAACATCTATTTTATTGCCGCTCTGAACACGGCTGAGTAAATGGCCTAGATTAAATCCGATTGCATCTACAACGTGGGTATTGCTTCGTACTTTAAAACTAAGGTGATTTTTACCGACAATACGCGGTTGACCAAGCACTTCTACGCTGTGCATTGCGAATACAGGACGCATATTTTCGGGTCCGAATGGAGCGAATTGATTTAGTATCCTTAATAAATTTCGGTGTTATATCGGAAAGCTGTACTTCCGCGTCGATATGAATTTCCGGTGTCAGCAAATCTTCCGTAAGAAGTTCGGAGGCAACCTGTTTGAATGCATCGCGAAATTCGTCGAGTCTGTCGAGCTCCACTGTCAGACCTGCTGCATACTTGTGTCCGCCAAATTGAATAAGTTTATCTTCGCATCGTTTTAATGCCTCGTGAATATTAAAACCGGACACACTGCGTGCCGATCCTTTGGCAACTCCATCAACCGTTGTCATCATGATCGTGGGACGATAATACCGTTCCACTAATCGTGATGCGACGATTCCGATAACACCCGGATGCCAGGTCTCCTGATGCAGAACAATTGCGCTGTCTTTGTCTGCATCTAAATAGCGTTCTACAATTTCCTGCGCTTGAGAGAAAGTTTCCTCGTCAATCTTTCGTCGTCTGGAAGTTTTCATCTTCCATAATCTTGGCGATTTGAACTGCATCGATCGAATGAATTACTGGCGAGCATTTCAACTGCCCGGTTGGCATCGCCTAACCGGCCTACTGCATTGATACGAGGTGCAAGCACGAAGACTATCTGTCCGGAAGAAATTTTTCCCGGTGATAATCCGGAGGTTTCAATAAGAGCACGAATTCCCGGAACAGGAATAGAGTTGATGAGTTCCAATCCCAATTTCACCATAATCCGATTTTCATTAACAAGAGGGACGATATCTGCTGTTGTTGCTAATGTGACATACTGGAGATAATCAAGCAGGCGTTTTGGCGCGTCTTCGCCCAGTTTGCTTCGTATCGGTTCGGATAATTGTCAAGTGCCTGAATGAGTTTAAATGCCACACCGCATCCGCAGAGAAATTTGAATGGATACTTACAGGACGGCTTCAAGCGTGTCTAGAACAGCCGAAGCATTAGGAATTTCACTGCCGGGTTCGTGATGATCGCATATCACAACATCGATTCCCTGCGAACGTGCATACTCTACCTGCTGTACTGCAGTGATGCCGCAATCCACTGCGATGAGAAGAGTTGCGCCCATCTTATGTATATGATCGATCCCTGCAGGAGAAATGCCGTAGCCGTCTTTAATCCGGTCCGGAATAAAATAATCGACGTGTGCTCCAATATCATTCAGAAATTTCCACAGCATTGCTGTGCTGTCGGTTCCGTCAACATCATAATCACCGAATATAACTATGTGATCATTGTTCGATATTGCCCGGATAATTCGTTCTACTGCTGCATCCATTTGGTCCATTGCAAAAGGATCATGAAGATCTTCCATACTTGGCCGGAAGTAAGCCCGAGCTTTTTCAAATGTGTCAATACGCCGACTGACAAGTATCTTTGTCAGAATGGGGGAGATGGAAAGATCCTGTGCTAAGGATTGCGCAATCTGTAGCATCTTCCGCCGATAAATCTGAATCGTTACGAAATGTCCAGCGATATTCCCGATTTTGGTGTCACCAGTATCCTTCAGTATAATGATTGAAAATGATTGTAAGAAGACGGAAGCGTACGGTCGGATACAAATATAGTTATTTATCCAGAAGCATGAAGCGGTTGATCGATAAGCCGAATTCTGTCTTATTTCATCAAGTGCCGAAGCAATCAACGAAACGAGGCAGCCATTTCTCTTGGCGACCTACCCATCCCGTCTTCACAGTCGTGAACTTGAGCGGGCAACTCTATCCCGATTCAGCTTTCGCTAAATCGGAAACGGGATCTACATGGTCTTGCACCAAGCGGGGTTTCTCTTGTCCCGATCGAATCATAGATTGCATCGGGATCGCTTACGCGACCATTGTCATTACTGACAATGCGGTGGTCTCTTACATCACCTTTTCACCTTTTCTCGGCTTCTTCTTATCGAAGAAACCGGGATGTATTTTTTCTGTGATACTCTCCGTTCCTGCAGGATATTGCCTGCAAGACCCTCGCTTTCTACGCTCAAGGCGTACACGCGAGGCGCTTTGCCTTGTGGTGTTCGGACTTTCCTCCCCGCTCTGTTTGACCAAAGCGGGGCGACTGCCTGACGCACCAGCTTCTGCTTCTGGACCCAACGTCCAGCCTTCTTAACAACACTCTGTTAAAAGTATAGTCAAGCTCTTGAATTGAGAGCTCACAAGTCTAAATATTTTTTTGTATCGATGCCGCGATTCGCCAATTGGTCTGCTTCGTGGTTCTTATCTCGCGGTACATGTTTAATTGCAAACTTGAAATGGAGAAGCATCAAGAATTTCCTGGATGTTGAGGAAGTGTTTCTTCAATCCAGCATCCTTCACTTTGTATTGACCGTTTAATTGACGAACCATCAACTCACTGTCGGAATGAACGACAAGATTATCACATTCGATTCCTTTTACCAGCTTTAAGACAAGCCGCAAGAGCCGTATATTCAGCGATGTTATTTGTTGCCTGTCCAATGTAGCCAAAATGTGATCCAATCACATTGCCGCGTTCATCCTTCAATATGATACCGACTCCGCTTTCACCGGGATTGCCGCGTGATGCGCCATCCGTGTAGGCAAGTATGGTCATAAAGATTTCTTTGCACTTTCGACAATCTCATCCGAAACGAGTATGCGGCCGCATCGTTCGCAAGTGATGAGAGTTGAATTTTTTCGCAGCTCCAATACCCTCTGAGGTGTTACGCGGTTAAAACATCCGCCGCAGGAATTTCGCTGTACCTGAACAATTGCACGTCCCTCTTTTGCCTTACGGATTCGATCGTACATCTGGTAATCTGCTTTCGATATACGGCTGACGAACTTTCTCGCGCTGGTGCTGAAGTTTCAACTCTTCGTCTTCATGTTCTTTGTTGACGGCTGTGAGTTCTTTCTTGCGATCCGTAAATTCCGCCTGCAATGCTTCAATCTCGGGTTTAAGTTTCTCCGCATCCTCTTTTGCAAGTTCGGCTTTGTTCTTCCAGATCCTCCATATCTTTTTGGAGTTTTGTGATTTTTTCCTGAGAGTGATCGATCTCACGTGCCAGCATATCGTATTGCTTGTTAGTCTTTACCTGAAACTGCTGAGATCTTATATTTCTCCATTTTTTCTTTGAGAGACAGTATATCCACATCTGTTTTGTCTCGATTGACGATCGATTTCTTTAAGATGTCATCAAGCTCTTTCTTTTGTGCGAGTTTGTTTTTTATGGTTTCTGATAATTCAGCTACGATTTTCGGTAAATCGCCTTTCATTTCCTGAAGCTCATCAAGACTGGAATCAACCAGCTGTAATGAGTATAACGATCGTAATCGATTTTCCAACGGTTACTCCTCTCAATAATCTAACATGCTTACATCGTTTGAATCGGGTTTGTTCTATGTTTAGTAATCATATACGGTTAAAGATTCGTCCGCCTTTCGGGCGACAGAGCGAATTCGATCTGCAATAGGTTTTAAAACAACCTTGTTCTGTTTCCCAATGGCCTGCATCTACAAGCGCAATTCTTCCTGACTGCTTCGTGAAATGTATGATATCGTACGTCCGCAGTGATAAATACATCTGCCTTTACGGCAACAGCGTCGGATAAAAGATCAGAGCCTGCCTCCGCCGCAGACTGCAATATTCTGAACTTTGTCTGCCGTTCTGCCCGTGAAACGAAGCGCTCCGCTGCCCAGTCTCCGTTTGACGAATTTCAAAAATGCATTCCTAGGGGCTGCGGTTTCGGCAGTGTGCCGAATGCTCCCATTCCGAAGTTTGGATTCGGATTTTCAACATTGTAAATATCGTATGCAGCTTCTTCGTATGGATGTACTGCCTTCATAGCAGCAATCACTCCGTTTACACGTGCGCGCGGTGCGATCATTTCGAGCCGTGTCTCGTTAACAAATTCCAAATTTTGACGCTTTCCTTTAAAAGGATTGGATGACGAAGAACCGCGGAAGCTTCCTATACCTTTTGAACCGAATGAGCATGATGAATATTTTCCGATAATTCCGGCTCCGGCATGTGTCATTGCATGCATCACTTGTTCTACATGACCTTCCGGGATAAAGACGACAATTTTTGAAAGTGAATTTTTTAATGGCGAAAGAAATCGGATATTTTTTAATCCAAGCGTTTCGGCAAGTGCAAAGCTTACTCCGCCTTTTGTAAAATCCAGATTGGTATGTGCGGAAAAAAGTGAAATCTTATGTTCTGCAAGCTGCAGGATTAATTCACCGATGGTATCGCTTGTTGTGATTGATGACGGCGGTCGGAAAAGAAGCGGATGATGCGAGACGATCAGTTCAGCTTTTCTTGAGATTGCTTCGGCAACGGTCTGGTTCGTAACGTCGAGTGTAACTAAAATTTTTGTAACATTTTGCAAACGATTTCCAACTTGCAGGCCTACATTGTCTTTTTCCCATGCCGCCCATTTCGGCGCCCAGTCTTCAAATGCTTATACAATATCGTTGACATGTAAGCTCATACATAAAAAAAAGTGTCCCGCTTATTGGGCGGGACACTTTCTATAACTCTCTATGTTTTTTGTTCGCAGGAAAAGCGATTATTAATTTCTTGTTTGCAAGCATCTCGATTTGTTTTACAACCTTTGGCAAGACATCATTCTATTCAATTGAACTCATCTCTAAAATTATAGCGAAAAAAAGGTAAAGATGCAAGATCTATACAATCACTTTGGAACCGGAATGTCTATTCCTCATGGAAATCAATTTTTTCAAAGTTTAAATCGCGTAATTGTTTGATTTCCGAATCAATAGCATTAAAACGGTTTTCAAAAGATTTCAACAATTCAGGCGGAACAATATCCGCGGTTTGACGCTGAAAAAGGTCAAAACTGATTTTAATTGCTGCCAAAGGATTATTAAACTCATGGCAGACAGTGACAACCAAGCTCGCGTATCACCTGCGCACGGTTCTCAGCCATGGCTATTCTTTTTTCGATTGATAATTTGTGCTTACGCAGCAGTACACGGTCGAGAATACTCAGAATGGTTCGCGGCAAATAGGCCTGATCCAAATCGTCTTTAAGCAGGTAATCTTCAACTCCAAGTTTCATTGCTTCAACTGCAAGTTTAAAGTCACGAGCACCTGTTAAAAAAATGATGGGAATTGAACGGCCCATTTGATCCAGCTGCAAGCAGAATTCCAAACCGTTGGAAGTCGGGAAATAATAATCTGTAAGAATGAGATCTATATCTTGATTTTGTTCGATTTCAACAAGTGCGCTTTCGACGGAATCCTTCCATGTGATAACGAATGTGCGCTTGTTGATAGAGTTGAAGGATTGCCCGAACAACCCTGGAAAATGCAATATCATCATCTACCATAAGAATTCGAACAGGATTTGATGCATTATTTGAATCTGCATTACCCATACCGATTCATTGTACCATAAGTTTTGATAATATTCAAATTATAAATATAGAGCATGGCATGACAAAATACCGCTTTTCTATGTGTGATTACATCGGACTTCCGGATGATTGAATAGAAATGAATCTGAAAAGAAATACCGTTCTCGTCCCTTTATAATGGAATTAATGATGCTAAAATGAATAATAAAAATGCATATAGGCAATGATATGTATCGTCATCTGCTGAATAAATTAAATACAAATGCAGATGAATGTCGCTGCAGATTTTACGGGTTTTTGTAAAAGACAGAATTTAATAATCTTGACAAGGCTCTAATGTAACAACATTATGAGAGTTATCGAGTTTTGCAGATTTCTGTAAGTTGCTGCCTTGATTTTAACCTAAAGACTCATTACTCTTACACTATTATAGTGTCAGGACTCTATTTGTTAAAGGGGATAGGTAAAAAGAGTATGCGCACAAAAAAAGTGATCAATTCCGGTGCATCCTACCGCAAAATTTTTATGCTCTCTTATTTTGACCAAATAAGATCGAAAAGATGAAACAAAATACCAAGGAAAAAACACCTCTCAGAGTCCTGTATCTGGAAGACTCGCCTAAAGATGTTGAGATCATAAGCGAGCTGCTTATAGAAGCTGGATTTGATTTACGCATGGATTGTGCTGATAAGAAAGAAGAATTCACTTCTCTGCTTCGTAAAAATACATATGATATAATTTTAAGCGATTTTAAATTACCCGGATTCGATGCATTTGGTGCACTGAAGCTGTCCGTCGAAATCTGTCCGGATGTTCCTTTCATCTGTGTCTCCGGATCGATTGGAGAAGAAATTGCTATTGAACTTATTAAAGAGGGAGCCGTAGATTATATCCTAAAAGACCGCCTGGCAAGGCTTCCTGCTGCTGTTAAACACGCACTTGATGAAAAAAAGGAAAAAGAGGAACGTAAGCGAGTAGATAAAGAATTACAATGGAAGACTGCTTTCCTTGAAGCACAAGTGAACTCTCCAATCGACGGAATTCTGGTAGTTGATAATCAAGGAAAGAAGATTCTACAGAACCAGAGGTGTACTGACCTGTGGAAAATTCCTCAAAATATTGTCGATCAGAATAACGATGCTGTTCAAGTTCAATACGTTATGAATAGGACTAAATATCCCGAACAATTTGCCGAAAAGATTAGATATCTTTACACCCACCCTCATGAGATCAGCCATGACGAGATCGAGTTTAAAGATGGGATGTTTTTAGACAGATATTCAGCACCGGTTCTGGGTCAGGACGGAACTTATTATGGAAGGATTTGGACGTTTCGCGATATTACCGAACGTAAGCAGGCTGAAGATGCGCTGCGTGCATTATCAATCCGCCAGGATGCCATTTTGTCTGCAGTACCGGATATTATTATGGAGGTAGATAATGATAAAGTATACACTTGGGCAAATAATGCAGGATTAGAGTTTTTTGGTGACGATGTAATTGGTAAAGAAGCTTCATATTATTTCGAAGGGGACCAAAAAACATACGATATGGTAGGCAGTATTTTTAAAGAGGATGAACACACTATTTATGTTGAGAGCTGGCAAAGACGCAAGGATGGAGAAAAGCGTTTGCTTGCGTGGTGGTGCCGGGCACTCATGGATTCAAGTGGAAAAAAAATTGGAGCTTTATCGTCAGCTCGAGATATAACTGAGCAAAGAAAAGCCGAAGAAGCTTTAGAATCATCTGAATCTTTTTTAAACAATGTTATTGATCAAAGCCCTTATCCGATGTGGATCTCGGATGATAAGGGATTGCTGGTACGAATAAACAATGCCTGCCTGGATTTACTCAATCTTAAAAAAAATGAAGTAATTGGAAAATACAATGTTCTTAAGGATAATATTGTAGTGCAGTATGGTTTTTTACCGCTTGTAAGCAGTGTGTTTGAAAAAGGTGAAACGGCGCACTTTGAGATTAAATATGATACATCAAAATTGGATAGTCTAAACGTAGAACAAAAAACATTTGTAATTCTCGATACTACAATTTTTCCAATCAAGAATACCAATGGTGTAGTTACAAATGCCGTTATCCAACATGTTGATATTACAAAACGCAAACAGATGGAAGAACAAATACGGCAGATGCAGAAGCTGGAAGGATTAGGAACTCTTGCCGGAGGCATTGCGCATGATTTCAATAATATTCTAGGAATCATACTGGCATACAACACAGGCATCAAGAGGTTTAAGGACGATGCGAAGAAATTGGATCTTGCAACAGAAACCATCACAAAAGCAGTAGATCGCGGCAAGACCATTGTTCAGCAGATATTGACGTTTGCGAGAAAAACGGAAACAACGTTTGGAGCGGTGAATGTAAATGAAGTAGTCATGGAAATAATGACAATGATACTCGAAACATTTCCCAAAATACTTACCTATTCACAGAACTTTGAAAAAGGGATACCATTCATAAATGCAGATCGTGCGCAGTTGTATCAAGCGCTTCTGAATTTGTGTGTGAATGCAAGAGATGCGATGCCGGAAGGGGGCTTGCTTACTATTAACACGCGATTGGTGCCCGGTGCAAATCTAAGTGCTAAACACCCCGATGTCTCTGATAATAATTATATCTGCATCGAAGTGAGTGATACAGGCGAAGGAATGACGGAAGAGATAAATAAGAGAATATTTGAGCCGTTTTTCACTACGAAAGGAATAGGCAAAGGGACCGGATTGGGATTATCGGTTGTATTTGGAGTTGTTCAAGCACACAAAGGATTTGTTGATGTAGAAAGCGAAATTGGCAAGAGAACGACATTCAGGCTTTATTTACCGGCGATAAAAGCGGAAGAACCAATAAGTGAAAAAGAAGAAGAGAAGCTGGAAGATATACCGGGCGGAACGGAGACTTTGCTGGTTGTAGAGGATGAAGAGATGCTGATGATGTCGCTTCAAATGCTGCTTGTGGAAAAAGGGTACAATGTTCTTCCTGCCAGAGATGGAATGGAGGCATTAAAAGTTTATCAGGAGAACAAGGATGATATTGCGCTTGTGTTAACCGATCTTGGGCTGCCGACAATTACAGGTCTGGAGGTGTGTCAAAGAATCAAGAAGATCAAATCGGATGAGCGTATAATACTTGCGACAGGCTATCTTGATCCGGAGGTGAAAGCGGAATTTCAGAAAGCCGGGATTCAGCATTTTCTCTTAAAACCGTATGAAATGAAAAACGTGTTAAAAGCCGTGCGGGAAGCTCTAAAAAAAATCAATTCGGTATAGCTTTGTAACGTATGAAAAAAAATATAATAACATTACACTCAGCCTGGCTAAAAGTCAGCTTGATAATATTTGCCTGTCCTATATTGTTTAATTGCAGTTATTATTTTTACTCCTGATCGGCATGTTTCGCGAGTTGAAATTAGACCGTTTATCTGCAATTCCATGGACGGCAAATATGTTAGCATTACAATTTTCAAAATTTAAAAATTTACCCGGCCGAAAAAAAAGTCCAATGATTTAGGCCGTTTTGAAAATATTATCAAAATTATGCGTCTTGATTTTAACCTAAAGACTCGTTACTCTTGTATATTAGTGTTATGATTTTATTCCGCGAGGGATTGGATCAATGAGTATGCACACAAGAGCAGGCTCCAAAAAGTTAACATCAGTTTTCCCGCCGTATGTTTTAAAAAAACAATATTTATTGCGCCTTGGTTATTTTTCAAAATAAATACTTTCATTCAATGATTAATTCATCAGACAGTCAGGAATCTCGTCCCGGCAAAAATGAAGAAGTATCTATTTTATGACAACCGGCTTGAAATTTGGTAATTATTTTATTTTTGTATTTCTCGGTGTATTGATCTTGTTCACTGTAGTGCTGTACACTATCTACTCTGATGTCAAAGGTCAAACAATTCAAGATATGAGCGTCGGCCAGAAGATTCATGCCCAGCAAGCTATCACGGGAATTAAAGATTACATGACTAATGTAATCAGCATGCTGAATTTCCTATCTAATTCTCCGGAAATTATCGAAATGAATGCTCCAGGCAAACAAATCTTGTCGAATTACCAGAACCTGAATTCCGGTGAAATAAAAGGGGTTACACGAGTTAATGCACGTGGAGAAATCGTCTATACGGCACCCTATAAGGAATCCACCGGTAAAGACATCTCATATCAGGATCATATTCGCCTGAGCATGAAGACTCATAAAACAGTTGTCAGTGATGTTTTCATGGCTGTTCAGGGATTTAGAACGATTGCTGTTCATGTTCCTGTGTTCAAAAATGGAACGTTTGACGGGACGATAGCATTCCTTCTGTCTTTTGACAAAATTGCGCAGCGGTATTTTGAAAACATCCGTATCGGAGCAAATGGATATGCCTGGGTTATTAGTGAGAAAGGGATAGAGATTTCCTCACCGTTTCACGATCACATCGGCAAAAATGTGTATGATACCTACAAGAATTTTCCTGAAATCATTTCTATGGTCGATGAGATGCTTAAAGGCAAAGAAGGAGTAACGGTATATCACTATAAAGGGACACTTGAGGCACCGAATGAAAAGGTTCTTAAGCATGCTTCTTATATGCCTATTGCCTTAGGAAACACTTTCTGGTCTATTGTCGTTGCCGTACCTGAAGACGAAATTATTTCCTCCCTGTCCGGTTTCAGAACGAACCTATTCCTGATAACCATGGCCTTGCTGATGATTTGCATAATTTGCATGTATCTCATTGTCAGATTTAAAGTAGTCACTAGAGAACAAAGAAAGAGGGAAATAGTATTAACAGCCCTTCAGGAAAGCGAAGCTCAATATCGCTACTTGTTTGAACAGAATCCTCTGCCTATGCTGATTTATGAATTGGAAAATCTGAATTTACTCGTTATTA
Organism: uncultured Bacteroidota bacterium; assembly: GCA_963770945.1. Lineage (GTDB taxonomy): Bacteria > Bacteroidota > Ignavibacteria > UBA10030 > UBA10030 > Fen-1298. The sequence continues at coordinate 81,620 of CAVYRP010000015.1, read as the reverse complement.
ACGATGCTTTTGCAGCGCATTATGGTTATAGTAAAACAGAGGCACTGGCACTTCGTCTTCCCGATCTTTATCCTGAGTCTGAAAAAGTACCTATTGTAAGCCTGAGCAAAAGACTCCAGGGACAAGCATACGTAGGAGAATGGCATCATCTGAAAAAGGATGGTACGACTATAACAATCGAAGTAAATTCGCATGGAATTCAATATGAAGGGCGGGATTCACGGATTGCAGTTATTAATGATATCACCAAACGGAAACTTGCTGAAGAAACACTGCGAGAAAAAGAACGGCAGATCTCGTCCATATACGACACTGTTGGCGACATAATATTCAATTTGAAAGTTGAGAAAGATAGTAACTACTTTTTTACTTCTGTGAATCAATGCTTTCTTAGAACAACCGGGTTAAAATCCGATCAAATAATTGGAAAGAAAGTACAGGAAGTTATTCCGGAACCCGGACTTTCATTGGTGTTAAAGAAATACGCCGAAGCGATCCGGGAGAAAAAAATTGTCAAATGGGAAGAAGTATCTGTCTATCCGTCCGGTCTACTTATCGGGGATGTCAGTGTTGCCCCCGTGGTTGATGATTCCGGCAATTGTATCGGACTGGTGGGCTCGGTGCATGACATCACCGACCGAAAACAGTTTGAGGATACCCTGCAAAAAAGCGAAGAGCTCTATCGAACCGTTTTTGAAAATACCGGAACAGCTGCTGTACTAATTGAGAAAAATACAATAATCAGTCTTGCGAATACAGAATTTGAAAAGCTTTCAAGATATTCAAAACAGGAAATTGAAGGGAAAAAAAGCTGGACGGAATTTGTGGTAAAAGAAGATCTTGATCGTATGCGAGATCAACACAGTTTAAGAAGGGAAAATCGCGATAAAGCGCAGAAACAATATGAGTTCAGGTTTATTGCTAAGGATGGAGAACTTCGTAATATATTGCTTACTATCGATATTATTCCAGGCACACAAAGAAGTATTGCCTCGCTGCTGGACATCACCGAACGGAAAATTGCAGAGATTGAAATTCAAAAGTTGAATACCGAACTTGAACGGCGGGTTGAATTACGAACTATGCAGCTCGAAGCGTCCAATAAGGAATTGGAAGCTTTTTCCTATTCCGTCTCTCATGACCTCCGTGCGCCCTTGCGGCATGCGAGCGGATTTGTTGATCTGCTCATGAAGAAGTGCAAAGCCGACCTCTCGGAAAAAGGCCAGCATTATCTGACTGCAATTGCGGATTCTGTGCACCAGATGGGAATGCTGATCGACGACCTGCTGCAGTTCTCCAGAACCGGACGCATTGAAATGCGTCAATCGAATTCAGACATGAATATTCTGCTTCAAGAAGTTATCGGGTCTTTAAAAAATGAAATTAAGAATCGTAAAATTGATTGGATCACAGGCAAATTACCACCGGTATTTTGCGACGGAGCGATGTTGAAACTGGTGTGGGTGAATCTGTTGAGTAATGCAGCTAAATTCACGCGAACAAGGGATGAAGCTAAAATAGAAATTGGAGTTAAAGAAGAAAAATCAGAATATATTTTTCATGTAAAGGATAATGGAGTCGGATTTGATATGAAATATGCACAAAAGCTGTTCGGAGTTTTCCAGCGCCTCCATTCTATGGATGAATTTGAAGGAACCGGAATCGGACTTGCAAATGTACGCCGCATCATCGGACGGCATGGAGGCAGAACATGGGCAGAAGCCGAGCTGGATAAAGGAGCGGTTTTTTATTTTACATTGCCTAAAAATAAGACGGAAAACTAATTATGCATTTATAAACCTGCAAAAGATGATTGTGCTGGTTTTGCAGAAAACTTGAAAGAAATACGATACGCCGGAAAAAAAATAATTATGGAACTTATGGAGAAAAAACAATGAATGATTTAAGAACAATTCTGCTTGCTGAAGACAATTCGAGGGATGTAGAATTGACTCTTGAGGCCTTATCTGAACACAATCTGGCGAATCAGGTAATCGTTGCAAAAGATGGCGTGGAAGCGATGGAATATCTCCGTTATGAGGGAAAGTATAGCATGCGCAGACGGGAAAAACCGGCGGTCATATTGCTTGATATTAAAATGCCCCGGATGGACGGTATCGAGGTGCTGAAAGCTATCAGAGAGGATCCTGAATTGAAAACCATCCCGGTAGTGATGCTGACATCATCGCGTGAGGAACCGGATCTTAAAAGAAGTTATGAACTTGGAGCGAATGCGTATGTAGTGAAGCCGGTAGATTTTGAAGATTTTATCGAAGCTGTAAAACAGGTAGGTGTCTTTTGGGCAGTTATAAATGAACTCCCGCCAAAGTGAGACCTGTCAAATGAGCAAAAGTATGGAAACATCATTTCCATCATTCCGACGATGTTTTTGAGTGGCCGGGACACGAAGGTCTTCCTGAATGATCGTGTGGAATCCTGGCGATCAATTGTCTGCAGAATATATGCAAACAGTGACTTACCTTTCGTTTGCGTCCGGAGCTTGATGTAATTGTATCTTTTTGTTTCCTGAAAGCCTTTCAAGAATTTGTATTATTGACTCCATATTTGAGACGGGTAATTCACATATAAAATTATGACATATGTATGCTGTCTGTCTGCCGCCAAGCGGAGAAAAATTGTTAATTGACGGGATAAATTCATTCAGAAATTTCTGTCCTTCGCCGTTGTCGGCATATATAATAACTTTGTTAGGGAGGAAATGAGAATTTATTTCGTCTACCATCTCGCGCATTAGAGGATGATTTTTATTTCCTGCAAGAATTATTTGTGCCGGTTTGATTAAATAGAAATCAACGGCAACAAGCATTTGAGGAAGAGACTGTGGAAATTCGTTGAGATATTTGCTGAAATACTTAATCGAATTTGATGCTATATCATTGAAGCGAGCATTTCCGAAAATTTGCGATAATCGAAGCAGGTTAAGTATGGAAATAGAGTTTCCGCTAGGCTCTCCGCTGTCGAAAGCTGCCTTCATGCCAACAATAATTGAAGGATCATATCCCGAGTTTTCGAAAAATCCTCCGTTATCTTTATCATAAAATAGTAATATCTGTTCTTCGGCAAGTTTAACAGCTTTTTTTAACCAATCGATTTGGAAAGAAGCTTCATAAAGATCAAGCAATCCTTGAATAAAGAATGCATAATCGTTCAAGCATCCGTCATATTTTGCTTCCCCGTCACGATATCGACGTAATAATTTACCGGTTGCCGGATTGGAAAGATGTGTAAACAGGAATCTGCCCGCCTTCTCGGCGGCTTCAAGATATGCCGGATCTTTCAGCACTTGAAATGCCCGCGTAAAAGCTGAAATCATCAAACCGTTCCATGCTAAAAGTATTTTATCATCGATATTCGGTTTCGGCCTCTGACGGCGGGCATCAAGCAGTTTCATTCCGGCTATTTTCAAGCGGGATTCAATATTTTCTTTTGTTGAATTGAAATGCATTGCCGTTTCTTCAATTGAATGAGATCGGTATAAAATGTTCTCACCGACAAACTCCTTCCTGATATCCGGATGTACATTTCCTTCTTCATTGATCCCGTAAAAATATTCGGCTATGTCGTATTCTTCTTTTGACAAGTATTTTGCCAGCTCACTTTTTTTCCAGGTATAATATGCCCCTTCTTTTTTATGCTCGGGATAATAATGGGAGACTCCGCTTTCAGCGTCTTCAGCGGAAAGAAATCCGCCTTCAGGATTCGACATTACTTTCTGGATATATTTCAGAACTTCACGAGCCGTTTGTTCATATCGCCGGTCATGTGTTATTTGAAATGCCTCCAGAAAGGAAATAACGAGCTGCGCCTGGTCGTAAAGCATTTTTTCAAAATGCGGAACACACCATTTTTCGTCCGTCGAATACCTGTGAAAACCTCCGCCTATCTGGTCATAAATACCTCCCTCCGATATTTTACGGAGAGTAGTAATCGCCATATCGAGGGCATCACTATTGCCTGTCCGATAATAGGACCCGAAAAAGAAAATTTAGAACCGTGGGCCGCGGAAATTTTGGTGCTATCCCGAATCCGCCATATTTTTTATCAAATACTTCTGTGAGTTCACTAAAACATCGGTCTAAGCATCTCTTTCGACGGTTCCTGCACGTCCGCAGCCGGTTCCGAAATATTTTCCAATAAATGACTCACATAATTGCTGCTATCGATTATGCGCGAGCGGTCAGTGGTCCATATATTATGGATACGTTTCAAAATATCCATAAAACCCGGGTTGCCCTGACGACTCCCGGGAGGAATGTATGAACCTGTATAAAATGGTTTTCCATCCGCGGTCATGAAAATTGAAATCGGCCAGCCGCCGCTTCCGGTCATCGATTGCAGGGCTGTCATATATAGGTGATCAATATCAGGTCGCTCCTCTCGATCGACCTTAATACTGACAAGTGTACGGTTCATCATCTCTGCAATTGCCGTATTCTCGAATACTTCCCGTTCCATTACATGACACCAATGACAAGTAGAATACCCGATTGAAAGAAAAATCGGTTTATCTTCGCTTCTTGCTTTATCAAAAGCTTCCTTTCCCCAAGGATACCAGTCAACAGGATTAAATGCATGCTGGAGCAAATACGGACTTTTTTCCCTAATGAGTCTATTTGATTCTCTTCCCGATAAATGCATGTTATGGGATATCCTCTTTCCATCATCTTCGTCGAGCAATCTCATAATTGATTCCCTTCATATATAGCAGGATTGTGCTTCTATTATCGGTAACAATATTTCCTCGCTGTAAGTTCAGGAAAAGGATTACTGAATAAATTTTTTAAAAGAAGGAACTCATTTTCAACAATATTTGAAGGGTATAAATCCGCCGGAATATATCTTGAGCTATTTGATGTACATGCTCTTGCCAGCGGCGTCTATATGTATCGGTTATCAGGTATAAATTTTTGCAAGTGAAAAAATGCTGCTTCTCAAGTAATTTCGTATATTTTCAAGTATATCTATTAAGGATATCTAATGGATAAATGAAATCTCCTTTATTTTATGTCAGCTGTAATATTATTGCTTATTCACATATAAAACCGAACATTAGTTAAGGTTGGGAGATCGCGGTATGGTCGTTGTTCACTTTACCTAATTACTAACCCTGGAGAAAAGGGATTGATCGTGGTTCGTTTAATTGATACTTAATGGCCGGCTTGCCTGTTTTTTTAAAAGGCATCTGTAAGGTTATTCTGCAAGCCAGCCAAGTCAAAATTATCACAATCGCCTAAGTGAATTTCACTCCATCTTTCATGGTAAATCAGTTCGTTTTCGACAAATGCCGGAACAACCGCATCGCATTGCGCCGCAATTTTTACCGCAGATGTAGTGGCATTTTCGAGACATATTACATACATATGACATCAAACGAAGAAGGAGTAAAACTTAGTCTTACGACTCCGGAACTGCGGAATGCTGGAGGAAAAGGGACCTATTGCTGTCACGGTGTATGAGCACAGTATTGGAAGAGGCATGACAAAAAACGCAGATGCGGCCGTAACTGAATATAAGACAGGCAGTCAGAAGGTTGTTAATGTGACCGAGAAGCCGATGATGCAATACGCAGGACTGCTGAAGGCACTTATTTCTAAAGAAAATAATATTCTTTTTCCTTTAAGCGACCTTGTTCTCACATCCAGCGGTCAACAGGTATTGGAAAAAACATTTAAGAAAATAGAAGAAAATTAAATCGGTGCGCGTGTGTAAAAAAAATTCATCGAATGCGCATGATAATGGAGATCATGGGCTGATCTGGGAAAATATATTTGAGTTTTTATATATGAAAAATTGTTTTCAGGCTGTTTTTCGGGACGCCGTAAGGCGCGCTTTTAAGCAGTTTTTAGGAACTTCTCATTTCTCCCATGCGTTCTTAAAAATAACTTACTAAAAAATATTAAGAGAGAGGTTATGAAATACACTGCCATTTTTCTAATGGGTCTTTACGTCTTCCCGAATCTATATGCACAGGAGAATTCTGTCGAAACCGGCCGAATACGAGGTGAGGTTTATAATAGATCGACGAACGAACCGCTTGCCGGGGTAAACATACTGGTCATTAGTACAGCACTGGGCGCTTCAACGGATATTAACGGTCAATTTTCTATTACGCGTGTCCCGATAGGCACTATCGCTTTACGTGTCACCGCTGTCGGATATACTCCATTTATTGCAACAGATATTGTCGTATCGGTTGCGAGGCCTGCGGAAATAAGAATTCCGCTGGATGAGCTGACTATAGAAGTTGATGCCGTTCAAGTTACTGCAAGCTATTTCCAGAAAATCCCAGATCGGCCGATCAGCAATCTTATTCAATCCAATGAAGAAATTCGTCGGATTCCGGGGGGATTGGAAGATGTTGTTCGGGCTATCTCTATTTTGCCGGGAGTAGCGCAAGTTCAAGCCGGACGCAATGATCTAATTATCCGCGGCGGGGCGCCTTCCGAAAATTTATTTGTGGTTGATAATATTGAGGTGCCAAACATCAATCATTTTGGAACCCAAGGGGCAAGCGGAGGCCCGCTGAGTTTTGTGAATTTGGATTTTGTTCAGCAAACATCGTTTTCTACAGGCGGCTTTGGAGTTCAATATGGAGACAAACTTTCATCTGTTCTTACTTTGGATTTGAGTGAAGGCAGAAAAGATCGTTTTGGCGGTAAAGCAACGATCTCAGCCAGTCAATTTGGATTGAATCTTGAAGGACCTGTTAAAGAAAACGCAACATTTCTCTTCTCTGCAAGACGCAGTTATCTCGATTTCATTTTTAAAGCAGCCGGATTTGGTTTTGTACCGGAGTATTGGGATTTTCTCGGAAAAATACATTATCACCTTTCACCAAGTGACCAGCTTGTTGTTCTGGGAATCGGTGCGCTGGATAATGTTAAACTTTTCAATGATACGCCTGACAAACGTTTTAACAATTCGCGTGTTTTGGGGAGTGATCAAAATCAATTTATTGGCGGAGTGAGCTGGAGGCATTTGATGGACCATGGATTTACGACGGTATCGTTCGGTCAGACATATGTGGATTACGAATACTTGCAGAATGATTCCTTGTTAAATCCTCTTTTCAAAACTTCATCATTTGAGCATGAATCGACTTTGCGAGGAGATTTACTGGCACATATCATGAAGAACACGGAAATCAGCCTCGGCCTTCAGGTAAAAAGAGTAAGTTTCTCTAACGATATTTTCCTTGCCAGTCAAACAACGAGCTTTGGAGATACACTTGGAATAAATACATTGTATAAAGCTATCGCAACAAAAGCTTCCGCCTATTTACAATTATCTCAGGATATTGATCTTTTACGTCTAACGATTGGCGGGCGGCTTGACTATTTTGATATGATAAAAAATAAATTTGCGCTTGCCCCGCGTTTCTCTGCATCATATGCATTATCTCCTGTGATGAACATAAGCACCAGCATCGGCCGTTATTATCAATCTCCGTCATATATATGGCTTGTTGCCAATCCGATTAATTCTGCATTAGATTTTGTGGGCGCAGATCACTACATCGCCGGTATAGATTATATGCTGCAAGCAGATACAAAAATCTCGATAGAAACATATATAAAAAGTTATTTTAATTATCCCGCCAGCTTAACTAGAACATATTTAGTTTTGGCAAATACAGGTGCAGGATTTGGCGGTTCCGGAGAGGGTTTTGCCTCCTTTGGATTGGATCCGCTGGTGAGTTCTGGAAAAGGCCGGACGCGGGGAGTGGAATTCCTTGCACAAAAAAAATTATCTGAAATTCCATGCTATGGGACGGTAAGTATAAGCTATAACGAATCGGAATTTACTGCAATGGATGGAATTTCTCGTCCAAGTTCATTTGATCAGCGCTGGATAGTTAATATCGGCGGTGGATACATCCTTAACGAAAAATGGGAATTCGGTGCAAAGTTTCGATATGCAACCGGAAGACCATATACGCCTTTTGAAACTGGTGGAAATCAATCCGATTTGTTGTACAATACTCTTCGTATAGGTGCAAATCACAGCCTTGATGTTCGCATCGACAGGAGATGGTCGTTCGGCACCTGGTCTCTGAACACATATATTGATGTTCAAAATATATATAATCGAAAACCGATCGATGTTCCAAGGTATAATCAGCGGACAGGAGAAGCTGAGCAGACTGCATCAATCGGAATTCTTCCATCTATTGGAATAAGTGTAGAATTTTAATTGAGGATAATTGAAGAGTATGTAATTGAATCGGAGGCGATCCGATTGGTTTTTCCAATTGGTGGAAGCTATCGTTTTTTTTCAGGAATGCAGAATATTAAAGATATGGCAAGCGATTACTTGCGGGAGTGCGATGAAATCAAGATTGAATTAGATTAAATGAATATACAAACAAGGGGGAGCGTGATGTTTTGATTGAATCCCAGTTCCTTTTTTGTCTATTTAGAAATGTGTTGTGTGAATCATCGTCAGCTCTCGTATGCCTGCCTTAACAATTTTATGTCAAGCTTTATCATTCCAAGTACAGCCTGCATAACTTTTTCTGTCTTTTTTTTGTCGGGATCGCTCATCAATTCGCCCAGTATGGCGGGTACTATTTGCCAAGACAGGCCGAACTTATCTTTTAACCAGCCGCACCTGTCTTCTTTACCGCCGCCGCTCAGAAGTTTTGTCCAATAATAGTCAATTTCCTCTTGATTATCGCAGCTTACAAATAGTGAAATGGCCTCTGTAAATTTAAACTGAGGCCCGCCGTTTAAGGCCATAAGTCTTTGTCCTTCCAGTTCAAATGTCGAAATTAACGGATGTGCCTGAATTATTTTCGAGTTTTTGAATATAGCGGTATAAAATATTATGGCTTCTTCTGCGTTATTATCGAACCAAAGACAGGGGGTTATTTTTGGAGCGTTTAATTTTGCCATTATATGCTTTCCGTATATTTTTTAAAGTTATTTAAAATAGCCTGCCAGCCGTCGTGCTGCATTTCGACAGGATTCTGACTTTCGGCTTCAAAAGTTTCCGTTATGTGTGTCCCGTCGCCGTTGCCGGAGAATTTGATTTCAACTTTTCTGCCATCCCCAATTGTATAGGCAATAAATTCCTTTGGTTTTACGCGGCTGTATATACCGTAAAAATCAAATCCGGATTTCCCGTCTTTCGATTCCATACGGATTGTGAATTTTCCGCCCGTTCTTAAATCGTTTTTTGCACTTGGTGTATGCCAATCGTCCGAAGCATTATTCCAATGAATAATATCGTCCGGTGTTGTCCAAAGTTTCCAGACCTTATCGATGGGAGCTTTTACATTTGCTTCTACGGTAATTCTATTTATTTTCTGAAGCTGCCATAAGCAATCCTTTCTTTAGTTCATTTCTCCGTGCAATTAAACATCCATTGTACGCCGAACTTGTCGGTACAGCTGCCGTAATAGTCACCCCAAAACATTTCCTGCAATTCCATAGTAATTTTGCCTCCGGTAGATAATGCATCGAATAACTTTTTAGTTTCCTCTCTTGTATCCGGTTCAAGATTGATATATACATTATTGCCTTTGTTCACGCTAAATCCCATTGATTCAGGGGCATCAGTACCCATCAAAAGATGACCTCCAAGTATGGGTAATTCTACATGCATGACCAGATTTTTATCTTCCTCAGGTATTGGCGGAGTGCCTTCCGCCTGTGGAATATCCCTAAATCTTGCTATCCCGCCTCTGGAAAAATCTCCACCGAAAATTGATTTATAAAAATTAAACGCTTCTTCTGTATTTCGGGGAAAATTTAAATAGGTGCTTACTTTACTCATTGTTGCTATTCTCCTTTGATAGATTTGTTTATTCTTTTATTCGAATCATTTCGCCATCATTTCGGACCCTTCGATATTTCCGGCGAGCTGCCTGTCAAATTCCCGGTCTATTTCACCTAACACTTCCTCCGAAGGATCTGTTTGTTTTAATTTTCCGGCAAGGAATGTATAGACAACCGGAACGATGAAAAGAGTAAGGAATGTCGAAAATAACAATCCTCCGACAACGGCCAGTCCCAGCGGCCGCCGCGATTCGGAGCCGGCACCGAGGCCGATAGCGATAGGTAAAACGCCGAAGATGGTCGCGAATGAAGTCATGAGAATCGGCCTCAGGCGGATTGTTGCCGCCTGAACTACGGCTTCGACTGCCGAATCTGTCTGAAGGCGTAATTGGTTGGCAAATTCCACAATCAGGATGGCGTTCTTTGTCACAAGTCCGATGAGCATGATCAAGCCGATCTGAGAATAAATATTCAACGACTGTCCGAATATGAATAATGTCAGCAAAGCGCCGAAAACAGCAAGCGGAACGGAGAAAAGAATAGTGAACGGATGCACAAAACTTTCAAATTGTGCCGAAAGAACAAGGTAAATAAAAACGATTGCGAGTAGAAACATGAAATACAATCCTGAACTGGAAGTCTGGTATTCCAATGATTCGCCTGCTAGTTCATGTTTTATACCGGCTGGAAGTTTTGAAGCGGCTATGCGATCCATATCGTCGAGCGCCTGTCCCAGACTGACTCCGGGGACGAGATTTGCGGTAATCGTTGCCGATCGGACACGATTGTAATGATTGAGTTCCTTTGGAGCGACGGTCTCGCTTACTTTAACAAGATTCGCCAACTGGACAAGTCCGCCTGATCCTCGAATATAAAAATCCGGTATGGCATCCGGTACGGAACGTTTTTGAGCCTTCATCTGAAGAATTACGTCGTACTGTTTTGTGCCCCGTTTGAAATTCGTAACAATCCTGCCGCCGAGAAATGTTTCCAGGGTAGATCCGATATCCGCCACGGAGATTCCGAGGCTGGAGGCACGTCCTCGATCGATATTTACATCGAGCTGCGGTTTGTTCAATTGAAGATCGGTATTCAGATTGATAAGATACCCAAGTTTTGAGGCTTCTCCCATCATGATACCGACTGATTTGTTCAATTCATCATAGTTATCTCCTTCGAGCACATATTCTACCGGACTCGTATTAACGCCTCCGCCGATGCTCGGCGGATTGATGACAAACGCCAGAACACCCGGTATTGAAATTAGCTGTGGAAATAATTCCTGAACAATCTGCTGCTGGGACTTGCTGCGCTCGGAATGAGGTTTCAGTGCGAGAAACAGAAAGCCGTTTGTTACCGATCCGGGCCCGCCAAATCCCAGTCCTGTGGCCGTGAAAAGGCCCTGCCGTTCGGGCAGATTGAGTAATCGTGCCTCCACCTGCCGCATATAACTGTCGGTATATCCGAGAGTTGAACCTTCCGGAGCCAGTGATAATTCCGAATCCGATTCCACGATCTTCGACCGGAACCAACTCGCTCGGTAGCAGCCGGAATAGAACGATACTGAAAACGATCATGACAAGAGTTCCAAGCAGCAATATCATTCTGTGGTTGAGAGCTTTTCTCAGGAGACGATCGTAGGATTTGTTCAGCCATTCAAAAAAAGCATCGAAAGAACGTGAAGCCCAGCTCTTGCTTGTTCCGTGAAGCGGCTTGAGGATCTTCGAAGAAAGCATCGGTGTCAATGTCAGGGCTACAAAACCGGAAATCAGTACTGCCACTGCAACGGTAATTCCGAATTCATTAAACAATCGTCCGACCGAGCCGGTTAAAAATGCAAGCGGAATAAATACGGCAACCAGTAGCAATCGTTGTTGCGATCACGGCAAATCCGATTTCCTTGCTCCCGTCAAATGCTGATTTCATACGGCTTTTTCCCATTTCCATATGTCGGTAAATGTTCTCAAGTACGACGATAGCATCGTCGACTACAAGGCCGATAGCGAGAACCATGGCAAGGAGTGTGAGTATGTTGAGGGTGTAGCCGAGAAAATATGCCGCTGCAAGAGCCCCGATGATCGATACCGGTATCGCGAGTGTCGGGATGGCCGTGGCTCTAAAGCTTTTGAGGAATGCAAGAACGACCAGCACGACTAAACACAATGCGATGATTAGCGTCTGCTGAACTTCATTGATCGAATCCGTTATGAATACAGATGAATCAAATGCTACATCCAGTCGCATCCCTGCCGGCAGCGATGCTGTCAAATCCGGAAATGCATTACGAATCGCCGCAGCCACATCGACGGTGCTCGCCTTTGATTGTTTGACAATCCCGAGTCCGATTGCCTGATCACCATTGTAACGTACAGCTGAACGTTCGTCTGCAGCTCCAACCGATACTTCAGCGATGATCATGAATATGCACGACATCATTGCCTTTTCTCGAGACAACGATATTTCCGAATTCCTCCGGCTGATCGAGTTCGCCGCGAGTCCGCACAGCGAATTCCCTGCCTTCTCCCTCGACTCTTCCGCCTGGAATTTCAGCATTTTCCTGTCGGATTGCCGATTCAATATCCTGAGTGGTCAATCCATGTGCTGCCATACGAAGCGGATCGAGCCATACACGCATCGCGTACCGGCGCTCGCCTCCAAGAATAACCGAGCCGACTCCCGGAAGCCGTTGAATTCTTTCCTTGAGAATTCTGTCTGCGACATCCGTGAGTTCAAGTCCTGAATGATTTTGGCTGGAGAGAGCCAGCCACACGATGGCCTGGGCATTTGCATCGACCTTCGAGATGATCGGATCGTTAATCTCCCGCGGAAGACTGCCGCGTATGCGCGAGACGCGATCCCGCACATCGTTCGCGGCTTCATCGACGTTTCGGTTCAGTTCAAATTCGATGGTGATTACAGATCCTTCTTCGCGGCTCGAGGAGGTCATCGTTTTCACTCCCTGCAGCGTGGCAAATTGCTCCTCGAGAATGTTTGTGATTTCCGTTTCAATGACACTCGGGCTTGCTCCGCGATAGATTGTTACAACCGACACGATAGGCGGATCGATATCCGGGTATTCGCGGACCGGAAGCCGGAAAAATGCGATCAATCCGAACAAAAGAATTGTCAAACTCATCACGCCGGCAAATACCGGACGCTGGATAGAAATATGGCTTATTTTCATAACACAGTTCTTTATTAAATGAAAATTATTTTAATATTTTTTATTTTCCGGCGGCAAGAGTGTTTGAGATCGGCATAACCCGGGCGCCGTCGAATAATTTTTGATGTCCGGCCCGTACAACCTCGCTGCCCGGAGATAATCCATGTATAACTTCCACTGCGTCGGATAAGCGCGTGCCAAGGATAACCGGGACACGAAATGCGGTGCTATCCGGTTTGACGACATAGACGAAAGATTGATTCCCATTTGCAAATACCGCTTGGTTCGGAATTGTGACTGCTTCAGGCCGCTCACTGAGAATTGCATGAATCGTTGCGGACATTCCAGGCCTGAATTTTCGTTCCGGGTTTGTGACACGTACGATAACCCGTGCACTTCTGGTTCCCGGATCCAGCACGGGTTCGACCGCAATGATTTTTCCCTTAACTTCATAATCCGGAAAAGCAATCGTCGACACGGTAACATCCGCACCGCGGTGAAGGTCCGGTAAGTACCGTTCGGGTGCCGAAAAATTTACCCGGATTTCGTCGATATTTGCAAGATCGGTTATTTCAGTCCCGCTTCTAACAAATGTCCCTGTACTGACCCTTCTCCCGCCGATAATTCCGCCAAACGGAGCGGTGATCCTTGTTTTACTGAATCGTGATTTTGCGAGTGCAAAATTTGCCTCGGCAACTTTAAGTGCTGCTGCTGCATCGTCAAGATCTTGAGGTGCGGCTGCTTTTTGGTTGACAATCTCTTTTACACGGGCGAAGCGGCTTTGAGCCTGATCCTTAACGGCTTCAGCACGATCCAGTTCGGCAGCAAGCTGGGCATCATCCAGCTGGGCGATGAGTTCACCGCGCGGAATAAATCTTCCTTCCAGAAAAGGAAGCGCTGTGATTGCTCCGTCGATTTCGGAAACTACCGTAATTGCTTCGCTCGCTTCTACGGTACCGACCACATCATAGATATCTTCGATCTTCTGTAGCTTTGCCCGTTCTACTTCCACCGGCATTGGCGGCATCGAGAATTTACCGCCGCTGAATTCCGGTTTGGAACATCCTGCAAGAAAACCTGCGATAAAAATTACGATATAAAGAGGCTGTCCTCTTTGTAATATAAATTTTTCATAGTGTCTCATTTTTTTATTCCTTAATAATGTTCCGGGTACCATCCTGATGTCAATTGCTTCATAGCTGCGGCAGCTTTAGCTGTTCGAATCAGCGCGTTCGAATATCGCTGCTGGGCTTTTGCAAGATCTTCTCCCAGCCGAACCAATTCAAAAGCTGTCGTACGCCCGTTGCGAAATTCTATTAATCCGATTCTCACCTGTTCCTGTGCTGCATCGACGGCTTCTCTGGCAAATTCCAGCCTGTCTTTACCATCTTCTAATTCGCGGAATGTACTGCGGACCTGTTCCTCAAGAACTCGGGTTTTTTCTATAACATTCTCTTCCGCACCGAGCACGAGAGCTTCCAAACGATCCTTTTCGCCTAATCCGCTCCTTAAACCGATAGGAATGCTAATTTCCACGCCAAGGCTCCAGCTGGGGAAATCTCGTTTTACAACTTGAGTCAGCGCATCTGAAAATCGTTTGGTGGCCGGAACCGGTAGTGTATCGTTTAGAATGATCACTTCCTTACCTGTTCCTGCGAGCCCGTTGCCGCCGATGGAACCGACAAGATCGACACGCGGAAGCGCTTCCCATCCTGCAGCATTTGCGAGAGTACTCACGCTTTCCAAATCCTTTCTGGCAGCGATAATATCAAGATTATGCTGGTTGACGTGATCCAGAATTATTTCAACACGGCCTGCCGGAAAATTCACCGGCGGCTCATCCGTCGGTAGAAATCTCTGCATCTCAATAGCAGGACGAGTCCCGATGAATGAAGAAAGTTGATCGGATTGACTATCAAATTGCGCCTGCTGTTCTAAAAGTGCTAATTCCTGCTCGGCTAAAAAGGTTTTTGCACTCGCAACCTGGTTTGGTCCGACCAGGCCTGCACGGGCGCGCAGTTCGGTTTCCTTTAGGAATTCTTTAGCACGGTCTCGAGTAAGCTGCTGGACGGCGAAGTCTCGTTCAGAAGCATACAGATCCCAGTACAATCGTTCCGCGTTCGAGCTTGCATTGACCGCTTCCTGATCATAGCGGGCTTTAAATGCTTCCGACTGTTGTTCTGCCTGGGCAAGGAGCTTCCGGTTTGATGCTGCAAATCCATGAAGGAGCGGCTGGCGGATGGTTATACTGCCGAATGCATCATATTCAGGATTGAGGAATGCAAGAGATGAGTTTGTCGACAGGCTCATCGTGTTAACTGCAATCTGCAATTCCGTACCGATGGGTAAGTTCATCCGCAATCCGGTTTGTGAACTAGTCTGCTGATTGGAAAGAACCGGGGCTCCCGAAAAAAAAGAAGCGGTCGGTTGTTTTTGGTCGGTGTAATTTATATTGAAAAATAATTCAGGATCAAATTCTCCTCTTTCTCTTTTCAGCGAACCTCCGGCTCCAAGGTACGCTGCTTCCGCTTTTCGGACAGACGTATTGTTCTTCAATGCATAATCAATTGCCTGCCGCAGTTCAAGCGGCGTTCCTTTGACCTCTTTGAGGATGCCTGTAAGCGCACTATCCGGATTGGAAGCAGTCTGAGCTGCTGCTTTTGTAAGCAGAAAGATAATAGCGAATAAAAAAATATTGATGAATGCAGCCTTCATATGTTCTCCGTAGAAAACCTGGAAGAATTGATATCTTTTTCTTTGCCGGTATCACATGATAACCGCACCTTAAATTGAAAAAGTTCCCTCAATTAAGTAAGTGAATATTTTTTTTACAAGGCAGTAGATGAGACTATTTAGACTTAAAAAGATCATGGATACTTATCAAAAAGATTATTTAGCAAAGCGATCCGTTTTGCCCCCGATCCTATGAATTATGTAAAACTGATAATAATTCGTCGATATTTACAACATTCTAGCCCGTACTTTATAATTAGCTTGGTTCGGTTCTGCAAAAGGTATCGCATTCGGCAACTTTATGAGCAGCAGGTATCCCCAATTTTTCAGCAGCAGACAGATATTCCGCATTAGCGGAACCATTCTTTTAATTAGAATATCGTTTTGAAAAATTTTTGCATTTCCGCCCAGGAATCTTTATCGGCTTTTTCGTTGTAAGCAATCGGCATATTGAACTTTTTTCCCAATTCTGTTGCAGCAGGATTGGTGAATGCATGCAATGCCCCGTCATATGAAATGAATTTAAAGTTCACGCCTGCTGATTTCATTTCCTGTTTAAAATTATCGATGTCTTGTTTCGAGATATTCCTATCGGCAGCGCCGTTGCAAACAAGAATTTTTGCTTTTACCTGCCCTTTCTTAGCGGACTCAGACGATGCCAGGCTGCCATGGAAACTTACTATTCCTTTAAGGTCTACTCCTGCACGTGCCATATTTAATGCAACTCCCCCTCCGTAACAATATCCGATGGAAGCTATACGCTCAGGATCGACATGCTCATCGTTTTTTAGAATTTCTAAAGCAGCAAGAAACTTGCCTTTTAATGCGGGAAAATCATTCATTGATTCGCCGGCATATTTTTTTGCATCGGCCGGGTTATCTGCGATTTTGCCGAACCATACATATCCGCTGCAAATGCCACATAGCCAAGTCCTGCCAGCATCTCCGCGCGCTTTTTTGGATAATCGGTAACACCCCACCATTCGTGAACCACGATAATTCCCGGCCGCTTTTCCTTAATAGAATTGTCGTATGCAATGTACCCTCTCAGCTTTATATTGCCGTATGAGTATTCCACGACTTTACCCACGACTTCAGCGCCGGCAACTGAAATGTATGCCATAGCAAGCACAATAAATGTAAGTTTCATTTTTTCTCCTTATGACTTAAAGAATATTAATTACCTGCCTTGCTTTATTTAACAATTAGATATTTTGACAGGTTCCATACAAGCCGTTACAGAGATAGAGGCGTATTTTGTATCAGGATTTTCAATGCTTATGGTGAAAGCAGTCGAGCCGCAAAAAGATTCAAAACAGAGATAATCATTTGGTTTTTCTGAAACTTCGTACTCATTTTTATTGTTTGTAATAATATCAATTGAAAGTAAATCAAATTAATTTGGCTATCGAACATTGATTAGAGGAATTCTGAAAAATCAATATGATGTGTGATTTTATATCCGATAAAATTGGAAACAAAAAAGGAGAATTAGTGTGGCAAAATTAACTGTTTTCAATATGATATCGTTGGACGGCTACTTTGTGGATGTTAAAGGAGATATGAGTTGGGCACATAATACCAACAAGGATGAGGAGTGGGATAAATTTATCGAAGGTAATGCAAAAGCCGGAGGTGTATTGTTGTTCGGCAGAAATACATACGAGCTCATGGCCGGTTACTGGCCTACACAGCTTGCACATCAACAATTTCCTGTCGTCGCTGAACGAATGGATAATCTGTCTAAGGTTGTGTTTTCCCGAACACTGAAAAAGGTATCATGGAGCAACACGCAGCTGGTCAGGGACAACCTATCTGAAGAAATACAGTCAATGAAGAAAGGTTCAGGGAAGGATATGGTTGTCATGGGAAGCGGCAGCATTGTATCTCAATTAACACAGGATCTTTTGATAGACGAGTACCAGATCGTGATGATTCCCGTTATTCTCGGCAAGGGAAGAACGATGTTTGAGGGCATAAAAAGTAAGTTAGCTCTAAAGCTGTCGAATACAAGGAATTTCAGAAACGGGAACGTCTTATTGTGCTATAAACCAAAGGTATAAATAAAAAATGCTATGGATATCAGTTAAAAGGAAGCAATATCGCCGGCCGATACTTTACTCGCCTGATGGATTAATTCATGCGACAAATCGCTTTATTATTCTTTAGACTTAAAGCGAGATTTTGATATATTAAACATAAGTCAATTATATTATTTAAAATAGACCGGGAAGACTTTGAGCACAGCTTTTATTATTTTTGGTGCATCGGGCGATTTAACTGCTAGGAAACTTATTCCGGCGCTGTATAATAATTACCGCAAGAAGCGTCTTCCAGGAAAAATACATATAATCGGTTTCTCCAGATCGATATTTTCCGATGAGGAGTTCCGCGGGAAAATGAAGGAAGCAATTTCTAAGTTTGCCCCCGAAGGATACGACGATATTTTATGGAAAGAATTTGCTCAAAATATTCATTATATGCCGGGGGATGTTGAAAACAGGGATCACTACTGCGCCCTTGCCCGGCAAATCAGCCGGCTGGAAATTCCGCCGGATAATTTAGTGTTCTATCTTGCAACTGTCCCCGGGTTATATTCCAGCATTATTTCGCATTTGCACGAAGCATCTTTAATTGATGAATCCGGCAAGAACGGTTTCCGGCGCATCATTATTGAGAAGCCGTTCGGTAAAAATCTCGCCTCTGCGATTGCCCTCAATAAAGAACTTCATGCCGTTATGGATGAGAAACAAATTTACCGCATAGATCATTATCTCGGAAAAGAAACGGTACAAAATGTTCTTGTTTTCAGGTACGGTAATGCTATTTTTGAACCCATTTGGAATAGAAATTATATTGATCATATTCAGATTACAGTGGCGGAGACGGAAGGAGTAGGCCATCGTACTGCGTATTATGATCAAACCGGAGTGCTTAGCGATATGTTTCAAAACCATCTCCTTCAATTATTAATGCTGGTAACTATGGAAACCCCGGTTGTCTTTGAAGCTGACGCATTGAATCATGAGAAGGTAAAAGTATTGAGAGCGATAAGGGAAATTCCGAAGGAATATTCAGCACGGTATACTGTTCGCGGCCAGTATGACGGATATCTTATAAGAAATGGAGTCATTCCGAATTCCCAAACTGAAACATACGCTGCGGTCCAGCTCTATATTGATAACTGGCGCTGGCAAGGAGTTCCGTTTTATTTACGGTCGGGAAAAAATCTGAAGGAAAAATCTTCGGTAATAACTGTTCAGTTTCGCCGCCCTCCTACACAGATACTTGATATTGCGGCTGGAAAGACGGAATTATTTACAAATAGTTTGAGCATATGCATCCAGCCGGAGGAAGGAATTCATTTGCGTTTCTTTGCTAAAATTCCTGATCAGGGATTAAAGACCCGTCCCGTCGATATGGATTTTCAATATAGAGATTCCTTCGGTACTAATGCCATACCGGAGGCGTATGAACGATTGCTGCTGGATGCAATACAGGGCGATACATCGTTGTTTGCGAGAAGCGATATTGTCGAGCTTTCCTGGAACATAATTGATAATATCAAGGCAGGCTGGGCAAGCGAATTTGCTCCGCCGCTGCTTCAGTATCAGGCCGGCAGCTGGGGGCCTGATGCGGCAAATATTTTCATTGAGCGGGAAGGGCGGCGGTGGATACAAAGCTGTAATTCAAAAAATGATATTCTTGATTGAACCAAATCGAAATGCCGAAACCGACCCTTGTTCAAATCTCGAAAACTCGAATCGGGCTGGATAAACTAGTTGCGGAAAAAATCTTTGAGATAATTTACAGGACGCTCAAGGAAAACTCCAAGTGCTGCATTGCCGTATCCGGAGGAGAAACTCCGAGGAATGTTTATCGTCTCATGGGGCAGGATGAAACAAAAAGGCATGCCGATTGGAGCCGGGTCCATATATTTTTCTGCGACGAGCGATCTGTTCCTCCCGATCACCTGAAAAGCAATTATGGAATGATAGTACGGGAATGGATATCTCATATATCAATTCCTCAGGGAAATGTCCACAGGATGAAAGGTGAAATCGACCCGCCCATTGCATCAAAGGAATATGAGCAGGAAATCAGGAGAGTGTTTGATTCCGGACCTGTCGTATTTGATCTTGTTCTTTTGGGTTTGGGTGAAGACGGTCATACTGCATCATTATTTCCGGGAATGGATACTGTGCTGGAACAAAAAGCGCTTGTGAAATCATCTTTTGTTCAGCAGGTAAATAGCTGGCGTTTGACACTGACTGTTCCAGTTCTTAATGCTGCTCGTGAGATTATATTTCTTGCGGCGGGTTCGCAAAAAGCTCTCATTGTTCAGAGAGTCCTTGATGCAAAAGTTCCGGACCCTCAATTACCGGCGTCGTTTATTCGGCCTGCATCAGGGAATCTCTGCTGGATGATCGATGAGGAAGCCGGATCGTTCTTGAAAGCGAATCCGACATTAATTATTGAAAGAAAATAATACATTATAAGAACCGGGTAATCATCCCAGAGTATATATCATGCGTGGTCTGATTCATTTCAAATAAAAGTTCGACGCTGAATTTTAAATAATATGGACTATCAAATCCAAATCAATTCATACGAATCTATCATTTTGTTTGACGGCGTTTGTAATCTATGCAGCCGGTTCGTCCGATTCATAATCACAAAGGATAAAAAAGACATATTCCAATTTGTACCGATCCAGTCTGAAAAAGGACAAAAACTTCTGAATGGAGATGCTTTAAAAAGTTTTGATCAGAATACGGTTCTTTTATTACAGAATGGCAAGGTTTATAGCAGATCTGACGCTGTACTGAAGATTCTAAAAAGTATCGGCAATAGTTGGAGTTTATTCTATGTGTTTATCATTGTCCCTAAACCAATTCGAGACGGTGTATACAGTTTTATATCGGCACGCCGGTATTGTTTTTTTGGTAAAAGGCAGTCTTGTTGAATTCCCGCGCTTGAGGGAAAGGGGGATCTTTCTGATGTAATTGAGCGAAAGAAAGACACGAAACGGCTTCCATTCGATATATTCTCTTGCCATTCGCACTGAGATTTGTTAGTTTAACCGTCAACAACCACTCATTTTTTATCAGGAGGCCGAATGAAAGCTTATATAAGAATTCTTCTTCTTTGTGCAGTATTTTTATTGACTGGTTTCTCCGGTTAGGAGCCAGATAAAAAAATACGATATCAAGTCCGGTATTATAACATACGATCTGATTATGAAAGTAGGCAAGATGGAAATCAAAAAGAGAACGATCGTATATTTCGACGAATACGGTATGAAGGAATGCAGAGAAACGTTTTCCAAAGATAATAAATTGGAAGAAACCTACTTTAGCGACGGGAAGAATTTATTTTCAGTGAATCATCAAAAATAGAATTGCTTACAGGCAGGGCGATGCATATAGAGGTACCGAATTACGTGTAGAATGGACGGAATTCGGAACTGAAAAAGACCGCCAATCCGGTAAAATTAAAAAAATATCCGCAATGTCTGTTGCGGGAAAAAATTGCGAGTCATTCGAATCCGATGATGGAAAGGGGTCTGTAACTAGATACGGAGGGTGGAACAAGATCCTGATGTATCTGAGCGTTAAAACAAAAAGCGTTGAATCATTACAAAAAGCTGTTAAAGTAGAGGAGAATGCAAAAGTACCGGAAGAAAAATTCAAAATTCCTGAAGGATATTCAGTTAAGTAACAGCATTGAGGGAAAAATAATTCCGGCTGAAGTGTCGGAAATTCAATAGAATTATTCAGTACAATTTTCTCACTCCGGAGAATATAGGAGAATGAAATCCAATGTAATTCTTATCGATAAAATTATATAATACATGTAATTACTTTAACGGAGATAAAGGTTTTTTTATCTATAATATTAATTTCTCGCATTTTCATTTACTCATTTACTCATAGACTCATTGGACTTATAAACTCACTGACTTCTCTTCAATTCATTGCAGCGATAAGTAACCATTCCCGGCCTGAGTATAAATTTCACGTTCCGTTCGAAATTCTCCCTATAAAAAAATCGAATCGATCGATCAGTTTAAATTCAATCTCCTTAAAGTCGTTGACTTTTAGATCAACTTTTGACCTCTTAAAAGGATTAATTACTTTTTCATACTTTCGACCTATTCCTGTTCATTATAATCAGTTGTATCCTTATACAGTTCTGCAAAGCAGCATTCTTTTTCTTAATTGACAAATAAAATATTGCAACGTTTCGGGATACAGGAATATAAGCCATGAATTGGGATCGTATGGAAGGGCAATGGAAACAGCGGAGGGGAAAAGCTGTTTATCATTGGGGAAAAATGATGAACGATGAGTTGTCGGCAATCCTGGGAAGGTATGAGGAACTGGTAGGCAAGCTTCAAGAGAAATATGGAATTGCCAAAGATGAAGCCAGGCACAATGTGGATGAATATAAAATTATCGTCGATAAACTAAAACAGGCCAACGGCAAGTTAATAAGTCTGCATAAAACTTTAAATAAGAAGAAGCCGGGCAAAAAACATACAAGATTAAATACGTCGCCAAGGAAAAGAAATTGATCCGTGTGGAGCGGTTGAATATAGTTGTCGCTGAGGTATGCCGTACTGCCATAGAATAAGGATGGTTTAACTCGTGCGCCTTCAATAATACACGAGGAGGTTCCGTTTCAACAAAATTGGGAAGATCAGGAGAGATATCCGGTAAAATTAAAAATTGGACAAGCTCAAGAAGTTGTGTGAATGCTGTAACCTTAGAACCGGGTTGTATTGTATGTCAATAAGTAATATTATAAAGATGAGCTGAATCAGCAAGGAATTTCCCATCGATGGAAAATGATACGGTTGGATCAAAGATTAGACGCATTGCATCAGCATAGACAGTATTCGTAACATGTTGAGCGGTTTGAACAACATGGAGAAAATTGTTAGGCAGCCTCTGCACATATTTTTGAAGGATAATTTTATAAACAGGAAGGGTGAAATCAATGAAAGAACGCGTAGGATTATGGATTGATCATAAGAAGGCTGTGATTTTTAGTCTGGCAGATGAAGGAGCTGAAATAAAGCGAATATCATCGGAATTGGGAGAAAATAGTCCGTTTCTCGGGCGGGGCGCAAAAGGAATCGGCCGAGGAACATGGAGATAAACGATTAAACGGACACCTGAACGACTACTATAATGAAGTACTCTCGAATATTCGTCACGCGGAATCTATATTGATCTTCGGCCCTGGTGAGGCAAAGATTGAGCTCAAGAAACGGCTTGAGAATATGGAGCTTCATGAACACATTGTAGGCATTGAGTCAGCCGATAAGATGACAGATAACCAGATTGTAGCAAAAGTCCGGCAGCGTTTTCTGATATAAATTCTGCCATTCCGGGGTGTTCTCTCCAAGTGAAGAATCATCACAGGATATCCTGCCACGCTGGAAATACATAAAATATTTTCGTGCAAAAAGTTAACATAATGAAGAAATTAAAAAATAAAAATATTTAAGGGCGTTTGAATGACAAATACGGAAGACAAACAGCATCGTTCTATTCTTCAAAGAATTGCACGCCGGGCTATGACGGAAAGAGGACTTCTTCCGGATTTTTCTAGCTCAGGCGATTGCGGAGCTTGACAAAATTCATGGGACTACGACTAACGTCGAAACATCAGTGCGTGATTTGAGAAATCTTGCATGGTGCTCCATTGATAACGACGATTCGCGCGATCTCGATCAGCTTACCGTAGCCGAAGCTTTGCCTGATGGGTCTGTAAAGATCCTGGTTGCCATTGCCGATGTTGAAGCTGTTGTGAAGAAGCCGTCAGAACTTGACGATCATGCAAAGCACAACACTACTTCGGTCTATACCGCTGCGCAGATATTTCCGATGCTGCCTGAAAAACTCTCGACAGATATCACATCTCTCAATTTTGAATCAGACCGTCTTGCTGTCGTTGTCGAAATGGTTAGTTGCCGCAGATGGATCGCTTCAAAGTTCGGATATTTATCGTGCTACGGTTCGTAATCACGCAAAACTTGCCTACAACAGCCTTGCCGGCTGGCTGGACGGAAGCGGGCCGATGCCGAAGGAAATCAGCATTGTCAAGGGTCTCGACGAAAATCTCCGGCTCCAGGATCGCACAGCCCGAAAGCTGAAGTCCCTCCGTCATGAGCATGGTGCGCTTGATCTCGAAACAATAGAAGCTCGTCCTGTATTTGACGGAGATGAGATCAAGGACTTAGAAGCTGACAGAAGGAACTGTGCCAAAGATATCATTGAAGATTTTATGATCACGGCAAATGGCGTAACAGCACGCTACCTTGCCGCCAAAAAGTTTCCGTCGCTGAGGCGCGTTGTCCGGACACCGAAACGCTGGGATAGAATCGTTGAGCTTGCCCTGGAACATGGTTTTACACTTCCCAAAGAGCCGGATTCAAAAGCGCTGGATAAATTCTTAATGTCTGCTAAAATCAGCAGATCCTGTCCGCTTTCCTGATATTTCTCTCAGTATCATCAAGCTCTTGGGTTCCGGTGAATATGTCGTAGAACTTCCGGGAGGAAGTTCAGCAGGACACTTTGGTCTTGCGATAAAAGATTATGCTCACTCCACTGCGCCGAATCGCAGATATCCAGATTTGATCACCCAGAGGCTGCTGAAATCAACAATAACGAAAGGTCCCATGCCTTATGCGATTGATGAATTGGTGGAGCTCGCGAAACACTGCACCGAAATGGAGGATGCGGCAAAAAAGGTCGAACGACAGGTCGAAAAATCCGCAGCAGCAATGGTATTGGAATCAAGGATGAATCAATGGTTCGATGCCATAGTTACCGGCGCATCTGCTAAAGGGACATGGGTTCGTCTTCTGCACCCACCCGTTGAAGGAAGGCTGGTGAGCAATTATGAAGGATTAGATGTCGGCCACAGACTACGTGTCCAGTTGGTGTACACAGATGTAGAGCGGGGATATATTGATTTTAAAAAAGTAGAATAGAAAGTAAAGGCCGCAACTGTCCGTGACTGCAGATTGAAGAATTAGATATCGCCGGATTGAAGAAAATCAGACAAAAGTGACCGTTATGCAACTGTTCCGCAATTCATAAAAGGATTAACTACTCTTTCATCCTTTTGGACTATTTGATCTCGAGGTTGTTATCGGTACGCTGTTTTGAATTCAAATTCGGTTCCACTTTATTAAAGGAGATGCAATGAAAACACGAATAATTTTCGGTTCTATCGTTATGATGCTCGTTCTGGTTTTCCCGTCGATATGCGGCTGGAAAAGGTGAAATTCAAAAATATTTCAGTGATGCAGCGAATAAAGTGAAAGCAACAAACAACCCATTCGAGAAGCGTATCATTCTCAACGAATCATTTCAGAAAATGTCCAAAGCATTGGACATCGTTCAAAGTTCGCCGTTGATTTCGCAAGAACGATCGTGCCGGCATTGATCGCTTCAAAACTGCACTGCGGGAGAAACAAGACGAGCTTGCAGGCCGCAATGGCTACATACGTGTTTCGGATGAACAACTCAATGCTTTCTCTGATTACGTCGTGCAGGATATGGAGCAGGCCGAAGTGGTAATAACAATTGGTATTGTAACTCTGCTCTTGATTATTATCCTGATTGTACTCCTGCTAAAATAGTTTTTCCATGAGTTAACATTCCCGGCTTTTGATATGCAATATCCGCGCAGCCAATCAGTCAGGAGCGCTCCATTCATGATGCTTTTTGTGAGCATCTTTTGTGGGGCGCTCGCAGTATTCATATCTTCGTGCAGCTCCAGCCGTACCGTCCGGTATGAAGCTCATCCGACGGAGACGTGCTCACTGCGGAGTACTCGATCATGTGCGTCATTCACGGTGATGGCGACTATGTCTATCATGATACAAGCGGACTTGAATTTAAAGCAGACGAGGAAGCCCTGGAAGAAGCAAAAAGCGTTGCGCAGCAAAACCCCCGCGCAGAGGTATTCATCTTTCATCAAAGACCCAAGCGACACTTCTTGTTTTTTTTCCCTATTCACGATGGAGAGTTCTATTATTACCGAAACGGACGGCTTATTGCAAATGAATTGTACTGGCGTGATCAGGAACAATCACGGTTCGACCCTGAATTGGATTTGTATCGCCGCTTCCATGCGGACAATCAGAATAAGATAGTGAGATTGTTTCTCTACTATGGCCACGAAATTCCCGAAATTGGCGTTACGGGTTATGATGCATCATATCCGGATCGGATATTTACCATCCAGGACCTTGCAGTCGGGCTGAAAGAATTTACCCGCAATTCCACAAGGTTCGATCTCACCGTACTCTCTACATGTTTTGGCGGTACACCATACACCATTGGCGCTCTTGGTCCTTACACGCAAACCATCATTGCTTCGCCTGATAATCTTCACCTATCTTACTTCGATCTCCATCTATTTGAACGATTGGATCTCAGCGTGCAGGATGGAGATGTGCCTGCTTTTGCAAAGAGATTCGCTCTTCGAGCATTTAACCGGTTGACAGTGGATATACAAACAGCAGTCAGTGTTGCGGTATACGATGTGGACAGTGTGCAGGAGTACATACATTCAGTTCAAAAAGTGTATGTTGATACACTAACCACCTTGAAAATGGAGACGCAGGCCTCGATGGGCATGACTAATGCCTTGAAGACGGAGACGCAGGACTCCATGGTTATGATCGAGCACTGCGATTGTGCCGACTTTCCTGCTTTCGATTACCGACGATGAATAAAGGTGTAGATGTTTTCTATAGGCCGGCGCGCTTTGGGCGGTCAAAGAATAAGCTGAACCATTCAGGGTGGGAATGCTGGAGGGATAGAAAGCCGCAGAATAAAGCCTCACAGACTGATGAACAGGTTCTAAAGTAAAAGGATTGTTTGAAGAATACAGGTGAGGGATAAGACAGAGAAAAAGAATCTCTTCCTGATAGGGGATTAACTACTTATTCATCCTTTCGAGCTATTCCCGATTAAACAAATCATTAGTATTGTTTTTATGCATAAGAGAGAGATGTTTTTCAATCTCAAAAAAGAAAATGGTTCGTCGAAAGCGGCTGAATTTATTGGTCAAGCAATATATTATACGGTAGTTTGAGGATAATGTGCCGATGAAAAAACAAAACCATGTTTCATGTTCGTTAGATCGAGACTTGTTGGCGGTGTGGTTCTCGTTCTTGAATGATGGAAATCAAAGGCGGCCTAATACGAATATAAAGTATGAAATGGCTGTCCAACTTTCTTTTTAAACGAGCTGTGAAATATATTCAATCCATTAAAAACACAAAAGGAGAAATGCTAATGAAAACAATCTATCGCAGTATTCTTATCGGGACAGTTGCAGCGCTGCTGCTGATCATCGTCCCTTTGCATGCATCCAAGCTGGATGATCGTATCGTATCATCAGCGAAGAATTCGTTTGTGTTCCAGACCTATCTTCAAGGTGATGATATTAAAATTGAGTCCAAGAATGGTGCCGTTACCTTGACAGGCATTGTCTCCGAAGAATTTCATATGTTATTGGCCAAAGAAACAGTTGAAGCCATTCCGGGAGTCTTAAGCATCGATAACAGGCTAGAAATCAAAGGTGCACCTCCTACTGCAAACTCGGATGCATGGATCGAGGAAAAAGTGAAAACCTCATTGTTATTCCATAGGAGTGTGAGCGCTTCCGATACCCAGATTGATGTCAAGGATGGCATTGTAATCCTGCGGGGCCAGGCTTCCAGCCAGGCACAAAAGGAATTGACGACCGAATACACAAAGGATATCGATGGGGTCAAAGATGTAACTAATAACATGACTGTGTCAGAACAAACGAGGAAGACATCTCGAACTGCGGTTGAAAAGATCGACGACGCCTCTATCACTGCCCAGGTTAAGATGGCGTTGTGGGTCCATCGCTCAACCAGCGTTGCCAATACAAAGGTCGAGACAAGGCATGGTGTGGTCACTCTAGGCGGCAAGGCAAAGAATGTTGCCGAAAAGGACCTTGTGTCAAAACTCGTCGGAGATATAAAAGGCGTTAAGAGTATAAAGAACCGGATGACAATTGAGTAGTCTCAGCAGGCTGATGATGGATCGCTGCCGGTTGATGCAGTGATCCATTTGTAAATATCAAGCGTGAGAATAATAGTACAGATACTGTTAAATCTCATCACTTTACGTGTTCAATGAAATCTTGAAGACATAATAATCATTTGGAAACGCTGCAAACGAAAAGGTTTTAAAATCATTCTCACAAATTAGTAAATGAGGCACCATGTGAATAAATATAAATCATTTATCAATGGAGGATTGCTCTGTTGTTTCTTAGCCATGATGGCCGGCTGTGTATCTTCCAAGCTTGTTGATATTTGGAGCGATTCTTCATTTCAGCCTCCTTCTCTGAATAAAATGCTTGTTATCTCTGTTAGCAAGAATTCGGTGCAGCGGCGTATTTGGGAAGATGCCTTCAGTGTCGAGCTTGCAAAACATCATAATAATGCAGCAACTGCTTCGTACCGCTTATTTCCGGATGCAGTGCCGGATACGAACAATATGATTCAGATCATGCAATCAAATGGCTTTGACGGGATCCTGATTTGCCGCATGCTTCCTCCAGAAACGAACACACAGAACATGGAGGGATATGTGACGACAGAACAGAATATGAGATATGACCGCCGCAGGGAAAGATTTGTAACATATTATCGAAACATAGAGCATGCAGCGTACGTCGATTCTCAAAAAGTCGACATCCGTAGAATCGATGTATGGGCAACAAGGAATGAAGGTCAAATGATTTGGAGTGCTACGAGCTTGACTCCTGAGCCGAATTCAGTGCAAGATGTCCGGCCTGAAATCATCAGGCTTGTTACGTCCGAATTGGCACAACAAGGTATTATCGCTTCTGAGCGGTAAAGGAATCCCATTATACATTGTGGAATATTTTATGCAATGGTTTTAGCTTTTAAACATTATGAAGGTATAAGGCACATTTGACAATGTCCACGAAAAATAACCCGTTACATGCTATAGTTATATTATTATGAGAGGAAAGGATCAATATGAAAACAGCCGGTATTATCATATTCACCATAGATTTGTTAAAGACTCTTTACACAGGCATCACCAAAGTCACTCAAGAGAAGGATGTGGACTTGGAAGAATTCGAACCAGTAGAGGATAATCAACACTCGATAGGATGGCGGCCGTACATCGGAATCGGAATGATGGTCATTGGCAGTGCTTTATTCATGCTGGGCAGGAAAAAATCAATGACCGCCTGATAGGAACATGCAATAGGAAAAAGCTGCAAACTATATCGTGAGGTCAACCTAAATGACAGGACTTCGCTATAGTTTGCTAATGAGTTTAATACTAAACCATAACTGAAAGGGTAATTATTATGTTATATACAATCGCTGTTATTCTCGTCATATTATGGCTCATCGGGTTTGTTTCTTCCTACACAATGGGCGGATTCATTCACGTTCTTCTTGTGATCGCCATTATAGTCATCTTGGTCAATGTCATCAAAGGACGAAGACCCGTGTGATCATTTCGCGGGACATTGCAGGGAGAATTATTACGAAGGATCATCTATGAATAAAACAATCTCGATAGCAGTTCTTGCCGGCGGTATTCTTCTTTTGATTTTTGGCATCAATGCATATGATTCATCCAGTTCCGATATTTCTAGATTTTTCACCGGATCTGCCACCGATAAATCGATATGGATGCTGGTAGGCGGCGTTGTTGCGACCGTTCTAGGTTTGGCGGGTTTGCTGCGCGGATCAAAAACGATTTGAGAATGGGTCATATATCTTTTCTCAAATAAGAATGCTTTTCAATTGCTCATCATAAAACGCTGAGTAAATGAAAATCGATTGAACTATCAGCACTGTTAATTGTATAATTAATAAAAGGACACAACAATGAGGTCTTTACGGATATTTACCTTGCTTGTCGCGTTGAATATGGCTGCATGGCTAATGCCGCAGGAAGTATCTGCACAGCAAGGGAACGTGAGTTTCGGGATTTTTTACGATGAATTAGGTCCTTACGGCCAGTGGGTCGATTACCCTAATTATGGATATGTATGGATCCCATCAACCGGAGCGGATTTTGCTCCCTATTCAAGCAATGGGTATTGGATCCTGACCGAATATGGCTGGACATGGGTCTCCAATTATCCTTGGGGCTGGGCGCCTTTCCATTACGGCCGTTGGGATTACGATGATTCATATGGGTGGTTTTGGATCCCTGATAATGAATGGGGTCCTGCCTGGGTATCGTGGAGAAGATCTCCCGGTTATTATGGCTGGGCGCCGATGAGACCAGGAATCAGTCTTAGTGTTTCTTTCGGAAGCGGATACTCAGTACCAAATGACCGCTGGAGATTTGTTAGAGATAGAGATTTTTCAAGACATGACATCGATCATTATTATATTAATCGAACTAATAATAGCAGGATCGTAAAGAATTCAACGGTAATAAATAGAACTTACACCGATCAAAGCCGGCACTCTACGTATATTTCCGGTCCCGACAGGGCCGAAGTACAAAAGAATACAGGGAGAACGATCCAACCGGTAGTAATTCATGATAACGAAAAACCCGGACAGGACCTGAAAAAAGACAGGCTGCAGATATATAGACCACAAGTACAAAAGAGCGATGAAAATGGCCGGAGACCGGCACCGTCGAGAGTAGTAAATTTGAAAGATGTAAAACGGCCCTCGGAAAGAAATGAAGCAAATCCAATCCCGATTATCACTCCTGCAAAGAGCAATAGACAAAAGGTCCAGGCGGTGCGACCGGCCAGCGTCACCCCTGCAAAGAAAAATAGACCGTCAGCCCAGCCGGCGCAGCCGGCCAATGTCACGCCTGCGACTAATAACAAACAAAAGGAACAATCACTCCGTTCAATAAATTTGCCCAATAAGAGTCAGCCAGGGCAGCCGCGGGATGTTAAGCCATCTAACAATAGGGGAAAGGAGAAGCAGCCGCAGACCGCTGCTCCATCTAGTAGGAATCGCAGGGTTCAGCCTTTGCAGACTAAGACCAAACATGACGAAGAAGGGGAAAAGAAACGGTAATCATGAGAAATAACGGCGCAAAAATATTTTCTCAGGCAGATCTCATTATGAAAATTGATATACTGCTGAACAAATAAAATTAATGTATTCAAAGAAAAATGAAGTTAAAACTTATAGAATATATTCTGTTTTGTGTTATCGGATTGCTTAGTACTCATGCACAGTTGAAATCTTCAATACTGATTCAATCTACTCTCGAGGATGAAAGAATCGATATCTTTGTCAACAAGTCGGTCTACTTCCCGGGTGACACAGTTCTTTTGAATATTCAACGAAACGATAGCGCGACAGCGGGGACTGTTACTCCGATACTGCCTATCGGAGGAACATCACTCAGACCAATTGGACGACGTCAATACATTACTGTCATTCCTGAATCTGTGACACCGGGATTATATCCTGTCAAACTTAGAGTAACGGACTCCGAGGGGCGGCGATTTTGGTATGAAACGGATTGTGTTGTTGTTGTGGAAGAATACCAGAACGTTGAACAACTCAGCAGGTTTGTCAGCATTATCCCGGAAGTTGGCAGCAATAATATACGGACGGCACTTACGCTGGATCGCGAGCAAGTTCGAAATCTCGAGGTGCAGTTTCAACGCGACAGCATCCGGCTTCATATGGGGCCGCAATTCCTTAAAATAACAACAACGATATTGCTGCGAGACGGCATAGCGGCTCCATCCTATGAACGGCGTGTAGTAACATACCGAAGTCATGGCGATCCCAACAAAGATCGCGCAATGTTCATTCAGTATCGCACCGCCTACGGTACGTACGCCAACATCCGTCCGGAAGAACTTGAACATGTGCTGGTGCCGGTAGATTCACTGCCTGATTGGGCAATTCTCGGTATCCATATCGAACCCGATTACACCATCAAAATAGGTGCGGTGGATCGTTCCAACAGTATGACTCAATATTTTCGAGTGAGGGGTCCGACAATTGAGTTAGGATTTTCACTTGCTATTCCCAAGGTACTTTATGATACACGTGCCGACGATTCGATTCAATATGGTAACTACAGTGCGATGGTACGGTTCTATTTTATTAATTCAAAAACAGGAAATCGATTTCCTGTCAGTGCGGGAATAGGAGTTTTCGGCGTCAACTCACCGGTTGATGTCGGAATCGGCCGGGGCGGTTTTGCTTTGTCGATGTTTCTGGATTTGGCGGAGATGATACGAATAGTCAATATCAGTTTTACAAAAAAAATAAATATTGGCCTGGAATTAGCTCCGTTTTTACCCATTGAAAAAAAAGGACGATTGCTGCTTGTTGCTCAGGCGGGTTTTTCATTTTAGAAGCTATTATCAAATGCTGTTTGAGTTGAATAAAGAAGATATGCTGTTCATCAATGAGGTGTTAAATGAAAAATATTAGATTATTGAGCCCTTATAAGCTTGGCAGCATTGATTTAAAAAATCGAATCGTCATGGCGCCAATGACGCGTTCTCGAGCAATAAACAATATTCCGAATGAATTAATGACTGAATACTACGGGCAGCGCACCGATGCCGGACTTATCATTACCGAAGGGACATCTCCTTCACCGAACGGCCTCGGTTACAGCCGTATCCCCGGTATCTTTAGCAGAGCGCAAGTTGAAGGTTGGAAGAAAATTACAAATGCCGTCCATTCTAAAGGTGGAAAAATATTTATACAGCTAATGCACACAGGGCGCATCGGACATCCTGCGAATATGCAAAAATATGCTATAATTCTCGCGCCTTCCGCAGTGAAACCTGCTGGACAAATATGGACAGACGCTTTGGGATTGCAGGATTTTCCGATCCCAAAAGAAATGAGCATCGAAGAAATAATATATACAAGTCAAGAATATGCCTCTGCCGCAACGAACGCTATAGAAGCGGAATTTGACGGTATAGAACTGCATGGTGCAAACGGATACCTTTTGGAACAGTTCTTATCTCCAGGAAGCAATATAAGAAATGACAACTATGGAGGCAGTATTGAAAACCGCTGTCGTTTCCTCCTTGAAGTTGTTAGTGGTGCAGTCGAGGCGGTTGGAAAGGAAAGGGTCGGCATACGTTTATCTCCTTACGGTGTGGCTAGCGATATGCTTCCCTATCCTGAAATTGACAGCACATACAAATATCTTGCCGAACAGCTTAATCGTACCGGGATATTGTATATTCACTTGGTAGATCATAGCAGCATGGGCGCTCCGGAAGTGCCCGTCGAAATTAAAAAAGCTATTCGTGAAAGATTTCATGGCACAATTATTCTCAGCGGTGGATATACAAAGGAACGTGCTGAAAATGAATTAGAAGGAGGCCTTGCGGATCTTATTGCTTTCGGCAAGCCATTAATTAACAATCCTGATCTCGTTGAGCGTTTTGTAAACGATTGGCCGCTTTCAAAAGAACTTGATATGAAAACATTTTACTCTCCGGGCGAGAAAGGATATACAGACTATCCTATGCACGCTATCGGTTGACGGGCAGTAAAAGAGATGTACCGTGGATAACATGTACACAAGAATAAACAAAACCTGCTGCCGCCCGCTTAAGCGAGTAATGTTATCGGGCTTTGAAATAATAAGGAAAGTTATTTTTTATGACTGATCAAATTAACTCTCATCATGGAACACTCTTCCTATTTTCCATGGCAGCGCTTGTGATCATTTTCTATGGAATCTATCTGGCTCAGGCGATTATTGCATTGCTGCTTCTGTCTGTTTTCCTCGCTCTCATCGGAACGCCCATGGTACTCTGGCTGGAACGGAAACACTTTCCTTCTTTTATAGCGGTGATGATAGTCATGGCATGTATGATAACTCTTATGCTGATTATCGGCGGAGTATTAGGTGTGTCCCTCAGCACTTTTTCCGATGCGCTGCCTGTTTATCAGAAACGCCTGAACGAGCAAGTCCTGGCGCTCAAGGTGTTCCTGGAAGGCAGGAATATCATAATTACTGAAAAGGCACTGATTGAGTACTTCAATCCGGTGGCAGTGATGAGCCTGACTGCCGGCTTCCTTAAAGCGATGGGCTTAATGCCCAATATTCTGCTGGTCCTGCTCACGGTAACATTCATTCTTCTTGAGGCCTCAAGCTTTCCCCACAAACTTCGCTCTATACTCGGTGATCCTGAACGCCTATTTCCCCAGTACACGAAGTTTGTCAGACGATATCAGGCGTTACATGGTCATCAAGACAATCATCAGTCTGATTGCGGGGAGTATAATAGGATTCTGGTTGTTCATCCTTGGTGTTGATTATCCCATCCTCTGGGGTTTCCTTGCATTTCTGCTTCATTACGTACCCAACATGGGTATAATAATAGCAGCCATTCCTGCTGTTCTACTGACGTTCCTTCAACTCGGTATAGGACCTGCCGTGCTTGTCGCTGCCAGTTATATTATTGTTGGCTTCATACTCGGGAATGTAGTTGAGCCGCGGCTTATGGGCCGCAAACTTGGATTGTCTACCCTGGTTGTCTTTCTCTCCCTGCTTTTTTGGGGAAGCCTGCTCGGTCTGATCGGCGTGATTCTCTGCGTACCCCTTACGATGAGCCTGAAGTTTGCTTTTGAGAGTAGTAAAGGTGCACGATGGATAGCGATCTTGCTTGGGTCGGAAAAGTCCAATGAGAGTATTCCACCGGTGTCGAAAGAAGAAATTCATTTATCAAACTTGAAGAACGCTGGAACCGGCTTGATCGATCATGAAAATATTTAAAGATATAGCAGCATTAATTCTATCTGTATCCAAGCAGCAGGCTGATCGGAATCTGAGAATATGGAACCAATCTTTTTCCTAAAGGGACTTGATTATCGGATTTGCAATGGCGGTACCTATTGGTCCGATCGGAATAATGTGCATTCGCAAAACACTGGCTGAGGGGCATTCGCGCGGTATGATCATCGGCCTTGGAGCAGCAACCGCCGATTCACTGTACAGCGGTATCGCTGTGTTCGGCCTCACGTTCATTTCGGATGTAATCGCCAGCCAGCACTTTTGGGTTAGTCTGGTTGGGGGAGGACTGCTCTTGTATCTTGGAATAAGAACATTTCGAGCCAAGCGCAAAGATGCTGTAGTCCCTTTCGATAAAAAGGGATTACTGGGATCGTACATCTCTTCTTTTATCCTCGCACTTACAAATCCCTTGACCATCTTTGCCTTTGTTGCTGTGTTTGCCGCATTTGGCCTGGGACATAGGCTTAGTGTCGTCTCAGCTTCCATTCTTGTCCTCGGAGTGTTTATAGGTTCGTGTCTATGGTTTCTGACGCTTGGCTACGTCGCGAAATTATTTAGAAAAAAACTAGACTCGGGCGGACTCAGATGGGTCAATAGAATTTCCGGCGCTTTGATTATTTTGTCCGGGGTTGCCGCCCTTGTGAGGTTAATATGACTTTTGTAACTGTAATTATTTTGCAAACTTTTAAGAAAAGCACGCGGATTGAAATCATGAAAAGGAAGGTAAGGTGATAGATCAAATGAAGAATGAACATCCATCAAATAACCGGCGAAAACTGACGCCGCTTAAAATTGCGTTGTATGCGGTTTTTGCAATAGGAACAATAGCGCTTGTCTGCGCACTGACTATCCTGTTCTTTCCTGATCCTCTTGTGAACAGATTCATCAAGCCTAGGATTACAAAGGCTTTTGCTGACGAGTATCCCTGCATACTCGATACGCATCGCCGACATGAATTATAGTGTCTTAGGGAACCGCTTTGGATTTGATTCCGTTGCACTGAACGCAGTCGATGGCTCGTTCTCGAGTAATATAGGTCCGTTCACGGTAACCGGGATAGGCTGGATGCATCTTCTCTGGGGAGGAAGTCTCGCACCTAACGACTTTTCAAACGTGAACCTCTCTGCGCAAGATATCAAACTGAATCTACCGCAGTCACACTATAAATTTCGCTGCAAAAAGCTGAGTATATCGGTGCCGGATTCAGAGATGGTGGCTGAATCAATAGAGATTCATCCGTTGGCAGGCGATGGTGAGTTCTTCGGAGAAAGTAAATTCAGAAAAACACGATTGGACTTTGTAATTCCGCATTTAAACGTAATGGGCCTGGAGTGTCTCGAACTGATGCAAGGGAAGAGTTATCGTGCCCGTTCCGTTAATATTCGCGATGCTCTCCTTAATATTCTGGTTAACAAGGACAAACCCGACAGCAGAGATACTACAGGTCCTTACATGCCGAATGAGATTCTTGCTTCGATAAAGGATACGCTGCAGGTCGATAGCCTGATTTTCAAGAACGGACGGCTGAAGTATTGTGAAGGTTTTGTTTCCGGTGAGGAACCGTCTTTTATTATTTTTGATAATATGTATGTGGCGGCAGATGGAATTGCCAATTATAGCGCCCGGGGCTCCATCCTAGCCATTAATGCACAAGCGAATCTCGCCGAAGCCGGAACAATGAAAGTATATATGAGAATCCCTGTCAGATCTAAGGAGTTCTCGTTCCATTACTCCGGTTCGCTGAGCAAAATGGATCTCAGTCCGCTTAATTCAATGCTTGAGATATCCGATCAAATGCGCATCAAAACGGGAGTTCTCCAGGAGGCAACATTCGATGTCGATGTTGTTTCGGGACGAGCCAGCGGTACCTTGCGGGGTATTTACAATGACTTGTCCCTTGCAGCCATTGACAAACATAGGGGAAGCGAAAAGGGCTTTTCCAACGGCTTTATTTCGTTCATTGCCAATAACTTCAAGATTCGCAAAACCAATGTGCCGAATAAAAAAGGATCGATGAAGATCGGTGAAGTGAAATACACACGGCAGCCGGATGACCCGTTCATCCAGTTTGCATGGTTCGCACTTCGAATCGCAGTGCGGGATATCGTCGGATTTTAATTACATGGCTGCAATTAATATTTTCATGCATCCACGCATTATTGTGAATAATAAGTATTGATATATGAAAATAATGGCTCTCATCTCAAAACTGCAACGCAAAATACGCCCGCGGCCGGTGGCGCACTTAAGCAGGTTAAACTGGTTTGACCAAATAACTCGCAGGGTCTGGGCGATACTTTATCTCGCTGTTAAAAAGTTTTTCCGGATAGACGGAGTACAATGGGCAGGAGCGTTTGCTTTCAACATGTTCTTCGCATTATTTCCTTTGCTTATCATGCTTATCACGATTACTTCTTTTTTTATTGACCGGGACAGCGCCGGCAAAGAAGTCACAGCCTACATTGAAAGCTCCGTCCCTATACGCGGCGAAATGCATCGTCATATTTTTGACACAATCGCCGGTGTGATTGAAACGCGTAAGAAGGCGGGAGCGTTTGCATTTATCCTCCTGGTTTGGGTCGCCTTACAATGTTTCACGACCCTCGTATATGCGACCAATAAAGCCTGGGGTAATGCGGTGTACAGCTGGTGGCGGCTGCCGCTGAAAAGCCTGTTGCTGCTCGGTATCACAGTAGGTTTAGTCCTTCTGGGTATTGCGGTTCCCGTGCTTATGAGGATTGCGAAGGGATGGCTTCTTTCATCGAATGATTTTCATTTCTGGATATATGAGATAGGAAATTTTTTAATGCCTCTGTTGATTGTATTCTTCAGCCTCAGCATGTTTTATAAATTCGCTCCGCGCCGGGCCCCGGCATTTGACGAAGTCTGGGTTGCCGCTCTGTTTACCACGGTTCTTTTACGATTGAGTGTAAGCCTATTCGTCATCTATCTGGATAACTTTGCCGAGTTAAATGCAGTCTACGGAGTGTTTGGCGGAATCATGGCGTTACTGCTGTGGATTTATTTTTCCGGGTGCCTCCTCATTTTCGGCGCTTGTTTGTGCGCAAGCCAGGCCGAAATGCACTCATTGCCTATAGGTGCATCTTCGGCGCGAACGGACAAAAAGGATTAATCCCTTTCTCATCCTTTTGGGCTATTGTTTTAGACATGCTTCTATGATTCATTGAAATGCAGGGACAAAACACCAAAATCTATTAATTAGAGTTGATTCTGTTTTGATCAGGGAGGGATATCGGCATCAAGCAAAATTGATGATAACGGATTCTATTACCAGTTAGAAAAATGAAAACATATTCGATGATGAAATATTATTAAAGAATAAACACACAATCTCTTGTGAAAGTAAATAATAGAGCAAAAAATGAAGTATCGGTGATTATCGAAAAGAGAAAGATTTATATGTCTAATTTTACAAAATATTTAATTGGAACTGTATTTGTAGCCGGCGGACTGGCTTGGGCAGCATATACGTTAGGTACTTCGCTAATCTGGATCGGCATAGGTGTCATTGTTATAATCGGTATAGGGATTATGGCATCTGTATCAAAAACCCAGCAGAAAGAAAAATCTAATACTGATAAGTAAAAAATATATTTGGAGATAAAATATTATGAAGAAAAAAGCAGCACCATCTCGTCGAAGTATCCTTCCAAAATCTCCCACGAGTATTCAAGGATTGGACGAAATCACGGGCGGGGGATTACCGAAAGGCAGACCGACGCTTGTATGCGGCGGTGCGGGCTGCGGAAAGACCCTCTTTGCCATGGAGTTTCTCGTTCGCGGAGCAACGCAGTATAATGAACCGGGCGTCTTTATTTCGTTCGAGGAAACAGAGAAAGAACTCACAGCAAACGTTGCTTCGTTGGGGTTCGATTTGGACAACCTTGTAAAGCGCAAAAAGATTTGGCTTGAGCACATTCACATTGAACGGGGTGAAATCGAACAAAGCGGTGAATATGATTTGGAAGGTTTGTTTATCAGGATCCATCACGCAATTGAGAGCATCGGCGCCAAGCGTGTTGTGCTGGATACCATTGAATCACTCTTTTCAGAGTTGCCAATCCTCATATACTGCGTGCTGAACTGCGCCGGTTATTCCGCTGGCTGAAAAAGAAAGGCGTAACAACAATAATTACTGCAGAGCGAGGCGAAGGTACCTTAACGCGTCAAGGTTTGGAAGAGTACGTCTCCGATTGTGTCATTCTGCTCGATCATCGCGTGAACGATCAATCATCCATACGACGGCTGCGTATTGTCAAATATCGCGGTTCAACGCACGGTACGAACGAGTATCCTTTCCTTATTGATGAAGATGGTTTTTCTGTTCTGCCTGTCACTTCCCTGGGATTGAATTATTCTTCATCCCACGAGAGAATTTCCACCGGTATTCCGCGTCTTGACACGATGCTCTCCGGTAAAGGTTATTTTCGCGGCAGTACAGTGCTTGTTTCAGGCACCGCCGGTACGGGCAAGACGAGCATTGCCGCGAAATTTGTTGAAGCGGCATGCAAGAGGGGAGAACGCGTTCTCTTTTTTACTTTCGAAGAATCCCCCAGTCAGCTTGTGCGCAATATGCGTTCAATTGGAATAAATTTAGAACCGTGGGTGAAAAAAGGGTTGCTTCAGTTTCATGCAACACGTCCGACACTCTATGGCCTGGAAACTCACCTGACGACGAGTATCAAATTGATCAATAAATTTAAACCTGAGCATCGTTATCCTCGACCCTATTAATGCATTCGTGATAGGAGAGAACCAAACTGAAGTCAAAACAATGTTACTGCGCCTTGTAGATTTTTTGAAGATGAAGAGGATCACTGCATTCTTCACAAGTCTCACTTCCGCCGGTGATAATATGGAGATTACCGATGTTTACATCTCATCCTTGATAGATACATGGCTGCTTCTGCGTGATATTGAAATTGGAGGTGAACGCAACAGAGGATTGTATGTGCTTAAATCGCGCGGTATGGCGCACTCCAATCAGATTCGCGAGTTTAAGCTGACAAATCATGGCATCGAACTGCTTGATGTCTATGTTGGTCCGGAAGGCGTCTTGACCGGTTCGGCGCGATTATCGCAAGAGACGAAAGACGATGCGGAACAATTATTGCGTCAGCAGGAAATCGGACGCAAACAATTTGGATTAGAGCGTAAGCGTGAAGCAATGGAAGCTCAGATTGTTGCTGCTGCGATCCGAATTTGAAGCTGAAGAATCAGAAGCGCTCAAAGTTATCGGGATTGAAAAAGCAAGGAATGAACGTTTCACTCAAGACAAGACAAAAATGGCGAAGAGTCGAAGAAGTGATGTTCCGATGAAAACAGCCGGCAGAAACAAAAATAAAATAAAAGTTTAAAGGAACTTACTGTGAAGATAAAACGTGAAAAATCAAAAACCAGCCGGCGAAAAGAATCGGCCTGCCGAAGCAAGAAGCGACAAATGGATCTTGCGATTGTATGTTGCCGGGCAGACTCCCAAAGTCCATCACCGCTTTCAATAATCTCAAATTAATTTGTGAAGAACAATTAAAGGGCAAATACCATATAGAAGTGATAGACCTTTTGAAGAATCCACAGCTTGCTCGTGACAACCAAATCCTTGCCATCCCGACATTGGTACGTAAATTACCCCTGCCGGTGAGGAACATCATTGGCGATCTTTCCAATACAGAGCGTGTGTTGGTAGGATTAGACCTTAGAGAACAACGTGCGTAAAGTTTTAGGTGAAAGTATAATAATAGTCCGAAGAAAATAACATAAAGGAAAAGAATCATGAGTAAAGGTCAAAACAGCAGGGATGGATCAAAGAAAAAACCGGCAAAAACCATGCAGGAAAAAAAAGCAGCTAAAAGAGAGAAGAAAAATGAAAAGATGAACCAGGGAGTCGTCATTCAAGTGCAAAGCTGAGGTTTCGGATTAAGGCGGATCATTGGGAATCAGAAAACCGGCGGAGGCATCGGGATTCGTTATTGAAGAACCGCATTGCGGCTGTTTCCGGAAAGATGAGTTACTGCGTACAAAGATGTCCGAGTTACGGGATGATATATTTCCTTTGTAACAGCACCCGGTAACGAGTATGTAACGGCTATATTACGGTTATATCACTGTTTATAAAGATTATTATCGCACTAAATTTTGAATGAATTAGTATCGAAGTTCGTGTGTGTGCTTGTTGCGAATTAAAATAAATATCTATATTTTATTAGTGAATTCGATATTCGATTTGTAAACTATAGAATGAAAAAGACTTCAGCGCCCGTTTCAATGAAAAAAAATAGAATACTTATCATCGAAGATAATCGCGTTTTACGAGATGGTATCGCATCTATGATCAATGAACAGCCGGATATGCATGTAGTGGCTACCATAGGCATCGGTAATAATGTTCTGCTGAAGGCAAGTCAGACGAAACCTCATGTGATTCTTATGGACATGGGCCTGAAAAGTTTCAAAGAGACAACGGTTATAGAATCGGTAAAGGAAAACATGCCTGAAGCCAAAATAATCGGAATGGGATTTATCCCGACACAATCGGACATCATTGAGTTTGTTGAGGCAGGGGCATCGGGCTTTATTCTGAAAAGCGCGACTGTCAAAGAATTTCTCGGGACTGTTCGATCTGTTGCACAGGGAGAAAAAATTCTTCCGCCTTCATTAACCGGTTCCCTTTTTTCTCACGTGATTGAAAATGCTCTCAAAAAGGGGAAGGGGAAGCTGGTGAATGCTGTAAGAATGACGAAACGTGAACGAGA
This sequence comes from uncultured Bacteroidota bacterium, assembly GCA_963770945.1. Classification (GTDB taxonomy): domain Bacteria; phylum Bacteroidota; class Ignavibacteria; order UBA10030; family UBA10030; genus Fen-1298. The sequence continues at coordinate 40,327 of CAVYRP010000015.1, read as the reverse complement.
AATAATAGCGCTAATTTCCGACGGGCTCAGCAATAAGGAAATCGCCCAGGGGCTCAACATAGCTACCCATACGGTAAAAAGCCATGTACACAACATCATGGAAAAATTGGCTTTACATACCCGCCTGCAGATAGCCAAGTTTTCCCATGAAGAAAATTCATAGATTATATTGACTTTTTTTCCATCCCTTGATGGTATCCCCGCTGCTGTAAATTTTAAAAAGACCTCTCTTTCTGCATCTTTTCTCTTCGGTGATGAGTGAAATATCACCTAAAAGAATTAGTTCCTTTTTCATCCTTTTGGGCTATTCCCTATGAACAAAATCATTAGTAAAATTTTAACGCCCATTCAATAAGCATTACTTCTATTTCGAATAGAGTTATTGGGGTTAATAAATCTGTAATGAATGTTATGCCGGATCTTGAAAGTAAAGAAGGAGGGAAGCTATGATGAATCACAGAATATTTGAACAAACGGCTCTTCCGCATATGACTGTTCTGCACAATTATGCATTACACCTGACTCTGAATCCTGATAATGCGAAAGATTTATTGCAGGAGACATACCTCAAAGCGTTTAAATTTTGGAGTAACTTTGAAAATGGAACGAATATCAAGGCATGGCTGTATTGTATCATGAAGAATTCATACATAAACCTTTATAGAAAAGGAATAAGAGAACCGAAAAAAGTGGAATATCAAGAACATCACCTGCCTTATAACCCGGTGCAAGCGATGTCTTTCGGCAAAGAGCATCTTCCGAAAAAAAAATACGATGAAATATTCGACGATGAAATTACCCGATCCATCGAATCGCTTAAAGATACTTTCAGGGATATGCTTATACTCAGCGATGTTGAGGGGCTCACATATGAAGAAATTGCAAAAGTGACTCATTGTCCAATGGGCACTGTACGTTCCCGCTTATACAGGGGTAGAAGCCTGTTAAGAAAAAAACTTTTGAATTATGCTAAGAAAAACGGGTATATCCTCGAAGAGTCCTGTATGCACGGTTTGCATGAAAACACACATTCAACGAAAAACCGATGACATTCATTTCCGGTATAATTAATTCCTTTTTCATTCTTTTGGTCTATTCCTTATCAATGCAGTCATTGGTATACTTGTTCATTAAAGAAAAGGAACTTACACAATGAACTGGGCTGGAATTGAAGGACAATGGAAGCAGCAAAGAGGAGAGACAGTACGCAATTTGGCGGAAATTAATGAACGACAAGCCTGCTGCTTACACAGGGAAACACGAACAGCTTGTGGAAAATCTCAAAGAGAAATACGGCATTGCCCAAAAAGGAAAGCTTTTTGATAAACACTTTGGAGATAAAATTGCGCAATCAATCGAATCGCTGCCGGGTAATTTCAGGAGTGTTGTATTGCTCAGTGATATCGAGGAACTGAGATATACCGAAATTGCAAAAACACTTGCCTGTCCGGTTGGTACTGTGTGCTCCCGGCTGCATAGGGGCCGAAAGATACTGCAGCAAAGGCTTTTAAATTCTGCGGCGGACAATGGTAATCCTGCAAGAAAGTTCGAAGAGCCGAAGTATCCGCAAAAAGAAAGTTTCAAGTAAAGGTTGTTACACTTATCTCTTTGGCAATGATATATTTTCAGTGTCTTAGATAAATTCACCGGATGAAAGATATTTAAAATGAATAATGACACGAAATCGAAGCAATTATTGATTGGTGAGCTGGAAACTGCCTGTCAGAAAGCATACGAAAGAGTTGAACAGCTAAAAGAACATTTAAAAATAGAGGGGAGTGGAATGAAAACTTATCCGAATATCAGCGGCTTGCGTGAATCCGAAATTCGTTACCGGCGGCTGTTCGAATCTGCCCGGGATGGTATTCTAATTCTCGACGCCGACTCAGGTGCGATCACCGATGCGAATCCGTTTATCAAAGAAATTCTTGGATATTCACGGCAAGACTTGATAGGAAAACGATTGTGGGAAATCGGTGCATTCTTTGACGTCGTAGCCAGTAAGTCCGCTTTCGAAGAATTAAAACGGAAGGAATATATTCGCTATGAGAATCTTCCGCTGCAGACGAAAGAAGGACAACTGCGTGAAGTGGAGTTCATCAGCAATGTTTATCTTGTCGATCTAAAAAAAGTAATCCAGTGCAATATCCGCGACATCGCAGAGCGCAAGCGCGCAGAAGAAGCGCTGCGCGAGAGCGAGGAGCGTTACCGGCGGCTCTTCGAAACCGCTCAAGACGGTATCTTACTTCTCGATGCTGAATCAGGTGCAATTACCGATGCGAACCCTTTCCTTATAAAAATGCTGGGATATACACTGGAAGACTTGATAGGAAAACCATTATGGAAAGTCAGTGCTTTTTCTGATCAATTGGCGAGTAAGTCTGCTTTTGAAGAGCTGCAGCAGAAAGGATATATCCGATATGAAAATTTACCGCTTGAAACAAAAGACGGACGAAAACGGCATGTGGAGTTTGTAAGCAATGTCTACCTTGTCAATGGAAAAAAAGTTATTCAATGTAATATACGTGATATTACCAAGCGAAAATGGCTGGAAGAAGACAAACAGAAGCTGATGGACAAACTTCATGAGGCGCTAACTCACCTTAAGGAAATGAATGGATTGCTGCCGATTTGTTCCTACTGCAAAAAAATCCGCAATGACAAAGGTTACTGGCAAATACTGGAAGCGTATATTATTGAACACTCCGATGCAACGTTTACACACGGGATATGTGAAGATTGTGCGAAGATATATTTTCCCAGCTCTGCAAAGGTTAAGAATTAGAAATCAACGATTCTAAATCGAAAGCCTTCCATGAAAGGGATTAATCCCTTTCCAATCAACACGGGTTTCCCTTTTTTCCCTTCTAATAATAGCAGTTTGCTCTCATTCAATGTGCCGGATTTTAGTCAGGCTCATCATGAGGGTATTAACTATTCTTTCGTCCTTTCGGGCTATTACTTCTTAATTCAGTCATCGATATACTTGTTCACATTCGTGGAGGGATTCCTAATGTGTATCGAAAAAAGGAACCTCGATCGATGTATGTATGTTTAGAAAAAAAAGGAGAATGGACTATGGACATGGATCAAAATGGAAAAGATTGGGAGCAGCAGCCGGAAAAAACCTCGAGCCTTTGGAAAGATATGACCAATAATGGACTTATTGCCATTGCGGCGAAACGCGATCAGTTTGTGGGAATTCTTCAAAAGAAAAGCAATGTTGCCAAAGAGGGAGCCAGGCGGCAAGTTGATGCGTTAAAAACCATCATCGAACAATTGAAAAATCCTGTAGGAAGCTGATGAAGTCGCAAAAATCATTGATAAAAAAAGTCAAAATTATTCATAAACAGTTACAATTCATTTTTATTAACTCTGAGGTTCTTATGAAAACTTCTTTTACAAGAGATTTTTTTAACCGACAGCCATGCTTCTTCGGAGCGATACTTATGGTCGCTTTGATAGCAACTGCCGCAATCGCTGCTGTCCCGACAACAGTAAATCTTGGAACAGCCGGCGATTTCGCGATTTTAGCAAAAACACAAATTACAACTACCGGGACCACACACATTAATGGTGATATTGGAATAAGTCCAGCCGCCGCAACATTCATACAAGGATTTGGATTAATAGCGGATGCTTCGAATACATTCTCGACATCATCTTTAATCACTGGAAATGTATATGCTGCCAACTACACTTCCCCAACTACAACTAAGATGACTACGGCTGTGAGCGACATGCAGACAGCATACACCGACGCCGCCGGACGAGTGTTACCTGATTCTACTGAACTGGGCGCTGGAAATATTACCGGGATGACTATCACTCATGGTCTTTATAAATGGGGGACAGGGCTCCAAATTGATGCTGCTGGTGTCACTCTTTCGGGCAGCGAAACCGATATCTGGATTTTCCAGATAGCACAAGATCTAACCGTGGCCAACGGAGCCATTGTTACACTGAGCGGTGGTGCGCTGGCTTCCAACATCTTCTGGCAGGTTGCCGGTCAAGTTACTCTTGGAACGACGGCTGCTATGCAGGGAATAATATTGTGTCAAACACAGATTGCGATGAATACCGGCGCAACGCTGAACGGCAGAGCTCTGGCTCAGACTGCAGTTACATTAATTGCCAATACCGTTACTCAGCCGGCAACTTTGCAGACCGCTGTCGAAAAAAGATTAGTGCCTCGAGAATTCGTGCTATTCCAGAGCTATCCGAATCCATTCAATCCATCTGCGAGAATTCAGTATTATCTTGCGAATTCTGCTCATGTTTTTCTAAAAGTCTATAATGTGCTCGGTTATGAGGTTGCTACAATCGTAAACGGCCGCCAGGAAGCCGGCAGCTACACTGTGCAGTTCAATCCCGAAGAAGGAGGACTCCATCTTTCCTCCGGTGCGTATTTCTACCGTTTGCAAGCCGGGTCATTTGTCTCGACAAAGAAGTTTATTCTATTAAAATAATTTTATTTAAAAAATACATGTATCAGTTTCAACGTGTAAACGATTTTATTGTCCCGCGCTTAAGCAGTGGAGTGGAACGGTGAAACTTTATTATTACTCGAATAAATTACTCAAATTCGCAGAAGTAAAGTGGTTTACAGCAAAGTACACGATTGGCGGAATTCTCATCGGGTTCATTGTTTTCTTCGGTATCATTAAGATGGATCAATCTGTCGGTAAAGCCCTTGGAGTTGAATCTACAAATAATCTCACGGCGGAAAATAATTTTCTACGGTACCAGGTAAGTTTTATTTCAACTAAGGTGAATAAGCTGGAAATGCGGGCGGCGCAATTAGATAAGCATGCAGACAATCTTAACTTACTTCTTCACGGCGGGAAGATTACCATGGATACAATCCCGGGATTTACTAGTAAGGAAAGATCGTTCAAGCTCCATCCTTTGGTATATGCGGTAAAGAGTTCTCACCCATGATTATGATCGGGGGCTGCGAACGATCTCGACCCGATATTTATGAATCAAAGAAGACAAAATGAACAATTTCTGCGAATCCGAGATTACCGGTGAACTTAATGGTATTAGTGAGAGGAAATGGACAGCTGTCTCTCTTGAAAAAGGATTAACTACTCTTTCAACCTTTCGGGCTATTTCTTCTCATCGCAGACGTGGGTATACTTGTTCACGGTTCAGGAGAGGTTTTCATCTCTTCGTCGGCCGGAGGGAATCTTTACAGACGAATACACGAAAGGAACTTGTACAATGAACTGGGATCGAATTGAAGGACAGTGGAAACAGCGAAGAGGAAAAGCGGTGCACCATTGGGGAAAATTAATGAATGATGAACTTGCTGCAATTGCAGGGAAGCACGAACAGCTTGTGGGAATGCTTCAGGAAAAATACGGTATTGCCAAAGAAGAATCCAGGCAGCAAGTTGATGAGTTTAAAAAAATCATCGGGCAATTGAAAAAATCAAACGACAACCTTGTGAGATCTCAAAAATCATTGAGTAAAAAGGAGAAACGGAGCAGAAGACCGGTAGATGTAAAGAGAGCATTGAAGAAAAGGCACACTAAAATAAAAGTGGGTGCACGATCTCAATCGTAGGACGGACGTTAATTGTTGGTAAGCGAAAGGTTTTTATGATAACTCTTGAAGCAAGCGTTTTCTTTGCGTGATTGTATAACAGTTTTGCCGGGAGTTATTAGCGGATGAAGAGTTTAAGATTCAAAAGATGATTCAACGGAACCAATATACTTTACAAAGCGTTACTCACTATAACATTTTAAAACAAACTAAGGAGACATCACATGAAACGTTTTATCTTGTGTACATTGCTGGTCGCAGTAATCGGCGTGTACAGCCACGCCCAGCCAAAATTAAAAAATTACGATTTTGCATGGGGTTTATCAGGAGGCGGCGTTCATGGAGATAACAGAACCGGAGATAAGTGGATGATGCAGTACCGCGGATTCCTGCAGTATGAAATCCTTCCTTCCATGTTAGCCGGCCAGCTTGGCCTGGGCTATACTGAACTCGAGGCTCCGGATGTGTACAGGGCGGAAAACTTTATAGCCGATCTTCGGCTGCTGTTCAGCCCTTTTTCTTTGCCGAATTTGAATCCGTATCTATATGCCGGTTTCGGTTTATCGAAAGATCTCAAACGTACCGGCTCTGATTTCTTACCGATGGTTCCATTCGGTGTCGGTATTCAAACTAGAATTGCCAGCGGAATTATGCTGGATATTAACGGCGGGTATAGTTTGTATCTATCCGATAATTTAGACGGACACGTACGTTCGAGTACCGATCTTAATGCTCTTACCAACGGGAAAAATGACGGATTCTACGGTTTTTCTATCGGAATTGCATTTACGATGGGAGACGGAATAGACAAGGCAGAAGAGTTGAGAAAAAAGGAACTTGCTGACGCGGAATTACGCCGGGTGAAGGCGCAGGCCGATGAAGAGGTACGCAATGCAAAGGCATTGGCCGATGCAGAAGCACGGCGTTTGAAGCAGCAGGCCGATGCAGATGCAGAGGTGGCGCGCGTGAAAGCAGCGAGTATTGCCGAAGTACAGCGTATAAAGGATTCGACTAATGCAGCAGCATTGCTTTTAGCGAAGCAGAAGACTTCCGATACCGTTATCGTTCTTGTAAAAGGCAAGACTGTCGTTCTTAGGGGCGTCAACTTTGAGTTCAATAAAGCGACACTCACGAAATATTCCGAGACAATACTCTGGAAGGCCTACAATGCAATGATCGCGAATCCCGATGTGCAGGTTGTCATTACCGGGCATACGGACAATGTGGGAAGCGAACAATATAATCAGTCACTCTCGTTGAGACGGGCGCAGTCGGTAAAGAACTGGCTAGTCAAAAATGGTATTGAATCAAGCCGGATGAGAACTGTCGGGAAAGGTGAAAATGAACCCGTGGCTTCGAATGAAACGGAAGAAGGCCGGTTAGAAAATCGACGTATAGAATTCTATGTCGAGAAATGATCTGTGAATGGAAAACAAAAAGATCATAAAGTAGAATGCTGATAATTCATCTCCCCATTTTTCCCTTAACAGGGACATGGGGAGATTGATTTTTTAGATTTGAGCGCTGACTTTATTTTTTCAATTTTTGTAGAATGTGAGCAATTAATTCAATCATTCTATCAAAAGAAATATATCTATGAGACATCTTGGTTCTGTAATTATTGTATTGTGTTCATTGTTTGTCGTTCAAAATTCATACTCGCAAGAACGCCCATTCGGTCTCGGAGTGATGGTTGGAGAACCGACAGGTTTCAGCGCTAAGTTATGGACATCGAACGACAATGCATTAGATTTTGGTCTCGGCTGGTCTGTTATCGGAAATCGTCATGAATCACGCAACAGCTTTAATCTTCATATAGATTATCTCTGGCATGCATGGAATGTTATTCACTCAACCGACCGATTTCCGCTGTACTACGGTATCGGCGGACGGTTTAAAGGCGGTGGTAACGATGGTTCTTTAGCTATTCGCGGTGTATTCGGAATTGCGTGGATGCCTCACCGGACTCCAATTGATATTTTTTTAGAATTGGCCCCGTCAATTGAACTTACACCGGCGACAGGTTTTGCCGTTGATGCCGCTCTTGGTATAAGATATTACTTTTGACGGATTTTATACGGTGGATAGTAATTATTTTTAAATAATCATAAAAACAATCTAAGGGTACTCGTTATGTTATATATTATCGCTGTAGTTCTCGTCGTATTATGGCTCCTAGGATTAGTCACTTCCTACACTATGGGCGGATTCATTCATGTTCTTTTGGTAATCGCAATTGTGGTCATCCTTGTAAATGTCATCAGCGGACGGAGAGGTACGTGATTATTTCGCGGCATAAGGACATAGAGAATAAAAACAAAGGATTACCTATGATCAAAGAATTATCGCGTGCAATTCTTGTCTGCGGCATTCTTCTTTTGATCTTAGGTGTAAATGCACATGATTTTTCCGGTTCTGACATTTCCCGATTATTCTCGGGATCAGCTGCAGATAAGTCGACATGGATGTTAGCGGGCGGTGCTGCCGCGGCCGTACTGGGACTTGCGGGTTAGCTGCGCAGATCGAAAACAGTGTGAGCGTAAGTCTATTGCGTTTATTCTCAAATGGTATTGTCTTTTAATTCACTCACCGCAAAAACTGAGAATGCAGGAAAGCAGGACGTACCATCGATTATACAGCCTTTTGCCCGTGTCATGCAAGGAAGAATAAAGCGGTAATTATAAAAAGGAAAACTATGAAAACGTTTGCCCGGACCGGTTTGAATATTAAAATCCATAAACTTTTTAACTAAACAAAAAGGAAAAACCATGAAAAACAATATTTTTGCTTTTACCGCCATAGGGCTTATGGCCGGGATACTCATAATGGGATGCGAGAAAACATCCGAACAAAAAATAAAAAGCGCCAATGAAAATGTCGGAGAAGCTAAGCAAGATCTGAAAAAAGCCCAGACCGAATTTGAAGCTGAATGGCAAATATTCAAGAGTGAGTCTGAAAAGACAATAGAGGCCAACGAAAAGAAGATCGATGCATTTAAAGATAAGATGGATAAAGCCGGTTCTAAAATGAAAGCGAAGTACAGCAAGCAGGTGGCAGTCCTGGAAAAGAAAAACAGCGACCTGAAGAAAAAATTGGAAGATTATAAAGATGAGGGACAAAGTAAATGGCAGGAGTTCAAGGCAAACTTTAAAAATGATATGGATGCGATAGGAAAGACCATATCGGATTTATTCAGCAGGTACTGATTAACTGCAATAGCCGGGACTTTAAATATTCACGAGAACGGTCTGAAATATGATCGTTCTCGTGTAGTTGTATCAAACAACTGACTTTCAAGAAGAAAGGATGCATATATGCTCTATACTATCGCTGTTATTCTGCTCGTATTGTGGCTTCATCGGATTAGTCGCTTCCTATACTATAGGCGGATTCATTCATGTCCTTTTGGTGATCGCAATTGTGGTCGTCCTGCTAAGAGTTATTCGCGGCAAAAATGTGCTCGGAACAAAGAACTGATGAATGAACAGTCCAAAGAAAAACACACGTGAACATGATATACTATCTTCTATTCCTTGTAAAACAATTTTGACGGCTGCCAAGGAGATAAAACGTTGTAATCAAAAAAATCAATCATAAATAATAAGTAAAGGACATTATGAACAAGCAAAAACATGCTGTAAGCAGCGCAATGGATAAGCTCACTGACGATGCGCGCAACTTGATAACCGCTACCACTGATGTAGCCGAAGAAAAAGTCGGAGAAGCCCGCAAACGCCTTGCCGCTACATTGGAGCACGGTAAGGAAATCTATGGCAGCGTTCTCGATAAAACGATTGAAAGCACTAAGTCTGCCGACAAGATTATGCGCAAACATCCGTATCAAGCCGTCGCCATCGGCCTTGGTGCCGGGGCACTTTTCGGATATATCGTCGGTCGTAACGCTAATCGTAGTCACTGAACCGATTAACAAGGCTGCCATTTGCATATCATAATGCTTAAATGCGAGAGATAGCATTGGCAGGTTCTATATTTATACTGGAGTAATACCGGCGGTCGTTGCCGTCTTCAATACTCTCGCGGCTTGTCATCTTTGAACAGGAGCTTTGCTTAGCTTTTCTGGCATGAACACAGTCAACGATTAGGGTTGCCGCAATATTGTCATATGAATCGGCTTTTTAAAGGATAAATTAAAAACGGAGGATTGGATATGAAAGGATTTGTGCAAGATATCGAAAGTCTCGCTATTAAGAATGACGAATTTCGTCAGGTGCTATACACAGCAAAATACTGCCAGCTCGTCGTTATGGCATTAAAACCCAAAGAAGAAATCGGAGCGGAAGTTCATAAGCTCGATCAGTTCTTTCGTGTGGAGGAGGGTTCCGGTGAGGCAGTCCTCGATGGCGTTCGAACGGCGATTCGCGATGGCTTTGCTGTAGTTGTCCCGGCCGGGACGAATCACAACATCATCAATACCGGCACTGCTCCAATGAAGCTTTATACAATTTATTCTCCCCCGAATCATCGGGACGGCGTTGTCCACCATACCCGAGCAGAAGCGGAGAAAGATAACGAACACTTCGACGGCAAAACGACGGAATAAAGAGTCGATTGCGCATCTGGGTAGATATATGAAGAAGCGCCTATAGCAAGTTTCCCTGATTGTTTCGCAGGTGGACAATCGTTAGCGGGAGTGTTGGAAGGACATAAGAGGCCGATGATGACACCGGTAAAAATTAAGAAGGATCCAAAACAATGAGCACATTTAAAACCAAAGATGGTACTAAGATATATTACAAGGACTGGGGTACTGGACAACCTGTTGTGTTCAGCCATGGCTGGCCGCTCAACGCCGATGCATGGGAAAACCAAATGGTATTTATAGCATCTAACGGTTATCGCTGCATTGCCCATGATCGTCGAGGTCACGGTCGTTCGAGTCAGCCCTGGAATGGCAACGATATGGATACTTATGCCGACGATCTGTCAGAGCTCATCGAAAAGCTTAACTTAAACGATGTTACTCTGATCGGTCACTCGACCGGTGGCGGCGAGGCTGCTCGCTACATCGGGCGCCATGGTACTAAGCGTGTCGCCAAGGTCGTATTGGTCGGTGCGGTTACTCCGCTGATGCTCAAGACGGACACAAATGCCGGCGGACTGCCGATCGAGACATTCAATAGCATCCGTGCAGGTGTTGCGGCTGATCGTTCACAGTTCTTTAAAGATCTCACGACTCCATTTTATGGCACCAACAGACCGGGTGCGAAAGTCAGCCAGGGTATTCGCGACGCGTTCTGGTTTCAGGGCATGCAAGGCGGCCTAAAAAACGAACTCGACTGTATCAAGGCATTTTCCGAAACAGATTTCACCGGAGACCTCAAAAAGTTTGACGTACCGACCCTCATCATTCATGGCAATGACGACCAGATCGTACCGATTGATGCTTCGGCTCACGCCTCGTCTAAACTCATCAAGAACGCGACTCTGAAGGTCTATCCGGGCGCACCACATGGATTGCCATGGACGCACACGAACGAGTTCAATAATAACTTGCTGGCATTTCTCAGGACTTGATGACGATTGGGTGTGCCCGATGTCCCAACCCAATCAGCTTTACTATTGAATATGTTTAGGAATTAATTGCAATGAGCAGAACTTATCTTGGACGATTATCGGAAAACGATCCTCTTCAAGGTTATCTCCAATATGATATTCAGCCGCAGATCAACGGCTCGACAGGTCATGTGAATTATCGTGTTTTCCGGCTTAATGGATCCAATGATGTTTACATGTACCGAGGATAGATACTCCGGCTGCAGGGTTGTCGGTAAATTTTTTCTCTCATCACGAAAACGGGATGCGGCTATAAGTGCAGCGCGTTTAACAGGCGAATTCAATAATCTCTGTAAGATGCGCGATTTCGGATTAACAGGTTATCCTCATCATGTTGTCCGGCCTTTGGGCCGCAACTATTCACTAAACGCGCTTCTTGTTACAGAAAACTGCGATGGCGAACTCTTCAGCGACCTGATACAGTCCGTGATCCGAAGCGGCGACAACAACCGGCTTTTTTATAAATTGACGGCGCTGGCATATTTTCTGTCGAACTTTCACAATAAAACAGCCAACGGAGCAGGAGTCGATTTTCATCAAGATTGCAGTTATATGGATCGCCTGATAAAAAAGCTGTACGAAATAGGTGCGACCGGCGGGGACGAAACACGTGAGCTGTACTGGCTGCGCGATCAGTGGCGGAATCAGTCAAGGATGTGGGAGGATCAACAGGTGATTGTGCATGGAGATGCGACTCCCGATAATTTTATGTTTGGCGGCGGCCTGAGCGTTGTTGCGTTCGATCTGGAACGGACCAAACGCGCGGACCGCGTTTTCGATACCGGCCGCATCGCCGGCGAACTGAAACATTTTTTTATGCATGCGACGGGCAACAAGTACGCAGCCGATCCTTTCATTGGTCACTTTCTTTGGGAATATTCCTGTCACTTCCCGGATCGCGACAGCGCTTTTCGCTCGATTACCGGCAGAACTCCTTTTTACATGGGGATTACTCTGCTGCGTATTTCACGAAACAGCTGGGTCGAACCGGAATACCGGCGACGTCTAATCAACGAAGCGAAAGAATGTTTAAGGAGTTTCTGATGGTTATCAGAGGACTCATTTTTGATATCAACGGAACACTAACGGATATCAACACGAACGAATGGCACGATGAAGTCTATCGCGTTATCAGCAACCTGTTTGCATATCAGGGAATATTACTGGATGCGAACACTCTGAAGAATTCATATTTTCAGATCATGGAGGACCAGCGCGCCGCGCGGGGTGAGCGTCACCCGGAATTCGATGCCGTTGGTATTTTTCGCGAGATCATTACCCGGTACTCTACGGACTTTACTCGCCGGCTGCCGACTGAAAGATTGGAACAACTCCCGCTTCTCTTCGCCGAGGCGCACCGTGCTGCCTCGCGCTTTCGAATGCAGCTCTATCACGGCGTAGAAGACACAATAAAACAATTGTTTCCTAAATATCGGTTGGCGATCATCTCCGACGCCCAAACGGCTTATGCGGTACCGGAGTTGAATGCCGTCGGCCTGCTAGGCTATTTCGACCCGATCATCGTTTCCGGTGACTTCGGTTATCGAAAGCCCGACAGGCGGTTGTTCGAGCGTGCATTGTCCGACATGAAAATGGAGGCATCGGAAGTTTTGTTCGTGGGCAACGACTTATATAATGACGTTCATGGTGCGCAGAAACTCGGAATAAAAACGATCTTTTTCCAATCAAACCAGGGTCTTCAAAAAAAAGAGGGAGTGAGGCCTGATTATGTTATTTATGATTTCCCGGAGTTATTAAACGCTATCCGCTTCTTTCAGGAGCAGTGATTGCTATGTGTTATTTGAACCGGTCCGTATACTTCTTTGCTTTTTTATTGTTATTCTCTCATCGCTTATACTCTAATGACCGTGGGGTTCGCGATACGGCAGGGATTGCGGAAACCAATTGCATTACAAGCGTTTTCGCGGTGGATATCGAGTACCCAAATTTCTTTGTCTCGGTTCTTGCACACCTGGCAGGAGTCCATACAGACTCCTTGAAATTTGTACAATGGGATGTCAGAACGCCGATTCTCAGTTCTTTCCTCCTGCACCTGACCGATGATGGTGAAAACCGATGGTTTGAAATCGCAAGCGACTCTATGTTCCCTTCCTATGTTAAGCTGCCGCTTGAAGACCGTACTGTACTTGCGCCCAGTGCTATCATTCTCTTCAATAAGGCTCTACAGTTTTTCCCGAGCACAGGGACAGATACGCTTTATGCAACATTCGAATACGGTAAGGATACTCTCTGCGCGAGTGTATTCCATCTCTCCGGCTCCACAGACACCGGCTCCATTGTCACGACCTTCTCCCACATTGAGACGTGGAACAAGAAAACAGGTGAGGAATACAATAGCGCGGAAGTTACGGCAATAACTCAGGACGGCTATACAGCCTTTAGCAGCATTAAGATATTTTTGAAAAAAAAGAGAATAACATTTCGGCTCACATCCGCCCTTATCACGGTTGTGAGAACAAAATAATGATTACTAATGATTTGAACGGCAGGGAAGCATCCCGGAAATCCAATATCGATAATAATTCGCAGATTCTAACTGGTCATTTATCAAATTGGGATCCCAATAGGATTAATCACTATTTCATACTTTCGGTCGATTACTTCTCAACGCAGATATCGGTATACTTCTTTATTAAAGTTCAGAGAGTATCTTTTCTTCCTTCGTTTAATGAAAGAATTTTTTGTACTAGAATTGGAATGGAAAGAAAGACTATGGAGAAGAACGATCCTTTTCCGTTAAAAAAGATATTGGAGCATCTTGAATGATTACAATAGCGATAAAACCTTGCCGGACTGTATAAACAACTTATTTGAAAGGAAGATTTATGCTGCAAAGCGTTAAGCAATTATATGGCAACAAACTTGCCGCATTTGACGGCGATATTGGTCATGTGAATGACTTTTATTTTGACGACGAGAATTGGGTGGTTCGCTATCTTGTCGCAGACACGGGATCCTGGTTAATAGATCGTCTCGTACTGCTCACCCCGCATTCTTTTGGTAAATTGGATCAGGACGAAAAGACGATGCATATCAAGCTGCATAAAAAGAAAATTCAAGATAGTCCTTCGATCGAGTTACATAAACCGGTTTCCCGGCAATACGAGACCGATTACTATGCCTATTACGGCTGGCCGACTTACTGGGATGGCAGTGCGATGTGGGGCATTGGCGATTACCCGGTAGTTCTGCCGCTTTCGAAGAAGGAGATGGAGACTCAAAAGAAGTATCATCACAGAGACGATAAGCATCTCCGAAGCATGCAAGAAGTAGCCGGCTACAACATTCAATCGGTCGACGGAGAGATCGGCCATGTGAGCAGCTTTCTGGTGGACGACAAGAGCTGGGCAATTCATGAGCTTGTCGTCGAAACCGGTCACTGGTATTCAGGCAAGGAAATCTTGATTCCAACCGGCAAGGTCAAACGAATCAGTTATGAGCAGGCGAATGTGTTCGTTAGCCTTACTAAAGCGGACATTCAACAGACTGCGGAAAATGAAATTTCTCGACACACATAGGCTTAGTGAAAATATGAAAAACCAAAGCAGCAAAACCAAACCGCCTGTTCGGCAGGCGAACAAAGAAGCGAAGAAAGATCTTCCGGGATACCCATTGTATCCTGCCGGCGAAGACATTTTCAGAAAATCCAAAGAAGAAGGGAATATCAATCCTGAAGATATTTCCAGGACAAAAGCATTAAATGAAAATAATGATGCCGGAAAAAATAACGAGAAAGATTTCATTGAAGATAAATCCGGCAGTGACTTAGATGTTCCTGGATCAGAATTGGATGATAAACAAGAAGAAATCGGAAGCGAAGACGAAGAGAATAACTATTACAGTTTGGGTGGAGATGACCACGACGACAATGTATAAAGCGGGCAGGGAGAATTATCCGTTTAATAAATCCGGGTGTGCGGCAAGCTAATTCATTGTTTAATAACCAAAATAATTTCCGGAGGTTCCGTTTCCCGGTAAACATACAAAAGGATAAACAATGAGCAAATTAAAGCTGCTCATGAAGGAAGGATTAAAATCTTGAAAAAAGCCGGCATCATTATCTTGTCTTAGGTCTTATCGTAACACTCTATGCGGGTTTTACCTATTTCACGAGAGAGAAGGCTGCGAATTTCGGGGAATACGAGATTACAAAGGGCAGCCAGAGTCCTGTAAATTGGCAGCCGTACGTCGGAGTCGGATTAATGCTTATTGGCGGTATTGTTCTCGTTCTAGGAGTGAATCGAAAAGACGAAAAAGAAATCGATGAAAGCCTTAAATAAATATACAAAAAGAAAATCCGGGCAAAACACAAAAGAATTGAACGAGGAAAGATAGTGAGAATTCATTTTTGAAAAAGCAATACGAACATTTGTGGGCCATCATACTGGCCGGCGGCGAGGGCGTTCGAATGCGTGAGTATTTGAAAACCCGGCGAAATATGGATCGGCCGAAACAATTTGCGAATATCGTCGGAACGCGTTCCATGCTCCGGCATACAATTGAGCGGGTGAAACGCATTGTTCCGCTTCAGCGCATGCGCATCGTTGTGAATAATCAGCATTTGAAATATGCTCTTGCAGAGATTACAAAACCGGAGAGAAAATCTCTTATAATACTGCCATGCAATCGTGAAACCGCAGTGAGTATTCTTCTTCCCGTTGTTCAAATATTGGCACAGGATCCTTCCGCCTGCATCACCGTGTTTCCATCCGACCACTTTGTGCTGGAGGAAAAACGCCTCATGAATTTTGTTGAAAATGCAGTGGATTATGTTCATCGCTTCCCCAAGACAGTCGGTACTGGTCGGTATTCCTTCGAAAGATGCAGATACAAATTACGGATGGATTGAACCGTCTTCATCGTTCTTACGCTATCATGAAAATCGGTTCTATGCCGTGGAACAATTTATCGAGAAACCGCCGGTAAAACTTGCTCATATACTGTATTCAAAGAAATGCCTCTGGAATTCAATGGTATTCGCAGCACAAGCAGAGACTCTGCTGCAGCTTTATCGGAAATCGATACCGAAGTTATTTCATCAAGTGGAATCGATGAAACAATTACTTATCTCACCGGGCGGAATTGAAAAACTTGACGGCCAATTCACCAGGTTGCCATCGTATGGTTTTTCTCAAACCATCTTAGAGCCGAACACAAAACACCTGCGTGTTATTCGCGCCGAAGGTGTTGCCTGGAGCGATTGGGGAAATCAATCCCGTGTTGCAAGCGATCTATCGAAAATGGCAGTCGGAACGCAGTAATTCAAAAGATCCATAGAAAATTTTAAAATACTGATGCATAGAACATATCTATACAACTTGCTTTCGTGAAGTGTGTCTTTAGAAAGGTGAAATAAGATGATGACACAGAATACGATTAAAAAGATTGAAGAGACGATTCACAAAGACGGCTCTCTCTCAGAAGAAAGAAAAACCGAGCTTTTAAATTTGCTGGCAACAATGAAACCTGAGACGGCGAAAATAGGATATACCAATCTTAAGCAGAATTCGCAGAGAGTATGATCCGATTCAACACCGTGATTCGATTGGAAATGTGAATGCCAAAGTCATTATACCGGCAAATATGGATAATATCAATAACAACGAGGTGATTACGTGGAAGAAAAACAAGTAGTGATTGGCGAATATGAAAACGAGATAGACGCTGAAATTGCAAAAGGACATCTCGAATCGTCAGGCATAACTGCATCAATAATCAAAGATGATGGAGGCGGAATGCTTCCATCTTTGCAGAATACGGAAGGTGTTCAATTGGTGGTTGATGCGAACCAGAGCGAGAAAGCCAAAAAAATACTTCAATTATAATCTGAATTGAAACATTCTATGTCCCGGCGATGCAGTTATTAAAGACTGAAATAATGCTGCCGTCAGTACGGGAGAACTGTTTCACAATTAAAATTGTTTTAAAATAAGCGAGCAGGTTAGTTAACAGGAAACGGGCTAAAATAATGCGCATTGGAATTGCCTCGGATCATGCAGGTTTTGCACTGAAGAAACAACTTAAGAAGGCACTGAAGGATATTGGGCATACAGTTGTTGATTTTGGGGCATTTTCCCTGTCTCCCGCGGACGATTATCCGGATTTTACGGTTCCGCTTTCACGAGATATTGTCCGGTCAAAGGTTGAGCGTGGAATTGCGATCTGTGGGAGCGGTGTCGGCGCATGCATTGCTGCAAACAAGGTCCAGGGAGTGCGGGCAGCGCTTATCTCCGATTATTTTTCTGCCCATCAGGGAGTCGAAGACGACAATATGAATGTAATTTGCTTTGGCGCACAAGTTATTAGTTTCGCACTCGCATGGGATTTGACACAAGCGTTCCTGGATGCACGCTTTATTCGAAATAAAAATCATCTGCGTCGATTAAATAAAGTCGCAGCATTAGAACGATCGGGCAAAAGATTTAAGGGAAGAAGTTAATGAAAGAGTACAAATACTTGATTATTGGCGGAGGCATGGCCGCTGCTTCCACGGTCGAGGGTATTCGAGAAATCGATTCCACGGGCAGCATAGGACTGATCAGTGCAGAAACTGACGCTCCTTATAATCGACCCCCGCTCTCCAAAGCTCTCTGGAAGGGGACAGGCCTGGATTCTATCTGGCGAGATATGGGAAGCAAAAAGGTGGAAATCCATCTTGGTGTTATTGTGAAAGAAATCGATCCCGAAAGAAAGCGCGTGATTTGTGAGAACGGGGATACTTATAGCTACGAAAAACTCATGCTGGCAACCGGCGTCAGGCCCAAGAAATTTTCGTTTGGTGATGATTCGATTATGTACTTCCGCACCTTGTCGGACTACCGGAATCTTCGCGCACTCTCGAAAACAGCGAGCAGGGTAATTGTGATTGGCGGGGGATTCATCGGATCAGAAATTGCCGCTGCTCTCACGATGAACAGTATAGCGGTAACCATGATTTTTCCGGGAGAAAGCATCGGAGATCGTATTTTTCCAGCCGACCTTTCACGGTTCGTCAATAAATTTTATGAACAAAAAGGGGTTGAGATGCTTTCGGGCGAAAAGATCGTCGGCATAGAAAAAAAAGGCAGTCAATATTCGGTGAAGACTGCCGATAAAAAATATATTGCTGCAGATGGGATAGTCGCGGGGATCGGTACTATGCCGAATATCGAACTTGCTAAAGCAGCGAAGCTAGAAATATCGGACGGAATCCTGGTGAACGAGTTTTTGCAGACTAGCAATCAGGACGTTTATGCGGCAGGCGATGTTGCAGCTTTTTTCAATCCTTCATTGGAAAAGCGAATCCGCGCGGAACATGAGGATAATGCTAATGTCATGGGCAGTACTGCGGGCCGGAATATGGCAGGAAAAAATGATCCGTACAATCGCCTGCAGTTCTTCTACTCCGATATGTTCGAGCTCGGGTATGAGGCAGTCGGTGAGCTGGATTCACTTTTGGAAACGTTCTCCGATTGGAAAAAACCTTTCGAAGAAGGTGTAATATATTATTTGAAGAATGATCGCGTACGGGGTGTATTACTTTGGAATGTTTGGAATCAGGCGGATGCCGCACGTGAATTAATATCAGAGCCGGGCCCTCATAATCCATCAAATTTGAAGGGGCGCCTTAAATAAAAAGAAGAAAATATTAATGATGGATCTATATAATAATATTTGAAAACATCCATATGACGGCAGCACAAAAGAACAGAAAAGATAAGCAGCCGCCAGGAGTTCAAAGATGAATAATGATCAAACAACTGCACCAAAAGGAATTGCAGAAAGTCAGGTGACGAAGTTAGCAGAATTGATCGGTTACCAGACCGGCGCTATTGTAAGTCGTGAAATAATAAAAAGGCCGTCAGGAAGCATAACGATTTTTGCGTTTGACGAAGGCGAAGGCTTGAGTGAACATAAAACACCCTTCGATGCGCTTGTCCAGGTATTGGAGGGAGAGGTGGAAGTTTCCATCGAGGGTAAGCCGCATAATGTGGGGAGCGGCGAGATAATTCTTATGCCCGCGCAGAAACTCCATGCGCTTAAAGCCGTCAAGCGATTCAAAATGATCCTAACGATGATACGATCGTGATGTGGAAAATAATACTTAGTAATTATCCATCTGTTCCGGGATATTGAGTAAAAAGATCAGGAAACTATATTAATGGCTGATTATCGAATAGAAAAGGACTCTCTGGGAGAAATGAAAGTTCCATCGGATGCTTATTGGGGAGCTCAAACACAAAGAGCGATCGGGAATTTCCCTATCAGTGGAATGACATTGCAGCCGATCTTCATCCATTCTCTTGCTTTGATCAAGCATGCGTGTGCAAGCGTTAATCGAGAAGCCAATCTCCTTGAGCCGCTTATTGCTGATGCCATTATTCGCGCAAGCGAAGAAATCCGGGACGGAAAATTCAACGGTCAATTTCCCGTCGATGTTTTTCAGACGGGATCGGGAACTTCGACCAATATGAATATGAATGAAGTGATCGCTGCCAGAGCCAATGAGCTTATTACCGGAAATAAGGCAGGCAAATCTCCAGTCCACCCGAATGATCATGTGAATATGGGGCAGTCATCGAACGATGTCATACCGACCGCAATCCATGTCGCGGCAAGCATCCAATTGAAAGAATCTCTGCTGCCTGCGATGCGAGTACTTGAGAAATCGATAAAAGACAAACAAATGAATTATGGGACAATCGTAAAGACGGGCAGAACGCATCTCATGGATGCCATGCCTATTACTCTGAAGCAGGAGATGTCGGGTTGGGCGGCGCAAATTGAATACGCGGTTTCAAGAATTGAAAATACACTACCCGGGCTTTCGGAGCTTGCGATTGGCGGGACAGCGGTCGGCACCGGGGTCAATACGCCGCAGGACTTCGGAGCGCGTGTTGCCGCGATGATTTCCAAATTAATTAAGATAAAATTCTATGAAGCGCGGAACCATTTTGAAGCACAGGCCGCACAGGATTCGGTGGTCGAACTTTCGGGCCGGCTAAAAACCTACGCAACAGCTCTCATGAAAATATCCAACGATCTCCGCTGGATGAATAGCGGCCCTATGGCCGGGCTTGCAGAGATCCGGCTTTTGGAATTACAGCCTGGCTCATCCATTATGCCGGGAAAAGTAAATCCTGTCATCCCCGAATCAGTAAGAATGGCGGCTGCACAGGTTATCGGAAATGATATCGTTATTTCCATTTCCAATGCCCAGGGCGAATTCCAATTAAATGTTATGCTCCCGGTGATCGCGTACAATATTATTCAATCCATCACTATTCTTGCAAACTCATCTCGTCTTCTGGCGGAAAAAGCCATTGATAGTTTCGAAGTCAATGAAGATCATATCGCAGAGCGTGTTTACAGGAATCCGGCCATTGCTGCCGTTCTTAATCCCATAATCGGTTATGACAGGGCGGCGGAAACAGTAAAAAGAGCATTGAAAGAGAACAAGACAGTAAAACAAGCAGCGGTAGAAATGAAATATCTATCTCTGGAAGAAGCTGAGAAAATTTTTAAACCCGAAACAATGACAAAGCCGGGAATTTCATTTAGAAGGGATATATAAATGGAACAATCTATGAGTAAAAAAAAATCATACGGGCCAACGGCAGCTAACACAGCAGGGTCATCCAATCCACTTATAAAACTTGAGAAATTAGGCCAGAGCATATGGATAGATTTTATTCAACGGGGGATGATATCATCCGGCGAACTCCGGCGTTTGATGGACGATGATGGAGTAACCGGAATAACGTCGAATCCATCTATTTTTGAAAAAGCTATCGCGGGCAGCCATGATTATGACTCCGTGATCCATTCGATGGCTATAGCTGGAAAGAATATCGGAGAAATTTATCAAACACTAACCGTAGAAGATATTCAATCTGCCGCCGATCTTCTGCGTTCCGTTTATGACCGGCGACAGGGAGCAGACGGCTTCGTAAGCCTTGAAGTATCGCCAAAACTTGCTCATGACACATACGGTACGATCGAAGAAGCCCGTCATCTTTGGGCAGAAGTAAACCGCCCCAATGCATTCATTAAAGTCCCGGCAACATCCGAAGGGCTGCCTGCCATCCAGCTTCTCATCGCCGAAGGCATCAATGTCAACATTACTCTGCTTTTCGGATTACCTCGTTATCGACAGGTTGCGGAAGCGTTCATAACGGGACTTGAAGTGCGTGCAGCCCAGGGAAAGCCGGTTAAGAATGTGGCTTCGGTTGCCAGTTTCTTTTTAAGCCGCATTGATTCTTTAATAGATCCGTTGCTGGATAAATTTATTTCGCCGGATAACAAGAAGATGGACGCCGCAAAAAAAGTAAAAGGCCAAACGGCTGTCTCAAGTGCTAAGCTGGCTTATCAAATTTACAAAGAGATTTTTGGCAATGATAGATTTAAGAAACTGGAGGATAAGGGCGCTCAGGTACAGCGGCTGCTCTGGGCCAGCACAAGTACCAAGAATCCGGATTACAGTGATGTAAAATATATTGAATCCCTCATAGGTGAAGATACAATAAATACAGTCCCGCTTGAAACAATCGAGGCATATCGCAATCACGGTAATCCGAAATTGAGCCTCGAGCAAGATATCAAGGAGGCAAACCGGGTGATGGGACAATTGCCGGAATTCGGGATCAGCATCGACAAGGTGACTCAACAACTTGAAGACGACGGCATCAAGAAATTCAACGAGTCATTTGACAAGTTGATGGCGGCATTGGCAAAAAAGGTACCAGCATAATTAAAGAGAGAACGATGCAAGTAAGTCCTTTTGCAGGAAAACCAGCCGAACCAGCGATGCTGATTAACGTACCAAAACTCATCATCGGCATATTATACCGAAGTGCCTGATCCATCGATTCCGTCGCAACGGGTTGCATTCGGAACATCAGGGCATCGTGGTTCCGCACTCAATAAAGCTTTTAATGAATGGCACATACTTGCCATTACGCAAGCGATTTGCCTGTTCAGGAAGCAGAAGAAGATCGATGGCCCGCTATTTCTTGGCATGGATACCCATGCACTTTCTGCACCGGCTCTTGCCAGCGCGCTTGAAGTGCTGGCGGCAAATCGGGTGGAAGTTATGATTGCAGAGAAAGATGAATATACTCCAACCCCGGTTATTTCTCATGCTATTCTTACATACAACCGTGACCGTAAAACTGGACTTGCCGACGGCATAGTAATTACGCCTTCGCATAATCCGCCTCATGAAGGCGGTTATAAATATAATCCTCCTAACGGCGGTCCGGCTGAAACCGATATTACCGATTGGATCGAAGCGAAGTCGAATGAATTTCTTGAAAATAACCTTTTGAATGTAAAAAGAATCTCTTACGAGAAAGCACTTCGTGCCAGCACGACGCACCGGTACAACTACCTCAATGGTTACATTAGTGATCTTGTAAATGTGATCGACATGAATTCTATTCGTGACGCTAAAATTAGTATGGGAGTGGATCCGCTCGGTGGTGCCGGCGTCCACTACTGGGAACCAATTGCCGAGCGTTATGGGTTGAACCTGACAGTTGTTAACGACGCTGTTGATCCGACCTTTAGTTTTATGACGGTTGATTGGGATGGACAGATCCGCATGGATCCCTCTTCGCCTTATGCGATGCAAAGGTTAATTGGCTTGAAGGACCGTTACGATATTGCTTTTGCCTGCGACACCGACCATGACCGACACGGAATTGTTGCCAAATCTGCTGGATTGCTTCCGCCCAACCATTACCTTTCAGCAGCTATTTTATATCTTTTCCAACATCGGTTGAAATGGCGCAAAGAAGCGGCGGTAGGCAAGACTGTTGTAAGTAGTCAGATGATTGACCGCGTCGGTGCAAAACTTGGCCGAAAGCTCTACGAAGTACCGGTTGGTTTCAAGTGGTTTGTCGATGGTTTGATCAACGGCTCGCTTGGTTTCGGAGGAGAAGAAAGCGCGGGGGCATCTTTTGTCAGGATAGATGGCAGCGTTTGGACAACAGATAAAGATGGAATTGTTCCGGCTTTGCTTGCTGCAGAGATCACAGCAAAAATGGGCCGCGATCCCGGGGAAATATATCGTGAACTTACGCGTGAGTTCGGTGAACCTGCCTACGACCGTGTTGAAGCACCAGCTACACCCGTGCAAAAGAAGATATTGAAGAATCTTTCCAGACAGGATATAACAAAGAAGGAGTTGGCAGATGAAAAGATTGAAACTATACTCACTCAAGCACCGGGAAACAACGCGCCTATTGGCGGACTGAAGGTGACAACAAAGAATGGATGGTTCGCAGCGCGTCCATCCGGGACTGAAGACATCTACAAGATTTATGCGGAGAGCTTCCATGGAGTTGATCATCTGCGCCGCATCCTGGAGGAAGCGCAGAGCATCGTGAACGATGCTTTTAAAATGAGTTCTACTGCATCAATTTCCCCGGAGAAGAAACTATGATGAAGCAAAAATTGACGGGCACAAATCTTGAGTCCTTGCTGGAATTGCTGGGAAGTAAGAACGGTGCAACTCGTATGAAAGCGAGGAAATCGTTGGTGGCTCTCGGTAAGCCCGCTGTTTCTTCTCTCATCCGTACATTGCAGAATTCCAAACAGGATCACGTCCGATGGGAAGCAGCCAAGACGCTTGGTGCTATCGGAGATTTCAGGTCAATACCTGTGTTAGTGAACGCGCTTGAAGACAGCAACCCCGACGTAGCCTGGCTAGCTGCTGAAGCATTGAGAAAGTTTAAGAAGGAGGCGTGGCCTGCATTATTGCGCGCGTTGATTAAAAGTAAATCTGATTCTGTTCTTTTGCGTCAGGGAACATACCATGTTTTACGAAATCAGAAAGAGGACGGATTCAACGATTTACTCGCAATTCTCATGAAGGTATTAGAATCCAACTCGGTTCCGATATCGAAGCCCCTTGCTGCATATGACCTGCTTAAGCGACTGAAGGAAAAATCATGAAAGATCAAACACGAACGCGCAGTCTGGTTAGGGATTTTTTACACTCAGATATTGACGGTTTCGATTCTCTGTCTGAACTTGCGCTTGATATGCGATGGTCATGGAATCATGCTGCTGACGAAATATGGCGGCAGCTCGATCCGGTACTGTGGGACCTGACTCATCATCCTTGGGATGTTCTGCAGACTGTCTCACGGGAGAAGGTCAAGGATGTATTGTCAAATCCTGATATTCGCAAAAAGATTGATTCTCTCGTACAGTCCAAAGAGCAGGAAGAGAAAGCATCTGCATGGTTCCAGCAAAATTATCCAAAGTCACCATTGACATGCGTCGCGTATTTTAGCATGGAATTTATGTTAAGCGAAGCGCTCCCTATATATTCGGGAGGTCTCGGCAATGTAGCCGGCGATCAACTCAAAACTGCGAGCGATTTGGGCGTCCCGGTGGTCGGTGTGGGGCTGCTCTACCAGCAAGGCTATTTTCGGCAGGAGCTCGATAGGAACGGAGCGCAGCAGGCACTTTATCCATACAACGATCCCGGACAACTTCCAATCACGCCATTGCGTCATCCGAACGGCGAGTGGTTGAGATTGGAAATTGCATTACCGGGATATTCAGTCTGGCTTCGAGCGTGGCAGGTACAGGTCGGAAGAATTAAGTTATACTTGCTGGACACCAATGACGCTGCGAACTCTCCAATTCATCGGGGGATTACCAGCGAGCTGTACGGCGGCGGGCCTGAATTGCGGTTGAAGCAAGAAATGGTACTTGGAATCGGCGGATGGCGGATACTCCGTGCACTTGGCATCAAGCCGGAAGTCTGTCACCTGAATGAAGGGCATGCTGCCTTCGCAGTACTGGAACGTGCAAGAAATTTCATGGAAGAAACAGGTCAGCCTTTTAAAGTTGCACTGGCTGTGACCCGAGCAGGTAACCTTTTTACCACACACACGGCAGTAGCTGCGGGCTTTGACCGTTTCGCGCCGGCTCTCATCGAACAATACCTCGGTTGGTACGCCAAAGAAAAACTTGGCATTACTATGAACGATTTGTTGGCGCTGGGCCGGCAAAACTCGAACGATTCATCTGAAAATTTCAACATGGCATATCTGGCAATCCGCGGGAGCGGAGCAGTTAATGGAGTGAGTCGCTTGCACGGGAAAGTCAGTCGGCACCTTTTTGAATCTCTTTTTCCCAATTGGCCTGCAGATGAAGTGCCTATCGGATATGTAACGAATGGAGTCCACATGCCGACATGGGACTCAGCAGCAGCCGATGATCTCTGGACTGAAGCTTGTGGAAAAGACCGCTGGCTTGGAACGACGAAGACAATTGAGGAAAACATCCGGCATACCTCGGATGACAGGCTCTGGCAATTTCGGACTGCCGCTAGCAAGTCTTTTGTTGAATATGTCCGCGGGCGATTATCCCTGCAGCTTACATCCTCAGGTGCATCTCACGAAGCCGTGGAAGAGGCAAAACATTTTTTTAGTCCCGACATATTGACATTAGGATTCGCACGTCGCTTTGCATCCTACAAACGACCTAACATGCTTTTGCATGATCCGGAACGGCTATTGCGATTGTTAACAAATCAGCAGCGGCCGGTACAGCTTATTATCGCCGGTAAAGCACATCCAGCAGACCTGGAAGGGCAGGCCTTGATAAAAGAATGGATACAATTTATCCGACAGACCGAAGCACGACGCCACGTGATCTTTTTAAGTGACTACGACATGCTCTTAAGTGAATACCTTGTGCAGGGAGTCGATGTCTGGATCAACACACCCCGGCGTCCATGGGAAGCGTGTGGAACAAGCGGTATGAAGGTGCTTGTCAATGGAGGTATTAATCTTTCAGAGCTGGATGGATGGTGGGCGGAAGCATACACACCGGAAGTTGGATGGGCACTGGGTGACGGACAGGAACACGGCGATGATCCCGCATGGGATGCGGCAGAAGCTAAAGTGCTCTATGATAAACTCGAACGTGAGGTAATCCCAGAGTTCTACACCCGCAACAACAAGGGCATCCCGGTTGCTTGGGTCGCTCGTATGCGTGAAAGCATGGCACTATTGACACCACGTTTCTCTGCCAATCGGACAGTCCGCGAGTACACCGAGCAGCATTATCTCCCCGCTGCTAAATCCATTCAACTGCGAATGGCCAATAAAGGAGCAATTGGAAAACAGATAGTCGAATGGCAGAATAATCTGGAAGAGAAATGGGCTGCATTACATTTCGGCGAAGTTAAGATAGAGACTTTTGGCGAGCAGCATGTCTTTGAGATTCAGGTTTTTCTCGCTGACCTCGACCCGATGGCCGCGCACGTAGAACTTTATGCAGACGGAATCGACGGTGGTGCTTCATTGACGCAGGAGATGAAGCTTCTTCATCCACTGGCCGGTGCAACAGGCGGTTACGTTTACAGTGCGACTGTTTCTTCAGCCCGCCCGCCGAAGGATTATACAGCGCGGCTAATACCATACTTTGATAGCGTTGCGGTTCCTTTGGAAGTGGAGCGAATATTATGGCAGCGATGATTTTATTGGAGCCGGGACAATGAAAAATATCCAACAACAAAAACAAAGTGAAATCGGTATGATCGGTTTGGGTGTTATGGGACGCAACTTCGTGTTGAACATAGCGGATCGCGGTTTTTCAGTTGCGGGATACGACAAGGACCAATCTAGAGTCGAAGAGTTGAGGAAGGAAGCAATCGAACGCGAAATTTACGGTGCTGCGAACATCCCTGATTTCATCGCAATGCTTCGCAAACCTCGTGCAATTATGATGCTGATACCAGCGGGCGCTCCAGTGGATTCGGTCATCAAGGATTTGTCATCCCACTTGGATAAGGGCGATCTTATCATCGATGCCGGCAACTCTTACTTCAAAGATACTGACGTTCGTACTAGAGACTTAGCGGCGAAAGGTATTCAATTCCTCGGCGTAGGTGTGTCGGGCGGTGAGGAAGGTGCGCGTCACGGACCAAGCATCATGCCTGGTGGATCAAAAGAGGCTTACGAACGAGTTCGTCCCATCTTTGAAGCTGCAGCTGCAAAGGTGAATGGCGGGCCATGTGTGACGTGGCTAGGCCCGGGTTCTGCGGGACACTTCGTGAAGATGGTTCACAACGGTATTGAATACGGTATCATGCAACTTATAGCCGAAACCTACGATCTGATGAAACGCGGCCTTGGCTTAGACGACGATGAAATGCATGAGGTCTATACTACATGGAATAAGGGAGAACTCAACAGCTATCTTGTGGAAATAACCAGCCACATTTTCTCTAAACAGGATGAGAAGACAGGCAAGCGGCTGATCGATGAAATCATCGATGTGGCCAAACAGAAAGGTACAGGCATGTGGACTTCGCAAAGCGCGATGGAACTGCAAGTGCCAATTCCAACAATCGACCTGGCAGTTGCTATGCGGGATTTATCAGTGTTCGCAAAGGAACGTGAACAGGCAGGCTTATTGTATCAGCGATCCCCGCAACACTTTACAACCGAACGCAAAATATATCTTGCTCAAATGGGTCGCGCTTTTTATACCGCAATGATTATTACTTATGCGCAAGGCTTTGCGCTTTTAAGAGTGGCTTCAGACAAATACAAGTATCACCTCGATCTCGAAGCTGTGGCTCGGATCTGGAGGGGCGGCTGTATCATTCGTGCCGCATTACTGGAAGATATTCAGGCGGCGTTTCATAAGCAACATGACCTGCCAAATTTACTTCTTGATCCCAATCTCTCACAAAAGGTCTTAGAGTATCAGAAACCCCTGCGTCAGGTGGTTTGCCAGTCGGGCGAAATTGGGATCCCGACACCGGGACTGATGATTTCTTTAAGCTATTTAGATGCTTATCGCAGCGCCTGGCTGCCGGCTAATCTTATTCAGGCCCAGCGAGATTATTTCGGTGCGCACACGTATGAACGCGTCGATGCCAAAGGTACCTTTCACACGGAATGGGAGAAGGAATGACAAAGATAAAAACAGAGGATCGACTTGAACCAACAGTATTTGCCATCTTCGGCGGAGCAGGAGATTTAACCTGGCGTAAACTAGTACCGGCATTATTTGATCTCTCTCAGGATCGCAGTTTACCAACAGAGTTTGCGATTATTGCAGTGGACCGTATCCAGTTCAGCAATGATCAATTACGTCGACGGTTGCACGACGGCGTCAATCAATTCTCCCGGTTTGGCAAAGCAAAGGCTGCTGCCTGGAATCAATTCGCGAAGCATATTTACTACCAGCAGGGGGATTTCAAAAAATTACAATGTTATACGGCATTGGGATTACAATGTGCTGTGTTGGAAAAAGGATGGAGCGCTAAAGCCCATCGCATTTTTTACATGGCTACACCGCCAAGTATGTTTGGCGAAATCCCGAAATACCTCGGAAAAGCCGGATTGACGCGTGACCGTCCATGGACGCGAATCGTGATTGAGAAACCGATTGGCTATGATTTGGAATCAGCGCGAGCTTTGAATGCCATCCTTGCAGCTAATTTTGATGAATCCCAAATTTTTCGCATTGATCACTATCTTGGTAAAGAGACGGTGCAGAATATTCTTGCGTTTCGATTTGCTAATCCACTCTTCGAACCTATCTGGAACCGCCGATACGTGGACTATGTGACCATCACTGTTGCCGAAGATGTGGGTGTCGAACATAGGGGCGGCTATTACGATCGGGCGGGTGCACTCCGCGACATGGTGCAGAATCATCTTATGCAATTGCTCTGCCTCGTGGCAATGGAACCCATGGTATCCTTTGATGCAGATGAGATCCGCAATAAAAAAGTAGATGTGCTCCATGCGGTTCGTCCGATACACCCCGACGCGGTCCATCAGTGCGCTGTACGCGGACAATATGGTCCGGATGACAGCCACAGCAAAAAAGTTCGCGCATACCGTGAAGAAGACGGTGTAGCGCCTGCTTCCCAAACGGAAACATTTGTAGCTTTGAAGTTATTGATTGACAATTGGCGTTGGCAGGGGGTACCGTTTTATCTGCGTACAGGTAAACGTCTGCCACGGCAGGTGTCGGAAGTGTCCATTCAATTTCGTGCAGTACCGCATCAATCGTTCCCACCCGAGGCTTCCCTTGGATGGCAGCCGTCCCGGCTCGTTATGTCGATCCACCCTGAAGAAGGCATTGTGCTGGGCTTTCAAGCTAAATACCCGGGGCCGAAGATGCAGCTGCGTCCGGTGGACATGCGGTTCAACTACCGTAAGAGTTTTGCCGCACCTTCGCCTGACGCGTATGAGACACTGCTTTGGGATGTCATGAAAAACGACGCTACATTGTTCATGCGTGCCGATCAAGTGGAAGCAGCGTGGCGATTGCTGATGCCCATACTCGAAGTGTGGAAGAATACTTCGCCTAGTGATTTCCCCAACTATGCTGCCGGTACCTGGGGTCCGGAGGATACTCAAGGGCTGCTCGCCGAGCAAGGACATCGTTGGCCTCTGCCCACGGAATTAACGCAGTACGACCGCAAGCTGCGAAGTACGACTCATTCGAAAAGAATAAAATGAAAAAATCAAAAAAGATCACAACTCTATTCGTGGATATCGGCGGTGTTTTGCTCACCGATGGATGGAATCACGAATTACGTAAACTAGCAGCCAAGAAGTTCGGTCTGGATTTTACAGAGATGGAAAGACGGCATAACCAGACTTACGACATTTACGAGTCAGGGAATCTTACTATTAAGGAATACTTGAACCTTGTAGTATTCTATAAGAAACGATCGTTCTCATATGCTCAATTTCGTAAATTTATGTTCGCTCAGTCGAAACCCTATTCCCAAATGATAGAGTTAATATGTCTGCTTAAGGCACGCTATAGATTAAAGATCGTTGTGGTGAGCAATGAAGCACGAGAATTAAATTTATACAGGATTCGGAAGTTTAAGCTTGATACATTTGTAGATTCTTTTATTTCTTCCTGCTTCGTCCATGTCCGCAAACCTGACACAGATATTTTTCAGCTCGCATTGGACATCGCCCAAACACCTGCACAAAATGTAATCTATATTGAGAACACTTCTATGTTTGTTCAGATCGCAGAAGGTTTTGGAATTAGAAGTATTCTTCACAGGGATTATAAGTCAACATGCTTAAAATTGGCTTCGTTTGGATTGAAAATTGGAAATTAAATCACCGATGGAAACAGCATAAAGATGAAGAATGAATGAAGGCCAAGATTGTTTGTCGTGTTCCCGGCCTCAACTATATAAAGGAAAATTGAAAAATGGAAGAGACTCTTACTCCTGAATTATTCCACAAGATGGACGCTTATTGGCGTGCCGCAAATTATTTGTCGGTCGGCCAGCTTTACCTGCACGACAATCCATTGCTCCGAGAGCCGCTTAAGCTGTCGCATGTGAAGTCGCTGCTGCTCGGGCATTGGGGCACCACACCGGGGCAGAACTTTATCTATGTGCATTTGAACCGTGTAATCAAAAAGTATGATCTGGATATGTTCTACATTTCCGGCCCGGGCCACGGCGGCCCGGCTCTTGTCAGCAATACATATCTCGAAGGTACTTACAGCGAAGTATATCCAAAAATTACACAGGATGAAGCCGGATTAAAAAAACTATTCACTCAGTTCTCCTTCCCGGGCGGAATTCCCAGTCATGTCTCGCCGGAATGTCCGGGTTCGATTCACGAAGGCGGCGAGCTGGGATATTCACTTAGCCATGCCTTCGGTGCAGCATTTGACAATCCTGAATTGATCGTCGCCTGCATCATCGGCGATGGCGAAGCGGAAACAGGCCCATTGGCAACAGCTTGGCATTCCAATAAATTTTTGAATCCGATTACCGATGGAGCCGTGCTGCCGATCCTGCATCTCAACGGCCATAAAATAGCCAACCCATCTTTACTGGCCCGCATCGAACATGAGGAATTGGATAAGCTGCTTCGCGGCTACGGCTGGACGCCGTACATTGTGAAAGGAGATGATCCTATGGAAATGCACAAGCTCATGGCCGATGCTATGGAAAAAGCAATTGAGAGTATCCGGCAAATTCAAAGTAATGCGCGGAGTAAGAACGATACAACACGGCCCCGATGGCCGATGATAGTTCTAAATTCACCAAAGGGCTGGACGGGACCGAAAGTAGTCGATGGAGTGCAGATCGAGGGCACCTCAAGATCTCACCAGATTCCATTACTGATGGATCCTGAGCATCCAGATCATCTCGCACAACTCGAAAACTGGATGAAAAGCTACAAACCGGAAGAGCTCTTCGACGCGAGCGGCCGGCTTAGGGCAGAATTAGCCGAATTGGCACCTAAAGGGAATCGACGCATGGGTGCGAATCCTCATGCGAACGGAGGATTATTGCTGCACGACTTGATTATGCCTGACTTTCGAAAACATGCCGTGGACGTAACATCACCGGGAACAGTTCAAGCTTCCGATACGAATGTGCTCGGTGAGTTCCTGAGTGATGTAATTACCCTTAATAAGGAGCAGCGGAATTTCCGGATATTCGGTCCCGATGAAACTATTTCCAACCGGCTGAATGCAGTTTTCAATGTTACCGACCGGCAATGGGAAGCCCGGACGAAAAAGAATGATGAATTTCTTGCAGTTGATGGCCGGGTGATGGAGGTGCTGAGTGAGCATCAGTGTGAAGGGTGGCTTGAAGGATATCTGCTCACCGGAAGGCATGGGTTGTTTAACTGCTATGAGGCGTTCATTCATATCATCGATTCGATGTTCAACCAGCATGCCAAGTGGCTGAAAATAAGCGCTGAATTGCCATGGCGCCGGAAAATTGCTTCACTGAATTTCCTGCTCGCTTCGCATGTCTGGCAGCAGGCTCATAATGGATTCACACATCAGGATCCCGGCTTCATCGATCATGTAGTAAATAAAAAGGCCTCGATAGTACGGGTGTACCTTCCACCGGATGCCAACTGCCTGCTGACGACCGCAGATCATTGTTTGAGGAGCCGGCATTATGTTAACGTTATTATTGCAGGCAAATATCTTGCGCCTCAATGGCTGACCATGGATGCCGCGATCGAACATTGTACGAAAGGGATCGATGTATGGCATTGGGCCAGCAACGATCACGGTTCCGAACCGGATGTGGTGATGGCCTGCTGCGGCGATGTGCCGACACTCGAAACTCTGGCCGCTGTTTCTATCCTTCGTAAACATCTGCCCGACCTGAAGATCCGCGTGATCAATGTTGTCGATCTGATGAAATTACAGCCTAGCAAAGAACATCCGCATGGACTGAGTGACGAGGATTTCGACGCATTATTTACAAAGGACAGACCGATCGTTTTTGCATTTCACGGTTATCCCTGGCTTGTGCACCGGTTGACGTACCGCCGTACCAATCATAAAAATTTGCACGTTCGCGGTTATAAGGAAGAAGGTACTATCACAACGTCTTTCGACATGACGGTTTTAAACGATATTGACAGGTTCCATCTTGTACAGGATGTGATACGCCGGCAGCCGAAACTGGGTTCCAAAGGCTCCGCACTCAGGAAGATGATGAAAGAAAAACTTATCGAACATAAAGCATACATATATGAACACGGCCAGGACATGCCGGAAATCCGGAACTGGAAGTGGAGCACGAACACATAATTAAATCACGGGATATTCGGCCTGGCAAAAATTGGAATAATACACACTATGAATTCTTATGTCGGATACCTCGTTTTGTCGCTTTTGTCATATGACGATGTTTATCACAAAATGAGGAGTGCTGTGCCTCCTTCGACACGGGTGGTTTGCTTCATCTTTCTTTTGTTGTTATTCACCAATCGCTCCTACTCTAACGATTATGGGATTCACGATACGACAGGAATTGCGGAAACCATCTGCATTACAAGCGTTTTCGCGGTGGATATCGAGTACCCTAATTTCTTCGTTTCGATTCTTGCACGCGTGGCGGGAGTTCACACAGACTCCTTGAAATTTGTTGAATGGGATATAAGAACACCGTTTCTTTGTTCGTTCCTCCTGCACCTGACCGATGACGGCGAAAATCGATGGTTTGAGATCGCAAGCGATTCTGCGTTTCCTTCCTTTGTTAAGCTGCCGCTTGAAGATCGCTCTGAACTTGCACCTAGTGCGCTCAATTTCTTCATGAATGCTTTGCAGTTTTTCCGGAAAACGGGAACGGATACGCTTTATGCGACATTCGAATACGGTCAAGATACTCTTTGTGCGAGTGTGTTTCGTCTCTCCGGATCCACAGAAACCGGCTCAATCGTCACGACTTTCTCCCACATTGAGACGTGGAATAAGAGAACGGGTGAGGAATACAATAGCGCAGAGGTTGCGGCGGAAACTCAGAACGGGTACACCACTTTTCGAAACATCAAGGTCTTCTTGAAAAAGAAGGAAATAACAATTCGGCTTACATCTTCCCGCGTCACAGTGGTAAGAACCAAACATTGACGGTGATCGCTGTGAAGTTCTTAACTCGATTCGCCTCCGGAATTATCCCTTTGATGATCGTTTGAACCTGGGATATTTCAAATAAAACTTTAAGAAGATTCCAAGGTAAACAAAACCGAATAAATATCCTCCTATCACATCCGTGGCCCAATGGGCGCCAAGATAAATCCGGGAGATTGAAACAGTGAGGATCAAGAATGCCGAAAGGATGCCGATAAAATATCTCCAAAATAAAGAAATATTTTTGTCCACGATCATCACCGTCAGGAGAAAACCAAAAAATACAACATAATGAGCAACATGCCCGCTGGGGAAACCGGTTTGACTAAATGTTGATAAAATCCTGGCGTCTTCCAATGTTGGCCGGGGGCGATGGATCAATAATTTAATCAGCATATTGAATAGATCGGGAATAACGACAGCGAGAGTAAACCAGGCCTCCCGCCGGCGATATGTTAAAAAGAAAAGCAATGAAGCGATGATGATCGAAAGAGGCGCACCTATAGAATCGCCAAAAAAACTAATTAACTTCATCGGGAATGTAAGATCCCAAGCCCGTTGTTCCTGAATTTCCTGGGTCATATTGAGATCAAATATGGAGATCGGATAAATCTCGACAAAATAAGTCAATCCAATTATACTCACCACAACTAAGGCATAAAAAGCCAACAGACGTTTATTCAATGACGATTGCTCTTTTCTTTAGGAACCAAAACCTTGATCGCTCCCGGAATGATCTTGATATGAAGAGGCATTTTTTCCAATACCTCGCCGTCACATTGAACCGTTTGCTTTGGGGTTGAGGAAACGCTGATATCTTTGCCTTGCCAGTGCTCCACTAATTCCAAATTGTCCGGACGTTCCCGTTTAAGCAAGGTGACCACGATATGCTTCAACAGACTGAGATTCGCTTTTCGCACGACAACAACATCCAGGAACCCATCGCTGACATCTATATGCTTATCGAAAGAGATTTTACTAAACCCGAGATTTCCTGCATTAGTAATAATACATGTTAAACCTTGAACTTCGTGCTCTTGTCCATCGATTTTCAGATGGTAGACGGCTTTTTTTGTTTTCTTTAATGCCGCGGCCGCTGAAAGAAAATAGGCGAAGATGCCAATCTTATTTTTGGTCTCGCGATCCGCGCCTTTGACGACATCCGCCTCAAAACCAAGGCTTATTCCTACAATAAAATAACGCTTATCGAACTGCCCCACATCAATGGTTTTCGTCTCTAACGGGCCGTGGCCCAGGAGCGTACAGGCTTCTTTAAGATCTTTGGGTATGCCAAGTTCAGTGGCTGCCACATTTGCAGACCCTCCGGGCAGAATAACCAAAGGAATCTCTGATCCAATCAGGCCGCTGATTGCTTCCATGAGTGTGCCGTCGCCGCCGTACACAGCGAGGGCATCGACTCCTTCCTTGACGGCAGCCTTGGCAAACTTGATCCCATCGCCCGCCTTGTGGGTAATAGATGCTTCCCACTTAATGCCGGCTTCTTTCATGGACGCATTGATAACAGGCAAGATAGCTTCTTCTTCTCCGGCGGCGGGATTAATAATGATGTGAATATTTTTTATTTTCTTTTCCATCGCGAATTCTCTTTTCCGCCAGTATTTTTCAAAGGCTTTGATCTGCCTTCGGATATACCACCTTCTTGGATCAGCTACCGTGCGGGCAGTGGTCAATAAGTCGATTGCCTGTTCGCCGGTATGTCCCATACTGATAAGAATGGCGGCGGCCATAGCAGCGCTTCGGCGTTTGCCTTGCATGCAAAATACTAGGAGCTTGCCTTTGTTTTGAATAATAGGCAAGGCTGCCTCAACCCCCACCAGCAATTTCTTGACTGTGATGGGAGTAAGGAATGTATCATACGTTTTAATCCATAAGGTTTTAAAGGGAGGAAGTGTATAGATTTCGTCAGGCGGCATTTGCCCGATCATGGAAATAATCAGATGAAAATTGAGCACCTTTAATTCATCGGCATGTTCCTTTCCGACTCTGGAGCCCACGTATAAATATTCGGTTACTTTGGATATATCTATCATTTTGGTAACGGCTTAGTGCGCTCTTTTCTTTCTTTGTCTCTTGTTATAAATGTGAGACTCCTTCGAAGTCTTTCCAAATATTCCATGCCTCTGACTAATCCCGGATGGATTAAACGTCATTAATTCTGTAAAAAAAAATAATTCAGAACTCCGCAGGCGTTCCGCCATTTGTTAATTTTGTTTGAATATTATTTTATTTCTCTCTAAGCCGGGAGCAGGTTACACACACGGCCTCTTTTATTTTTCTACAGAGCTGTATCCTTTCAGAATCTGCCGGCCTCAATGCTGTTGATGCTCTTTCACCCATTTATCATGTTCGGGATGGTCTTTGATTATAAAGTATTTGGGATCGCGGCTGTCGCGAATCACCGGCTGATCCTTTTTACCTTTGTACATTTCGTATTTGGCCTTGTGGATCTGGTTATTTTGATAAGGATTATTTTCATTGATGACTACTTTATACGAACGGTATACATCAAATCCGCTGTACGTGGAAGGCGGCGCTGCGCTGCGCGTCCATGCTGATCCGTTCCTATAGATATATTGATGTTCGGGGACAGAGTAATAGGAGTCTATATCTGGAATGTAATAGTACTCAGCGTGGTCATAACCTTCAGGTCCCCAAATAGGCTGATCGTTGATATTGACACCGATATTTCCATTCATTGATCCCGTGCCCATGCAGTTGATGGAAGAAACTGTTATACCCGTCAAGATCAAGGTATATAGCAGGAAAACGAGCTTAGATTGTTTCATATTGGTCGTCCTTTCATGGAAGCTTGTGAATGCATGTCATTCCGCACAACTTTCAATCCTATTCAGGACTGGAAGAAACGGCTGGAATGACAGTAATAATGCCGGATAATAATCCACTGGGCATTATTCCTGATAAAGGTTACGAAGGAAATATGCAATGTGTAATAGAGCAAAGGGATGATAAAGGGATTAGTCCCTTTTAGGAGTCTAATTTTCAATAATATCGACTGGAATAAATTTTACGATGGCAAAAATGGGGTGGCTTATGCAAATGAATCATCGGCCAAAACATTTCGATACTGCGAACGTGCTTGATACCCGTCCATTAAGACGGCGGGTAAAAATCATGCCTCTATAATCAGCAATTCTATTCGCCGCTTTCTTTTAGCGAAAAGAAAGCGGCAGAAAGAAACGCTTGCGAAATCGAAAAATGTAATCTCAAGGTGGAGTTCGGATTCAGGAAATAATTAGCAATGGATTTAAGAGTTATTGATAGGATATAATAGACATCACCTCGCCTTGGCTATGTAAGCTTCTATCGATTTCGCGGTCTATCGTAAAAGATGAATTGACAAATAATTCCATTATCAGCCTATTGAAGGGCTTTCGTAGGGGCACAATATATTGTGCCCGGATAGATAATATTTTATAAAAGAATTTGTCATTCCCGCATGCTTTTAGCGGGAATCCAGATCCAAGCATTATATTTTTGCATACTTTTCGCCGCTTTCTTTGATTTCGCGGGCTTATGTAAAAGAATTTTGCTCAAGGCGATGTCTGCCGCGGGATCAATACTACGGTATTAATGATGCGTCAGGAGGTAACTCCTGACGCCACAGGCTCAATTGGCGGCGGAGCAATGGACTTGAGATTCGTGAGTGTGAAGTGGATCGTAGAGTCCGACTCGTAGTCGGACATTTACTGGATAGGTGTGATTTCGTTTTGCCCTGCTGCGAGCAGGACGCTACAATAATCTTGGCTATCCCTTAGTGTCGATGGTTCTTCTTGTGGTGGGAGTTAAAATGTTGAGCGCTGTATGGCTGAAAGAAATGCTTGGCGAATATTTTAATTTCTATCTTCTCGGCGCAGTTCTCCTCATATCTGAGTATTGGTGTCGCCGGATCTCTTCTGGCAGATTCATCGGGAAAGAAATCCGACTGATCAATCACAAGGAGGTTCTTCTCTTGTTCGCTGCTTAAATTAAAATCAGTGAACAGCCGATGCCGTTCCGGACCTTTTTATACTTTTACGATCGTGGAAAAGCCGCCATACAGCATCCGCTTCATATCCATAATAGGCTTCTTCATCATTTCCTCACCCATGCGTTTCGTTCTGGGATCTTTTTGCACGATCTTATTCACCTGATTACGGTGGGCTTTTGACCTGTATCCAATAACCGAAGTCACCAGAATTTCTCCAGGTTTAAGTTTTATCTTGCTCGGAAAAGGCACCATTCCTTTCACGTTAAGGTCATCTCCGGCGAACTCACGGTACTCCAGAGCGCCGTATGCTTTCATAATCTTCCCAAACCTTATTGAAAAATTACGGTAGGTACGCAGGTTCTTTTTTGAAACCGGCAGCGCGAATAAATCGATATATCCGTTCATGACTCTCATCCTTCAAATATTGGGTATCATCCATTGTTGATTACAATAATAATGAACGATTCTGTAATACATTTCGTTCCATTGCTGCCGCGAGTGTGGTGATGAACTCGTTGGGATTACGAGGAGTGAAGATGTAAAGTGTTTAAAATTTCGTCTTGCATTTTTTTTCTCATAGGTCTTTTTCCAACCCCCTTGTATTCCCCCTTTTATAAAGGGGGAAGCGCGAAGCGCAGGGGGTTCGATTATTATATTCTAGCTTCGCCGCGGGATCAAATACTACGATATTAATGGATGCGTCAGGAGGTAACTCCTGACGCCACGAGCTCACAGGTTTTGTGTGGTCAAAACTATTCCTGTCTGTTGACTGTGCGGTCAGGACTTACTTGCCCGCCGTCTTGCTGGGCGGACGTCCTGACCGATATTGCGGTATTATTTGTTGAGTATTCGGAAGGAATTTCAGATATTACCAAAGCGCCAAGCAAAAAGAAACATAATTATGGGACTACGAGGCAGATCAATCTTTGGAGATACAGGTCAGGTATTTTTTGTTACTACCTCGACCGTTCATCATACCAGAGTGTTTGGTCTAAGCCGTGTATACTACAACATCCTCGGCGATTCGTTGAAATTTGTTCTCAATGAACACAGGGCAAAACTCTTTGGATATGTTTTTATGCCCAGCCATATTCATTTGGTTGTCGCTATGCCCGAAGGAGAGAGCATATCCGATTTCATGCGCGACT
Organism: uncultured Bacteroidota bacterium; assembly: GCA_963770945.1. Taxonomy (GTDB): domain Bacteria; phylum Bacteroidota; class Ignavibacteria; order UBA10030; family UBA10030; genus Fen-1298. The sequence continues at coordinate 1,633 of CAVYRP010000015.1, read as the reverse complement.
TCAAAAAGTATACTTCAACAAAAGTACGTCAGCAATTGGAAATCGAAGAAAGGCTTTCTGCGTTGAAAAGTTTACGTGCAAACGCATATGGAAAGAAGAATCAAGTATTTAAGTTATGGATGGATCGTTTTGATGATTTAGTAATTGATCAGGAAGAAACGCTGGGTGTAAAGCTCGAGTATATTCATAACAACCCTGTGAAGGCGGGACTCGTTGAGGAGGCAGAAGAGTGGGAGTTTTCAAGTGCGCGCAGCTATGCGTTTGGTGATCATCGTATTATCGATGTTGCAACTAATTGGACGATGGAATAATTGTATTGACTGTGCAGCCAAGACTTGCTTGCCCGCCCTGCCTACGTGTCGAAGGCACTTCGGCAGGCAGGCGTCTTGTTGGGCGGGCGTCCTGATCGATACTACGATATTAATGATGCGTCAGGAGGCCCCCAAAGGTAGTGCACGGCGGATGAAAAACTCCTGACGCCACAAGCTAAATTGGCGGCGGAGCAATGGACTTGAGCTCCGTGATTGTAGTGATGAACTCGTTGGGATTACGAGGAGTGAAGTTTTAAAGTGTTTAAAATTTCGTCTTGCATTTTTTTATCATAGGTCTTTTTTCAACCCCCTTGTATTCCCCCTTTTATAAAGGGGGAAGCGCGAAGCGCAGGGGGTTCGATTATTTTCTATCTGGCTGCAGAGCAATTGCGGTATTAAACTATCAGCCGATTGATGGGCTTTAGTAGGGGCACGATATTGTGCCCTGATAGATAAGTATTTTTAACCGTCGTTCTGATAAAGGAAAATTTGAATAACGCGAAGCGTGATACATTATCAGGCCTCCGGTTGAAATCGAAAGTGTAGGCACAAGATTGATATAAGTTTTGTGTTTGATGGGATTATCGTTCGAAACGTGTAAATAGTATCAAATTAGATTTGACCTCTTTGACCGTTCACTTCAATCGATTTCGCGGGCTAGGAGAAAATAATATGTAGCCGCGATCGGTGATCGCGGGCTTATGTAAAAGAATCTTGCTCAAGGCGATGTCTGCCGCGGGAGCAATGGTGACAGGTTCTGCAAGCATGGAGATGAACTCACAGAAGCTAAAAGGGGTGAAGATCAACCGGCACGTTTTATTTATTGGGGAACTTAAAAAGCGGTAAAGAAGGCGGTTTGGGAGGTGTCGAAGGAACTTGCAGATTCAGATTGTGAAGCGTATCCGCGGTAACGGTAGATCCGTAACTTGGATGTTTTTGATCGATGATATTAAACAAAGCAATTACTTCGCCTGTCGGGATTTTTTGCCACGAGAGAAACTCAGCATCCTTTGATTGGTATTGAGCTTCGAATGTCTTTGTGCTGTGTTTTTTCCCGCCGTTATTCGAATGCTGCTGGACACCTTGCATACAAACTCCTATTCTTATTGCTTAGTAACTAAAACACTGTACAAAATAATTAAGTTCCTTTTAAAGTTCCTCATGTCTGGTGAAAACTTCTGACACCACAAGATTTACCGGTTTTGTGCGGTCAGGACTTACTTGCCCGCAGTCTTGCTGGGCGGGCGTCCTGACCGATACTACGATATTAATGATGCATCAGGAGGAATATCCTGACGCCACATAGGTGTACAAGTTTTTTC
>CAVYRP010000014.1:0-102355 GCA_963770945.1 uncultured Bacteroidota bacterium | reverse complement strand
TTCTGACGACCTTATCTATGACCGACAATGGATGGAAAACACATCAGGGATTTTCTTATAATCCATCTTTGAGAACTGAAGACATTACGGAACGAGAACGACTGATAAAATCAGAACTTACAATCCAACTCACATCAAATATTGAGTTGAAAACAGGTTTTGCAATAAAATCAAACCTTGCTGAAAACAACAAAACTGTTCCGGACGACACAACACAAACAGGTAAAATTATTCCTGGTTATTCCAGAGTTTTTACTATTGATAATGCGTGGAAGTATTCGGGATTTATTCAGAGTTCTGTACATCCTCTCTCATCGTTAATAATGTCTGCCGGTCTCCGTTACGACAATTATGAATATACCGATGAAAGTGTTTTAAGCCCCCGCTTAAGTGCTCAATACACATTTACAGAAAAAACATCTATGAATGCTTCTTATGGCATTTTTTATCAGACACCAATGTCGTACATGCTCGCTCAAGATCCTGCCAATAGGCAGCTTCGCAGCAGCCGTTCAGTACATTATGTTGTTGGAATAGAGCACAGGTTAACGGATGAATCGCGTGCAACATTGGAATACTATTATAAAGAGCTTTCAGACGTCATCACCGGATCGGATTCGAACAGAGTATTGACAAATACCGGCAGCGGGTACACAGAAGGAATTGAACTTGCGGTCCAAAAGAAATTTTCAGAAGGAATCGTCGGCAGTTTTTCATATTCCTATTCTACTTCCATGCGTCGCGATGTACCGACTGCTCCGCTTTGTACATTTGAATTCGATCGGCCGCATATCATCAATGTGATAGGTGGTTATGAACTTGGAGATGGCTGGGTACTTGGAGCAAAATTTAATTTTGCGTCCGGTTCTCCTTATACACCTCCTGTCGGAGTTATCTCAAAGCTTGGGAAGTATTATGTTTTGAATGGCGAGATCAATTCTGCACGCTATCCCGATGTGCACCGTCTTGATCTTCGAATAGATAAGCGATTCACTTTCGGCTCGTGGACACTTACGGCGTATATTGATCTCTGGAATGTATATGCAAAGAAGAACATTATTTCATACAGCTATGCAGTTGACGACAACCAGAACATAATCCGCACAGAACAATTGGATTTCGGTTTGCTGCCTCTCATCGGATTAAAAGCGCAGTTTTAGAAAGAAACGCAGAGATATTAAAAGAGAATTTAACGCCTATTTTTTGTACTTTCTTTTGGCATAACACCAAGGATTCCACAAAGGTACATAACGCGTGAAAAAAAATATACTTATTATCGATGATGATAAAAAGTTAAATAATCTTCTAAAAGAATATTTCCAGAAGTATGGTTTTCAAGTTGCAAGTGCGATCGATCCTCAAAGCGGCATGAAAGCGATACGCACAACAAATCCTGATTTGATTATTCTTGACATTATGCTTCCTGAAAAAGATGGTTTTGAAGTATGCAAAGAAATCCGGCGGGAATACACTATACCGATAATCATGTTGACCGCGAGGGGAGAAGTTACAGACCGGATTGTGGGATTGGAGATGGGAGCAGATGACTACCTTGCGAAACCTTTTGAACCGCGCGAACTTCTTGCGCGTGTTCAATCGGTTCTTCGCCGCAGCAGTAAAGCGGAAAAAAGGGAAATCATCCGATATCATGGACTTTCGGTCGATCTGAAAAGACAGGCTATTACCATCGATGGAACGTTGCGGGAAATAACAACAATGGAGTTTAAAATTCTGGCACTTCTAATAAAACACCCAGGCAGGGTTTTTTCAAGAGATACATTGATTGATTCCTTAAGAGGTATCGTATGGGAAGGGTACGATCGATCAGTCGATGTTCTCATCAGCAGACTTCGGCAAAAACTAGACGACCATCCAAAACATCCCCGCTTTATCAGGACAGTTCATGGTACAGGCTATTCATTCATTGGAGCGGATGAAAATGAATGACCGTAGTCGTTTCCGTAACTCCATTTTCACAAAACTGTTGCTTGTAATAATCTTATCAGGACTCATAGTACAAATTGCTGTAGTAATATTCTTCAGCTATCATTTTCTTCCAAGAATCCGTGGTCCTCTGCAAGTAAACTTACAGCAGTATTGTGAATTGCTCGCCAGGAATCTCGGTTCACCTCCTGATACGATAAAAGCAAAACAAATCGCACAGAAAAGCTTTCTTACCATCGAGTATACAAGCAATAAGATACAATGGATATGCAATGAAAGGATACCGTCGTATTCACCTGTTCGAAGATTTTTCGAATCAGAAATATTCGTGACTGTAAACAACTCCGATGGAAGCACATTCACTTTTAGCGGCAATTTTCACCAATTTTATGGTGGACAACCCTGGAAAATGATCCCTCTCTTAATAGGCATAATGATAATTTTATCATTGGCATATATCATTATTCGATCTCTGCTTCAACCCATCAAAGCACTGGATGTGGGCGTAAAGCAAGTTGCCCATGGAAATTTCACACATCGAATCGAAGTCACGAGAAAAGATGAATTGGGAAATCTTACGCGCTCCTATAATGAAATGACACAAAAAATCGAAGAAATGCTTCATGCACGAGATCATTTGCTGCGTAATGTGAGTCACGAACTGCGTTCACCATTAACGAGGATGAGAGTGGCACTAGAATTTCTCAACCCCCCAAAAAAGTCGCGGCTCTTACTGCTGATATCCGTGACATGGAATATATTATACAAGAAATTCTTGAAACAGAGAGACTGAAGAATGATTTCGGAAAATTGAAATTGGAACCGCATGACATCGCAGATCTTATTCGATCCGTCGCAGAGACCTACAAAAATAGAAAACCCGGTTTGGAATTGATGCGTATTCCACAGAAAATAATGGCAAATGTTGATATTGAAAAAATTCGATTAGTATTAAAAAATGTTATCGAGAATGCTTTCAAATATTCCAATAAAAATAGTCGCGCTGTGGAAGTGAATATTGAAAGTGGAATTCATGTTACAAGAATATTTTTCTCCGATGATGGCATTGGGATTCCGTCTGAAGAGATTCCATATGTATTCGAACCATTTTACAGAGTCGACCGTTCTCGTTCGAAAAAAATCGGTGGATACGGTTTGGGTCTGGGTATATGTAAATCAATTATTCAAGCGCATGGAGGAACAATTTCTATCATCAATAATCGTCCCAGAGGAACTACTGTAATAATTGAATTGCCTCTTATAACAGTATCAAGGGAATAAATTAAGTATAAATGGTCCGTAACTTCCCGATTTTAAGGAAAATTGCTGAAATGAGCTGCAACAGCTAGGCTGAGTTTTTTTCATCATATCGCCAATTTGAGGGATTGCTGCAGGAACCGGTTGAAAATAGAAGCGGACCATCTCCGTTTTTCTATCTATTGTAATAGTCTTAATACACTTCTGAAAAATAAGCTTCTTATCATATAGAGAAGACGTATCGAAATACTTCCCGAAATTCTGGATAAATGAATGAACAGAATCTTTGACTCACGCAAATGATGATCTTCCTTCATCAATTGAATGCAGCCTTTTAAATATTTTCTATGTATTCTGAAGCGTTTGAATGTCCTTGTGCATCTTACTTATGAGCCGGCATTATGAAAATAATTGATAACGAAACACTTGTATTACATCGCGCGCAGACAGGCGATCAAAAAGCATTCAAAATATTGTATGATGCTTATGTAGTTTCGCTTTTTCGATTTCTCAAACAATTTTCTAAGAATTCAGATGAAGTAGAAGAATGGGTTCAGAGAGCTTTCATCAAAGCGTTCAATTATCTGCCAACGTTTCGTGAAGAAGCACGATTTTCTTCATGGCTATTTAAACTCGGATTGAATGAAATGAAAATGGATCGAAGACGTTCCACATTTCTGCAAATTGATAATTCTGATATTGAAGAATTACCAACGGAAAAACAAGATGTGGAGCAATTCACTTGGAATGAAATGATGAAAACATTACTCGATGAACTCGGTGAAAATAAGCGCATGGTATTTTTGTTATATGAAGTTGAAGGATATTCCCATGCCGAAATTGCTAATATTCTCGGTGTCGGTGAAAGCACTTCAAGAACAATATTAACGAGAGCAAAGCGTGAACTTAAAGAGACATGGAAGAAGGAGATGCAATGATTATGATCGGACCAGAAAAGTATTATTCGATAGATCGATGATACCAAATCGTAAAACTCAGAAACAAGATGTGGAATGAAATACAAAAAGAAATTCATCCTGCAAGCGGACACTCCTTATGATTCCGGATCGAAGAAGTTTTTTATACGGTATAGCTGCATCAATCCTAATCTATCTTTCTTCGGTAGGTATATATCATTTAGCAAGTGATTTCATAGAACGTTCACAGCCACCAGTAGTCCGGATTGATAATGCGTATACATCTGCAATTATGGAATTTGAGCGTGTGATACCGATTGCGACGCCGACGGTAACACAATCTCAACAATCTCTCGGTCGAAAAAAAATCTGGGAAGAGCAACTAAGACTATTGGACAATGCTATCAAAGAATTGCGAATCGAGATAAATCACAATGATTTGTCTCTATTAAAACAAGCGCGCTTGCGTAGTCTGTATAGTCATGAAATTGCAGATTTTCCAAAAAATGATTGAGCAAGGAGATATTGAGTTATGAAAACAACTACGCTGATTCTATCTATTTTCTTTTGTATCAACTTGGGCTTAGCCGTTGAACAGCGGAATATTGAAAAACGATTTCCTGTACTACCTTCCCAGTTAATTGATATGCGAGGTTTTAAGGGTACCGGCATCAAGTTTTCATCGTGGGATAAGAACGAAGTGTTCATTAAACTCCACATTGAGGTTAAATCATCTGAAGAGCAGTTTGAAAAAAATTACTTTAATGAAGCAATGCTTGAAGAATTACGTACAGATTCATCTTTGATTATCACATACAAAGGGACTGGTAAAATTATTAATATTGATGGATCGTTCTGGAGTAGGTTGAAATCTATTTTTTCAATGCCTCACACAAATACTTATTCTATTTCTATTTTAGGAGAGATTATTATTCCTCAATCTAACTCGATAACAATCAATACTTCTTCTAGTTCTATCACTCTGGAGAACATGAAGGGAGATATTCGCTTCCTCGGTTCCAGTAATAATCTCGTTCTTAAACGATGTGGTTCTGTACAAGATATCAATAACAATTATGGAACAACAACACTGGATCAATGTGGTGGAAATCTTGTTCTCTCAGCTATAAACTCGACCATTACCATTAATGAATTTGATGGTGGAGGTATTATCAATGCAGATTATTCAAAAATTACAGTGCAAAATATAAAGAAAGACTTTACGATCAAATCGAGGGGTAGTGAAAATGTAAATGTGAAAGATGCTCAGGCAAACCTCTCAATCGAAGCTATCTATTCTACAATCGATGTGAAACGAGTCGCGGGAACTCTTGATCTCAAAGGACACAGAGATACAATGACACTAGCAGAAGCTCAAGCAAAGGAGGCGGAAGAGAATGCAAAGAGAACAAACATTACATTGAGAACCAATTATACCACGAACAGGCTTGATATTAAAGGACTATCTGGAGATAAGGTAATACTGGAAGATATAGCCGGAGACTTGAATATTGAAAGCCAATACTCATCCATAGATCTGAAAAATATTAAAGGAAAAGTAACTTTATCTACAAGAAGTTCGGATATTAAGGCAAACGAAATTAGGAGTGATTGGAAATCCGAATCCGAGTATTCTTCCTTCTCTATTTCAAATTTCTACGGACGGTCTTTTGTTCTTACAAACAAAAGCAACCCAATCGAAGTTGAACTAAAATCACTTCCCAAACATCTTAAAATTAAAAACGAGTACGGACCTGCAACAGTGACTATGCCATACGGTTATACTGGCGAGGTTGCATTAGAATCATCGAACGGCAAGATAGAATGCAATCTTCCTGTGAAAGTGAAATCGCTGGAAAACAGTTGCTATGCGACCGGAAAAATCGGGAACGGCAATGGTTCGATCAGTATTGAAACTACATCTGGAAATGTGAAGCTATTCCAGGAATAATGCTATTATTAAATGTCAGTCCAGTTGTTTTCGAGAGCGAGGTATTCCCCTCGTTCTTTTTTTTTGCTCACTTTTGAATGAACTGATTCCAGTTAATTTTCCACTTCATCAACTATTAACGATTCAGATTTTAAATAAGTTTGTTGTTCTTCCCAACTGCTCAGTCGGCAATTTCACGAACGAAACTAAACCTTTTTGAACCAAATACCTTGAGGTATTGGTCGGGTTACTTTTTCAAGTGATTGAATGATTAGTCTAAAACAATTTCTGTGATTAAAGAAACACTTGAAAATAGTTTTCTAATTTCAGTGGATTGTATATTGAATGCTGATGGTTCTAACAACCGAAATGTTCGAGAGGATGTTTTTCTATAAGAGAACGAAGATATTTCCCAATCAAAAGTGCTGATTTCAGCAGGAAATGTAGAGATATGATCCTTTCCCTGCGTACAGTGGCGGACTCCCGCTACAAAAAATAAAAAATCCCGGCTTGTCTGGGATTTTTTATTTTTATTAGTGCCTGAATGAAGAACCACGTTCGCTCGCCTCGCTGAGCTCGGCGAAGCGGGCTTGTCCAGTATAAACGAAGTTAATGCGGGGAATCCATTTTATCTAGATGCTTCTTATCGGGACCCCCGTTACTCGGAAGGCCGATTCTGAAAAGAATTGGATAATTTTGTTTAATTACCCCGTTACTAATCCAAAAATTAGAATCTAAAAAATTTGTAGTAAAGGTTTGAAATTTTCCGTTAAATAACGCCCATGTTTTAATCTGGCTGAATCCGCTATCTAATTCCATTGATAATAAGAGTAAATAAGTGTGTAAACATTTTTTTGATTATAGATATAGAATTATTATTTAAATACTTCCTCCACAGCAACATATTGAGCGTGCATTCCATTGATCTTATCAGTGATCACTTTTTCCTCACCGCCGGCAACAGCAGCTTCCAATTCCTTGAGAGCAGTGTCCAATTTTGTTCGAGCAGTTATAAAAGCCTCTTTCTTCGACTCTTTTTGTTTTGAGAGCTGTGCTGTATTCAATTGATCCATTTTCTCGCGTAATTCGATAGTCGTTGATTGGATCTTCGTAAAATTCCATTCTGGGAGGTAATAGTGGTACAGCCTGTAGAGAACAGCGTGAAACGCATCCAATTCTTTCAATGCCGGACGAATTATTCGAACGAGTTTTTCATATTGACTATGAATCTGTTCAGCCGCATTGAGAAGTCTCTGTGTATCTACCGGTGTCGTTGCAGTTTTATATTCATGGACTACACTTCTTAGATCTTTAATACCATTATCCCAACTAGACTGTTTTTCCCGCAGGATTCCCGGAAGTTTTGCATTAACAACGTCACCGGAAAGTTTTTCTATATCTGGTAAAAGCTCAACAAGCATCTTGATGTTTTTATCGGGCCAGGCAGTATGCCATAGTGGATAAATAACATTATGAAATTCTGAAAGTGCAGGAACTTCCGATTTTGATTCTATAATCAATGCTGGAGTCTTTCACTTGACCATAAAGAAAATTGTGATAAAGCATAAATAGAAAGATGGCCATTATATTTTTTATAATTGTTGGACACATAAATGAACTCCTTATTGAATTTTTAATAATGAACGATCACAATGCCGATTTACATAACATTTAATGCGACTTGCTTTCTATAAATCATACTTTAAAGGTGAGAATTGCAGTATCTTCAAATCCATAATCACCTTGTCCGAGCGTCTCAGAATACTGCTTATTAATAAATTGCAGAAGCACAATTCTTTTCTGTGAATCATCTATCTTTCGGAATCCTGCCTTTTCATACGCTCGTATTGCCCGGACATTTTTTGTTGAAGGCCGAATAATAAAATTGCAAATGTGAAATTGTTTTATCAAATATAACACAAGTTTTTCGATTGCTCTCGAACCATATCCTTTTCCACAATACTCACTACTTTTCATCCAAATATCTAATTCCGCTTTGAGTGGATTTAAATGAAATAATGCATAACACAAACAACCAATTTCTTCACCGTTTACCTCAATAATCATCACTGAGCCCTTTTGACGACCATCTTCCCTGTAATAGAAATCCTCGAAATCCTCCTGAAACATTTCCCAGGTCGGGATTGGATTTTCCGGATAAAGAGGCGGACCCGTGTGAAACTGTGTCGTGTCAGAGCAACACAACCATTGATACGTTTTATGCTTTTCTTTTAGATTTGCATGCCGGATATGAATTAATTCATCTTTCATCTTATCTGCTCTACGCACTGACCTTTTTATTCAGATTCTTAAAATACTCCTGTACAAACATCCCGTATGCTTCATACACAGGCATTTTGATACCATATTTTTCTCCTGCCTTCAACAATGTCTCGTACATATCTTTCATTTCGAGAGGTGAATGTTTGATATGTCCTTCAAACATCTCTTTCATTCCTCGTTTTTTGTAAATCCACCGTGTTAATGGGAGAAGGATGAAGGAAGGCAAATAGAAATAACAAGCCGGCGCTGATGTTTTAGGATTGATTCCTTGTTTTATGCAAATATCCAATCCCTCTCTCATCGCTTTGTAAGATTCCTTTAGTGAATCGTCTTCAATGAATCGATCAAACGTTATAGCTTTCATATATGCTGCAACCGAGCATGCTGCCCAAACATAGTGAGTTCTTATATAAGGAACAATTTGAGTGATTATTTTGGGATTTAAATCTGCCTTCTCAAATAATGCAAATATTTTCTTTATCTCCTCAGTGACGGCTCCATCTTTCTTCCCTATAACGGTCTGAGCACACTTCGATCCAAATATGAAGGTTTCAATGGCAGTATTTTCACGTCCGCCTCCGACTTTGAAAGGATAGCAAAGGACATAATGTTTTCTCTCTAAAAATTGATCGAGGATTTCATCATCGCCAATTCTCATGTTTTGTAGAAATACGATCGTTGCGTTGCCTGATTTCTCCCTGAGCATAGGAAGAATATCGATCAATTGATTACTATTGACAGAAACTAAAATATAATCATAATCATTTCGGTCCGAGAAATCATTTACAAAATCCGGTCGATAAAGTTCATAATCATATTCCCAAGGCTTAACCCTAAAATCGAGACAACGAATCGTAATTCCGTGCTCAGTATAGAGTTGCATCTTGTTTTTCCGCACAAGATGAATAGTCTTGATTCCCGCTTTCTGCAACTGCCAGGAATAAGTGGTGCCAATTACCCCAGCTCCGATTATGAGTATTTTTATAATGTTCCCTTTAATGTCCATTATAGTACAATTAAGATTATTTAGATGTTCATTTTTAACTTTCTGTTTTTCTTTCTCTATGCCCTGAAAACATTCAACAGCTCGACCAGCTTAGTCTTTTCGAGCTTCGACAGAGCCTCTAACTCGCCAGTATCTAACCAGACACCATCACAGCTAAAGCATTTGTCAATCTTAATTCTTTTATAATCAATCTCCGTAAGTTCCATCCCGCACTTGGGACAACGCATATAATGAAGATTTCGTAAAAGTTCCTTTTCTTCCTCTGCAAGCTTTTTTTGTTTTTGTTCTTCCACCTTCCTCCTTCGTTCAAGTTCAAGTCTGGCAAAATACTCTTCTTCTTTTTCACTTGGCTTAGTCGGCATGGTTACTTTCCTTTCTCTTTTGAATTTTACTTTTTAGTTTATCTATCAACTTTCTATCCCAGATTAATTCAGTCGCAAGAATGCCTAATCCGAGTGGTATAGCAACGACGGCAATACCCGGCAACACAATCATAGCGATTCCGATCAGTAAAACTGTAAAACCAATGGCTACGACGATCAGTCTTTTAGCCTGTCTTATGGTCTTAAGAATTATAGGAAGCATAGCTGCTAATTATTTTTATAATATTTAACTAACAACAAATGAACTTCAAGTTATATAAATAGCATTGAGTAAAGATTGTGATCCTACCATTATTATTGTTGAAAAAATTTTCTGAATGGTCGCATTTTAACAAGTTCACTCATAACAATTCCAACCACAGCTGCTAACGACGCAAAAAGAAGGCTTGTGGCCTGGAGAGTCTCAAAACGGAAAAGACCTGTAAGAATTGGGACAAAAACACTCGCACCAAGGAAAACCAGCGTCCCTATGACGATCCACCATACCGCTTTATTTGGTGTCTGAAGTGTCGCAAAAATCGAATGCGTTTGTGATCTATTCGAAAGAATCAATCCAAGGTTTGCAAGCACCATAGCAACAAACCCAACTGTGCGTGCGGCAAATTCATTACTCTGTGCCAGTGTGTAAGAATACAAGAGGGCTATTGCAATGAGAACGCTGACGCCTTGAATAAGGCCAACAATGACGCCCCGAAGACCGAAAAGAGATTCGTTCAGTTTCCGAGGCAGACGCCGCATGATATTTTTTTCTTCGCTTTCGCCTTCAAAGACTATGGTACATGCAGGATCAATAATGAGTTCAAGAAAAACGACATGAATAGGCAGTAACGCCAATGGCCACCCGAAAAGAATTGGAAGCAATGACATACCTGCAATCGGAATATGCACGGAAAAAATATACATCATCGCTTTTTTCAGATTATCATAAATCCTTCTTCCCATTTTTATTGCCGCAACAATTGAACTAAAATCATCGTCAAGCAAGACAATCGAAGATGATTCTCGAGCCACATCCGTGCCGCGTCCTCCCATTGCAATTCCGATATGAGCCGATTTAAGTGCAGGAGCATCGTTTACGCCATCTCCTGTCATCGCGACAATTTCACCCATACTTTTCAGAACATTCACAAGCCGCAATTTCTGCTCAGGCACCATTCGGGCAAAGATGTTTGTCTCTCCTAATCGAAATTGAAGAACTTCTTTTGGTATCTTTTCCAATTCAGGCCCGGTGATAAACTGATCATGATTTTTCAATCCGATTTGTGCTGCAATATTCTTTGCTGTTCCAGGATAATCACCGGTAATCATAATGACACGAATACCAGCCGTATAACATTCTTGGATTGCCTCACGTACGCCGGGACGAACCGGATCCTCTAATCCCAGCAATCCGAGAAACTCGTAATCGAAATCATGCTGGCCCGGTGGAAGACTACTGTCAACGGTTGTTCCTCGTGCTACCGCTATTACCCTTTTTCCTTGATCGGCCAAAGAATTGACAGCATCCATCATCTGTTTTGTCTGTGATACTGAGAAATGACATAAGTCAGCAATTGCTTCAGGTGCACCTTTTGCAGCAACTATCAACGCAACACCATTTTTTGATTTCCATACACGGGACATTGACAACAGCTCCCGCGATAAAGGATACTCTTTTACCATTATCAAATCATGAGTATTGATGTGATCCTTAGGCAGCAGCCTCTCGCCAAGATTTATCATAGCTTTTTCCATCGGATCAAAAGCATTGTCCTGACTTGAGAGAATTGCGTATTCAACAAGAGTCGCAAATTCATCAGGCAATTTCTGCACATTTCCATCTATCTGAAGCAGACTGTCGTTTCTTACAAGATCGGTAATAGTCATTTGATTTAACGTGAGCGTTCCTGTTTTATCAGTGCAGATGACCGTCGCCGAGCCAAGTGTTTCGACTGCTGGAACACGACGAGTCAAGACTCTCTTTTGAGAAATTCTCCAAGCCCCGAGAGCAAGAAAGATCGTGAGTACCACGGGAAACTCTTCCGGCAAGATTGCCATTCCAAGAGTAAGACCGGCAAGCATCCCCTCAAGCCAGTTTCCACGTAAAAGACCATACATGATGATGACCGTTAAACAGAGTGCCGCACCGACCATGGCAAAGTTCTTAACTAATTTCCCGGTTTTTTGCTGCAGCGGTGTATTCTCCGGCTGCAGAACTTGAAGTGCTTTTCCAATTTTGCCAATCTCAGTTTGTGCTCCGGTCGTTTTCACAACACCAATTCCCTGGCCACGCACCACAAGCGTTCCGGAGTACACAAACGGAAGGTTTTCTCCACCCGGAGGACTCCATTCAATATCAATTGCTGCTGATGTTTTTTGCACAGCAACCGATTCTCCTGTGAGCAATGATTCATCGACCGAAAGGTTCGTGCATTCTACTATAACTGTATCCGCAGGAACACGATCCCCCTCTACAAGCAGGATTACATCGCCGGGAACAACGTCACGGCCTGCTATTCGTGTTTGCACTCCATCGCGTATTACCAAGGCTCGCGGACTCGATAGATCGCGTAAGGCATCTAATGCCCGATCGGTTTTTCTTTCTTGGAAAAAGGTTATTCCGATAACAACGAACACGAAACCAAGAAGCATTATCGCTTCTTCAACATCTCCAAGCAGAAGATACAGTGTACCGCAAGCGATTAAGAGAATAAACATTGGCTCACGGACAATTTCAGAAATTACCGCAAAGGGACCTCGTTTCTTTGCCGACGGGATTTCATTCGGTACCATGACGCTTGAGAAGCTCTGCTGCTTCAAGTTCCGTCAATCCAAGAAGTCTATTGCTTTGAATATTTGACATTATGCTATCGCCTTTCATTTATCAATCGAATAAATCGTTAAGAAAGAACTCCACTGATGATGCTTTCCATATCCAGGATACCCATCATCATCACTAACTCCGTAATAACCGTCGTCCATGTTTCCAGCTTGCATCTGGCTGGTTCGTTCAGCCATCAATAAACCGATAATACATTTTGAACGCCTCAACGGCATTCAGCCTTCATTGATTATAAGATAAGAAACTGAATTACTGATCGAATTCATATAATGTTATGTGTTCGGACCGCAAATTACTTCAGATACAATTTAATATCGCTTTTAAACAGCAGGGGGATGAAAAACTTGGGAGATAGGTACGGAGGTCAGAGATTGATAGGTCTCTATTCGTAAATTAGTCGATACTTCTGGAGGATTGATATCCGGTATGTTCGATAGAATAGAATGTTTTTCACATTCATTCTGTTCTGATGAATCGCCACTAAAAGGAGAAGAACGATGTTCCGCGGATTGCTGATGAGGATTTCTATCATTGGAGTCTAAGGGATGACCGTCCAACGTGCAATGAAAAACCGAAATAATAGTGATGGATATTGCAATAATACTCATTGAAACAAATCTCAGTATGTTTAAATTTCCGAATTTCATGATAGGCAAATATAATAATTGTTTGCATTAATCAAAACAAAGCGAGTTTTCAATGGCTCTATTAATATCCATTTCCCTCGTCCCAACCTTCTTCAGATCCCTCGCGCCTTTCTTCTTTTGAATAGTTATTAAACAGGTATTTAATACTTAACATAACTGTCGGTGCCTCTCCAGTGGAATAATTATAACTGGAATATCCTACACCTTGGCTGTTGAATTCATTTTTACCTGTCTTAAATAGGTCCCTGACCTGTAAAATCAGAGATATTGTTCGACTATATAAATCCTGTCGTAAAGAGAGATCGGCCATAAAAAAGCCTTCACGTGTTCCTTGTGAAGAAATTGATGGACTGTTATACGTGGTATTGAATTGAACCTGTGTTGATGTGCTGAATTTTAATGCGTTATTACATCTTGCATTCCAATTAAAGCTCTCTCTGGAAAAAGGTACGCCGCTTAAGTTCCCTTCGACTCTGTATTGGTAAATATTTCCTATCAGATTAAAATTCCACACTTTTACAGGATCACAAGTTATCTGGAATTCATTCCCTAATGAATAATCGCTGCCGACATTCTCAAATGTTGAAAATGTGACATTTTCGGAATATGCAGAACGGACTTGTTCAATTTTGTTATTGGTGAACCTGTAGTATGCTTCCGCCGATACGTATATGCCACCAAGAAATGTCTGTATTCCCGCTTCGTAAGAATCAATGTACTCGTTTTTTAACGCTGGATTTCCTTGCTGAACATTATTTGCATCCATCCAAGTTAAAAACGGTTCAAGTGACCACCCTCCGGGCCTTCTAATTCTGCGTGTATAGCTTGCCATAAGCTGATGACCACTTTTAAATTCATAAGAAGCATGAAACGATGGAAAGAAATCCCATTTATCAATTACGAAGGATTGATTCTGATCCAACAATTCTATTGTCCTATAGGTGTACTCTCCACGTATCCCTGCCTGGATTCCAAAATTATCCCATTTAGTGGAGTAGAGTGAATATAACGAATGTTCGCTTTCGGTATTTTTTGCATCGTGACTGAACTGAGGCAAATATTTATATGCTTGGCTAAGGGTATCGAGTTCGTGTAAATCCGTTTTTCCGCGTTCAAGCTCTGACTGCCCTTCATATCCCGCTTCGAACTTGCTCACAGCTCCCAAAGGAAGTGTATACTCAATTTTTCCCTCTACTTCGTTAGATGGACCAGCTTCGGATGTTTTTTTCCCATCGATCTTTGTGTTTCCAATGAAGGATTCTGTTGACGTCAGTTCATCTCCGTTGTGACTGCCATAGGTCAACTGTGCCTTTAGCTCGTGGTTAGCTTTTTCAAATTTATGTTCATAATTTGCGTTAAGATCATAAAAATTTCCCGTTCTGGACATATTTCCAACATTCTTAAAGTAAAAGGTTCCTGTGTACGAATGTTCGGAATAATCAAGATTCGATATCCTGTTCATATCTCTTTTGCCATATCGTCCTCCAAAGCCCAGGATATCGTTTTTTCCTAACATGAATTCAAGTCCTCCACGCAAACCCCAGAAAACTCTTCCAGATTTTGTATCACCGTAAGCGGAGGTAGTTGTCGTGTTGCCCTGGATAGAATACAGTTCTTCTTTTCTAGTATAGCCTGGCGAAAATCTTCTGTTGTAATCTACTCCAAAATTTGATGTAAAAAGATCGTTCTTATATTCAAGCAATATATCACCACCATATTTGTCATTTAAACCGGCATTCAGATGCGAAATCCCATTCATTCCAAAATCCTCTGTCTTTTTCAGAAGTATATTAATAATTCCAGAAGTTCCCTCCGGATTGTACTTGGCAGAAGGATTGGTAATAATTTCTATTGTCTGGATCGATGTGGCAGGTAGTTGTTGCAATACATCCTGTGCATCAAGGATAGTCGGTCGCCCGTCAACCAAGACCGTGAAATCCGAGCTTCCTCTTAAGCTTACATTTCCTTCGACATCGACTGTAATGGATGGCACATTTTGCAGGACATCGGCAGCATTTCCCGATATCACTGTTTGCATCTGGCTTGCATCAACGACTTTCTTGTCAATCTGGTAAGAAATTGGGGAGCGATCTCCCTCCACAACGACAGAGTTCATTGCTATGGCGGCAGGCTTAAGTATGATCTTCCCTAAATTGTGCTGCAAGTTATTTTGTTCAATTGAAATATCGTTGATTCTTTTCTTCTCAAAACCTATAAAATTCACATCTGCAAAATATTTACCTGGTCTGATTTCTGATAACAAAAATTCTCCATCTTTTCCCGTTACTATACCTGTTATCATCTTCTTGTCTTCAGCAGAGAAAAGAATTATGTTCGCATACTCCATTGGTTTGTTCGAGGCTGAGTCTAATACAACACCGGAGAGGATTCCTCCCCGCATTTGCAGTCTTTCTTGTGCAGATAGAATAGAGTTTTCTAAAAATGTTAATGAAGCCAAAGCAAATATAAACTTAATAAAAATCGGCAAGGTTCTTATCCTTAATGATGAATAAATATTATCTTTAATTATTGAAAAATTACAGAACATATCAACTATTCCATTAAAAGAACAACGAATATCTCAACAAATTGTTTCATGGATATTCGAATTACTTCAACATTTTTTCAATTTACTATCTTCACAATAAATAATATCGATATTATTTGCGTCATACGGCAGGCATTATGTCCTCCGCCTTGTCAACTGAAACGAGTCGATTCATATGAGCATCATCATAGTTTATTTCTTGAAAATTATGAACAGTTTCTCCAGTACCAGCTTTTCAAGCTTTACGAGAACATCAATTTCACAGGCATCAAACCATATGCCGCCGCGCGAGAAGCGCTTGTCAATATTGACGCCTTTATAATCGATCTCGCTTAATTCCACCCCGCATTTCGGACATCGCATGTAATGAAGTTCCTTGAATTTTCTTTTTCCCTTTTCTGCAATTCGCTTGAGCTTCTCTTCTTCGATCTTTTTCTTTCTTTCAAGCTCAATTCTCGCAAATTACTCTTCTTCTTTTTCACTTGGTTTACCTGGCGTGATTTGTTCCTTTTTTTGTGGAAATCTATTTTTTACATTATATAGTATTTTTCTAACCCATATCAATTCTGTAGTAAGAATTCCTGCTCAATGCGGGATGAAAAAAATAGCCGGCCCAGGCGAAACAATCATTGTAACTAGAACGAATAGAATCGTTAATCCAGCGACTAATATATTGAACCTCTTTATGCGACGTTCTGTTTTTTTTAAAAAAGAGAGCTTATCAAAACTCTTCGGTTCATAGGATAATTATACATGTGTTCATTCTGGGCTATTTATATACTATGGCTTTTATTTGTGTCCTTTATTTCTTCAGATAGTCTTAACAGCGGGTGTAAAGAGATGTTTTCTGCTGACAGTTTTTCATTATATCCAAAAGGATTGTCCAAATCATGTATTAATAAAAGCAGGAATATCATCAAAAAACTGATTAAACCGACAAAAAAAAGAGATTCATAGAACGGTTCAATCTTCGAAAGAATTAAGCCCAGGCACATCAGGAAAGTAGTAATACTTGCAATAATGTAACCCGAAGATATGAAATCAGTGTCCCGGATTGTATCGATTCTGATGATTAGTTTTTTCAATAGTGACGTTTCATTTTTCAACCTTACAATAAAGTTAGGTTGAATTGTTTTTTCTAAATCATTATAAACACTATTGAGAACTCTTATTTTAAGCAATAGTATTCGAGTTTTTTCCTTTTTTAACAGCCATTTTTCAATGTCAAGTATAATATTATTGATAGCCTCCATTCCTTTTTTTGCATTTATGTCGTTTTTACATTCGTAAGTAGCCAATAATTCGTCATAAATAGAAGATAGTGAGGAAGCTAATTCTCCTGGAAGTTTTTCGCTCTCTTTAAAATCAGATAAAACACCGCTTAATAAAAAGCCCATAAGAAATACATTCGCGGCAATAATACCCGAAAACAAATTATTGATAGTAAGTAATTCTAATTTATAGTAATGTAAAGTTAATTTAATAAGGATAATAAGTATTACCAATATTAGTGTTTTCGCAACCAGCCAAATGTTTTTACTATTGATCTTGTCCATTTATAATTCCGTATTAAATATTTTATTATGATTTTTAATCAGACTCGCTACATAATGAAGAATGTAGAAAACCTCTTATGAAATTTGTTCTCAATTGTTTTTCATCCATAACAATTTTGCTACATAAATCCCAAATCCAAGAATACTTGATTCTATTGATCATAGACTATCGTCTCCAATCGCTTGACACGCTCATTCTATCCGGGATTGAGCGATGAAGAGTATGATCAATCTGCAGCCACTCGATGGATTGACGATGAACTTTTGAATTTGCTGCTTATCTATGGTTAAATTTTAATAAACCTTAGACAATAGAAGGTGGATGGAAAACTTGAGATGCAGTTACTGCAATAAGTGGAAAAGAGGGATCCAACAGTAAATTTGTCATTCGAATTAGGGAGATTTTTCCTCTAGTGAATTCAAGACAAAGGAATGATTCTCCCATTCACAATGGTCAAAAGAATCAATAATCTGATCATTCATTAAACAATCACAGACCGAGACAAGAGGAACACATAATACAACCAATGCTATAACAATGATTTGATGTAATTTATTTCGTTTGATTTTCATCATGTTTAAATATCGCAATTCTTTAGATAAAACAAAACACTTAAGTTCTTTTAAGGTTAGATGCGAATATTTCGTTATATTGCGTTGCAAACTTATGGATTTCCGCCGCAATTAGTACTGTAGACGATGCAATAATCACGATGGATAACTCACGAATACTTAATTTTGTTAGTCCCAAATGGACCTTGCAAAAAAGGAACATAGATCACTAAGAATGTAAAGAAACAAAGAGATCATAATACTCAATATCAGGGATCTATTGGTAAATAATCCAAGTTTAACAATAGAATCTTCCATAGACCTGCAATTGAGTCCGTTAAATAATCGTGAGAGAATTAACGTAGCGAAAAAAACTGTCATAGCGTGCTGCGTGGAATAACCGTTCCTCAGTTCCCATACAAATGCCCAAACGGTTACCAGTGCAATCCATACTCCTATGCTTCCGATGCTATAGGATAGTGCGTAAATTGAGGATACCCTCATGAACATTTCTCGGTTTTCTTCGCATAATACCTGGTTCCGGAGGCTCGACGCCAAGCGCAAGAGCGATTAAACCATCCATGATAAAATTGATAAATAGAATCTGGATGGCTGTTAAAGGTAAGGGGAGCATAAAAATAACAAAGCACAGATCATAGCAAATACGGTTGCCATATTACCGCTCAGAAGAAAGATAAGATACTTTCGAATATTCTCGAAGATACTTCGCCCCTCTTCGACTGCAGATACAATAGATGCGAAATTATCGTCGGTCAATATCATATCGGCAGCCTCTTTGCTGACATCGGTTCCGGTGATTCCCATCGCGATACCAATATCTGCTTTTTTCAATGATGGTGCATCATTCACACCATCACCGGTCATTGCAACAACATGTCCCCGATTCATAAAAGCTGTCACGATCCTCATCTTATGCTCAGGAGCAATGCGTGCATAGACATTGATCGATTCGACTTTCTGTTCAAGTTCTTCGTCCGATAAACGTTCTAATTCGCTACCCGTTATTACTCCTCCATCCTTTAATATGCCCAACTCGCGTGCAACAGCAACTGCTGTAAGTTTATGATCGCCTGTGATCATAACCGGTTTAATACCAGCTTGTTCGCTTAAAAGAATTGCATCTCGAACTTCAGGACGAGGAGGGTCGAACATTCCCATGAGACCAAGAAAGACCATGCTCTGTTCAATGGATTCGCTAGCCTTATCTTCGGATTCAAACGACTTTTCTGAAAATCCTAAAACGCGTAAAGCATTTTCACCCATCTTGTGTGCATTTTCTAATATTTGCGTGCGTTCGTTTTCCGTCAAAGGCACCGGTTTGCCGTCGCGATAGACAAATGAGCAAGTGCCTAAGATTACTTCAGGTGCTCCTTTGCTAAATGCGTGAAATGTTCCGTTGAACCGATGGATCGTTGTCATTCGTTTACGTTCTGAGGAAAAAGGAACTTCATTGATTCTGGGAAAGAATTCTACAAGTTTTTCACGATGAATACCGGCCTTAGCTGCAACGACTTATGATTCCCCCTTCTGTAGGATCACCGATAACTTCCCATTTACCATCGTTTTGTTGCAGTACTGTATCGCTGCATAATACGCCGGCATCAAATAAATTAGTTAGATCTCGGTCCTGCTGCGGGTCGATAATAATTCCATTATTTAGAAACGTTCCTTGCGGTGAATAACCTACACCTGTAACTTCTATTAATTTTCCATTAGCAAATATTTTACGGACAGTCATCTCGTCCTTCGTTAATGTGCCGGTTTTATCAGAACAGATGACCGTTGTTGCTCCCAATGTTTCTACTGCAGGAAGTTTTCGAATAAGTGCACGACGTTTTACCATTCTGCGTACACCAAGCGCAAGACTGATCGTGACAACAGCGGGAAGAGCTTCAGGGATCACTGCAACGGCCAGTGCGACCCCCCAAATGAACATTTCAACAACTTCATAACCTCTTAGAATTCCGAATATGCTAATTACAGCAGCTAAAAGAATTGAAAAAATGCCTGTCACTTTTCCAACCTTGTCAAGGTCAACTTGAAGAGGGGTCCTTCGAGAAACGGTCGTTTGCAGCATACCTGCAATCTTTCCAAATTCTGTTGACATTCCGGTGGCTATTACTACGGCTTTTCCGCGTCCATAGGATACTGCAGTGCCCATAAATACCATGTTTACTTTGTCAGCGAGCTGAACATCCTCCTGTGGCAGCGGTTCTATGACTTTATCGACAGATACAGATTCGCCTGTTAAGGAGGCTTCATCGACCTTCAAGCTTACTATTTCTATAAGACGAGCATCGGCAGGTATTTTGTCACCCATTTTCAGAAGAATAATGTCTCCAGGCACTACTTCGCGTGCGGGAATAATGCGTTCCCTTCCATCTCGTACAACCGCTGCATATGGAGCAGCCATTTTCTTTAACGCATCGATAGCTTTTCCGGCCTGATACTCCTGCAAGAATCCAAGTACGCCTGCAAGAACCACAATGATAATAATTGCGACCGCTTCAAATCCTTCACCAATAACCGCTGAGAGAATTGCTGCAATTATTAAAATGATGATCAATAAACTTGTGAATTGGTCTCACGAATAGAATGAATGGAGAAATACCTTTTTCTTCCTTGAGCTCATTTGCTCCATATTGCTGAAGCCGCTGGGCTGCTTCATCGGACGATAAGCCATGATGTTTTGTTCGTAATTTTTGAATAACCTCATGAAAGGAAAGGAGATGCCAGCTTTCATTCGGCCTGCGGTTGGAGTGAAATTATTTTGGTCATATTTCCCTGATTAAATAATTGCGATAAGCCTCATTGCTCAATAATAGATTGTTACCCTGTTAGGAATATTTTACAGTTCAGATCATCCACTTCTAAGTGCGAGAGATTGTTTTCTGTTATTGTTGTGTTAATGCTTTCTTGGTTGAACCAAGTCAAGCTGAGACCATTTATTTTTGCTATAGACCTTAACCATTCTTTTTCAAAGGGATGAACTTCATTGTCAGACATTGCAATCGCAAGCCCATCTTTGATAAACTTGACTGCAAGTTCTTTTGTTGAGAATTTTAGAGGTGCATCTACAATGTAATTGTTCTCTAGAATATCATGAATCGCATTATCACAAAACTGACTATTCAAAGCCCAAGGTTTTACCGATACGTGTTCATCAATTGAATTTCCGATTCAGTAATCCTGCGATCTTTCCTAATAAGCAAGAGCAGTCCTTTGAAGTAGTTGCTTCCATCCATCACTGTAATTTTCATAGTTGATACCTTTGCAGTCTATCTCATTTAATTCCGTCTCACATTTAGGACAACGCATGTAATGAAGTTCCTTAAGCCTTCTTTTCTCCTCTTCTGTAATCCGTTTGAGTTTCTCTTTTTCGATCTTTTTCTTTCTATCTCAAGTATTGTTTTTCATTTATAACAATTCTGTTGCATAAATCCCAAATCCAAGAGTACTGGATTCTATTGATCATAGACTATCGCTTCCAATCATTTGACACGCTCATCCTATCCGGGAATGAGCGATGAAGAGTATGGTTAATCCGCAGCCACTCAATGGATTGACGATAAACATTTGAATTTGCTGCTTATCTATGGTTAAGTATTAATAAACCCTAGACAATCGTGGGTGGATGGAAAACTTGAGATGAAGTTACTGCAATAAGTGGAAAAGGGGTGTCCAATGGTAAATTGGCAATCGTATCAGGAATATTTTCCTCTAGTGGATTCAAGATTAAGGAATAATTTTCCCATTCACAATTATCAAAAGAATCAATAATCTGATTATTTATTAAACAATCACAAACCGAGATAATAGGAACGCATAAAACAACTAATACTATAAGAATGATATCGTGTAATTTATTTCGTCTGATTTTCATCATATTTAAATATCGTAATATTTTTCATCAAATAAAATAGGCAAATGAATAAAACTCAAGTGTACAAAGTTTCCTACTTTAGAAAAATCTGTATCGATTTTATAATATTTGGAAAGACCGGTAATCTTTTGTAAATTTATCTCAGGTTATGAAAAGCAAAACAATCATATCAATTACAGTTATTTTTTGCCTCACCGTTTCCATGTTATGGTGTAGTGATTTTGACGGCATGAATATTGCCGGCACGGATCAAAATGAACCATTGCTTTGCGGGTCACAAAGCAATACGCAAAATCCCTCATCTCATTCCAATGACAGTCATTGCGACAACTGTTCGTGTATCTGTCATATCCCATCTGTTGAATATAAGATGGCAGTGCTCGCCTATCCTCCACCAGTGAGAATAGTTTTTATTTGTTTCTCTTTTAGTATCGCTTCTGCCCCAAGCAGAACACCTTTTCGCCCTCCAATAGCTGCTTAGCTCCATTTTATCCATTTTGCCCAGTGTCTGAAATAGACAGGGTAATATATTTAAAATAATCCTTTAACAACCGAATACAACGAGGTTCACATTGAAAAGATTTATCTTTCAAATGGGACTGTCAAGTTTTATTTTTCTGGGCTACTTCCTTTTCCCAGAAGATGGAACGACTCTCCCTTCATGATGCAATTACTATTGCACTAAAAAACAATCCGCAATCACTTGCTTCGTCGAAACAAATTGATGTCGAACGTGGACGCTTCTGGCGTGGTATTTCACCGCCGCTCCCTTCCGTTGCGGTAAGCTATGACTACGTACCCAAAGGAAGCAGTGTTAAACAATTCGGAGAACGAACGATCGGAATAAGTCAATCGTTGGATTTTCCTACAAACATTCTCTTTCGCGGCTTGCAATTGTCTTCCCAGGTTTCGGTTGCCGAAGCAGAACATTCTTCAACATCCATTGCACTTACGTCACGAGTCAAGATTGCATATTACAATGTGCTTGCCAAGACAGAAAAAGATAGAGCTTGCCGAAGAAAATCTTGCTATTGCCGATGACTTCGCTCGAAAAGCAGAAATCCGCTATAACGTCGGCGAAGCTACGAACCTGGAACGACTGACAGCAGCTGTCCAGCGCACTCAGGCGCGAAATGCTTTAGAGGTGGCTCAGAATGATCTTAAAGTTTCCCTCGGCGAATTGTATTATGCGCTCGGTCGTACAAAGGAAGAACAACTGAATAAAATCATTCTCACCGATAGTTTGGTATACCAGCCGATCACGGAAACATTGGAGCAATTAACAGAAAGGGCTTTTGCAGTCAATCCACAGCTTAAAGCAGCTTCCGGCAGAGTATCAGTTGCTTCCATGGGATCGCACATTGGCATGGTCGAGTTTTCTGCCCAACCTGAATGCTTCGTATTATCGTCAGACAGTGGGCGGCAATTCGGATTTCTATGGTGTTTCTTTTGGAATCTCTGTTCCTCTCTGGTTTTTATTTGATCAGCGCGGCCAGATACAGGAAGCTTCAGCGAACGTAGGTATTGCAGAATATAATTTACAATCCCTGAATAATTTTATTAAGCATGAATGTCAAAAATGCATTTTTAGAACATGAAAAACAACGAACGGCAAATTCATACTGCATCAGACAGATATTCTTCCTCAAGCAGAAGAAGTGTATCGTACAGCTCTTGCAAGTTATGAAGCAGGTGAAATCACCTATATCGAATTTCTACAAGCCCGGCAAATACTGATTTCATCGCGGAACGAATACGTTGAAGAACTTGCTCGTTATTGTATATCACTGGCAAAATTAGAATATGCCGTTGGGGCTTCAATCATTCAATAATATTTTATACATCATAAGGTATTTATCATGAATTCAAAAATATTTTTCCTCCCTTATATTATTTATTATCTGTAGCCTCATATTCCTTGGCTGCGGCGGTGAGTCTAAAGACGAAACAACAACAGACAAACCTAAAACTGGACCTGAGATTGTTACATTGACAAAAAAAAGTATTTCCGATATTGGATTGAATCTTTTTACCGCAAAAATGAAGCCGTTGACCGGAGCATTGACTGCACCGGCAAAAGTAATACCAAATCAGGATAATGAAGCACAGGTCGGTTCGCTTGTTCAAGGAAGAGTGCATCAGGTATTTGTGAAAGTCGGCGATTATGTTAAAACCGGGCAAATACTAATGACGGTTGAAGGTCTTGACGTTGGTGCAATTAAAGCCGGTTTTCTGAAAGCAAAAGCAACTCAGACTATACAAAAGCAAATTATGAAAGACAGAAGAAATTATTTGATGAAAAAATAGGATCGCAAAAAGCATTGTTGGAAAGTCAGGCAGAATATGAAAAAGCACTCGCTGAATATAAAGCAGAAGATAAAAGAATTCACTCCGTTGGTCTTAAGTGATGAAGATGTTACTGATGGAAAGAATGGTGAAGAACATACATCCGGCACACTGCCGATAAAATCACAATCAATGGAATTGTTGTTGAAAGGAATGTTGTTATAGGACAATTTGTTGATGCAACAACAAACGCTTTCAAAGTAATTAATACAAATTCGGTTTGGATTGACGGACAGATTTATGAAAAGGATATGGCCAAGATAAATCAGAAAACAAATGCTGTATTCACAACAACAACATATCCGAACGAGAAATTTAACGGAAGAATAATATACATCGGTCAAATGGTTGATGAGCAGTCAAGAACAATTACGGTGCGCGGTGAATTTAGCAATCCAAACAATAAACTGAAACCGCAAATGTTTGGTGAATTAAAAATTCCTATTGGTTCAAATGCAAAAGCAATTATGATTCCGGATGAAGCAGTGGTTAAAGAAGCCGGACAAGAATATGTGTTTGTTCAAGCAAACGATACGACCTTTGAGAAAAGAAATGTCATCACCGGAATATCCGCTGATAATATGATCGAAATCAAGGAAGGATTGAAAGAAGGCGAAAAGTTGTATCGAAAGGTGTGTTCTATTTAAAGAGCGAACTGAAAAAAGATGAATTGGCGGGAGAATAAACTAATGTTAGAAAAAATAATTTCATTGACGCTGAAGCAGAAAGGAATGATAATATTTCTTTCTCTTCTTATTGTTGCATTTGGATTGTATTCGTATCTGACATTGCCGATTGATGCTTTCCCGGATGTGACAAACATACAGGTTGAAGTCGTAAGCCATGCAGACGGGCTTTCCGCAATAGAGATTGAAAGAAATGTAACATATCCGATTGAAATGGCAATGCGAGGTTTGCCGGATGTTGAACAGATGCGTTCGGTTACAAAGTTCGGTCTTTCTATTGTAACAATTGTATTCAAAGATAATGTTGATATTTATTTTGCACGACAGTTGGTTTTTGAACGATTGGCTGAGGCAAGAGAAAATGTTCCCAAAGGAGTTGAAGTTGCGATGGGACCTATTGCAACGGTTATGGGAGAAATATATCAATATACTCTAGAAGGAAAAATGCCAAGTGATTCACTTGCAAAAGATCTGCTTACTTAACAAACTTGAGAACAATTCAGGAATGGATTATCACACCGCAATTAAAAAGTGTTGCCGGAGTAAATGAAATAAATTCTTTCGGCGGATATTTTAAGCAATATCAAGTTATTGTTTCTCCGGAAAAATTACTGAAGTATGATATAACGGCAGATGAAGTTTATTCAGCAATTGAAAACAACAATCAAAATGTGGGTGGAAATATTCTTGAAAGAAATTCCGATCAATATATTGTTCGTGGAGTCGGTTTGATTAAAGATGTAAGCGATATAGAAAATATTGTTCTGAAATCTCACGAAGGAACACCAACTTATATAAGAGATGTTGCTCAGGTAAAGATTGGTGAAGCAGTGACGAATGGGTGCTTCGATGAAGAACGGAAAAGATGAAGCTGTTGGCGGCATTGTAATGATGCTGCGCGGTGAAAACAGCCGTGAAGTTGTTCAAGCGTGTAGAAGAAAAAGTAAAAGAAATAAATGAGAATAACATTCTTCCGGATGGAATTAAGATAGTTCCATATTACGACAGAAGCGATATTGTAAATGCAAGCGTTAATACAGTAAACAAAGCACTGATTGAAGGAGCGCTTCTTGTTCTTATTATTTTGTATTTACTATTGAGAAGTTTCAGGGGAAGTTTTGTAGTGCTTATTGCTTTGCCTCTTTCACTGTTTGTAACATTTATTGTAATGAAAATTGTCGGACTGAGCGCAAACTTAATGTCGCTTGGCGGACTAGCGATCTCCATTGGAATGATCATAGATGCAACAATAATTCAAGTGGAAAATGTGCAAAGACATTTAAGCGAAGGTGGAAATAAACATCCAAAATTATTAACTAGTTCTTAAAGCAGTGCTCGAAGTTAGAAAACCGAGTATTTTTGGTGAACTGATTATTGCAATTACATTCATACCGATTCTTTCATTGGAAGGAATTGAAGGAAAGATGTTTGGACCGCTTGCCAAAACAGTTGCTATTGCACTTCTTTCTTCATTGTTCCTTTCCATCTTTGTTATACCGGTTCTCTGTTCAATGTTTTTGAAACCGCAGCCGGAAAAAGAAAGCATAATAATGAAGTATGCAAAGAAATTATATCTGCCGCTTTTAGAATATGTGATGAAGAAGAAAATATTGATATTAAGTATTGCAGGAGTATTTCTTGATAGCCGCTTTGTTCCTTTTTACAAGATTGGGAACAGAGTTTATACCAATAATGGATGAAGGCGCGTTTGATATGGATGTTGCTTTGCTTCCCGGAGTTTCACTTTCAAAAGCAATGGAAGTAAATCAACTTGCTGCACAGAAGATTGAAAGAATTTGATGAACTGGATGTCGTTGTATCGCGAACCGGTCAAACCGGAGTTGCACTTGGATACCAGAGGTGTCGATAAAACCGGTTATGTTGGAATATTAAAACCAAAGAGTGAATGGAAACGGAATATTTCCAGAGAAGAATTAACAAATGAAATGCGTGCATCCTTGGAATCGATACCGGGAATTGGTTTTGGATTCAGCCAGCCGATACAATGCAGAATTGATGAACTTGTTGCCGGAACAAAAGCGCAATTGATTCTTAAACTTTTTGGTGAAGATATTGATGTGCTAAAAAGTAAATCGGATGAAATTGCAAAAGTTCTTTCTTCAATTGAAGGAGGAACCGATTTGATGACAGAAAAGGTTTCCGGGCAGCCATATTTAACAATAAACATTGACCGGTCAAAAATAGCACGGTACGGATTGAACATCAGCGATGTTCAGAATGTAATTGAAATAGCAGTTGCCGGAAAATCTGCCTCTAAGTTTTATGAAGAGAACCGGAGTTTTGATATCACTGTCCGTTTGCCGGAAGAGAAAAGAAATTCCATAGAGGCGATTGAGAATATATTAGTCCCGACAAAAACGGGAATGAATATTCCGCTTGCACAATTGGCTGATATAAAAATGATTGAAGGACCGGTTCAGATAAGCCGGCAAGATGGAATAAGAAGAATTGGCATTGAGATGAATGTAAGCGGAAGAGATATCGGCAGTTTTGTTGCAGAAGCAAAACAAAAGATAAAAGAAAATGTTCAACTTCCGGCGGGTTATTATTTAACATGGGGCGGACAATTTGAAAATCAGCAAAGGGCAATGAATAAACTGATGATTATTGGACCAATTGCAGTCGGATTAATACTGCTTCTTTTATTTGTTACTTTCAGATCTATCCGATTGGCGCTGCTGGTAATTTCAAATCTTCCATTTCGCTTTAATTGGCGGAGTCTTCTCGCTCTACATTTCCGGATTATATTTGTCGGTTCCGGCTTCGGTAGGATTTATTGTTTTGTTTGGTGTTGCCGTGTTAAATGGTGTTGTGCTGGTTTCACGCATTTCGCAACTGCGAGAAGAAGGAATGGAATTGCAGGAAGCGATTAGGAAAGGAAGTCTTAACAGATTGCGTCCGGTTTTGATGACTGCATCAATAGCAATTTTTAGTTTAATACCGATGCTGTTCGCCAGCGGAACCGGATCAGAAATTCAAAAACCTCTTGCAACTGTTGTTGTTGGAGGATTGATTACTTCAACTCTACTGACACTGTTAATTATTCCATCAGTTTACAGTTGGTTTGAAAAGAGAAAAGCTGAAATGAATATGTAAATAGTATTTTCCGGCTTATTACTTGTGTAGTAAGCCGGTCTTTAAAAATTATTGATGACTTCAGAACGGCATTTCCCGTCATATCAGCTTTTCGAGTTTTTGGATAAGCTGATTTTTTAAAACTAAATAAAGCATTATTCGTACTTTTTACATTTTCAGTCAAGGTTATTTCTGTGAATAATGATATGCCAGAAAGAAATATTTTGATTTCTGAAGATTGAAGCTGAGAAGCAATAGGCTCCAAGAATCGAATTGGCTTTGAAGTATTCTTATGATACGAAAATGAGGCTGTTTCCCATTTTGAAATGGTGATTCCAGAAGGAAAAAAGGAAAGTTAAATCTTTCCCTGCGAACAGTGGCGGCCCCCCGCTACTTTAAGAGTATGAATGTTCACATTTGCCCATTTAAACAATCTTTAAAATATTTCTCCTGAACATCAGAAGAGCAATGAAATTTAAAAAAGATCCAATGCATAGTAAAACAAAAACTTTTGACAAGAATGTAATGTCTGTTAACGGGACAAGTTTCCAGAAGATGTCATAAATCCCTTGTATCCCCCAATAATTAACTGTAAAAACGGCAATCTTTTGCATAATTTCAGGCATTAACATTATAGGAATCATACTACCTCCCAAAGCACTCATAACAAGTACAATTACGGATGAAAATCCCTGTACCTGCTGGCGTGTTTTCGCAAATGAGGCAAGAACTACACCCAAACCGGAACAGGCAAAGGCTATTGCAAAAATCATAAGTATCAGAGAAGGGAGATGATGCATAATGTCTAAGCCAAAAACCAGCCATCCGTAAACAAACATGATTGATCAGCTGAACAATGGAAATGATATTCGCAAATACCAATTTTCCAAAGAGGATATGATCAGGAGGCAAGGGTGAGCAAAGTAACTTCTTTAGCATGCCCTCCTGTTTTTCATCCAAAAGGCTTCCACCTATTCCCACAACTGAAAATAACAGCATAAATACTGATGTACCTGCCACCGCGTGAACAAGACTTATTAAATCGCCTTCTTCAGAATTGTTCGTTTCTCTGAAAACATAAGCAAAAAGAGTAATAAATATTATGGGCAATGCAAAAGTCAGCAACATGTCTTGTTTATTGCCGAAGAATAATTTCAAATCTTTCTTTACTAGTTTTATCATTTGTCTCTCAGTTGTTTACCGGTTAAACTTAAAAATATAGTTTCAAGGTTTATTTTTCGGATATCAATATGCCTGATGTCAAGACCGACTTCACTGCACTTTAGTATTATTTTCGATAAAGCAACCTGAATATTCATGGAATAAAAATGAATTGTGTCATCGAAACGCTGGAGATCTTTCCAATCATTTGCGATTATATTGAAGCGCTCATCCGAAAGATTAGTAAAAGAAATCACAACGGTTTCTTTCATCGAACCCGATGTCCTTAATTCATCCAATGTTCCCTGCGCAATGATTTCTCCATTGTCAATAATTCCGATACGATCGCACAAACGTTCAGCCTCTTCCATATAATGAGTGGTATAAACAATTGTCATTCCCTCTTTATGCAGCTTTTCCACCACTTCAAAAATCAAATTCCGGCTCTGAGGGTCAATACCCACGGTGGGTTCATCCATAAACAGGACTTTAGGCCTATGAAGCAATGCAGAAGCGATATTAATTCTGCGTTTCATTCCACCGGAATAGGTCTTTACCTTATCATTCTTCCTGTCGGCCAGTCCGAGCAGGTTTAGTGTTTCATTAATACGTGCTATTAATTCCGGTTTCGGAACATCATATAAGCCTCCCCAAAATAGCAAATTATCATAGGCCGAGAGCTCATTATAAAGAGCTATTTCCTGCGTGACAACGCCAATGTTCTTTTTACATTCCAACGGATTCTTTTTCAAATCATATCCGGCAATTCTCACTTCTCCTTCATTTGGTTTTACGATTGTACTCATGATGGAGATCGTAGTTGTTTTACCTGCACCATTGGGACCCAACAATCCATAACATTCACCTTGCGGAATGTTGAATGAAATACCTTTCAACGCCTCAATGGTATCGAATGTTTTTCTTAAGTTTGATACATTAATCATGTGGTCTCTTTTTTAATATTTATCTTTTACAATTCTGAAACTATCACCTGTACCTTTATTATCCGGAGGAGTACCACCCCCACGATAAGCTGAGCGACATCTCCATGCCGGATCATAATAACCTCCACCACGATCAACTTTTAGGCTACCTGTCTCGGGCCCTTTTGGATTATTTTTTTTATCTGCATCGTACTCGCCATACCAATCGCTGCACCATTGCCATATATTACCGTGCATATCATACAATCCAAAGGAATTTGGAGGAAAGCTGCCAACTGGTAATGGTTTGTTTCTATTTTCACTTTCACCACAATTTGAATAGGGTTTTTTTCCATTGAAATTAGCTTGATCAGATGTCAGACAATCTCCCGTATAAAAAGACGTGGTTGTATTTGCACGAGCTGCATATTCCCATTCAGCTTCAGTGGGAAGCCTGCAGCCCATCCATTCGGCAAATGCGTTGGCATCGTACCAGGTAACCTGAGAAACCGGCAGATTTCCCCGTTCATATCCCCAGGGTTTAGTTCTTCCTGTCGCGTCACAAAATAAATCGTATTGCTCAAAGGTGATAGAATATTTACTCATTTTAAAAGCGCTCAGTGTAACTTGATGTTGTATCTCGTCATCTTTTCTTCCCTGCTCTGAAGAAGGACTTCCCATTATGAATGTTCCTGCTGGTATATCTACAAATTCAATATTTGGTTTGTTTATTGAAGTATTTTTATTTTCAGGGTTTGTTGTATTAGTTTGAATTGATGAGGTAAGCTGTTCTTGCAGATTTTTATTTCTCGCTTCTATTGATTTCAAAATACTCTTGTGGTCAATTGATTTGCCTTTCTGAAATATCATCTCAATCTTACGCGTATTCTTAATATTTTCTATTGGATTTTCAGATAGTACAATTACATCAGCTTGTTTCCCTACTTCGATAGTCCCTACCTCATCCAAAATATGAAGCGCTTGAGCACCATTTCTTGTAGCAATTTTTATGACCTCCAATGCTGGAATACCGGCCTTCACCAATAATTCAAGTTCTCGATGTAAAGAAACTCCGTGTGTTATCCATGGCATTCCGGCATCAGTACCTGCAGTAATTAGTACACCACTATCGTAGAACCGCTTCACCATCTGAAGAAAAACCGGAAATGCTTTTTGTGCCTCATTAAAAGCTTCGTCAGACCACCCGACTGTAAAAGGGTGTAACCTTCGCCATCGCGATGTTCTATGGGAGAACCTGGCGGAGCAAAATCAGGTTCTAGTTTTTCTTTATAACTTGAATCGTTACCCCAAAAGAAAGACTCCATAACTACTAAGGTGGGATCGACGACTACATTATTGTCAACCAATGCTTTCGTAAGATTTTTCATTTCCGGGCCGTTAATATCAAAATTTTCTGTCCACTCCTTTATAAGGTTTGGATTAAAATTCCTGGTTGGATTTGCCAGATTGCGGAATTTATCACGCTTATCTTTAGGAACTAATTCCCAAAGCGGAGTAGCAATACAGCTATGCATAAGACCATCAATCCCGGCGTTTGCCGCAAAAGTCCAGCTTGTGTATCCCAAATGTCCAATTACTTCCAGGCCAAGAGAATGTGCTTCATCAATCGCAACCTTTACCAAATCTGGTGGAAGGCTTGAATATAAGTTTTATATAATTTACTCCGAGTTTTGATTGTCTGCGTACCTCTTCCCTCATTTGTAATTCGGTCTCAACTATTGTCCCAAAAGGTGCAACAGATCCTGGTCCATCTATGAGTTCACCGGCTGTAAATATTCGGGGACCCATCGCTTCACCTGCGGCTACTTTATCACGAAATTTTACCATAGCCTCAGCCGATGCTGCAGGATTGCGTAAGGTTCGTGATCCCAAAGGAGAGCATGGCTTTACATATCTCTTCAAATTCTCCATTCATGTGAGCATGCATTTCTATCAGACCAGGTATGACATATTTATTATGAAGCTTTAATATTGTAGCATTGTTGGGGTAATCTGTCTCACCTTGTTTATTAATGGCAATGATTTTTCCATTCTTTATGGTAATAGACATGGAAGATTTTAATGGAGCTCCGGTTCCATCTATTATTGTAACTCCTTCCAAAACGAGTACTTCATAGTCTGAGACAAAACTATTGGTTTGTTCATTTTCAGTCTTTTTAGCGTTAGGCTGAGTGTCACACCCTATTGTTGTCAGAAGTGAAACCATTAAAATAAATAATGTGTTTTTCATAATTCACCTATTTAGGATTATCTTTGGATAAAAACAAAAATATATATAATAACCAGCCACAACCTGGTATAGAGTTAATTGCAGAAGCATCCTGCAGATGAGAAAATTTTATTCATCTTTCACTACTCTAAAACTAAGACCGTTTCCTCTATTAATTGGAGGGTCGCCTCCACGACAAGCTGATCTGCAATTTGCTGCAGGAAGCCAAAAACCTCCACCTCGAAAAACTTTGATATCACCTGTTCCTGGTCCTTTTGGATTTATTTTATCATTAATGTTGTACTCACCGTACCAATCGCTGCACCATTCCACCATGTTACCATGCATATCGTATAATCCAAAGGCATTGGGTGGAAAACTTCCAACAGGCATTGGTGACCTTGTTAATTTGTGATTAAAATATGCCTGATCAGATGTAAGGCTTTCACCGGTATAAAAAGGAGTAGTGGTATTTGCACGGGCAGCATATTCATACTCTGCTTCAGTCGGTAATCTGCACCCCATCCATTCGGCAAATGCGGAAGCATCATACCAAGTTACCCACATAGCAGGGTGTTTGTCACCCCCAACCGGCCTATAATATTTCATTATTCTGCCAGTTGCCTTGATAAATAATTCGTATTGCTCTCGGGTTATTGTATACTTACTCATTTTAAATGCGCTTACTGTAACTTCGTGTTGAATTTCATCATTTTTTCTTCCTACTTCTGTTTCAGGGCTTCCCATTATAAATGTGCCTCCGGGAATATCTACAAATTCAATATTGGGTTTATTTATTGAGGTATTCTCAGCCTTCGTTTCATTTTCGGATGTTTTTGTATCAGAATTTTGAGAAAGCAATGAGGAAACATCGAATACAAATGTTTTTGTAATTTGAATTTGAGGTGTTTTGTTATAAATATCCTGCAATTCCGTAAGATTTTTAGCATTGAACAGTTTCATTAATTTGCTGATCCTGTTCAGGATTTCCATTTGATCTTCCGGTAATTTTTTATTGTTATCGTAGGCATAATCGACAATTGGCGCATATTGATATATTGTATATTCGTTTCCTAAAATCGAGGCTAAATCCGAACAAATCATTGTTGCAATCGTAACCAATCCGTTATTGTTACTATATTTGCCGGGAATCCCGTACAGATCGGGGTTTATTTCCCCCTTTTGCATTTTCAACCATGAATCGTTGCCAAATGCAAAATTATCTCTGCTGAAATCAATCATATTTGTGCTTGGATCTACAAGCATCCAACGTTTGTCATTTTTGTTCCAAACTTCACAGATTACATGATTAGTATAAAATCCGGGAATTAAATATGCCGCATTTCCATAGCGGACTCTGGCAGGAATGCCGCGATATTTAAGTATTGATGCCAATATAATAGCGCTACTCTGGCAACCCAGTACTAACCGGTTTTTTGGCTCCCGGTCTTCAACAAATCCACGAGAGTCATAAGATACAAGCCCCTTCAATATTGAATTAACTGTTGTATACTTTTCAGTCTCATTCCACCTCTCTTTAGGAATTTGATCTCGATATTGAGGCAATTCTGCTATTGGATGAATAAACTGGGATTTGATTAAACTGCAAAGTTCCGGCAACGAATCAGGAAGATTTTTATACAGATATTTATATTCTCCCGGATCGGTAAATGAACTATACTGACGATAGAAGTTTAATGCCTGGTTGTCGTCTTTACTAAATGTGTTTTTCAGAATCAGCCCATCAGTCTTTTGCGGGCTATTTTGAGCACAACTGAATTGCATCAGGATGGAAATCGTTAAGATAAATAGTGTAGTTTTCATACTTAATCCTATTAAGTAGTTAATTTTATTAACCATAATTGGCAAAAAAATATTATTTGGGATTTATATATTTTTTAAGATCATTTACATAATCCTCAAATGCTTTTATTCCTTTACTTGTAATTGATATGCTTGTATTTGGATAATTATTTTTGAAAGTTTTTTCAACTTTAACATAACCGGCCTCCTGTAATTTTTTTATCTGGATACTTATATTGCCGGCCGCGGCACCGGTAGATTCTTTTATAAAAGTAAATTCGGCTTCTTCTACTGTCATCAAAATAGAGACTATTGATAACCGAAGCTGCGAGTGTAATATTGGGATCTAATTCATTAAACATTTTCTTTCCTATTCGCCTTATTGAGTAATATACCAGGTATTATTAATCCTACCACGGCTCCTAACATCATGCTAAGCCCATGATAATCCCTAGTAAAAAAGAAAGAACCGAGTCCAATTAAATTCAGTAAGATACCTCCAATAAATAACGGCTTAAATTTAATGGATGCTCCGATAACAATTATAGACAAAGCAAGTAGAATTAGAAATATTGGTGCAAGGGCATCACCAAGTTGCTGTACTAAAAAGAAAACCTAATATCATAAGATTCAAACCCATCGCCCATCCCATTGTTCCAATTACCCTTGTAAGAAGAGTCTTGGGCAGATTTTTCTTCTTTATATTTTTTCTAACATATATAAATGTATAGATCGCCCCAAGCGGAAATAAAATACAAGTCCAGATTATGTCAAATTTCTTGTATAATCCCGTTAGTGAAAAAACATACTGGATGAAAAAATACCGAAAACGTTAAAAGCCCCACAAAATAATAATGTGGCCATTTTCTTGAAATCTTTGTTTAGTCTCTTCTATTGTTTTTGTAATTAACAAGAGACTTTCTTCAGGCGTAAAAGTGGTTTTGTCCATTATTTTGTCCGTAGGATTATGTTAAAAATAATTATTGATACAAATATAAACAAGTTAATTATATTAACCATAATAATATAATAATGAGTTAATGTCAATAGTTGTGAAAATAATAATTAAGCAACACGCCGTAACCCGGACAAAGATTTTAGTTTTAGCGGATTTGATACTGGGTCAGTGTTATTTCGGGGAACTGCAAATAAGTAAATAATTCATCAAGGACACTTTCTAACGATGCAACAGCTTGTACTATATCAGGAATAAGAAACCATGTTCATTTACCTGCCCCGTGTTTTTCAATGGGGTCCGATGATGCTTATCGGGACATTTCCCGCCACTTAGTCCAATTCCACCAAAATCACGGCGAACGCACGTCAAAAAACATGTCGGGTAAACAAAAAATGCGGAAGAATCCTCATCAGATAAATAGACACAAAAACACAAAAACCGGGTCCACCGGCCCGGCTTTGTGTCAACACTGCGGTTGTGTGATTTACTTACCGATTTATTGTGGACGTCGTCCCATACGTTCGCGGCGTTCTTTCTGCATAACATCGTACTTCTTTGCCTGATTTTTCGTCAGAACTGAATTAATTTTTTTGTCAGATTTCTGCATAATTTCTTGCATGGCGGTTCGCATTGAATCACGATCGTCAGAATACTTCTCAAATGCCGCGGTCATTTCTTTGCTCTGTTGATCGAGAATTATTGTAACCTTTGCAGCCTGTTCATCACTCAGTTTCAAACTATCTTTCAAAATCTTTACACGTTCTTCTGTTGACATCCGCATAGGCTGTGCTTGTGCAAATGTAGATAACAGTATTGCAAATCCAATGACGAGTACCAGTCCTATTGTCATTCGTTTGACGGCGATTGGCATATGTTTATCCTTTCTTAATTTATAAATGCGTTTGATTAAATAACTCTAAGCATATTGATTGCTTGATAAATAGACGAATACCGCCCTGAAATGTTTCTGAAACTGAATATATTCATTAAATTTTGAGTTTGGATAAGTCCCGTCTCCCGATACTTATTTCGAAGAAGAATCCTCATTGATGAAAATCAATAAGAATTCTTTATTTTAGGCCGTTACTCTGACAATATTTTGCTTTTTCTGTCCTTTTTTTACATCGGGCTCCAAACCCACAACTTAACAACCTGTTTAGGCGGCATTTATATATGTGAGAATTTGGCCTGTCTCTCCACGCAAACCTTCTAGTAATATGCTTTCCGTGCTTGTTGACTCTGGCATGGCTACACTCCTTATCTAAAAAATGTTATTAACTTACTTATTTCATCTCTTAGATTTTTACCCTAACATGTATACCGGGTTCCAAAACGTAAAAGTTTATTTGACATCGTAAATAGAAAATAAAATATCGTAAATTAAACATTGGATTAACCAACTAATCAATTAGGAAAGAATGAAAATGAAAATTGTCAAAATATTATTTTTGGTGCTCTATGGTTTTTCTGTTATGGCTTTTTTACCGGGCAGTAAAAGTGCTAAAAAGCCGATTTATCTTAACACAGCTTATTCCTTTCGGGAACGAGCAGCCGATCTTGTTTCAAGAATGACTCCCGAAGAAAAGCAAAGTCAGTTGGGCAATACTATGCCTCCTATTCCACGTTTAGGAGTCAGGCACTATGATGTCTGGGGTGAAGCCCTTCATGGAGTCGTGGGTAGGAACAATAACAGCGGTATGACAGCGACATCATTTCCAAACAGTGTTGCAGTAGGAGCTACATGGGATCCTGAATTGATAAAGCGTGAAACCTCGATAATTGCCGATGAAGCCAGAGGTTTTAACCACGATCTTATTTTTACACTTACATACTGGTCTCCCGTTATCGAACCGGCCCGGGATCCAAGGTGGGGAAGGACGGCGGAAACATTCGGAGAAGATCCATTCCTTGTTTCGCAAATCGGAGGCAGTTTTATTCAGGGTTTAATGGGTGATGATCCGACTTATCTTAAAGCTGTACCCTGCGGAAAACATTACTTTGCGAATAACACGGAGTTTAATCGGCATACCGGAAGTGCAAATATGGATGACAGGGATATGAGAGAATTCTATCTTACACCATATCGGACACTTATAGAGAAAGATAAACTTCCAGCAATAATGACCGCCTATAGCGCCGTGAATGGAGTTCCTGTATCGGCAAGCAAATTTCTTGTTGATACAATTGCGAGAAAAACTTATGGCCTGGATGGATATGTAACCGGTGACTGTGGTGCGATATCTGATATTTTATCAGGACATCACTATGTAAAAAACGCTGAAGAGGCAGCGGCAATGGGTTTGAAAACCGGAGTCGATACAGATTGCGGCGGCGTTTACCAAACAAATGCTCTGGAAGCTTTGAAAAAAGGATTAATTACTGAAGCCGATATTGATAAGGCTCTGGTCAATATTTTTACAATAAGGATGAGATTAGGTGAATTTGATCCTCAAAACATTGTTCCTTATGCAAAAATCAAACCCGATATAATCAATGCTCCTTCTCATAATGACTTTGCCGTTGAAATTGCGACCAAAACACCTGTTCTATTAAAAAATAATATTGTTGGTAAAACCGGCAACAAAGCATTGCCTCTAAACGCAAATAGTATTAAAAAAATAGCCGTATTGGGACCACAAGCAGATAAAGTTGAATTAGGAGATTATTCAGGAGAAGTTGAACCTTCACTTAAAATTTCTCCGCTGGCAGGCATCCAGAATTACATTAAAAAAAATGGACTTAATACTGAAGTTGTTTACAGCTCAGGTGGAAATACTGAAAGAAAAACGGATTTCTTTAACATCATCGGCTTTTCAACAGCGGCTAAAGACGGATCCGTTAAGGAATATGATGCAACAAAATTCGATGCTTCTGCAAAAGGACTGATTACTGCAGCAAGGTTTGGAAGACCTTCTGTAAGAGGTATCAAGGATGGCGACTGGACTGCCTATAACAATATTGACATTACAGATCTTGATTCAATAAAATTCAACATGAATGTAACCATAAATGGCGGATCAATTCAAGTAAGAGTAGGATCTGTAACCGGCAATATGATTGCATCACAAAAAGTTGAAGGCAATCAACAAGCAGGTGGTTTTAGACCTTTTGGAAGAACAGTAACTATAGCAGCTAAGTTAAATACCCTGGGTATATCCGGCCCTCAGAATATTTTCCTTGTTTTCCGTGAACCGGAAGCACCTGCCACGGATAAAGAAACTCTTGATCTGGCTGCTTCCGCAGATGTTGCAGTTATTTTTGTAGGTACCGATCAAACTACGGGAAGAGAAGAATCCGACAGGTTTTCTTTAGCATTACCGGGTAATCAAGTGGATTTGATTAAAGCTGTTGCTGCTGTCAACCCAAATACTATTGTAGTAATGCAAACAATGGGAATGGTTGAAGTGGAACAATTCAAAAATAATCCAAATATTCCCGGTATCATATGGACCGGATATAATGGTCAAGCCCAGGGAACAGCAATGGCTAAAATAATATTTGGCGAAATAAATCCCGGGGGAAAACTAAATGTTACCTGGTATAAATCCGTAAATGATCTTCCTGATTTTAATGATTATACACTGAGAGGCGAATCCGGAAAAAACGGCAGAACCTACTGGTATTTCAACAAAGAAGTTTCGTATGAATTCGGTTACGGACTATCTTACACTACTTTTAAGTATAGTAATTTCTCCATTAGTAAAAGCAGCATCACACCAAATGATAAAGTTACAGTTAATGTCGATGTTAAAAATACTGGCGCTGTTGATGGAGATGAAGTTGTTCAGATTTATGTTAAAACTCCTGACAGTCCTGCATCGCTCGAAAGACCAATTAAGAGATTGAAGGGATTCAAACGTGTTACAATTCCTGCCGGACAAACAAAAACGGTTTCAATAGATATTGATTGTTCCGATCTCTGGTTTTGGGATTCCAAAAATGGCAGGATATCATTCGATCAGGGCAAATATATATTTGAAATTGGCGCTTCCTCCAAGGATATTAAGGGACAGGTTGAAGCTGCTATGAGCGGCACATATAACCCGGTATTAAAAACCGTTGTTGCCGAATGCGGCAAGATAGTATTTAAGCCAGGCAATACTGCGCAAACAAGTGTAACAGCATCATTGTCGGATGACAGCTTTTTTGATTTAAGCAAAGCAAAAGTTGTTTATAAAAGCAGTGACATATCGGTAGCAAGTGTTGATGAACATGGGAAAGTAACCGCCCAGGGAGTTGGAATTGCATCAATTTTTGCAGGTGTTACGGTGAACGGAAAAACAGTAACCGGTAGTTTTCCGGTGAAAGTTATGCCCAATCTTAATCCTGCGGCAATTAAAGTAGGCGGAATAAATATTCCAAATTTTAATCCGGATATTAAAGCTTACAGTTATTTATTGAACAGCAACTCGAAAATCCCTGCGGTAGGAGCGTCTGCAGCAGATAAGGATATCACGGTTGATATTACACAGGCAAAAGCTGTGCCCGGAACGGCTGTAATTAATTTTGTAGACAATATCACACTTGAGAAGAATACATATTATATAAATTTTGATGTTAATTCAGTTAGTGATGAGTTCAACAATGCCGCCGTAGGTAAACAATGGAAATGGTTAAGAGAGAACCCGTCGACTCATAGCCTTTCAAAGAAAGCAGGTTCCCTTACTATCACCAGTGAGTTAGGAGATGTATCTGAGGCAACTAACAATGCCAGAAACATTCTGTTACAAAGTGCAAACAACGATTGGACTATCGACAACAAAATTGGTTTGCTCAAGAACTCCATCTCAACCCGAAAATGCAGGAATTCTCGCTTACCAGGATGATGATAATTTTGTAAAACTGATGTTTAGAGCAGTTGTTAAAACTACTCCATATGGAAGATCTAGGTACGGAAATACAACCGGGGACAATAGACCTTATTATTGAAGAAAATGGTATTGCTAAATCTATTGCAGCCTTTAACGTCAGAAAAGAAATTACAGGCAACAATGCGTTAATACTTAAACTAGAAAAAATAGGAAGCATTTACACGGCATACTATTCATTGGATGGAAATAAATTTGACAAGCTTGGAACCGCCGATATGTTGTTAAAGGATATTAGGGCAGGGTTGATTGTATGTGACGGGGTAATAACACAAAACATGAAAAGCACTTTTTGGTTCGATTCAAATACTACAAAACCGGCTACACCATTTGATGTGGCATTCGATTATTTCCACATTACAAATAATGGATTGAAGTAAGTTCTATTATATGAGATAGTATTTTTATGTAATCAAAATATATTTTGCTTATAAAAATCCTCCGGTAAAGATAAAATTACCGGAGGATTTTTTATGAATCTATATCCATCTAAGCTTTGCTTGCTCTATTTTTTCTGTTCCTCCACAGGACTCGATATTTATTCTTGTTGATCCTGTTTTAGATTTAACATGACAAACTTGCTTGCTACATCACCTGATCAACCCAATCAAGCGGTCTTTGATTGCCAATCTTCAGATGGATTTCCACCGGTTTTTTCTCCGGCAAATGCAGTTCACAATCTGCATTGCTTTTCTTAAACGCTCCTATAACTCCTGAAGCTGCAGATATATCTTCTATTCCATATCGGGCTATCAATGTGATATCCTGTTTTTTCAAAGAAGTAATCGTTAAGTCAACGGTTCGCTCTTCCATGTCCCAGGTTAGATTATTGATCCTCGCAAAAGTACAAGCCAGCATCCCTTTGATTGAACCTTTTTTCAGAGAGGAAGGCAGCGCAGGTAATAGTTCAATTACGCCAAGGCGTGCATAGACGAGCATTTCCATTATGATTGCGGGAATACCACCCTGCGCATCCGGTACAGGCACGCCATAAGGCTCACGTGAACACCTCAGCGCGCTGCTGACATAGCCCTGTTCAATCAATTGCCGCAGTTGGATGTCCACGATGATGTTGTCTTTTAGCCGGGCGCCAATTAAAGCTCGATGGCAGCGACCATAAGCAGCTAAAGTTTCACCCGAGACTGCGTTGGGCATTGTATCAAATGTGCGCCTCCGGTTTGCTATCTCTGCGGCTCGAGCCAGTTGAGGCGTACGATCCGGATCAATTTCATTGCCCGGCCAGGCGCCGTAGAGATGAGAGACGTGCCGATGTGTGTAACGCTCTTCCAGTGTGGGCCATGCCCATTCCTTCAGGGTGCCGTCCAATTCAAGCAGATATGGCGGTAACTTTGCCATCATTGCTTTCCATTTTTTTACATTTTCTGTATCGGTACCCAGAAGCTCACAAGCCTGGATTAAATTGGTCAGGACTTCCCGGCAGACCGCGATGTCCATGGTGGCATTGATCAGCAAAGGTCCGGACGGGTCGGTACTGCGGGACATGTTCTCCGGCGAGATGGATGGAACAAAGATATAATTCCCGTCTTTGTCGGTGACAGTCAGAAAATCCTCGTAGAACTTCGCCAATTCTTTATATGCCGGTATCACGCGATTGCGGAGAAATTCCACATCCCCGGTGACCAGGTAATGGTCCCAGAACTGGCGCACGCACCAGCCTCCGGCGGAAATCCAGTAGGGCCAAACTCCGATTTGGGTGTTGGGAGTATAATAGAAATTGACGCCAAATCCCTTATCCGGAAAAAGAGGATACGATGTGCCTCCAAAGCCGAAGATGTTCCTGGCATTGCTACGGCAGTCCGGTGCGATTTCCTCCATCCATTTGAAGTAGGCTTCCATGCCTTCCCGCAGGTCGCCCTGCACAGCACCGGCAGTTTGCAGGTTAATAGTAGTGTTGATCCCGGCGGCGATGCTTGGATATTTGCCGCTGTTGAGGATGAACCAGTAGCGTCCCATTTCGAAGATCTTCTCCAGCAAGGCGGGCGAATAATCCGGTCTTGAATGTTGGTCGGACAGAAGTTCCTCAGAAGACATGCCATATTGTGGAGTCCCGCCGAAATCA
Source organism: uncultured Bacteroidota bacterium (assembly GCA_963770945.1). Classification (GTDB taxonomy): domain Bacteria; phylum Bacteroidota; class Ignavibacteria; order UBA10030; family UBA10030; genus Fen-1298. Next base: position 60,456 of record CAVYRP010000014.1, on the reverse strand, counting down.
ACGGTAACACGGTTGAGAATTTCAGACTGGACCTTTTGATGCCGCTCCAGCAATGCTGTATAGTCAGGAGTGAGTCCTTCCACCGCCTTCTGAAGAGCTTCGATATTTTCTTCGCTGTAGTCGGGAAAATATTCAATGCGTGTTAGCAACATTACCGAAGATGCATTCTCGATAACCAGTGTGCCTCCATCCATCTTGGCCGAGCCACCATTGCGAACCACACGAGTCATTCCGGCATAGCCACTGTTGTCCACGGAGGGATCTAAACGACATTTGTAAATCAACCGCTGCTCGTTGGAGTCCTGCCGAACGTCGCAGGCTTCGACACCTTTTGGAGCGAGTTTTTTTTGGTCCGATGCCAGATTGACGAATGCTGTCAGGTCCGGATCTGTGGTTCCAATTCCCTGCTTTGGGCGCCCCAATCCATCCCGGAATACATGCTCCACTCCGCAGATTTCTGCAAAGAGATTCTGACATTCATTGTTTTACCTTCCGGGGCAGCGAGCCGCTGGACAACGATGTTGTCGGGCCGGGAAGTGAAAGTTTGACGAAGCCAGTCACCGTGTTCGTCAGTCCAGATGACCTTTATCTCGCTGTTATCGAAATTAACAGTGCGCAGATAGTTCCTGGCCGATGCGGCTTTAGGAAGATTGAGGTTCATCAGGAACGCAGGGATGGTGAGGTGCGGTTCGGTGTCCTGCTTTATCGGACTTTCATTCATGTGTTGAATAGCGAGAGCAATAGCTTCTTTGTTTTTTCCATCCAGTAACATTTGCCGCACTTGCGAAAAAATGTCGGCTATGTTGGGTGCTTCCATTGGCCTCTTCCACGGCATAAGCAGACTTTCATGGTGGAAAAGGATTTTCTCTGAATAGGGATCGCCCATCAACTCGATTTTCATCGCGCCATTGCCAGAAGTAAGTGCCTCACTAACCAATTCCCCTGGGGCGATGCTGCAAAAGCCCCGCTGCGGCACAATCTTCTGTCTGATTCGTTCCGCTAACGGCATCGGTGAGATCGGATACGATCTCCCGGCTATCGGCGGCTTGGGCAGGAATGGGACCCTTTGCACACGGTTAAGATATTCAGCCGGGCGATTGTCCTCCAACAGCACTCCTTTTTTTTGAGATTCCTTTTCAGTCGCAGCGAGTATTGGCGATATCTTAATAGAAGCCATCAAGCCGGCAACAGCCGCACCTGTTTTAACAAATTTTCTACGTTCCATATATTTTATTGTTTATAGTTTTTTGATTACGTCCAATTAATCCAATCCAGCGAGTTTCGCTGGCCTATTTTTAAATGAATTTCCACCGGTTTTCTTTCAGGCAATCGTAAATCGCAAGTAGCCTCGCCTGCCAGGGGCTTCGCAGCCAATACTCCTGAAGAGGCGGAAATTTCTTGGATACCATACCGGGCAATTAAAGTCACATCCTGCTTTCTCAGAGAAGTGATGGTTAGGTCTACGGTCCGGGCATCCATGTTCCATTCCAGTTTGTCCAGGCTCGCAAAGGTACGAAGTAGCATTCCATTGATGGCTCCCTTGACCAGCGAGGGAGGAAGGGCCGGAAGCACCTCAATCACACCGGGGCGGGAATAGGCCAGCATTTCCATCATAATAGCGGGAATACCGCCTTGCGCATCTGCTATTCGCATGTTGGCATATGGGTCGTGCGGACACAAGAGCGTGGTACCCACAAAACCTTGTTCAAGCAATTGCCGCAGTTCACTGTCCACCATATAGCTATCTTTGAGCCTTGCTCCAATCAACGCTCGTTGGCATTGACTATGAGCCGCCAGTCGCTCATGCACCCGTTTCCGGTTTGCTTTCACTAAAGCTTTAGCCAATTGTGGCGTGCGGTCCGGATCAATTTCGTCGCCTGGCCAAGCACCATATCCTTGAGAGATATGCCGGTGGTTATAACGTTCTTCCAGATCAGACCATGCCCACTCCTTCAAAGTACCATCCGGTTCGAGTAAGTAGGGCGGCAACTTGGCCAGCATCGCCTTCCATTTCGGTATACCGTCGGCTTCAATGCTAAGTAGTTCGCAAGCTTCCACTAAATTGGATAGTACTTCCCGGCAAACCGAAATGTCCATACTGGCGTTGATCACCGCCATGCACCCAGGGTTCAGGTTGCCGGGATTGTTCTCCGGAGAGAAGGATGGAACAAAGATGTAATTTCCATTTTGGTCCGTAACCGTTAGGAAGTCTTCGTAAAACAACGCCAGATCTTTATAAATCGGTACCATACGATTGCGGAGGAAATCCAGGTTGCCAGTTACTAGATAGTGATCCCAAAACGGGCGCACAACCCAGCCACCAGCACTAATCCAGTAAGGGTGCGGCCATGTCTCCCCAGTACTATCGGCGTGGTCGAACATATTAAAAACACCAGAATCTTTTGTCGGCGCGATAGGATAATGGGCGCCGCGCATGCCGTAAATGTTCTTTGCATTGGTGCGGTAGTCCGGGATCAGACTTTCAATCCATTCAAAGTAGGCCATCTCGCTTTCGAGGTAATTACCCAGGGATATAGGCGCAATCTGAAGGTTGGTATTGACATTTGTCAGAGCTGACACGCTGCGATACTTACCAGTAGTGAGGATGAACCAGTAACGGCACATCTCGAAAAACGTCTTAAGAAAAGCACCAGAATAGCCCGGGCTGGACCGCTGATCAGATAGCAGCTCCTCGGATGACAGGCCATATTTGGAAGTGCCGCCAAAATCTACAGTTACGCGGTTAAGCATCTCAGACTGAACCTTGCGAGCCCGCTCCAACAGAGACGGATAGTCCGGTGTGAGTCCTTCCAGCGACTGCCGGACAGCTTCCACCTTGTCCTCGCTGTAGTCGGGTAAATATTCAATACGTGTGAGTAACATCACGGACGACGCATTTTCGATCACCAGTGTATCACCATCCATGCGGGCCAAGCCGCCGTCGCGGACCACACGGGTTATATTGGCAAAACCCCTGTTGTCCACTGAAGGGTCTATACGGCCCTTGATAATCAGCCGCTGTTCGTTGAAATCCTTCTGAGTGTTGCCGGAACCGCTGCTTCCTCCCTGCGCTCCTCCGCCTCCAGCTATTCCTGCTTGACTTTGTCCTCCTCTAATACCTCGTCCTCCTCCTTCCGACATCTTGATACGAACATTCACTGACTGTCCGCCGGGAGCGGTGAGCCATTGGACTACGACATTATCGGGCCGCGATGTAAATGTCCGGCGAACCCAATCGCCATGCTCATCGGTCCAGAGAACCTTCACCTCAGTACTTTCGAAATCAACCGTACGGAGATAGTCCTTGACCGATGCGCTTTTCGGAAACTCCAGAAGCATGGAGAATCTCGCGCCACCGAACCCACCCATCCCCCGGGCGACGGGGTTTTTTTGCCATTCTTTGTAAGCTAACATTACAGCTTCCTGGTATTTCCCTTCCAGCATCATTTGCCGTACCTGCGAGAAAACATTTGCAATTTTGGGTGCCTCTAAGGACTTCTTGCGGGGTGTAAAAAGGCTTTCGTGGCTGAATGGAATCTGTTCGGTAAATGGATTGCCCGCCACCTCGATGTTTACAGTTCCATTGCCGGAACTGAGAGCTTCACCGCCAGGTTCCAGACAGCAAAAACCCCGCTGCGGTACAATCTTCCGCCTTATCCGATCCTCCAGCGACATTGGCGATATTTGAATAGCAGGAGTCAGTTTTGATTGAGCAAATACCGGCGGTTTGGGTAAATACTTATCTGACCGCACTCGATTAATAAATTTGGCTGAACGGATTTCTTCCTGTGCCGCTCCTGATGGATCTGAAATCAGGCTGGGAATTTCAGTTGGCTTTTGGGAACTCGTTCCACTTGCTGTAAATGGAAAGAACGACTCAAAAAAACTCGCTACGCTAGCAGCAATCGTTGTATTTTTAAGAAAAGCTCTACGCTCCATATTATAATCCTCTAGTCTGTGCATTATACATCAAAGGAAATTTAGATAATTTCCGTTATTTTTCTTCGGCACATTTTCAAAAAATATGAATAGATTTTCTATTTTGCTTGAATTAAAACCTCTGCCGACTGGAGTCCTTCTGATTCTGCTGAAAGACGGATTGTGCCTCGTTCGCATTTCGATTGAACAATAGCCAGACACAGACCGTGGAATGCTTTTCGCTCATCAGCTTTGAAATATTCATGACTGATAGGATTACCATTGCCTACTCCGGCAATGACGCCTTCGCCTTCAATTTTAAATTTCACCAGGTTGTCGGCATTGGGGCAGACACGTCCATTTTTGTCCACAATCTCAACTTTAATATATGAAAGATCGTCCCCATCCGCATTGATTTTGGTTCGATCGGGCGTCAACACTATTTTAGCCGGAGCGCCTGCGGTTTGAACTTCGTCCGTGCATACTATCTTCCCGTTGTTTTTGGCAATGGCTTTTAATGTTCCAGGAGCGTATGGAACATTCCATACGAGATGTAAATCTTTTGTATCGCTGAATTTCTTTTCGCCAAGTGATTTTCCATTCAAAAACAATTCCACCGATTCACAATTGCTGTAACACCAAACTGGAATTTCCTTACCTTCAAAACCCTGCCAGTTCCAGTGTGGAAGAATGTGAACCATAGGTTTGTCCGTCCATTGGCTCTGGTAAAGGTAGTAACGGTCTTTTGGGAAACCGCACAAATCCACAATACCGAAATAAGAACTGACTGAAGGCCAGCTAAAAGGCGATGGTTCACCGATGTAATCAAAACCTGTCCACACGAATTCACCTGCAACCCAGGGCGCGTTTTTGACTGCCTTGAGGGTTGATTCCGCCGTATTGCCCCAATTGGGAGCGATCATGTCGTAAGAAGTGCACTGGTTGTTCAACTCTTTTACTAATTTTAAGCGTATCACCATCTTGAACCAGGTTGTATTCTCCGCGCGTGCTGACAGCTGATGCGGTTTCAGAGGCGATCAACTTTCGCCTTTCCCTTCAAAGTTTGATAAAAGGGCAATTGATAATTAATGCCGAACACATCAAGCGGTTTTGAAAAACCATTTTTTACAGCTGCTTCCGGAGTATTGCATGCCGAGGTGACCGGTCGTGTTGGATCTTCCTTATGACAAATATCAACTAAGCCGTTTCGACATTTCATAAGCATTAGCATTGTCCTGTTCGGGGATTTCGTTGCCGATACTCCACAAAATAATACTGGGATGATTCCTGTCGCGATGAATCATATCCGTTAGATCTCTCTCGCTCCATTCGTCAAAAAACCGACCATACCCGTACATCGTCTTTGATTTCTTCTCCATTCATCGAATGCTTCATCCATAACCAAGAATCCCATACGGTCGCATAAATCCAGCAGTTCAGGAGCAGGCGGATTGTGGCTTGTGCGTATGGCGTTGCAGCCCATGCTTCTTCATGATTTCCAACTGACGCTCAATTGCCCGTTTGTTTACTGCGGCGCCCAGGCATCCCAGATCATGATGCAAGCACACACCTTTGATATCAACATGTTTGCCGTTTAAGAAAAATCCTTTGTCTATAGTAAATTCAAATGTACGAATTCCGAAAGGTGTGTCGCTCGCATCTACAATACGGCCATTCACCATGACTTTGGATTCAACGCGGTAAAGGGTTGGATTTTCCAGCGACCACAATTTTGGTTTTGGAATTTTTATAAATTGTTTGAAAATGCCGATGCTGTCTGCTTCCACATTTTGGATGGAGCTGCTGCTGCCTACTTTGTTACCCAATATCATCCACTATTATTGTTTCAAGCGTTACTTGCTGTGTGGAAGAAGATTGATTTTGGATTTTCGTTTCAATGCGAACTGTCGCTTCATCTTTCAGATAACTTCCGGAGTAGTAACATATGTTCCCCATTGAGCAATATGAACCGGATCTGTTATCGTCAGACGCACATGCCGATAAATGCCTGCACCCGAATACCAGCGCGAACACGGTTGCTGCACATTTGCCCGGACTGCTAGAACATTTTTCTCGTCGCCAAATTTCAAGTGCTGGGTCAATTCATATTGAAAGCTGGAATAGCCGTATGGCCGGTTTCCGAGATGAACGCCGTTGAGCCAGACATCACTGTTCATATACACACCGTCGAACTCGATGAATACTCGCTTGCCTTGAATGTTTTCCGGCAGGTTGAACTCTTTTCTATACCAACCTGTGCCTGCGTTTATGTATCCCCCGCCGCTTCCACCTGGGAGACGTGGAAATCAAAAATTCCCTCCGTCACTTTCGTTCCATCATTATAGATGCCGCCTCCTTGAATACCGTCGAACACACGAACGGCAATGCTGTTTTTGCTGCCATAATGAATAATTTCGTGCGGGACTTTATAATACCGGAAGATATCCCATGCGGAAGTATAGTTGGGTGGAAAAGAACCCATACCGCCTACCTTCACACCGTTAAAATATGTTTCGTCAGCGTCGTCAATTTTGCCGACATTAATAAAAATATCTCTCCCCTTTAAATCCGCAGGTATAGTCAACTCACGGCGGTACCAGCCATAAACATTATCCGATGTGTAGTTCGAATGTTCTTCCCATGTCGAAGGAAGCTTAACAGTCTGCCAGGCACTATCCATATAACTTGGATTTCTTCCAGACAAGACTATCGCCTTTATTAAATTTCCATTCTCCTTTAACGACATGAAACTCTAACGAATCCTCGACTTTCGATTCTGATTGGGAAAGTCCTTCAATACTCCAATCGTGAGGAACATTCACTCTGAGCCAGGAAGAGTCGTTCAACTCCGGTTTTTCGGCGCCGTTGATTTCACCAGCAAAGAATCGCCAGTTCGAATCAAACGATTGGGTTCTCTTCATCTTCTTGGTATCTGCGCATTGACTGGTTAAGGGAGTAAAGAGCATTGCGATAATCAAACAAGCGATTGAACATGGTTTGAAGTTTAACTGAGGGAATAATCCAATTACTGTCGTTTTCATCATTTTTTCCTATGCATTATTTATTTCATTCTCTGTTATGATGGTTACAATTGCATCAGGTAATCCCGGCGAACTAACTGTAAGTCTTATATCGCCCGCGTTGCCAGTACTTCGAACTACAACAAGTGCTCGCCCATGCCAGGCCTTACGTGAAGTGCTGACATATGAATCCATATCCTGCAAATTGGCATTATCTACACCGGCAATGATACCAGGCCCATCGATTTTAAAATGTAATTGATTTTGTGCATTTGGCTGTAGTGTTCCATCTTTGTCGGTTATTTCAACTTTTATAAATGATAAGTCCTGTCCATCAGCCGATATGATAGTCCGATCAGGTGTTAACTTTATTTTTGCTGCATCACCCGATGTCTGCAAAAAGGTTGTGTCCAGTTCTTTATTATCCATGACACCAACGGCATGTAACAAACCGGGAGAATAAGGTACGGAGAATACAGCTTTAAACTGCTGCTCTTCTGTTGTAGCTTGTTCGCCGATAAGTTTGTTATTGAGGTAAAGCCGAACTTTTGGATATTTGGAATACACTTCAACCTGTATCTCTTTTCCTTCGAAGCCCGGCCAATTCCAACTTTCCCATGTTGGCCAAACCGACCAGAGGGTTTCTTTAATTTTTCCGGAATCAGGATTCGGTTCCCGAACAGCCATATAAAGTTTTTCAGTATTATTCTACAATATGTTTCGATAATGCGATATTGGTTTTCTCCAACCAGTCAAATCAATATCACCACAGTATGCACCATGCCATGGGAAAAAATCATTTTCCCAATGTTCGCCTGGTGTTTCGCCTGGATAGTACCAACGGCCAATGCCCGATTCGCCGAGATAATCAAGTGCTGTCCAAACAAAATCTCCAATGATGTAATTGTTGCTTTGTACCATCTTCCAATTAGCAAAAGCATCTCGTGGAAAGGATTCTGTTTGCACAATAACTCTGGACGGAACTCTTCTGTGATCAGACTCTGCCCGGTGCAATTGATAATTATATCCACCAATATCATGCGCTGCAAATAACGTATCGAATATTTCCCAATCATTGTCCCATGTGGTCATCGCTGATGTTACCGGACGCGTCGGATCAATTGTGCGAATACAATTGGCAAGCATCTTTGCGGTTTCCACTGCCTCAGGTTTCTTCCTTTCAATTATTTCGTTGCCTGTGCTCCACATAATAATTGAAGGATGATTACGATCGCGCAGGACCATAGATTCGAGATCGCGCTGCCACCATGCATCAAAAACCTTTGCATAATCGTAAGGAGTTTTTTGTTCTTTCCAGCCATCGAATGATTCGTCAATAACCATCATCCCTAATCTATCGCATGCATCCAGGAAAGCTTCTGATGGTGGATTGTGTGATGTTCGAATTGCGTTAAATCCTGCCGACTTGAGAAGCTCAACACGCCGTTCTTCCGCGCGATTAAAAGCCGCAGCACCCAAACAACCATTGTCATGATGCACACAGCCGCCGTTCATCTTTACTGTTTTTCCGTTAAGCTGAAATCCATTCTCAGATGTGAATGTTATCGAGCGTATTCCAAAGGTTGTTTTGGTATTATCTACATCGTATTGCCTCTTACTAATTGCATCTGAGCTTGATAAAGATGCGGCGTTTCCGGTGTCCATAACAAAGGTTTTGATACTGTTATAATTTGTTCTATTTCCTTTTCGCTATTTGCCTGTAGTTCGACTTTAATAGTATTATCGCCAACACTTTTCAATTTCTTATCTGTAACCAGCGTTGAGACAATGATTCTTTGCGGTATATCTGTTTCGTTTTGTATCCGTGTTTTTATAACAACAGTTGCTTTTACAGAGGACACTTCAGGAGTGGTAATCGCCAAGCCCCACGTGGCAATGTGTATAGGATCGGTAATAATCATCCATACATGACGATAGATGCCGGAACCGGTATACCAGCGGCAGTTAATTTGCTGTGAATTGTCTACTCGTACTGCTATGACATTTTCTTTTGTAAAGTTCAAGTAGGGAGTCAGGTCGTAGCTAAACCCCGTAAAGCCATATGGGTGTACGCCCAGGGATTTTCCGTTGATGAACACTTCGGAATTCATATACACGCCTTCAAAATAAACTGAGACATGTTTCCCCTTCCATGTAAGAGGAACCTGGAATTTCTTTCGGTACCATCCAACGCCAGCAGGAAAGAATCCGCCGGCACTGCCCATGGGATTTTTCGGATCTACTTTTCCTTCGATGCTCCAATCATGCGGCAAATCGAGTTCTCGCCAGCTTTTATCGACATAATCGTTGGCACTGGCAGTTGGTGCATCGCCCAAATAGAATTTCCAGTCATCATCAAAAAGCTGTTTGCGCTGAACGTTCCCCTGCGCTCTGAGACTGATCAAAGAACTTAGTAACAAAACTATTAATATTAGAAATAGTTGAAATATTTTTATCATAATTCTTTCACTCCTAAATTGCTTTTAAGTATTTATTATAAGACTAACGATCGTATTGAATGACAAATCGAATTCAGATCTTTGTATTCACAATTCCACGATTTTAATAATAATTTCTTCAGACTTATCAACCAAGTCTCACGGTGTTTTACTCTGATTTTCTGCTTGTTCATGTACCTGCGCAGCTAACGATGCAACAGGCAAAATGAGCGCTGAAAAGAATATTATCCCGATAATATTCTTTTTTAATTGGTACATAAAATCCATTCTTCCAATTAATACATTATTGAAAAATCCATTCTTTCCAAATCATTCAAATCGTACACGGGAAGTTCTATATCAAGTGGAATCGGTCGTCGACTAAATTGCTGGAAATAAAGTAAGCAGCCGTCTTTCCATACTTGAGCAGCGCGGCATTGACGGCGAAGTTTGCTTTGCACTTCTCTAAACCGTTGTGTATCGACGTAAGGTGCTGCTTTCTCCCATATCTTTTGAAATTCACGCACTTGCTGTACACCGGTATCATACCGGTAACATAATTCATCCCATAAGATGTGTCCATTCTTCATTTTATAATTCCATGGCACATGGTGAAACCATAACAGGTATATCTCTGGGCATGTCACAAGATTATTGAACTGAGAGCGAAGCGGTTCGTGGTATTGGCTTACCGCATTACTGCCGGTTTGTGTTCGGTCAAATCCAATACCATTGGTATCCGCCTGGTGATAGTACGGTGGAGTCCAATCCGGTCGCAACCCTTTCGGTGCATACCAGGGACCCGGACCATAATGGTGGTCTCCGGCAAAAATATGATGAAGTCCCAGTGGCATCATGTAATTAACTGCAGCTTCACGACTCTCAAGCATCATATGTTTTATTGGATTAAGAAAATTCTTTGTCCAGTCTTTTGATCCGATTCGTTCTGAAAGAACACTGCCAAAAGTAAGTTTAATCCACTCTTCCGCAATTTTTTCGCTTGTCAATCGGTTATTCCACGCCAGCCGGCCAAAAGCGTACCAATTGGCCTGGGCAAAGTGATGTCCGCACCAGTTGGTATCGAGGCCGATGTTGGCTACACCAGCAATGGCTGAATATTTCTGCGGAAAAATACTTCCATCAGTACAACGCGCAACTGTGCTGCCTGCCCCTTCATGGTATGTATCGCTTTGCAGAAATTCTTCCCACATAGTAGATAGAAACACTAACTGATTTGATTGTCCCAAATACTCCTGTGTGATTTGTAATTCAGCCATAATGGAAGTTTTTTTCATAGCGCCAAAAAGCGGACTGAATGGTTCGCGGGGCTGAAAGTCGACCGGGCCGTTTTTTACCTGAATGATAACATTATCACGAAATTGCCCATCCAGCGGTAAAAACTCTAAATAAGCCTGTCTGGCACGATCCCTTTCTTTGGGACTGTATACAAAGGCACGCCACATTACAATACCGCCGTATGGTTTCAATGCATCGGCCATCATATTGGCTCCGTCGGCATGCGTGCGTCCGAAATCCTGAGGGCCGGGCTGACCTTCACTATTCGCTTTCACCAGGAATCCGCCAAAATCGGGAATCAAATTATAGATTTCATTCACCTTTGCTTTCCACCATGCAATAACTTCAGCGTCCAGTGGATCGGAAGTTTTCAATCCACCCAACACTGCCGGTGATGAAAAATTGACCGATAAATATATTTTGATTCCATATGGACGCAAAACATCTGCAATGGCTTTTGCTTTTCTCAGATACTCGCCCGCCAACATTTTCGGCGAAGCATTCACATTATTGAGAACAGAGCCATTCATACCAAGCGATGCATTTGCACGGGCATATTCCCGCCACAGAAGTGTATCCTTTTCTGTAACGGTCAAGGAATCCTTTCCCTGACGCCAGAATATCGAATGACCCGCGTATCCGCGTTCTATTGTACCGTTCAGATTGTCCCAATGATCTAAAATACGATAATCATAAGAAGGATTTGAAATTTCAGTATTTATCGGTTGACCTATTTGTTGATGGCGTAACAGATCATATACGCCATACAGAATTCCAAGATCGGTGGCAGCATAAACACCAGAAGCATCAAGTTTATAGCCATCGCCCCGGATTGACGTATCGGGTTTGACGGTAAGCACAACGGTTGCACCGGCCTTTCCTTGCCAACCATGCTGAAGCTCATGCCTGGCTATGTTCACCGTAGCGGAATTCTTTGAACAAACCACTTTCACAGGATTCACACTGTGCGTGCGAAGCCATAGTTCGTGCCCATTTTCTGCCTTTGCACCACGATTGTGAAAAGGAACAAAAGAGTTACCAGATAGTTCCGACATATGTGCATAAAATTTTCCATTTACGGTCTCAACATTATATACATGAGCTAATGAGTATTGATTTATTTTATCCTTCAACTATCAGCGTAACGATAGTAACTAATAAATCCTTTATACATCTTTTTTCTCAATTCTTATTTTTGAGTATAGGCTTCTTTCAATGATTATTGAATTGTAATATTTATTGATTTCAGATCCTTAGCTGCTGAACTGGCTCCATACCAAATCTCATACTCCCCGGCTTTAATATCCATTTTGAATTTTTCCCGGTCGAAGAATTCAAACGAAGTGTAAGGGAGGGTAATAACAGCCTGACTCGTTTTTCCGGCGGCCACTGTGACTCGCTGGAAGCCTCTTAATGTTTTTAACGGTCCATCATTGTCGTTTACCTTATGCACGTACACCTGGACGATTTCCGTTCCATCGCGTTTTCCTGAATTGGACACCGGCACAGTAAGATTGACCGATTCGTCTGTCTTGATCGCAGAGTTACTCAGCTTTGCTTTTCCAATCGAGAACGTTGTATAACTCAAACCATAACCAAACGGAAACAACGGATCGGACATAAAGCGGTATGTCCGTCCCTTCATGGAATAATTCTCGAAATCAGGCAGCTGTTGACTGTTCTTATAGAAGGTGATGGGCAGCTTCCCTGATGGGTTGTAATCGCCGAAGAGCACTTCGGCAACTGCCTGCCCGCCTGATTCGCCGGGATACCAAGCTTGCAGGATTGCATTGCAGCTCTCGGTTTCCGGTGTGAGCGCGATGGCGGAACCGGAGCAGTTCACATAGATAATTTTCTTGCCTGCTTCCTTCAAAGCTTTAAGGCAATTACGCTGCACTTTTGGCAATTCGATATCGGTACGGTCGCCATCTTTAAAACCGGGGAACGATACGGGCATTTCCTCTCCTTCAAGCAGCGTCGAGAGACCGCCGACAAACACAACGACATCTATTCCCTCAAGCTTTTTTATAAGACCAGTGTAATCGACATCGACTTCTTTTCCAAAATTAAATTCTATGTTTGCCTGCCAGTCATTCATCTGCGCATAGCGGATTTCAATTTTATATTTCTTGCCGCTTTCAACTTTGAAAGGAAGTCTTGACGGCAGTGTTCGCCAATTATCATATTGTGTGAGAGATTTACCATTGACGATCAATTCAAAGTGACCTGTTGCACCGCACTTGAATACAATTTCTTCATTCTGAGGGGCCTCGAACTCGGTTTCATATTTTGCCGAGAACCCTTCCAGTCGAACGCCCGATGCAAATTCGTGTTGTCCCGCGGTAGTTAATTTTATCGGATCGGCGATCTGCTGCGTGATTACAGCATCACCCTGCATGTCTTTATTATTCCAGTATGCAGCTTTGAATCCCTTCTTGCCATCGATCGAACATTTTGAGAAGTAACTCTCCGTCACTTTATCCTCGACTAGATCGCATCCTTTGTCATATAATATTTTGTTTGCGGAAAGCTTTGATTTAATACCTTCAAGAATAGTGATTGTCCGGATTGGTTTCCCGTTATAATTTCCCCATAACACCGGTTCGTCATTTGCATTGGGTCCGATTACCGCCAACTTCTTCATTGATTTTTTTAATGGAAGTATATTGTCTTTATTCTGAAGAAGGGTCATCGATTCTCGGGCCATATCTAAAGCGAGTTTTCTATGTTCATTATTATTTACGACCGACATCGGAATTTTCGCCCAGGGAACTACTGCATCGTCATCCATTTCTCCCAGATCAAAACGCCCGATCAGCACACGCATCAAACGTATGTTAATGTCATCTTCGGTTATCAAACCTTTTTCAACAGCTTCAGGTAATTTTTTATAAGTGTGATCAGTCCATTGGCACTCAACATCGGTTCCCGCTAAAACACCTTTGGCTGCAGCATGGGTCGCATCGGATGAAACTTTATGGCTTGTATAAAAATCGGCTATAGCACCGCAATCGGAAACAACAATGTGCTTAAAGCCCCATTCGTCGCGTAAGATTTTTTGAAGTAACCGTGTGTTTCCGCAGCATGGCTCATCATCTAAACGCTGGTAGGCGCACATCACTTGGCGGACATCTGCATCCTGTACCAGCGATTTGAATGCGGGAAGATAGGTTTCATATAAATCGCGCGGATCGACATTGGTAAGGTTGATGGAATGGCGGCTCCATTCCGGGCCCGAGTGAACAGCATAGTGCTTGGCACAGGCCAAGAGTTTTCTATATTTGGCATCCGGAGGCCCCTGCAATCCTTTCACTACTGAAACGCCCATGCGTGACATTAAATAAGGATCCTCGCCGTACGTTTCCTGACCGCGTCCCCAGCGTGGATCGCGGAAGAGGTTTACGTTTGGAGTCCAAACGGAAAGGCTCAAAAAGCGTTTGTGTACCTGACCTTTTTGTTTTGCTTCGTTAATTTTAGCACGTGTTTCATCCGCCGTCGCATCGAAAATACGATATACGAGTGCATCATCAAATGATGCTGCCATACCGATAGGTTCGGGGAAAACCGTAACATCATTATTGTTGGCGAGTCCATGGAGCGCTTCGCTCCACCAGTTAAAATTTTTAATTCCCAGCCGCGGAATAGCGTCGGATACATCACACATCAAGGATGCTTTTTCGCTTAAAGTCAACCTGCTTATTAAATCATTCGCCCGTTCTTCGGAACTTAATTTTGGATTTTGATAGGGCAATTGCTGCGCCCATATACTCACCGTATATAATAGACATACTAAAATACTCAGTTCTATCTTTAAAGTGTTATGTAATAATGATTTCATAATGTCCTTGCCTTTACTAAGTGCTTTTTATCCACTAATTGTTGATTTTTCAGACTATTTTCACATTGATCCTAAGCGTCTAATAAAAATCGTACTGATAATCGAAGATTTGGTATACTCTTAAGTGAGTCGTTTTATTTCGGACTTATAATACAATTTGTTTTGATTGGATCATATTTAATATTTTATAGCTCACCAACTATTTTTATTGATTTGCCTGCCGGTATTTTGTACATTTTTGTTTTTTCCCCATAGCGTACGATACAAGGTTTTCCCAATACTGACTTGATCTCACTTACTGTAAGCTTATCTGTTTTCCCAGCTCATGCTGACCTCAAATCCACCACGGGCTTTAAGTCCTTTTACAGATCCTTTTGTCCAGCTGTTGGGCAAGGGCAGGCAACAAATTTATCTCTCCTGCATGGCTTTGAAGCAGGCATTCAGCAACGGCAGCCGTGAATCCAAAATTTGCATCCGATTGATTCGCTCCCGGGTTATGGAGATTGGGAGCCAATCTTCCACCGACAAATCTTCCGATCAGAGTATCGGTTTTTGCTTTGTTCTCGAGACGTGCCCAATCGCAAATATCCCATGCAAATACCCAGCCCCCATTTCCGCGCCTTGGTTCAAGCCATTTCCGGATAGCGTCGGCAAGCTCGAGGTTCTCCGCGCAACGTAATGGAACTTCCCGGAAAAAATCCAAAGTTCGCCGATATGCAATGCCCTTCTTTTCCTCTCTGCCAGTCATCCAGCCACACCTGCAGCCAACCGTCTTTCCCTATTTGATAAGGCGGTATTTTTTTTAAAGCCTCTTGAAGTTTATTTCCAAATTCTTTATCCACATGAAGAATGTTTCCCGCTTCAATACAATGCGGAAAAAGTTCTTTAATAATTCCTATATCCATGGTCGTAGAAGAGGACAAGAAACATTCTTCACTCCCGGGACTCGTAAAGTATCCCTGCTCGGGCGACATGGAGAACGGAATAACCAGCCATTTATACTTTGGATGCTCAATCATAATGTCCATCAAAAATTGAGCAGAGCCTTTCAGGATTGGATAATATTTTTTCAGGAATTTTTTGTCACCAGTAAAAAGATAATGCTCCCAGATATGCTGACAGAGCCAGGCACCGCCAACCGGCCACATACCGTATCTTGCCGCATCCACCGGTGCCGTACCGCGCCAGAGGTCAGTATTGTGGTGAAGTACCCATCCATTGCAGTTATAATATGTTTTGGCGGTTTTTGCGCCGGTTTCAGAAAGATCCCTGATCAAATCGAACAGCGGCTGGTGACATTCGCTAAGATTGCATACTTCTGCAGGCCAATAGTTCATTTCCAAATTGATGTTGGTGGTATATTTACTTCCCCAGGGCGGCAGGAGGGCTTCATTCCAAATACCCTGAAGGTTTGCCGGCTGACCGCCCAAACGACTGCTGGATGCCAGAATATAACGACCGAACTGAAATACTTTTGAAGCGAGATCGATGTCCGTACCACCCTCTCTTGTTAGCTTGAGTCGTTCATCGGTAGGTTTTTCATTCATTGATGAATCACCAATGGTAAGATGCACCCGGCCCATCAGGCCTCGAAAATCGTTCACATGACGCCGATAGAGTGCAGCAAAGTCTTTATCAGCAGCTTCATCGAGGACTTTCTTGCACTGAGCCGCAGGATCGGCGGTTATGTCGTGATAGTTTTTGAAACTTGTGGCAATAGTTAACACAAAGGTGACTGCGCTGGCATTATGTATACTTAGCATGGAGTCTGCGGTTTCGCGCTCGACCGCCTTCGAGACGAGCGTCCAATGCAACTTCATAGTGTAAACCTACACCTTCGGTTCGAGCAATAAGACCATTCATTCCAGTTGGCGGAGCTGAAAATGGACCTTTCCATGCTCCATCCATCACTAGACGACCGGAGCTTGTTGTGGTGGTTTCCTTGTATGGACCGAGTAATTTTGCATCAACGGAAACACGGCCAGGTTTATCGGCGCTGATTCGAATAACAAGAACCCGGTCGGGCCAGGATACGAACGCCTGACGTGTAAATACAGCATCACCCTGACGATATCTTATTGTTGCAACACCGGTTTCCATATCCAGCTCACGGCGGTAGTCGGCGATATTGGAATCCGGGAAAGACAGAACCAAATCTCCTATCGGTTGGTATGCTTCCTGCGACTTGGGGATGCCATAAAAGTGGTCGTCGACCATTTTCTCGGCTTCTTTATATTTTTCTGCAAAAACCAGATCACGTATCTGCGGGAAATATTTAAAGGCTTCAGGGTCATCGTAATTGTGCGGGCGACCAGACCAGAAGGACGACTCGTTAAGCGCGATTCGCTCCTGCGGGACTCCGCCGAAGACCATGGCCCCGATCATGCCGTTGCCCAGTGGAAGCCCCTCCAGCCACTTCTCTCCCTGCTGCTTATACCACAGCACCATATCTCTTTTTGATTTAACCGAGGAGTTTTGGCTTTCAGATTTGCACGATGATTGTACTGAAAAAAGGATTTGCAATCCTGTTATACAGACAAATAGTTTGAATAGTTTTTTTTTCATTCGATTTTTCTTTCGCATGTTTATTCTTTACGACATCCGCCCAAAATCATCAATCATACCTTTTCCAGATCCTTATTTCTGTTTCACAATTCTTATTGCCATGTATGGTTTTTGAGGTAATTCTATTAAACTCCGTCCCGAAAAATTCTTTTGTACAGGCAGTTATTGTCATGTTCCAGGTGTCAATAATTTCAACCTGATAGGAAGCATCTTTTGGAAGATCAATCACAATACTCCGGGGCTGAGCATCATTCAAGTAACCCAAATAGTATTCATGTTCAATGCCGATGCAAGAAAATGGCATCCAGGTAAATAAAGGAATAGGTTTTAAATGAGGTGGAGCCGTTTCGATTATGGTATGAAGGAATTTAATTCGTTCAGGACTTTCCCCTCTCAAAACACCGCCTTTCGACCACCATAAGATATCGGATGATTCATTCGGAAATTTGACGGGATTCTCGGTAACATACGTTTCCCCATGTCCAACATATCCTCCGTTCGTAACCCCTCTCCAGAATTTTTCAGTCATAGATTGAGCCGTTAAATTGCCCCACGACCACGGTATATTTCCTTCATACCGGCATTCATCAAAAACAACCGGTTTTTTATATTTTCTCCTGTACTCTTTTGCTTTATATGTATCTTCACTTTGAATACTTGCATGTGTAACCAGCGGATTTGTATGATCATAAAATTTGACTCCGTTATGAATTCCTATGAGGTGATGAAATTTATCTTTTCTGGCAAACTGTTCAATATAATAATCCCAATCACTCAGTTTTTTGGCGTTCATAAAATCGTACTCATTTGCCATGCTCCACCAGACATTCTTAAAGGCGGCAAACCGCGCAATGATATACTCAATATACATGTCTTCGGTGGTCCTGTCCAATTCACTGAATCCCCACCGGTCGTAAGGATGGAAAACAATTAAATCTGCCTGAATCCCTAAAGAATCCAAGTTGCTGAATTCTTTTTTCAATATTCCTGAAAAAGGCGGGATTGAACCTGCTGAAATTCCAGTTTTTAAAAGGTGTCCCTTCAAAAGGATAGTATAGAGGTTCGTTATTGTTCCAGTCGTAACTTTTCGGGAAAATGCACATCCGCATTTTGTTAAAATAACCTTTTGATAATGTTTGAAGTGTTAGCTCTGCTAAGCTGTCCCCCTGATGCACCCAGCCGTAACAGGTTGTTCCGAACGGATAGTAATTGTGTTCCATCGGCGTAGGCAAAATAGAATGTGTCTGTTACTACAACAGGTCCATGATTATCTTTATGAGCGGGAGTGCAAACAAAACTTCCTTTTTTGTTATCCAGTTTTTTAAAATTGCTGGTTGTTACATAATTCCAACTTCCCTCTTTTTGAGGCATAAATCTGATCTTGAAAATACCTTCACCGTCATAAAAGCCGGGAACCGAAATAGTATCATTGTCTTTTATAAACCGGCCGGAGAACTGTACATCTTTAAATGGATTTCCGCCGGTTGGCCCATTAAGGGCCAATTCGAATATTTTCCATTTCTCAATATTTACCTGGCCATAAAGTGAATAACCGCATACAATTAATAGAAATACAACATTTCTGATCTTCATAATAATCGGCCTTTATTGTTATCTGACTTAACGTACCTTAGTAAAATTGATATAATGCTTATAACTTAACCATTATTTTCTTTCCTGCGGAGATCACCTCTTTATCATATCTCTTAACCGCATCCATTCCAGTACCTTTGTTTTTGTCCACAAGCACGATTTTGAACTTACGTTCACTCAGCATTCCGGGGAATTCTCCTCTTCGATCACCAATAGTTAAAACTTTTTTCGCATCATCCCATGTAAAAGTGATAGTGGAATAAATTCCCTTCTCATAATTATAATTGTTGTTTTCATCTTCATATAAGGTGAACTCACCATCCGCACCGGGATAGATTCTTATTTCAATCGGATCAATTTTCTCCTCGGCATATTGCATGGCTGGACCCATAGGAATTATTGATCCGGCTTTTACGAAAAGAGGAATTTTATCAATTGGCGCTTCAGCTTTTATTATTCTTCCCCCATCAATTTGTTTGCCGGTCCAGAAATCGTACCATTCAACCGATTTTGGCAAATACACATTCCACTCAGTTACTTTAGGTTCGGTAATTGGTGCTACCAGCACAGCTTTTCCAAACATGAATTCAAAATTTTGACTCAACGCCAAATCATCACCATTAAAATCCATAACAAAAGGACGCATAATTGTCGATCCGTATTTTGTAACCCGCCATGCTTCTGAATAAATATAAGGAAGCAGCCGGTATCTCAAATCCAGCATCTTTTTCATATTGTCTTGAACTTGACTGCTGAAATACCATGGTTCGGTTTCCGATTGATATCCATGAATACGGAAGATCGGGTTGAAAACACCCCATTGATACCAGCGCGTTAACAACTCTTGATAATTTTCATCAGTGTATTGAGATTTACCGGGGCGGAAAAATCCTCCGATGTCGGTTGTCCAATAAGGCATACCGGTAATAGTGTAATTAAGTCCGGCAACAATTTGGCGTCTATAGGAATCCCAGGTTCCGCCTATATCTCCCGACCAATTTATTGTGCCATATCTTTGCTGCCCGAGAAAGGCAGATCGCGTTAATATGCACACTCTTTTCATCAGATGTTGTTTCGCGCTGCCCTTCATATACTGCCTGACTAACAAACAACGGGTACGTAAGTCTATAAAAATCACCGGGACCCAAATATGTTTTTAGTCCATGCAAAGCATCGTTCTCAGGTTCCGTTGCATCCATCCACCAAGAATCAACTCCACAAGAAAATAAATTTTCATTTAAGGTATTCCAGTAAGATTTTCTAGTAAGCGGATTAAAATAATCCAACCACTTACTATCCGGTATAAAAAGATTCTTTGAAACGTATTCTTTCCCGACAACAGAATTCTTATCCGGGTTTGACCAAATTGAAATATTGAAATGCGCATTCATATCGTGAATTTCTTTAATAAACCCTGCAGGGTTGTGATAATTGGTTTCATCGAACTGCGGCACTCCCCAGCCGTTATTGCCCCAGTACTGCCAGTCCTGCACAATAACATCCATAGGTATATTTCTTTTCCGAAATTCTTTTACAGTTTCAACCAAATGAGTACCAGACGTGTAGCGTTCACGGCATTGCCAAAATCCGTAGGCCCAGCGGGGCAGCATCGGTACATTGCCGGAGAGTTTCCGGTATGCTGCAATTACACTATCGGCTGATGGACCGTAAAACACAACATAATCTAACAGCTTGGCATTTGGGGAGCGGAAAATTGTTTCGTTGCCGGTTTGTTTCCAGAACAGCTTGGGTTTGTTGCTCGATTTACAAACCAACTGTACCTCGTGTTCCCCGGCTTTTAATTCAACGAGTGCTCCTACTGTTGGAGGAAGCCAAAAATTACTTATGTCGATACAGGGCTTTCCGTCGATGACAACATACTGACGATTATCCATGTCACCCAAATCAAGAAATATGGTATAGACCCCATCTTCAGGAACTGTAAATTTTCCATAATAGTGTGACTGATTTTGCGATCTCCTCTGTGTACCCGAAGTCGTTGTCACTTCAGCCGTTTTATTGCTGCCTCCGGATGAATCTTCCTTTTCGATTGCTATCATATTGCCGGCTGGATTAAAATCCGTAAGCCCGTACTGATGCCAGAGCAATCCATATCCTTTGCTTGAATAGATGAACGGCAGCGAAATCTGAGAGTTTACCTGCGTCAATCGACGGGTAATATTTCTCAAATTATAATGTCCATCCTGAAACTGTCCCAATCCAAAAAGATATTCGTCGGCGGGCGATTCAAAACTCTGTTCTGCAAGAAAGCACGGCTCACCCATCACAGAATCCGGGATTAATTTTCTCGTTCCTGCGGTTTCACTCAAGAATGCCTTCCCTGAGTTATCTGCAAAAGACAATGTGCCTGTCTGTTTATCGACATATACTGTAATATTTTTTCCCTTTAACTCTAACTTTGTAAGTGCTTCAGTTACCTTAAACTTTGCAGTTGTTTCTTTTGCAGTAAAAATAAGTTCCGGTCCTTTCGCTTCAACACTCCTGTAATATTTTATCCTCACTGCATTATCTGCGATTGGAGAAATGTTTAGTGTACCATCAGTTAAATTAACGTTTACTTCGTTTGCAGTTTGGTTATAATTTTTAACAACCTGTCCCTGACAAAACAAAGGAAATAAGTAAACTATAAGCAAGTATTTGATTTTCATTATGTCCTCAATGAGTTTTTAGATTTTTATTATCCTGGATCACTCAATCGGTCTCAAGGATGCAGCAAAACCACCCCGGCGAAGCATTTTTATTTCGATAGAACTTGATTTATCAACGACCATAAATTGAGTTGAAAATTCCTTATCATGGCGTCCATCGGTTATCAGCGAGAGCTTATATTTTCTATGTTCAGGCAAAAAATCAAACTTGATTGTTTTTTTCTTTTCTCCTCTAGCTTCAGCATTAATTCCTCCTAGGTACCATGCATCACCTTTCTGACGGGCGATAATAATGTCTTTCCCCGGGTATCCGTCAATCAACTTAGTGTTGTCCCATGCATTCGGAACTTCCTTAAGAAAAGATTTAGCCGCATCCGGCAGTTCATAATATCCGGACGGGCGATCTGCCATATGCTGTATGCCTGATTCAAAAACTACACTTAATGCAAGTTCATGTCCGTATGATGTAATATGAGGAAATTGTGAATTAGTAAAAGTTACTGGAGTGTAATCCATGGAACCAACGACATTTCTGGTAAAAGGGATCGTCGTATTATGTTCAGGCGCGGTAGTGGTAAATTCAGGACCATTGTTGTACCATTCAGCGCCTCTTATTCCTTCGCATGTCATCAGGTAAGGATAAGTGCGGGACCAACCCCGTGGAACGATGCAGCCGTGAAAATAAACCATCATTTCAAACTGGGCTGCATCCTCTAAAATATCAAGATAGTATTTGATCATATCTTGTTTCTCACTCAAAAAGAAATCTATTTTGACACCAACGACTCCAAGCTTTTTTAGTTTAGAAAATTCATCTATACGGCTTTCATGCGTAAGCATGCGGTCAAGGGGAGTTGTACGGACCCATTTAAATGCGCCTGAATTGTACCACATTAAAGGTCTAATACCTTTGGAGTGAATATACTTTAGTGCATCTTCAAGATTCCCGCCGTTGCCCATCTGGTCCCATTCCCAATCGAGAAGTGTATATTGCCAATCCATAGCTGCAGCTAAATCGGCGAATTCACATACTACTTTATAGTCTTTCGTACCATGGTTATTCGACCAGTAATTCCAGGATGCTTTACCGGGTTTAATCCATTCGGTTCTGGATATAACCGAAGGAGGACAGACATCGTCAACCAACGTTGACTCCACAATATCCGCAAGACTTCCTATTATAATTACTCTCCAAGGCGATTTCCATGGAAGCGTAATGGTTGGATGCGAATCCCCCCCGCCGTCACCGGAATCAGGAAAAGTGATTTTATAGCTGGACTTATCTGCAGCATTACTAAGCTTTGAACCGCAATAAGTACGGTTTACATCTGCTTCGTGAATTAGGTACCAGCAAGCAGAATCGGGTGAATTAAAAAGTGCCGGATAAGACCATGTTTGCTGCACATTTTCGTCTTTTATAAAAGCATATAATCCTTCGTTAGCAAGGTCCCACTTTTCCATCCATCGTTTTGTTCCTTCAGGAATAATATATGAAGTCAATTCATCGTTCATTACAAAAGAGCCGTTCTTTTGAGGCAACTCGTACCGAAATGCCACGCCGTCATTATATGCCCGGATAATCAGGTTTAATTTAATTTTGCCCGGATTCTCAAACATTGCAACAATCTCATTGGCTGAATTACTGCATTGAGCGCGTTTCCCATGCAATGCCGAATACTTTTCGTTTACTATAATCGGTGTACTGACTTTTACGAACTTAAGCTCTTTGGAAAATTCCTGATCGCTTCGTGATAACCCAAGTGTAATTTGAGGTATCACTTCACAATTTTTGTCAACTGTTTTGTAGTGTATTTTTAAATACCAATATCCTGCATCGCTCTTTTCCTGGCGGCAGAGTGCAATGTCTAATTTCTTATTCGGAGAATCAACTGAAACGTTCTGCGCTGATGCAATTGATGAGATAATAAGGGTCGATAGTATTATGCGGTTCATGTGTGTATCCGTTATATGTTCATAGCAATAATTGTCGTAGGATGTGATCAAAAACCAACAGTAATCATGGTGCATTATTAAGCATACGATAACAATTTCGCATTATCTGGAAATTTATCTTCAAATATATTCATAAATTTTTTTCACAGCAGACAATCGGTTAACTTTGTAAGAATTCTCATTCGATCTTGAACACAACGGAAGTTGCGAACGGCATTTCCGCCGGACAGGTGATCGCAAGGCCGCCGGCTTTCTGTTTCGATTGCAGTTTCCCTTCGTGACATAGCAGCTTCACTGTTTTAACCGGCTGTCCCAGGTATTTCGCATCCGTTCTGAGTGACTTGATTTTCAACTGCGTTCCGGCTGCCGGCACCGTCATGCAAAATGCGTAGATAGCGCCGTTCTTGCCGATCGTGAAGCGAAAGTCCTGAGCATCGAACTTGAAGTACGAGAAATGAAAAGTTACGTATGGTGAGCCTCAATTGTAATTAATAATTTAATTTGTTCTATTTAAACTGGAACATAGGGAATAGGTTTCTCCCAGCTTTGTATCAAACCTTACCACTTTATCTTTGTAATATAGGCAACAGGTTTTTCCCGCTTTAGATAATACTTCAACACGTGTGAGTGCTCCATTTTTCCAATTCATAGAGATTTCAAAACCACCCCTGGCACAAATTCCTTTTACTGATCCTGATTGCCATGCGTCCGGTAATGCAGGTAAGAGGTACACTTCTTCTTCATTTGATTGCAGCAGCATCTCCACTACACCTGCCGCCCCACCAAAGTTACCATCTATCTGAAAGGGCGGATGAGCGTCAAACAAATTAGGATAAGTGCCACCACCTCCGGAATATCCTATACTTTTCACTCCATCAGGGGGTACATATGTTAATAGTTCCCTGAACATTTTATAAGCATGATTGCCATCCCGAAGTCTTGCCCAAAGATTTATACGCCATCCTTTAGACCATCCTGTTGTTTCATCACCTTTGATCTCTAGGGTTTTCCTGCAGGCTTCTGATAGCTCAGGTGTTTTTGTAGGAGTGATCTGATGACCAGGATATAATCCAAATAAATGAGATTGATGACGATGCAGGGGATCAGAAGTCTTCCCAATCATGATACCATTCCTGTAAATTGCCTTTTTTACCAATCTGATATGGATATAATTTACTCATTGCCTCTTTTAAACTATCTCGCAGCTCAGCATCCACATTTAGTATTTGTGATGCTTTAATTGTTTGATCCAAACATTCCCTGATCATAGCAAGATCTGAAGTAGAACCATAGAGTGTTGCTCCAATGAATCCCTCAGAGTTCAGGTAAGTATTTTCAGGTGATGTCGATGGAGAGGTGATCAGGTAACCTTTCTTATCCTTTACCAGCCATCCATGACAAAACTCAGAAGCGCCTTTCATTAAAGGATAAGCTTTGTTCTTTAAAAAATCTTTGTCTCCGGTAAAAAGATAATGCTCCCAAAGATGAGTTACTGACCATGCACCGCTCATATTCCAGCATGCCCACATTGGATCCCCTTTTCCAAAATCGCCAACAGGATTACTCATAGCCCAAATATCCGAGTTGTGACATGCTGTCCACCCCTTGTCAACTCCATAAAAAGTTTTCGCAGTTATTTTCCCTGTTTCTGCGAGGTTGCCAATGAAGGTTAAAAAAGGCATGTGCATTTCAGAAAGATTAGCACATTCCGCAAGCCAGTAATTTTCTTCAGTATTAATATTCATTGTGTAATTGCTGCTCCATGGCGGACGCATATATGGATTCCAAATTCCCTGCAGGTTTGCAGGAACTCCATACGTTCTTGAACTTGAAATCAACAGATAACGCCCATATTGAAAATAAAGTATTTCAAGGTCCTTATCATTGGCACCCTCAGTATATCTTTTCAGGCGTCCATCGGTCGGTAAATCAGGAGTAGTATTATCATCAAGCTCAAGTTTAACCCGATTGAAGAAAGTCTGGTAATCTTTTCTGTGATTCTCTTTTAATGATTCATAGCTTTTTGAACATGCCTCATTCAATTGTTTTTTAGCCAGGGATTTATTATTGAATCCGTTTTTGACTGGATCTTTATCAAACCCGTTGAAGCTGGTTGCAATTGATATGTACAAAGTAGCTTCATTTGCTCCGCTCACATTTATTCCACTATCCAGAACGGCAATCTGCCCGCCATCATTCTTAATTTTAAAGTAAGTTGAAAATCGGGTTCCACGGTTTTCATCAAAGAGAACCGCATCAGGCATATTACCCCGGTAATCAGGTTCTGCATGATAAGGAGCATAACCATTAACCTGAAAAATACCATCATCCGCAGAATTTGAATATTTTAACAGACTTTTAAATTTTACACTAAAATTTAAAGATGTTTTTTTATTGCTGGAAAGTTTAATTACCATCACGTTGTCAGGATATGAAATAAAATATTCCCGGGAATATTTCACTCCATCCAGATTATAATTAACCTTTGCAACAGCATTACTGATATCCAACTCGCGATAATAGTTTTCATATATTCCCTTATGGCCAAACAATATGCTCAGAGTTCCTAACGGAGCAAATGATTCAGAAAATTTTCCCTGAATATTTTTGTTCAGTGTTTCAGCTGATTTATAATCCTCTCTTGCTAACGCCTTTCTGATTAAAGGAATATTTTTATATGCGTCTGGATTCATATTCGGATTTACCGGCTCTCCAGCCCATAAAGTGGCATCATTAAGATAGATTTGTTCGGACATAACTCCACCAAAAACCGTAGCCCCGGTTTTACCATTTCCAAGCGCCAATGCTTCTTCAAAATATTCCGCCGGTCTATTGTACCATAAAATAGACTTCGATTGAGCTAATAATAACCCACAACTGAACTGCATAACAAAAAAAACAAGTATAACTTTTTCTTTGTTCAATTTATCTTTTTCAGTGTATTTAAAAAATTCAAGTGAGATAAAATTTTAATTTCACTTCATTGTTCTTGTTTAACTGATTTTAATTCCCACTGGTTAATATTAAGGAGAAAACCTCTGTCACCGGTAAATTTCAGATAAACATCATGAATTCCGGTTTATTCATTTACAAGGCAATTAACCGTTACCCAATTTTGCCAGCCATTGGTACCTGTGATAACACAGCTACCCACAGCTTTACCGTTTGGAGTATCCAGGCGTATTTCAATATTTCCTCCGTTCAATGCTGAAGCAACACGGCATTGGAATGAGCCTGCGCCGTTACCAAAATCTACACTGTTAAATCTTATCCGAATGCCGTTTTCGATATATCCTATAACATTCCCTCCTCCTCCATCGTAGCTGCTCTCAGTGCAAATCCCCGATTGTTCATTAAATTCGGCGGCTTTATTCCTGATATATGTGTTTCTGTTGGTAACTTTTATTTGAACAGGTAACGTAAAAACTTTATCCCTTCCATCTTTAAAGCCAATTTGGATATGGAAATATTGCTTAATTTACATAATTTGAACAAGGAAAACCAGACCATAAAGAAGAGGGTAGTGTCTCAGTTTAACTTAGTTGGTCAGTGATGTCAGGAATTTCTTCCTGACATTCAATAGTATCGGTCAGGACAGCCTGAGGCCTGAGAATGCAATCGTGCAGCGCACGATTCAATATTTTGGTCATTCCACCTGACCGCACTAAACTGAGACACTGCCAAGAAGAGATACGCTGAAGCGTAAATCGCATTTACCCTGCGGCATTGAGGAGGAATGAGTGTTGAAGTACGGACTTTATTTCTGACCCCGGGTTTCAAGCTCACTCAATTTATCAATTTTAAAATTCCATGGTAAAATAGAGTGTAATGTACATGCTTTTTTCAAAAACGACTGTGCAGTTATCATTGTTTATTTTGCTGTTTACAGACCTCAATGCTTTCGTCCTGACAACCGGAAAGCTGTCCATTTTATCGATAATACTAAATATTATATCGTCATCTGAATTTTTTATATCGGTCACACATACTTTCAGGGTACCACTCGTATTTTGCGGCATTTAAGATGTTAACATCGTTGTAATAGTCAGCGATAACAGGGAAGAAAGAAAATAATTTTTCATGTTCTATTATTTTCTATCAAGGTGTAGAAATCTTAAGTCGTTTATGGAATAATTATTAATTTTGATCGGACAGCAAATGCGCTGAAATAACCCAACGCTCCATTGCTAAAATTGGACACTGGATTTGCAGGTGATGCCGCCTGCGGTCCTCCCCCTCCACCTGCCTGGCGCATCGTTCTAAAATAATCGAAAGCACCTTTGTCAATACCTTGAAGCACTACACGAACAGTATCGCCGGTCCGCAGCGTATCTTCATCAGCAAAGAGACTGCTTGAAATAGGACTCCCATCTCGCACACGGTCATCGTAAAGAAATATAAATTTTTGCTCGATGCCTTTTTTCACTTCAACGAAGCGGTAATAATTTTTTATATTCGCAGGATCCTGAAAGTGTACATTGATAATTTTTATTCGATTACCTGCCAAAACTTTGGTTCTGCACCGTCAAAGAGTCAATACCGACAGGACTCGGCATGGTTGAAACTGCAACATATTCTTTTCCATCTGCGATAACATCAAGAGTATATGTTCTCCCCGGAACGCCTTGCATACTTGACGTTTTATATGTCCCGGGCATAATCTCGAATAGTAATTCAGAATTTCCAAGATTATCGCTCATACTAATTTGCGCACCGGTGACTGCCGGAAAAATATTTGGCTGGTCGAAGTTCACAGTTTGAGATAGCTGTACGTAATATGGCCCGAGTGAATCAGAAATGACTGCCTTCAATGACAATACGCGGAGATGAGGAATTTAAATCTATATCTACTACCTTCTCGCAAGAAATGCCGGCGAAACTTATCAGCGCAAAAAAGAAGACTGTTATTTTGTTGTTAAATAGAGGGATATTTTTCATTTTAAAATTTGAAATTATAAGTGATAGAAGGAACAAACTTAAACAATGACGTTTGGACTGCCTGAGTCTTTGTCGGATCGTTTGGGATCTTCCTGGAATCTTATAGAATATGCATTATCCCGGCCATAGGCATTGTAAAGAGAAAAAGTCCAGCTTGACTTTTCGCCCTGCCACGTGGCTCCGAGATCCAGTCGATGGTATGCCGGCATGCGATAAGCATTACGCTCTGTATAATAGTTAAGAACTTGTCCGGCGATCTTGTATTTTCCGCTGGGGAAAGTGGCGGCGTTGCCGGTATAATAAACCCATGTTGCAGAGAAAGTCCATTTATCTGTGAATTGATAGATACCAACGACAGAGACATCATGCGTTCGGTCTTGTCGAGCAGGGTAGTAATTGCCATCATTGACAGCAGCAAATTTCATTTCTACTCGGGAAAGTGTATACCCTATCCATCCATTGAAGCGTCCATATTTCTTCTTTAGAAAGAATTCGATGCCATAGGCCCTGCCGCTGCCATATAACAATTGCGATTCAACATTCTCGTTGAAGTTTAATTGAGCTCCATTCTTATAATCGATCTGGTGTTGGAGATTTTTATAATACGTTTCGGCTGAGAATTCATATGTGTTATCATTAAAGTTTCGGAAATAACCCAGCGAAAATTGGTCGGCTATTTCCGGCTGAACATTATTGCTGCTGGGAATCCACATATCGGTTGGATTACTGGTGGTCGAATTGGATAGAAGGTGTAAATTCTGAGAACTCCGCACATAAGAGACTTTCACCGAGCTTTCCTCATTCAAGATATAATTCAGCGCTATCCGGGGTTCAATGTTATAATATGTTTTAATGAATTTCCCGGAAGCATATGGGAGAGAATCAACCACCTGTCCAAGAACATTATAAGTGTAATATACTCCAGGACCGAGCACACTGAATGAAGCAAAGCGGACTCCATATTCTATGTTCATAACCGGAGATGGCTTGTATTCATGGGACACATACAGGGCATTCTCCCATGAATACTTGTCGGTAAGTTGAAGCTTGTTGGTCTTGGAACTATTTGTCGCAGTAACAGTACCGGGAACTATAACATGATACACTGAGTTGAGGCCAAATTTGATTCCGTTTTCAGCATTAATATAATAGTGTAAATCTTCTTTGAGGTTGTAATCTTGTATTCTCGAATAGACTGAAAGGGTATTTCCTCCAAAGTTCAAATCTATATTGTAATCATACATGCTGTAAATCAAAGAAGTATTCGAGAACATCTTTTCATTGAAGAGATGATTCCATCTCAGGGTCGCGGTCGTGTTGCCCCAATCAATACCTATGGTATTCGCAAGTCCAAGCACATCGCTTCCAAAATAACCGGAGAGATATATCCTATCATTCTCGCCGATTTGATAATTCACCTTCGTATTAAGATCATAGAAATATAATCTGGACTTATTGATAGAGCTGTCACTGGATAGCTTTAAAAATAGATCTGCGTACGTTCGTCTCCCGGAGATCGAAAATGAAGATTTTTCATTAACAATTGGCCCTTCAACAGTCAATCGGGAAGATATAAGGCCAATTCCACCATTCACTCCAAATTGTTTATCATTGCCGTCCTTCATTTTTATATCAAGCACAGAGGAAAGGCGGCCGCCATATTCTGCAGGCATTGTTCCTTTGTACACAACAACATCCTTAATGGCATCAGAGTTAAAGACAGAAAAAAATCCTAAAAAATGTGACGCACTATAGACAGTCGCTTCATCCAATAGAATCAAATTTTGATCAGCCCCGCCGCCCCGTACATAAAATCCGCTATTTCCTTCTCCAGCTGATTTTATCCCGGGAAGTAACTGCACGGTTTTTAATACGTCCTTTTCGCCTAATAGAACGGGAACATTTTGTATCCCTTTTACATCAAGTCTTTCGGTTCCCATTTGTGTATTAACAATATTTGCGTCCTGTCGTTCACCTGTAATAACGACCTCTTTTTGTTCGACACTTTTTTCAATAAGATTAAAATTCTGTTTAACATTTTGTTTGAGATTAACTCGATAAGACAGCGGTTCATATCCCATAAAACGTGATGTAATGGTATAAGTTCCTTCACGAATTGTCAGGGAGTAATATCCGTAGGCGTTCGTTGCTGCGCCGGCTTGCGGCAATTCTTTTACTGTTATTGTTGCGCCAATTAAAGCTTCGCCAGTCCGAGAGTCTTTCACAAAACCATTGATAGTGAATTTGTTTACATTCTCTTCGGGCAATCCTGAAGCTGCAGAAGCATTAGCAATAATGAGCAAGAATAAAACGAGGAGTTTGATCATCGTAATATTCACAATCATTCTTTCTTGACTCTCTGCGAATTTGCCGTAACAACGTTTTGGTATGCTTCTATTTTCCTAATATAAAGAAAAATGACAAACAATTTGGAATTATATCTCTTAAACAAGATATGCCTGCAAATCATTTTTTACTATTCAGTAATGGTTTTGCGTTCACTTCCTTTTTCAAAAACCTGTGCTGCAATTTTACCTTTATGTTTTCCATGCTCATATAAACCGAAGGCACAAGAATAAGCGTTAACATGAGAGAACTTGTTAAACCGCCGATTATTACCCACGCTAAACCGTTTTTACTTTCAGACGAAGCGCCGGTAGAAATTGCCAAAGGCAGCATTCCAAATATCATTGCGACTGTTGTCATAAGAATCGGACGTAATCTTTCTTTGCCTGCTTCAACAAGGGCTTCCAGAATACTTGCCCCTTCTTCTTTCAGTTTATTAGTGAAATCAACAAGAAGAATTGCATTCTTGGCAACCAAACCCATAAGCATTATCATTCCAATTAATACAAAGATGGAAATGTTTTGTCCTGCAAGCGCAAGCGCAAGCAATGCGCCAATCAGAGCAACCGGCAGCGAGAACAATACAACAAACGGATATAAATAAGAATTGTAAAGTGCAACCATTACAAAATACACTAATAAAATCGCAGCAAAAAGCGCAGTGAACATACTTCCAAATGCTTCCGACTGGCGCTGCATTTGACCGATGTAATCAATTGTAACCGTATTGGAGCGAATGTTTTGAGCAATGAGTTTTTGAATATCGCTGCCAACTGTTCCTACCGGTCTTCCAAAAACCTGGGCATTAACTGTTATCGAAGAAATTCTATTGTAACGTTCAAGTTTATTCGGTCCAAGTGATTGGGAAATATTGGCGAACTGTCTTAGTTCAATAATCTCACCTTTGGAATTTTTGAATGTTATTGAACCGATATCATCATTTTTTTTCCTATCGAATTGGTCCAATTTTACATTGATATCGTAATCAGTTCCAAGTTCGGAATACTGCAAATCGGTGTTGCCTGCAAATGCAAGTTGTAATGTATTTCCAACATCCGCAACCGAAAGCCCAAGCATCGACATTTTATTGCGGTCCAACGATATCTGCATCTCCGGTTTGCTTTTTTCAACAGAGAGCTTGATGTTGTAAATACCCTGTACATCTTTTATTAAATACATTACCTTGTCTGCAACCTCATAATTTTCAGTCATATCTGGGCCACGGAGAAGTATTTGAATCGGCATTTCACTTGTACCAAACATGCTGGCGGCGGCTGCAGTTACTTTTAATCCTGAAACAGCGGCAAGAATTTCTTTTTTTATCATCTCGGCATATTGCTCTACGGTTTGTTTCCTTTCTTTTTTATCAACTATCGTAACCGTTAATTCCGATTTGTGCTGCTCACTGCTTCCACCCATCATACCCGAACTTGAATAACCGATATTCGAAGATACTTTTACTACCTCCGGTTTTGAAAAAAGTATTTTCTCTACTTTTTCAGCAAGAATGTTCGACTGTTGAAGTGTGTTCTGAGGTTCACCCTCAAGTTGAATAGTAAACTCTCCGCGGTCGCTATTTGGCATAAACTCAGTACCGATAAAACTAAAACCAATTAACGAAAATGATGCAATAAACAACACGGTTGCGGCAGTAAATACTATTTTTCGATGACCCAGGCCCCATCTCAAAATCCTTTCATAGAAAACGACAAGTTTTTTATAAATATCTTCAAAGCCAAGCGCAATTTTGCCCATCAATGTGTTTCTGGTCCGTTTCTCTATTTTGCTGAAACGTGAAGCAAGCAGCGGTGTAACAGTGAAAGAAACAAAAAGGCTCATTAAAGTAGAAAAAACTACAACAAGGGAAAATTCTCTAAGCATATTACCTATCATACCGGAAATAAGAGCCATCGGTATAAAGACCACAACATCCACCATTGTGATTGCAACGGCAGTAAATCCAATTTCATTTCTACCGTCAAGGGCTGCTTTACTTTTTTCTTTTCCCATCGATAAATGACGGTGTATATTTTCAAGCACAACAATTGAGTCGTCAACCAAAATTCCTATCACCAGTGAAAGCGCCATTAAAGTCAACAGATTGAGTGAAAAGTTGAAAATATACATCGCGGTAAAAACCGATAGTAGG
Organism: uncultured Bacteroidota bacterium; assembly: GCA_963770945.1. Lineage (GTDB taxonomy): Bacteria > Bacteroidota > Ignavibacteria > UBA10030 > UBA10030 > Fen-1298. The sequence continues at coordinate 27,733 of CAVYRP010000014.1, read as the reverse complement.
GAAGTTGGAATTGAAATGAGAACGATGAAGGAATTCCTGAAGCTATGAAGGAATAAAAACATTACTATAGCAACAAGTATAATTGCCAATCCTAAATCTTCTATAACGGCATTTGCGGATTCAAGTGTAAACACGGAATTATCGGAAGCAATCTCAAACTTTAGCCCCGATGAAGCGTATTGCGTTTCGATCATTGCCATTTCTTCTTTAGCAAGTTCGCAAACCTTAACGGAATTTGCATCTGATTGTTTTTGTATTTGTATTCCGATTGAGCTTTCGCCATTTATTTTGTTAAGATTATCATGCTCGGCAATACCGTCGACAATTTCCGAGATATCCGATAGTTTTATTAAGCTGCCGTTGGCATTTTTGGAAATGATAATGCTTCTTAATTGGTTGAGTGAAGTTATCTTTCCGGATAAACGAATGGTATACTGGCTGGTTATCCCTTCTATTTTACCCGTTGCAAATTGCAGGTTGGAATTACTCACAGCGTTATAGACATCGCTGATCGAAATATTATAAGCAGAAAGTTTATTTCTATCCACATTTATTTTTATTTCACGTTTATCGCCGCCAAGAAGCGTGACTTGAGCCACTCCATTTATTTTTGATAAACGAGGTTTTATTTGATCTTTTGTGATTTGATATAATTTTGTTGATGCCATTTTTGCATGCACACCAAGCTTGAGAACCGGCATTTGATCAGAAGAAAATTTTTGTAACGATGGTGTTTTTGCACCTGTTGGTAACTGATATAAAACCGCATTCACCTTTCTCTGTGCATCTTGAAGCGCTATATCCGTATTGGTATTGGCAACCAGTTCAATAGTAATACTAGAATATCCTTCCTGTGAAGAAGCACTCATGTTCTTTACATTTTCGAGAGCAGAAAGCGCGTCTTCCAATTTTTTTGTTACGGATGATTCGACTTCATCTGCCGAAGCGCCCGGGTACGTGGTAGTAATCATCATCATCGGCATATCTATTTTCGGGATAAGCTCGTAGTTAAGCATTGTATAACAAAAAATCCCAAGTAAAGATAGCGCGATAAAAACTATTACAACCAGCGTCGATCTTTTTATTGCTAATTCGGATATTGTCATATTTTATGTCTTACTTATTATCGATGATTTTAATGGATTTATTATCCGTTAAGTTTACCTGTCCGCTTACAATAACTTTATCGTTTTCAGTTAGCCCGGATAATACTTCGAGAGATTCATTGCCTCCCCGTCCGATCACAATATTTTTTAATAGTGCTTTTCCGTTAGAGGCAACATATACTTTTGCATCTTTGATACTACCCTGCAAAGCTTCGCGGGGGATATATAACGCCGTATTACTTGAGCCGACCCCCACTTCAACATTTACAAATGTTCCTGCTTTTAAAGGATTTTTAACGCTGTTGACAATCTCGATTTCAACCGGGTAATTATGGGTATCGTCACCGCGCGGGCTTACAAAATTTATTTTTCCTTTATATGTTATGCCGGGGTAGATATCTGTTGTAATCATTACTCTATCGCCGGGATGTAAATAATAAACATTCGATTCAGAGACATTTACTCTTACTCTTAGCCTCGACACATCCACTATTGATGCAACCGGGTCGCCCGCCTTGACATACGTTCCTTCTTCGACTATCTTTTTAGTGATCGTGCCGCTAATTGGCGCGGTTATTTTTGTGTAGGACAACTGTTTCTCCGCTTCCTCGAATCTATTTTTTGCAGTTTCGTATGAAGTTCGAGAAAGTGCATATTCCTGTTCTGAAGAAGCATTACCTTTATATAAATTTTCTGTGCGTTCATAATCTTTCTTTAATCTATCTGCATCGATCTTTGCCGATTCGTAGGTAAGCTTTTTTATTTTATCGTCGATTGTAGCTATGACCCCGCCTTTTGGAAAATTCTGCCCGAGTTCATAATTGAGAGACATTAATTTACCGGGGATTTCCGCGGATATGTCAAGTTCCTTATAAGGATATAATGTTCCCGTAAAATTGAGGTTGAAAGAAGACGCTTTTTTTTCCACGTTGGCAATGCTTACCGTAACAAAATCAGCTGTAAGATTTTCATTTTGAGAAACAATACGGTTGCGGTTGCTTATCAATCTGAACGCCGCCAACACGATGACGATCGTAACAATTGCATAAATTATTGGCTTTTTCATATTCATCACTTTAGATTATTGAAATAGTTTATTAAAGTACCTTCGGCTTTCTCCTTGTCTAATTTTGCTACATAAAGAGTAAGCAGCTTGGTATAGTAATTATTCTGAGTCTCTCTTAGGGAACTTTCCGCCTGGACCAAATCGAGAGAAGATCCGGCACCCTGAGTATATTCCAACTGCGTGTTCCTATAAACACTTTCTGCTAACGCTAGATTTCCTTTTTCATTTTGGATATTATCCAATGCTGTCCGATATTGAATATTGTAATTGGATATATCCACCTTTATCGACTGTTCTGATAACCTTAGATTTTCTTGAGCAACTTCAATGTTTAGCTGCGACTGTTCTACCTTAGCCAATCTTCCAAAACCCGAAAAAATTGGAATCTTGAGATTCAATCCTATTGATGAGCTTGTATACCATTCCTTACCCGATTTGAATATATCAAACTCGGAACGCATTGCCTGATAGCCATAATTCGCGAAAAAAGAGAGCGTCGGCAAATAGGCAGCAATATTATTCAGCTTATCCGCTTCGTACAACGCTACATTGGTTTTCCGCATTTGATAATCTATCCGATTCTCAAACAGATTACTGCTATTTTCTTCCGGCCCACTGTAATTCTCCCAAAAATCTTCAGCAAGAGAATCTAAAATTACTATAGCGCTATCAACAGACATTCCCATTGAATATTTTAGATTATTCAACGCTTGTTTACAGTTTAGTTCTGTCTGTTCAACCTGTGATTTTGTATTATTGTAACTCACTCTTATTTTATCCACATCTATTTTTTTCGCCATGCCATTTTTATATCTCAATTCCGTAGATTTAAGAGATTGTTCTGAAGCTGCGAGTATTGCATGGAGATTATCAACCTGTTTCTGAATGACCAGAGCTCTATAGTAAGCGGAACTGACATTATAAAAAGTTTGCTCATCAGTTTGTTGACTATTTTGCCGGGACATATCCGCACTTAATTTTGCCGCTTTTAATCCTATCCAAACCGAAGGATCAATAATCTTCTGCGTCAGTTGTATGCTGCCAGAAGCACTGTATTTTGTTCCCATTTTCACCGGTATAAAAGTGCCAGGTGCTCCACCGATAAGTTCTGCTGGTAATAAAGATGTGGCTACTTTTAAATTATTGGTTAACGACCCGTTAATGTCAATCTGCGGAAGAGCTTTACCGATTTGTTCATTAACTAATTTTCCACTAACCTCGGAATTGAGGGAAGCTATTTTTATGTTGCCGTTATTTTGTTTTGCATATTCGATGCATTGTTTTAGCGAGAGCGTTTGTGCTGTGAGCGGTAGCGACAAGGCAAAGAATACGAGTATTGTTATTATTTCTCTTTTATCCATAAAATTGCCGATTATATTGTTGTTATAATATCTTACTTAGTTAAACGAACGCTCAAAAAAAAGGTTTCATATACTGGAAATAAATCTTTGAATAATACCGATATACCATTCTCTTCGTTTTTTTTTGACAAAATGCGGGGGAAGCGGCGGAGACTGCATCAGTATCGATATCGCTCCATGGTTTAGACAGATCCAACTCAATAGTAGATATTGCGAAAGAACTTTATTGTTTTTTGATAGTTCCATGAAAATATTTTCTGTAAGAGAGAAAAAATAGACCATCTCTTCGCTTGGAGTTGGTCGTTCCAAACTGAACATCAGTTGATACAAATCTGTATGATTGAAAGCAAAGTCCCAACCAATGAGCCCTATGTTGAATAACATTTTTTTGGGGTCACTTTCGCTTTTTATTGCTTTCTCGATATCCTTGTGCATCATACGAAAACCGAAATAAATCAATTCCTTGAAGAGGGCTTCCTTGTTTTCAAAATATTCGTATACAATTGGAGGAGTATATTCAATTTCGTCGGCAATTTTTCTAATGGTAACTGCTTGCCAGCCTTCTTTACCGGCAATTTTTCTTGCGGCGTCAAGAATGCTTTGTTTCATCGCCTCTTTATCTTTCAATCTTCTTTCAATATGGCTCATAGTACACTATCGTTATATTATCTAACTATGTTAGATCAAGGTAGATATTTTTAGAAAAGAAAGCAAGTAAAAAACCAATCTTTCTGGCTATTCAGTTGTCCGGTCGATTTATCTGATCAATGCTGCTCTGTATATCGACTCCGATGAGCCGCGCAGTTGTTTTCACCAGTATCCAGACCTATTATCACTTTCCCAGTATGAGAAGGAATAGTGACATGGTCATTATCAATCGTCCCCTGAGATCCGTATCCACATGCATAGATATACAACTCCTTACCTAGTTGGACAAGAGTTCGGCAATACTTTTCCAAATTCTCCTGCGGTCCGGAATTATTGTTATTTGCTTGCGGCATCATATTGGTCATTTAGAATGTTGCCGAGTTATTCTCAGATGTATTTGAACGATCTGCAGAAGGGCAGTGATGTCCATTTTCATAACCTCTATGGTTGTACTCGATTTGGATACGTGATGGCAATCTGGTGGTAAAGTACTGTCCGACCGGACAGGCATCCTTTCAGATTACCATTGTTTTTAACAATCTTAACAAATTCTTTTCAATCTTATTAAAGATTTATCATTTTCTTAACTCGCAACTTATAAATAACTGTAGTTTAGATAATGCGTTAAGTGTAAATAGCCAGTAACCCTATGAAACTTGAATTACTAATGAAGCAATTAGTAGTAAAAATGACATTGATGCTGGTGAAAGGAATTTTATATCAAATGATTAAAAGGATGCAGATATCTGAACATATATGCACAGGAAGCTTTTATATTACGCAGTTTTATTGATACTATTAAACACTTTCCATTAGAGAGGCTCACAATAACAAACAAAAGAGGTTGAATATTATGAGAAAGAAAATATTTCTTTTTTCAATTCTGCTTTTATTAATAACAGGATGCAAAAAAGAAGAAGAAAACAATGCAGATGAAGATCTTATTGGCAACTGGAAGGAATTTTCCGATTTTGAGGGTAATGCTAGATCGGACGCTGTATCATTTACTATTGGAAATAAGGCCTACATAGGCACCGGTTACAATGGTTCAGATCGATTAAATGATTTTTGGGAGTACGATCCGCAATTGAACAACTGGACACGAAAGGCGGATTTCCCCGGCTTAGCACGGACCGGAGCAGTTGCCTTTGGAACAGATACTAAAGGATATGTTGGTACTGGCTATGACGGTAATGGCAACAAGCTAAAAGATTTTTGGGCATACGATCCGATTGCTGATAAATGGGACTCAATATCCAGTTTTATGGGTAGTGCAAGATATGGTGCAATAGCTTTTGCAATTAATAATAAAGGTTATGTTGGTACCGGTTATGACGGCAATTACTTAAAAGATCTCTGGGAATACAATCCTTCAACGGATCAATGGACTCAAAAGCTTAGTCTGAGTGGTGGAAAACGTCGCGATGCTACAGCTTTCGTAATTGCAGGAAAAGGATACATCTGTACCGGTATAAACAATGGAACATATGAGTATGATTTATGGGAATATGATCCGACAATTGATCAATGGAACAAAAAACGTTCTATATCTAATGTATCTGATGAAGATTACGATGACGATTATTCAAGTATTATCGGTATCAACAGAGTCGCATTTTCTATCAATGGCAAAGGATATATTGCCACAGGCGGACAGGGCACTGCAGGAACAGATGTTTGGGAGTATGACCCCGTATCCGATTTGTGGAATCAAAAAACTTCTCTTGAAGCATCGGGACGAATGGATGCAGTTGCTTTTACTATCGGAGATTATGGTTATATAACCACCGGAAGAAACGGCAGTTATTATTTTGATGACTTATGGGGATTTGAGCCGTATGCTGAACAAGCAAGCCTAGACAAGACATCAATTGTTGGGCCTTGATTTGTATGAACTTAAAAAAAGGCATTCATCCTATAATATCGGCCGCAGTTATCATCTTAATTTCAGTTCTTTTTGCTGCGTGTACCGAAGATCCTAATAAATTTACATTGGGTACGGAATTCGTTGAATCTAAAACCTCGCTAAAATTAATTGACACTTTTTCGGTAAACCTTTCAACGGTATTGCTGGACAATATGACGACTTCTGGTACCGGAAGTATGCTAGTAGGCAATTATCGAGACGATATTTTCGGGAAAATCATAACTAACAGCTATTTCCAAATTGGAATTCCAGAAAGTTATGATATTGAAGAAAATGATACTTACGACTCATTAGTTTTGGCTATACAATACAACGCTTACTACTTTGGTGATACAACTAAAAGCCAAAGAATATTTATTCATCAGTTAATTGAAAATATTAGATTGGATGAAAACGGAGTTATCACTAGTGAAACTGCCTTTAAGTATAATGTCAATCCAATAGGTTCGATTATTTACACTCCAAAACCCAACAGTGAAGATACATTATTCATTAGAATAAGCAATACTATTGGTGCCGACCTGTTTACAAAATTAAAAAATGAATCTGAAGTTTTCACGGACAATGAAAGCTTTATAAACTATTTTCGCGGTTTAGTGCTGAGCTCAGATATAACCTCTGAAGGATCTATTATTGGATTTAATGCCGACAAAGAAAACGTGGAATTGATTCTATTTTCTAGCAGAGAAGGCGAATCCGATAAAATAATCTACAATATTTTTCCGCTGGAAGATTCTACTAAGCAATTCAATAATATTATACATGATTTTTCATCAACTCCATTAAGTCCGTTAGTGAAACAACAAGTAGCGCTTTCAAATTCTAAGACCGGTGGTGTTTCTTTTCTTCAGGGTGGAATAGGCTTGGCAATACGAGCAGATATTCCTTCGCTTTCTGAGGCATTGTTGTTCAAAAGAGGTTTAATAACTAAAGCTCAACTGTCTATTTACCCCAAACAAAATAGCTACGACAGTTTTGAATCTTCCTCCAAATTTGGTCATTTACGGAACGAATAAACTAAACGAAATAAATAGCGAAGGTTCATACTCTTCGTCAACACTTACTGTAGATGAGCTGTATCAGGAAGAGACCAATTATTCTTTTGATGTTACAGGACATCTGAAGGAAGAACTTGCAGATTCTTATGTTGATCCGGAAAACGGACTTCTAATAACACTTTCGGGCGATGTTTTAAGTAGTACGTTTTATCGTTCCATTATAAATGCCAAAAGTCGGAAGCCGAAGTTGATAATTTATTATTTATCATATTAATATTTTATGAACAGAAAATGTATTGTTATTACCATTGTATTATATTTTTTCATTTTCATTCACCCATCGAGAGCACAGATTAAAAACTCCGTATATTCGATGTTCGGAATCGGTCAACTCTTTGACAATGGAATCGGAATAAACAAGTCGCTGGGCGGGACGGGAATAGCTTTCCAATCAGGAAGATCAATTAACTATATAAACCCTTCATCCTATCTTGGGATACTTCCTAACTCATTCATAATCGAATTGGGAGTTTCTGGAATCTATAACAAATCAGAAAATACACATCTCTCGTTCACTAACAGCAATATTAAATTCAGTTATTTTTCTGCAAATCTTTATGCTGCAAGTTGGTGGGCATTGAGTGCCGGAATTATTCCTTTCAGTTCTGTTGATTACAAAATTACTTCCAAAGATGAAATTGAAGGTGAGCTTACATCGTATTGAAAAATATTTTAAGGGAACTGGCGGTCTTAGCCGCATCTATCTTGGGAATTCATTTGAGATATACGGAGGATTAGCTGCAGGGTTTAACACTTCTTATATCGTTGGTTCCATTACCCAAACAGAAACTGCTCTTCAAAGCGATAATTTTTCAGGATATGAACTCAAAAATGAGCGCACGGCAGGTAGTCTATATTTAGACTATGGATTGCAATATATCATTAATAATAATGACTGGTCATATACTGTTGGCCTAACTTATGGGGCCAAAAATAAATTAGACATGACTGATAATCTGACAATTACTTATGATGAGGTTACAGATTCCATAAAGCAAACAGAAAAATTAGATATAATAATACCTCAAAAAATTGGCATGGGGATTTCTTTTAAGCGAGGTAATAATTTTAGAGCAGGTTTTGATTACGAATACGGAAATTGGTCTCAGGTAGAATTTACCAACCACAACATCGATACAAAGAACAGCAGCAGGTATTCACTTGGATTGGAATATACTCCAACTAAAAACAGGTCGGATGAAAACTGGTATAACAGCCTTTCATACAGATTAGGTGCTAATTATAAAAAAACATACCTTGAAATAGACAACACTCAAATCAATTCCTTTGGAGTAAATATCGGTCTTGGAATTCCTTTTCAGGAAATAAGCGTTGTTAACTTATCTATTGAATACGGCGAAGAAGGGACATTGGCAAAAGGATTAATAAAGAATAGTTATTGGATGTTTTATATTAATATCTCCCTGCAAGATTTATGGATTGAGCTTCCTCTAGAGTAAGAATCTTAGGGGTGAAGGTATTTCTTGTACGCTTAGGATTAATAATCTGGATGCGATAATGATCCGGGATAAAATTATTGAAAAGAGATTCAAATTCTCGCTTGATAATGAAGCCCCTTACACGCCAACGAAATCGAGACTTCGTGTATCTCGCGTTTTTCTTGGGGAGAGAAAAGATACGAGCGGGATTTATTATCAGCCAGCCAATTCTACAAAGCCAACGCTTTCAAGTATGATCACGGCGCACGGTCTAATTCATTTTCGATCTCTGCTTTCTTTAACTCCCACTGAGAAGCATCAAACTCTTCCTTAGAAATTTATCTTTTCTTTAATAATTCTTGTCCTAACTCGAATAATTTTAATTTCCTTTGGATTTTAGTTTCTGAATATTCCATCTTCTTCCTTTCTTCTTCAATTAATGATTGCTTTTCCCCGGTACTTTTTGCAGCTATACCGGCTTGAAAAATTTTGTTAAGAGTATTAAGGCTTCGTAATCCAATGCCGATTGCACAAACATCAAGCTCATCACATAGACCCGGTATAATATTTCGGCTCTCATAAATAAGAGAATCCCGGCAATTAAGAACTGGGGATTCTCAGGATATTTATTTTGTCGTTGCTGCTGTCGGACTTTGAGCTAATGTTACTTTTGCCCATATGTCAATTGACTCTGACGAGTTGGAGCCTTTCCCACTACGTCCGCCACCAGGGGGAGGTCCGCCTTGACTGCCGCCAGGAGGAGGTCCACCTGGTCCACCACCGGGTCGGCCGCCTGGACCACCACCGGGAGGAGGTCCACCGGGTCCACCTCCTGGTCCACCACCAATACCAACCATAGAATTCTCTCCTGTTTTGAATCCTATGCCAATATTATTTTTCTTATCTGTTGGAGCAAGTGCAAACGGAAAGTCTTCTGTCCTATGTAACGGCACTTGAAGTTCATATACAAATGCTTTTTGATCCATGCCAAATTGCACTTTGATAGTCTTTAACTCGAGCGTGCTTATTTGTTGTACGTCGTTTTCTTCCGGCCCGAGAAACTTTATTTCGCGCTGAGCACTGTTAAACATTGCCGGCATCTTCTCATCGTTCTTGCCGAAGCCATGTCCCGAAGACATAGTATCTATATTTCCGGGAAGCATAGGAGGAGGCATGTTGTCATAATTTTCATCACTCAACTGGAAATTATCGCTGTCACCATTATTATTGCCGGGCATTTGCGATGGACCGCCTCTATTGCTCATACTCGTCGGTTTAACCCCTTTAGGACGGCCGGATGGGAATTTGATGCCGTATTTCTCATCTGTTCCTCCGGATGGATCAAACCAGACAGTAAATCCACTGCTCATAATTTGGCGTCTTGCACCTTGATCATAAGAAATGAAACACAGATAAAGGTTCTCAGCATCATTACAAAACCCAATGGTTACATTGACTTTTTTCAAGTCATATAAGCTTCCCTGCCAGTCATTTTGCTTGCCGTCGATGACAATCTCGGACTTTTTCCAGTCACTCGTCAATGGCACAGCACTACTGCACCCTATCAAACCCAGCGTGATTATAAGCACAAAACCGAAAAAGAAAGGTGCCGGTATTTGAAATGCGTGTCTATTCATAATAACTCCTCGTAAATGTGTGTTTTGTTTTATTGTCCGACATTCAAATGACGATTTTCACAAATTTCCCGGACGCATTGTATAAGTTAAAGTCAGCATTACATAGCTGGTCAGCATTTTCGATTGTTTATCTTCTATATAAGTTGATGTAACTGTATGCGATAGTAAATTATTTTGACGAAGAACGTCATAGGCATTCAGTGCTATTTCCAAACTCTGATTCTTCAATAATTTTTTTGCAATGCCAAAATTCCAAAGAATATAATGTTGATCTTGCGAGGTTCCTTCGGCATCGTATAATTGATAAGTTATGTCGTTTCGCAATGGCACATTGCTCATGCTGTCAACCACACAACCCGTTACAGAAGATTCCTGTGCATATATCCTGAATGGACATATTGTCCATAATATCATCACACTGCTATATAACCATATTCTCATTTAATGCCTATTCTTTTATCATTCACAGTACGAAGTGCCGTTATGTTCTTTTGATAAAAACGATCAAATGACTCCAATAGACATCCGGCCTGCACCAAATCACCAGATGCTTTTACGTATATCGTATATTTGCACTTCAGCTATGATAATCTATCATTATCTGGAAGCTTTGAGTTAAGAACAGGATAAATATTTGCTAAACTTGAAAAGAGTTTGTTAAAATTGTTAAAAACCATGAAGTAGATTGAATTGATATGTATATTTGATATATGAATTTCCGACATCAATACAGCAGGTCTGTCATCGTTGTCACCTTTGCTATGTTCGTCATTCTCCCTCTTCTTGCATACTTGCAGTACACCTGGCTCGGCCAATTAAGTGAACAGGAGTACAAACGAATGCAGGACAATGTGCGAACTGCTGCTTTCCACTGCTCTATGGACTTTAACCAAGAAATCACCGATCTGTTGAAATCTCTAGGAGGTGTTCTTCAAGGTTCAGATAAGGATATAACAAGCACAATAGCAGCGCGTATAAATAAGTGGAAAATAACTGCAGCGCATCCCGCAATCATTTCTGATTCCATTGCCTTTATCTCGCATCCTTCTGCCGACGAAACCGTTTTGATAAAAGTGAACGAACGATCGTCCATTTTTCTTTTCAAAGATTTGTCCACTATTGCCCTTCCGATAGAAGGCAGAGTTCGTGAAGCTGTTTCTGTTTCTATTGACACCAAATACATATCGTCATTACTCATTCCGGAAATTATACAAACACATTTTTCATCGTCAATCGTATCAGATTATGATTTTAAGGTCGTTGACAATACTGGAAAAATATTTTATGGGTCAAACGGCACAATATCGGAAGGTGTCCGATGAAATAACAGATATTGCCGTCCCATTTTTAACTCTTCCGCCAATGCCGCTCTCATTGATGCCGCCTGGCCGACCGATGCGCGATGAGATTTTTCCAAAAGACGAAAATCGCCAAAGACCTTTCGAGAGAATGCTTCAAGAGCAAGATAAAGAAAGAGGGTTCTCTTTGCCGCGAGGAACTATGCCGCCGCGGGATAGGACTTATGAGATGAGATCGCCCGGGCTCTATGAATTACGCATCAGACATCGTGACGGCTCATTGGAAGCAGCAGTAAATAATAACAGACTGCGCAGTCTTGGAATTAGCTTTGGAGTGTTGTTACTTCTTGGTGCCAGCGTTGGGTTTCTCCTTATCTCGGCAAACAGGGCGCAGCGACTTGCCCAGCAGCAATTAGAATTTGTCGCAGGTGTTTCGCATGAACTGCGGACACCGCTTGCTGTCTTAAAATCGGCCGGTGAAAATCTTGCAGACGGCGTCATCCAGGAAAAAGACCGTACACGCCAATACGGAGAATTGATCAATAACGAAGTAATTCGACTTTCCGAAATGGTGGAGAAAGCGCTGGCATATGCAGGTATCCAGTCAGGAGAACAGGTCTACGAGTTCCATCCTGTTAATATTTCTGCTGTGATTGAAGCAGCGATTCACAAAGCAAAAAAGGTTATTCCAAAAGATAATTTTTCGATTGAAGTTTCCATCGACCAAAAACTCCCTCAGATAATAGGACAGGCAGCCGCATTACAATCAGCTTGTGAGAATCTCATCATCAACGCTTTCAAATACAGCAGTACAAGAAAATGGGTCAAGATCGAAGCTCATCCCGCGCCTATTTCAAATGCATTGTATGTTGAAATCATCGTGAAGGACCACGGCATCGGTATTCCGGCAAAAGATCTATCTAATATCTTTAAGCCTTTCTATCGAGGAAGCAATGCTATAGACAAACAAATTCATGGCAGCGGCCTTGGACTCAGTATCACAAAACACATTGTCGAAGCGCATAAAGGAACAATTTCCGTTAAAAGTACAGCAAACGAAGGCAGCGTGTTTACCATGCGGCTCCCTGTTGCAGTTCAAACAGGAGGAAGACAATGAGTTCTGCCGGTAAACGAATTCTTTTAATAGAAGATGAAAAAGGGCTCGTGCTCACACTCACTGATAGACTCAGCAGCGAAGGGTACACCATTCAACATGCAGGCGACGGCATAAAAGGAGAGCAATTAGCAGCCGAAGGGCGCTTCGATATAATTCTGCTGGATGTAATGCTGCCAAAAAAAAATGGATTCGACATTATAAGAGATTTACGCAAGAACGGAATCTCGACGCCGGTTTTAATGCTCACAGCTCGCGGACAATTGAACGAGAAAGTTATCGGATTAAAACTTGGAGCAGATGATTATCTTACAAAACCATTTGAAATGCTTGAGTTACTTGCCCGTATCGAATCAATTCTGCGGCGGCCAACACCAGTTGCCTTGCCCTCATCAGGACTAACATCTTATTCATTCGGACCTTTCACAATCGACTTTCGGAAAATGGAAATAAAACGAAAAAGTAAGCCAATCGGTCTCTCAGCACGGGAATTTCAATTACTTCAATATTTTATCGAGCATCGCTGTACAGTCTTGTCACGCGAAGCGATTCTCAACGATGTGTGGGGCTATGATGCCATGCCGACGACTCGAACCATTGATACACATATAACGTGGCTTCGGCAAAAACTTGAGGAGAATCCTAAATTTCCGAAATACATCCTCACCGTCCATGGTTTCGGGTATAAGTTTGTCGGCTAACCTGAAAAATCTTTGTTAAATTACTTTACTCGCTACTTTAGAAGTAAGAATGTTTACCCGCCAGCCGGCACCTCCGCAGGACCCCTTCGGGGAAGTGCTCCTTCGGAGAGGCCTGAAAATGTAACACTCAAAGAGTGTTTCAATATTTCTTTCATATCAGTATTTTGATCTGTAGCCGAAGTCGCTGACGTCGGTTTGTTTTATTTTAATGCCGCGGTCAACGACCGCGGCTACAAAAACATTAATCCTTCATTTATTGTATATCTGTAGCTGACGTCGGCTTGTCCGCTGACCTGTCCGCCGAAGCATTAGCGCAGGCGGAAGTTTTAGCACAGGCGGAAGAGACGTAGGCAGGCCTCCCCCGCTGCGAAAGAAAGTCTATGAGATTTTGAGTTTATGAACCAATGAGTGTAATAAAATTTTGGGCTTTTTTTGCCGGATACAAACCCACGAACTAGATTCCTTATATGTGCATTATTAATCGGCAGAATCAAACCTATTGAAACTCAATTTTCTATAATTCTGATTTCATTCAAGACCGTGGTACAAATCCCTTGTCTCATTTTCTGTCCAACACCTCCCTTACAACTTTGAGTACTATAGTAAGGTCATAAGGTTTGTATAAAAAATGTTGTATCCCCATTTTCAGAAATTCCGATTTCATTCCGGGGGCAAGATATCCAGTTGCAACAATCATTCTAGCGTTCGGATTGATTTTCTTTATTTGCATACACTCGTCCATACCGGTCATCTTCGGTAATCCCAGGTCGGTAAGCACAAGCGCGATTTCCTTCATTCGCTGCTTATAGATATTAACTGCCGCTAATCCATCTCCAGCAGAAATAATATTGTATCCTTTTTCATCAAGCGCCATCTGGAGAGACATCATTAACATCTCTTCATCCTCTACAACCAACAATGTTTCTGTTCCGCCCGGAATATGTTCCGCCGTTTCTTCTTCTTTTTTCCTTCTGATTGGAACTGCTGCTTGCAGCGCGGGCAGATATAAGCGGAAGGTTGTTCCCTTTCCAAGATTGCTTTCCACGTCTATAAATCCTTTATGGGTCTGAACAACGCCAAACACCACGGCTAGACCCAATCCGGTTCCTTTTCCTATTTCCTTTGTTGTGAAAAACGGTTCAAATATACGTTTTTGAGTCTCAGGGGTCATTCCTTCACCGGTATCACTCACTTCTATGCAGACATAACTGTTTCCAACAGCATCCGAATGCCGGCTGCGGAGGTTTGTGCCGGACACCATGCGCGTTTTAACGGCGAGAACGCCGCCGTTTGGCATTGCATCGCGCGCATTCACGCAAAGGTTTAACAATACTTGATGCAATTGCGACCGATCTGCATGAATTAATTGAATATCTTTATCCAAATTCTGCGGGTATGTAAGAATCTTAGGGAATGTTTCCTGGATCATCGTAATAATTTCTATGACAACATTATTAATATCAACCGGTCCAAATTCTGTTTCCGTTCTTCTAGCAAAGGTCAATATTTGCTGGACGAGCGTTTTACCGCGTTCCACAGCCTTTACAATGGTATCAACGGCGAGGTCTAACTTCGTTGCATCGTCTTTGTACCGCTTCGTACCGGTGATATAAGCTAATATGATTCCTAAGAATATTGTTGAAATCATGCGCGATCCCTCCGGCAAGCGTTCCCAGTCCTTCCATTTTCTGCATTTGACGCAGCCCCTCTTCCATTTGCCTGTACTCTGTAATGTCTTCCACTGTTCCATCGTAGTACAAAGTTTTACCTTGAGAATCACGGATCGCTCTTGCGCTTTCCAGCACAAAAATGGCCTTGCCATCCTTACGGATCCATTTTGAATCATGACCATATACTACGCCATCCCTTTCTATCTTATCAAGAAATTCTTTACGCTCTGAGGATGATTCGAAACCGTTTTTCTCAAGATTAATTTCAACAAGTTTTTCAAAAGATGCATAGCCGAGCATTTTTACTAATGCCGGGTTTGCCATGAGTATAATTCCATCGGGGGTCGTTCTATAAAGCCCGATTGTGGCATTCTCGTAAAGTGAACGAAAACGCAATTCACTTTCCTGTAACGCTTCCTCCGCCCGCTTTCGTTCAGTTATATCCTGGTTCACCCCATGTGTTTTTATGGTATGTCCCCGGGCATCTATCTTAATATGGATATGAACATTGATATAGCCTATCTCACCATCGGCGTAGATGATGAGATGGCCAAATTCGGAATAATAGTCCGGATCGTTCGATTCCAACGCTTTGTGAATTTGAATACCAACCATAGCGCTATCATCCGGGTGAACAAATTTTTGGACGTAACGTGCGGATGACATAACGTATCCGCCTTCTCGTTCCGCCGTTGTACGTAAAATCGAATAGAATTGATCGTTGAATCTAAACTGATCGCTAACAGTGTCGTACTCCCATGTACCGAGTTTGGCAATCTTCAAGGCTTCGATCAGCATGTTTTCACTTTCCTTAAGTGCTTCCTTTGCCAATTGATGCTCCAATACCTCTCGCTGTAAATCAGCAGTACGAAGTTTTACACGTGCTTCCAATTCTTGATTGTTTATTTCAAGATCAGTTTTTAGAGAATGAAGACGATCGATCATGGCATTGAATGACAATGCGAGGTGGCCTAATTCATCATTTGATCCTACGGCTGCACGCCTGGAAAAATCTCCTCCGGAGATAGACTCTACTGTGGCGACCATATGGGCAAGAGGCCGGGTAATGATGACGCTAATCCACATAACGGAAAAAAATCCGAAGATAAACAGCAATATGCTCACGACTGCAATAGATATTCGTGTGTTGGTAACTTCGGCACGAAGCGAGGAAAGAGAAAAACCCATATAGAGCTCGCCAATTGGGCGGTTTTGTACAAGCACTTCCATATACATAAGGAGGTGGAGCCCATCGGCCGAAATACGGTTCCCCGTTTTAGCCGTTCGATAATTCTCGTTTTCCGCAATTTGCTGCTGATATGAACCAAGAATGCGGCCATTACCTCCGACAAACATGACGTAGACAATTTGAGAGTCCTGTCGAACGCTTTCGATGGTTTCCCGAAAGCTTAATGTATCTTCAAATAGAAACGCCGGTCCAACACTGTAGGAAGTTATCATGATAATGCTGCTTGCCTTGCCGTTCATGGCGCGAAGAGCTTGTTCTTCGAATCGAGCCGGAAGATAAACGAAGAGGGCCACTGAGACAGCGGCAAATAATAGCGAAAACAGGAGAGTCAGTTTTATTGCGAGATTGAAATCGCGAAAAACTTTAAATAAGGCAAAAGGTGATTTTACAGAATCCCGAGTTTCCATTATTGGATCACCCGAGTGAGTTTAAGAAAATTGGAGCTAAAATCAGCGCCTTCAGCCTTCGCTGAACTTAAATTAATGATGATTTGCGGCCGATCATTCTTAATCCCTATACTAACAGCGAGACCTTCTTCTGCATATTGGCTCACACCTGTCAACGTTAGAATTTTTTTTGATTGAGTTATTTCCGATATTCTGTCGAGACTAAAAGCTCGAAGCGGTGTCACATATATGATATTGATATTGAGACGGTCGATTGATTCACGCAGGTCAATTACGGTGCTGACATCAATAAGCTCATAGCGTAAAGGAATTTCCCCCAACACATTCCCTTCAGGAGCTTCCAAAATAGAAATAATTTCATCTTTTGCTGCAGAAGAACTGCGGAACGTTCGCTGGTAAATAATACCCAGTACGATTTGTTTACTCGAACGGTTTTTAAAATTTCTGTCGTATGTCAAAATTTTAGCAAATAATGAAAACTGATTTTTAACCGGAATTTCCATTGTTTGCGCCATGATCATATTGGCAGCAAACCATTGGACAATGATTCCAAAAATTAGAATGAAAGCACATCTCTTCATGATCATCATCAACGCTGCTATAGTGAACACATTATTTTACAAAACCATTCACGTCCTTTTTGTGGAAGCATGGATTGGATATGCTCAAATCCACCCGGCACATAATAGCGAGTATCAAAAACATTCCTTAATCCCAGTGATGCACTCAATTTTTCATCAAGCGAGTGTACAATAATTTTTGTATTCATAAGAGCAAACGAGGGTGTGGTACTTTCAAATATTGTTCTGCGTTCACTATCGTAGCTTCCTTCCAGCGACACCGAAATCCATGGCAAGATCGAATGTGAAACGCCTGCGCGTACCAGCCACGATGGGGAATTCGAAAGTTTCTCGGCAGTGCTCAGATCTTCGGCTCTTTGATACGAAAAGAGGAAGTATAAATCCAACGATCGGTGCGGCTGCGACTCTAATTTCACATTCTATTCCCTGTGCTGTAGTTTTGCTCTTGTTATAAAAATATATCAAAGAATCTGCCGGATCGATGACGGGATCGATGAGATTCTTCAAGTCATAACGATAGAGCGAAAGAGACGCATGGACGCTTTCAGTGAGACGTTGTTCTATTGCTATTTCCCATGTTGTCATGATTTCAGGATTGAGAGAAGCGTTTCCCTTATAACCTGAAGGGATATCTTCGTAATACAGTTCATAAAAATTTGGAGTACAGGAAAGCCCTCCCTGCTAAAAACTTAATTGTGTTACCCTTGAATGCATTCCAATTAACGGCGAGGCGGGGAGAGATTGTTCCGCTGCGAGTGGAATATTGATCGTATCGAAGTCCGCCGGTAACAGCGATATATTCAGACAACTGGTATTCATCTTGAGCATAAAGAGACCACAGCAAGAAAGGCACGTTTCGATCAAATGCCACTGTCTGTCCATAGCGAAGATAGTAATCTGCACGTTGGTGATTCTGATATTCAGCACCAAAAATAAGCCTCTGATCAATTGCATAGTCCCACTGCAAACACAGCTCAGTTCCCCACCATATTCCTGTACTTTGGTCGTAAGACGGGATTAAATAAGGATAGATCCCTTCGTAATGATAATAATCACTGAAAACGCGGGCTGATAAATCCATATTCTTTTGAAGATATTTACTATAGAGAAGCTCCATAAACCATCTTTGATCGAGTGATTGAGCATCGGGATTATTAAAAATCGTCCCATAAGAACCGGTGGGAATTCCCTTCTCGCGCGAGGTGAGTACCGTTCGCAGAGAAAAGTCCGAAAGTGAAACCTTGGCAGAAAGTGCATAATATCTATCCCAATTAACATTTTTTGCCAAGCCATGATTTGTGGAATCCGTATCATATTCAGGAAAATAAATGTCAGGCCCATCCTCTCTGCCATAATTTGCAGAAAGGAATATCCCGCCGCCGTCTCCAATCTCACTGCCCCAAAGAAGAGAGCCTTCCTTGTATCCGTAACTGCCTGCACTGCCGGAAATTTTTAAACCGTCTGTTGTTCGATAATCCTTAGTGATCACATTAACTACTCCAAACATTGCCCCTGTTCCATAAAGCGCCGAGCCGGGACCGCGAACGATTTCGATATGGTCTATAACATCAATATTCAGTCCGAACTCGGATCCCAGATATGCAGAACCATAGACATTTTCATTCATTGTATGTCCATCGACCAAAAGAAGAATTCGATTATTATAATCTGTCGGACGGCTGAACCCGCGAACGCCCGCATAAGTATAATTCCAGTCGCTGCTTGTATACATACCCGGGATTCTATTGAGAATATCGGAAAGTGTTTTGTAGCTGTATTGCTGGATTTCTGCTGCCGTGATGATTGAAATGGAAGCAGGCGCTTCTGCCGATGTCTGGGCATGCTTTGACGCAGTGCTTATCGGAAGAGCAAGGAGTGAATCGAGTGTCAGGTCCAAGCCGCCGTTTTCTTGAGCCGACAATTTTCCTGAATAAAGTAAAACGAGGAAAAGAAGAAGCGCTGAATATTTCCATCGGTTCCTTTGTCCTGCAATCCGGCCCTGATTCATAGCATTACTTCCTTTTATTTCAGATGTTCATTCGAGAAATTCAATTACGATCCTCGATAAGTGGAGTAACTATCATTAACGCACAGAACATGCTGCACTTGTAACATTTTTGATCCTCCGGATCTTCGGATGGTACCCCGGCTCAGACTCTTAGACATTCCGAAGGTCGCATACACAAACGCGGATGCCCTGCCGCGGTATAAAATGACATGCGAAACAGGGGTCATATTGGAATAAATGGCGGATATTATTTTAAGTTGTTCGGGCAAAAAACGAGACAATAATAAAAATAAACCTGTATTCATGTACATACTTTAACACCATCTGAAAAAAAGCGTATGCGTTTATAGGTGTCTGTCCTCTATCTGCCACACTCAATCCATGCAAAACTCTCCCTCTGTGGATGGATTATTCTTTTCTTTAAGTATAACACAATACTTATGAATAAATTAATCAGGTATAGCCCGAAAGGATGAAAATGGGATTAATTCTCCGGGGAACCCAATATTGATATATATATACAGGCTGGGCAAATTCTGCAATTTGCGAAAACGAGGACAATTCCCAATGCGAAGCGCTTATTACAGACGGAAAAGAGGAAAGCTGAATCTTTCCCGGTATACACGGCGGCCCAAACCGCCCAATAAGACAGTTGATAGGCGCTGCAAGAAAGCCAATGAACCTTTGAGTCTATGTGTAGATGAGTTAACGAGAAATAGGTTAAGGAAATTCCACATCATCCCAAAATTCCATGTCTCATTTCTTATCCAGCACTTCCCTTATCACTTTCAAAACTTCTCTGAGATCATACGGTTTGTAGAGAAAATGCTGTATTCCCGCTTTTAGATAATTCCGATTTCATTTCCGGATCAAGATATCCTGTCGCCAGAATTATGTGTTCATTCGGATTGATTTGTCTTGATCCTGTGACACACTTCCAAACCGTTCATATTTGGCAATCCAAGATCGGTCAAGCACAAGAGCAATATCGTTCTTTTTCTCTTGATAGATTTTCAATGCCGTTCAGTCCATCCTCTGGCAGAAAGAACTTTGTATCCCTTTTTCAACAAGTACCATCTGAAGAGACATCAGAAGCATCTCTTCATCCTCTACAACCAACAACGTCTCTGTTCCACCCGGAATTTCTTCCAACGTCTTTTCTTCTTTTTCTCTGATTGGTACTGCCGCTTGCGATGCGGGCAGATACAAACGGAAGGTCGTTCCTTTGCCAAGCTCGCTTTCCACATCGATAAATCCTTTATGGGTTTGTATAACTCCAAACACGACAGATAATCCCAATCCCGTTCCTTTTCCTATTTCCTTCGTTGTGAAAAACGGCTCAAAGATACGCTTTCGTATCTCTTCGGTCATTCCTTCACCTGTATCACTCACTTCAATACAGACATAACTGCTCTCATGCAGCATCCGGATGCTGATTACGCAGACTTGCAACAGATACCATGCGCGTATTGATGGTAAGAACACCGCCCTTCGGCATTGCATCGCGTGCATTGACGCACAGGTTCATCAGTACTTGATGCAGCTGTGAACGATCGGCATTGATGTAAGGAATCGATTTATCGAAATTCTGCGAATAGGTCACAAGTCTTGGGAAATGTTTCATAGATCATGGTCATAATTTCCATGACAACATCATTCACATTCACTGCTCCAAATGATGTTTCTGTTTTTCTCGCAAACGTCAATATCTGCTGGACAAGTGTTTTGCCGCGTTCCACAGCCTTCACTGATCGTATTCAACAGCAAGGTCTAACTTTCTTTGTATCATCTTTAAACCGCTTGGTGCTTGTGATATATGCCAGTATAATTCCAAGAATATTGTTGAAATCATGTGCAATCCCTCCGGCAAGTGTTCCTAATCCTTCCAACTTTTGCATTTGGCGCAGTCCTTCTTCCATTTGCTTGCGCTCGGTGATATCAATTGAAAAACCGCCAAGATAATCAGGTTTCCCTGATTCTCTGTGAATTGGAAATTTTATCGATGTTAAAACTCTGTCATTAAGTTTTTCTTCTACATTAACTCCAATGCCTTCTTTTAAAACTTTTTGGTCATCTTCAAACACACTTTTAGCAAGTTCCGGTGGTAAAAGTTCATACAAGTCTTTACCAATCATTTCGCTGGTTGGTTTGCCAAATAATTGTTCAAAACTCTTACTCAATTTATTAAATCTGTGTTTTTCATCTTTAATATATACAAATACTGGACTATTAGTCAAAAACTGGTTGAATATTTCCTCGCTTTCCTTCAGAGCGCTCTCCACTTTCTTGCGATTGGTAATGTCATGGACGATTGAATGCAGCACATTCTTGTTTCCGATTTTAATTTTGCTGCTGAATACTTCAACGTCCCGGATAGAACCATCCTTTCGCCGGTGCTTGAATTCGAATTGAATTCTTTTCTGGGATATTACTTTCTCCATTTCCTTTTTAACTTCTTCAGGTGGAAGTGTATTTAGCTGTTGGACTTTCATCCGTTTCAATTCTTCGCGGCTCCAGCCATAATAAACAGCAGCGGCATTATTGGCGTCAATAATATCTCCAGAGTCCGGGTCGATCAGCAATTTCACGGCGGAATGATCTTCGAATATTTTACGGAATTTATCTTCGCTTTCTCGCAGCGTATCTTCTGCCAGTCTATGCGCTGTGACGTCATTGTATAGCGCCACGATTTCTCCGGTGGGAAGCCGGTAAACA
This sequence comes from uncultured Bacteroidota bacterium, assembly GCA_963770945.1. GTDB lineage: Bacteria > Bacteroidota > Ignavibacteria > UBA10030 > UBA10030 > Fen-1298. The sequence continues at coordinate 5,748 of CAVYRP010000014.1, read as the reverse complement.
AAGTTTTCATACCACTTATTAAGACGTGTATCCTGATAGAGCTTTGGGGGAAAATACTCAGCCGTACCGGTCTTCCATACCCGTTTGAATACTTCTATCAATCCATATTCTTTTATGGCTGGCCTCGCCTCATAAATCGATTTTCCAATCAGGTCTTCTCGGCGGTCGCCGTCTAACTTTTCACCAGCTTTATTGAAATCAATGAAGATAAAATCTTCGCCATTGTCCTTGACTTCATACACCGCAACGCCACTGCTGATATTGTCGAAGAGCTCCCGATATCGTTCTTCCTTCAGACGCAGTGCTTCTTCTACCCTGCTTGCGCTCGGTAATATCCTTCTGCAGGTTCTGCAAGACATTCTTTAATTCCCCGGTCTATACCTTGCTTACCTCGACTCCAGCTCTGTCCGATAATTACTCATCAAGTCGTTGTAGGCCTTGACCTTTAGCAAGACACAACCCGGGCAAAAAGCTCTATCTTATCAACAGGATATGAAATAAAATCATCACACCCGGCTTCAATTCCCTTTACCCAGTCTCCTTTCCTGCAGTGTTGTAACCATGATTATAGGGAGCAATCGATGCGTATTATCTTCCTGATCCTGCGTGTAACTTCAAAACCATCCAACCCGGGCATCTTACGTCCAGCAGAATTAGATCGATTTGATTGTCGGAAACTATTCCCAGCGCTTACTTCACCGTTTGCCGCCTTGTCAATTTAATAGTGCCTTGCGGAATAAGATATGCTTCAAGAAGTTCAATGTTTTGGGGCTCGTCATCGACAATTAAGATTACTGGTTTGGCTTTCATCCTCGACCTCTTTTAAATTTTACTTTTCAACATATTAGAAAACTCACTTAATAAATTGACTAATTTCTTTCGCGAAGGTGCGCGTATTTTCGGCTTACCTATGAATCCGGTGTTAGCTATACCATTTGTCTCTTCTGTGCCTTCTGACATAACCGAAGCGGTCACAAAAACAATGGGAATATCGCTCGTCTCTTTGTCTTGACGCAATATCATGGCGGCTTCGGTATCCGCATATCGGGAAGCCGCACGTCCATAATTATGATATCCGGTTTTTCTTTCCTGGCAATGGCTAATTCCACTGGAGCATTTTCAGCTTCAAATACTTCGAAGCCCGCGACCTCTAAAAGGTCTTTTTCCAGCATCAAATTGTTTGCATTGTCATCGACAACTAATGCTTTCTTCCCATCTCACGCCACCTTTTGGATATCACAGGAGAAGTAAACCGGACCAGAGGTACCTTTATTGAGCCCTTCGATTCTACGAAAACTTTCCCACCGTGCAGTTCAACCAGATTTTTAGAGAGCGGCAAACCAAGGCCGGTCCCTTCCGTTACCCGAGAATATGGAGTATCGACGCGGAAAAAACCTTCAAATATTTTCTCCATGTTTTCAGGTGCGATACCAACCCCCGTGATCCCAAACCACTACTTCTATCTCTTCGTTCGTGTTCCTTGCTGGCATGCCGATTTTTTCCGCCCTCAGGCGTAAACTTAACTGCATTTGAAAGCAGGTTGTAAATTATCTCTTTTACGTTAAGCTCATCCGCCTCAATATTCGGAAGATCGTCGGCTATTTCAAGAACCATTTGAAGCTTCTTTTTACTGACCAAATCCGCTACCAGTAGTGAAATCTCACTTAATATAATTTTCATTGGTAAGGTGGATAGTGTCAGCTTCATTTTTCCAGCTTCAACTTTTGCCATATCAAGTATCTGATTTATCAGCAAGAGAAGATGCTTTCCGCTGGTTAGAACATTGTTAACGTATTTCTTCTGTTTCTCATTGAGCGGCCCGAAAGTCTCGTCGTATAACACCTCTGAAAAACCGTTGATGGAGTTCAGCGGGGTTCTGAGTTAATGCGACATATTGGCTAGGAATTTAGATTTTGCCTGAGCGACACGTTCTAACTCGATGGCTAAATCTTTTAGCTCTTCATGAGCTTTTTCCAGTCCATTTTCTATTTTCCTGCGCTCGGTGATATCCTCAATGGCAAGGAGGATGATTCGTTCTTTTCCTAACCCTCTTTGAATTTGCCGGGCATTCAAAAGCATGATACGCCTGCCGATTGTAAACAGGCCTTTCGAATGCTCCTCTTTGCCCTGACCCTTGCTGTCGTTTTGATCTATATGGTTCTTGCGTCCCAGTTTGGTTCGCTCCTCCATCCGTTTTTGATCATGTTTTCTGTGCCGTTGGGCTTCATCGGCGTTGTCTGGGCCCTTTTTGTGACAGGAAATACTCCTGAGCGTGATTTCATTCATCGGGATCATCATGATGGTCGGGGTTGTTGTGAGCAATGCGATCATTCTGGTTGACTATATCAACCGGCTCAGGGGCGAAGGGGTTGAACTCAAGGAAGCTATTGTGAGAGCGGGTAGGATTCGTCTCCGACCGATTTTGATGACGACCCTGACAACCATCTGCGGACTGATTCCAATGGCTCTGGGAATAGGAGAGGGTGCCGAGGCGAATGCCTCCCTGGCCATTGCCGTGATTGGTGGGCTTTCGGTTTCAACCTTCCTTACACTGGTCTTTGTTCCTACTCTTTATATGATTGCGGAGAGTTGGAGAGCCACCCGAGGAGCGGCGAAGGGGTTCGAGGGTTCAACAAGGGCCAAGGGTCCTATCATCAATAGAATGTAGTATGCAGAAGGCAGAACGCAGAAAGCAGATTGAAAATTCCGCATTCCGCATTCCGCAATCCGAATTCTGGATGTTATGATTCCTCGCGGAAAGACCCGCCAGATTTCCATCGGCTCGGTAAAGATAAGGGGGAAATGCGCCCATCTCCGTCCAATCGATGACGAAGACGGATACCCGGGATGTCCGGAAAACAGTTCATCAAATCCACCGTCTTGAAAATGCGGGCTGTGAAATCGTTCGCGTTGCTGTCGTCGATGAAAAAGCGGCCCTTGCCATAGCCGAAATCAAGAAAAGGATCAAAATCCCCCTTATCGCAGATATCCACTTTCACGCTCCATTAGCCCTGAAAGCGATGGAATCCGGAGCAGATGGGCTTCGCGTCAATCCAGGCAATATCGGGGGGAGAGATCGGTTGAAGACCATTGTCACTGAGGCGAAGGCGAGATCCATCCCCATCCGCATCGGGGTCGATGCGGGGTCTTCGACGAGGGCGCCTAGAGCGCTATGCGGGGGGGCGAGTTGCAGAAGCCATGGTTCTAGAGCGGTCTCCGAGCGCTAGCTGAGATTGTTGAAGTATTGGTTTTCACATTCATCAAGGTTTCCTTGAAGGCCTCGGATGCGCGAGGACCGTGGAAGCCTACCGGCTCTTCTCAGAAAAGTCTAATTATCCGTCCATCTTGGAATCACGGAAGCCGGAAAAGGCACCGGTGCGATTGTCAAGTCAGCTATTGGAATTGGTTTCTTCTCAGTGAAGGAATTGGAGATACCTCGGGTTTCCCTAACCGACGACCCGGTGGAGAGTCCGTGTGGGCTATGAAATCCTGCGGGCCCTGAAGATCAGGCAGAGGGGCGTGGAAATCATTTCCTGTCCGACCTGCGGCCGCTGTGAGATTGATCTGACCCGCCTTGTTGAAAGAATTGAGAAGGGGGTTCAGAAGATTTCCGTTCCGCTCACGGTAGCGATCATGGGATGCGTGGTCAACGGACCCGGTGAGGCAAAGGAAGCGGACGTGGGGATTGCAGGGGGAAGAGCGGCAGGGGTCCTTTTCAAGAAGGGGCGGATCGTTCAGAAGGTCAGGGAGAAGGATTTTGCGGATGTTCTAATGAAAGAAATCCTGGAGATGACACGGGAAAGTAAACAAAACAACAAATTCCAAGCACCAAAATGTAAATAAATTCTAGCCAAACATATTTGGAATTTCTTGAATATGTTATCCTGAACTTGTTTCAGGATCTCCCCTTCAGGACAAAACGAGATGCTGAACCGAGTTCAGTATGACAACAAGGGTCTCAAAATGTTATTGGGATTAGAAGTCACTCGGGGTTTCGTTCTCCGAAGGAGAACGCATTTCTTCCACACGTAGTAAATTCGGTGAATGACGGTGAAGTGAGTGAGGATAGCCAGAATCCAGAGAATGGGTTCCATCCATTGGAATAAGGTCCCTGCCCGAGAGGAGAATGATTCGTTCAGCCCTTTCCATCAATCCGACACTGCATGGAATCTGGAGGGATTCTGCTTTTGCTCGAACATATGGGATTGAACTGCTTGCAATCTGTAGCCGGACATGAGACAGAACAAATTTATTTCTTGGTGAACAATCAGAGAGCAGGAAGGATGGTGCTCCGTTGCAAAGCAAATATAAAGAAGCCACCGAAAAGAGTCACCCTTTCTAGCTTTCTGGCAAGCACTCCATCAAAGAGGTCAAGGAGTCCCGAAAGGATGATCATCAAACCTGCCGCTACCCAGAGTTCCTTAATAATAAAGACAGAGGCTATCAGGGTCGCAAAAAAACCCATGATCGTGAAGGAATTGGGGTTACCCCTTTGTTCCGAAGATTTTGCTAAGGACCGTGTAGAGCCAAGGGTCAAGCCGACGGCCGACTTTATTTCCGATCATCTGTTATTGCCTCAAGACGGAAGTTAGGAATGTTGAGAAAAGATAACATGAATCGTAGAAAAGTCAATGGAATGTTGGAATAGCGAAATAATGCGCAAATGAAAAAGGTCTGAGGTTAGAGGTTAGAGGCCCCCTCAATCCTCCAACCTCTAACAAGTTATTTAGAAGGAGGTTTGCATGGCATCCAATGTGATTTCGATAACGGAATTCAAGTCTTTGACACTGAAGGGTAGGGGAAAGGTAAGAGACATCTACGATCTTGGAGATGGGCTCTCGTCGCGACGGATCGAATTTCAGCCTTCGATGTGGTCATGCCCAATCCAATTCCGGATAAGGGCAAAGTATTGACACAACTCTCCAAATTCTGGTTTGATTTGACGAAAGATATTCTTCCCAATCACGTCATCTCTACGGAGGTCGAAGACTTCCCAAAGGAGTGTCAACCTTATAAGGAAAATCTGAGGGGTCGTGCCATGTTGGTGGTGAAAACGAATCCTCTGCCGGTTGAGTGCGTGGTCCGGGGTTATCTTTCGGGTTCGGGATGGGAGGAGTACAAAGAAAGAGGAGAAGTGTGCGGGATTTGGAGCCAGAAAAGGGGCTCCTGGAGTCCTCAAAATTGGAAGAACCCATTTTCACTCCGGCTACCAAAGCAGAGGGTGGTCTTTCATGACGAAAATATTACGTTAGAGAAGGTTGAAAAGGTTGTTGGAAAGGATCTGGCCCGTCAGCTGAAATCTCCTTTCCTTGGCCATCTACAAAAAGGCCCGGGATTTTGCAGAACGGCGGGAATGGTCTGAGATACCAAGATGGAGTTTGGAAGCAGAAATGGAAAACTTCTGCTCATTGATGAGCTTCTGACACCGGATTCTTCAAGGTTCTGGCCACAGAGTGAATACCGTCCCGGCGGTTCCCAAAAGAGTTTTGATAAGCAGTTCTTAAGGGATTTCCTCCTTTCGCTGAAATGGGATAAGAGTCCTCCCGCCCCTCAATTGCCACATGAGATCATTAGGAAAAGCCGAGAAAAATATCTTGAGGCTTATAAGAGATTGGTTGGAAAACCTTTATAGTCGTTTGGTATGAATCGCGACAGTTCATTATAGACATGTAGCGTCGGCATTTATTGCCGACGATATTTTGAGATGAATCAAACAAAAGAAATCCTCAGAGACAAATTTCAGTGGCG
>CAVYRP010000013.1:0-305620 GCA_963770945.1 uncultured Bacteroidota bacterium | reverse complement strand
CGAGGATATAGCTCTGGACCTCATAGTCGCCGTGTCGATCACGGCGACACGGTTCGCGTGGCTCAGGGCGACGAATGCGAGCTTTCCGTCCTTGGTGAACCTGACGCCCACGGGCTGGATCAGATCGGGATCGACGCCAGGAATTTCGAAGCCGATCTTCTTCACGAGCTTGTGCGTGGTGCTGTCGATGATGGCCACTGTCCCGCCGATCTCCGACGTCACCCACACATGTCGGCCGTCTCGCGAGAACTCGGCGACGCGCGGGCGCGTATCGACAAGGACATTGGACACGACCTCGAGCGTGCCGGCGTCGATGAAATGCGCCATGCTCGTCGTTTCCGACGTCGCCACGACCAACTTGTCGTCGAAGCTCACGGCCATGCCCTCCGGCTCGACGCCGACCGTATCTTCTTCCAGGACCTTGCCGGAGATGCGCTCGAGAACGGTGACCATGCCGTCGTCCTCGTTGGCGACATAGACGCGCTCGCCCTTGTGGTCGACGTCGAGGAGTCTCGGGATCGGGTCCGGATTCGAGCTGTCGCGACACCTCGAGCTTCTCCGTGTCGATGACGTCGAGGCGGTTGTCGTCCCCGACACAGACCAAGAGCTCCTTGAAGTCCGGACTAAGGATGATGCCGCGCGGGCGCGCCCACGGGGAATTGTCTTCACGATCGCCAGGCTCTCGCTGTCGATGACGGTGATCGTGTTGTCCTTTTCATTGGAAACGAAGATCGTTGCGGCGTGGGCCGGTCCCGCCCCGTAGACACAAGCGACGACGGCGAGCAGAGCGAGATGATGGCGCATGGTGCCCCTTTGAACCCTGTTTCAGCGCGCAAGCCCGCACTTGGTCTCGGGGCCGTCAAAGCCGAGGGTGTCGGTGCGAAACTTCTCGTGCAGGAAGCCTTCCTGGGGCGAGATCGAGACGAGCGCACGCGCTCCCGACAGCAGGATCGGCTGGCGCAGCTGCAGATCCCAGGGCCGGAACGTCATGCCCTGCCCTTTGAATCCTGCGACCTCGAACTCCTTCGAAAGCACGTAGGCGCGCACGCTCGCGGCATCGTTCTTCCCCGTGCGCGTCACCGCCTCGCCGAAGACTTGCACCGCAAGCCAGGCCGTATAGTCGCGCTCCGTCATCACCCGTCCCACGAGCTTCTCGAAGCGGTTCTGCATCTGCATTCCCGCGTACTGCTCGAAGGCCCGGTGCCAAGCGACCGCAACGAGCCCGTGCGTCCCGACGACGGGCTTCGGCTCCGATGTTCTGTAGGAGACGTAGTCGCCGAAGGCTTCGCCCGTGTCGACAACGAAGACGATGTCGTGCTCGGGCGCACCCTGGGTGAGCAACGGCATCTGCGCCTGCACCTGCTGGTGGCCCGAGTTGGTGTGCGCCGCGACCCGGCATCGAACGTGTAGGCCCGCTCCTCGACGATCTTCGCGCCGAACTTGGCGGCCGAGCGCCGGATCGCCGCGACATACTTCGCATCGGACGGCGCCTTGCCGGAGATCAGAAACCAGCGGCGCCACTTCTTCCAATGGAGATACTGGGCGAGCGCATCGGCGCGCATGGCCCAGCTCGGCGCGATGTGGAAGACGTTGGCGCGGCAGCTCTCTGCCCTGAGCTGTCGTCGCTCGTGCGCGCGTCGAGGATCACCGCATTGCGTGCGGAGGGCAGGTCGGCGACCGCGAGCAAATCCTTGGCCTCGAGGTCGGCGACGATCAATGCCTCGCCCGCATCGAGTACCTCCCTCGCTTTCTCGACGACGTCGTCCTGCTCTGCGGCGATGACCTCGACGAGCTCGTAGTTCTGATGAATGAGGCGGCCGGTGGCATTGTTGTCGGCAAGACCGATCTTGCCCCTTGCACGCCCTTGTCGGTCGCGACGGTGTCGACCAGCGACAAGGGCGGCGGCTCCCGGTACGTCTTGCCGAGATAGACGATGCGCGTCGTAAGCGTCTCCGGCAGCGGCGAAGGCTCGACGGGCTCGCCCAGCGTGCAAGAGATAAAAGCGGTACAAGCGTCACGGATGATGAAACCGCACCATCTTCGCGCTGGGATATGGTACAGTTTGTAAAAGGGAGTGCTTTTACTCTTACACCCAGTCTTACAGATGGTGTTGTTTATATGGATGAATGCGTCAACTTTTTAGTGAACTCATTTGGTGCGGCGAAGACAACAAACGGTGTGAAGGGTTATATTCTTGATAATGAACCTGCACTCTGGCCTTCAACTCATCCGAGAATTCATCCTGATAGCACCGACATGCGCTGAGGTTCTCCAAAAAGGAATAGACCTTTCGTTTGCAGTAAAAAATGTCGACTCTACCGCAGAAATTTTCGGTCCGGCACTTGTACGGATTCGGCGCGTATACATGATTTTCAAGGTGCATCCGATTGGAACAGTGTCAGCAATGGAAAGGGGTATAGCTGGTTTATCGATTACTATCTTGATGAAATGAAAAAAGCTGAGACACAAAGCGGGAAACGGCTGCTGGATGTTCTTGATCTTCATTGGTACCCTGAAGCATACGGGGACAACAGAATTACAAATTCAGGAGCAAACTCCGCAAACGATAAAGCTGCAAGGTTGCAGGCTCCGCGGACTCTATGGGATTCAAATTATGGTTACTCAGCATCCAATCCGGCTGTCGGTGAAAATAGCTGGATGCACAATGGTTCCCGGAACACCTACCGCTTATTCCAAAACTTCAAGGCGTCCATCAATAAATATTATCCTGGAACAAAACTTTCATTTACAGAATTTACTTATGGCGGCGAAAATGATATCACCGGTGGTATAGCTATATCGGATGTTCTCGGAATATTTGGCAAATATGGCGTGTATTTCGCCGCATTCTGGCCTGGCAATGACGACACTCATTACGTGCAAGCTGCTTATAGAATCTACAGAAATTACGACGGCCTGAAATCGACTTTTGGTGATGCCTCTACTCCTGCGTACACAAGCGACAGTGTCAATACTTCCATTTACAGCTCCGTAAAAACAGGAACGAATGAAATACATCTCATAGCCATCAACAAAAATTTAAGCGGCAGCATAACTGCAAACATCACGGTGCAGCACAATAAATCGGTTCTAAGCGGAAATGCGTGGGTGCTTGATAACAGCGGTACACAAATTAAGAATACCGGCAGCATTGCTGCTATTCAAGACAATTCATTTACTTACACTATGCCTGCAGGTTCCGTCAGCCATATTGTTTTACAAACTTCGGCGTCCGTCAGTGTTGGCCGGATAAATGTGAATCCCCCTGCTGTTTTCAGGCTGGATGCTTATCCTAATCCATTCAATTTATCTTGTAAGATTGAATATGGCTTGCCTAATAATTCGCAGACTTATAGCATGGAAATTATCGATGTCTTGGGCAGAATAATAAAGTCGTACAAGCAGTTATCGAAGAATGGGTATGTTGTATGGAATGGAACAAACGAAAAAAACCAGGTGGTTGCTTCGGGTGTGTATAATGTTCTTTTAAAGGGAGACGGTCAGCGTCAATTTATAAAAAGAATAGTGCTATTGAAATAGCAGGGATTTGATTAATCAAATCCCTGCAATAAATAAAATCCAACCTACAATTCTTCTATTGCTTGTCTCGGACGGATAACTCGTACGCGGTCTCCATTTACAAGAATTTCTGCCGGGCGGGGACGCCCGTTGTAATTGGAACTCAACACAAAACCGTATGCACCGGTTGTGAGTATTGCAAGATAATCTCCCGCGCTGGTTTTTGCAAGAAGCCGATCCCGAGCGAAAAAATCCGTGCTTTCACAGACCGGTCCGACAACATCGACTTTCTCGTATTCGTATGTATCGATGGATACTGGAACTATTTGATGGTAAGCTTGATAGAGACTCGGCCTCAGTAAATCGTTCATACCGCTGTCAACGATAACAAATTTCTTCGTTGAATTTTCTTTAACAGAAATCACCTGCGTAACCAGAACTCCGGCATTTGCAATAATCGAACGGCCCGGTTCTATCCAGATGAAGCAGCCTGCCGGCTTAAGAATGGGCAATACCGCTGTGAAAAATTCCACCGAAGACGGCACTGGCGTGTCCGTTCTTTCTTCCTTCGGCAGTGCTTCATGTAAAACAGCATCGGTATACTGAACACCAAAACCGCCGCCAAAATCAATATGCGTCAAATTTATGCCGGCTGAACGTAATTTCCCAATCAATTCGACTACATAGGTTGCCGTTGCAATAAAAGGCTCCACTTTCGTTATTTGCGACCCTATGTGAGTATGAATCCCGATCAATTCCAGGGATGATAACGATGCTGCATACTGAAATACCTCAAATGCCTTTGATGCTTCGATGCCGAATTTAGACGATTGCAGGCCGGTGGTAATGTACGGATGACTTTGCGCATCGATATCCGGATTGATTCGGAGACCGATCCGGGCTTTCTTTCCTAAGCGAAGAGCCACACGCGAGATCGCCTGCAGCTCTGCTGTCGATTCAACATTAAAAGAAAAAATATTCTGTTTCAATGCATATTCAATTTCGTCTTCTCTTTTCCCCACACCCGCGAAAACAATCTTGTCCGGGGTAAACCCGGCTTTTAGTGCAAAATATATCTCCCCCGCAGAGACCACATCCGCACCGGCACCTTCTGATGCAATTATTTTCAAAATCGAATGATTCGCATTTGCTTTTAGGGCATAACATACGAGATTATTCGTTTCTCCCATCGCATCACGAAATGACCGATAATTCTCTATTATTTGATTCTTGCTGTAAATATATAACGGCGAGCCGTACTCTTCTGTCAATTCGTTTAACGGAACATCTTCACACGAGAGAATGTTTTCTTTATATGCTATATAATTCATTTACAATCTGATATTTATTATTTTTAAATAAATGAACGTCCTTTTAATAACAATCCATCTTAGTGCGATTCAAGAAGTGTAAAAAACACTATTGGCACTCAATGCTTATTATAGTTACCAAAAAAAACGGTGGAATTCAAGAAGTTCTCCTTATATAAATAATTGAATTCACTGCGGTGTTTTTCGATGTACATAAGGATATTAATAAATACTTCGACTATCTTTCTATGATTTCCAAAAGTTATGAATAAAAACCGGATTTATCCCGCACATCAGAATGAATATTTTTAATATAATCACATGTTTGGATTTCACACGGCAGATAGCAATCGATTACAAAACAAATACGGACAGACTCCATAAGGTGAGCAAATAAATCTATTTTAAAAAAAGCATAAGTGGTCCCGGAAAAAATCCAAAAGCGTCTCAATCTAACATCATTGAATAGCTAGGCCAGACCTATTTATCTGTTGTTTACCAGCCGGCTTATATCTGCCCTTCTTCTTTTCCAACCCGCCTGCGACAGTCAGGCAACTTTTGAGGCGAGGTCTGATGGTTGAAATCGAGCAGGCAAAGCAAGGATTATTTGCATTGACATATTCACCAGAAGGCCGTTCAAACAACAGCAAAAAGGACATTAATGCATTAAACAGAGATGCAGCTAAAAATCCATTTTTTGCTTTTCACTCAATCGGTTGTTATATTGATATGCCCGATCGCAGGCGTTTATTATTAAACGCTTTGCTTATTGGGCATTTTTTACAAAGGGGCACGCGGCGAAACCGGCAGGCCTGTCCCGTAAATCTTTTTCGGGTAGATGGCGAAACTGGCAGACGCGCTAGCCTTAGGAGCTAGTGGAGTAATCCATGGGGGTTCGACTCCCCCTCTACCCACGGAAGTACTGCGGGATAGGGAAATCCGTCTGGGTTCTCAACCGGAGTTTGCCGGGTTTTAGTGCTAATGAAATATATAATATAAAGGAAGTTAATAGTGGAAGTAACTATTCAATCGTTATCTGATGTCTCGCGTGAAGTTGAAATCACCGCTACAATTGAAGATCTATCACCTCATTTTAACAAGGCTTATCAAGAGCATCGAAAGAAAATCGACATTCGCGGATTCCGGAAAGGCAGGGCTCCTTTAGATATCGTTAAGAAACTCTACGGCGATTTAATTGAAAACGATTCACTGAATGAAATTGCTACCGAGATGTACCGCAAAGCTGTAAAAGAAAAAGAATTGAAACCCATCGGCGAACCTGTGCTGGTCGATATGGATTACAAACGCGGTGAAAGCTTTCGATGTAAGATTCAATATGATATCCGTCCGACCATAGAAGTAAAACAGTACAAAAACATTTCAGTAGAAAAAATTATTCATAAGGTAACGGATGACGAGATTGAGAAAGAACTAGTTCGCCTGCAGCATGCCAATGCGACGATGGAAGACGTAGAAGCTGTTACCGATCCGGAACATATTGTCACTGCAACTCTCCAGGATTTGGACGACAATGGCAATCCTATAATCGGAAAGAAAAGCGACGGTATCCGTTTTTATATGGCCGACGATCAGCTGGAACAGCCGTTTAAGGATGCATTAAAGGAAGCTCAAAAAGGCGGCAGTTATAAGGTTCAATTTGAACACAAACATGACGAGCATACTCATACCGTCAACACACAAATCACCGTTACAAAGATTCAAAAAGTTACGCTTTCACCATTAGACGATACATTCGTAGCCAGGGTGACAAAAGACAAGTTTACTACTGTCGATTCGTTGCGAGATGGGATTCGGAAAGATATCATTGCCTATTGGAAAGAACAAAGCGAGCGGCAGGTGATCAATTCAATAACGTCTGAAATTATCCGTCTTCATGAATTCCAAGTACCGGAATCGCTCATTCGGAGCGTACTTGGAGGACTGCTGGAAGAAATGAAGAATGAATATCCCAACAAGCGGCTGCCTGATGAATTTGATATCGAAAAATTTAATGAAGAGAACCGCGAATATGCTGTCTACCAGGCAAAGTGGGCATTACTGCGCGAAGAATTGATCAAAGCAGAGAATATTACCGTTTCCGACGAAGATCTTGAAAAGTTGGCAGAGATTGAATCTGCCAAAATAAAAATACCGAAGGAGCGCCTTATCAACTATTATAAAACTTCCGAACAGATTAAAGACCGCCTTATCGGCGATAAACTATTAAAGATTCTTGTGGATTCAGCAAAAATAAAGGAAGTGCCTGAAAAAGTATAATAAAGGAAGAAACATTATGGCATACCCTAAATATCTATAACCAGCTCGTTCCCATCGTAGTTGAACAAACCGGCCGCGGTGAGCGCTCATTTGATATTTTTTCACGGTTACTGAAAGAACGGATTGTTTTCCTGGGCACACCCATCGACGATACAGTTGCCAGCCTTACCATAGCCCAGCTATTATTCCTCGAATCGGACGACCCGGACAAGGACATCCACCTCTATATTAACAGCCCCGGCGGAAGTGTTTCCGCAGGACTTGCGATTTATGATACCATGCAGTATATTCGTCCAGATGTTTCAACCATCTGTATGGGTATGGCAGCAAGTATGGCAGCCGTGCTATTAGCGGGTGGAATGAAAGGAAAACGTACAGCACTTCCTAATGCGAGGGTGATGATTCACCAGCCATGGGGCGGCGTGCAGGGTACAGCGTCTGATATCAGTATTCAAGCGGAAGAGATTCTCAAGACAAAGAAACGGATTAACGAAATTCTTTCTGTACATACCGGACGTTCGCTTGAACAAGTTGAAAAAGATACAGATAGAGATTATTATCTTGCAGCCGACGAAGCAAAAGAGTACGGATTGATTGATAATATCCTCGTAAAGCGTATTAACGAAGTAAAGAAAGAAAAGTAATTATTAACAAATTGCCGGAAGCAAAAAACCCGGAAATGATATGACACAGAAACCTAAACAAGGTGAAAAAATTGCGTGTTCCTTCTGCGGACGCACGCCGGAAGAAGTCAACAGTATTATCGCAGGACCGGATGTATATATTTGCGATCTCTGCGTTGGAAGTTCCGTTGATATCATTAAGAACAATATGGCGGCAATAAATGCCCGCCGGTTCGGTTTCCGCCGTTCGCTGACGCCTGTTGATATTAAGAAATCGCTGGATGAATTTGTTGTCGGACAGGATCATGCCAAACGCACACTTGCTGTAGCGGTGTACAATCATTATAAACGCATCGATGCAAGCGATCAAATGGCAAATCTTGATGAAGTGGAAATTGAAAAGAGCAATATTCTTCTGGTCGGACCAACCGGAACCGGCAAGACTCTGCTGGCACAAACATTAGCACGAATTCTTGATGTACCTTTCGCAATTGCCGACGCTACTACATTAACGGAAGCCGGTTATGTCGGCGACGATGTTGAAACAATACTGGTCTATCTTTTACAGAATGCCGATTATAATGTAGAGAAAGCCGAACGAGGTATCGTTTATATCGATGAGATTGATAAAATTGCACGCAAAGGCGACAGTGCTTCCATTACACGCGATGTCTCCGGCGAAGGAGTACAACAGGCCCTGCTTAAAATTCTTGAGGGCACTGTAGCAGGTGTCCCGCCAAAAGGCGGACGCAAGCACCCCGAACAAAGTTTGATTAACGTTAACACCAAGAACATCCTATTTATATGCGGCGGCGCATTCGATGGATTGGAAAAAATTATTGAACGCCGGGTGAGCCAAAATCCGGTCGGATTCGGAGCCGAACTCAAGGGGAAAAAAAGCAAATCGCGTGAAAAAATTTTACAGCAAGTAGAGCCGGACGATTTGCTCAAGTACGGATTGATTCCGGAATTTATCGGCCGGCTGCCGGTTACAGCTACACTTGATCCGCTTGATGAAACTGCGCTCTTGAACATACTGACACAACCGCGCAATGCTATCGTAAAGCAATATCAAAAACTTTTTTCGCTTGAAGGCGTGGAATTGGAACTTCAGGAAACAGCACTTAAAGCAGTTGTCGAAAAAGCTATGGAACGAGGCACAGGTGCCCGCGCCCTGCGCTCCATTATCGAAGCGGTAATGCTTGATGTGATGTACCATTTACCGTCACGAAGCAATGTCTCGAAGTGCATCATCACTAAGGACACAATCCTAAAAGCAAAAGATCCGATTTACCTCTACGAGGAACGAAAATCTGCATAAAAAACATTCGAGAGTACACGCTAACTGCAAGTATTGCATGCAAACTCTTAATATTTCGTTTCTATTGAACCAATTGCCCCCCAATTTTCCACATTCATAGGCCTGGACCGGATTATTAACAATAATAGATTTTGACAGCTTAAGTAGAAAATAAGAATTCGCCAAGTCTTGTTTATTAATCGGTTTGTTTGAAAAACATTTTTGATTTTACTATGCCAAGTTTGTTAAGGCGAAACAATGCGGCTGTTTTCAGGCAGCCCAAACCGTACTTTATGCTTCTTGACAAATTTATCGAAGACGCCTCCGGAAAATATTTTGCCGGACAGGTTATCTCGCCTACACGGAATCCGGCATAAAGAATCTGTGACAGCATCTGGTTATCGAAAACAAAATCATCTGAATTATCATCCAGAGAGATCGTTTCGAGGACTTTCCTGGTAAAAGCCCGGTAACCTGTGTGGTATTCCGACAGTTTTTGACCCATCAAAATATTTTGGATCAGCGTTAACATCCGGTTATTGATATATTTATATATCGGCATACCTCCCTGAATGGCCTTGCCTCCAAGGATACGAGAACCAAGAACGACATCATATTCTCCAGATATTAGAAGGAATACCATTGCAGGAATAAGTTTCGGCGTATACTGATAATCGGGGTGAAGCATAACAACGATATCTGCGCCGTTTTCAACAGCAGCCCGGTAGCAGGACTTTTGATTTCCTCCATAACCAAGATTCTTTCCGTGCACAATCGTTCGAATTTTAAGACTCCTTCGCAACCGAAACCGTATGGTCGACACTGGCATCATCAACAAGAATTACTTCATCAACAATATCGAACGGTATTTCGCGATAAGTGGTTACTAAAGTCTTTTCAGCATTGTATGCGGGAAGAACGACAATAATTTTTTTATTTCGTATCATTTATCGTTAGACCTTTCATTGATAAATTCCTCTGTTATTGCTTTGTTTTGTAATCTTAATATCCTGCAATTGCGGAGCTTTTACTTTTAATTCCAGCCTATATCCTTCAAGTGCTCCCATCGGGAACCATGAAAAACTCATTAGCCAGCAGTGCAGATCCCTGGTAATACTCAGCGATTGAATATAGTGCTGCTTACGGACAAAATCGTACCAACCGTTGGTGGAAATCTGCCACTTATCAGTAAGATTAAAAGAAAGACTCGCATTGATACTGGCTTTGCGCTTATAACTTTGCGGAGTTGGTTGTGATTCTGAAAAAGAAAATCTAAGACTGATACTCCAGGGAATACTGAAATCTGCCTCTTCACGGTCATAAATTGTATAGTATATTTTTTTCTGGCCTGTTAAAGGCACCGTCTGCCCTGAAGAACTTTCCTGCTCCTGCATAACACTATCGGGGATACCTGCATCACTCGATTTCTTTTCCTTTTCGCCTTTGAATGATGTGGATAAACTCAGCGAGAACGATGTCAGATCTCCAAACTTGCCTTTTTCATTAAGGAGAAACCGGTTTACACGGGCACCTAGACCCTTATTTGCTGATTGATCAAAAGCGTAAAGATTGTAAGTAGCATTTCCTGAAATTCCAAGATACTGCCCAATGTCTGTCCGAAAATCAATATTTACAGGATTAAAATTCATAGAGTCGGCAACGAAGTTATATTGTGTACTTGCACCGATATTTAATAATTGAATTTTTTCCTCTGTTTTTGCACTGTCGCCTTTTTGTATTTTCATTTCAAAATTATTGCCGACACTAAACAATCCTGTCATAGAATATTTCTGCATATCATCGCCGTATATTTGCTTATTATAGGAGAGGCCGAATTGCGGTGTAACAGTGTGACGAAATGCAGTAATACCAAAAATGTTCGGCTGGAAAAGTCCGTAAAATCGTGTGCTCGTAGAGATACCGGCGCCCAAATTTCCTCGAATAGTTTTTCTCCTATCGGTAGAATCCGCAAGAAGGCTGTCCACCGGGTTACGAAATGGAGATTCCGTTGCCACCCATGATCGTGAATCACTGAATGAAAGTGAAGGAGAAACAGTAAAATATCCCAATTTAGGCGAGATTGAAAAAGAAAAATTTTGGTTGAGCGTTTGAGCCTTCGTTTGTCGAAAATTATTTACAATTTCTAGACTGTCGGATGTGATCTGCGCTTTTACCGTATCGGTGTTTTTTTCTTTCCTCCGACTATTGCTGGCATCCGCACTGTAACTAAAACCCAGCAGCTCGATAAAGCTCTGATCCGATCCTGCGGTTGATGAAAGTCCTCGTGTCTTGGCCGTTTTACGAAAAGGAAAAACCTGCCCTAGTGAAAATCGAATAGACGGCAGTAATTCGCTTGTCTCACCGGTAACAAGACTTTGATCACGATGAATATTGACGGATAATGACCGGGTTGATGATGCCCAGCTTTTCCAATATGTTGCGTCTGAAATTACATTTTGCGTAAGGTAACCAATCAGGCCTGGGCTAAAACTCCGAAAATAATCGGTGCTCGTAAACGTAAAATTAACATCCAGCTTTGACGACGGTGTAAATTGTTGATTATGAGTAATGTTTACATAATACTGACGCGATTCATTATAATCAGGATCGCTCGGTTCCCCCTCCGGACTGCTTGTAAACCGGGCTGTTATACTGCCTCCAAAGTTATAGCGCAGCTTATAATTAATATTTGTCTGGCTCTGCCACCGTCCGCGCGAATAGATATCGAATACTGACGCTATATCCCAGTAATCGCTTACCGCCCAATAATATCCAATATGGCTCAGATACCAGCCATACCGTGCGTCTTCACCATATGCGGGAGCAATGATACCGGATGAACGTCCGCCATGGGCAGGAAATACGCCGAATGGAAGTGCAAAAACCGGTACTCCGGCAACAAAAAAATAAACCGGCTCTGCAACTACTTTGTCGCGTACATATACTTTCATTTCCGGACTCTCAAAATGGAAATGCGGATTTTTATCA
This sequence comes from uncultured Bacteroidota bacterium, assembly GCA_963770945.1. Taxonomy (GTDB): domain Bacteria; phylum Bacteroidota; class Ignavibacteria; order UBA10030; family UBA10030; genus Fen-1298. The sequence continues at coordinate 293,603 of CAVYRP010000013.1, read as the reverse complement.
TCGCATGTTGTATAAGTACCGTCGGCTATACAGAGGACATTTGATTCCACTTTTTTGATCTGTGAGCCGACATAGTAACCGTTGTCCATTTGCGTAGTTCCGATAGAAATTTTTCCTCTTCGCGTCTGAAAGTTGTACTTCACCTGATCGCCGTGATATTCATCTCCGCCATCGCGCATTATAGGTTTTCCGATTACGGAATCTGCTTTTACCGTATCGGCTATGCCGTACGCAATAAGAGTCGCATCATCCCAATTAATGTCTACCCGTTCTGATTTCAAGTTGATTGTTTGGTACTGTATTTCACTGCTGCTGTATAATTTCATATACCGCGTGCTGAGGGAATAGATAATGGAATCCTTTGCTGTATAATTCACGAGCGTATCGATGCTTGTTTTCGATGCATGTTTCGCTGTATCATTCTGCAAAATCTGTGTTTTTATCGTATCTCTATCTGCCTGCTGCGCATTTCCGACGGCAGCGCCAAAAAATAGAATAAAAATGAAGGATATAATAAATCTTTTCATTGTGAAATCAAGATAAATAAATATCGAGAGAAGTGCATTGGACTATAAACAATTGAAAACAGGTCTGTCACCACATCCCTAATTGAACACATATCTGTGTACCTAAGAGATGCTTTTCAAAGTTTAGATTTGCAAATGCATAGAGGCCGATTCCTGCAAAACGCGTCGGACGCCAGAACCATTGTACCTCCAGGGGCAGACTCATGCTCGTTTTAGTGTATATTAACGCACCTGTTTCATATGCGGCACGCACCAATCCTATTCCGGCACCTATGGAAAAATAAGCCTGTTCCGACTGCCATAACGGTCCATACAAAACACTGTAATCTGAAAATTTATAGTTTACTGTTGTCGGGTCGATTTTTTGAACGGTCGGATTTTTATTTGTCAATCCGATCATCCGCGCGCTGATTATACTGCGCTCAAACTGATAACAGTACACCATTCCGCCGTTCATAGTAAAAGTACTGCCTACCAATGAAGGGCCCGCTCCCATATTGACCCACCAGGGATGAGTATTTGAGGATTGACAATGGACGCTGGCTGCAGCGAGCAGCAGCCAAAATAATAATCCAATTGCAAAACGCTGATTAACTGACTTCATTTTATCAAATGCCTCTTTCTAAAAAATAAATACAATATAGGAAAAAGTGTATGCGGCCGCACAAGTTCTATTTTCATAGCTGTCCTTTTATACAAATTAAAGGAATAGCCAGTATATGACGACATTGATTGTCGTCAATGGAATACCGGCTTTTGCAAAGTCTATGAATGTGATTGTATGACACGATTTCTTTTCTGCGTTTTGAATGATAATAACGTTGCTTGCGGCTCCAAGAATAAAAAGATTTCCTGCAATCGTACTTCCCGCAGCCAGTGCCATGAATCCTTTCGCAGTTATTCCTGCATGAAGAAGTATAGGCTGATAGAGTGCAACCATAGGCACATTGGATATGAATTGACTTAAAAGCACACTCGCACTAAGGATAGTAAACGTCGATTTAATTTGTATATTGTTTTTTGCGATTATTTGTTGAAAGAATTCCGTTTGCCAGACAGCTTCCATCAATACGAACATTGCTGCAAAGAATACGAGCGTCGACCAATCGATATTTCTTGCAATTTTCCACCGCTGCGGACTTCCTATGAGGATGGGCAGCGCAGAAACCAATGCAATGTAGGTAAGACGGAATTCAATATGCAACTGAAATACGACCGTAATAATTTTCAGGCCGATCAAAACAAGCACCATCTGAAGCGAAAGCTTTGAAAGAAACGCAAGATCATGATTACGGATCGGTTCCTGAGAGTGAGAGAGAGGCACATTATGAAAATCGTCATGATAATAAAACTTGATGACTATATATGCAGCCAATAGATTTAAGACCGTCGGTATAAATAACCACCTGAAAAATTCTCCAAACGGATCGCTAATATTTCCATTTAATGCTATGAGAAGATTTTGAGGATTACCGATAGGGCTGGCAGCGCTTCCGATAGTAATAGAGAAGGCGAGCGTAAGCAGCAGTACTTTGGGAGACATTGAATGCTTTCGCGCTAATAAAAGCACCACGGGGGTTCCTATGATAGCAAGTGTGTCATTCATTAAAAAAGCCGACGCACATCCAAATCCGAATAAAACGAACAGTATAAGGGAATCGGCAGAACGTGCACGTCTAAAATATTTGAACGATACATGCGCAAGATAACCGCTTTCTTCCAGTGCCTGCCCGATTACAAACATCCCGAATAAAAAAATTATTACATCGAAGTTTATCGCAAGCAGTGCATTACGGGGAGTAATTTGTCCCGTCAGAAGAACTACGCCGGCTCCCATAGTCATTACCTGCCAAATGCGAATACGGAGATCACCGATCTGCCGGACTGCAGTCAAAGCAAATACTATAATAAGAGTGATCAGCGGAATATTCATATAATTAGTAAATACTAATACTGATTTATTATTTCTGAATTTAATGCTTTTCTCTTAAAGCATTCCATTCCGTTTACGAAGGAACCATTCAAGCGCCAATATTAAAATGACCAGCGCAAGCATCCAGCGGGAATTCCAGATTTCGATCTCTGCCGATCTGTTGATATCCCGCGGTTTAAAATTTGGCAAGCCGTCAACATCATGCGGAAGCGAATCAAATTCATTGCTTTCGTAATACCGCCCGCCTGTTTGCGCGGCTATCTGCTGCAGCAGATGTTTGTTCATACGCGTTTCCAGGTACTCGGCACTATAACCACCAACCGAAAACGTACCCTGATCCTCGCCGATGAGACCGCTGTTCTTTTCAACTTTTGCTGTAAATTTATATTCTCCTTCCGGCAATTGATTAAACACTCCTTGATACTGGCCGCCGCCAAGCGGGCTTAGTTCCAGCGGACTAAAATCGTTTCCATGTTGTACACGCACTTCAATCTGAGCATCATCCAGCGGTTGATAACTTTCATCGTACACTTGGGCGGTAAATTCAACAGCTTCTTGTGTCGTAAAAATATGCTTGGAAGGCCGGACGACAATTCGCCGTGCATCTTCCTGCGTTGTCAGCCACCGGACAGCATTACCGAGAAAATTATCAAGTATTTTTTCTGATCCGCTTCCGGAGCCGGACAGCAAATTCCAGCGCCATAATCCATAACCTAGGACAGAAACAGATTTCTTCTTATTCACATTTCTTGCAACGATAAAAGGATCTTTTGATACCGTCGATTGGAATCGAACAGTTGCAAGAACTTCTGATTCGACCTTTGCCCGGTATATTCCCTTTAACTGAAAGACAGGAGGCAGTTTGGACCATACCTCAAGCGAATTAACAGTATTGCTGATTTTCAAGATCGGACTATTACGCTGTGACTCCGGAATATCGGCAAAAACTTGAAGTTCATCAGCGTCGACGATTCCTATGCTGAACGGCAATACCGGATCCAATATTCGCAGTCTCTCAAAATTCATTGTTCTGCTTAAAATAGTAAGTATAGGTTTCCCGGCATTCAGCACACCATCAAGACTCTGCGGACTGCTGCTTGAAGTAGGGAAACCAATAAGTACCAGACAATCACTTTCTGCAAATCTTTGCGCATGTCAGATCCCCCTCATAGAACCGTCCGTTTTCCCTTTCGATATAGGTCTTTAATTCAATATTCTTGTCGTTTATCAATATATTTTGTATACAGGCTGCATCCTGGCCTGGCGAACCTGCGATAAGCATCACGTGTAATTTGCTTTTTAAGACCTTTGTGAAAAAGCTCATACGGTTATTTTGCTGTGTGAGTTCTCCGGCGAGGCCGGAAATTTCCAATTCATATTTCTCGGGTTCCCTCTTTCTCGGGAACAAATGAAAGAGAGACAAGATAATCCCGTGTGCCGGATTCCAGCACCAATGTTTTTTCATCGATCAATCTCGAATCCTCGCGAAGAGATACTTGTATTCGCTCGCCTGAGAATCCGGTACTGCGCACCATTGCATTTACGGGCACTTTTGTGCCGACATATGTTATTTCATTTGCCAATACTTTGCGAATAAGAATATCCTTTTGCTCGCTCGTATCGCCTACACCGATGGTGAAAACAGGTATGCCCAATTCTTCCGCTTCGTATAAAGGATTCATTCCGACAGTTGAGTTGCCGTCGGTAATCAATGCGACGGCTTGAAGATTCGAAGCAGCATATGTTCGTTTGATCGACTTAAATACCTTGGCTATATCGGTCGCTTCGCCGCGTAGAGTTAATGAATCTTCAGTAATTGCTTTCAGGCTGCGAACTTCTCCGTCAAAGAGCGAATAATCGACTTTACCGTCTTTACCAATCTGCTGCCAAACGGCAGATTTAAGAATAGATTTGAGTTTCTCATCCCTTCTCTCCGTTTTATCCTTAATTGCCATACTCTGTGAATTGTCTACAAATACCGCAATTACGGGTTGATCAACTGAATGCGTTATTAGCGAGAGAAGCGGTTCGCCGATAAGCAGAAAAAGTAAAAATAATACCAGGCTGCGGAGAGAAATGAGAACAATTCGTTTGATCGAAGAAACCGGCGGCACAGTTGTTACGATAGACAAATACTGCCGCTGCAATGGAACATATACCGGCAATGAAAACGAGAGCAATGCGGAAGGAAAGAGAGAAGTGCAGCTCTGGCATCGGTGATGCTTATTTGAGTAACAGCATCTTAATTGAAGATATATTGCCGGCAGATTTCAACCGCGCAAAATATACGCCTGTTGCCACTAAACGCCCATGATCATCGGTACCATCCCATTTATTGATACCGGCAGTTTTTACATTGCCGCGGAATAATGTCTTTATTCGTTTTCCAAGAAGATCGAATACAACTAATTCAACTTCAGATGGAATCGGCACTTCAAACCTAATTGTTGTTCCATAATTGAACGGATTAGGATAGTTTTGCATAATTACATAACCGGCCGGTATATGCGGCGGCGTGCCGAGTTCTTCTTGTGCGGTAAAATATCCCGACGGAAACGAATTATTCGGAGAAGGCGGAATTGATACGGCATATTCATTTGGATTCATAGTCGGTTCTAACTGTGCGCGGGTAAAGGCACCTGTATTGTCATAACGGTAATAATAAAATATTGAATCAGGGTAGAGTTCATATTTTGACAGTATCATTGTTGTAATCGTAAACCCTGATTCCGTTTGAACTATAACGGGGACATTACTGAAGACAGGCCCAAAATACATAGCGGCTTCAAGTGCGTTCACAAATCCGTATCCGTAATAATTATTCGGGTATGTTGCGGTCTGGCTTGTTCCGTCATTAATATGAACGGTTGTCTGTATCAACGCCTCGCGGACCTGCATCGGTGTCAATTCAGGATGTGCAGAAAGAACAAGTGCTGCCGCGCCGGCGACGAGCGGGGTCGAAAAGGATGTACCCTGAACAAATTCATAACTGTTTGCGGCTTTTCCATAAGCGCAATATACCGATATACCTTGCGCGACAATTTCCGGCTTGATGCGCCCATCTGCCGTCGGTCCCGTATTGCTGAATCCAGCAAGTTCTCGATTCGATGATGTTGCACCGACAGCGACGATACTGTCCGCATCGGCAGGAGAAGAGATTGTAGTGTCCGCATGCAGAAAAGTATTTCCCGAGTTTATCATATACCCTTCGTTACCCATACCTGTTACAAGAAGAACACCTTTTCGAGCGGCAACCGATGCAGCCCTGGCAACTATTGTAGTTCTGCCGTCAAGGTCTTTATACCTATAGCTATACGTTGACTGATCAAATATTTTATATCCAAGAGATGTAGATACAATATCAGCACCCAAACGTTCCAGCCACTCTAATCCGGCAACATAGTTATCTTCTTCAATATGAGTTTCACTGCTGTCATTTTCCGTTTTACCCAGAGCAAACGAAGCGCTGAAAGCTGCACCGATCATATTCCCGGGATCATATGCACCAATTACCGAAAATGTACCTGTTCCATGGTCCCCTTCATCTAAAGGTTCCCACGGTTCACGGGTAGTATTTGAATCGTTATAGACAAAATCAGTACTCTGCAAGCACTTGTGCATTTTTTAAAGCAATGTGTGTAGAATGATTGTTAAATCCGTCATCCAGCAAGCCGATGATAACGCCGGTACCTGTCACGCCGATTGCATGAAGGTCAACGGCTTTCATGTTTGTTAATTGCACCGCCGATGATCCGTAGTCAAGACTTTTAGAACCCGATTTCTTCATAAGCGGCGATTCTGATGGTATTCCTGAAGAAAGTACCGTTTTTGGGCGTTTCAATACCGCTACTTCTTCCGTAGCAGCCGCAGGAATCAATTTTATTACTGCTTGAATTTGTTGTTGTGTTCCCTCCACCGAAACAGCATTAAACCAGCGGGACACCGTTCGTATTTTAATTCCTGTTTGTTTAATCTGAGCGATAATAGACTCCGAGACAGGAAGGTCAAGTTGGTCGGTGAGGTGATTCGCAGGCAGTACTTTCGCGCGGCGTTTGAGTGCACGCTCTGAAATACCAAGCAGTGCAGGATTAGTCGATTGCAGAACCGATACGCCTTTGTCTCTGAAAAATACCCAGACATGACGGAGGGAAGATGACTGTGCACCGGCAATCTCCGCCAGTAATATAGTTGCAGAGAGCAGAATCAGCGTTTGTTTTTTTATTTGTGTTTTCATGCTGTGCCGCAATCAACATTTCAATTACGATTTTACTTCTCGCACCAGTTTTTCAATAATTTGAATTGCTGAAACGCCTTCCGCTTCAGCATTGAAGCTTGTTACAAGACGGTGGCGCAGCACCGGACCGGCGATCGCTTTTACATCATCAATATTAGGATTAAACCGCCCGTCAAGAATTGCACGTGCTTTTGAACCGAGAATAAGATACTGTGATGCACGCGGACCTGCTCCCCATCGAATCCAGTTCTTGATATAGACCGGTGCATCTGATGACGATGGCCGTGTCGAATCCGCCAGCCTTACTGCATACTCAATAACATTATCTGCAACAGGTACACCTCTTACAAGGTTTTGAAATCCAATAATATCTTGAGCGGAAAGAATATGTTTAACCGAAGCATCGTATTTACTCGTTGTAGATTTGACAATTTGAACTTCTTCTGCAAACGACGGATAGTCTAGCCATAAATTCAGCATAAAACGATCAAGCTGCGCTTCCGGCAAGGGATATGTTCCTTCCTGTTCAATAGGATTTTGCGTGGCAAGGACAAAAAACGGTTCATCGAGCATATAAGTCTCGCCGGCGACCGTTATGTGATGTTCCTGCATCGCTTCCAATAATGCCGCTTGTGTTTTAGGCGGTGTTCGGTTGATCTCATCGGCAAGAATAATATTGGCAAATACAGGGCCGCGTACGAACTTAAATGCTTTTGCTTTTGTAGAAACATTCTCTTCGATTATCTCCGTTCCGGTAATATCGCTGGGCATTAAATCAGGAGTAAATTGGATGCGGCTGAATTTCAAATCTAGAGCTTGTGCAAGCGTTTTAATCAGCAGTGTCTTTGCTAATCCAGGTACGCCAATAAGCAGACAATGTCCGCGTGCGAGCAGCGTAATAAAAAGATGCTCAATGATATTCTCCTGCCCTACGATCACTCGGGCAAGTTCCGACCGCAGGTCTTTATACGATTGTGCGAGTTGACTTACAAATTCGACATCGCTTATTGGTCTGATGGTTTTCGTCACAAACGCTGCTCAAGGTTAGTAATATACTTCTGATCAAATACGAATATCGACATAAATGGTTTTTCTCAGTTCGTCGAGCCATTCCGCATGTAAGCTTATTGCGTTTCATGTAGAGTGCAAGCTGCTCAATACGATTATAGTCATCTTGAATATTGATGGCATGCGGCGGTGTTCGTTTGCGCATCCAAATAATATGAAACCCGTATGATGCTCCGACCACAGTCCGCTGCGGTTCGCTTATTTCCCCTGCCTTCATATTCTTTACCTGTCCTGCAAAATCCGGCTGCAGTTGATCCACAGTTAAAGTGCCTAAATCGCCGCCGATTGATTTTGTATCTTCATCCTCTGAATACTTCTTTGCAAGTTCTGAAAATGATTCGCCTTTTAAAACCCGTTCCCGAAAAGCCCGCAGGGTATCTACAGCTGCGGAATCGCTTGCGGGTCCTTTGTCTATTTTTAAAAGAATATGACGTGCATGCACGGATTCTCCCCGCCTTCCCATTAATTGAATAATGTGAAATCCGAATTGTGTTTTGATAATTCCGGAGATATCGCCTTCTTTCAATCCGAATGCAGTTTCTTCAAATTCCCGCACAAATACGCCGCGCTTTTCCCATCCCAAATCGCCGCCGCCGGCTGCGGAGCCGGGATCCGTCGAATACCGTCTTGCAAAATCAGCAAAATCTCCGCCGGCGCGTATACTATCAAGAATCGACTGCATTAATCGGCGTGTTTTTGCTTCTACGGTTGTATCGGGTTTTGGAACGATATATATATGGCTAAGTTCGTACTCTTCCGGAACCTGCGGCAGGCTGTCTCTAAAAGACGTAAAGAAGTCCTCAGCCTCGCGCCTTGTAATAGTTATCGAAGCTTCACGCTGCTGGCGTTCTTTTTGCACGAGAAGTTGATTCCTAATTTCCGATCTGTATTCGCGTTTAATGCGGCCTATCGATTTACCGTACATTTGTTCTACCCGCTGCTCGGAGCCGACCTGCCGTATAAAATTCGCTATCTGCTGATCCAGTGCACGGGTGACTTCATCATCCGTTACTTCTACGCTGTCTATCAATGCCTGAGCTAAAATGAGTTTCTCTGAAATCATTCCATCCAGCACTTGAGAACGCAATCCCTTTTGTTTCGGATCAATGCGATTCTGTATTGCTAGAAACGATACCCGCTCATTTAACTCAGATTCCGTGATAATTTCCTTATCGACAACCGCTACAATGCGATCAATTAATGTCTGAGCCGATAATGTTAATGGGATCAGGAGAAATGCCAATAATAATATTTTTAGGCTTTGTTTCATATTTTACCCTGTTAATCGATTTTAGATTTTGCGGAATCGGAAGCTGTGTTTGCAAACACTTCAATTGCATGCTTCGCACGAAGATTTTCAATGAGTTGATCAAATAATTTACGCCTACGTTCAACAGTCAATCTTCCGCGAATTTCCTGCTCTACCATCGGTATGTCGGCGGTCTGTCCTTGTCTGATAAATCTCCAGACAACTAGAATATAATATCCATTATCGGTACTGATCGGAAAAGATAATTCGCGGATTACCGACTTTGCCGCAACACGCCACAGTTCTGCCGGCAGAAGTGTTTCTTTTGTTTGGTACGACGAATCTACGCGCATCAGCATGGAAGATTCTCGCTGAACGAGAGCAGGACTGCCATGAAGTCCCTTTTAAAACAAGATTGCGAAATTCCGTTGCCTCATCCCGATTTTTGAAAAGAACATAACTGACCAACGCTGCATCATTCATCAAATCGAATTCCTTGACGTGTGCATCGTAGTACTGTCGGATATCCTTCTGAGAGAAATCCAACAGTTGCTGGGAATATACTTCTTTGTCAAGAAGCGCATTGATCGTTAACTCGCGCCGTACTTCTTCTACTTTCTGATTCATCTCGTCCGATCGATCCAGACCACGTTCTACTCCCTCGCGATATAGCGATTCTTCCGTGAGCCACCGTTGAATGTACTGCTGAACCTGAACCGGCGACAGTTCTTGTGAAGTATCGATATGCGCACTGGATTTCTTCTAACGCCAGCGTTTTATTGTCAAAACGGGCAACAGGAGTTTTATCTGATTCCGTCTTCGAACAACCGGCCGCCGTGAACGATAAAAAGAGCGGTTAAAAGAAATCTACCGGGCTTTGGCCCGTTTTCTCTTTAAATGCATTTTTCAGGATTTCTTTATTAATGGTCACCGGATACTTTTTCATTAGAACTTCAACCCATTCCTGTTCGCGTTGAATGGACGCTTCTTCCTGATATGCAGCTGTAACCTCCGGAATTGCTTCCTCAAACGTCTTCACTTTTGCGCTGTCCTTGCCCAATGCTTTAATTATAGACCAGCCTCCTTCAAATTTAAACGGCGCTGTAACGCTGTCTATCGCCATCTTTGATGCTTTTAATGATAAATCGTTGAATGCAAATACTTGAAATCCCCATACACCTTTCTTTTCCCGATACCCGGACCGATTCGTATATTCTTTTGCAGTATTCAAAAAATCTCTCCCTTTTTTGATTTTATTATACGCAACTTTTGCGATACTATCCGTCGTCGTATGAATTTCGGCAAAGTTAACACGTTCCGGCCAGCGGTATTCACTTCGCATGTACATCGAAATATTTTCTCAACAACGAATCATTCACAACAATTTTTTTCCGCACTTCGTCTTGCTCAATACGTTCTTTGAGCGTCGCCTCTTTGGATTCTTGTATAAGCTGAACAAGCACAGGATATTTCTTTGACACATGCCGCGCTTGTTGTTCAAGGGCTGCAACATCAACTATCTTTTTTACAAGCACCCACACACCAGGCGGACTTAAGCTAAAGTCGTTGTTTTCATTTGTTGATATGACTTTCTCGATGAAATCCTTAACTTTGTATTGACGATCCGTACTCTTGATCAGCGTTTCATTTAATATTTCAGCCGTAAGAGTATCTTTCCAATTTACGTAACCGACTGTTTTGGTTGTGTCAAGCTTCGAAATTAACAGTTTTACAACAGCAGAATCGGCAAGAACATGATATTTGGTTCTCAGCTTGCTTACGTAATTTTTGTAATCATTTTGATAATAGTGTTTGCTGATACTGATTTTTAAGGTCTTTTTCCATTTCCTCAAACGATGGAAATGGTTTTTTTTCCGTGAGTTGGAAAATATGATAGCCGTAATTGAATCCTATCGGTTCTGAAACAGAATCGATTTTCAGATCATAGAGAATATTAGCAATTGCCGGCACAATCCGTACACGTTCAAAGAATCCAAGATCACCATTATTTGATGCGGTTTTGAGGTCCTTACTGTATTTTCTTGCTAATTCCTTGAAACTCGCGCCATTTTTTAACTGCTTATATAACATCCAGGCAGTATCACGAACTGCAGCAGTGTCGCTGACTACAGTTGTATCTTGGGACGGCCCGTTAAATTTAAGGAGAATATGGCTTAGACGGATAGATCCTGAATTCGGCCGAATAGCAATCATTTTTATTATATGATATCCAAATTGTGTGCGTATAGGTCTTTTTGTGTACTCACCCGGTTTCAATGAATAGCAAGCATCTTCAAATTCATGTACCATTCTTCCGGCAGAAAAGAAACCGAGATCGCCATAGTTTGTCTTTGCAGATGGATCTTCCGAATATCGAAATGCGAGCGAATCGAATGGAATGTGCGGAATCTGATTAATTACGCTCATCGCAAGATTATAAGTTTTAAGTGTATCTTCGGGTGCTCCATTTCCCTGAATACGGAAAAGTATGTGGCTTACGCGTAGCTCTTCCTTTTTCCTGTTATATAATTTCTTAACACCCGGTTCCACAACCTCTTTTTCAAGCATATAAGATTGAGCAATTGAGGTATGGTAGGAATCCATTTCACTGACAACAGTAGAATCACTTTCCAACCCCTGCGCGTATGCTTCTTTAACCTTAAGTCTAAACTTTATCAGCAGGTCGAGAAAATTTTGCTTGTCTTCAAACGATGATACGGCACTTGAATCCCAGTTTCCGTTGTTCTTGGCATAATTATCCTCGAAGCTGTGCAGTGTAATTTTTTCATCACCAATTGTGGCAAGAATAGGATCTGATGCCGCGCAGCCGCCGAAAAGAACAACAGAAATTAGAGAAATTCCGAGAATAAATTGTCGTGTCATAGTTCTTTTTACCTCTGATTTTGATTTTAAGATGATAGGTACAAAGCCTTAATACTTAAAAAGTAATTAAAAATGGATCAGTAAGCAAGAATATGCAGGAATAATGCAATAATTAGGGAGCCATCCTCACGAAGGGCTTTTCTGTTAAAATTTCACCGCTGTATTTACTTAATTTTTAATCGGTTCCGCAATTTCCTTTTTCCGTTTTAGTATCTGGTTCGCCTTCCCCGGTTCCAGAATAAACCATTGAGATGAATGAGAAGACTGAACAGCATACTTGTTTGTCATACGGTTAAATGAGAAGCGAATCTGTACATCGGCATACGTGACCGTTGCCATAATTTTCGGCGACAGAGTGCTGTCAATAAAATCATCTGCCTGAAGATTTGAAAGCGAGGAAAGAATACCGTCTATTACCGATTGTTGTGCTTTAAATTTTCCGATAAGCCAAACGCTGTCTCTGAATGTTACTGAAAATAAAGTATCCCCAAATTGGTATTGTAATTCTTTGATGCTTTCCTTCGGTGTACTGAAAATAGTTTTATCGCGCCAGTCTTTTACCGGGCGATTAAACATATAGCTGCTTGCCCCTTCGACAAGGAATACATCATCGGAATTAAGCCTGCGTGCATACGATTCGGTATAACTTGCCGCAGTCTTACCGAGAATAAAGGATATTTTCTCGACCCCTTTTTCATAAACCTTTACTTCTGTTCCTGATCGATCGACTTGAAAAACAGAATGTTTTTCCGATTTACTGGAGACAGTATTTTTAATCTCAAGGTTTTTTATCTGATGAATAATTTGACCTATGCTGGCTGTGTTTGCTTTATATTCAATCGGCTGGGTTATATACCAGTCAGGTCCGCGTTTTTCCAGTGTGAGAGATAATTCCGGCGTTTTTATTTCCATTTTATCCACAGATGTCGAATCGATAGCAGCTAAAAAGCCGGCACTTGCCGAACTTGCACTTTGTTCTCCGGGTTTTTGGAGGACAAGAAATGAACCGATCAATAACACAAAAAATAACGCGATTAGAATGTAGGTATTCTTTTTCATAGCTTTACTTTCAATGCTAAATTTCTACAATTGGCTTTCTAACGACCGCTTCAATGCTATACGCCGTCTCCATCGCAGAAAACCATATCCAATAACGAGTAACGGCGGCAGCAGCAGGATGCTGTATTTCAGAAGTTTCTTGGTTCCATCAGAGATTTGTTCCAGAGGAGGTTGAGCAATATCCTTTGAACGGATCGTTATCAAACCGGCATCGTCGGCAAGAAAATCTACAATGTTAATAAAGAATGTAAGGTTATTACGATTACCGGCAAAATCATCTTTCATAAAATCACCGTCACCTACTACGATAATGCGCGTATCGGGACTCTTGTTCTCGCGCGGCACGAGAGATTTTCCTTCAAAAAAGCTTTTAAAGGAACCGCTTACGACTGCAGCCAAAGGAATGCTGGATTCCGCCAGCTCTTCCGGCGCATAACGATGAAACGGATCTATCATTACAAATCCGCTTTGCCGCCCGCTATGTTTGGAAGTACGAACCAGAACTTCTGCCTTCAATCCCTTATTTACCGTTAAAGTTGTATCAAGCGAGCTGGCGAAGAAGAAAATCAATCCCTGCAAATCTTTTACAATCGGATTCGATCGGTCCACATTGACGGCATTAGGAAGATATGGAAATGGAATCTGGCTTCGCATTTGAAATTGGCCCTGGTTCTGCATTACGGTTATGCTGGCACACTGCGCATCCCGGACCAAATCATTGTTTATGCGAATACTGTAATTTTCAAGTATATCGTCCAATCCGATATCAAGCGGCCGTGCAATTTTATACTGGGCATTAAGATCGACATTCATTTTGTTGAGAAGAAATGCTATTTTTCCGCCGCTCATAAGGTATTGATCGATTTGATATTTCGCTGTATCGGAAAATTTCGTCTGAGGAGCGATAATCAGTAATGCCGCCAGATCCTGCGGAATCTCCGCAGTGCTTGAACTTAAATCAACCGGAACTATTTCATATTGTGCGGCGATCTCCCGGCTCGCCTGCTGCATGCTGGTTAACACCGTTTCTTCATGACCGGTTGTGTAACCGATGCGCTTTTTTGTCCGGGTTGTCAACCGTTTAATTGCCGAACTGATATCGTACTCCAACGAACCCAGATTTTGTATCACAGGCAATACTTCCTTCTTATCCTCATACATCATAACAAGGCCCAGGAACGCGCGTTTAACTTCAAATTTATCTTCCTTCACGACCTGAACTTCTACCGGAGGAATGCCTGCCTGCTGGGCTTCGCGCTCATTTTTCTCGCCTTCCGGATTAATAAACTCATAATATAGATTACCTTTCGAGTATGCCTTATAATCATTAAGGATATCCAGCACGGCACGGCGGTTATTATTATGCGGTGCCGGCAGCTCTTCTGTGAAGTACGCTTTTACAGTTACTCGATCATCAAGATTACGCACCAGGTTCTTACTTGCATCGGAAAGAGTATAAACACCCGCTTTCGTTAAATCGAGCCGAGTGAAGATCCGTACGGAAATGAAATTCAACAAAATCAGTATTCCGAGAACTAAAAGCACTCGGAGAAATATTTGGGTCTTTTTTGTATTCATAAGGGGTCTTAAATCAGTTTTCAATTACATATTGAACATTCTTAGACAGTACATCGGTATCACAATTTGCGTCGTTCCAGCGATATAACTGAGAGATATATCGAAAATCCGATCACAGATAGAAAATATACAATATCCCTCGAATCAATGACACCACGGGCAATATTGGCAAAATGGTAATATACGCTGAGAAATTGCAGGACACCTGTTGCAAAGTCGGGCAGTATAAATAATGTTTTATCAATGAAAAATAGAACAAGACAGAAGAATAATCCGAGCATGAATGCGACGATTTGATTTTCCGTCAAACTTGACGCCAGCAGTCCTAGCGCAACGTATACGCCGGTCATTAAAAAAAGTCCGATGTAACCGCCTATTACGGGGCCATGGTCAATATCACCTAGAAAAGATATCGCAATATAATAGATAAGAGTCGGAAGTATGGTTATACCTACAAAAGCCCAACCGGCGAAAAACTTTCCAAGAACAACTTCCCAATCATGAAGCGGTTTGGTAGAAAGAAGTTCGATTGTACCGGATTTTCTTTCCTCCGCCAGCAACCGCATAGTCATTGCCGGAACTATAAAAAGAAAAATGATCCCGGCATATTCAAACATGTCACGAAGCATCGCTATATTGACAAGGAAAATCGTACTGGCGTAAAACCAGCCCATCAGGACAAAGAATACTAAAATAACAACGTATGCTATCGCCGAATTGAAATAGGAACGCAGCTCTTTCCGAAAAATTATATTTGTATTATTTAAACTCGGTAACGCTTTAAAATAATTCGCTATATTCATATTTTAGTACCTGTAATTAGTATGACCCGGCTATTCCGTAGTCGTCAGCTTGCGGAATACTTCTTCTAAACTCGTAGCTTTACGCGACATTTCCAATAACACCCACTTTTCCGATACCGCGCGCCGGAAAATTTCTTCGCGAATATCGCTTCCTTTGACGGTATGAATGGAGAACTTGTGTACATCGCCCTCCTGTCCGCCGTATTCCACCGATTCGACCTGTGAAATTTCTTTAAACTTCGGATAGATATCCGTCATTGCATTTAAAATTTTTCCCGCCGGTAGTTTTAATTCCAGTGATATTTTTTCCGAGCCGCGGAAATCCTGCTGCAATTGTTCCAGCGTTCCATCGGCGACAATTCCTCCGTCATTTATGATGATGACATGATCGCAAGTTGCCTGCACTTCCGAAAGAATATGCGTGGAAAGCACAACAGTCTTTGCACGGCCAAGCTGGCGGATAAGATTGCGGATTTCTACAATCTGATTCGGATCCAGGCCGCTGGTCGGTTCATCAAGAATTAAAACTTCGGGGTCATGAATCATCGCCTGTGCAAGTCCCACACGCTGGCGAAATCCTTTAGACAATTCACCGATATCTTTGTGCCGGACTGCGGCAAGACCGCAAACATCTACCATCTCTTTCAGACGGCTTTTCAACAATGAATCTTTCATCCCATGCAAACGCGCTGAATAGTCAAGATATTCCAGAACGTTCATGTCAAGATAAAGCGGATTCATTTCCGGCAGGTAGCCGATTTTTTTCCGCACTTCAAACGAATGTTCCCCAATATCGAACCCCTCTACTTTCACCGAGCCAGAAGTAGGCGGCATATAGCAGGTGATTATCTTCATAGTGGTCGTCTTCCCGGCACCGTTTGGACCTAGAAAACCGAGAATTTCGCCTGTTTTGACATCGAACGATATATCGTTTATCGCTTTCGCTGTGTCATAATATTTCGTAAGGTTTCGGACTGTTATAGCCATAATGTCTTAAAGTTTGTTGTTCAAAGATGACCCGGTCACTTGGAGTGCAACAAGTTTATGAAAAATGAAGCACATTTTCAAGAAACAAATTAAAGTTTTTATACTACTGAAAAAGCAAATCTAACGAATGTTTTTAGACGTGCAAATAACGGGGAGGGTTCCCGGTTTTATCGGTTTTTTCGAACAAGAAAGATTGATACTTCGATGAATTTATTCCACAGAATAATCAATATACTTTCTCAATATATATCCCTCAGCAAATTATGCAGATACTTTATCAACGCAATCTGTTCCAAAAGAAAAGAAGTTTTATCAAATATAGCTGTTATTTTCACTTTTATGTAAGTGTAATGTACACCGGAATATATTAACGCATAAACAAATTATTTTCGCTCGTTTCTGGATGATATTACAATATTTATTAGTAAGTGCATTTGGAATTATACTTATCCCTTTATTGCTGCATCCAGCACGCGCTGGTTCTTTAATCCTTCTTCACCGGGAACGGGTGAAACAGTATTGTTAAGAATACATTCCGAAAAAAGAGTTACTTCTTTTTCGTAGAGGTTCGGAACAACGAATACTTCTTCGCGTGATTCCGTGATTTTATCGTTTTCACCGACCACTACTTTCAATGTCAGCGTATTACCGCTCCAGGTAAAATTTTCAGCGGAAAGAATTCCTTTTTCACCTATGACTTCGATAAAGGTGCGCCGTATGGGAGCCGCATAGGAACAAAAAATACCGGCCGTTGTTCCTCGCGAAAATTTTAACGCAAGCTGCGCTGTGGATTCCGTTGCAGATGAAGTATGTACCGGATCAATCTGACTCTTTACCGACACAACCTCATCATCAAGTAAAAACCTGGTTGTATCCAGACAATGAACACCGATATCAAAGATTGGCCCGCCTCCAGCTACTTTCGGATCGACCAGCCATTTACGATGTGAAAGCCGTCCGTCATATATAAATTCCGATTTGACAAATGTAATTTTACCGATTATCCCCGATTGCATCATTTCCTTCATTCGAATAATAAGCGGCGAGAGACGCACCATATGTGCGACCATGAATTTTACATTATTTTTTTTGCATTCCTTAATCATCTATTTCCGCTTCTGCCGTATTCATTGCCATAGGTTTCTCTACTAGAACATGCTTGCCATTCCTGGCGGCGGTAAGTGTCTCCGGCCCATGCAGTGAATTAGCAGACACGATAAATACTGCATCCACATCGGGAGATTTTGCCAGCGTTTCTGCCGAATCAAACGCATATGGAACATTTAATACCTGTGCCTTCTCCTTTGCAGCAGCGAGTGAACGTTTTTGGATTGCTACCAGCTCCGAATTGGGTGATTTCAGAATCGCCGGCGCAATCGTGCGTTCCGCAAATGCACCAAAACCAATAATGCCGTAACGAACTTTCTTCATTCGAAATTCCTTTTTTTAGTTAATTCAATACTAATTATAAATAAGATTCTACTTCTATGCAAAATGGGATATATAATGAAATATTCATATACTGGATTTACAGAAATTCATTTTGAACAATTCAAAAATTCAGTGGAACTTTTCACTGTATTCGCCGTAAATTGAACAGTCAACAATAACATTTCGGAGAAAAAAAATGAAACGATGGATTGCTCTATCAATTATTGTTTTCAGCGTTTATTATGCTTCTGTTGCCCAATCGTCTGTTACACCATACTATGACAGAAATGATTTTCAGCTTGCATCTCCCGGAGCGCTGAAATTCGGATTATACGGATACGATAATCCGGCTTTACTCTCCTATGTTCGTCAACCGGATATTTTAGTAACCTGGAATGACGGCTCAGATCCAACACACAGATGGGGCTTATTTGCCGCAGGCCCCAGTTGCGGCTTCGGCATGGTGCGTCAGAATATCGGCGGCACGCATGTGACCGATTACCGATTATCCTTGGGCAGCGGAGACAGGACGTTCAGCACCGGAATTGCCTATGGCTGGACGAGAACAGACAACCCTCAACTGGATAAATCCAGTCTTCTTATTCTTGGCACGTTAATTCGTCCTTTTCCATTCGTTTCAGCCGGACTCACTTATACATCTGCCATTAATACAAAAGGATATGAATTAACCGGCGATCTTGCGGTGCGTCCGTTCGGAAATGAGCGTATTAACGGCATTTGCAGATTATATTTTGCATAGAACTCCATTGCTTGAAAAGGACATGTGGAGCGCTGGAGTAGCCGTTGAAGCATTGCCCGGTGTGCGAATTACAGGCCGATATTTTAATACGGATGCATTCTCTCTCGGTTTTCAATTCAGTCTCGGCCACATAGGAGTTGAAACACAGGCACACTATAACAGCGATCAGAAATACGCATATAATTCATATGGGGTTCGTCTTGGTGCATACGACAGGAATATTTTCAGTTCTCATTTTCCATCGAATAACAAATTTGTAGAGATGAATCAGCCGGGGCGTATAAGTTACCAGCGCTATGTTCTCTTCGACGACTCACAAACACTCAGTGATTTACTGGCCAATATCGATGCCGCGAAAAATGATCCGTCGGTCGGCGGTATTGCAATCAACACTTCCGGGCTGGAAGCAGATGCAGAAAAACTGTGGGAGCTTCGCGAGAAATTGAAGGACTTTAAAACGACCGGAAAAAAAGTATTTATCTTTATCGACCGCGGCAGCATCGAACTGTACCACTTTGCTTCTGTTGCAGATAAAATCGTAATGGATCCCCTGGGTACATTTTTTATTGAAGGATTTCAGATGGGGCGGACATTCTATAAAGGTACGCTGGAAAAAATCGGACTTGGATTTGATGAATGGCGCTTCCTTAAATACAAATCAGCGGCTGAAAATTACTCACGCGATAAAATGTCCGATGCCGATCGCGAACAGCGGCAGAAACTCGTTGACGATTGGTACAGAATTGCGAAATCAGATATTTGCGAAGCGCGCCATTTAACATCGGAACAGTTCGACCGCCTGGTGAATAATGAAGTCGTATTCCTGGCTCAGCAGGCGAAAGAGCAGGGACTGGTAGATTCACTGGGGCGGTGGGACATGATGAAGGAACTTGTAAAGAAAGAAACAGGCAGTGATAGAGCGTTTATCAATCCCGCCTCGCTGGAAAAGTTTAAGCTTCCGTATGATAATCACTGGGGAGAACCGCCGCGTATTGCAGTCATCTACGCACTCGGTGCCTGTGATATGGATGAAGGTATAACTGCCCGCAGATTAGTGAAAAATGTTGAAGCTGCAGTAGATAATTCACGAGTCAAGGCAATTGTTCTCCGTGTCGATTCACCCGGCGGCGATGCAATAGCTTCCGATTATATTGCAGAAGCAATGAAGAAAGCTAAAGGTAAAAAGCCGATCATCGTGTCGCAGGGATTTGTTGCCGCCTCAGGCGGGTACTGGCTCTCAATGTATGCCGATACCATTGTTGCTGCGCCGCGCACTATTACCGGTTCAGTAGGCGTTATAGGTGGCTGGATTTATAATAAGGGACTAAAAGATTCTCTGGGCATTTCCACAGATTATGTAAAGGCCGGCGATCATGCAGATTTAGGTTTTGGCATGACTCTTCCGCTTATCGGCCTGACTATCCCGGATAGAAACCTGACAACAGAAGAACATGCACGCATGGAATTATTGATCAAAACATTGTATAAAGAGTTCGTGGATAAAGTCGCAGCCGGCAGGAAACAAAAGTCCGACGATATTGAACAGATAGCTCAAGGGCGCGTTTGGTCAGGACTTGACGCCAAACAAAACGGCCTTGTTGATGTACTTGGCGGATTGGAGACCGCTATCAACATTGCGAAGGAACGCGCCGGAATTCCAAAGTGCCAGGATGTGACACTCATTGAAATGCCGGAGAAAGGACTCATCGACTTCAGTAAATTTGCGCCGAAATTTTTCGGATTCGAAACAAAGGCATTAAGCGATCCGACGATAGAATTGCTAAAGTTCAGGTTGAAACACAATGGCGAGCCGCTGCCTATGCTGCCGATGGAAGATATAGATGTAATACGGCAGTCAGAGTAAAAATAGCAAAAGTAAAAGAAATAATTATATAGCTTCTACGGGGACGTTCATACGGACGTCCCTTTTTATTTATCATTAACGCTGGCCATAATTGTTCTTGACCAAATAGTGTTTTCTTGGCATTTTATCGTCTATGGAAATTGAATTAGAAATCAGGAGCCTCCGCTCAAAACAACAAGTTGAAAAACTGATCCGATGGACGGGGACTGACTCAAAGCGTTTTGCACAATTAATGAAATTCTTTCTGGATGGTGATGAAGATATCTCAAAACGTTCCGCCTGGGTCATAGGCCATTGCTGCATGCGTAATCCTGAGCTGGCTAAACCCTGGTTGAAGGCGATGATAAATAAAATGCAGGAGCCAAATATACATAACGCCGTCCAGCGCAATGTCATGAATATATTACAGTATGTAGAAATTCCGGGGCAGCTTAAAGGAAAAGTCGTCAATCTGTGTTTTGATTTTATTTCCGATACAAAAACCGCTGTAGCTCCGCAGGTATTTGCGATTACTGTTATTTCAAACATTGCAAAGAAAGAACCCGACATAATGAAAGAACTGCAGGTTCTTGTCCGTCAGATGCTTCCCTATAGTACTCCCGCTTTCCATTCAAGGGCAAAAAAGATATTCAAGAATCTTGATCTTCCGGAAAAAGATAATGTATTCAAGAAAAGCGAAGAGGATAAATTACTGCATGATTGGCTTATGAAAAAAGAGTAATTCATAGCAGGGGCGATTCATGAATCGCCCCTACGGGAATTAAAATTGGTCCGGTGAGGCGCCTGAAACTACACATTCTTTTCACCGTCGAAAAAATACGACGGCTCCTTTCACACGAAACCCGAAGGGTTTTGTGTGAATAGACATTTAATTTATTAAATATCTAAAGGTTTAAAAACCAATTTGAATTCGCTCTGATGACCGCCTGCCTGCTCGCCGACGTACTCTGTGCTTTTGCGAGCTTGCTGTCAGGCAGGAATTCTACTATTAGCTCCATAGTAGCTGAACGTTTATAGGCATTTACATAACCAGAAAATCAACTCTTCAGGAGTTCAACATTTAAATAAAAAAAAATCCCGCTTTACGCGGGATTTGCATTTACCTTTATAAGGTATGTTTAAGCTTTATCATTGCTGCCAAGCACATTCATGATCTTATGTTTGTAGAGCATTTTTAACTGATCACGTGCCGGTCCGAGGTACTTTCGCGGATCGAATTCTGCCGGGTTTTCCACCAATGTTTTCCGAACAGCTGCCGTCATAGCAAGCCGCCCGTCGGAATCGATGTTCACTTTGCATACCGCCGATTTTGCCGCTTTGCGAAGCTGGTCTTCGGGAATGCCTACCGCATCTTTCAGTTTCCCGCCGTTTGCATTAATGATCTTTACCAGCTCGATAGGTACCGAGGAAGCGCCATGCAGTACAATCGGGAAACCTGGAATTCTTTTTTCGACTTCTTCCAAAATATCAAAACGAAGCGGCGGCGGCAGAAGTACTCCGTCTGCAGATTTTGTGCATTGTTCCGGTTTGAATTTATTCGCACCATGTGATGTACCGATAGAAATTGCCAGCGAATCAACACCGGTCTTCTTTACAAAATCCTCGACTTCTTCCGGCTTGGTATAGTGCGTAACTGCGCTGGAAACCGCATCTTCGATACCCGCCAGAACACCCAATTCACCTTCCACTGTCACATCGTATTTATGCGCATACTCGACAACCTGTTTTGTAAGTTCGACGTTCTTGTCATACGGATGATGGGAACCGTCAATCATTACGGATGAAAAACCGGATTCAATGCATGACTTACATAATTCAAATGTATCGCCATGATCCAAATGAAGTACGATAGGGATCGGGAATCCCAATTCCTTTGCATAATCGACAGCACCCTTTGCCAGATGTTTTAAAAGTGTGGAGTTGGCATATTTCCTTGCACCGCTTGACACTTGCAGGATGACAGGCGATTTTGTCTCCACGCAAGCGCCGATGATTGCCTGCAGCTGCTCCAAATTATTGAAATTGAAGGCAGGAATTGCATATCCACCTTTGACTGCTTTTTGGAATAATCCTTTCGAATTGACTAATCCTAACTCTTTGTATGTTGTCATAATATCATCTTATTTTGTTCTATATTTAGCCGCATTATTTTAACACCATTTTATAATGTCTGGCTCTCGTAAAAGCCGGTGACCTGATAAAAAAAACTAATGGTATTGACCGGTAACAGAGCGGCTTTCCTGCAGCGGTTCTGCTATAAAATACTCTAAAGTGTGAAGGAATGCAACTATAGTTATTATTCATATTTGTTCAATTACAATGTTCAAAAAATCCCTGCAGCTCCGCAGAAACACTGAAAAGAAACGATTATGCAAACCAGGATGCAATGCACAAACAAAAAAAAGTCCATCCCTCAAAAGAGAGATGGACTTAAAGAATCCGTAAAACCAGATAAATGAATATTTATTCTTGCTCGTCCGGTTTCTTTTTTAACCTCATTGCAAGGCCTATGATAATGGCTATAATGACAGCGCCTATACCGATATATACCAACGGTGAAATTGGAGTAACAGCGGACTCCCAATTGTCCACGGCCTCTTGAATCTTCTTTTCCTGTTCTACCGTCAATTTACCTGATTCCACCAGCACCGGCAGCCACGTCGGTTTAATATTGTTTTTCCAAACATTATCGTTGAAGGCGTTGAATTGCTTTGCACGAGCATCTTCCGGTTCCTGCATCGGATTCTTAATCAGCTCGTCAACGTATGCTGTAAAATTTGCCGTGAATTCATTACCGTTATTGAACGGCTTGAGGATTATTCCATTCTGGCTCAGTACCAAACTGAGCGTTCCCCAATTACCTCGATCAACTTCCTTCGACCAAACGACCAGTAATGAATCGACCTGCCTCAATTCATCTGTTTTCTTTTTGCCTGCTAAATAAATGTTTGCCAATTTCGGGCCGACACCTTTCCATTGACTGGTAAACTGATTGTTCTGACGGGCAATTTCAACATAATCAGCCGGAGTAAGATTGGTCGATCGGAGAAACTTCAGATTGTCTTCGATGGATTTCTTAAGGCCGGTAAATACATTTCTTCGCTCGAGTTTACCATAGATAGACTGTTTCTCAACATCCGTCATATTTGCAATGTTCTTGTCGTATTGTAAAAAGAGGCTGTCTACCAGAGAGAAAATCACTTCATCTCTATCTATCAGATTCTGACGGAGTTTATTGATAGCCATTTTCAATGAATCAATTAAAGCTTTATTACCTGACAGCCTTTTTATAGTGTTCGTGAGCATGTCATTTTCCTTGTCGAGGCTATCAACCTTATTAGAAAGTTCAAGGACATGCATCTCCAGTTCAGTGATCCGACTATATTGTGTTTCAATGACACCGAGATCGTTGCGGCGTATCAGCAGTTTGCCTCTGAGCTTTTCGATAGTTTTTTGGTAATCATCCGGATAAAGCGCTCGGTCAAGAAGGTCTTTCTTCTCCATATATTTCACTTCGACTGCGTCTACCATTGAACTGATCTCAGCACAATCCTGCACGGTTTTCGCTGAATCCGCGAATAATGATAATTCTTTCACCGTTTCTTCAAATTTATTTACGAGCACCCGTTCAGACGTTTGTCTTGCGTTTAAGAAGTAAACACTGCCAAGAAAAAGAATAAAGATATATAGTGTCTTTTTCATTTCTTATCTCCTTCTTGAATTCCATCGTTAGACATGTAAATTTTCGGCCAGTCTTCTTTTAGTTCATTAACTAGCTCGATAAATCCCTTTTGATTGAATGCCGGGGCTTCTAGACCCGCTTCAGAAATTTTAATCTTCTTTTCAAGTTTTAACGCTCCCTCATCCTGATTAAATACATACACGTTCTTGAAATTCTTTGCAGTAATAAAGTAGTATCCATTCCGGTCACGAATGACATTCAATGGATGTTTGGTGACATTGACAGAATCCTGCAGCTCTTCAAAAAGAAGTTGTTTGCTGTTGAACGATACTTGATACCGCGGTATCTTGATTGTTCCATTTACATCAGGTGTTATGAGTTCTTCCTTCGGCCAGGAAAAATCTGCCGGCTGCAGCGTCAATGACGAGCATCCTTCTATAATGAATGCAACTGTACATAAAATGAAACAGAACGCGGTTTTCATATGTTCTCCTGATAGTTCGTTTGATTTGTTTTAGACATAGAAAAGCATGTGTGGCAATGTAAACAACCATTATAAAGGATTCAAGGGTTTCTATGCCGCTGACTCCTTAAAATATCTTAATTGTAATTTATTTAGATTTTGAACTATAAAGTGAACAATTGAAAAGTCCCGGAAATTCCCGCTATCCTGCATAAAATGCCTTAATAATAGATAAGACGGCCGGGCAAGAGCCTTAACATGCATTAAAGAATGAATTATTTCCAATTTTCTGTATCTTCTATCTGCAAAGATAGATTACTTCACGAAATATTTTGATCTCAGCGGAGATATTATGGCAAAATATAAAATTGCATGGCTCCCCGGCGACGGTATCGGCAGCGACGTGCTCGATGCCGCGAAGATCGTTCTTGATAAAATCCAACTTGATGCAGAATATATTCATGGCGACATCGGGTGGAAATTTTGGTGCAATGAAGGAGATGCGTTCCCTCAACGCACGATCGACCTTTTGAAAAGTGTCGACTGTGCTTTGTTCGGTGCGGTAACTTCCAAACCTGTTAAAACGGCACAGGCTGAATTGATACCGGCGCTTCAATCTAAAGAATTGACTTACCGTTCTCCAATCGTTCGCATGCGGCAGATGTTCGATCTCTATACCTGCCTGCGGCCCTGCAAAACTTATCCCGGCAACCCTCTCAACTTTAAAGAAGGCATCGATCTTGTAATCTTCCGGGAAAATACGGAAGACCTTTACGCCGGAGTTGAGTTCAATCCGCCTCCGCAGGAATTGGTAGATGTCCTCAGCAAAATTTCAAAACCATTTACGCCATTTGCCAAACTTCCTCTTGATCAATATGCGATCTCATGCAAAATCAATACTAGAACCGGAAGCGAAAGAATAGCGAAAGCGGCATTTGATTTTGCACGAAAGTTCAAACGGAAAAAAATTACGATTGTTCACAAAGCGAATGTTGTGCGCGCAAGCGACGGCTTGTTTCTCGATTCTGTTAAGGATGTTGCTAAACAGTATCCCGAAATTCAAACGGATGACGCGAACATCGACGCTTTGACGATGTGGCTGCTTAAGAATCCTTTTAACTACGATGTAATTGTCGCTCCGAATTTATACGGTGACATTATCTCAGATCTTTGTGCGCAGATGGTGGGCGGCCTCGGATTTGCATGTTCGGGCAATATCGGCAAGAAGCTCGCAGTTTTTGAACCGACACACGGTTCTGCTCCTAAATACGCGGGAAAATACAAAGCGAATCCTATTGCTGCTATCCTGGCCGTAAAAATGATGCTGGATTGGCTGGGTGAGGCAGACAAAGGCATTCAACTCGAAAATGCCGTCGCTGCCGTAATAAAGGAAGGAAAAATACGCACATATGATATGGGCGGAAATGCTGGTACATTAGATATGGCAAAGGCTATTATTAAGAACTTATAGGTCTGCTTACCTCGTATCGGAATATTCCGATGCCAAAATGAGAATATAGTGCATAGCTATTCCCGCCGAAAGTTTTAAATTACAATCAATATTATTTTTAATAATACACAATAAACCAACAACACACTTAAAAAGGAGCAGTGTCTATGAAAAAACTCTTAACGCTTTTTTCTATGCTTGCTATATTCATCTGTATTTTCATGATCAATGGCTGCGATGAATCAAGTACTAAATGCCCTGTATGCCCGGGAGATAGTGCTGTAACCTACTGGGTTACTGTAACCGTAACAAATCCTCAGGGACAACCACAAGGCGGCGCAGTTGTTTCATTGGCAAATGCTCCCAATCAAGCAGGCACATTCATAGATACGACCGATAATATCGGACATGCAACTATTCAAGCCCCTGCCGGTCAACAGACAATTAACGTAACAATGGGAACCGTAATGCAGGGAACAATTAACGCAAATGTCACGGCTACTACTTCGACTACACCGCAATCTGTAGGAACAGTTCAACTCACACAGAATACAACAACATAAAAAAGTACTTGTTGTCCAGGCAAGTGCTGAATACATGGAAAAAGTACTTAGAGTGATTGGATTTACCACTTTTGACTCGACTGATATTTATACTTTGCGAGATCAGGCTAATACAGACTCTACCGCTCTTTTAAATTATCTCAAACAATATTCACTAATTTTCTCCAATTGCGATGGCGATTAGAATCGTATTCTTCGTATGCAGCACTTTCGAGGACTTATGGACGTTATGTTGCACAGGGTGGCAAAATGTACGGCGGCCATTATAATTTCCGTCACTTGCAGCGCATTTGGCCTACTTTTTATTCCGTTCGAAGTTATCAAGGGGACCAATATGCAGATTCTCTATTGGTTATTGATCAAAATCTGAAAGCAGCAGTTGGATTTGAAATTGCTCGCTGGGATTCTCCTCAGGATTATCGAAACTTATCGGGATATGAAAAGTTTTCAGATCTGCCGACAAATGCAAAGGTTTATGGCGTTATCTATGGAACATCTCCCAGCGTCGGCGTTATTGTTGAGAACTATGTAGGTACAGGTAAGTATCTTTGGACGGATTATCACAATCAGGATGTTATGGATTATGATGGTACTTTTGATCCAAAACTCATCAAGATTATCCAATACTTCTTACTGTCAATGTAAAAGTATTTCTTTCTGAAAAGAAAAAGCCGGTCCAGGAAAATTGGATCGGCTTTTTTGTTATTTGGAACTGATTACTATTATAGAGCATATTGCTATTCTCGTTATCCTCTGAAAAGCGCGCAATTATTAATGACTTTCGTTTTACCAGCCGGTGTCAATATCAAAAGAATGTTGCCGTATGTTGATGTGGCAAAATAGAAAACATCTTTATACATTGTGCCAGTAATAAAACCGGGAACCGTATTTTTGAACATCCGTATTATTTTGTAGGGATTTGATTAATCAAATCCCTGCAAATGGGATGAAGAACGTAATCCGGTATTTTCATTTGAGAAGGGGTCTTTCATGAAAGCCACAACACTTTTACGTAAAGCAATTATGAAGCGCCGCGCTGTCGTTGTGCCGGGTGCGCATGACGCTCTCAGCGCACGTGTGATTGAAAGATGCGGGTTTAATGCAATTCAGATTTCCGGTTATGGATTGGCCGGATCCGTTATGGCAAAACCGGATGTCGGTTTGGTACAAGATGAAAGACATACTCGATATGACCTGGAATATCGTACAGGCTGTTAAAATCCCTGTCATGGCGGATATCGATACGGGCGGCGGCAACGCTGTAAATGCGGCATGGATTACCGAAAGACTCATTCTTATGGGGGCTGCAGGGATGAATATTGAAGACCAGGTATTTCCAAAACGCTGCGGCCATATGTCCGGCAAAGAAGTGATTCCGGCAGAAGAGATGGCTGGAAAAATCCATGCCTGTGCGGAGGCACGAAATAAACTCGACAAAGATTTTATAATCAATGCACGCACGGATGTGTTTGCTGCTTCAGGATTGGATGAAGCCGTGCGCCGGTGCAATCTATATCTTAAAGCCGGCGCCGACCTGGCATTTATCGACGGCATTAAAACAAAATCCGATATTCAGCATGCTGTCAAAGAAATAAAAGGCCCGCTTTCCGTAAATCTTATGGATGCAATCTCCGGTATGAAAACAGAATTGATTCCGATTCCTGAATTGGCAAAAATGAGAGTCGGACGCGTATCGATACCCGTTGCATCTATTATGGTAACACACAAAGCTCTGATGACTTTCTTCACAGCTCTCAAAGCATCACCTACCGGTATTTTGGCGGGACAAACTCAATGGGCCTCATCATTCGAAGAATATACGGACTTCGTTGGATTGAAAGAATACCGGGCGCTGGAAGACAAATATCTTCCGGAAAAACAACTCGATAAGAAATATCACGGGGTGAAAAAAATAGTCGGATAATAGAATATTAAGTTCGGAAAACATACATATCATTGTTGTTATAATAAATTATAAATAATTCAGGAGACAACGAGATGGCGGGTGTATATGAACTGAATCACGAAGGCAAGACTATTCTATGCCTGGATATTGCAGGCCTGCAAGTGCGGGACAAACCGGATTTTCATAGACTTGTTGCGGAGGCAAAACGAAATATAAGTCAGCGTCCTCCAAAATCTACTCTTGTCATTACAAATGTGACTAATACCGGATTCGATACAGAAATTGCAAACATAATTAAAGAATACGCCCAGCATAACACTCCATACATCAGAGCCAGTTCCGTCGTCGGAGTAACAGGCTGGGCAAAAATAATACTTACTACGGTTAAAGCCGTGACCGGAAGAGACTTCCATCTGGCAGACACTATGGAAGAAGCGAAAGAGTGGCTGGCTGATCAATAAAGCACTTTAGAAAAAAGTTCTGCTTAGATTAAAGGATCAGAATAATAAGCGGTGTCATGATATAATAAGAAAATATTAAAATTACCAAATCATGACACCGTTGAAGAGAAACATTTTTAAAAAACAAACTGCCTCCCGGCAAAAATTATCAACGCGCGGCTGCAAGTCCTTCATCAAGAGCCTCGATGATATCGTCAACATGTTCGAGGCCGACGGACAGGCGTACAAGATCGGGTGTTAATCCGCTTGCCCGCTGCTGCTCTTCGCTCATTTGAGAATGCGACGTAGATGAAGGATGGAGAATCAAACTTTTCGCATCGCCGACATTTGCCAGATGCGAGATAAGTTTTATATTGTCGATAAGTTTTACGGCCGCACTATACCCGCCTTTAATTCCAAAGACTACCATACCGCCGAATCCATTTTTTAAATATTTTTTCGCGACTGAGTACGAAGGATCGTCAGGCAGGCCCGGGTATCTTACCCATGCAACGCTCTTATGGTTTTTAAGGAATCCTGCAACCTTTAAAGCATTCTCTGAATGTTTTTGCATTCGAAGAGGCAATGTTTCAACACCTTGAATAAATATCCATGCATTATCAGGTGAAATTGCGGCGCCCAAATTACGCAGAGGTACTGTTCGCAGCCGGAGTGCATATGCAATCGGAGCAAGCGGAGCCGGTAAGTCATATGCCCATTTTAATCCATGATAATTAGAGTCAGGTTCGCTGAACAATGGAAAATTCGGATTCTTCCAGTCAAATTTTCCTGAATCTGTGACAATACCGCCTATTGCGGAACCATGCCCGCCAATCCACTTCGTTAATGAGTTAACAACAATATCGGCACCATGATCTATCGTGCGCAGTAAATACGGGGTCGTAAAAGTCGCATCGACGACAAGCGGCAGTTTATGCGCATGAGCAATTTTCGCGACCTCGCCTATATCGGTAAAATCAAGGACAGGATTTCCGATAGTTTCGATAAAAATTAATTTTGTCTTCGGCGTGATGGCTTTCTCAAAATTCTTCGGGTCCTTCGGATCGACAAACTTTGTATTTATGCCGAACTGCGGTAAAATGGCGTCGAACATCGTGTAAGTTCCGCCATAAAGATTGTTTGCCGAAACTATTTCGTCTCCCTGCTTGACAATATTTATCACCGCGTAATGAATTGCGCTTGTTCCCGAAGCAAGTGCCACAGACGCCGCACCGCCTTCTAAAGCGGTTATACGCTGCTCGAGAACATCGTGCGTCGGATTCATTATACGTGAATAAATATTTCCTAATTCCTTCAATGCAAAAAGATTTGCTGCATTTTCAGTATTCTTGAAAACATACGAACTGGTTCGGTATACGGCGACTCCGCGCGATGTTGTCGTCGGATCAGGCACCTGGCCTGCATGCAAACTAAGTGTTTCAAACCTATATTTCTTTTCAGGCATATCGTATTCCTCAATTATGTTTTTTAGTTGTGTTAAGTTAATCAAATAATGGCGTGCTGAGATAACGTTCGCCGGTATCCGGCAAGACGGCCACTATGATTTTACCGGTGTTTTCATTTCTTTTGGCGACTTCGATCGCTGCCCACAAAGCGGCTCCTGATGAAACACCGACGAGTATCCCTTCTTCTTTTGCTAACGCCTTTGCGGTCGATATCGCATCGGCATCCTGAACTTTGATAATCTCGTCAATAAGCTTCACGTTCAGGACATCAGGTACAAAACCGGCGCCGAGTCCCTGAATCTTATGCGGCGAATGCTGCCCTCCTGAAAGAACCGGAGAATTTGAAGGTTCCACCGCAACCACTTTAAATGAGGGCTTGCGGGATTTAATAATTTCGCCGACTCCGGTAATTGTTCCTCCTGTTCCGACTCCGCCGACAAGAATATCGATGCGTCCATCCGTATCTTTCCAAATTTCTTCTGCAGTCGTCTTTCTATGAATTTCCGGATTAGCAGGATTCTTAAATTGCTGCGGCATAAATGCATGGGGTGTGCTTTTAACAAGTTCTTCTGCTTTTTCAATTGCACCTTTCATACCTTTAGGACCTTCGGTAAGAACGAGTTCCGCTCCCAAAGCTGCAAGCAGTTTTCGCCGTTCAATGCTCATAGTTTCAGGCATTGTAAGAATGACCCTATATCCTTTCGCTGCAGCTACAAAGGCGAGAGCAATACCGGTATTTCCGCTCGTAGGCTCGATGATAACGCTGCCTTTCTTTAACTGTCCGGCTTTTTCAGCCGCATCGATCATTGCTAAACCGATACGGTCCTTTACGCTTGAAAACGGATTGAACGACTCAAGCTTTGCCAGTACTTCCGCCTTACCTTTATTTAATTTGTTGATGCGTACGAGCGGGGTGTTTCCGATAAGCTCTGTAATATTATTTGCGACTTTCATAAGATCCTCATTTATTATATAATATAATCGACTCCAATTTCAGGTGCTTTAATTTTGTACTGGACTACGACATCTTTTAACGAAATAGCCTGCAACGATTTTTTTATCGTGTTCGAAAGCGTGACCCAAATATCACGTGTTGGACAAAAATTTGTACGACAACAAGCGCTTGTATCATTAACACATTCAACAGGCGACAGACTTCCTTCAAGCACTTCCACAATATCGAAGATTGTAATCTTTGATGGGTCTATTGCAAGTGCATAACCGCCTTTATAACCCCTCGCGGAATTGACAAAGCCGGCATTTTTTAAGGGAATAATGAGCTTGCTTAAATATTTTTCAGAAATTCCCTGCCTTTTTGCAACGTCCTTTAATAAAAGATAGCTGTCATTTCGGTTAAGCGCCAAATCAAACATAAGCCGGGTTCCGTAACGACTTCTTGTGGATAACTTCATTTAAGCCTATTCTCCTTGCTTCTTATTAATACTACCATTATAATCCTATTGGTAGTATAAAGATTTTAACTCAATTTGTCAAGCTTTTTTTATTTTTTTTCCACCTGAGAAACCTTATTTTTATCAAAGATATTTGCTATCAGAGACTCTTTAAAAGTATGGAAAGAAAACCCCCGGAATATAATAGAAGAACCCTGCCGATGAATAAAAGAAAAGTGATCCGGGCATGAAAATATTTATCAGCAGATATAGGAGTACAATATGGGAATGACCGTTGTTGAAAAAATTCTTGCCCGGGCTTCCGGATTATCATCCGCAGCAGCCGGAGACATTATAGAACCGAAGGTCGATCTTGCAATGTCGCATGAAAATGCTGCACTTGTCATTAATCAATTTATCGAAATTTATCAGGGAACTGCTGTTGAACCGAAGATCTGGAATCCCTCAAAAGTCAGCATTATTTTCGATCACCGCGTGCCTGCAGAATCTCCGAAAACTGCATCGAATCAAAAAAAGATCCGCGAGTTCGTTGCGGCGAACGGCATCGCTAAATTTCATGATATTAGAGGCGATGTAGGCGGTATTTGTCATCAAGTACTTCCGGAGAACGGTTATGTTCGGCCGGGAGCCGTTATTGTCGGCACAGACTCGCATACAACAAGTCACGGCGCGCTCGGCGCTTTTGCATTCGGCATCGGCGCAACCGAGATGGCAAGTGTGTGGGCACTTAGGTTCCGTGCTAAATGTCGAAGTGCCGGCAACAATCAAAGTAAATGTTGCAGGGAAATTTAAAAAATTTGTCGGCCCAAAAGATTTGATTCTTTATCTTATCGGCATGCTTACAGCAGAAGGCGCTAATTTTAAAGTAATTGAATTCCATGGATCAGCTATAAAAAGGATGTCCACATCCGGCCGCCTCACTATCTGCAACATGTCGGTAGAGGCTGGAGCGACAAGCGGTATTGTTCCGGCAGATAATGAAACCATCCGTTACCTGCGCGAAGAAGCGGGTGTAAAAGGAAAAATTCCTCTTGTTGTTCCGGACAGCGATGCAGTTTACGATCGAATCATTAATATCGATGTATCAGGTCTCGAGCCGCAAATTGCATGTCCTCATACCGTTGATAATGTAAAACCGATCAAAGATGTTAAAGGTATTAAAATTAACCAGGTCGTAATCGGTTCATGCACAAATGGAAGACTGGACGACCTGGAGATTGCTGCAAAAATTATTAAAGGTAAAAAGGTAGCTCGCGGTGTGCGGCTTCTGATTTTTCCGGCTTCAGCTCGAATTTACAATCAAGCGCTTGCAAAAGGATATATTGGAGAATTTATGAAAGCAGGAGCAGTGGTAATGAACTCCGGATGCGGGCCCTGTCTCGGTATCCACGAAGGCGCACTAGGAGACGGCGAAATTGCTCTTTCAACAACAAACCGAAATTTCAAAGGACGTATGGGCAATCCTAAATCGGAAGTGTACCTTTGCTCGCCGGCAGTGGCCGCAGCATCGGCAATTAAAGGAAAGATTACCGATCCGACGAAAATGAAGTCATGAAAACACAACAATTTCTAACTAATGTTATGCAAAGAGGAAAAGAACAACTGTCATTCCCGCATGTTTTTAGCGGCCTGCCCGCCGCACGAAGAATGCTTTGGCAGGCGGGGAATCCAGAATAATGGATGCCCTGCCTGCGTGCCGAAGGCACTTCGACAGGCGGGCCGACTAAAGCATTCGGGCATGACAATTTATTTATTATTTAAGAATCGTTCTTTCTTTGTGTAACATGAATTATTAATTCATCATGAGTACGAATGTTGTAATTTGAATTATTGAATTTGTTTGGATTTGTGATTTGATATTTGAGCTTTTCTATTTGGCTTAAGGAGAATATTATGCCGCAGGTTATCTATAAATTTGACGACGATATTTCAACAGATATTATTTATCCCGGCCGTTATATGGCTACTGTACTCCCGTCGGAAACACCTCAATTTGCATTTGCCGATATTAAAGAATTAAACGACAAATTAAACTCGAAGCATGCATCGCGCGGAAGTATTATTGCTGCCGGCAGAAATTTCGGATGCGGCTCGTCGCGCGAACAGGCAGTTTCGGCACTTAAAGGACATGAGATTATAATTATCGCACGTAATTTTGCGCGTATCTTTCTTCAGAACAGTATAAATCTCGGTCTTCAAACCATTGCCTGCCCTGACATCGAAGCGAACGAGGGAAACGAGCTTGAAATCACAGCGACGGAAGTGATCAATAAAACAAACGGTAAATCATTCCGTATCGAACCGATGCCGAAATCGCTGCAAGCTATAATTGAAGCCGGCGGATTGATTGCATATACAAGAAAGCGTATAATGGAGAAAGCAATTACACCATAGCAGACATGCGACATATAAATAGTTGACTCTTTCCGAAGAAATGCACGGTAAAATTTTTTAATCTATGATCATACAAAAAGAAATAACGCTCGATGCGCGCAAGCGCGGGTTTCATCTCGTTACGGAAGAAATAGCTGCTCAGATTCCGGAATTAAGAACGGTGCGGCATGGATTACTGCATATATTTATAAAGCATTCATCCGCATCCCTTACTCTAAATGAAAATGCCGATCCAACTGTGCGAATGGACTTTGAGAGTCATTTCAACAGAACAATTCCCGAAAATGCGCCGTATTATATGCACGATACTGAAGGAGCAGATGATATGCCGGCGCATCTAAAATCATCGGTACTCGGCAGCAGTGTTTCAATCCCGGTCACGGATGGTAAGTTAAATATGGGTATATGGCAGGGAATTTACTTCTGCGAACACCGCAATTACGGCGGAGCGAGAGAATTGGTATTGACGCTTATAGGAGAAAAATAATGGGGAATCGATCAACTTCTCGTTTGATCAATAGATAATTAACTAATGGAATTCTACCCTTCTTGATTTTGGAATAATCCATATTGGAATTTTAAAATCATAACCGGTATCGAATATGGTTTTTTTGAAATTCGATATACTCTATATATTCATATTAATCGAACATAGCCCATATATTATTTATTAAATTAATATTTCACTCCGGCCCGCTATCGCATTATTTTTGTTCTCAGTTCGACACAAAAGCTGCGGCAAAACTACCGTTGGATATTGTAATATCAACCTCCAGAACACCGGTCTCATTACTTGATTTAATAAAGTGTGCGAAATTTATTATTTATTGTGAGAGGGCATGTAGTATTACTCTTTCTATTGACGATCTACCTATCAACCCATACGTTTGAGATGTTCCCTTATTTGAGCAGCATGATGCCGGTTATGTTAAGCATATTGCTGAAGCAAAGCATCGATTGTTAAAAATCGTACTTAATTGTTCCGCCATTGATAGAACCCTTTGGTATTTAAAATGTACCCAGCAGATGGACACTAATTCCATTCTATTGTTATACGATGGGTCGCAATAGCAGCCCTGTCTATAAGGAATCGAACTGCAGCACCGATAACCGAAGACCATATTACTCTTTGCAATCATATCTCAATTTTCGATAATTTTTTCCGTAAGAATCCATTTTGATAATACTCTTATGGCAGGTATAACTAATAATTTCGGTTCTATTCCTTCCTGCCTCTATTTCCAAGTTGACGACAGTATTTCTGTTCACAGCATCGTGGAACCTTTCTATATTCTAAAAGGTTTAGTTAATAGTTGCAGGCAGCAGGATGTGATT
This sequence comes from uncultured Bacteroidota bacterium, assembly GCA_963770945.1. Lineage (GTDB taxonomy): Bacteria > Bacteroidota > Ignavibacteria > UBA10030 > UBA10030 > Fen-1298. The sequence continues at coordinate 258,116 of CAVYRP010000013.1, read as the reverse complement.
CTGCAATGATTGGAACTTACCGGGATTAATCACAAACCTGCTTTCCGTTTGTAATACAAAACGTTTGAGATAGAATGTAAGATAAAGAAAGAGAAGCTTTCACATATGCTTCAATTCATGTTTTTCACTTCATCACGGTTACTCAAACATATCAAGGAGGAGTTATGAAAAGGTTAATACCCTTATTTATGGTCTTGTTATTTGTTCTTTCGATTCAAATCAGTCTGAGCGAAGTCTTCTTCTCTGTTCGCTTGGACAGCAGCGGGACCGGTTTTAATACAAACGGTATGGGAAGCGGCTATTGTGTACTCAGTACCGATTTCAAGTCGCTCACATACCGTTTCACAGTAAACAATCTCCAGGGAACAATTACTGGCGCTCATTTTCATTTCCTGCCGACAGGCGGTGTCATTCACCCGATAACTTTCACGGGAAATACTTCATCCGGAACTTGGACAAATATTCCCGATACGCTTTTAAAATATTTTTTCACTAAACAAATTTACGTCAACGTCCATACGACCTTTGCAGGAGGAGGAGAAATACGCGGGATTGCCAATATGAAGCAGTCAGGATTCCTGGTCTCCATTGACAATACCGGCGAACAATCGGGATCAACTGCATTGGGAAGCGGTTATGTACTGATCAGAACAGGGGTGTCCGGTGCTTCACTGGATTACAGATTCACTTATGCAGGCTTAAGTGCAGCGCGGTCAGGTGCTCATTTCCATGCTCTGCCAAGCGGTTCCGTTGTCCATCCGATAACTTTTACCGACAGCACCTCTGAGGGAACATGGGCGAACGTTCCCGACAGCATTTTAACACTTCTGCTTCGCGGCCAGCTTTATGTGAATATTCACTCATCGGCAGCACCGTCGGGAGAAATTCGAGGTACTCCAACGCTGGTCGGTGTACTCGCCTCCTATGCGCAGATTGAGGGAACTGCATCTTCCGGTAAAGGTACCGCCTGGGCAGTATTGTCGAATGATCTTTCTAATATACAATATAGTGTGACATACAACGGACTCTCAAGTGCGTTTACAGCAAGCCATATTCACACCAATGTTACCGGAAATGTTGTTCATCCATTTGTTTTCGGTTCGGGTAACACAACGACCGGTGAATGGACTGGTTTGACTGATGTAAACATCCAGGATTATATCCAAAACCGGTTGTATGTCAATATCCACAGCACATTAAATCCATCCGGAGAAATCAAGGGCACTCTTGTGCAAAATGATGGTGTCTTTACAGCTACATTGGATGGTCAACAAGCATCGACTTCCTCCACGGCTCGCGGAACCGGTGTTGTATTCTTAGAGAACGACACGGTAAAATACCTTGTTACAATAGCGGGCTTGAACGGAACGTATACTGCCGCTCATATTCATGAATCTCCAAGCGGTGCCGTACTTAAACCTACTCCATTTGTAGACAGCACTGCTTCAGGATTGTGGCTGCCGATTCCGGACAATGCGCTTGGACTTCTTGTAACCGGAAATCTGTATTTCAACGTGCACTCCAATTTATTTCCCGGTGGAGAAATCAGGGGAAACATCGGTTTCGGTTCTTCGACGGCTACGAGTGTTGAACAGACATCTAACAATGCACCGGCTTCTTTTAACCTGAGACAAAATTATCCTAACCCGTTTAATCCATCGACTACAATCGAATTCTTCCTTCCCGTAAAATCGCATGTATCCATGAGAATCTATAATGTTCTCGGACAGGAAGTTGCAGTGCTTATGGATGAAGTAAGACAGTCGGGAAATCAAAAAGTGATATTTGATGCGCACGAGTTAACAAGCGGCCTATATTTCTATAAACTTTCTATCAATAATGGAATTTCGAAAACAATGAAAATGCTGCTGCTGAAATAGAAGGTAAATGATTATAATTAAATCCTGACACTTTAAGACCCGGTCTCTGTATGATTTATGAAATATTCAGAGACCGTGGTCTATATTAGAATGTATTAATTTGCAGGATGTAATTTTAAATAGAGCAATCCCATTGCAATCATTGCTGCCCAGCCCATTACCTTTATTTCACTCCGCATCAGTTTTTGTTCCGCTTCTTCGGCAGTTAATTCAACAAGCTCCATCTCTTCCAAATCGTCGATAATTGGTTCGCCTGCTTTATGTGTATGAAGTGCGAGAAAGAGATTTCCTTTTCCACCGCCATGATTACCATTATTGGGATAGCTGCCGAGAGAAATCCAATCCGATGCTTCACATCCCATTTCCTCTCTCAATTCTCTTTTTGCAGCCGTTAGAGCATCTTCGCCGGGCTCAAGGTATCCGCCGACCGGTGCAAGGGATATTCCATCAACAGCATACTTGGTCTGTCGAAATAATAAAAGCGTTTTACGGTTTGTCGCCGGAAGGACAAGCACATAATCCGGCGATATAACCCATGGCCAATCATCTATGATTTTACCATCGGGCAGCTCGATCGTATGCTTTTCGACCTTTAGAAATTTACCATGATCGAGAATCGTTTCTCTTTTTAATGTTTTCCATTGACGCATAGAATATTCTCAAGAATTGAGTGATAGTTTATTTATCAAGAACAATAATATTATGAATGTACAAACCATTTCAAGAATAACCTATTTGACAACAGGATGATATACCGGATAGAATATATCATGTGGAATTGATTGGGTTCTCAAATTATTTTATTAACTTATGATATTATTAGATAATTGTCTAAGGCCGCTGAATTTAATAATTTTTCTTTTTGGAATAATAGTACATCAATTAGTTTTGTCTAAACTTTTACATTCAATTTTAAAACAAATACACAAATGAGGTTATATGAAACCTATTTCCCTTATTCTATGTGCTGCATCTATGGTTTTCGTATTGTTATTTCAAGGATGCTACACCCGGCAGGCGGTTAAGGGCAGCGAAAATTATCATATCGATTACGATACCGTTCACGCCGGACAATATGATACCGGTAAGATGTGGACATTCGATTTTCCACCGGTAGATTATTTTACAAAAACATACGGTTTTACTCCCGCTAAGGAGTGGTTCGATAAAGCGCGTCTTTCTGCACTGCGGCTTCCAAATTGCACGGCATCATTTGTATCTGAAGACGGGCTTGTAATGACAAACCATCATTGCGCACGCACCGCACTTGACAGCGTAAATAGAGAGGGGGAAAAGCTGGTGGAACTCGGCTTCTACGCCTCTGCACTCGAGGAAGAACGCAAAGCATCCGGCGTCTACATTGATCAGTTGCTGGTAATGGAAGATGTGACCGATAAAATTCAGCAGGCATTTGACAGCGGTTCAACAGATAACGAAAAGATCGCAAACCGTTTGATACGGATTCAGGAAATTCAGAAGCAGTATTCGGAAAAGTATAAGGCAGCCGCCCCGCAGGATTCGATGATTTTTAAAGTAATATCTTTCTATAACGGCGGCCGGTTTTCGCTTATACGGACATAAACGCTACACCGATGTTCGTTTGGTATATGCACCGGAGGAAGTTATGGCATTCTTTGGCGGCGATCCGGATAATTTTACATATCCACGCTATGATTTTGATTGTGCATTCTTCCGGGTTTACGAAAACGATAGACCGCTGAAGACGGCCAATTATTTCCAATTCAGCCAGAATGGCGCAGTGGAAGGCGATGCAGTGTTTGTCATAGGAAATCCCGGCACTACAAATCGCCTCAGAACGGTTGCACAATTGGAGTATCTTCGTGATTTCGAATATCCGGCGAATTTAAAGACGTATGAACGGTTGAACACGATTTATTCCAGGCATATTGAAAAATATCCTGAAAAAAAATTGACCTATCTCAATACGATTTTTGGAATAGAAAATTCTCGAAAAGCGATAAATGGATACCTGAGCGGTCTGCGCGATCCTGTATTAATGGCAAAGAAAATAGATTTCGAAAAGAAGTTCAAGGAAGCTCTGTCAAAAAAACCAAATCTTAAAACTAAATACAATAAGCTATGGATTGAATATAGCAAAGTACCAGGCTGAACTTGCCGATGTAACTCAGGAAATCAATGCGTTAAGGCTGCGCGGGCGTTATTTTCCAAAATACTTATCTTTGACAGCCGATCTTATCGATTCGGCAAATATTTCAACCGGCACGCTTACCGAGTCTGCGAGAAAATATTTCTCTCCAATAGATTTTGACGCGGAACTTGAGAAACAACTGCTTGCTTTCCGGCTGGAGGTTATGAAGGGAGTGCTGCAGGGAAAGAATAATGCCTTCGGTAAATTACTGGCCGGCCGGACACCCGAACAGGCGGCTGAACAAATATCGCATAACTCATTCCTGTCGTCAAAGGATAATTCCGAAACATTTCTTGCAGAACCGACGGACAGTATTTTAAAATCCTCTGATCCGTTGATTTCATTCATCATGGCAACACGGGAACATACAAGAGAAATTCAGAGAAAATATAACAGCATTTATGAAAAACTTCAGGCATCAGTGCAGTTGCTCGGAAAAGCAATGTATGAGATATACGGGACACAAATCCCTCCCGATGCCACTTTTTCGCTCCGAATCGCCGACGGCACGATAAAAACATACGAATACAACGGCACTATTGCACCGCCCATGACTACGTTTTACGGGATGTATGACCGCTACTATTCATTTGGCATGAAAGACCCATGGAAATTGCCCGGGCGCTGGATAAATCCACCGGCATCTTTTAAGATGAACACACCGATAAATTTTATTTCAACTACCGATATTATCGGTGGAAATTCCGGCAGTCCTGTGGTTAATAAAGATTTACAGGTGGTCGGATTAGCTTTTGACGGTAATATTGAAAGCCTGCCCGGCAATATTATTTTTGACGATACAAAGAACCGTACAGTTTCAGTACATACATCCGGAATTTTAGAAGTCCTCGATAAGATTTATAAAACCGAGAGATTAGTTAAAGAATTGCAGTCAGGGAAGATCGCGCAGTAAAATTCCGGGAAATTTCGGCTAACCCCGCGGATGAAATGTTTTGTGGACTTCTTTCAAATATTCTCTATCGATATGTGTATAGATTTGTGTTGTCGATATATCGGCATGGCCGAGCATTTCCTGAACTGCACGAAGGTCTGCGCCTCCTTCAAGCAGATGTGTGGCAAATGAATGGCGAAATGTGTGCGGATGCACTTTCTTCTGAATCCCGGCTGCATGAGAATATTTTTCCACCAGCTTCCGGATCATATCCCGTGTTAGTTTTGTCCCGCGTATATTGAGAAAGAGATAATCCTGCGACTTTCCCGCTTTGGCAAGATGAACCCTCGATTGTTTCTGATATTCCGCAATCCATTGCCGTGCCGAACGGCCTATAGGTACCAGTCTTTCTTTCGATCCTTTTCCGAAAACAAGAACCATTCCATCGTCGATCATGAAATTTGATTGTTTCATGAAAACAAGTTCCGATACACGAATGCCGGTAGCATAAAGCGTTTCGAGTATTGCACGGTCGCGGATACCAAGTTTGCCGGAAATGTCCGGCTGCTTCAATATTTTATCCACTTCGGCGATGCTTAATACCTCCGGCAGGTTTTTCTCTTGTTTTGGTGAATCAATTATTTGAGTTGGATCGTCCTTGACTTCTTCTTCGCCAAGAAGGCGGCGGTGGAATCCGCGTATTGTCGAAAGAATTCGTGCAACACTTCGTGCTGTAAGATTACGCCGATGCAGTGCGGCCAGGAATTTACTTATGTGTTCCTCCGTTATGCCGGAAGCTGTATGAACGCCCGAGTTAACGAGGTAACTGCGATATTTTGAAAAGTCAAACTTATAAGAAATAAGTGTTTGAGATGAAAGATTCTTTTCCTGCCGCAAGAATTCAAGATAGTTTCGAATCTGATCGTCAAGATCTGTTTTGTCGGATTTTTGTTCAACAGCTTTTTTTAGTATATGCGGCCTATTGCTCATGTAAATAGCATTTCGCTGTTATTAATGTCAAAAGCCAAATTACATCGATTCTTTCGAAGGTGCAAGCTGTGCATAAGAGAAGGGTGTAAAGAATAAAACTGAAAGAGATCTTATATGCGGAAAATCTAAATTGCAGTCAACTCTTGATAGCTTTTGCAACGCTGCTATAAATTTGAAATGCGCGATCAAGATGAGAAATTTTAATCAGAGAAAGGACTTTTTTCTGCACGCCCACAAGTTTTACAGTACCTCCGTTTTCGCGCATCTTTCGTTCTGCAATAAGCAATGCGCTTAATCCGCTGCTGTCGCAGAACTCTACATCGGAAAGATCGATTAATAATTCTTTCTGCGGCCGTTTGCAAAGGACAAGGAATTCTCCTTTTAGCTCCGGTGATATAGAAGCATCGAGCTTACGTTCATGAATTTTCAGGATTGTTGCTGTTCCGTTCTTCTTTATTTCAAAACGCATATAATAATTCCATAAATAAAATTAGAACATATCGAGAAACTTTAAAAAACTCCGGTACATACGTGTGATACCGCCAGTCTCCTTCGACTGAAATTGCAGGTTATAAAATTGATCGCCTTCATGTTTGGCAAAGCTTACGCGCAGAGGAGCTTTGGATGCTTTGCAGAGAAACGCACCCGGCAGGGAAAATCCAATATTGAGATCCAATGCAACATCGTAAGTATTGGCTGTTATTTTTCTAAGCAGTTCTTGTCTTGGAACAAACCATGTATTGATGTCGTTGACAGAATATGTAAGAGTTTTCAACGGGGGTGTAGTTACCATGGAATTAACCTGGTCGTCTCGAATTAATACCATAATTCCATCGGAAGAAAATTTTTTGATAAGGTACCGGAAAAGCGTCAAAACCGATTCGCCGTCGGGAGATGATTCGGGAAAGATGACCAGCGCCCGGCGTGATCTTGTCAAAGCATCCGTAAAATTCATCATCCGATCACGATTATTCCGAAAATGCAGCCGCGAGTAGGATAATCCAACTATTCGTCTAAAACCATCAAACATTTTTTTGCATCTCTTTCTTCTGCAATTTACTTACGTTTCGACCGGGTACGAAGAGTTTCCAGCAATTTTGTTATAAATGACTGATCGAAGAAATAGACCCGGGCCTGCAAGCCGATGCGCAAATAACTATCTTTTCCGGCATCCACCGGGCCATTAAAATATCGGGAACCCGTCATTACATATTCAGGCAGGAGTGACATTGACCAGAATTCATTTGGAAAATATTCAAAGCCCAGTCCGAAGCCGAATTGTGTATCGAAACTACTTACATACGGGGGCCTCCCCCCGGATGCTTCATCCTTTGGGTCGTAGAAAACTAGTCCAATGCCGATAAAAGGGAATACATTAAAGTCGCTGTTCGGCATCATGTCGCCGCTAAAATATCCGCTGATAGACATTAAGTCTGTTTTGACGGATTTGTTGTCGACTTTCCATGGAAGCTGGTTCACAATAAACCTGGTGCGGAAACTGAGGCCTTCCAAAATAGAATAACTCATATTGATACCACCGCCGAATCCCGGTGAAGCATCCACCGAACCTGCGCCCAGAATATACTGCATGGAGCCTTCGACTCCGATACCAATTTTCCCGAATCTTGTTTGCCCCATAACCGGAGCTACAAAAATGACAATAAGAAATATTGATATATAGAAACCGAACGAAGATTTCGACATTTTTACCCTCTCTGAAAAGTGGGTGATGGTTTTTTATTTTTCGCTCTGTAACATAGTAAGAAACTTCTGTTCATCAAGCAAGGGAATGTCCAGTGTTTGTGCTTTTTCCTTCTTTGAGCCGGCTTCTGACCCGGCTATTACGAAATCCGTATTTTTGCTGACACTGGAGATTACTTTTCCCCCGAGCAATTCTATTTTCTGTTTTGCTTCTTCACGCGTCATCGATTCGAGCGTACCTGTAAGTACAAATTTTTTTCCGGAGAATCGTTGAGAACTACGAACGTTTGTTTTCGTACTTCTCATTTGCACTCCAGCATCTTTCAAACGAAAAACAATCCGCCGGTTATGTTTATCTTCAAAGAACCGAACTACACTTTTTGCAATACGCGGACCAATACTCTGTACAAATTGCAGATCGTCTTCCGATGCTGCCATAAGTTGCTCAATTGTTGGGAAATTATCAACAAGAAGTTGTGCAATATTTATCCCGATGTGACGTACACCAATAGCATACAGAACCCTTCCAAAAGGGCGTTTCTTACTTTCATCAACTGCCTTTAATAAATTCCTGACACTTTTTTCTCCCCATCCTTCAAGTGTAAGAATCTTTGATGTGTGCAGGTGTAGATCGTAGATATCGGCGCAATTTTTAAAGAATCCAAGATGAACAAATTGGTCGACTATCGCTTCACCGAGTCCTTCAATATTCATTGCACCGCGGCTGGCAAAATGTTCAATTCGTCCTTTAACTTGCGCTGGACAATCGCTGTTCTCGCAGTAATAATTTGCTTCGTCTTCCAGCCGGAAAAGGTTTGAACGGCACTCAGGGCATTCCACGGGAAATTTAAATTGTTTCGTACCTTGCGGACGTTTCTTTTTTACAACTGTACTTACTTTCGGAATGACATCGCCTCCTTTTTCTACAACAACAATATCACCGAAACGTATATCCAGTTCACGTATATAGTCTTCATTATGAAGTGTAGCATGAGAAATTGTAGTCCCGCCGAGAAATACGGGTTCCAAATCGGCCACCGGTGTAATAGTTCCAAGTCGTCCGACTTGAAGCCGGATATTAATGAGCCGGGTTTCGGCTTGCCTCGAAGCAAACTTAAAAGCAACAGCCCATCGCGGACTTTTTGCAACTGCGCCTAGTTTTTCCTGCTGTCGAAGCGAATCCAGTTTTACTACTATACCGTCGATATCAAAAGGAAGTTCGTCGCGTCGTCTTTCCCATTCTTTCCAATATTCAATCACTTCATCGATGGAACTGCAGAGTTTTGTATGCTTGCTTATGGGAAAACCGAGTTCCTTTAAAAGCTGTAAATTTTCATGATGACTTGTATGCGAATTTTCTCCGGTATGAAGGAAATAGGAAACAAAATTCAGCGGCCGCTGCGCGACTATTTTCGGATCCTGAAGCTTCAATGTGCCTGCGGCTGAATTGCGCGGATTAACGAATGTCTTCTCGCCTGAAAGCTGACGTTCTTCATTCATCTGCTGAAAATCATTCTTATTCATATACACTTCGCCGCGCACCTCAAGAATACGAGGTGCAGCGTCTGCATGCCTCAAGCGTATAGGGATAGAACGAATAGTCTTCAGATTGTTCGTTATTTCATCGCCTTTTATCCCGTCCCCGCGGGTAGCGCCCTGTATAAATAAACCATTTTCATAATGCAGACTTACCGCAATTCCGTCAAATTTTAATTCACATACATAACGGTACCGCTCATCTTTCAGGTTTTTATTAACTCGTTTGTCAAAATCTCTTACTTCATCTTCGTTGTATGTATTAGATAAGCTCAGCATAGGCAGGACATGTGTAACGGAAGGAAACTCTTTTGTTAACTGTCCGCCTACACGCTGTGTGGGAGAGTCCGGTGTAATTAATTCCGGATACCTGCGTTCGAGCTCGGCCAGACGAACCAGTAACTTATCATATGTTTCGTCCGATATTACAGGCTGGGCAAGTACATAGTACCGGTAGTCGTGGTCAAGGATTTCCCTGCGAAGTGTTTCAATTTCTTTTAAAATGGAAGAACTCATACCAGCCCGCACACACTGGTGATTATCTTTTTAGATTGGCTTCGGTAAGGACAAAGCTGCGTACTATTGCGCCGCTTTTTCCAAGCGGTCCGATATTCTTGCCGTTTAATCGGAAAGTTGCACCGCCGGCATTTCCCATCGTTACAATAAAACGTTCTTTTGCAGCCCAAACCCGTTTTCTATTCGGACCGAAAAGATATTCTGCCCCTTTTGTATCATCGATAAGAAGGCTGACCCAGACTGAGTCGAGTGTATTAATTTCCAAACGTAAACTGTCTTTTCGCTGCGCTTTAACGACGGGAACAGAATCAGCTCTTGCAGATAGCGGGGGAATAGAAGCAGCTTCGCTTTCCCGGATCACACGATCAAATGGAATTTCAGACACAGGATTGATAGATTCCGATTCCTTTTTCATATTTGCTAAAATAACTACCAGGACAACAACAACGATAAGAAATATTCCGAAGGCCAGGTTTCGTTGAAGAGGCGAAAGCGTTGATAACCTGTTCTTGATGTCTCCTCCGGATATCCCCATCTGAGGAGACACGTGCTGCGTTACGATTTCATCCGATTTTCGAGGGCGTTTTTCCTGCTGAATGGAATCGTACTTCTGCAAAACTTCATTAGGATCAAGACTAATGCCAAGTGCATATTCACGAAGAAATGCACGTACATATGTCTGAGGAAGTATTTGGAACTGTCCATGTTCGATTGCTTCTAGGAACTTCAAGTTGATCCGTGTTTCAGCGGAGATATCCAATAACGATATACCCTTCGCCGATCGAGCTTGTGCAAGCTCTTCGCCGAATTGTTCTAGATTTTTGCTGGAAGGTTCCATAATTTGTTTAAATTTCCGGTATGCTGCTCTACCTGAATAAAATAGTACCATTAAATTCAACCACTTTCAAGAGAGCATCCGGGATTCAGAAGTTTATCCGCCTTTAAGATAAGAGCAAAATATTTTGCAATCTGCAGACAAGCGCAGGTTTTTTGAAAAAAGAGAGATGGGGCCTGTTTACAAACCGAAGTAAAAGCAGACCCCATCATTAGGGGGCGAAAGTACTACTTGTTCAATTCTAAATTCAGTGTAATTGTTACATCCTGCCCCACAATAAGGCCGCCGGTTTCGACTGTTTTATTCCATTTCAAATTATAGTCAAACCTGTTTATCGTTATTGTTGCCTTCCAGGCAGAGAGGAGTCCTTTGCCTGTTTTAAGCGTTCCGTTTAAGACGGCATCGAATGCCACTTCTTTTGTCACATCACGAATCGTGAGGTTACCGGTGATTTTATATTTCTTATCGCCTAGTTTTTCGAATTTCGTACTTTTAAATTTTATCTGGGGAAACTTTTCGGCATTGAAAAAATCATCCGATTTCAAGTGCTTATCCCTATAATCGTTTTCCGTATTAATGCTCGCAGTTTGAATTGTGCCTTCTACAACAGCATCTGAGAAGTCCTCTTTATCCGATTTCAGGACAATTGAAAAATCTTTAAAATTGCCGGACACTTCGGAAATAACCATATGCCGCACGCTAAATACGACGCTTGAATGGACTTTGTCCATTTTCCATTCGGTTTGCGCTGCCGCAAGTGCAGTAACAGCTATCATCGATAGAAAAACAACTGATATTTTTTTCATATAATGGCCTCTTTAAAAAGTGAATACTTAAAATTAACTAAACCCGTTTATTACATTCTAGTTCATAGAAAAATGCATCGGTAAAGATACGGGGTGAACATGGAACATCAACTCCGTAATTTCGAAACGCATAAATTTATATAAAGGCATGGCCTCGAGCATCGTGTGAACGGCATCCGTTGATGCTGCACGCAGCATCATCCACAATGTCTCCCTGTCCGACGATAAACAATAACCTGTTAGAACTCCTTCTTCTATCAGCCGGTTCACTTCATTTCGCTGGCTTGGAATGAGAGATGTAAATTCTTCTTGAAACGCCATTAAGAATTTTACTGTAACCATGTATTCATTCATAACTAATAACCATTTTACATTAATAACCGTTATGCAACGCTTTAACAGTTTTTCAAGCCAGCGTATGTGCAATCAAAATTAGTACTGCACCGACCAGCGCAAAATTTTTCATGAAGTTTACCATCTCGCTCATTTTTACCTGCGGATCTTCAACTTTCCATGGAGCATGCATGACTAATGTGACAGGAATAAGAAAGAGAACAAGTGAAATTAATCCCACGACCGGAAATATATTAAAAAGCACGCTTACACCACCGACCAATAAAAGCAATCCGGTAAAAGCGACGGATAACTCTGGCAACGGCGTACCTTTGGATTTTGCATAGCCGGACATCATCTTAATATTCTTAAAATGATTAACTGCTCCGTAAATAAAATATCCGCCGAATAATATCCTGCCAAGATATAGAACTGTCGTTTCCATAAGAACCCTCCTCTATAGTCTGTTAGTTGCCGGTTTTATTCTCTTTTTTTCGCCGGGCTAATTTAATTGTTTCTTCAATCAATAAATGCAGCTGTTTTGTAATTCTCGAATCGACCAGTGAACCATCCGGAAGAAAAGCTTCATCTGCAGAACGTATATATACTTGAGGCTGAGGAAGCAGCTCAACATTTAATGATGCCAGTATCTGACGGAGTTGAAGCTGTGACCTTAATGTTCCGAAAATTCCTGTCGATGCGCCAAAAATAGCCGCCACTTTTCCCGAGAAAGGATTTGTCTTATCCGATGCCCAGTCAATGGTATTCTTTAAGGGGCCGGCTATTGAATGATTGTATTCTGGTGCTGCAATTAAAACAATATCTGCTGTTTCCACAGCCTTTTTAAGCTTTAAAACCGGCTCTGGAAATCCATCTTTCCGCAGGTCTGCATCAAAGACAGGCAGCGCAAGCGTCTTCAAGTCGATTTCACGAATATCAACATCGAACTCGGATGCTATTCTCTTGGCAATTTGAAGTGCTTTCCGGTTATAAGATTCTGCCCTTAAACTGCCTGCCATCGCGAGAATATGTAAAGGATGATTTTCCATTGTTCCAATAGCTATATATTATATACAACAACACAAAAAAATTAAAAGTTTCAAATTTCAAATAGCGTTTTGCGGCAATTAATCTATTCTCAATATTCCTGTACCGAGTTTTTTCAAGAGATTTCCCAGTTCTGCTTGTTCAGCTTCTGTGAGCACAGATGCCAGCTTAAGTATATAGTTTGCATGCGGAGTGAATATCGCATGGAATAAACGGTTTCCTTTTGGCGTTAATTGCACATAAAAAGCACGCTTATCTTTTTTATTTACAGACCGCCGGACAATTCCATCTTTTTCAAGATTATTTACAATAACAGTCATGTTGCCGCCGCTGACAAGATGTTTCTTTGTCAGGTCACCGATGAGCATAGTACCCAGATGTCCTAAGCACTCGACAACACCAAATTGAGCCGGAGTTAATCCGGTTGTTCGAAGATTCGACGCGGTTAAATGGTTGAATGTGTCATGCGCCCGAGCCAGTTTTACCCACAGAGAGAGCGCAAGATCGATTTTTTTGCCATATTGCTTTGTACTTTTCATTGCTTCTCCTTTAAATTTAAAATATCCAACAGTAAGATACCGTGGATAGTTCCCGATGGCAAGAAATTAATTGAAATTCGTCGATTTGCGTGTTGTCAATAAAAAAAGCGGGAGATTTCCCGCTCTTTTCATTAAAACTATTTACGTTTTATTTGCAGCGAAGACACGAACCGGCAAAACCATGCAGTTCATTGCTCCGAATTGCAGCCGCCGTTGAATTGCATATGCAGTTTCGTTATGGAGAATACGCTGGTACCATTTCTCTCGTTCAAAAACCAGTTTACCGGCAAAAAATATAGACCGTGGAAATTCTTTGAATATTTGTGCCGATAACTTTTCCATTTCTTCTATTACGTCGGTTCCTTCGGCAATCCGGTAATCAGAATTGTACCCTAATTGATTTGCAAACTTGACATATTTTTCAAGATGATTTTTTTGTTCTTCTCTCATCTCGTCCAATTCATTCTTTCCCTTTAAGGTGCTTGCATCGACATTCACGATAGAAATAAAAATCATATTTTTAAAATGATTCGGGAAAAGGCGCTGGATGGAAAGAAGCGAATGAATTCCCAATCCGCCGTATTCCTTCACCATTAAAACAGCCGTATTTGCATTTGGGATAGTTTTTGTCTGAACCCACCCTTCCATCGCTGGAATATCCGTAAGAACATCATCGAGCCGTTTAAGCTGGTCACTGACTTTTTTATAATGACGTTTGACCTTAAGACAGAGCAGAATAAGTAAGGAAGTAATAACTAATGTTACCCATCCGCCGATTGCGAACTTCTCAAAAATGCTTACTGTTAAAATTGAGAGACATAAAACCAGACCGATTAAGTGAATGATAATATGTTTAGACCAATCGGGATATTGTTCTCGATTTTTTATCCAATATCTGACCATCCCCATTTCCGAGAGTGAAAAAGTCAAGAAAACATTAATTGAATACATAAGAACAAGCGTAGATGTATTTCCCTTGGTGATGACCAAAGTAAGAATAGCCGCAATTGAAATGATAACCACTCCATTTTGCATTGTTAACCGCTCGGAAAGCGAAGCAAACCTGCGCGGCAGCCAGGAGTCTGTGGCCATATTCCCCATGACGCGGGGGCCGTCGATAAATCCGGCCTGTGCAGCGACAAATAAGAGGGCTGCTTCCGAGGCCAGTGTAATAACTACGAAAAGCCAGCCAAGCGGTAATCCGATAAAAGTCCAGTTCCCTGCGAATCGATCCAGCAATACGGCATTCATTGTTTTACCGGAAATCGGTTCCACATTGAAGAGAAGATAGCACACCATAATTCCGCCTGCTGTGACGGCAAGGGAAATCGCCATATATGCCATCGTACGTTTGGCAGTATCGATCTTTGGTTCACGCATGATCTGGATTCCGTTTGAGACTGCTTCGATACCGGTATACGTGCCGGCACCCATAGAGTAAGCACGTGCAAAAATTCCTGCCATCCCCAGCAAACCCAGTGTTTTCAGTCCATTCGAAAATCCATTAGTGACTTCACTTGCTACGCGATGTGCTTCGGAAATATGCGAACCGATTCCACCAACGATCAAAATGATATGTGTGATGAGAAATAAAAGAAAGATCGGCATGAGTATTGTAACCGATTCTTTTACGCCTCGAAGATTGAGGAGCATCAACATAAAAATAACTATTGTAACAATTATGAGTTTATATTGATGCCATTCCGGAGGGAGAACACTAAAGACCTGGTCAGCCCCGGCAGCGATCGACACAGAGATTGTCAATACATAATCTACTAACAATGCAGACCCTGAAACAACGCCGAAATGTTTACCGAGTAACCGGCTTGCAACGACATAACCGCCTCCGCCGTATGGAAAGTGTTCGACGATTCGTGAATATGCATAAGAAATAATAAATACTGTAAAAGCTGTCGCCAGTGCTAATGCGACTGCCAGATATGAATGGTTTCCAAGCGCACGAAAAGATTCATCCGGTCCATATGCCGAAGATGAAAGACCGTCTGCGCCTAATCCGACCCACGCAAGGAATGCGATAAGGGAAATTTGATGAAAAACTCCGGGATCTTTAATGCTGCGCGGCGCACCAAGAATTGCACGTTTTACTTTTGTAGAGATTCTTTTTTCTGAATTATCTCCTATAATAGACGAGGGATCACCATCTGAAGAATTATCGGTACTGCTTTGTTCCATATTTGTTCCAAATTGTTCGACATATAAAGTATTTTACTTTTTCAAGTTACAGAGTAATCTGCAGAAAGAAAAAGTTTTGAGGCAACCGTGCTATCATAGATGAATTCAACACCCTGTTTGTGAATTAAAATCCGAGGATATTTCCTTTTTTATTCTTTCTTTATAAAATTAGCCTCTTTTTTTATATTTTCTTTATATAGATTTTTTTATACCTTTTGCCCCTAATTTTAGACTCCCCTGATTGGAATTTATTCCCGGTCTCTTTATGTTTAATACAGAAATTAAAAACATATAGACATTCTCTATTATTGAAGGGCTTATATCATGTCACTATTACTCGTCACTTACGATTTAACCATGCCCGAGGACAACTATTCTAAGCTGCATGATGAAGTTGATAGTTACTCCAATGTCAGACTCTCGGAAACATCGTATGCAATAATCACGGATAAATCGCCGAGCAAGGTTTGCGGAGAACTAAAAAATTACATCGATGCAAATGACAAAATATTTGTCATTAACCTCAAGCGCCCTTTTGACGGTTACGGTTCCGAATTAGTGAACGACTGGCTCGAAAAAACAATGACCTATTGAACGATAGAAATATGAATGCGGTTGCCGGAAGCTTGTACCGGTATACAATGAATCAAATTCTTTAACCTGACCGGATAATCGGAGAAATTAAAATGAAAATATTAACTCAATTTCGCACGGCGGCTTTTATGATCATCCTCCTTACGATAACTACAGGATTACTCTACCCGCTTGTAGTCACCGTGCTGGCACAGCTTCTTTTTCCGGGAAAAGCCAACGGAAGTATAATAGTAAAGGATGGAAAAACTCTCGGCTCCGAGTTAATCGGCCAGCCGTTCAGCGATCCGAAATATTTCTGGGGCCGATTATCGGCAACAGGTCCTTTTGCTTATAATGCTGCTGCGTCATCGGGATCAAACTACGGACCGACCAATCAGGCTTATCTCGATGGAGTAAATAAAAGAATCCAGGACCTGAAAGCAGTTGATTCTTCGAACATTCAGCCTGTACCTGCGGATCTTGCGACGGCTTCAGGAAGCGGACTTGATCCCCATATCAGTATTGCGGCTGCCCTCTATCAGCTTCCGCGCGTAGCCCGCATCCGAAATCTGACCCAGGATAAGCTCCGTTCGCTGGTGGTTCAATATACTGAAGGAAGACAATTAGGTTTTCTTGGAGAACCTCGTGTGAATGTTCTCAAGTTGAATCTTGCACTAGACGAAACTCAATCCGCATCAGAAGGAAAATGAACATGGACGACATTATCTATATCGGCGTCACCGTTGTATTTTTTATTCTCACATGGGGACTTTTAAAAATTTGCGAAGTCCTTCAGCCCGAGGCTGATAAAAATGTTGAAGAAAAATCAGGAGGCACAGTATGAACCTCCTCTATATTATATCAGGAATTATATCGTTCGGTCTTTTGATCTATTTATTCATTGCTTTACTTAAACCGGAGATATTCGAATGACTCTCAATGGGATTTTACAAATCGCGTTTTATCTTGCAGCACTGACACTCCTTGCAAAACCGTTCGGTGCATTTATGGCGCGTGTGTACCAGCAGGAAAAGACATTTCTCGATCCTGTTCTCGGTCCGCTGGAACGTTTTATCTATCGTCTCGCAAAGATTAAGCCCGAAGAGGAGATGGATTGGAAAGCAAACGCAGCAGCACTGCTTATCTTTAATTTTGTCGGACTGATCATTGTTTATGTCATACAGCGCGTTCAACAATTTTTGCCATTCAACCCGCAAGGATTAGGGGCTGTTGCGCCGGATTCTTCGTTCAACACTGCCGTCAGTTTTGCGTCGAATACAAACTGGCAGGGTTACGGCGGGGAAACAACAATGAGCTACATGACACAGATGCTTGCATTGACCGTGCAGAATTTCGTTTCCGCGGCATCGGGGATGGCTGTGCTTGCACTTTTCATCCGCGGAATTGCCCGTCACTCAGCAAAGACACTGGGAAATTTCTGGGTGGATATGACACGCAGTACGTTGTACATTCTTCTGCCGCTTTCTATCATTTTTGCGCTTGTGCTTGTTTCCCAGGGGGTTATACAAAATAATTCTGCATATGTCTCCGTGCCTTTTCTTCAACCGACAACCGACACCGGTGGTGTAAAAGTAACAGATCAAGTTCTGGCTATGGGGCCAGCGGCGTCACAGATTGCCATCAAGCAATTAGGAACAAACGGCGGTGGTTTCTTCAACGTCAATTCAACTCATCCATATGAAAACCCCACGCCTCTTGCTGATTTTTTAGAAATGCTTGCTATTTTGCTTATCCCTGCAGCATTGTGCTATACATTTGGAAAGATGGTGAAAGACACTCGACAGGGGTGGGCGGTCTTAGCTGCTATGATGCTGATACTTGTCACAGCAGTATTTTGGATGTATAGTCTGGAAGACTCCGGCAATCCTAAGCTCGCGGCCCTCGGTGTGGATCAGCATTCTACTTCCATCAATCCGGGCGGCAATATGGAGGGAAAGGAAGTTCGATTCGGTATTCCCAATTCCGCTGTTTGGGCAACTGTCACGACCGCAGCATCAAACGGTTCTGTGAATTCCATGCATGATTCCTACACTCCGCTCGGAGGCATGGTCACACTCATCATGATGCATCTGGGTGAAGTTGTTTTTGGCGGAGTCGGTTCTGGACTTTACGGTATGTTAGTGTTTGTTATCGTTGCAGTATTTGTTGCCGGGCTGCTTGTCGGACGTACACCTGAATATTTAGGCCATAAAATTGAAGCGTATGAAATGAAAATGGCATCGCTTCTTATTCTTATTATGCCGATCACAGTCCTTATTTTAACAGCTCTTGCCGTTGTCACAACAGCCGGAAAGGCAACTATTTTCAATCCGGGACCGCACGGATTTAGTGAAGTGTTGTATCTGTTCACATCGCAAGGCAACAACAACGGAAGCGCTTTTGCCGGAATCGGTGCAAACAATCCGTTCTATAATCTCACCGGCGGAATTGCAATGTTGATCGGACGGTACTGGCTTGCTGTCCCGACGTTAGCGCTTGCAGATTCTCTTGTGAAAAAGAAATTGGTTCCGGCAAGCGAAGGAACACTGCCGACACACACGCCGCTTTTTATTTTCTGGCTTATAGCGGTCGTTCTTATTGTGGGTGCACTGAACTTTTTGCCTGCACTCGCATTAGGACCGATTGTCGAACATTTTATGATGATGCAATAACATACTCACGAGAAAGAAGGAATATACTATAATGGTAACGCAATCTACACAGCAATTAAGGAAACCTTTAGGACTTAACGGCGAAATGTTTCGTCGTGCTTTATTTGATTCATTTGTCAAATTGAATCCAAAGTCAATGGCACGGAATCCCGGTTATGTTTGTCGTGGAAGTGGGAAGTGTGCTTACGTTCGCATTATGGATTCAAGCACTGTTCGGCACCGGAGAAGCGCCTGCATGGTATATCGGTTTCGTATCACTCTGGCTATGGTTCACGGTTCTCTTCGCAAACTTTTCTGAGGCATTGGCTGAAGGACGGGGAAAAGCTCAGGCAGAAGCTCTACGCCGCTCGCGCCGTGACACAACGGCAAAGCGATTACATGAGCCTCAAAGAGGTTCACAGTTTGACATTGTCACATCCAGCGAATTGCAAAAAAGCGATGTGTTTCTTGCCGAAGCAGGAGATATTATTTCAGCGGACGGTGAAGTTATTGAAGGAATCGCTTCTGTGGATGAAAGCGCTATTACGGGCGAAAGTGCTCCTGTGATTCGTGAATCCGGCGGCGATCGAAGCGCTGTTACCGGCGGAACGCGTGTTCTCTCCGATTGGCTGATCATTCGAGTGACAGCAGAACCCGGCGGCGGTTTTCTTGATAGGATGATTCATTTAATTGAAGGCGCCAAGCGGCAAAAAACTCCGAATGAAATTGCACTCAATATATTACTTGCCGCGTTCACCATCATTTTTCTTATCGTGTGCGTGACACTGCTTCCTTTCTCGCTGTTCAGCGTGGAGGTTGCCGGACATGGAGCACCCGTTACTAGTAACGGTGCTTGTTGCTCTTCTTGTTTGTTTGATTCCTACAACAATTGGCGGACTTCTTTCTGCAATCGGTATTGCCGGAATGGATCGAATGATCCGGCATAACGTAATAGCAACTTCCGGTCGTGCCATCGAAGCTGCAGGGGATGTCGATGTGCTCCTTCTTGATAAAACCGGAACGATCACGCTGGGAAACCGTATGGCCACGGAATTCACTCCTGCGCCGGGAATCTCTAAAGAACGATTGGCGGATGCAGCACAGCTCGCATCACTTGCCGATGAAACTCCTGAAGGAAGATCGATCGTCATACTCGCAAAAGAAAAATACGGTTTGCGCGGCCGTGACATACGCGAGATTGCTGCGCATTTTGTTCCCTTCAGTGCACAGACGCGTATGAGCGGTGCTGATATTCTGCCTGACGGAAAAAATGGAAAAAGAATTATCCGAAAAGGTGCAACAGACGCAATGAAAGCGTACATCGAACAGCAGGGCGGCGTGTTTCCTGCAGCCGTACAGCAAGCGGTGCAAGAAATCAGCCGGGCCGGCGCCACTCCTCTAGTCGTCGCGGAAAACAAAGAAGTTCTCGGCGTTATTCATTTGAAAGATATTGTCAAAGGCGGAATTAAGGAACGGTTTGCACACCTGCGGAAGATGGGAATAAAAACCGTGATGATTACGGGGGACAACCCCTTGACAGCGACTGCCATTGCCGCTGAAGCCGGTGTCGATGATTTTCTTGCCGAGGCAAAACCGGAAGATAAGTTAAAATTAATCCGTGATTATCAAAAAGGCGGGCGGCTTGTGGCAATGACCGGTGACGGTACAAACGATGCTCCGGCGCTTGCACAGGCAGATGTTGCTGTAGCAATGAATACCGGAACACAATCTGCCCGAGAAGCGGCGAATATGATCGATCTCGACAGTAATCCGACAAAGCTGATGGAGATAGTAGAAATCGGCAAACAGCTTCTGATGACGCGCGGGACACTGACTACGTTCAGCATCGCCAATGATGTTGCGAAATATTTTGCGATAATTCCTGCAGCATTTGCAACAACATATCCTGTATTGAATATGCTGAATATTATGAAGCTTGCTACTCCGGAAAGTGCAATCCTTTCCGCCGTTATCTTTAATGCACTGATCATTGTTGCACTGATACCATTAGCACTCAAGGGAGTAAAATATCGGCCTGTAAGCGCCGTTCAATTGCTGCGAAGACACCTCCTCATTTATGGAGTCGGCGGCATCATTGCTCCATTTATCGGCATCAAGCTGATCGATATGCTGATGGTGGCTATGAAGTTAATTTGATGGCCTCAGAAAGGAAAGGAGTTTTATCATATGAAAGAGATAGAGAATTTTAGAGAAGATAAGATAAACGGGGAAAGAAACCACTTTGAACGTATTGTCATCGTTACTATTGCGGCACTTCTTATCGGATTCTTGGCAGGATTTCTTTCTCACGACCATCTTGTCCGGTTCACTCCTGAACATTCGGATTGGAAAAGCTGGTATACGAATAAATAATCAACAAAGTTTAATAAATAGATCTCCCAAAATAATAATTTCTATAGATTGCAGGTGAGTATGATATCGATTCTATTCATATAGGAATTTTTTTCTGATGAATCTTGAAATTGCCTATCTCGTTCCGCCGTTCTGGCTGAATGTTTTCCATTCCATCCTGCAATTTCATAAACCTGTTTTTGCTATCGCAAGAGCCGTGCCTCTTTTTCTATTGTTCGAACTCATGGTTCTTTTAATTGTCGCTTTTATTCCTCAAGTCAATTGGTGGTTTTTTCATGGTTCATAACACGATCGTCCAACACAACCGGGTTTTTATTGAAATAATGAAAGAAAAGTGCATTATAGCATCAATATTTCGAAACGCTTTTTTCACATGTCTTTCGTATATTTCACTATGTCCTTAGAAGATCAAAACCGTCCCGATCCAGACACACTTCTCCAGCTTTTAAAGAAAGAAGAAGAAAAGGAAAAAAGAGGAAAGCTGAAAATTTTCTTTGGGATGTGTGCCGGTGTCGGGAAAACATATGATATGCTCAGAGATGCCCATGCCGCAAATGTCCAAAGGCATCGATGTTGTTGTTGGTTACATAGAAACGCACAAACGAATAGAAACCGAAGCTCTCCTTGCCGGTCTGCCTGTCGTCCCAAGAAAAACGATTGAATACAAAGGAACGATACTCGAAGAGATGGACCTCGATACGATCCTTTCTCGAAAACCTCAGCTTGTCCTTGTCGATGAACTTGCCCATACGAATGCTCCGGGAAGCCGCCATACAAAACGATATCAGGATGTACTCGAGCTTCTCGATAACGGGATCGATGTTTTTACGACGCTCAATGTTCAACATCTTGAAAGCCGCGCCGAAACAGTTGCACAAATTACCGGCAGTATTATTCGCGAGACAGTCCCGGATTCAATTTTTGAAGCCGCAGATGAAGTTGAAGTGATAGATATTTCACCCAATGAACTTCTCAAGCGTCTTATCGGATGGAAAAGTTTATACTCCTGAACGTTCAAAGCGTGCCGTACAAAATTTCTTCCGTGCCGGCAATCTATCGGCGTTGCGTGAAATGTCTCTCCGTCTGACTGCCGAGCGTGTCGATCAGCAATTGCGGGAATATAAACAGACGAAACGGATTTCTGAGACATGGAAATCCGGAACACGGCTGGTCGTCGGTATCAGTGCGAGTCCGCAATCCATCTCGCTTATCCGCTGGGCGCGCAGAGTTTCGTATACGATGGATGCATCGTGGGTTGCAGTCTATGTAGAAACATCAAAAAAAGCAACGCTCACGGAAACAGAGCAGCTGTCGAAGAATTTCAAGCTCGCAAGAGAACTTGGCGCAGAGATCGTCACAACATCCGATGAAAATATTGCCGGAGCACTCCTGCGCGTTGCACGCGAACAAAATGCGACGCAAATTCTGATCGGGAAACCGAAACAGCGGGTCCTCTTTGGATCGACGCGTCTCGTGAATGGTCTTATACAAAAGAGCGAGGATATCGATATTTATATTGTCGGGCATGAAGAAGAGGAGAATCAACGACGGTCTTTTTTTTATCGTATTCCCAAAATCCAATCCGGTTTCTTACAATACATTTTAGCAGCGATAATAATTCTTGGTGTCTCGGTTGCATGTATTCCTCTCGCCCGGCTTATTGAATATAAGACGATTTCGTATATTATTCTTTTCGCAGTATCATTACTGCCCTTAAGAATGGGACGCGGCCCGGTATTATTGGGAGCAGCTTGTGGTGCATTAGCATGGGATTTTTTATTTATTACGCCTATCTATACATTTTCTGTCGGACGCATTGAAGATGTGTTAATGCTTTTGGTGTTTTTTATTGTAGCAACTGTGTCCGGAACTTTATCCGCACGTGTTCGTGAAAGAGAACAAGCCGTCCGCCAGCGTGAAATGCGCTCTTCCGCTTTGTTTGCATTGACGAAAGACCTTTCTTCCTCACATTCCCAGGATGAAGTTGTTCAGGCAGCAATTGCAAATATTAAAAAATTTTTTGATGCGGACGTTGCTCTTTTTCTTGGTGATGCAGACGGAGATATGAGCCATCAAGCACATGCAGCAAGTTCATGGAAACCGGATGAAAAGGAATTCAGTGTTGCTGCATGGACATACTGGAATGAAAAGAAAGCAGGAAAATTCACCGACACACTTCCTTTTGCACAGGCAACGTATTATTCAATGTCAGGTCCCCGTTATCCTGTCGGTGTTATCGGTGTTCGAGTCAATCATAATGAAAAACTGGGCATTGATCAGGAAATACTGCTGGAAAATTTTATTGCTCAAATTGCTTCCGCCGTTGAACGGGAATTATTGAATGAAGTGACAAAAAAATCCATAATTGTTGCGGAATCGGAACGATTATATAAAACACTTGTTCAATTCCATTTCCCATGAGCTGCGAACACCGATTGCTGCAATTATGGGGGCCTCTGAAAATTTACTCTCAGAACCGCAATCAAAAAATCCTGCAGCAATCAAAGAAAACTAGCACGGAAATACGCATTGCAGCAGAACGATTGAACCGCCTTGTTGCAAACTTGCTGGATATGACACGTATCGAATCCGGAATGATAAAGCCAAAACAGGATTGGTGCGATTTACGTGATCTGATAAACGTAAGCGTCAAAGGACTTGAACGTGAAATTAACGAATCATCCTGTTATCGATTCATGTTCAGAACGAGATGCCGCTGGTAAAATTAGATTTCGGACTCATGGAACAGGTATTGACAAATCTAATTTATAACGCGACTGTGCACACACCGAAAGGAACTTCATATCGAAATTCAGATGCGCATGTCGAGGATGAACAATGTATTATCACAGTTGCTGACAACGGACCGGGCATTCCGAAGATCGGATCTAAGAAAAGTATTTGACAAATTTTATCGTGCCGAAGGAACAACGCCGGGGGGCACGGGATTAGGTCTTCCCATCGCAAAAGGATTTATTGAAGCTCACCGCGGAACTCTCAGTGTTCGGAACAGAGTTCCGGCCGGAGCAGAATTTAAAATTGAAATACCAATTCAAAACGAACCGGCAAAATTATGAGTAACCAGCCTAACATACTTGTCATTGATGATGAAATTCAAATTCGCCGCTTGCTTCAGTTAACATTAGAACCGAACGGATATACCTTGAAATTTGCTTCAACTGGAAACGATGGAATTACCATGGCCGGTTCGGAACGGCCTGAACTTATCATTCTTGACCTCGGTTTACCGGATATTGACGGAATAACGGTATTAAAAAAAATTCGTGAATGGGCTACCGTACCAATCATTGTTCTCTCGGTTCGTAATACGGAAAGCGACATCATTGCGTGTCTGGATGCCGCTGCGGATGACTACCTTGTAAAACCGTTTCGCACCGGAGAATTACTTGCCCGTGTACGGACGGCTCTTCGTCATCGTCCTAGAAATCAAGAAAAAGAACTTTTTACAACACATAATCTTTCTGTCGATTTATCAGCTCGAATTGTGAAAAAGGCGGGCGAAGTTATGAAGCTAACCGCAATCGAATATTCTCTTTTAGCATTGTTTGTGAGAAATGCCGGAAGAGTACTCACACATAAATATATTTTAGAACAAGTCTGGGGGCCGACATTTTCTGAAGAGGCCCAATACACGCGTGTATATGTAGGGCAGCTTCGGAAAAAAATTGAAGACGATCCAACAAATCCTAAAATTCTTATTACAGAATCCGGAATAGGTTATCGTTTGAATACAGATGAGGATAACCAATAAATACTCGGATATAGAAATGATGGAAGGCTCGGCTTAATTCATTCAAATAGATTTATGGCTATTCGCACATAAATCTCTTTCTTGCATTTCCATCAAACTTTCTCTACCATAATTCCGAAATATTTGAACTTCTATTGATAGAACGCAGTATGAAAAAAATCTGGTTTATTGGTTATAATGGCCTTTTTATTCCGTTATTCTGGATGCTTTTACAATGTGCAGCGCCTTTCAATTCTAAAATCCGCAATGGAATTCGAGGTCGAAAGGGATTGTTCGAGAAGATTTGAATATGATCTTAAAAAATTGAAATCAAAAAGGCGGGTATGGTTCCATTCATCATCCATGGGAGAATTTGAGCAGGCCAAACCGATCATTGCCGCCCTGCGCAAGAAATACCACGATATAGATATCATCGTGACATTTTTTTCTCCTTCCGGATATGATCATTCAAAGAATTATAAACTTGCCGATATCATCACTTATATTCCGTTTGATACAAAGGCAAATGCGCGGCATTTTCTTGATCTTCTGCAGCCGACAGCGGCAGTTTTTGTGCGTTATGATGTTTGGCCGAATCATTTATGGGAACTAAGTGCAAGAAATATACCGGCTTTTATTGCCAACGCTACGATGCGTACAACATCGGCAAGATTCTATCCGCTCATAAAAGGTTTTCATCGATTACTCTTTAATAACTTTGTATCAATCCTGACCGTGTCTGTAAAAGATGTTGAAGCATTTTCCCGATTCGGACTGACACATCCTCTGATTCAAGCGATTGGCGAAACCAGGTACGATCAGGTATGGCAGCGCAGCAACGACGCCAGAAAAAAACACCTGATTCCGCCCTCTATTATAAAGGATAAAAAGATATTTATTGCAGGAAGTACATGGCCCGAAGATGAAGAAGTGCTCTATGCCGGCGATTAAGAAACTTTTAGAATACGATCCAAAAGTCCTGATAATTCTCGTTCCGCATGAGCCGACGGAAGAAGCGCTGGAAGCAATTGAAAAACAACTCCCTTTCAAGATAAAATCCATTCGATTCTCACTGCTGAACGACTATTCACATGAACGGATCGTTATTGTCGATAGTGTAGGAATATTGATGGCATTATACCAGTATGCAGATATTGCTTATGTCGGCGGTAGTTTCAGGCAGGGTGTCCACAATGTATTGGAACCGGCTGTCTACGGAATTCCCGTAGTCTACGGACCGCGGCACACAAACTCACAGGAAGCACAGGAACTACTTCGTAAAGGCGGTGGATTTCTTATCAATGATCAGTTGGAATGTTACAAGACGCTCCGTACATTGCTTAATGATACAAAAGCAAGAGCAATCGCAGGAAATGTCGCATCGAAATTAGTAAAGGAAAATATTGGAGCGACAGAACGATTTATTGAACATCTCGCGAAAGTTCTTTAATAAATTTGAAATGACCTTCCTATGAAAATAGCTTACATCGATACAATTTCCGGTATCAGCGGTGATATGACTTTGGGCGCCTTTATCAGCGCCGGCATTTCAATCGACGAACTGAACTCTGAACTGCGGAAGCTAAAACTTGATGGATTCGAACTCTCAGCTCATCATATCACTCGAAACGGTATTGTCGCCGTACAGGCAGACGTCGTCATTTCCGAACAACCGCATTACCACCGGCATCTTAAAGATATCGAAACGCTTATTGATCATAGCGGCCTTTCTTTAAAAGTAAAAGAACGTGCGAAGAAGATATTTCATGAAGTTGCAGTTGCTGAAGCGAAAGTTCACAACACCGACATCGAAAAAATACACTTTCATGAAGTCGGTGCAATAGATTCGATAGTAGATATTGTCGGAGCGGCAATTTGTATAGAGATACTTGGTATTCAGGCTGTCTACACCTCGGCGATAAAGGTCGGAAACGGCGGAACTGTGAAGACACAGCATGGTATGCTGCCTGTACCGACACCTGCGACAATGGAAATCCTGAGAGACTATCCGGTTATACTTACCGATGTACCGTATGAACTAACGACGCCTACAGGCGCTGCAATCGTGAAAGCACTTTCACGCGGTATTTTGACTGCAGAAAAAATTCAAGTATCGGCAATCGGTTACGGTGCAGGCGGGCGTGAGATTGAGCAAATACCGAATATCCTTCGCGTTCTCGTTGGTGAATTGGAAACACAATACCTCTCAGATGAAATTGTCAGCATCGAGACCAACATCGATGATATGAATCCGGAAATTTATCCGTACGTCATTGAAAAGCTTCTCGCATGCGGTGCGCACGATGCTTATCTCGTTCCGATTGTAATGAAAAAAGGCCGGCCCGGTATTCTCTTTTCTGTGCTTGTCGAGCGTGCAAAAATTGACAGCATGCTTGAAATTATTTTCCGCGAGACAACGACCCTTGGTGTACGCATTCAGCAGATAGAACGGAAGAAGCTGTCCAGGGCTAACAAGCAGGTGAATACTTCATTCGGCATTATTACAGTTAAAGTAATAACGGTTGAAGGAAAAGAGCAGCTGCGTGCCGAGTTTGAAGAATGCAAACGAATCGCCGCGGAGAAAAATATACCGATTGTAGAAGTCTATCGAATTCTTGAACGCGAGTTGAGCAGCTGAAAACGATTCTTCTATTTTACTCATTGGCGGTTTTTCTTTGAACCAATTCCTCGTCGATATAGCTCTTCCTGTTCCCATCGACCGCACGTTTACATATATCGTTTCGCCGGAACTTCAATCTTCAGTTCTTACCGGCAAACGCGCGCTTGTTCCGTTCGGCAAAAAACATCTTACAGGCGTCATCGTTGCGCTGCCGTCTGCGACGAATATCCGCGGACTCAAACCTGTCACCGACATTTTAGATACGAAGCCGACTTTCTCACATGAAATGCTGCTGCTCACAAAATGGATCAGTGAATACTATTTTACGCCCTGGGGTGAAGTATTAAAGGCGGCTACACCGCAGGGATTATCGCAGGAAAGTAAAAAGACTGTCCGCCTGATTGCGCAGGACATCGAAGCAATTCTTCAAGTGACAAAGAAATCCGCGCCGCAGAGGCATGCAATAATACAGGCTCTTGCTGATTATGCTCCTTTGACTTTTGCACAAGTTCAGCGAAAGTCACGCACGAAAAGTATTCATGCCGTTTTGAGTGAGATGCAGCAGCGCGGATGGATTTCTATAACAGAAGAAATCGGAAAAGCAAAAGCCAAGCCAAAGTCGGAACGAATGGCTGCTTTAACAGCAGACGGATTAAAAATATTTACGGATAAAACAAATACCGCATCTTTTCCCGTCAAACAGTTTTTCATCCTCGAAGCTCTAAAGAATGAAACATCTTCGGGGATAAGTGCTGTTGAAATCAATTCTTTTTTGAAGCGTCATCATGGCTCTCTCTCTTCTTTAAAGACACTCGTGAAAAAAGGACTGGTACATATCAGCGAGCATGAAGTATTCAGGCGTTCAGAGTATGACCCGGTCGAACCGCCGCCTGAATATCACGTTGAATGTAAACCAGACAGCATGCTCTCGACGAAATTGTCAGGGCAACATCAGCGGGAGCTTTTAAAGCATTTCTTTTACATGGAATCACCGGGAGCGGAAAAACGCAGGTGTATATCGAAGCAATTCGCAATGTAATTGCACATGACAAAACAGCGATTGTTTTAGTACCGGAAATATCACTCACACCGCAGACAGTACGGCGATTTAAAGCACACTTCGGGGATGACGTTGCAGTTATGCACAGTCAAATGTCCGTTGGTGAGCGCTACGATGCATGGCGCATGGCACATCAAGGAAAAGTAAAGATCGTCATCGGTCCCCGTTCGGCGATATTTGCACCTCTGGAAAACATCGGACTAATCGTAGTCGATGAGGAACACGACAGTTCTTATAAACAATACGATGCTGCACCGCGCTATAACGCCCGCGATGTTGCTCTTGTCCGTGCTTCACAAATCAAAGCAGTAGTTGTGCTTGGATCGGCAACTCCATCCGCGGAAAGTTACGCCAATACAGCCAATGAAAAGTACACGCTTCTTGAACTTCCCGATCGTGTCGACACTGCCCGGCTCCCGACTATCGATATTGTCGATATTGCGGAAGAACGGCGCCGGGTATATGAAGAATTAAAAAAAGAAATCAAAACAAATGCAAAACCCTTTCCCAAAGCATTTGCCCGACTCCTCCATATCATACCTTCTGCGTACGCAGATCGCCAGCCGGCTTGAACGCAAAGAAGGAACTATTCTTCTTCAAAATAGGCGCGGCTTTTCCCATGTTATGGAATGCTATGAATGCGGCTATGTGGAAAAATGCAACAATTGCGAAGTCTCGCTGACATTCCACACAACAAAAAAACATCTCCGCTGTCACTATTGCGGCTTCGTCAAAAAACCGCCGTCAGTTTGTCCGAAGTGCGGCAGCGCGGAACTGCGTATGCATGTATTCGGCACACAGCAAGTACAGCAGGAATTACAGGAGCTGTTTCCAAAGGCAGTCATATTGCGGATGGATCGTGATACAACGAGCACCAAAGGAGCTCACAATAAAATTCTGAAGCAGTTTGAATCCGGCGAAGCTGACATTCTCCTGGGCACACAGATGGTTGCAAAGGGATTGGATTTTCCGCGCGTGACTCTAGTCGGTGTGATTTCTGCAGATACACAAATGCTGCTTCCGGATTTCCGTGCATCTGAAGGCACGTTTCAATTGCTTACACAAGTCGCAGGACGCGCAGGCAGAAGCAACCTTGCCGGCGAAGTTGTTATTCAGACATTGCAGCCGATCACTACAGTCTAAAGCATGTCATACTTGCATGATTTTCGCGGATTCTACCGGGAAGAATTGGAATATCGCCGCGAACTGAGATTATCCGCCCTTTTCCCGGATTGTTCTTATTGAATTCTCCGGTGAACTGGAAAATGAAGTTCAGCATCATGCAGAAAAATTTGCCGGATTTTCTCGCTGCAAATAACCGGCAAAAACAGTTCATAATTCTTGGCCCAGCAGATGCCGCCATTCCGAAAATAAAGAATGTCTATCGCAAACATATTGTCGTAAAAGACTTGAAAAGCAGTGATCCTTCGGGCTCGTTTCTTCGCTCTGCACTGCTGAAAGCAAAGTCGCAGTACGAATCATCACCGCTCGCTGCTAATAAGAAAATAAAAATGATTATCGACGTTGATCCGCAGGGAATGATGTGAAGAAGCGGAGATAAATTATTTTGTTAATTGATACTAAATCAAGCATACACAATGTAAACCCATCATGAAAATGATGAACAAGCCTAAAGTGTCGGATCTTAAAAAAGAGAGGATCCATACGAATTGATTTATGGACCGGTTTTGTATTCACAAATCAATTCCGCTGCTTTTTTTCCGCTTAGCACCGCGCCTTCAATAGTTGCAGGAAGACCGGTATTAGTCCAATCGCCGGCAAGAAACAAATTGGATATTGCGGTGCTCGGAAGAGGACGTATTGCTTCGAGTCCGGGAGAAGGAACAAATGTTGCCCGTTTCTCTTTAATTACAACTGAGTGAACAACCTTCGCATCTTTTGATTTCGGCAGTACCTGCCGCAAATCTTCCATTGCTGTCATCAACAGATCTTCCTTGCTCATATCTAAAAATCCATCTGCGCCGCTGATTACCAACGAAAGATGCTGTTTGCTTCCTTTCAGTCTGGCCTTCTGTTTTATAATTGTGAAAACCCGGAGATTTTCCGTTTTTTATCAAACACCCATTGTACGCTTGTATCGATAAGCGCAGCAAAATCTTCATCCATAATTTTCCTGTCGAACCATAACTGAATTGAAATTATGGATGACGGTTTGAACCGGTCCCAGTCACAGATATTTCCCGATGGTGTTTTAATCACCGGCTCATAATTAATGCCGCTGCTGGCTAAACAGCCGGTTAAGTCCGTGCCATGGAACAGCGCTGAGAAATACATTTGCTTGAAATTCAGTTCCATCTTGAGTGACCACAGATATAATTTTTCCATTTTGCAAATTGAATTTTGTTACAAAACGGCCTGTAAGAACATCTCCTCCATGTTGTTTAATAAAATTCACAGCCGGATCCACCAGTACATCGCTCAGGCCGGTCTGAGGAATAAGAATGCTTGAATTTTCACGCTTACCTAAAAAGACTGAACGTAATATCCTGAACAGCATTAACGCCGAAACTCTTTTTGGATGGTTGTTCAATGTTCCGATGGTAATAACATCCCATAAATATTTTCTACTTAATTCCGATTGTCCCAACCTGACAAGCCATTCTTCCACATTGATTTTATCAAGCTCCCGCTCTTTAGACTGGGATGAAAAAAGCAAATGCTTAGCAACGGTAAGCATTTCCAGGCGGTTTTTCAGCGGAATGCTTTTGAATCTCATTAATCCTCCAAACAAATGCAATGGAGCCGGTAACGGAGGGCATGTGAAATTGGTAGAGCCCTTTACAGGGTGAAGAAATACTATGCGAAGACTAGGTTGAAGCAAAGCAAGGTTATCTGAATTAATAATGCGCATATATCGCCGTGTTGCATGATAGCATCCCATCATCAAATGCTGGCCGTTATCTATTGAATCACCCGTCAAAGCATCTATAAAAGAATAGGCCCTTCCGCCTGTATGTTGATTTTGCTCGAGTATTAAAGTTTTGTGTCCTCGGGCACAGAGTTCAACTGCTGCGCTTAATCCGCTTAATCCCCCTCCGATTATGATAATATTCTGTTTGACCATATATTTTCTTCGTTTTGAGGATAAGAAAATATCACACAATAATCCCGATATTGTTCATATATACCTAAGTAGATACACACAAGTATCCAAAACTCTTGACTTTGGGGATAATAATCATAGTTTTCATGGTTTCCGCTTGTTAAGGGAGTTCAGGCGTATCCATCCTCAGAGGCACACGAGAGAACGTGAAACAGTTATTGGTGCATTTTGCAGATACACTTAATAAGCAGCTTACACAGTTAAAGACTGTGCGCCGAGAAATACGTTTGTTCGGCGGGGAGCGTCGTCGGTGTTTTTGCAGGATATGCATATTATCGATTTGAGATTCCCGAAGATGTTCTTTTTCACCCGACGGAACATGCAACATTTATTCTTGGCCAGCAGCAGCCTGTCAATTTGATCGGCAATATTATTACTGTAGAAAATCAATATCTCACGGTCGCTTTGCCCTACGATGTCGGCGAATCGATTCCGGAGACTCTCTGTTTATGGGATTATGAGAATGAGATTAAGTCGACTATTAACTTATTGCAGAGAATTGATGGAAAGTCATTAATCCCGTACCTGCTTTTCAATCCTGCTGACAGTAAGAACAGTCACGTCGTAAATTATGAAGTGCAAAAGAAAGACAAAACATCTGCCGAACAAATAGAAGCCGTTAACAGGATATGGCAGAATAAAGTTACAATGCTGTGGGGGCCGAGTCTTTCCAGCACAGTTCAGGCAATTGTACTCGCTGCGGTAAGTTATATGAAAGTCGGCCGGAAGAGTATTGTTCGTTTCCCCATCCAACGATAATGTAGATTCTGTGCTGCTGAAAACTGTCTGCTGTCGGAGAACAGCTCGGCATGAAAATGACAAAGCTTGCAGCGCGCGTCGGTCTCCCGTCACCGGAATCATTCGAAACCATTGCTCAATATTCATTCGATAATCAAATTGAAATGGCAAAGGAAGAAAAGCGTAAATTGTTTCAAGAAGAAGTATCTCTTCTGGACAGCTTACTGGCGATTTAAGATAAAACTGGTGCTCAACGAGGATTTCTCCAGGAAGATGCAGGAAAAACGTGATCGTCTGGCAGATCTCCGCAAACAAATCGATAAAATATTCCAAAGAGAAGACCCAATTAAATCAAACCGTTGCAGATTTGGAAAATGCATCGCTCATCGAACGATTGAAGAAAGGATTTTCTAAAAACGACCTTAAAGCCGCAAATGATCAGCTGACTCACCAGCAGCAATTATATAACCGGTTGTTATTAATCCAACAAGCTGTATCGAACGAGATTACAGAAGCCGAGCTTTACTCCCCGGTAACGCCGAGAGAGCAAATGGAGTCTAAAGAAAACGGGAAAAGAATCGATGAATTAGGCGGTCTCGAAAAAGTTACTAAATCAGTAGACGATTTTGTCGCGTTAAATGAGCAGGAGCTGCTTCAATCGAAACTTTTCATTGCTGCAACTATTAATTCAGTTCTGACCGATCCTTCAATTCGAGGACAGCAGTTCGATCTTGTTATAGTTCATGAAGCACAGCATGTTAGTCTGCCGGTTCTTACGGCAATCTCAACTTTTACCCGCGAAAAGCTAGTTATAGCAGGTAATCCATTTGAAACAGAAACGGTATCTACATTTAAAGATGAAGAATCCGATGATTTGACTCAACGCGACATATTCTTGTATGTAGCACAGACAACAGAACTTCAAAAGTTATTTGATTGGTCGGCAAAGAATCCGAACTGGTCAATCTTTATGAAGTCGCATTATTCGACAACACCAAAACTATCTTTATTTTTATCTTCAATACTTTTTAACGATAAAATTAACGTTTTTGCTCCGCTGGAAGCGAAAGGTAAAATCTATTTCATAGACACAAGCAAACTTCGATCTTTATGTAAGCAATATTCCGGCAAGAAAAAGAATCTTATCTACAATGAACTCCACACCAAACGAACTGTTGAATGTGTCAAGCATGCGCTGATGGAATTAGGAAGAAGCGCTCAAGACATCGGCGTTATTCTCCCTTTCGTCGGACCGACGCTGCATACAAAACTTCAATTACGGATTCAGGGAATTAAAAATGTAGAGGTAGGCACGCCGCAAAGCTTCTGCAACCGGCGGAAACAAGCGATAATCTTTGACACTACAATGGCCGGCGTAGATTACACGATCCCGTCAATTGACGATAAGATGGTTGGTGAATATAAAATTGCACGTCTTTTTAATACGATTGCTTCTTGTGTGGGAGAGGACTTGTATATTATTGCAGACATGTCGCACTTTAAATTCTTTTATCAGGACAGGTTATTTACACGAATACTGCAATTGCTGCAAACTGAAGCGGATGATACAGCAGCCGTTATTCACAGATGCAATAAAAAGATTTGAAGAATTAACTCAAAAAGACCGAGAGGAATTAATTTCGCTGAATTATGGAAAATTAAAGATAAAAGCTCCGGCACCTCCAAAGGAAGTTCAAAAAGAAAAGGTCGATCATAACCTTGAAATACAAATGAAAAAAATGGCACGCGACTGGGAATCAAAACTTGCAGCTAATGCCGGAAGGAATATTGAAAAGGAAGTATATGTCGGTGTACAGCGTGTGCTCGGCTGGCGTACCGATGTCAATCTCATATCACAGTTTGTCGGCGGAGATTTACTTTTCCGCAATTCCTCAACCACGGAAAAAGCGGTGCGAAAATTGCCTTTTGATACATGCGAGAATGAAGTGCAATTTCGTGATGTGATGGAACGATGGAATTTGATCATTTATGAAATGTCCGGCGGAAATAAAACCGATATGTCGTTCTTTGCAAGCAAAGGCCCGGAAGGGCGCATTCGCCATGATATTCGCAACCTGCACGCATATTATTCCTCTGATGTTGAGGCCGCTATCGAAGAAGGTAAAAAGAAGATCGCTGTGGAAGTGGCCCGCGTCTTTCAGGAATTGCTGGGCAAGAACAGGCCCGACAGTCCTATCGATTGGACGACATCTTACCTAAATTTTCTCACAAGACTTGAAGCGTATCTCAGCTGGATATCGGAACAAATTCGCCGTTAATTCTTCTTTCTGATCCCGCATAATTATCAGAGAAAATCATTTGCATTCTTGTTTTATATGATCTCCTTGAAGGACTGGCCTTAATCGGTTATATTGGTGTAACTACTTGAAAGAAAATGAATGAATTTCTTGCAGTACATTTTTGATATTTTCATCATCCTCCTGTTCGTTTTTCTTAACGGTTTTTTTGTTGCCGCTGAATTTGCTATAGTCAAAGTTCGGCTTACACAAATCGAACCGTTAGCAGCTAAAGGAAACTTACGCGCAATAATCGCCCGTACCCTCGTAACAAATTTAAATGCATATCTTTCCGCAACCCAGCTGGGGATTACTATGACAAGCCTTGCGCTTGGGTGGATAGGCGAACCGCTCGTCGCCGACCGCCTTTATCCCTTTTTTGAAAAATTTGGAATTCTTTCCGCAGAAATTTTGCACGGAGTGTCTTTTGGCATCGCCTTTTCCATAATAACATTTCTCCATATTATTCTCGGCGAACTTGCACCGAAATCACTTGCAATTCTTGATGCAAAGAAAACAGCATTGTTAGTTGCCTATCCTCTAAATGTTTTTTTTATAATTTTCAAACCCCTGATCTGGCTGTTGAACTCAATGGCCAATATGATACTGCGATTGTTTGGCTTTCAAACTATTGCCGAATCTGAATTAGCACACTCAGAAGAAGAACTTCGCCTGATCCTCGCCAATGATACTCACGTTTCAACTACAACAAGGAATATCGCCCTTAATGCGATGGATTTTCATCAGAAACAAGCACGCCATGCTATGGTACCTCGAAAAGAAATCATCGCACTTTCTATTCAGGCGCCTGTACATGAAAACATTGCCGTAATGAGGAATAATAAATTTTCCCGATTTCCCGTATTCAAAGATACTATCGATAATATCATCGGCATTGTTTATACAAAAGACATTTTTAAACAAGATCGGCATTTACAGCCGGATTTCACATTGAATTCAGTGCTTCGCGATGCTTCGTTTTTGCCCGAAACTGCAACACTTGAAAAAGCGTTGACAACGATTCTGCAAAAAAAGACGCATATGATTATTCTCGCTGATGAATATGGCGGCACAGCAGGACTCGTTACACTTGAAAACGTGCTTGAAGAACTTGTAGGCAGTATTCAGGATGAATATGACCGTGAAACACCGGATGTCGTTAAAGTGAGTGAGAATGAATATATCGTCGACGGCAGCCTTACTACTAACGATGTTGAACGGCTTA
Organism: uncultured Bacteroidota bacterium; assembly: GCA_963770945.1. GTDB lineage: Bacteria > Bacteroidota > Ignavibacteria > UBA10030 > UBA10030 > Fen-1298. The sequence goes on along the minus strand of CAVYRP010000013.1, from coordinate 222,266 downwards.
TCGCTGTCGACCTTTCACCTATGGATATCCGCTCCATTAGCGGATTCGTCATAGAACGGCTTGGACATATTCCAAAACTCAGCGAACAAATAATAACAAATGGGGTCGAGTTTACAACCGGCAAAGTTGTAGATAATGTTATAGAATCGATCCGGATAAAAAAACTTGCGGTGCCAGGCGATAATGATGAAAAAACATGATTCTGAATTACGATTTGTAATTCTTATAACACTTTCATTTTATACTCGAGTAAATACTAAAATTCGGTTTGTTATCGATGATAGCCGGTGACGACAGTAAAGATATAAATGAAGTTTTTATCGGTATGGGCGGCTGGGAACTGCCGGATTTTAATCACGTATTTTATCCGAATAAATCCGACAAAGGATTCCGCAAGCTGGAATACTTCAGCGTTTTTTTTGATCTCGTAGAAGTAAATTCAACCTTTTATAACACATCACTCTCCGCCGCACAGTCGAATCGCTGGCTGAAAGACGTCGGCGAAAACCGAAGATTCATGTTCACAGTCAAACTATACCGCGGATTCACACACACATTCGACGCAACACAAAATGACGCGCTTGCAATTCATCGGCTTCTCGATCCGCTGCGCGAAGCAGAAAAACTCGGCGGATTGGTAATTCAATTTCCATCATCTTTCACTAAAACCAGTGAGCGGCTGGCACATCTTGTCAAGCTGCGCAGTATTTTTCCGGGAGACCGGCTGTTTCTCGATCTCCGGCATATATCATGGAACGATGAATCGCTTTATCTGTTCTACCGCGAGAATGGTTTTAATCTCATCAATGTCGACCTGCCGCCTCTACCCGGCCATATGCCTTTGAACTCTTTTGAACAGGATGGTATTGCATATTTCAGAATGATGGGAAGAAATGCAGAAGCCTGGAATAATTCGCACAGCGGCGATCGTTATTTATATAATTACAGCGAGGAGGAACTGAGCGATCTTGTCCGGAGAATCAAGCAGGCAAATGCCCGCAGAACATACGTCGTTTTCCATAATGACCGCCAGGCATTCTCTCTCGTAAATGGCAGGCAAGTCGAGCATATATTACATCCGAAAAAACATTTGATGGCGCCGGCGAATCTTCTCGCTGCTTTCCCAAATTTGAAATCTTTTTGCAGTCCCGATATTTCAAAGAACGATCTATTCTCTAATCCACAAATAAATGCGGCAAAGTAATATGGACTGGAATCTTCATCTTCAACCGCTTTTTAAAAAATACGGCAAGCGGCGGCACCCGCTGGACTATAAAAACACTTACCAGCTTGTTGTAATGGTTGTTCTTTCCGCACAAACAACAGATATAATGGTTAACAAACTGGCGCCCGAATTCTTTAAAAAATTTCCTTCTATTAAAAAACTTGGTTCGGCAATGCCGGAGGATTTGTATCCTTTCATAAAATCCATTCGGGGATTCCGGAAAAAATCAGATTGGCTTGTGCGAATTGCACAGGCTTTAGCTGGCTTCAAGGATATTCCGCTTACTATTGAAGAATTAATAAAATTACCCGGTATCGGTCGAAAATCTGCTAATGTAATTATTCGCGAAGCCGGAGGAACCCCGCAAGGTATCTTTGTTGATTTGCATGTCTTACGGGTCGTTCCGCGGATAGGTATCACAAAGGAAGAAAAACCGGAAAAAATTGAGAAAGCACTAATGGAGATTATTCCGACGAAATATTGGCATGCTGCAGGAATGTCTTTTTCTTACCTTGGCCGGGAACTCTGCCGTCCAACTGATCCTGCTTGCACCGAGTGCTTAATGAATAGAATATGCCGGTATTATATGAATCATAAATAAACAGTTTCACTTTTGGTATATAGCCAAACAGTTCTCCTTCACTACGAGGAATTGCGGACAGATCTTCAAATTCGTAAGAAAATATCCTTATTAAACCCGGTTCTTAATCGTATTTAAAAGAACCTGATCCAACAATCTCCTATCTGCTTATTTGAAACTCATTCCTCTTTTCCGTATAATCGAAGGTGTATTTCACCTGCCACTATAAATGTATGCGAACTATGAAAAAGAAAACTATCAAATCAGCAAATCATTTTAAACACGCACCGATTCATAAACCATTGCAAATTCAGAAATTGCGCTGGCAGTGCGATCCGAAAATCGCTTGGCATTAAATCCACCGATGACATTCGACCTACACGAGATATTATCGGTCAGGAACGGGCACTTCGAGCCTTGCACGTCGGATTGGAAATGAACCACTTCGGCTATAACATTTTTGTTACCGGTCTATCCGGAACCGGACGTACCACCACCATAAAACGTTTACTGCAGGATTTCGAGAAGAAGCAAAGAACGTTGAAAGACCACTGTTACGTTTTTAACTTTAAGCATCCCGACATGCCGATTGCCATCTCGCTTCCTTCAGGCCGGGGACTCGGTCTGCAGCAGGATATGGAAAATCTATTAAAGGATTTGCTTAGAGATATTCCCGCAGTGTATGAAAGTCAGAGATACCAGCAAGCCCGAAAAAAATTGGTACAGCATTTTCAAGAACGACAGAAAAGTGTTCTGCAGGACTTTGAACATCGTGTAAAAGAACATGGTTTTGATTTAGTACAGGTGCAGGTTGGAACTGCAATGCGGCCCGACATCGTCCCGGTCGTCAACGGCAATCCTACAAGTCTGGATCAAGTGGAAACACTTGTGCAAAAAGGCGAATTCAATAAAGAACAATTCACATCGATGCGCGACGCTTTGACAGAATTGGAAAAGCAGATGGCTACAGTTTTTCGGGAGCTGCGCAACATCGAAAGAAAAGTCCAGCAATCGCTGAGTGAACTTGAAGAACAGCTTGTAATGCCGGCAGTGGACGATGCTATAGGCGTATTAAAAGCAATATATGAACAGCCTAAACTTCGCGCTTTTTTTGAAGAAATGCGAACTAACGTACGCGCAAATCTTGAACGCTTTCGTAAACAGCAAGTCGTTCCATTAACGCCGGAATCGCAGGATGAAGAAGAGGAAGAAGATAAATTTATAGAATTTCAAGTCAACGTATTGGTAGATAATTCTGAGACAAAGCATGTTCCGATTGTTATTGAAACAAATCCGAAATACAAAAATATTTTCGGAACAGTCGAGCGGGAAATGGAGAAAGGCAGCGTATGGCGGACCGATTTCACAAAGGTCAAAGCGGGTTCGCTTTTAAGGGCAGACGGAGGATATCTCGTTTTGAATGCACTGGATGCACTGATTGAGCCGGGTGTCTGGCAGGACCTGAAACGAACGTTACGCACCGGCCTGATCGATATTCAGACATACGATCCGTTATTCGGTTTTTCCGCTGCAAGCCTAAAACCTGAACCTATTCAGATCAATGTAAAAGTGATAATGATCGGTGATACGGATTTGTACCATATGCTTTATTTTCGCGATGACGATTTTAAAAAGATTTTTAAAATACGTGCCGATTTCGATTTCGAAATGCCGAAGACCAAAGAAACTGTCCTGCAATATATACGGTTTGTCAAAATGCTCTGCGACGATGAAAAGCTTCTGCCGTTTGATGTCACTGCACTGGCACAGCTTATCGAGTTCGGAGTCCGGCTCGCAGGACGCCAGCAGAAAATTTCTACGCGATTTCAATATTATTGCAGACGTAGCACGCGAAGCCAGCTACTGGGCGCGAAGAGAAAAAGCCTCTATTGTCGAATGCAGTCACATTGAAAAGGCTATCGACGAACGCATATACCGGGTGAAACTGGTGGAGGAAAAAATTCAGGAAATGATCGACGACGGCAGGATTATGATAGATACGGAAGGTTTGCAGGTCGGCCAGGTAAATGGCCTTTCTATTTATGACATCGGTGAACATGCATTCGGAAAACCGTCCCGTATCACTGCCCGTACATCTCTCGGTCGCAGCGGCGTTATAAACATCGACCGCGAAGCAGAATTGAGCGGTCCGACGCATAATAAAGGCGTTGCTATCCTGAGCGGATATTTTCGAAGCCGTTTCGCTCAGAAAAGGCCGCTGGTTATGGATGCCAGCATTACGTTTGAGCAATCGTACGGCGGAATCGACGGGGACAGCGCATCATCTACGGAGATTTATGCAATTCTTTCCAGCCTTTCTGAGGTTCCTATTCGCCAGGACATCGCCGTTACAGGTTCGGTAAATCAAAAGGGCGAGATTCAGCCGATTGGCGGAGTTAATCTTAAGATTGAAGGTTTCTACGATGTCTGCAAGACGCGCGGATTGACAGGAAAACAGGGAGTAATCATCCCGATTCAAAATGTCGATGATCTCATGCTGCGTGAAGAAGTATACGAGGCTGTACAAAAGAAACAATTTCATATCTATGCCATTAAAACAATTGACGAAGGCATGGAAATACTCACCGGATTGAAAGCGGGAAAACAAAAACCGGATCATACTTTCGAACCAAGCACCGTCAATGCGTTGCAGATTTGAAGCTTCAGTATTATGCCGATGAATGGAAAAAGTACGAAGGAAGAAACTAATAAAGTATAGATACTGTACACATCTTAATTAATTAATAAACGAGCGATTTTCAGATATGTCGTCGATTATTCCTTTTTCATCTATTGTTAAGGCGGCCGGAAACAAACCGAAGGTAATTGAAGAATTCATCGGTCAAGTAAACAGTGGTACAAAAAATGTCAGCATCGCACGGATGAAAAGTCCTGGAGGATGGATAGAACCCGGCCAGACGCCTGAGTTCGATGAATATACGATTGTCTTACAAGGCTTGCTGCGGGTTGCAACAAAATCCGAAATAATTGATATCACTGCCGGACAGGCATTTGTCGCCGACAAAGGAGAATGGATTCAATACAGCACTCCGGAAATCGGCGGCGCTGAATATATATCTGTCTGCATTCCAGCTTTTTCTCTCGAGCATGTACATCGTGATGCAATAGATATGTAATAATAAATCAATCAAACACTTAATTAAAGGAAAAGAAATAATGAGGCATATTTTAATATCGGTTTTTATAATCATTTCTATGGTTTTCATTAGTGGATGTGATAAAGAATCTAATTCCACTTCAAACGGCGATCAATTCAGCAATAAATTGACATTAGGAACCGGTATGAATGGATTTACAATAAACGGCGAGACAACGACCTTCAGCCGTATTGGAGGAAGTGCAATTATTTATTGGCGTCTCGAATCTGCCGCCGATATGGGAGGATCTGCAGTAAGGATTGAGATTAGTAAACAGAGTGCAAGCGGCTGGATAAGTGATAATTCAATTACTTTTCCCAGTACGCAAAACTACGGACACATTATGCTCTCAAGCTTTTCTCTTACCAATACAGGAAATTATCGAGCAACAGGAGTTCTGGTGACTGGAAATGTCACTGTCGCATCAAAGGACTTCACTGTTAATTAATTTCGAGTACATTGAATTACCAAAAGCAGGGACGCAAAAATTTGCGTCCCTGTTAGCAGTATTACCAAATCGATATTAGTTTTATTCTTTCTGCTTCATTTCGCGCCAATAAAAATGCCAAACAAATACCACCGTAAATCCATGCGTTTAAAAGAAAATGATTATTCCCAGCCAGGCGAGTATTTTGTTACCATTTGTACTCATAACCACGAATGTGTATTGGGAGAAATTATTGATGGTGAAATGCGATAGTCGCAATTAGGTAATTTTGTTCACGACACATGGAACGATCTGCCAAATCATAATGACGTCATAGATTTGGATAAAATCGTCGTAATGCCGAACCATATCCATGGAATCATTATAATAAATTATGCCAATGTAGGGGTGATTCATGAATCACCCCTACAAAACATATTACGATCGAATCATCCGAAACGACAACGAATTAAACACTATTAGGGATTATATTCACCCCGTGAGAACAATTCATTTGATAGTGTCTATCAATTTTCCATATTTCTCACGGGGTAAACAATAATGTTCTTAACTGGGCGTTTGAAAAAGAAAACCCAGATAGTATTCCGCTTTGGTGAGGGATTTATTATGATCTTCTTCCTCTTGCATTCCCGCGATAAAACAGATACATTTTTGACGATCCAATTAAAACAATTGAAAAAAATCATAATTTGTAGGACTAACATTTTTTTCAAACCCTCTTGACTTCTTTTCCCGGATCATGTATATTATTTATGTAAAGTATGTCACAATCCGTTAATCATATCGTCTCTTCGAACAACCGTTGGTGGTGGCGCAGCATTATATCTATACATACAGGAAAGAGAACGGATAGTTAACATCTAAGCATACGAAGAATTTTTTATTTAACCCTTCCCGGATCAACCTGGAAGGGTTTTTTATTTTATAGTGCACAATCTATTTATTCTATAAAATTGGAAAATACCACCCTCTCCTTATAGGAGAGGGTCGGGGTGAGGTCAAAATAGAATAATGACCCCACCTTTTTCCTCCCCTATAAGGGGAGGAGTAATTAAAGAACTTGAATATATTTTAGGACATAAATATGATAACACAACAGGAATTTGAACAGCTTGCAGGCACACATACGGTAGTCCCGCTTGTGGAAACAATGCTTGCCGATTTGCACACGCCCGTGTCGATCTACCTGAGCCTCCGCTCCAACCTCTCTCCTTCATTTCTTCTGGAGAGCGTTGAGCCCGATGAAAAGATCGGCCGCTATTCGTTTGTCGGTACAGATCCGCTGCTTCTTGATCAAAGCAAAAGGCGATGTGATCGAGATCGAATCCGGAAAAAAGAAAGAACAGCGGCATGGAAAAGTAATCGATGTGCTGGAGGAATATTCGCGCCAGTACCGAAACGTAGCAATTCAAGAACAGCAGGGATTTGCAGGCGGATTTCTCGGTTATTACGGCTACGATCGGATGCAGGAAATAGAAAAAGTTCCGCTTCATCCGCCGGCCAAAGAGGATGCACCTGATGCGATATTCGGATTATTTCATATCGTAGTGAAATTCGATCACCTGCATCAACTGATGACTGTCACCTATAATTGCATTATCGACGAAAAGCGGTCCACTCAGCGAACAATATCATGAGGGAAAACGAAAACTCGAGTCAATTTTCATACAGCTCGGAAAATCACCATCAACAGAAAACACTTTTCATTGCGATTCTTCTTCTGTAGAACATGGCTCTGATCGTGAAGCATTCTGTTCATCGGTCCGACGGGCAAAAGAATATATTCATGACGGCGATATTTTTCAGGTGGTTCTTTCCCGCCGCGTGCAGCTGCCGTTCTCAGGCGATCCCGTTCCCTGTTTATCGCGCACTCCGTATCATTAATCCTTCTCCATATCTCTTTTATCTCGATTTCAAATCTGTAAAACTCATCGGTTCTTCACCAGAAGTGCTTGTACGTGTGCAAAACGATATTGCATCGGTAATGCCGATTGCCGGTACGCGTAAACGCGGCAAATCGCCGGAAGACGATACTCGCTTGGGTGAAGAACTGCTCTCGGATCAAAAGGAATTGGCAGAACATGTGATGCTGGTCGATTTAGGACGAAACGATATCGGACGCGTAAGTGAATTCGGAAGCGTTCGAAGTTTCGATGTTCAAACGCCTGAAACGATTTTCACATGTAATGCATCATTGTTTCTGAAGTTCAGGGAAAACTCAAGAAGAATTCAACCAGCCTGGACGCACTGACGAGCATGTTTTCCTGCCGGAACGGTTTCCGGCGCTCCGAAAGTACGGGCTATGGAAATTATTCACGAACTGGAACCCGTTCGGCGCGGAATTTATGCAGGTGCTGTCGGATATCTCGGTTTCGACGGCGCGCTGGATACGTGCATTGCCATTCGCACTATTGTCGCAGCAAACGGATTGCTTACTATTCAGGCAGGTGCGGGAATTGTTGCAGATTCAGTTCCGGAACTTGAGTACAAAGAAACGGTGAATAAAGCTCAAGCTTTGCTCGATGCTCTGGACGCTGCATCGAATGGATTGATGAAAGTTCATAATGGAAACGGAAATATGGGAGAGGAAAAATGATACTCGTTATCGACAATTACGATTCATTTACATACAACCTTGTGCAAATGGTCGGCAAAATGGCTCCGGATATCCGTGTGATTAGAAACCAGGATATGTCGGTCGATGAAATTTCTGCTCTAAAACCCCGCGGTATTATTCTTTCACCGGGACCCGGCAGACCGGAAGATGCCGGCGTTACGGTGGAAGTTATTCAAAAACTCGGCGCATCTATTCCTATCCTGGGTGTCTGTCTCGGTCATCAATCGATCGGGTATGCATTTGGTGCAAAGATTGTTCATGCACCTACATTAATGCATGGACGGACATCGGAAGTAATACATTCCGGCGAAACCATTTTACGATCGGTTTCAAGTCCGCTGACTGCAGGACGTTATCATTCGCTTGTAATATCACAAGAACAATTTCCCCGATGAACTGAAAATTTCTTCCCGTACAATCGACGGAATTATCATGGGTGTAACGCACCGGAAGTATCCCATCGAAGGAATTCAATTTCATCCCGAATCCATCCTTACACCGGATGGCCAACAAATTCTTCACAACTGGCTGGAGGTTTATAAAATCATATGAAAACATCATATAGAAAAATGTTTATCGGGAGAACATCTTACAATAGATGAAGCATCTGCCGCTCTCGCCAAGATTATGAACGGACAAGCCACTGATGCGCAAATTGCCGGTTTAATGATTGCCCTGCGTGCAAAAGGCGAAACAGTCGATGAGCTTGTCGGATTTGCCCGTACCATGCGCGAGCATGGAGTAAAACTCTCCATTGAAGACCCGAATGCAATCGATATGTGCGGCACAGGCGGCGACGGCCTCGGCACATTTAATATTTCAACTTTGGCTTCCTTTGTTGTTGCCGGCGCAGGTGTAACGGTAGCAAAACATGGCAATCGTTCTGTCTCCAGTCAAAGCGGCAGCGCGGATGTACTAACCTCGCTTGGTGTGAATGTCCAGTGCCCGGCTGAAACTGTGAAGGAATGCATCAATCGTATCGGTATCGGATTTATGTTTGCACCGTTGTTTCATCCTGCAATGAAATTGCGGGAAAAGCTCGTACGGAATTAGGCGTACGCAGTATTTTCAATATGGTCGGGCCGCTGACAAATCCGGCAGGTGTAAAACGTCAGCTTATCGGAGTCTACCAATCCCGGGTTGCTCCTCTTCTTGCCGGCGCCGTGCAGAAACTCGGCGCTGAAAAGGCATGTGTTGTTCACAGCGACGACGGCCTGGATGAAGTAACACTCTCCGGCGGAACAATTGTGCATGAAGTAAACGGCAGCGGAACAATTAAAAGAGTACCGATTACAGCCGAAGGACTTCGGATTCCCGCAGTATTCGCTTGACAGTCTGCGCGGCGGCGATAAAAAACAAAATGCCGATATATCGCTGGAAGTCCTTCAAGGCAAACCTGGTTCAGCACGGGATGTTGTAATAGCAAATGCGGCAATCGGCATTTATCTTGGAGGAAAAGCTAAAAACCTTTATAGAAGGAAAACAAAAAGCGGTCGAATCGATTGATTCCGGAAAAGCATTTGAAAAATTACAGCAACTAATTCAGTACACAAATCGACCATGAGCATTTTAAAAGAAATACTGCAAAATACGCGTCAGGAAGTCGCTGCCGCAAAAAGAATTATGCCTCTTGAGCAGCTTAGAGATATGCCCGGGTTTCAACGATATTGTTTTTCTTTAGTGAAAACCTTGCCACGCGAAAAAATAAGCATTATTGCAGAAATAAAAAAAGCGTCACCTTCGAAAGGAGTTATCAGGAAGAATTTTAATCCTCATTCTCTTGCCGTTGATTATGCTGAAAATGGCGCCAGCGCATTATCCATACTGACAGATAAAAAATATTTTCAAGGCGATATTCGCTTTATTTCCGATATCCGCTCATCTGTTGCTATTCCGATTCTGCGCAAGGATTTTATCATTGACTCCTATCAGCTTATGGAAGCAAAAGCATTCGGAGCCGATGCTGTATTGCTTATCTCTGCTGCGTTGGAACCGGACCAGCTGCACGATCTTCATGGCGAAGCGTCTGAACTCGGACTTGATTGTCTTGTGGAAGTTCATAATGAACGGGAATTGGAATCACTCGATCTGAAACAAGTGAAAATCATCGGAATTAATAATCGGAATTTATCGGATTTTACTGTCGATATGAAGACATCGATCCGATTGGCTTCACTAATTCCCGAAGACATTATTATTGTCAGTGAAAGCGGAATTTCAAACCGGGCAGATATCGATCGGTTGACAGCGCATAGAATATATTCTTTTCTTATTGGCGAAAATTTTATGCGTGCAGAAAATCCCGGTAAAGCATTAAAAATCATTATTGAATCCTGAACAGGAATAACGGATGATGAAAATTAAAATTTGCGGTATAACGAACATGGACGATGCACTTCTTGCGTCGGAGTTTGGCGCTGATGCTCTTGGTTTTATTTTTGTGAAAAGAAGTCCAAGATACATAGATCCGATTTCCGCACAAAAGATCATTCAAGAATTACCTCCATTTGTCACGCCTGTCGGCATTGTTGCAGATGCAGCGCATAATGAAGTTTTAGAATTAATCGAAGCAACCGGAATACGCTGCGTGCAGTTTCATGGAAATGAACTGCCGGAACAACTTGACAGAATTCCCGGTACCTGTCTATAAATCATTCCGTGTAAATAAAGAATTTAACCTTCAGACTCTTTCACGTTATAAAGTACAGGCGTATCCTGTTGGATACGTATATTGAAGGCATTCCCGGCGGTACAGGCAAAACATTCGACTGGAAAATTGCGGCTGATGCAAAAGCATACGGGCGCATCATACTCGCAGGCGGATTGACACCTGAGAATATTACTGACGCAGTAAAAATAGTACAGCCGTACGCAGTAGACGTAAACAGCGGCATAGAATCGGCGCCGGGAAAGAAAGATAAAGACAAACTTGAGAAATTATTTAGAATAATGCGAACTCTGCAAAGTGAAATGAGGAGATGAAACTGTGAAATTAAAAAGGAAACAAATTAAACAATATAATTATCCCGGATAAAAACGGTTATTTCGGCGAATATGGCGGCCGGTATGTACCGGAAACATTGATGCATGCCCTGTTCGAACTTGATGAATTATACCGGGACGCAAAGCGAGATGCTAAATTTAAAAAGGAATTTACGGAAATGTTGCGTTCATACGCAGGACGGCCGACTCCTTTGACCTTTGCCGGCAGACTGACAGATTACTACGGACAAGGCCGAATCTATCTGAAACGCGAAGACCTTTGCCATACCGGTGCACATAAAATCAACAACACAATCGGACAAATCCTGCTTGCAAAGCGCGCAGGTAAAAAACGTATTATCGCAGAAACCGGCGCCGGGCAGCATGGAGTTGCCACTGCAACTGTCGCAGCAAAAATGGGATTGCAATGTGTAGTTTATATGGGAGAAGAAGATATTCATCGGCAGGAATTAAATGTACATCGAATGAAAATGCTGGGCGCGGATGTAGTTCCTGTAACGACAGGAAGCCGCACTCTCAAAGATGCAACAAGCGAAGCCATCCGCGATTGGGTAACAAATGTCAACAATACCTTTTATATCATCGGTTCTGTAGTCGGCCCGCATCCGTATCCGATGATGGTACGCGATTTCCAGTCTGTAATTGGCAAGGAAACACGGAAACAAATACTTTCAATTGAAGGCAGGCTTCCTTCCATTCTTGTTGCTTGTGTCGGCGGCGGCAGTAATTCAATGGGTATGTTCTATCCATTCATCCGCAAAGACATTCAAATGATCGGCGTGGAAGCAGCCGGCTGCGGTTTGAACACGCAAAAACATGCCGCAACACTTACAAAAGGGACTCCGGGAGTTTTGCATGGGTCGTTCAGCTATTTACTGCAGAATAAAAACGGACAGGTAGAATTAGCACATTCTATTTCGGCCGGACTTGATTATCCCGGCGTCGGGCCCGAACATAGCGCATTGAAAGATCTTGGAAGGGTGAAGTATGTATCTATCACCGATAAACAGGCGCTTGAAGCAGCGAGTCTTCTGACCCGGCTGGAGGGAATTATTCCCGCTTTAGAGTCGGCACATGCATTTGCACATCTGGAAAAACTCATGCCCTCAACATCGAAGAAAGATATCGTTATCGTAAATCTCTCGGGCAGAGGAGATAAAGATATGATGACCTATGCATCGCATAAATTAGAATCCGGAAAATAAAATTCAGAAGGGAATCTCATAAAGTGAATAATCAAAAACATGAAAATAACCGCCTTATTGCAAAATTGACACAACTCAGAAGACGCAATGAAAAAGCTCTTGTACTTTTTCTCACCGCCGGTTATCCGCAGCTTAATTCCACAGTGCCCTTATCATTAGAGATTGCCCGGGCTGGTGCGGATATTATTGAACTCGGTATGTCCTTTTCAGATCCTCTCGCCGATGGGCCTATTATCCAGGCCAGTTCTCAGCAGGCAATTAAAAACGGAATTACGCTCGATCTAATCTTCAGTCAGGTGAAAGAAATTCGAAAGCATTCCGATATTCCATTAGTACTTATGGGATATCTGAATCCTATTCTTCATTATGGAGAAGATCGATTCTTTGCCGATGCAAAAAAAGCCGGTGTCGACGGCATTATCCTGCCGGAAGTGCCGCTGGAAGAATCGGACCGTTTTTTATCGCTTAATCGAAAATATCAACTTGCAGATATTCTTTTCGTCAGCCCGGCTACATCAGGCGAACGGATTAAGAATATTGATAAAGCCGCATCTGGATTTCTTTACTGTGTATCGACCACCGGAGTTACAGGCCGCTCGAATATCGGTAATATTGGGTCATATGTAGACCGTGTTAAAAAGAAATGCGAAAATAAATCCTGTTTTAGTGGGATTCGGCATTAGAACTCCGGCCGACGCGCGGCGCATCGCCAAACATTCGGACGGAGTTGTTGTCGGAAGCGCACTTATTCAGAAAATTACACGGGGAGAATCACGTACGAGTATTAATGCCTGGGTGAAAACATTTAAAGACGCTTTATTATAAAGACCTGAAGTTTACAGCGTATTATTTCTTGGATCGTTGTGCCCATTTCTTCAACCGCTTTTGCACAGCCGGACTTTGTAATTCCCTCAGTGCATCCGATGCAATCCACTTTGCGGAAGATGAATCCAATTTATGAATTTTCTTTGCCATCTTAATCGCAGCAGCATTGAGCTTCAAATTACGCTTGCCGATCTGTCTGAGCGCCCAGTTAACAGCCTTTTTTACATAGTTGCGCTCATCTGTTGTATACTTATAGACTATTGATAGATATTTCAGGAAAACTTTATCATCCGATTTCTTATCATGCACACACAGCGTTGCAATTAGTGTAAATCCTGCACGTCTCACAAATTCTTCTTTTCTTTTCACCCATTTCACGGCAAGCTCATGCCCGTATGGAGTATCGCGGAAACAATGCATACAGGCACAATCACAAATAGCCCAGTTATCGAAGTCCTTTGCCCAGGCATTCATAGTGCTCATTTTTATTTTCTTCGGATCTGCGATAAGAATGCTTAGTATGCGTGCATCATAAATTCCGGTTTTCCAGAGTTCAAGCGCAAGTTCCTGATTTGTTCCTATTTTTTTTGCTATCGCAAAGAGAGGTTTTGCGGAAATACCAAGCACGTTGTTCGTGCTTTTTATACCGAATCGCTTCATTTCCTCAACATTTTTGGGATTGGCTTTAGAATAAAGCTCGGTTAAAACGGCATTTGTTTGGGAGTTCATTTGTAAACCATTTTAGATTTATAATAATGTTTGGACACAAAAGTACATACTTGTCGCTTTAACTGCAATAATACTGCGCCAAAAAGAATATAGAACGGCATAAAACTATTACTGCGGGCTTGTAAAAATAAAATGGGGAATCAGGATATCAAAATCCTTTTACAATACACACATTTATCAAAAGATTATTTTACTTCCATGACCCCAATATCAGCCCCATCACCGTTAAAGATGCAACCCAATAGAATCCATTAATGAGAATATATGTCCAGCTCTTTTGTTCGAACAAAGCTACGACTCCAATACCGGGAAGTACCCATCCAAAACCGGTAAGAAATCCGTATAAAGCGCCGCTGCTTGCTGAAATAGAAGAATCAGATAAGAAAAAGGCTAAATTCAGTGCAGCAATGAATATAAAAACGAATGCTGAACCGAAAATTTTTCCGGCATTCCCTGATTTAGCTTCTTCCTCTGTCATCCCGGATGCTTTCATCCATGCTTTTCCAAAAAGCATTTTTGAGTACCAGAAATATCCGATAAAAAATGCACTCAGGGCTGACACAATTACTGCAAACCAATTGATATTTGCAGGATTCATAATATTTCCCTTTCATATTTTTATATATTCTTCTCATCGCAGCTTTATTATTGATTATTCCTTTCAACATCAAGAATAATGAGAATGTTCCCTTCTAACACGTCCTACATTAATTGCTGTGTTTTAAAATTATATCGATTGTTATTCCCGATCTTTCAATCTCTTCATAGCTTTTCATGAACTTCATTTGTACATTGTCGAATAATGAAAAACTCAATGTTTGATAATTTGCGCATACTGCTCTCTGAACCAAGTCATAATGTAGTAAAGAAAAGAATTTCTTCGATGCTCAGTGCATTGACCGGACAAAAACGATCTCGCGATAACGCGCATGTCCAAATGGAACTTACGCAAATTCTTGATTCGCGGACACTCGATCGAGCACGGTATTACATTCGCCGCCTTATGAAAGGACTAACCGAAGTAAAAGTAAGCAAATTGAACGACCTGAATCTCAATCGCTGGAAGGAATATAACGATATCCTAACCGATAGCCTCTGGCTGCTTGATAAACGGGACCGCTCAGGAATGCACACCGCTGAATATTGGGGTAACTTTATTCCTCAAATTCCCAATCAATTGCTTCGCCGTTATACAAAAAAAGGAGAATGGGTACTCGATCCATTTTTAGGAAGCGGTACAACATTAATAGAGTGCAAAAAACTGGGCCGAAACGGCATCGGGATAGAATTACAGTCTTCCGTCGCTCGAAAAACGCATAATCGTGTTGAAAGTGAAAAAAATCCATTTGCAGTACAAACAAAAATTATTACGGGCGACAGCACAGAGATTGATTTAATTCAACAATTTCAACCGCTGGGTATTTCTTCCGTTCAATTTGCAATTCTGCATCCGCCGTACTGGGACATCATTCAATTCAGCAAGAATATGCATGACCTTTCAAATGCAGGTTCACTTCAAAAATTTCTGTCATCATTTGGCCGTGTTGTGGATCATGTAAATTCCGTTCTGGATCCTGGAAGACATCTCGCCGTCGTAATAGGTGACAAATACAGCAATAGCGAATGGATTCCTCTTGGATTCTTGACAATGCAAGAAGTGCTGCGTCGGGATTTTGTTTTAAAATCCATTATTGTAAAAAATTTTAAAGAAACAAAAGCAAAGCGCAGCCAGGAAAAACTCTGGCGATATCGTGCCTTAGTCGGCGGTTTTTATGTTTTTAAACACGAGTATATTTTTTTAATGCAGAAAAAGTAAAACGCGATTTGTTGTAATGCTTGCAACAAATACATGGAAAGAGTATTTTTGCTTATCCATCGTTTTGAATATAGAAAGGGCTTTTTATGTTCTGGCTTAAATTCATTGCAAACTTCATTAAGATCCTGCGCGAGGGGCAGACTCCGGCACAGGTGGCGGGCGGTTTTGCGCTTGGATCTATTCTCGGCCTATCGCCTATGCTTACATTGCAGGGATTAGTTGTCTGGTTCGTGATTCTTATACTTGATGTCAATCTTTCAGCGGCAACTATGTCGCTGCTGATCTTCAGCCTCATTGCATTTATCTTTGATCCGATATTTCATCATCTCGGCTACTTCCTTCTGGTTAATATTGACGGATTGAAAGGGATTTGGACCGCGCTATACAACGCTCCCATCGCACCATTGACCCGCTTTAATAATACCGTCGTTATCGGAAGTTTTGTGTGTGCGCTTATTCTTTTTCCTTTCGTGTATTTTGGCATGAAAAAATTCGTAATTGCATATCGTACAACAATCGGCAAGCGGCTTCAGAAAACAAAAATATATCAGGTTATCAACAAAAGCTGGATCGTACAGACATACCAGCGCATCCGCGGAATGGTGGTGTAACATGAGAAAGAAATTTATTTACTTCGTTCTTATTCCGGCCGTTATTGTATGCCTTGTCGTTTATCTGTTCATGGACAGCTGGATTGAATCAGCGTTTGAATACGGCGGAGAAAAAACCGTCGGTGCAAAAGTGGAAATTGATAATCTGCACGTCACTCTTAATCCTATCAGCATTGAGTTCGCCCGTATGCAGGTCGCCAATCCGTCCGACGGCTGGAAGAACTTATTCGAGACCGGTAAAGTCAGGTTTTCCCTTAACTTCGGACAGCTTCTGCGAGGTAAGTATATCATCGAAACAATGGAAATGAACGATCTTATACTTGGCACAAAACGCACGACCGACGGATCAATTCCTAAATACGGAGAACAAGCCGTAAAAATTCCTTTGATTGAACAGGCAAAGAGCGCTTTAATGGGAGAGGAATCAAAATCGTCGACATCTTTCGATCTGGATAAAATCAAACGCGAACTAAAGATCGACGAGTTGCTGAATCCCAATAACCTTGCCACGTACCGCCGCATCGATACATTAAAAAAGCAAATTAATGAAGCCGGCGTTCAATGGAAAATAACGCTGGATGAAATTGATAAATCAAAAGTAAAACTTGCTGATATCGAAACACGGGTAAAATCAATCAATGTCAATAATATCAAAACTGTTCAGGCAGCAAGCGATGCATTGAATAATGCAAACAGCATCTTAACAAACGCAAACGATATAAAAAATACTTTTCAAAATCAAAAAAATCTCTTAACAAACAGCATCGATGGTTTTAGCGGATCCATCAAGGACCTGGATAATGTCGTTGAACAGGATTTCAAGAATATATTGAAGATAGCTCATTTACCGGATATCTCGATGAAAAGTATAGCCGAGATAGTGCTTGGCAAGGAACTTCTCCAAAAAGCATATGAATATCTCGGTTATGTTGAAATGGCAAAGAGCAGAATTCAGAATTCGTCCGATAAACCACCTATAGAAACACCCGCCCGTCTCAAGGGGCAGAATATTCATTTCCCTGTTGAACGGTCTTATCCGAAATACTGGATCAAAAAAATACTTATTTCCGGCGGTACTGATAGGACCCAGGATCCTCAATATTTTTATGCAAAAGGCGAGGTTCATAACATCACTGATAACCAGAGAATCACGGGACTTCCGCTGACAGTTGATTTATCGGCCACGAAGGGCGGGACAACAACGCTGACTCTCGGGGCTTCTATAGACAGACGTAAAGATATGTCATTAGATAATTACAAAGCCCGGCTGACAGGATTGCCTATTGCAGGAATGTCTCTCGGCCGGTCGGATTTCCTGCCGTCAAAAATTACAAACACTATTGCAGATGCTTCCATCACTGTCACCGTACCCGGCAACCACTTTGATTCTAATACAAAGGTCGCTTTTAATAACTTATCCCTTACTTTTGATCGCGAACCGAATGGAATAGTGGAACGAATTGTTCGGGATGTCCTTTCTTCCATTAGGGGATTTAATGTTGATTTACGTATATGGCAAAACGAAGAAAAATTTGATGTCGCATTTGCCACGGACCTTGACGACCAGCTTGCGTCCCAGACCAAAAGAGTCGTTGGTGATGAGATCGCGAAGATTCAGAAGGATATTCGCAATAAGCTCAATGCTGTAATAGCCGAGAAACGTGCGGAATTGGAAAAACTATATAATGAAAAACGCGAAATAGTTATGAATAAAGTGAAAGAATATGAAACGATTGTCAATGAAAAACTCGCTACGGTAGAATCAAAGAAGAAAGAAATCGAAAATCGTATCGATCAGGAAAAAAAGAAGCAAACAGATGACGCAACAAAAAAGGCGAAAGATGCGCTAAAGGGAATATTTAAATAGCATATATATGGAAGAAGCATCAATAAAAAGCCCCTTAGAAATCTAAGAGGCTTTTTTTTATCTAATAATTGAGTTTATTTTCGTTTACTCTTTTTCTTCTTTTTACTTTCTTTCGTCGAAAAAATCTCCTTTTGTTTTTCGGTTTTTTTCGGCGGCAGCTGTTCTTTCTTTACGGATTTTAAGGCAATCCTTTTTTCCTGTTTCAATTCGCCTTTTTCTCCGTTATCTGTTTTAGCTGTTGGCACGGATTTCCCATTCGAAAAAGATTTCTCTTTCTCTGCAAGCTGCTTGTCCTCTTCCTCTTCGGCAACGACAGCCGCAACTGCGGCAACTGTATCGCCTTCATTCAACCTGATAAGACGTACACCCTGTGTATTCCGTCCGGCAACACGAATATCCGATGCATGTTGACGAATAACCATACCGTCGCTTGTCACAATGACAACATCGTCTGTATTAACAACCTCTTTAATTGCTACCATTTTACCGGTTTTATCGGATGTCTTTACAGTAAAGATACCCTTACCGCCTCTATGACTCGTGCGGTATTCGTCTTCTTCGCTTCGCTTTCCGAAACCCTTTTGCGTAGCGACTAGAATTGATGTTCCTTTTCGCTGTAAATTTACAGCACCGATGACTTTATCGCCTTTCTTCAGCCGAATGCCGCGTACTCCGGATGCAGTACGTCCCATCGGCCGAATTTCGTTTTCATGGAACCGAATAGCCATGCCGTTGTTTGTACCTATTACAATGTCCTGCGCACCATCCGTAAGCTTCACATCCGTTAATTTATCTCCATTTTTCAAGTTTGCCGCTACTATTCCGCTTTTACGCGGATTGCTAAATTCCGAAAGGACAACTTTTTTAACCAGTCCTTGTTCTGTAAACAAGAAAACAAAATGATTTTCATCAAATTCTTTTACTGCAATAAATGATGCAATTTCTTCGTTGGGGTCTTTTGATATTAAATTATTTATCGATTTTCCTTTTGTTGTTCTTCCGCCTTCCGGAATCTCAAATACTTTCAACCAGTGACACCTGCCTTTGTTGGTGAAAATAAGAACATAGTTGTGCGTACTGGCAATAAACATATGCGCCACAAAATCATCTTCGCGTGTGGCAGCTCCGGTAACGCCTTTCCCTCCGCGTGATTGCCGGCGATATCCCGATACAGGGTATCTTTTTATAAAGCCGCCATGACTAATCGTTACTACGACCTCTTCTTCTGCTATCATATCTTCAATACGGAATTCTTCTGCCTTGTAGATAATCTCGGTACGTCGATCATCGCCGTATTTTTCTTTTATCTCGGTCAGTTCTTCTTCAATGATTTTCATCTGAAGCTGTTTGTTCTTGAGAATGGTCTTCAATTTCTCAATGAGTTTAATCATCTCTCTATATTCATCTTCAACTTTTTTGCGCTCAAGTCCGGTCAGCCGCTGGAGCCGCATCTCGAGTATCGCTCTTGCCTGAATTTCTGAAAGCTTGAATTTCTTCATCAATCCAAGCCTGGCGCTTTCTACGTCTGGCGATTTCTTGATGAGTGCAATCACTGCATCAATATTATCGAGCGCAATGATATACCCTTCAAGAATATGTGCGCGTTTCTCAGCTTCATCCAGATCGAACTTTGTCCTTCGTATGATAACATCATTGCGATGTTCGATAAAATGCTGAATAAACTCCCGCAATTTCAGTACCTGAGGACGGCCGTCAACTAATGCCAGGAGATTAACCCCGAATGTCGTCTGCATCTGTGTATGCTTATAAAGATTGTTGAGCACTACTTCGGCGTTTGCTTCACGTTTGAGTTCAATAACAACACGTAATCCGTCGCGGTCTGATTCATCGCGTATATCTGAAATATCTTCCAACTTCTTATCCGTGACAAGTTCGGCAATCTTTTCAATCAACGATGCTTTATTGACTTGATAAGGCAGTTCTGTAACTATAATTCGCTGTCTTTCACCCTTACCGGTCTCAATGTTCGCCCTTGCACGTACTATTATTTTACCGCGTCCTGTCGTGTAAGCTTCTTTTACGCCTCCATATCCGTAAATGATGCCGCCTGTCGGAAAGTCCGGTGCAAGAATGTTTTTCATCAGTTTTTCATTGCTGATAGCCGGATCTTTTATATATGAGATGCAGCCATCGATAACTTCACGAAGGTTGTGAGGCGGTATATTTGTTGCCATACCGACCGCAATTCCACTGGCGCCGTTACAAAGCAGATTCGGGATGAGGGACGGTAAAACCGTTGGTTCTTTTAATGTATCATCAAAATTCGGAGTAAAATCGACTGTATTCTTTTCCAGATCCTTCAGCATCTCCTCTGCAATACGAGTAAGACGTGCTTCCGTATAGCGCATTGCCGCAGCCGAATCACCATCGACCGAGCCGAAGTTCCCCTGACCATCTACAAGCATATATCGCATGGAAAAGTCTTGAGCCATACGCACCATTGTGTCATATACAGCTGAATCACCGTGCGGGTGGTACTTGCCGAGCACTTCGCCAACGATGCGTGCGCTTTTCTTGTACGCTTTATTGCTTGTGTTACCGAGTCCCTGCATACCAAATAATACGCGTCTATGCACCGGTTTGAGGCCGTCGCGTACATCGGGCAATGCACGAGATACTATGACCGACATCGAATAATCGATGTACGATCCCTTCATTTCATCTTCAATATCTACAGGTACTATTTTTTCATTTACTGTTGCCATGGATTGTCTTTTATTTTGCTTCGTCGTTTGAAATTAGAATCCTAGTTTGTTTAATATGTAGTCTTTTTTTCCCCCCCATCCCAATCCATAACCAAATCGAGATGCCGTCCCGCGCCACCGATGATCAATAAATTCTTCTATAGGAAATGTCTTTAATTTATATCCCTTTTGCTGCGCAGCTATAAAATTTTTCATCACAGGCTGTCCATGGTGTTCAAATGGGGGAAAACAGGGATACAAACAACGGCGCAGCATTATATATGCCGGTGTAAGTATTGTAATTCCTGTTTCAGAAAGAAACCCCCGCTTGTTAACCGTTATTTGCCGTCCAATTCCATAAGAGTTTTTCGATGATTCAAGTTCCGCAAGCATTGGTTCGAGAAACCCTCCCCGTTTTGTTTCTGTATCAGAATCAAGAAAAAAGACATATTCCTCTTTCACCGTATTCAATGCATAATTCATTGCCGGACCATGATAAATGTTTTTTTCCAGCATTAATGATTCAATATTATCCGGTAAAACACTCTGCATATTTTTAATAACTTCCCTTGAGTCATCCTTCGATCCGTTGTCTATAATCGTTATCTGTGCGTTCAGATAAAATTTCCGGAATGACTCTATTGCTGTCTTTAAAAGATCAGGCGTTTGAAAATTAATAACGACTATACGGACTTTATCAAACATCAAGATTTCTCACGTATTTTGCATTCTTTTCAATGAAGTTGCGCCTCGGTTCCACTTCATCGCCCATGAGAATAGAAAACGTGCGGTCTGCATCTGCTGCGTTTTCAATTGTCACTTGCAAAACTGTTCTCGTCTCCGGATTCATCGTTGTAGACCATAATTGTTCAGGATTCATCTCGCCAAGACCCTTAAACCGCGAGATCACAATACCGCCTTCTTTTATTATTGCACCTTCCTCTGTGACAGCTGTCTGTTCTTCGTTTACTTCCTTTTCTTCTTTTTCTATTTTATTTTTCTTTTCGCTTTTCAATCGCTTAATAATTTCGTCGCGTTCTTCATCTTCGTATGCATAAAATTCTTGTTTGCCTTTTTTAAGTTTGTAAAGAGGCGGCTGTGCAATATAAAGGTGCCCCAACTCTATAATTTCTTTCATATACCTGAAAAATAGTGTCAGCAATAATGTGCGAATATGCGATCCGTCGACATCGGCATCGCACATAATAATGATCTTGCCATAACGTATCTTGCTGGCATCAAATGTTTCACCCATTCCTGCACCAATAACAGTGAAAATTGCCCTAATTTCGTCGTTTTCCAGGATTTTATGGATTCTGGCCTTTTCTACATTTAATATTTTTCCTTTAAGCGGAAGAATTGCCTGAAAACGCCGATCTCTTCCTTGTTTTGCGCTGCCTCCTGCTGAGTCACCCTCGACAATATAGATCTCGCAATGTTCCGGATCGTTAATAGAACAATCAGCCAGTTTACCCGGTAATCCGCCTCCATCAAATGCATTTTTACGCCTTGTAAGATCCCGTGCTTTCCGTGCAGCTTCCCGTGCTTCTGCAGCACGCAGACATTTATCTAATATACGTTTTGCATCTGGAGAATTTTCTTCAAGCCAATCTGATAATTGCGGTCCAAAGATTGATTCTACAATACTTTTTACTTCACTGTTTCCAAGTTTTGTTTTTGTTTGGCCCTCAAATTGCGGCTCCGGTACTTTTACGCTAATTACCGTGGTCAACCCTTCGCGAAAATCATCTCCTGTTAATTGTACTCCGCCTTCTTTCACTATCCCGTTCTTTGATGCATAGTTGTTTAATGTGCGGGTCAGTGCGGTACGGAATCCGACAAGATGTGTTCCGCCCTCATGAGTATTAATATTATTTACATAGCTGAAAATGTTTTCATTGTATTGATCGTTGTACTGTAACGCTATCTCAACTTCTACAGTTCTATTGTTTTCGTCTTTTGCCTCTCCTTTTGCATACATTATTTTTTTCATTATAGATGGACGCGTTGAATCGATGTATTTCACAAATTCCATTATCCCGCCCTTGAAGTGAAATATTTCCTCCTGCTTCGAGTTTTTACGTTCATCCTTTATATTCAATGTCACATCGGAATTTAAAAATGCCAGCTCTCTTAATCGTTCCGCTATTGTTTCAAATTTAAATATTCTATTTTTAAATATTGTTCCATCAGGAATGAATGTCGTTTTGGTCCCTGTTATACCGCTTGCAGCCTTGCCAATAACTTTTACGGCAGCAACCGGATCTCCCTTTTTATATTTCTGATAGTAAACCTTGCCTTCGCGTTTTACCTCTACTTCCATTTGTTCGCTTAGTGCATTCACTACCGATACTCCTACGCCATGAAGGCCGCCCGAAACTTTATAAGAATTCTTATCGAACTTGCCTCCGGCATGCAGAACTGTCATAACGACTTCAAGTGCGGACCTTTTTTCCCCCGCATGAAAATCCGTTGGAATACCGCGCCCGTCGTCTTCTACGGTAACGGATCCATCATTATTGATGTTCACATATATATTCTTACAATACCCCGCCAATGCCTCGTCAATGGAGTTATCAACTACTTCATATACGAGATGATGAAGTCCTCGTGTACTAACATCGCCGATATACATTGCCGGACGGCGACGGACAGCTTCCAATCCTTTAAGAACTGTAATATCATCGGCTGTATAATTTCCGGAATTACCATTTTTTAGAATTACTTGTTTTGTTTTATCTTCTTTCACATTAATTCCATAGAAAGTTCTTTTATTCAGTGAAACTTTATATCTTTTACAATTCCAAATCCAATAGAATCGTTAAGTTTATTTATAATCTCTTTTTTTCTCAAGGTAAGTTCGTTGCGCCAAGTACTCGTTCTGACATGTACAAACAATACGCCTTTTATTATGCTCGTTGCCGTCGTCATTTGTGAGATTTGCTTTCCGACCACTGTATCCCAATTGATGATTGCATCCAATTCTTTTAATTTACTTTTTATTCCTAAACTATTTACCAATTCATCGAGCGCAATATCGATAGGTTTAATTGATTTTTGCTGTGTCTTCAATGCGTTCTATTCTTCCTTCTTTTACATAGAATTTCCGCAGATTGGATGTAGCATCAGATAAACCGTCAAGCGCATGATCGTTTGTTGAAGTAATAAAAACCTGTCCAATGCCGGCTGCTGCTTCTATTAATTTATTACATCTGCTTTTATCCAATTCGCTTAATACATCGTCAAGCAATAAAATTGGAGTTTCATTACAATGGTTCTTCAGATAGAAGAATTCGGCTAATTTTAGTGCAACTAAAAACGTTTTGTGCTGGCCCTGAGAAGCAAAAATTTTAACATCAAGGTCGTTTATTCTGAATATAAACTCGTCCCGGTGAGGTCCAACGATTGTATATCCAAGGCGCTGTTCTTCTAAGTAATTGCTATTTAGCGCTTTCAAAAACAATTCTTCAACAATTTCCTCCTTGTTTTCTGCCGATTCAACTGATGGTGAATAAATGATCCTCGGTTGTTCGTAAAGACCAGAAATTTTTGTATATGCATTAACTATGGTTTCATGAAAGTCTTCAATAAATTCTTTCCTTTTTTTAATAATGTTCGAACCGATTTTTACAAGATTCTCATTCCATGGATCAATTACATCTTTATTGCTGCTTCGCATTATCTGCATATCAACTAAAATTTTATTCCTTTGCTTCAAAATTCGCCTGTAATCTATCAGGTTTTCTAAGTATTTTCTGTTTGATTGAGAAAGAACAAAATCTATAAACTTTCGCCTATCCGTTGGAGACCCGAATGTTATAGCATTTTGCTCTGGTGAGAGTATTACCGCTGGAAACCAACCTATAAGTGCTGATGCTTTATCTATTTTCGAATTATTTACCGTAATAGTTTTTTGATTTGAATTTCGATCAAAACTTATTTTTATCTCATACCCTACTCCGCCGTCAGAAAGAATTGTTCCTTTTGCAGAAAACCCAGATTCACCTATTTTTGTAACTATTAAATCACTTGTTTCGTAAAAACTTTTCGCAAGGCAAAAATAAGATATACCTTCAAGTATGTTTGTTTTTCCTTCTCCGTTGTTGCCCAAAAATAGATTTACACCGGGTGAACAATCAATTGAGGTTGAGCCGTGATTTCTAAAATTTTCAATTACGATGTGCTGCAGATTCAAGTCTATATTGCCTTATTTACAACACGATAGCCCCAAATCCTTTTAAGGATGGGGCTATTCATATACACCAAAAACACATGGTACATAATCATACATTAAGACGCATAGGCATGACAAGCATTAAAACATCTTCATTCTCTTTCATGGTTGTTGGTTTAATTATTGCAGCTTTTACAGAACTGCAAAAATTAAAAATTATCTCTGCTGAATCAATATGTGAAAGAATATCAATAAGATATGTTGCATTAAAACCTATTTCCATGTTGTCCGCAGAATAATTGCAGGCAACTCTCTCTTTTGCTTCACCGCCAAAATCAATATCCTCGGCCGTTATTTTTAGTTCGTCTTTTTTCATTGAAAAACGTATTTGATGTGTTGTATTGCTTGAGTAAAGGGAGACTCTTTTTACGGCGGATAGTAAAACATTTCTATCAACGGTAAGTTTTTTATCATTTTCAAGCGGTATTACACTTTCATAGTTTGGATAATTTTCCTCAATAAGACGGGATGTGAGTGTGAAGTTTTTAAAGGTGAATTTTATATGAGTTGCACTGAAAGAAATTGTGTTTGTTCCGTCTTCGTTTGCTTTCGATACTAAATTAAGTGCTTTTGATGGAATTATAATATCTTTTTGCGCTTTTGCCTGTGATATTTTTGTATAAATAATACGTACTAGTCGATGTCCATCTGTTGCAACAGCGCGCATTTCTTCATCTTTTATTTGCAGAAGTAAACCTGTCATTGCCGGCCGTAGTTCATCTGTGCTTACCGAAAATACTGTTTTAGAGATCATTGAATCTATTAATGATCCGTCAAACTGATATTCGCTGCCGCCTTTGAATTCCGGAATTGCCGGATAATCTTGGCTTTTTTCGCCAATAAGATTATATTCACCATTTTCTGTTATCATCTTAATTTTATTAGTTAAAATATCTGCATTAAAAACAATTTGCGCATCAGGTAATGCTCTCAAAGTATCCATAACTCTCTTTGCAGGCACTGCAATAGAACCATCTTCACTTCCCCTTACCTCTAAAATTGCCGACATTGATATCTCCATGTCTGTGGCAACAATTACAAGTGTATTATTTGATAGCGAGAAAAGTATATTCTCAAGTATAGGAAGTGTTGACTTAGAAGGAACAACGCCGCTAATTTTCATTAGTGACTTTTGGAGTTCGTTACTTTCTACAGTAAACTTCATTCAGATAACTCCTTTATCTCAATGTCTCTCTTTTATTTTATTAAAAATACCAAAATTTTCACAGATACACAATAAACTTGTTTAATAAATAGCTTTTAAAGTTAAAGATGATTTATTATAAAGATGTTAATTACGTGGAAAAAACAAAAAAATTCAAAAATACCCTTTAATTACATATAAAAAAAGAATTTAAGATTGTTAAAATAATGTTTAAAACTGGAGAATTATACACATAATTACTAATAAAATCTGATAAATTAAAAATAATATTTTTTTTGCATGATTTATAAACATCCTATTTTTAGTTTTCAACAGAAAAATATTTCTTATTCGTTTAGTTCTATTTTTCGGCGTATTTTTTCAAGATGCTGTTTAAATGTACTGTCTGTCTTTAAGAATTCTTCAACTGCTTGACATGCATGAATTACCGTACTGTGGTCTCTTCCGCCAAAATGAAGACCTATGGTTTTTAGGGAAGAATTTGTAAGGTCTTTTGCAAGAAACATGGCTGTTTGTCTGGCAATTACGACTTCATGACGGCGCGTTTTAGCGCGTAGTAAGTCGACAGGGATATCAAAATAATTGCATACAATCTTTTGAATTTGATCGATACTCAATGGAGCACGAAGATCGTTCACAATAACCCGCAATACATCTTTTGCCAGATCGATACCTATCTCTCTATTTTCAAGTGATGCTCTGGCAAAAAGGCTTATAAGACATCCTTCTAATTCGCGGATATTATTTTTAACATTCGCAGCTATGAAATCCACAACCTCTGACGGCAGCTCGAGTGAGTTTTCCTCGCTTTTTTTCTGAAGTATGGCAATTCGTGTCTCTAAATCAGGAGGCTGAATATCCGCTGTAAGGCCGCATTGAAAACGAGAAATCAAACGTTCATCTAAACCACGCAATTCTTTAGGAGGAACATCTGAAGAAAGTACAATTTGCTTGCCATGCTGGTATAATGCATTGAAGGTATGAAAAAAATTATCTTGTGTTTTTTCTTTTCCTGAAAAAAATTGAATGTCATCAATAACCAGCAAGTCCATGCTTCTATAAAAAGAAGAAAATTCTTGTACTTTATCTCCTTGAATTGCTTCGACAAAATCAACTGTGAATTTTTCACTTGAAAGATAGGCTACTCTTTTTGCTTTACCGTTTGTTGCGGCATGATTTCCAAGCGCATGCATTAAATGTGTTTTTCCAAGGCCGGTGCCGCCGTATAAAACAAGCGGATTAAAAGAAGTGCCGCCCGGATTATTTGCAACAGCAAGAGCTGCTGCCCTGGCAAGCTGATTGCAATCTCCTTTGATAAAATTATCGAATGTATAACGAGGATTGAAATTACTTCGAATTGACTGGAGATTTTCTGTTCTAAGGGAAACGTGAGGTGTAAACGGATGTGCACGTACAATATCAATGGTCGAGGAAACATTTTCAAAAGCGGAATTATCTTGAGCAGCAGGCAGATTTTCCTCGGAAGTGACGACATAAAAAAGCCTGCCGGTTTCACCGATAACTGCTGCGATTGTATTGTGAAGCAATGTATTATAATGTTCTTCAAGCCAATCGTAAAAAAACTGGCTCGGTACTTGGACAGTTAAATCTTTCTCGTTTAATCCGATAGGAACAATAGGTTGAAACCAAGTTTTAAAACTTAACGTAGAAATCTGATCTTTAATAATTATTAAGCATTGTTCCCATGTCTGATTTGCAAGATTTTGATTGTTAACAAATTGATCGGATTGAACAGGCAAATTCATTATACACTCCAACGAAGCGCAAGGAAAACCACGATAAAAACAACTTATCCACAATTATGCAAACAAAGCGAAGAAAGCCCAAAAATGTAATATTTTGACAATAAACAAGAATAACCCATAAAAACAATTGTAGTCGTAATTAATTATAAATTGGATTCCACAAGTTATCCACAGCAGTAAACGAAATAACGAGTGGGTTTAATAATAGCACCAATGATGGCGGTATGCAAGAGGAATTTTTACAATTTTATTTTTTTCATAATATTTGAAAAAACCTTAATAGAAGTTTTCTTGTTTGTAGGTCAATATTTTTGTAAATTTAATTCAAGCTGTAATAAAAGAAAACTTTAGTATAAAAAGAAAGTGTATACACATGAAACAAACCTTTCAGCCGCACAAACGAAAAAGAAAAAATACGCACGGATTTCGTGCGCGAATGGGGAAGAAAAACGGGAGAAAAGTAATTAATAGGCGGCGAGCGGCAGGCAGGAAGAAACTCACAGTAAGCGACGAGCGATAAGGAAGAATATTCCTTAAATCAGGGGCCGCATGCCTCCTTTACAGCCATCAATTGAAATCCTAAAAGGATTTGGAACATTCACGAAAGTTATTACTCGAGGTAAGAGGTATGAAAAGCAGCCTATAAAAGCTTTTGTAATAACAACTCTATCAAGAAAACCATCTCTGCATGTTGGCTATACAATAACAAAAAGAATAAGAAAAAGCGCTCATCGTAACAGAATAAAGCGGCTGATGAGAGAAGCGTTTTTTGAAAAAAAAACGGATTTTATCAGACATATAAATCCCGAAACGCAGGTAGAAATTGTCTTTATGTATAATGGAAATGCAGAAACTGCGCCGACCATGATACGATTCTCATCTATAAATCAGGCATTTTTAACGCTTTCTAAAATGATTTTTAAAGATTAGCCATAGGTTAAAGCATGAGATACATATTTATTTTACTAATTAGAATATATCAACATTCAATATCGCCATTGCTCCCATTTAATCATTGCCGATTTTATCCATCATGTTCAAAATACTCTCTTGAAGCAATTGATACACATGGTGTTTTATATGGATCCTGGCTTGCATTGCGTAGAATCTCTAAATGTCACCCATTTAGTACATCGGGCGGATTTGACCCCGTTCCTTAATTTTTAACAAGTATAATCAAGGTAAATTCAAAATGGACCGTCAATCAACTATAGGCTTTGTATTAATCTTTATCGTACTGGTTGCCTGGATGTGGCTCAATTCTCCGCAGCCAAAACCAAGGCAAACGGACAACGCAGTAAAACAGGAATTAGTAAAAGATAGTGTTAAAACTGTTCAGCCGAAGGTTCAGGAACCCAAAGAAACACAGCAAGCCAACCCATATGGAAAATTCTTCTCAGAGAGAGCAAGCGGGACGGAAAAAATAATTTCAATTGAGACAGATGATTATTTAGCTGAAATTTCTTCAAGGGGTGGAACACTTCGCAGGTGGGAGCTCAAGAAGTTCAAAACATGGGATGGTAAGCCTGTTCAATTGATCGACTATACGCATAAAGGGGATTTTACCATCCTTCTCAGAACCTCGGACGGACGCGTGATCAATACGAAAGATCTATACTTTGATGTTGCTGCCGCCGGAAATCAAGTAAGGTTAGAAAATAATTTTGAATTTGAATTAATATTTACGCTTCCGGCTTCAAACGGCGGACAGCTTGTGAAAAAGATGAAGTTTCGAAACGGCGAATACGGATTCGAGACAGAAATACAGTTAGTGAATCTTGGTTCAGTTGTATCAAATTTCCAATATGAAGTGGCATGGGAACATGGAATTCGATATGCAGAACACAACAGCGTTGACGAATCCAGTTTTGCCACAGCATATGCTTACACAGCAAAGGAACTTACGGAAATTGATGAACCAAAAGTTGATCAAAAAGTGCAAAAAGAAATATCGGGCAGAATAGATTGGGTCGCAACACGGAATAAATACTTTGCGGTTGCAATTATTCCTGACGGCGCTGTAAGTGAAGGGGCATATTTAGAAGGAACAAAAAATGCAATGCCGGACGAAGGCGTCCAGGAATCATATGGAATTTCGTTGAAGATGCCGTACAGAGGCGAGCAAAGTGAAAAAAGTACATTTAAAATATTCTTGGGTCCTTTGCAGCACAGCGAATTAAAATCGTATGGTACAGATCTGGAAAAAATAATGAGTTTAGGATGGGCATGGTTAATACGTCCGATATCCGAATACATAATGCTCCCGATTTTTACTGCAATTCATTATGTTATACCAAATTGGGGTTTGGTTATAATCGTCTTTTCAATTCTTATAAAAATAGCGCTGCATCCGTTATCTAAGAGTCAAATGAAATCCATGAAAAAGATGCAAAAACTTCAACCTTTGATGGATGAATTACGCGAGAAGTATAAAGACGATCCACAAAAAATGAATCAGTCTATTATGAATCTTTATAAAGAATACGGTGTAAATCCGGCCGGCGGATGTTTGCCTCTTCTATTACAAATGCCGATCATGTATGCACTCTATTCGGTATTTCGAGGTGCGATAGAATTACGCCAAGCGAATTTTGTCGGATGGATTACCGATCTTTCAATTCCTGATGTTATTTACCGATTACCGGTCAAATTACCCCTAATTGGAATTCAAGATGTCAGCGGTATTGCATTGATTATGGGTATTACGATGTTCATCCAGACAAAAATGACGACAACAAATCCGCAGCAAAAAGCAATGGTTTGGATGATGCCGATAATGATGACGTTGTTATTTAACGGATTTCCATCAGGATTAAATCTTTACTATGCAGTGTTCAATGTGCTTTCCATCGGACAGCAGTTGCTAATTAATAAGCAGCATGATAATGAACCCTTAAGAAAAGTCGAACCTAAAAAAAAGACACATGGCGGAATATTTAAATTCACTAAAGATTTACCCCGATTAAAAAAGTAACCAAATAAGAAAATAATATGTTGAAAGAAACGCCTTGTTGTTGAAAAGGCGTTTTTTATTACATTGTAGAAGGAATTAGCATTTCGTACATTTAATCTGGAGATGTAAGAGAAATGATTGGAATGTTGAAAGATACAATTGCCGCAATTTCGACACCAATAGGTGAAGGGGCTATTTCAGTTATTCGTGTAAGCGGTGAATTAGCATGTAAATATGTGGCCAGTCGTTTTAAAGGCAAGCATGACCTTACCCATGCTGGAAGTCACACTGCACACTTCGGTCATCTTATCGATGCAAAAGGCAACCATATAGATGATGTCGTTTGTACCGTATTTCTTGCCCCAATGTCGTATACAGGAGAAGATATCGTTGAAGTGAGTTGTCATGGAGGCATACATGTCACGCGTCGTGTTCTCGAATGTCTCTTAGAAACAGGCATTAGGCCTGCAAAACCCGGAGAATTTACACAACGTGCATTTCTAAACGGTAAAATGGATCTATCACAAGCAGAAGCAGTTGCCGATATTATCAAAGCGCAATCAGATAAAGCATATAAAATATCGCTGGATCAATTAGAAGGAGCACTCTCTAAAGAAATTCGACAAATAAGAGATCAGCTTAGTAAAAACGGTCGGATTATTAGAGCTGGAATTGGATTTTGTTGAAGAAGATATTGAGCTTGTTGATAAGAAAAAGTTTAAAGAATCAATTGAATCCGGAATACAGACAGTCGAAAAACTTCTTGGCACTTACAAGTATGGAAAAGTGTGGAGAGAAGGAGTTCGTGTGGCACTTGTCGGTGTACCAAATGCAGGTAAATCAAGCCTATTAAATGCACTGCTCCGAGAAGAACGCGCTATTGTAACAAATATTCCTGGCACTACACGTGATTTTATAGAAGAAAATATTGTGCTATCTGGAGTAATTTTTAAAATTATAGATACAGCTGGATTACGTCAGACAGACGATTCTATTGAACAGGAAGGTGTAAAAAAAACATGGAAAGTTGTGCAAACCTCCGATGTTATAGTATTGGTTCACGATAGTATGAATCCAGTAACAAAGGAAGAATTGGAGTTTTTAAAATATGTTCAGCAAAATCTTCCAAATGCATATTTGATTGTTGCGAACAATAAAACAGATCTTAAAGGAACTAAGTCGATAAAAAATACTGATATGAAAAGAGGGGTTATTGTCGAAACATCGGCAATCAGTCATGAGGGCATTGAATCATTAAAAAGTGAACTGGCAAAGCATGTTGTTGATAAGTCAAGAAAAGACAACAGAGAATCTATAACAATTACAAATGAAAGACATTATGCCGCCCTGCTTAGAGCAAAAGAAGGATTGTGTGCTTCATTAGAATCGTTAAAATTAGAGGAAAGCGGAGAGTTTATTGCACTTGATCTACGGAGAGCAATAGATGCAATTGGGGAAATCATTGGACTTGTAACGACTGAAGAAATACTTAACGACATTTTTTCAAAATTCTGCATAGGTAAATAGACTATTGTTTCACGTGAAACGAAATTGGAGATTTGGCATTGTCTGAACCGGTAAAAAGCGAATTTGACGTTATTGTTGCCGGTGGGGGTCATGCCGGAATTGAGGCAAGCCTGGCGGCAGCAAGAATGGGTTATCGTGTTCTGATGGTTACCATGGATAAAGAAGCAATCGGAAGAATGTCCTGCAATCCGGCAATTGGCGGCTCTGCTAAAGGCCATCTTGTTAGAGAAATTGATGCTCTCGGCGGAGAGATGGCAAAAATTGCAGATGCAGACAGGAATTCAATTTCGAATGCTTAATTTATCTAAAGGACCGGCTGTCTGGTCTCCGCGGTGCCAAAACGATCGTGAATGGTATTCTCGAGAAGCAAAGAAAAGGATAGAAAATCAACTCGGAATGGAAATCCAAGAAGGAATAGTAAAGGATGTCATTGTTAATGAAAATTCAAAGAAAGGACATCAAAACAGAATCAAAGGAGTAGTTCTTCAGGATGGGAAGGAATTTTTATGCAAAGTATTTATTCTTTGTTCTGGAACATTTTTAAATGGATTAATGCATACAGGAACCAAAACTACGATTGGAGGCAGATATAAGGAGCAGTCGTCCGAGGGCTTGACGGACAATTTGAAAAAAATTGGATTTGTTAGCGGCAGACTTAAAACCGGAACACCGCCAAGAATCGATAAAAATACAATTGATTTTTCTAGAACAGAAGAACAACCCAGCGATCAAAATCCAAGACCATTTTCTTACCAAAATTCTAAAATATCGAATAAACTTATATCGATGTACTTAACCTATACAAACAGCGAGACACATAAAATTTTGAGAAAAGGATTTGATAGGTCGCCTTTATTCACAGGAAGAATTAAAGGAATAGGTCCTCGATATTGTCCATCTATTGAGGATAAAATAAACCGCTTTGCAGACAAAGAACGACATCATATTTTTCTTGAACCTGAAGGTTATGACACGAATGTTGTATATGTGAACGGATATTCGACCAGCCTGCCTGAGGATATCCAGCTTGAAGGATTACATACTATACAGGGGCTGGAAAAGGTTAACATGCTGCGGCCAGGATATGCAGTTGAATATGATTATTTTCCCCCTCATCAATTGAAACCGTCACTAGAATCGAAACTTGTTGATGGACTTTTCTTCGCGGGTCAAGTGAACGGTACATCCGGGTATGAAGAAGCGGCCGCCCAGGGGCTTTTGGCAGGTATTAATGCTATTCAGTATATTAAGGGAGAAGAACCTCTCATTCCTCAAAGATCTGAAGCATATATCGGTGTTCTTAATTGACGATCTAGTGAATAGAGAAATCGAAGAACCATATCGAATGTTTACATCTCGAGCAGAGCATCGTCTGATACTTAGGCAGGACAATGCAGACAGACGGTTGATGGAAACCGGATATAGATTCGGATTGATTTCTCAGAAAATGTCATAAAACGTCTTCGGAAGAAAGAAGAATTAATTAAAGATGGGATAATTTTTCCAATCAACTTTCAATTCGCTCCGAAAGACATCAATCCGTTCTTTGAAAAAATCGGGGAAGAATCTATATTAGAAAATGAAAAGATGGCAAAACTACTCAAACGACCGAATGTAAAATTTTCGCAACTAGTCAAAACAGATAGTTTATCATCTGCCGCATATTTTTTAAATCTTCGTTCTTCTTGTGACGATCAATTATTTGCAGGGAGGTGATCGAACAAATCGAAATCGAATTGAAATATGAAGGATATATTAAAAGACAGAAAGAAGAAGTAGAAAGGTTTAAACGATTCGAAATGCTTCATATACCGAATGATGTTGACTATACGAATATAAAATCATTATCGACAGAAGGACGCGAGAAGCTGGCGAAAATCCAGCCGGCATCCATCGGTCAGGCATCAAGAATTAACGGTGTTACTCCTGCCGACATCTCTGTGCTGATGGTATATTTAAGAAATTAAGAGTTTTCTGTTTCACGTGAAACAGAACCTTTTTGATTGGAGAAATTGAATAATGTATTCCGAGAAGAAAATTTGGTTTCGTGAGCTATGTGTAAAAAATGGATTAACACCGACCGATAGAACAAATTGAACAATTAGATTATTATGTAGTATTATTGTTAGAGTGGAATAAGAAAATCAATATTATTTCGCGAAAAGATGAAGAAAATGTCTGGACATATCATATTTTACATAGCATCTCTCCGCTTTTTAAAATAGAAATTAAGCAAAATAGCGCCATTGTTGATATCGGGACAGGTGGTGGATTACCTGGAATTCCGATTAAAATCTTACGGCCGGACATTTCTATGCTTTGCATTGATTCAACAGGAAAGAAAATCAACGCCGTTTCGCAAATGATAACCGATTTAAAGCTCAATAATATACATGCATTGTGGGGAAGAGCAGAAGAAATCGGATCGCAACCAGAATATGCCGGCAAATTTGATGTTGTCATTGCCAGAGCAGTTGCTCCATTAAAAGATCTCTTTATTGGTCTAAAGTTTTTCTTAAAAGTACAGAGTTCAAATAGATTACGATAACAGCAACTCGAGTAAATGGTCGTATAGATCCAAAGCTCCCAGCCTTGTTAGCGTTTAAGGGCGGTGATTTATCAAAAGAAATAGAAGCAGCAAAACAAAAATATCCACAAATGAAATATACAATCGATCGACCTTACATTTATCCGGTTCAGAACATCTCATTGCTTCAGATAAAAAAATATTAGTAGTACATTTCTAATTATCAATCGTTCAACAGAACAGAAAGAAAAGAACTTGTCCAAGGCAAAAGCATTATTTGATCAATTGCAGCACTTAATGACCGAGCAAAGAAATTCTGATAAGTATGGACATAGATGCGCAATCCGTTGATGAGATTCTTCGATCTTATCAATAGCGAAGATAAAAAGATTGCTCAGGCGGTCGAAGGACAAATAGAGCATATATTGCAAAAGCAGTTGAACTTGTAATTCTTGCGTTTCGAAATAATGGAAGACTCATATATGTTGGTGCAGGCACAAGCGGCAGACTTGGCGTATTGGATGCAGTGGAATGTCCGCCGACATTATGGTACAAATCCCAAAATGGTGCAAGGTATTATTGCCGGCGGCGAAAAGGCAATGTTTCGCTCTCAGGAAGGTGCTGAAGACAAAGAAGAAAACGGTGCACGCGATATGGACAAGAAAAAAGTAGGGATGAATGATGTCGTGTGTGGAATTGCAGCAAGTCTTCGAACGCCATATGTGATTGGAGCTGTAAAAAGAGCAAAGCAGCTGGATGCGCATACAATATATTTAACAACAAATCCACGATCGAATTTTGAATCTTCCTGAATTTGTAGATCTTCTTTCTGCAATTGATGTTGCCATTTGTCCGGAAGTCGGACCGGAAATTATTATGGGTTCAACAAGAATGAAATCAGGAACAGCACAAAAACTTGTTCTCAATATGATTACAACGGCTGCAATGATTCGACTCGGGAAAGTGTATGAGAATATGATGATCGATCTTCAAATGACAAATCTAAAACTGCGAGAACGGGCAAAGAAAATTGTTATGACTGATTACCGGCATCTCATACGATGAAGCAGTAGGACTACTTAAAGAAATCAAATTTTCATGTGAAGTCGGCGCTTGTTATGATTAAAGCAAATGTTTCCTTGAGTGAAGCGAAAGCGAGATTGAAACAAGCAAATGGTTTTGTTCGTGCTGCAATCGATGGCAAGAATATCCTATCTCGTAGGAGAAGAAGACTATGTCTCAAATACCGATGATGGATTTAGATCTTTATCCTCCTTTTGAAGGATTTCCTAAAGAAGGAATAAAATTTTTTAAAAAGCTCAAGCGAAATAACAATCGAGAATGGTTTGAAAAACATAAAGACGAATTTGAGAGCTATGCAAAATTACCAATGCAATCATTTATTACAGCATTGCAAACGCACTTTGCTCGTTTTGCACCTGAATTCGATCTTAATCCCAATCGATCTATTTTTAGAATATATCGCGATATTCGATTTAGTCCGGATAAAACTCCATATAAAACTCATATTGCCGCACATTTTGT
The DNA here is from genome assembly GCA_963770945.1 of uncultured Bacteroidota bacterium. Lineage (GTDB taxonomy): Bacteria > Bacteroidota > Ignavibacteria > UBA10030 > UBA10030 > Fen-1298. The sequence continues at coordinate 185,760 of CAVYRP010000013.1, read as the reverse complement.
TTTGCGCGGCAAACCAAAAGGATTTATTGGGTCCGGATATTATATCGAAATAGGTCCGGGTGAATTGTATGTTGGTGGCGGCATCTATATTCCAGATGGCGATCAACTGAAGAAAATCCGAAAAGCAATTGCAGTGCGTGGAAAAGAATTTCTTTCGATTGTTGAGAATCGTCGATTCAAAAAACTCTTTGCACCATTTGAATGGAAAAAACTGCAGCGCATTCCTAAGGGTTACGAAGAGAACCATCCGATGGCAGAATGGTTGAAGTACAAACAATTCTTTGTTGGAGTCTCCTGGCCGGAATCGAAATGTTATAGACACATCATTCGTCAAAGAGACTGCAGGTATTTGTGAAGAGCTTACGCCGCTTGTAAGATTTTTAAACAGTGCATTATAATATATACTTTGAATTTGAAATATATTGGATTGTTAGACAAATTGTTCAAAAGAATGCGAGTAATATGATATTTTGAGAACAAGTAAAATGAAGGATAGCAGCCTGTCTGCGAAGGCAACACGCCGCGTCTTAGAGCTTTCTCGAATAGTTGGTGCAGGAAAGAAGATGAGAAAGAAATTGAATTCTTTTTTTACGCCGACGATTTAAATGATGCGCTTGATCTTATGAACCATCTGAAGAGGCTTCAATACGATGTTCAATGTGTTCCGCCTGAAACAACAAAAGACAAGTGGCTGATCACCGGTCTAACACAGAAACTCCAGATGAAAGAGAATGTCATAATTGCGTGGACAGAAACAATGGAAACAATTGCCAATTGTTATCGTTCAAATTTTGACGGCTGGGGAACGCTTGTAGGTGATTAGTTTCATGAAGGCAAGAACAATGTTTGCCTGAAAGAAACCCGAGTTTTTCAGACAATGCCTTTTCTTGCTTATCCTCCATTTCATCGGTATATTGATATAATTAAAATTATGGGTGTGTCGGCTCAGGCAGACGTACCCTCTTTTATTTTATATTGAGTAATACAAAAAGACTATGAGTGATACTGTAAAATCCAATCAAGCACATTGAAACATTAGATCAAATTCCGAATATTCTTCCCGTTCTGCCTCTTCGTGATGTTGTCGTATTTCCATATATGATTTTTCCTGTTCTTGTTGGAAGAGAAACATCGCTTCGTGCCGCCAATGAATCTCTTGAACGCGGTAAAAACATTCTGCTGGTGGCACAAAAAAATCCATCGGTTGATGAACCCTCTGAAGAAGATATTTATCGTGAAGGCACAGTAGCTAAAATACTTCAGATGCTGAAACTGCCGAATGGATTGATGAAGATTTTGGTAGACGGTATTGCACAAGCAAATATCAAGAAATTTATTCACAATCCTGCTTTTCTCGAAGCGGAAATAGTTGTCAATCGTCTAGATCCGCCGGCAGGCCGAGAAATTGAGGCATTGGTTCGGCACGTATCTGCACTTTTTACGGAATACATCCGGCTTAATCGAAATCTTCCGCCCGAAGTCTTAATGGCATATGATGCTATAAAAGAGCCGCAGAGGAAAATGTATTATATCGCATCAAATATTATTCAAAGTGTGGATGTAAAACAGCGTGTTTTGCAGACTCAGGTTCTACGCGATCAGCTCTACGAGTTATCAAAGATCCTGACAACTGAAGTGGATATACTGAAGATCGAGCACGACATTGATACAAAAGTGCAGAATAATATTCAAAAGTCGCAGCGCAAATTTTTCATTCAGGAACAAATACGGATTCTCCAGGATGAACTCGGTGATGATGAAACCTCACCTGAGCTGGCGAAGCTTAAGGCTCAATTGACTGCTGCAAAGATGCCGAAAGAAGCCGAAGCGAAGGCCATGGAAGAGTTTCATAAACTTAAAAAGACTTCGCCAATGTCTCCCGAGTTTACAGTTACCCGCAATTATCTGGATTGGCTCATATCGATACCATGGCAGAAGAGAACAAAAGATAATTTGAAAATTGCTCATGTTAAAGAAATTCTTGACGCCGATCATTACGGATTGGATAAACCGAAGGACAGAATTCTAGAGCATATAGCAGTGTTGAATCTTGTAAAAGAGATACGCGGCCAAATACTTTGTTTTGTCGGCCCGCCTGGTGTAGGTAAAACGTCTCTGGCGAAATCCATTGCCCGGGCGCTAGGCAGAAAATTTGTTCGTATTTCTTTGGGCGGAATTCGGGATGAAGCCGAAATTCGCGGTCATAGACGTACATATATCGGTTCGATGCCCGGTAAAATCATTCAATCGATGAAACGTGCCGGAACAATTAATCCCGTGTTATTGATGGACGAAGTCGATAAAATGAGCATGGATTTTCGCGGTGATCCGTCGGCAGCCCTACTTAGAGGTATTGGATCCCGAGCAGAATATTGCATTTAATGATCATTATGTTGAAGTAGATTACGATCTTTCCAAAGTAATGTTTATTACGACGGCAAATGTACGTTTTGCTATTCCGCTTCCATTGCAGGATAGAATGGAGATAATTGAATTACCGGGATACCTTGAATATGAAAAAAAAGAAATAGCAAAACGCCATATTGTAGCTAAACAGCTTCAAGCGCATGGATTAAAAGCTAAGGAAGTACAGTTTGAAGACGAAACAATATTAAAACTCATTCAGCAATATACACGTGAATCAGGTGTACGTAATCTTGAACGTGAAATTGCTTCCATTTGCCGTAAAGTTGCAAAGGAAATGGTTTTGGCACAGCAGAAGAACGGAAAACCGGAAAAGAAAAAAATAAAAAAGAATATTCTTGTTACACCGGAAAGCGTGGAAAAATATCTTGGTGTTCCAAAGTATCGGACAAAAGCCGCCGAGAAACAACCGCGTATCGGTTCAGTTACCGGTTTGGCATGGACGAATGTTGGCGGAGAGATTCTAAATGTAGATGTGACGATTATGCGCGGTACGGAACGACTGACACTTACGGGCCAGCTTGGCGATGTGATGAAAGAATCGGCTCAAGCGGCATTAAGTTATATTCGTTCTAATGCAAAGAAATTCGGAATTGATCCTGAGTTTAGTAAAAACCGTGAAATTCACATTCATTTACCGGAAGGCGCAATTCCGAAAGATGGTCCGTCTGCAGGAATAACTATGGCTATGGCTATCATTTCGGCAGCAAGTAATCGTCCCGCCCGAAATGATGTGGCAATGACAGGTGAAATTACGCTCCGCGGGAATGTTCTTCCAATCGGCGGATTGACTGAAAAGCTTCTTGCTGCGCAGCGGAGCGGTATTAAAACGGTATTGATTCCGAAAGAGAACCTGAAAGATCTTACAGAAATTTCTGATAAGGTGAAAGAAGGATTAAAAATTAATACCGTCGAAACGCTTGAAGAAGCGATGAAATATGTATTCAGCGAAAAGATAAGAAATATTAAAAAAACGAAAATAGAAAAGAAAAAATAGTTCTGGATTCTGGCTTCTGAATTCAGTATTCTTGTCATGTTTGTACTTCTTATTATAGGTTTAAGTTGAAATGAGTTATCAAGTAACAGCACGTAAATGGCGCCCGTTAATCTTCGACGATGTAGTCGGTCAGGATCATGTAACAAATACACTTCGAAATGCCATTGCATCCAACCGGGTTGCTCATGCCTACATTTTCAGCGGAACACGCGGGTGTGGAAAAACTACAACTGCCCGTATTCTTGCCCGAGCTCTAAATTGTCTTTCCCCGGTCAACCAGAATCCCGATAATACATGTGAAATCTGCAAGGAGATTATTGAAGGCCGCAGTCTCGATGTTATTGAGATCGACGGTGCTTCGAACAGAGGTGTAGAAGAAATTCGCAACCTGCGTGATTCTGTCCGCTACACGCCGACTCATGGTTCCTATAAAATATATATTATCGACGAAGTACATATGTTGACAAAAGAAGCGTTTAATGCGCTTCTGAAGACGCTAGAAGAACCTCCGACTCATGTAATATTTATTTTTGCAACAACAGAAGTACATAAAGTGCCGATGACCATTCTTTCCCGGTGTCAGCGGTTCGATTTCCGGCGTATTGCAGTAGAAGAAATAGTCAAAACGCTTGCCACTATTGCAAAGGCCGAACAGATTACCGTCGAAGAAGATGCGCTTATGGTGATAGCAAAGCGTGCAGATGGATCCCTTCGGGATGCACAAAGTATATTTGATCAAGTGCGTTCGTTTTGCGGAACAGATATAAAAGCCAATGAACTGCTGAAGGCATTCAATGTAGTCGATCAGGATATCTATTTCCGCGTATCCGATATTCTAAAGAATCATGATGTGCGCGGAGCTGTTCAATTAGTAGATGAAGTCATTAAAAGCGGATACGATTTACGTGAGTTTATCGGCGGATTAGCAGAACATCTCCGTAATTTACTTATTGTTCGTTCAACAGAATCAACACAGCTTATTGAGGTATCCGAACATTATAAAAAGCGGTATGAAGAAGCAGCACATCAATTCACCGAGCAGGATATTCTTCGCTATATCAAACAAACAAATGAACTCGATCAAGCGCTCCGATGGGCAGCACAGCCGCGATATCGTCTTGAAGCGGGATTGATTCAGATGGTGAAAATGGAAAGCTCCTTACAGATTGGTGAATTGCTTCAACAAATTGAGTTGTTGAAAAAAAAAATAAATAATAATAGCAATATCGAGCTTATCGAAGAAGTGTCCGCCGATTCCACCCAGCAAGAAAATCCTCCTGCCGCTGAACTCAAAGTAATGGGCGAAGTTGGTGCAGGCTATTTAAAAAGTAAATCAGCTGTCAGCTATTCGTCGCTAATTGGTACCGATCTGATGAAGCTGGCAGGTGTTTCGAAACTCGATGACACTGGAATATTCGTCACCGCGATTTACTGCAACAACTACTTCCGTTCAATCCGTCTCATCAGAAGAAGTAATTGCACGGTGGTCTGATTTTGTGACTGATGTATCAAAAACGCACATTGCAGTAGGTACCTTGTTAATGGAAACAAAGGTGATAGATGTTCATGGCGGAATTGTTCGCATTTCCTGCCCAGACACTTATCATTTTTCGACACTGAAACGTCACAGAAATTTTTTAGTGAACACGCTTCATCAAGTTGTCGGTAAACATGTTGCCATTGAGCCGGTTCTTACTTTCGAGTAACAATATTCCAGTCAAATCCGGTCTATACCACAACATCGCAATTAAATAATGTTGAAAATAACAGCAGAAAATGGACATTCCCCGGATGTACCGCAATAAAGGAACATCCAATTCTTACTATGTTGAAACGTGAATTGGGGGCAGAACGGGTCGAGTAGGCTTGATTCTCTCAAAGGAATCTTCTACCTTATATTCAGAAGAAAGGATTACCGCGTATAGATACAATTGTGAGAGAGTTGTGAAATGCTGGTTTTGTGCATAGTCACTCATTCTCTAACGTTGTTATATCACCGAACCACGCAGCGACTGAGCGAGTTCGGTTTTTTTGTTTTTGGTGATATATGAAAATCTTAAAAAGAATTCTAATCGTAATTCTTATTATTCAAGGCGTATCAGCTCAGCATATTGCCAAGTATGCAGGTGAATTTCTTTCGATCGGTGTCGGCGGACGAGCGCTTGGACTTGGCGGTGCATATGCAGCCCTTGCATATGATGCTTCCGCTGCATACTGGAATCCGGCTGCACTTGCACGCCTTAACTATCCAGAGTTTATGCTCATGCACGATGAACGATTTGGTGGAATTGTAAACTATGATTTTGGTGCGGTGGCAATTCCGTACGGAACTAATACGACATTTGGTGTAAGCTTGATGCGGCTTGGAGTAGACGGCATTCCTGATTCACGCTATGCATTGGTGGACAGAAATCATAATGGAATCCTTGACTCGACCGATTTTATTGATCCAGGTAAAGTAACATATTTCAATTCGGCAGATTGGGCTTTGTACTTTACTTACTCCAAACGCGTGTCATATAACTTATCATATGGTATCAATTTTAAAATATTGCATCGTGGGTTAGAAGTATCCTCGGCATCCGGATTAGGATTTGATATCGGCGTGCTTTACTCGCCTCAGGAAAATTGGTTTGTTGCGGCAAATGTGCAGGATGTGACGACCACACTTATAGCGTGGACAACAGGCACTAATGAATTGATTTCACCGACGCTTAAACTGGGAACAGTATACTTTATTAATCTTTTTGACGGGACGTTTTGCACCGACAATTGATGTAGATTTTCGTTTTGAAGAACCGACAGTTTGCCTCTTTTGGCCATCTTGGTCCAATCAGCTTCGATCCTCATGTGGGGCTTGAGTTCGATTATAAAAACACAGTAGCATTACGCATCGGTTACAGTGATGTGAAGCAATTAACACTGGGTGCAGGACTTCACTTTCGTATGCTTGATATTGATTATTCATTTGCTCGATTCGGCAAGGAAAACGATCTTGGAGATACGCATAGGATTTCGTTACGCCTGATATTGCGGGAAGCAAACTTTGCACGTGCATCAGAGTAACCGCGATAAAAAGTAACAAATAGAAGAGCAATCCCGAACAATAAATCGTTCGGGATTTTTTTTATAAAGAAATAAATGCGGAAGTAATTTGCTATTGAATATCTGTTCTTCAGATAGCTCCAGCCACTGCATTAATTGCAACCATACTGACGATATCGCTGACGCTGCATCCACGCGAGAGATCATAGCATGGTTTTTTTAATCCCTGAATGATAGGTCCAAAAGCTTCTGCTCCGGCCAAACGTTGTGTTATTTTATATGCTATGTTGCCCGCATCAAGATTGGGAAATATGAGCACATTTGCGTTGCCGGCAATCGGACTTCCCGGTGCTTTCTTTAAGCTTACGGAAGGAACAATAGCGGCATCAACCTGTAATTCTCCGTCAATGATAAGATCCGGCCGTTTTTGTTTAACGAGAGCAGTTGCTTTCTGCATTTTTTCCACAAGCGGATGTGAAGCACTTCCTTTTGTAGAAAATGAGAGCATTGCAACACGAGGTGTCTCACCAGTCAATTTTCTATAGTTTTCTGCTGTTGAAATTGCAATATCCACAAGCTGTTCGGCTGATGGATCCGGAACGACGCCGCAGTCAGCATAGAAATAATTAATATGCGGCAAGACCATTAAAAAGAAACTGGAAACGACAGAAATTCCAGGAGGCGTTCCCACGATTTGAATACCGGCCCGAATCACATCACCGGTTGTCGACAATGAACCTGCAACGCTTCCATCAGCCATTCCTTCACGAACCATCATTGCGCCGAAGAACAATGATTGTTTCATAGTAGTTTGAGCTTGTTCAAGTTGTATTCCTTTTTCTTTACGGAGATTGTAATAGATCTGAACAAAATCGTTCAATTTTTCCGATTTCTCCGGATCCACAACACGAATATTTTCTAAACTGACACCAAGCTGTTTAGCTTTAGAGCGGATAGCATCTTCTTTACCAATAAGAGAAATATCAGCGATTTTTTCATCGATAATAATTCTCGACGCTTGTATTGCCCGTTCATCCATTGCGTCCGGCAGCACTATATGTTTGATTGTTTGTCGTGCTTTCTTCTTAATATCATCAATTATGTTTGGCATAGTCTTCCTTTTAAATTTTTGAATTGTTACAAAATCGATGGAGGAATATTACTATTAAAACTCATTACTTTGACTATAATATACGACAGCATTTCCGTGCAATCAATCCAGAAGCTAATATTTTGCGAGAATTCAACATCTGCCGATATGGCAATACATATATACGTTATCTGGCAGAACTTCAACGAATTCTTTAAGATTAAATAACATTAATGATGATAGGAGTATATTGTGTGTCTGCCATTGTTTCATTATTATAACACCACATCCAACGGTAAAAAAATGCAGACAAGTCGTAATATCTATATTGAGACATACGGCTGCCAGATGAACATGGCAGACACAGAAATTGTACTCAGCATAATGAGCGATGCAGGTTTTACGCGTACAAATCATTTAACGCAGGCGGATGTAGTTTTAATAAATACTTGTGCTGTGCGTGATAATGCCGAACAGCGAATCATCGGCCGATTGGGTGATTTTTACCATTACAAAAAGATGAAATCCGAATGTTATCATTGGTGTCTTGGGATGCATGGTAGAACGTGTTCGTAAGGATTTAATGGAGTCGGGAGATTTTATTGATATAATTGTCGGGCCGGATGAATATCGCAAACTTGCCGGCGCTTATAGAAGCCGCACAAAACGGAGTAAGAGGAATTGCGGTCGGACTTTCACGTGTAGAGAATTACGATGATATTGTTCCTCTTCGTACAGAGGGTTTGAGTGCATGGATTTCCATTATGCGCGGGTGTGATAATTTTTGCACCTACTGTGTAGTGCCATTTACACGCGGTCGAGAACGAAGCCGTAAACGGGCAAGTGTTCTGAAAGAAGTTGAAGATAGTTATTCGTCGAGGTTTTAAAGAAGTAACATTACTTGGACAAAATGTCAATTCGTATTGGGACGGCACATTATGATTTTTCCGATTTACTTGCAGCGGTTGCCGATGTTGATAAAAATCTTCGCGTAAGATTTATGACCTCACATCCTCAGGATATGTCAGATAAACTGATTAGCTACAATCGCATCGCGATCAAATATTTGCAATTATATTCATTTGCCTGTGCAATCCGGATCGGATAGAATTTTAGAATTAATGAATCGGAAATACACCGTCAATAATTATTTGAATCTTATTCGTAAAATCAAAGAAGCAATTCCTGAAATCAGTCTTTCGACCGATATCATAACAGGATTTCCGACCGAAACGGAAGATGATCATAAGACAAACATTAGATTTGCTGCAAGAAGTAGAATTATGATGGAGCGTACACATTCAAGTATTCTCCGCGCAAGAATACAAAAGCATGGTCAATGGGTGATGATGTACCGGAAGAAGTGAAAAATCGTCGACTCGAGCGAAATCATTGATATTCAACGCAATATATCTTTGCACCGAAACAGGACAATGATTGGTCGAACAGTTGAAGTGCTTGTAGAAGGCACGAGCAAAAAATCTGCAAGCCGATTTCTGCGGCAGGACAGATACAAATAAAATGGTGATATTTCCTAAAAACGGCGATGTTGTCGGTGATTACATTAATATTCGCATTGAGCGAGCAAATTCAGCAACATTATTTGGCACACAAGAACATGTATTTCATCAATCCCCTGTATTCATAACACAGAGAGAGTTGAAAAACCATGAAAGCGCATAGAACATAGTTGCTGTTGTTTTGATACTTGTGTTCATTCTTGCTGTATCCTCTCTGCGTGCTCAGACAAGCAACGGGACCCGGATATTAATCATCGTCTTGAAATGATTGAAAAAGGCCAAGGTGAAGCAGTACGCGCCGAACTTCCGGCATTAATGACAAATTATCAAAACAATCCCGGACTGATGTATTTGCAGGCAGTATTGACCACGGATGGCACAGAAGCAGCAAAGTTATATCAAAATATTGTCGATAATTTTCCCAAAAGCGAATGGGGAGATGATGCACTCTATAAACTCTATCAATATTATTATTCAATCGGTCTTTATAAGACAGCAGATCAGAAGTTGACACAATTAAAGGAAGAATATCCGTTTTCCGACATACGCGACAGAACAAAATCTAATGGCAGAAGAGAAACCGATAGTAAAAGAAAAACCGGCAGATGTAAAACCGAAAGGAACAGTACAAAAATTTGCAACGAACTTTACCATACAAGTCGGTGCTTTTTCTACGCTGCAAAATGCCGGTGAATTAAAAGCAAAGTTTGAGAAGGAAGGATATCCATCGAATATTTTTACAATTGTCAGCCATGGTAAAAAGCTTCACAAAGTCTGGGTCGGTGAATTCCAGACGTACAATGAGGCAAAAGAATTTGCAGCAAAAGTGAAAAAGAAATTTAATCTCACATCAATGGTTGTTTCACGTTGACGGATCGGGAAGAATTTCAGCGAAACATACGGCATCATCGGACAATCGCCGGAGATGCAGGAAATTGTAGATGTCATTCGTCAGGTGGCGCCGACAGACATTACTGTGCTCATCTCCGGTGAAAGCGGCACCGGCAAAGAGATTGTTGCCAAAGCAATTCATGGAGCAAGCAAACGAGCACAGCAGACAATGGTGTCGGTCAACTGCGGAGCGATTCCGGAAGGACTGATTGAAAGCGAATTGTTCGGCCATGAAAAAGGTGCATTTACCAGTGCATCGGATATGCGGCGAGGTTATTTTGAAATTGCTGACGGCGGAACCATCCTTCTCGATGAAATTGGCGAAATGCCTTTAGCAACTCAAGTGAAATTGCTGCGTGTGCTTGAAAGCGGTGAATATATGAGGGTTGGCTCATCCGAGGCGCGCAGAACAGATGTACGTGTAATTGCGGCAACGAATAAACTGCTGGAATATGAAGTTCAACAAAAACATTTTCGTCCCGATTTATATTTTCGATCTGCGTTCGGTTAACATTCATCTGCCGCCGCTTCGGAACAGAAAAGAAGATATTCCGGCACTTGTTGAACAGTTCGTAAAGGAAACGACGGAAAAAAACAAAATTCAATTTGGCGGATTCAGTAATAATGCAACAGAATTGCTTATGAGCTATCATTGGCCCGGTAATATTCGCGAGCTGCGAAATGCAATAGAAAGCATGCTTGTTTTGGAAGGCGGAAAACGCCTTGGCGAAGACGATGTGCGCAAATATCTGCGTGAGCAAACAAAGGCTGCTACAGATAGGAATCTCCCTGTGGTTTCCAATAGAACAATAGAACAGGCTGAACGGGAACTGATCTATCGCGCACTTGTAGAACTTAAGTCTAACATAATTGAAATGAAAGAATTATTGGAAAATTCTGTAATCGGAAACAATCTGCAAAACAGCGGCCACGTGCAACATAATAACGGCAATGGTATTCTGACTATGGATGAAATGGAGAGGCGTATGGTTACAACTGCGCTTGAAAGACACAAGGGAAATCGGCGCAACGCGGCGAAAGAATTGGATATCAGTGAACGCACTCTTTATAGAAAAATAAAGGATTACGGTTTGCAATGAAAAATGATAAAGTAAAAAGCATGATAGTACTTTTTAATATGGGCGGTGTCTATTTCGCAGGCAGTCGTTTTCTCAAGTTGTACTTATTCGTTTAAGGGCGGTTCTGTTCCCGCAAATTTAAAAACTGTTGCAATACCTATCGTGGAAGATCAAAGCGGCTACGGCGATCCGACTCTGCGGGAATTATTAACGCAGAAATTAGTGGAACGTTTTTCAAATGATAATTCGCTTCAATTGTCAGACCGCAATACGGCAGATTCCATGCTTGAAGGTGTGGTTACTGAAGTTACCGACAAGCCGGAGGTTATTCAGGGCGACGAACAAGTTGCGCAGAAAAGAATTACAATAACAGTAAGAATGACATTTCAAGATATGAAATTACGCAAGAAAATATGGGAAAAGAATTTCAGCAATTGGGGAAATTATCCTTCAAGCGGCGGATTGACGCAGCGCAATGAGGGAGTACAAACAGCAGTCGATAAATTAACTGAAGATATTCTTAACGATACAGTTGCAGGATGGTGATATGGCACTAACAATACTTTTTTTTCAACAGAAATTAATCGAGAACGCGATATTCACGGATATCGTCATGTATCTCTACTTTTTCTCATTGCTCATCCTATTTGCATTCGGTGCACATGGGTTTGTGATGGTATATCATTATATGAAGCAGCGGAATCTTGAGCATATCCAGCCGGCGCTCATGGATACACCCGTAGTAACAGTACAGCTTCCATTATTTAACGAACTCTATGTTACAAATCGACTGATCGATGCAGTATGCGCTCTTGAATATCCAAAAGATAAACTAGAAGTGCAGGTACTGGATGATTCGACCGATGAGACCAGAGATTTGGTGGAGAAAGCTACAAAGCACTACCGTGCGCTCGGATACGATATAAAACATATTCATCGCATAGATCGTTCGGGATACAAAGCCGGCGCATTGAAACATGGACTTGAAACTGCACGCGGCGAATTTATTGCGGTCTTTGATGCAGATTTTGTTCCAAATAGGGATTTTCTGGTAAAAACTATTCCTTATTTTTACACCGATCCTAAAATCGGCGTTGTGCAGACACGATGGGAACATCTGAACCGCGAGTATTCAATGCTTACACGTACTCAAGCCTTTGCACTAGACGGACATTTTGTTGTCGAGCAGGATGTACGTAATAAAGCGGGATTTTTTATTCAGTTTAATGGAACAGGCGGCGTATGGCGCAAAACTACAATCATTGATGCGGGAAACTGGCAATCCGATACACTCACGGAAGATCTAGATCTCAGCTACCGGGCGCAGCTCCGCGGCTGGAAATTTAAATATCTTGCACACGTTACTTCACCGGCAGAGTTGCCTGCTGAGGTTAATGCTTTGAAATCACAGCAATTTCGCTGGACGAAAGGCGCTATTGAAACTGCCCGTAAAATGATTCCTGAAGTATGGAAATCGAATATTCCGTTACGCATAAAAATTCATTCAACTTTTCACCTGACAAATAATATTGTATTTCCATTTATTATATCTAGCAGGTATACTCAATGTACCGCTTATCTTTATCAAACAACAAGGCGGACATGAAGCATATTTTGCTATGATGTCCGTATTTGTGATCGCATTCGTTGGCTCATTCCTTTTTTATCTTATTTCACAGAAATCCGTATATCCTGATTGGCGTCGACGGATCATGCTCTTTCCGCTTTTTATGGCAGGCAGTATGGGATTTGCGGTTAACAATTCGCGCGCCGTATTTGAAGGTCTTTTCAAGCGCAAAAGCGAGTTCGTTCGTACACCGAAATTTGCGCTTAATGGAAAAGACGATACGTGGAAAAAAAATGTGTATATTAGCAAGAAGAAAAAATTCGAATGGGTTGTTATGATAGAAATTCTTCTTGCTGTCTATTGCTTCTTCGGTGTGATTTCATCATTATACTATCTGGAAATAGCTGCCGTGCCTTTCCAGTTGCTATATTTTACAGGATTCGCATGCGTTTCGTGGCTTTCCGTGAGACATGCATTTGAAGCACGGAGACTTCATCAATAATTACAATGGCTGAAATAACTCAACAACAAATTTTAGCACTTGAAAAAAAAGTTGGTCAGGATGCCAAATCGCCAATGTTTGCACAATTGGCAAATTTCTATCTTGAACAAAACCGGGCAGAGGATGCATTACGCATATGCGATGCCGGTTTAGCAAACCATCCTTTTTATACCACAGGACATCTGATTAAGGGAAAAGCGTTAGTCGCATTGCACATGCAAGCGGAGGCACGGCGTGAATTTGAGTTTGTGCTTGAGTTTCTGCCGAGAAACGAAACGGTCGCTGCTTTACTCGAGCAAATACCACAGCGTGAAGATGAAACTCTGACTGCCCCGCTGCAAGAAGAACAGCCTGATGTTATTGAACCGAAATTTGAAACACCGCCGCCGGATGAAAATAGAATTATATCGGCACCGCAAATATATCCGATGCAGGAATTTAGCTTTACAGGATTCGACCAGCCCGTACAGGAACAAACGATTGAGTTGCCGCCGCTGCCGACTCCTGTAAGTGAACCGTCTTTTTTTGATAAAATCACACAAACGCCGGTCGCAAGAACAACAGAAGATATATTTGAAATTCCTGCGCCTTCGATTGAAACGCCGGAAATACCGGAACCGCTATCTGTGAGCGGGTTCGATCTCCAGATTCCAGAGTTGCCGTCGGTCTCTGATACACAAGAAACAGCATTTGCCGATATACCAAGAACAGTACCGGAACCGTCAAGCGAATTTGATTTTCCTCTTGCAGCCGCAGAACAGGAAGATATAGCACGGGCACCATCGGAAGAAGAATCATTTGCTCTTTATGCTTCAAGTCGCAGAGCAGAGCTTAAAGGCGAAGACACTATTTCTTTGGAAGATTATCTTAGTAATGCAGCGATTGTTCAATCCGAAGAAGTTTCGCTAGAATTTCCAATATCTGCCGGTGAACAGGAAAAATTTGAAGTTACAACTGTGACGGAAGAACAACCAATTGATATGACAACGAAGGAAGAGCCGCTGATTGATATTGCAAGTCTTCTGCCGCAAATGTCAACAGATGTGCAGGATAGAAATGAGTATATTACTTCGGCAGAAGAAAATCCAATAGAACCGCCAATTGTCCTGCCGCAGATTCAACCTGTTGAACTTCCAATATCCGATAGTATTCAAAACAATATCGAAGAAATTGCCAACAAATTAAAAAGTGCGGGGAAAATTACACCTGTGATCGATATTGCACAGAAGGAAACTCCTCCTGCATCTGAACAAGATCTTCCGGTAAGTATGGGATTTGTTACACCCACGCTTGCGGAGATTTATGCCAAGCAAGGCTGGTTTGACGATGCTATTAAGGCATACAAAGCGCTTGCACGCAATAAACCGGGTGAAAAAGAAAGATTCGAAAGAAGAATTGAAGAACTGGAAAAATTGAAAACTCAAAGTAAAAAATAAGAAATCAATCTGTTTTTGTGCTATAAAGCGAAAACCCCAAACCGGATCGGTTTGGGGTTTTTTATTACAAAATGAATCAAGCTTTTATCTTGTTGACAAACTTGGTCAATCGTGATTTTTGGTTTGAAGCATTGTTTTTGTGAATAGTACCTTTTATACTAAGCTGATCGAGGTACTTCATAGCGCTTTTTAATGCAGTAATCCCTTCTGCCTTGGTTTTTGAAGAGCGTACTTTCTTTATTAACGTTTTCAATTTTGAAAGTTGTGCTTTATTGCGTTCAGCACGATTTATACTTTGACGAGCTCGCTTTATTGCTGATTTATGTTGTGGCATTCGTTTATTCTCCTTTGTCCCGGTATGAGGACCTTTCGCAGATCATTCTATTTCATATCTATGAATAAAGATAATCAAGAATTGCCATATTTACAAAGTCTTTTTGTTATCACGCCGCCGGAACCAAATCGCGCAAAAACGACCTAAGCACCGCCGCTGTTGCTCCCCATATCTCATATTGTCCGTAATGATAGAAATATATGTCTGTTGTTTTTCCGGAATGTTCATACTGCTCTGTACGCTCATTGCGGCTATCGAGGAAAAATAACAATGGAACATCAAAGACCTGCGATACTTCAGCTAGTGCTGACAGAAAATTGAGAATCGGCAGGGATAAATGCAACAACCGGCGTAATACAAAAACCGGTTAATGTTGGGAAATCGTTCAGTATACCGAGCACGGTTACGGCATTTCTTGGCAGCCCGATTTCTTCCTCTGTCTCCCGAAGCGCTGTTTCAATGATATCCTTATCTTCTTTAGTTTTAATCCCACCGGGAAAAGAAACCTGTCCTTTATGATGTTCTACTTTATTAGTTCGTTGCGTAAATAAAACGCGCAGTTCGCCGTTCCTCTCGAAAAGCGGGACTAAGACACCGGCCGGGCTGAGGCTTTTGTTATCACATTCTTTGCGTTTATACGTCTTGAAATATTGACGGATTTGACCTGGAGAAATCAACATTGAAATATGAACATTTTACTGCTTAAATTTAGCATTTCTTAGGGCCGGACAACTGCCGTATCACGAAGCAGGCTGGTTCCGATAGAGTAAGGTGTCGGGAAAGAAAGAAGGTCTCCGACAGTCGGTGTAATGTCACATTGCGTATATTTTTTAGCAACCGTAATATTTTCAGGGAAGCCCCGTCCAATCGCAAAGAGCATGATATGCCGGCATCCTTCACAGCCGTCGCCATGATTTCTAAATCCACCATGAGATCTGTCGTGTCTTCCATGATCATTCGTTATGAATAATGTTGTGTTGTTGCAATAAATTGAATCTGCCTGAATCGTTTGCCAAATATTATAAATCAATGAATCAGCAGTATGAATTGCAGAAATATAATGCAACCAATTTCCAGAATGACCGGCTCCATCCGTATCCGGGAGATTCACAAATGCAAGCTTTGGATGATACTGCCGGAGAATTGTTTTTAATTTCCTTATAACCGTTATGTCGTTCTTTTCTATGAATGCAGCACCCTTATATCCTATTCCGTAGTCCGGATTTGTACTGTAGGCAAGAAACTCTAATTTAGGTTTTCCGACAATAACGGCTGTTGCTGTCTTTGGTGCTCCTGTTGCTTTTCGAAAATACTCGAATATTGTCGGTTCTGCCGATCTGGTCAATCCTTTATTATCAACTACCTGCCATATACCGGTTGCAATCGATAAATGCCCTGGGTCGGTGACAGTCAAGCTGTCGTTTCGGAAATTTGTCCACAGAGTTCCATGCCGCCGCATATCTTTCCAGAGATGCGGCATGTAAAGATTACCTGCTCCGCAAGTTTCAGTATATCGTGCACCGTCAATCACAATAACAATAACATTTTGACTCCAAGCATTGAAATGCAGCATAAATCCAATAATCGAAATCATAATTACTCGAATAAATAATATTCTTTTCATAATTGAAATATTCATATTATCGCAGTCAATATATATTAACTTCATTTTAGAGAGAATACCGAGTGCATTTTTATTGGGCATTATCTTGACAAAGTAAGTAAAAACCACGAGTGTTTCAATCCGTCTCGTATCAAATTGAATATGCATTGTTCGTATGCTTGCCATTCAAAATATTCTCTGTTAGATTGGTTGGAGGAAAAAATGATTGACGCAGTAATTTTCGATATGGATGGTGTGTTATTGGATTCCGAACCCTTTTGGCAGGAAGCTGAAATGGAAATCTTTGCATCGGTAGGAATCTACTTGACACGCGAGCAGTGCATCGAGACGACCGGTTTACCGGTTAATAATGTAGTCGCATACCGTTATAATCAAAAACCATGGAATCGCAAATCGTTGGAACAAGTCACCGATGAGATATTGGCCGGCGTTGAACTGCGGGTTCGTCAACGAGCAGTTCTGCTGGATGGTGTGACGGATGTATTGTCATTTCTTAAAGAACGCAATATTCCAGCAGCACTCGCCTCGTCATCATCGATGCGGCTTATCAATACCGTATTGAAAAAATTTTCTATGGAGAATGAATTTAGCGTCGTTCATTCTTCCGAACAGGAAGAATACGGCAAACCGCACCCGGCGGTATTTCTCAAAACAGCTAAAAACTTACACATTTCTCCGGATCATTGTCTGGTCATTGAGGATTCATTTAACGGGCTCATTGCAGCAAAGGCGGCTCGGATGAGAACTGTTGTTGTTCCGATGGCAGAGCAATGGAACGAGAGCCGATTTAATATTGCAGATATTAAATTAAAATCGTTGCGGGAATTATCAGAGCAGCAGTGGAATCGTCTTAATGCAATTCCATAGTGTATTCACATCAACGTTTCTATCCGTAAATTCAGATTAATATTCGTGCAACAATCCTTGCCGGCGAACTATCGGTGTGAAGACGCAAGGGCAATGCAATGATCTCGAATTTTTTAACCGTGAGAAGTTTTTCCATACCTGCTAAGTTCTCGGCAATGAGTACAGAGTTTTTCAGAAGGTAGGTATGCACATTGTAAGGGGCTTTATCGGGTGACGGAATATCGAGACATATCATTTTTGACCGGGTCTGGACAAGATGCTGTGCTAATTCCATACTAATGACAGGATGGTTTCGGTAATACTCATCGCTGCCAAATTGTTTTCCGAATCCTGTATAAACAAGAACAATACTTTCCGGGACAATTGCGGATTTGAACTCAGGAGTACATAAAATATTACTCATGCCGGCGGCATTTAATAAACAACCGTTTCCGATAAATTGATCCACCGGAAAATCATCGATAAAGCGGTCCGATTTTGACATGTGCATCGGTCCGTCGATATGCGTGCCCGCATGCATGCTGCTTGTTAATCGGTAATTATTGAATCCATCCTGCGTAAAGTCCTTAAATTTTTCAAGCTTTACCGGTTCGTCGCCCGGATAAACGCTTATGCGGTTATTGAAAGAATGCGAGAGATCAATAAGCGCGGATTTCGGTTGGTCTTTCATCAGTCAGTTCTTTATACACACGCTATACATTATCCAAAGCATGTCCAATTTCGATAGAATCCTGCTGTTTCTCGAAAATCTTTCGAACCGCCGGAAGATTATTTTTATTAACCAGTACAAGCACGGTATCGCTTTCCTGTAAAACGGTTCCACCGCTAGGAACAATAAAATTGTCATCGCGGCTGATAAGAACTATAAGAGTATCTTGAGGCATATCCAACTCTACAATTGGTTTCCCAGAAATTGCAGAATTATAGGGAACGATCAAATCAATTAGTTCCGTATCGACTCCTTCGACAGGAACAAATTCTATAGGGTATTGCCTTTTATGCTCAAAAGGCGTATCGAGTTGCAGCAATCTGGCAACAAATGGAATGGACCATCCCTGAAGCAATGCGGATGTGAGAACTATGAAAAAGACTACATCGAATATAATCTTAGCTTCGGGCAATTCGGTAAGAAGCGGAAATGTTGCCAGGATGATAGGAACAGCACCTCGTAACCCGACCCACGAAACAAACGTTCTTTCCTTCCAATTAAGTTTTGCAAAAGCTAAAGTGATGAACACGCTCAAAGGGCGTGCGACAAACATTAGAAAGATGGAGGTTAACAATCCTATCCCCATTACAGATAATATATCGGATGGAAACACAAGAAGACCGAGAGTAAGAAACATTGCTATTTGACTTAACCAGGCCAAGCCGTCAAAAAAGCGCAGAAGACTTTTTTTCTGGATAAAGTCGTTATTGCCTACAACTAATCCTGCAATATAGACGGCAAGGAATCCGCTTCCTCCTGAAGCTGCAGTTGCTCCGTAGATTAATGCACCGAAAGCCAATGCAAAGACCGAATAGATTCCTTCGTATGTAAGTCTAAGCCGATTGATGATGAATATAAAAGTTTTTCCGAGGGCCAAGCCGAATATAGCTCCAAGAGACATTTGAACAATAAATAATAAGGCCATCGAACTGATTGTTGTCTGCGGAATTGTCATTAGTTGAATGATTCCGACAGTCAGGAAAACCGCCATAGGGTCGTTGCTGCCCGATTCAAGTTCCAGTAAAGGTTTAAGCTGTCCTCGCAGACTTACATTCTTAGAGCGAAGAACGGAGAACACTGCCGCAGCATCAGTCGATGAAACGATAGCCCCAAGTAATAAACCGCTTAGCAATGAAACTTTAAATGTAATTGAAACAAAAATGCCCACAGCTAGAGCTGTAATAAGCACTCCAAAAGTGGCCAGACTTGTTGCCTGCCAAAATACCGGTTTTACTTCATTCCACCGTGTGCTTAAACCGCCTGAGAAAAGGATATAGACAAGAGTGATTATACCTATAGATTGTGCTGCGCGAGCATCATTAAAGTAAATGCCGCCCGGTCCTTCGGAACCGGCTAGCATTCCTATGCTTAGGAATAACAATAAAGTTGGTACACCCAGATTGTCAGACAGTTTTACAAAGGCAATACTGACAAGAATCAGAAAAGATCCGGTTAGAAGAAGATATTCAATTGATATCATCTAGAGTGATAATACGGATATAATTAAAAAGAATTTTGCATCCTTTTATCTTTGTTAACTTTTACCCATGAAATAAAATTTTTTTCGAGTCCAAATTCAGTCTCGTATTTTTTTAAAAGTGTTTCCTCGCTTTTCACAAGTTCTTTGTCCATGTGTGCAAGATCGTATAATGTGCGATAAGTTATCTGTTTTTGTTCTTTATTCAATCGAGCGGCGACAACTTTAATGCAGATCTCAAGAGGATGTTCGCTATAAAAACTGAAAGCTCTTACGAAAGAAGTTTCATCGGATTTGACAAAAGTCCGGAGCTTTTCCAGCTCCTCCTTTTTAAATTCACCGTCGATCCCAACAATCGTCATTGCTGCAAGACATAATGCCATTTTAGCAGACAATTCAGATCCATCATTCTGTGTTTGTTCCATGCGTATTTCCTATAAATTATTTTAACTTATATTCAGTCCATCTATGCGGCCGCTTGCTTTGCAGATGGTATGTAAAGTAAGAAAGGCAGAGTATAAAGGCAACTAAAGCATCATCAATAAGAACAGAGCAACTAGAAAAAAAGGGGACGCGAGAAAGAGATTTCTTGCTGCAATATTGGTGCGGACAGTAAATAGGTGAAGAGCAATTAAAAGAAATCCGGTTGAACAGGCTAATGCGCCGAAGAAATACTGCATTCCGGCAATTCCTACCATTGTAGGCATGAGGGAAGCCGGGAGTAATGCGATAGAATAGACCAAAATTTGTCTGCCGGTTGCTGTAAATGTCGGATCAATGACACTCAGCAAATTAAAACCGCTGCGCGCATAATCATGCCGGTACATCCAGGCAAGGGAAAGAAAGTGGGGTATCTGCCAGAAAAATAAAATAAAAAAAAGCGAACTTGCTTCCAACGATATACTGCCTCTTACGATTGACCACCCGATAAGCGGCGGCATCGCTCCGGGAATTCCACCAACAACAGTTGCAAACGGCGACTTCCTTTTTAATGGGGTATAGATTGCCAAATATATTGCAAGAGTTAATACTGAAAGTGAGACAGCTATCCAATTGGTGAACAAAGCAAGGTAAGATAATCCGGCGATACCTAGTATAATGCCGAAATATAATGCCTCTGCAGGCTGAACAAGTCCGGAAGGAATTGGACGATGTTCCGTTCGTTTCATCAATGCGTCATACTGGCGTTCTATGAAATGATTTAAAACACCTGCGCAACCACCGATCAAAGCGGTCCCAATAAATGTGTGAACAATAAGTATATATTTTAATGATCCCTGGGAAGCGAGATAAGCGCCGGCCAGAGCAGTTAATACGGAAAGCAAAGTCAACTTAGGTTTCATCATGATCAGATACGGAGCAACGGTATTTGCGGGCCGGAGAGATATAGCTTGAGCATTCTTCATGCTAATTCGTCGGCTTTAATACAATAGATGAGATCCTTTGCATTATATAACTTGCGACCGAATCTGCTTCCGCCTGTTTCAATCCCGGGTTTGTCATAGGAGGATAGTCGGGGTTTTTCTTCATAGGATTAAGGATGAATGAGATTAATTCTGATTTTTTTCCCAGGTATTTTGGGATTGTCTCAATATAAGGCGGGCCTATTTTCTTCTGATCAAAAAGATGGCATGTTGAACATCTTGCATTATATATTTCCTCTCCGTTAAACGTTGCGATACTGACGCCCAAACTTGTTTTTAACTCCTCATAATTCTTTTCATGTTGTATAGAAAGAAAAGCTGCGTGTTCGCGTGTTGCCGTTCCGATGGCAATTGAGTCTGTAACGACGTTTATACTTGCGGCAAGAAGAAAAATAATAAAACCTCCGGCAGCAAATTTAGTAAATGCCGATTGTCGATATGCGTAGAGAAAATGAGCGGCAGCGAAGTACAATATGACTCCAAATCCAGTGAGTAAATAAATGGATCCCGATAACGCTTCAATGCTTAAACCTGCAGTCTGTACTAAAAGTATCAACGGCATAGTAAGCAGAGCTGTTAATGACAACAGGGTACAGGTCTTCTTTAAAGTTATTAAAGCCGTTTCGTGCAAATTTACAGGGTGTGCAGCGATAAAGTATAACACACCTAAGCCCGTAATTCCGGCTGTCAGCGCAAGGAACTCAATAAATTTTATCCAAACGGAAAACGAAATCAGTGCACCGAAAATCCATTCTATTTCCGGCCACGTGGAAGGGTCGGCGGCTAGTACGAATGCAGCGGAATAGAGATAAAGTGCGGCGAGCAGAAAAATGATTCCAAATATTCCGGAACGAGTAAATGTCCGATCCTTATCTGCCTCAAATTTTTTAAGGCCCGGCGCGGCTGAATCTTCTTTATTGCTGACTTTAAGGAGATTTTGATATGAAGTAAGTATTTCTTGAATACGGAAAGTTTCTTTGAAAGAATACAATAACCATAGTCCAATGGCTGCGCAGAAAAACCCAATTCCAGCCAGGGTTACCGAAATTGCAGGTGTTGACTGCAGTATTTGAGCGAAGGAAAAAACAAGCGCTGCACCGGGAATTATACCTAAGAAAATAATTACACTTTTTGAATGTAACGCAAATTCAGCAAGCTGAAAAGCGAATCCTAGTTTTTGAACACTATTTTCTTTGCGCGCCTGAAAAAGGTAATGAAGTGAAAGAGACAATAATCCTGATACGAAACTAATATATAGTAAGAAAATCACAGAATTGAGAGCGGTAACAAGTATAACAAGCTTATAATTCTCAAGTGACTGTTGGAGCGCTATATCTTTTAGAAATTCCATAAAATCAATTTTTTTGTTCCGGTGTAACTACAAACGACACATACTGTTTAGACTGTTTTTTAGATATTTCTTTATACCAATGTTCAAATTCGAGGGTATCCACTGCAACAACTTTTGTATACATATATGAATGTTGAAGGCCGCAGTATTCAGCGCATGCAATATCAAACGAAGCTGCGCGCGGTGTTTTGAACCACATAACATTTTCGCGGTTTGGAATAACGTCCTTCTTAATCCGGAATGAAGGTATATAGAAAGAATGATTCACGTCCAGAGAATGAAGAGTACATTTTATCGGTGCGTTGACAGGAACGTATAACGTATCGGTCTGGACGCCGTTAGGATATTCAAAAGTCCATTTCCACATTTGAGCAGTAACTTTTATCGGAAATGCATTATCCGGCACAACCTGTTCAAACAAATAACCGCGCCATCCGAGATAAAACATACCTATAAAAAGTATAAGCGGAATAATTGTCCATGTAATTTCAAGCGGAATGTTTCCTTCAATGTCCGTCGGTTTAGGATTTTTCTTTCGGCTGTATCTAATTACGAAATATACCATTGCGATCAGAAGGCCAAGAAATACAAGCAGAGATATGCCGACAATCGTTAGGAAAGTCGTATCGACATAATCCGAAAATGGAGATGATCCCGTAAACATTTCAATATTCCCGATTAGTAAAATGCATAGTCAAAAAAAGTCAGTGATATGAAAATGATAAATGTTATCAATGCAACGAGAACAAATATTCGGAACATGCGTTCCTCATATTTTAAATGCATAAATATATTCAATACTAATATCGATTTTGTCGAGGCGATCGTTAAGGCGGTGATGATAACCCACCGGCCGAGGTTCATACCGGCACAAGCCACAGTAAGACCTGTCAGCGCAAGCAGTCCGAGCCAGATTTGGATATATTCGCCGTAGGAGATTATATGCCGTTTGTGTTCTTCTTTTATTTGTGCCATTATTCTCCGGAATCAGGCATTTAATGGATAAGATAGAATAATGGAAATAAAAAAATCCATATAATATCAACCATGTGCCAGTATAAAGCTCCGGCTTCAAGTTTTACATACGATTCTTTATGTATGATCTCTTTTGAAATTAAGAAAAGCATAAATCCCAGAACTGCTATGCCTATGATAACATGAATCGCATGCAGGCCAGTCATAACATAGTACAATCCAAAGTATAATATTTCTCCTTCAGGTTTATTAGTTAGTTCCGGCGACCGTGGATAAATGCCCAATGAAATTTTATGGCTCCATTCAAAATATTTGATAATGAGAAATGTCAGTGCTAAAACAAGAGTAGTTCCGACAAATATCGCTGAAATATATTTCTTTCCGCGCTGAATGGCCGTAATAGAAAGTGCAATTGTTAAACTGCTGGTCAGTAATATCATTGTATTGACAGTACCTGCAAAAGTATCCAGTTCTGCGGCGGCTAATCGAAATTCGTTAGCGTGCAGGAAACGGTAAACTGCATAAATGATGAACATTCCTCCAAAAAGAATCAGTTCACTGAAGAGAAAGAGCCATAACCCCATCCGCGAACCGGTGTCGTCCCTGTGAATAGAATTTGCTGCTGATGCCTGGCTTGTCACTTTAACTCCCTGATATTTTTGTGAGGCCGGAATAATCATATGGTCCCTTGCTGACGATTGGAATTTTATGAAAATTTTCAGCGGGCGGCGGAGATGCAACAGTCCATTCCAATGTTGCGGCACCCCATGGATTAGCAGGGGCTTTCTTTCCTTTTTTTAATGAAATGATCAAATTGATGATGAGGATAAGAATACCGATAACCATAATCCAGGAACCAACTGTTGCTATGCGCTGCAATGTTTCGAATTGTACAAGATAATGATAGTACCTTCTCGGCATACCCATGTATCCTAAAATGAGCATTGGGAAATAGAGAAGATTAAATCCCACAGTCATTAAAAGCCAGCCGACAAATGCCGGGCGTTTTTTATACATTTTGCCGAACATTTTCGGGAACCAATAATGTAAAGCGCCAAATAGGGCAAAACCTGTTCCACCGAACATGACATAATGAAAATGGCCGACCACAAAATAAGTATCGGTAACATGAATGTTTACAGAAAGAACACCAAGCATCAATCCGGTCAATCCGCCGATGCTGAATAGTATTATGAAGGCAAGCATAAAGAGGAGAGGCACTTCTAATTCGATCGAGCCTTTGTACAACGTTGCAATCCAGTTAAAAACTTTTATAGCGCTGGGAATTGCGACTATGAATGTAAGAAATGAAAAAATAAACATTCCCGTATTGCTCATACCGACAGTGAACATATGATGTGCCCAAACGAGTGAACCTACTGAAGCAATCGCAATACTCGAATATGCGATGAATTTATAGCCGAAGATAACCCGTCTGGCAAAAACCGGAATAATATCCGATACCACACCCATTGCAGGCAGTATAATAATATAGACTGCAGGATGAGAGTACATCCAGAATAAATGTTGGTATAAAACAGGGTCACCGCCGAGCGTCGGGTCGAAAATTCCTACGCCAAATAACCGTTCGATAACTACCAGCAGGAGTGTAATTCCAATGATAGGTGTTGCGAGGATCTGCACCCATGCCGTAGAATAAAGAGACCATACGAATAGGGGCATTTTAAACCAGTTCATCCCGGGCGCACGCATCCGATGAATTGTCGTTATGAAATTCAATCCTGTCAGGATAGATGAAAAACCGAGAATAAATGCTGCCAGCAAAGCAGGAATAATATTTGTATTTGAACGAATGCTGTACGGAACGTAGAACGTCCATCCGGTATCTGCTGCCCCGCCGGGAAGAAAAATGGAAACAAGCGCTAGGGTCCCGCCTGTGATAAACAGCCACCAGGAAAGCAAATTGAGCCGCGGAAAGAACACATCTTTTGCACCTATCATTAAAGGCAAAAAAAAGTTGCCAAACACGGCCGGGAAAGCAGGAATAACAACTAAAAATATCATGATAA
This sequence comes from uncultured Bacteroidota bacterium, assembly GCA_963770945.1. Classification (GTDB taxonomy): domain Bacteria; phylum Bacteroidota; class Ignavibacteria; order UBA10030; family UBA10030; genus Fen-1298. Next base: position 160,418 of record CAVYRP010000013.1, on the reverse strand, counting down.
TGCCGTGCAGAGTAAAGAATGTATTGTACGTCTGCGGAGTGACAATAGTATTCTCAGGCATCAACATTTCAAGCCGCATAAGAACGCCGAAAGTTGCACCTGTCAGAAAAAAAGTAATAATCACGATGAGATAAAGAATTCCGATCCGTTTATGATCGGTACTAAGAATCCATCCGAGTATACCTTTGAACCGTGTCTTCTCGTGATAAAAATCAGGATTTGTATCTGCAGCTATCGCTTCTGTCGTCATATTGCTACGGCCTTTCCTTTTTCTTCTTTGGTATTATAATAAATAAGGCAACAAATAGAGCGACTAAACCAACGATTATCACACCGCCTACCCGGACAAAATTAAAAACATAATGTTTCCCTTCGGAGTCATAGGTATAACACATATTAAGTACCTTCGATATAGCCGGTTCGGAGTGTCCTTGTGAGGCTTCAACTATCGCTAATTTTACATCAAGGGGCAGTTGGTGAATGCCGTACAAATACCGCGTTATTTTTCCGTCCGGAGAAACAGCAATAAGCGCTGTAGGATGAATCCAATCCTCGCCATTTCGTTCGTAATAAAAACCCATACTGTCGGTAAGACGATTAATATTAATACTATCACCTGTTAAGAAACGCCAGCCGGCTGCGTTTACAGTTTTTTTTATTTCACTGAGGTAATTGTCTCTTTTTTCTGAGGCCATCTCCGGCCGTTCTCTAAAATCGAAACTGATTGTAAGAATCTGATAGTCTTTCCCCATTTCCAGATCCATCTTATCCACTAATTTTGTAATTTCATTCAGCAGAGGAGTACAGATTCCGGTACATCGGTAAAATACAAAAGTAATGATTGTCGGCTTGTTAATTAGAGACTTCAGTTCTACTGATTTGCCCGATTCGTCATAAAGTTGTATATCCCCTGGAATATAATGTTTCCAGCTTTTCGGTAATTCCGATAAAATGAGTGCTTGTTTTCTGTTCTTGCTCGGGGAATTAAAAGAGAATAAAACAGAAGTATAATAATCGATAATCTTTTCATAAATAGTTCCTATTGTGTAATAGAGATTATGAAGCGATATAGTACCGACCAGTCTTGTCCGGTAAGCATAACAACGCTTGATTTAAAACCCATGCCCGAAGGATTGGCAGAAATTATTTTAATAAATTCATCTTCAGAAATATTTTTGATGTTCATTTGTCCAGCGCTCGCAAGAACCATAGTCTCATTAAATACAACCTGTCTAAAAATCTTTACTTCTGGAGAATTAAGCGATTGTAGATTGATAACAGCTGTGCGAATTTTCTTGACGGCAGGTTCGTTCTCCTGTTCGATCAATCGCATTGCTTTCTTAACAGGAATTTGTCCAGCAATGTTCATTCCCTGTGCAAGCTTATATGTTTCATCCAGCTTCTTGAGTGCTTCAGGAGTATCATTAGACTGATCGGGATAAAACGTGCGGATAAAGTGAATGATTGCGAACCTGTCTCCCGGCGTCATATAGTTGTAAGCAGACATTCCAGAACCGGCGATCCCTTCTTCCAAAGTTTTATATATCTGCGAAATACTTGGTCCGTTAGTCCATCCTTCAATTGAATGAAAATTTCTCGGTTTTGGACTCATCATCGATGCGGACGGACCGTCGCCGCGGCCCGTTTCCCCGTGGCATGCAGTACAGTTAGCTTTGTACAATTCTTGTCCTTTTTCAATCTTGACAGGTGTCGAGATGCCCGCCTGCATAACATCGGTAGGAGGAATAAATCGCGGGCTCTGGAGCGGAATATCCTGCGTTTGTCTGGAGGAATCAGTGATTGCTTGCGGGGAGATTAAGTTGCTGCCGATGTAATTGAGATTCCAAATATAGAAAAGACCAATTCCGGAAAGAACAATAATAACATATATATATGAAAATCCGAACAGTTTTTCCGGCTTGTGTAATAAATCTTTCCAATCAATCTCGTCTTTATATTGAGGTACCTGATTCATAGTTTTGCATCGTGCAGCTTATAAGTGAAATTCCAGCCCTCTCTGTAACTTTGGGTCGCCTACCGGAATAAGGTTATAACGTTTCATATTCCATCCAAACACAGTAAGGGCAAGTCCGATAATTAGTACAGGGAACCCCAATTCCATCCAGCCGAATATCGGTGATGCGCTGTATGTCGGCATAACAAGCCAATATATATCAAGGAAGTGTGCAAGCATCAGCCAGACTGCCGTAAATTTCAGACGCGGAAGATTCATCTTTGCGTTCTGGGAAAGCAGGGCAAAGTAAGGAACGGCGAAATTCATGATAATCAGAACCACAGAAATATATTCCCAGCCATTACTCCATCGAGCGACGAACCAGATTGTTTCTTCCGGTATATTTGCATACCAGATCAACATAAACTGGCTGAAGGCTATATATGCCCAAAAACTTACAAATACAAACATCAACGTTCCAAGATTATAAAAATGGTCGCGTTTTAATTGCGGCAGATATCCATGTTCATGTAAAAGGATAATGCAAAAGGTCGCTGATGAAATTCCCGCTATTGCGACGCCGGAAAAATAATAAACCCCAAAGATGGTGGAGTACCACTGAGGTTCCAAACTCATAGCCCAGTCGATTGAAATAATTGTAAGTCCAAATGCAAAGATCGGCATAAATAGGGCTGATGTCCGGATATTCCAACTCGTTCGTCTTTGATTTTTGTCCTCATCCTGTAGAATTGAATTGCGCTTGAGAATATATTGAAATATCGTCAAGCATCCATAAATTGTTATAAACCTATAGATGAAAAAGTTAGTATTTAGATACGGTGATTTTGATTGAAGGATGGAATCAGCCGATACAAGAGATGGAGACGACCATCTGTATATTCCCGTAAGATTGAAGATTATCGGTATTGCAAGCAGTACTGCAAAAGGAATAAGTGCCGCAAGAAATTCATTCACCCGCCTCATAGGTACACTCCACACCGCTCCCGCAAGATATTCAAGCGCAATAAAAAAAAGGGATCCAACTCCGATGCTGGTAAGAAAGAGAAAATTTATTAGATTCACGAATACAGCGTGGGATTTATCGACGGAATACCCCAACACATATATTAGCATGCCTACTGCGATTAAGAGCCATCCGGCAGAATATAATTTTAACGGTAAAGGTTTTTTCCGGATTTCATTCAGGCGATGTTCGTTCATTTTAAGTCGGACTCCGTTGCATATCGGGCTCTTTGCAGTACACGGATGTATTCGATAATAATCCAGCGGTCTTGAACTGAAATATTTTGTGCATACGCCGGCATCGAATTTTGACCTTCAGTGATGATATGGAAAATGCGTCCATCGGGCCATTGGCGTACTTTATCCGAATGGAGTGTCGGGGGATTCGGAAATTGTCCCCGCAACCTGCTGTCTCCGTCAGCAAAGCTGCCATGGCATGGACTGCAGAATATTCGGAATTTTGCTTTACCCCGATCCAAATTTTCCTTTGTAGGAAGGATTGGATTAACAAGGTAACGCGCTGCTTCCTCCGGTTTGCCGTTATATGGATATGGCAGAAATCCTCGTGCGGCCGTTCCTTCAACAGGGGTTCTCATACTAATACCGTCCTGGAATAGCGTAGTATGCTGCTGAGCTTTCATTTTATTCTGTACCATCATCCAGTCGAACGGCTGAACATACATGAGCTTGTTTAATGTAAAATAGGTTGCGCCTGAAACCATTAAAACTATCACAAACAGTACGCCGAGAAACTTTATATCGAATATTTTTTGACCATGACCAATTTCCTCGGGATCGAGGTACACACTGGCGATGGACGATCCCCCAAGATTTTTAAGCAACTGCATCACTGCGGTTTGGTTAAAAATCGGATCGGCTGCCTGTATACAGATTCCAAATGAATCACACGACACTCTTTTCATATAAGCAGTATCGTGCAGAGGATGCGATATATTTGGAAATTTGAAGTATAACACGATCATTGTAATAGTTGACAGAACAGAAGCTAGTAATACTGTTATTTCAAATGAAACCGGAACAAACGCCGGCCATGACCAGAACGGTTTACCTCCAATGACAAGAGGATAATCCGAAACGGTAATCCAGGAAATTAAAATTATTGCAGAAAGGACTCCCATCATTCCAAAGGCAAAGGTAAAGAAACCAATCTTTGATGATTTGAGATTCATTGCCAGATCCATACCATGAACCGGATAAGGAGTATGGACATCAAACTTTGTATAACCGGCCTTGACAATTTCTTCTGCTGCATGAAGGATTGCGTCTGGTGTATCGAAAAGTGCCGTTATGGAATATATTGGTTTTAATGCCATAGTGTCTTATTAATGTCTTATCGGTTGTGCATTATCTAACACAGATTTCAATTCGGCCATTGCAACAGTAGGCAGGAAGCGGACAAATATCAAGACCAAAGTAAAGAATAAACCGAATCCGAATGAGAGAATACCCAAGTCGTATATCGTGGGAGAAAAAAGTCCCCAACTCGACGGGAGAAAATCGCGCGAAAGAGAGGTAACAATTATAACGTATCGTTCAAGCCACATTCCGACGTTAACAAGAATTCCGATTGCAAACATTATTGGAATACTATTACGAACCTTTTTCAGCCAAAACATTTGTATTAATAATACATTGCAAGCGACCATCATCCAATAAGCCAATGCATACGGTCCTAAAGCTCTGTTAATAAAAACGAAACGTTCAAGCTGACTCCCACTGTACCATCCAATAAATAATTCCATCGCATAAGCATAACCTACCATGCAGCCGGTAAGAAGAATTATTTTATTCATATTCTCTAGATGTTTCATAGTGATGATGTGATCGAGTTTGAACATTTTTCGGACAATAATGAGAACGTTCTGTACCATAGCAAATCCGGAGAAGACCGCCCCTGCTACGAAGTAAGGCGGAAAAATTGTTGAATGCCATCCGGGCAGCACTGAAACTGCAAAATCGAAACTGACAATTGTATGGACAGAAAGAACAAGAGGCGTAGCAAAGCCGGCAAGAATTAAATAGAGGCGCTCATAATGTGTCCAATGGCGATTGGAGAAACGCCATCCAAGACTGAGAACTGAATATGCTGTTTTTTTATATTTGTTTGTTGTTCTGTCGCGAAGTGTGGCGAAATCGGGGATTAGGCCGAGGTACCAGAATATAAATGAAACCGTAAAGTATGTGGAAACGGCAAAAACGTCCCACACAAGCGGAGAAATAAAATTAATCCAGAGGCCATGCTGATTCGGATATGGAAGCAAATAACCTGCAAGCCAGACGCGGCCTAGATGAAAGATACTGACAAACATTCCGGCACATATTACAGCGAAAATTGTCATAGCTTCGGCGAAACGAGCAATCGCGTTCCGCCAACGCTGGCGCATAAGAAAGAGGATAGCGGAAATTAGAGTCCCGGCATGCCCGATACCTACCCAAAAAACAAAATTTGTAATATCGAATGCCCATTCGACCGGCTGATTGAAACCAGCAACACCAAGACCTTTTAACTGAATGAAGGCAACTGACACGAGTCCAGCCAAAAGCAGTGAGATCGAAATACCCAAAGCAATCCACCAGCGAAGCGAGGGAAATCTGTTCAATGGAGCCTCGATTGCACGATCGATTTCTGCGGCGGTTACAAATTGAGTTGTAATTGCCGGTTCTTTTGAATAATCAACTGTTGTGGTCGTCAAACACTATCTCCAATTAAGACATTATGTCTATTGCTGTACATTTCTTAATTTTGCTAAATAAGTTATATTAGGCCGGATATTTATTTCTTCAAGTACTGAGTATCCCAGGTCATGATTCCGGCAGCGGGACACTTCCGATTTTGCATCATTTATATCTCCAAAGACTATTGCCGATGCAGGACAGGCTTCCTGGCATGCAGTTTTCACATCTTCGCCATTAAGAATATGTCCCTGTTCAATTGCATGACGGCGTGCTTCCATAACACGCTGGATGCAAAATGTACATTTTTCCATAACACCTCTGGACCGCACAGTTACTTCCGGATTGTTGACGAGAGCAGGGAGCTGCTGTTCGTAGTAGCCGTCCGCAAAGTCATTGCGCCAATTGAAAAAATTAAACCGGCGGACTTTAAATGGACAATTGTTTGCACAGTATTTTGTACCGACACAGCGATTGTATACCATTTGATTCAAGCCGTCCGGGCTGTGGTTTGTTGCTGCAACAGGACAGACGTTTTCGCATGGTGCATTATCGCAATGCTGACACATCATCGGCTGATGATTGATCGCGGGAGCGGCATCGGTGCCGGAATAATACCTATCAATTCGGATCCATTGCATCGCCCTGCCCTTTGCAGTCTGCTCTTTTCCTACAACAGGAACATTATTTTCGACATTACATCCCGCCACGCATACGTTGCATCCTACACATTTGTTCAAGTCAATAGCCATGCCCCATTTAAGGTCATGATACTCTACTTCTTTTACGATATTAAATAAATTTATTTTTTCATCCTGCAGGAATTTTGGATTCCTGCGGTATTCGCCCAGAGTTCCCTCGCGAATAATTTTTCTCTTGAAATGGAGATCTTTATAAAATTCATCATTCAATGAATGATATTCCTGAGTTGAAATGAGTTGGTATGTCCCGGCTGCCTTTTTTATACTAATGCCGGATAATACTCGTCCTTCAATCATCGATTGTTTTGAAAGCAGCTGTTGAATATTTACGCCGATATTATTCCCGACTGGCCCTGCATTTGTACGGCCGTATCCTAAAGAAATTGAAATAAAATTATCTGCCTGCCCTGGCTGCAAAAAAACCGGCAGAACGGCTGAACCATGCGGCAATTCGATAATTATTAAGTCATTATTGCCTACACCAAGCCGACCGGCGGTCAGAGGAGAAATTGCAGCATAATTATCCCACACAATTTTTGATATGGGATGCGGTATCTCCTGCAGCCAGCCGTTGTTAGCATATGAACCATCGCCCAGGTAATAGCTTTCTGTAACGGCAAGCGAATATCCGCTGTCTGCGGAAATTGAAAAAGACGGAAGGGAAATCGACTGAAATTTTCTTTTATTTCGAATAGCTTCGCTGAACTCAATTACACCATCATGCAACGCTGAATACCAGAAAGTTTTAAAGTCGACTTTCAATTTAGAAGCGGTAAACACTTCCTTCTTCCAGCGGTTCATCAGATATTCATGATAAATATTCTCTGAATATGTATTCTTACCTGTTATCCACGATAGAAGCACTGCTTCCTTTTGACGTGTCCGGTGAAGAGGTGCAATGACCGGCTGTTGAAGCGACAGAATACCTGTCCGAATCTTGTAATCGCCCCACGATTCGAAGGCATGATTAATCGGCAAAGAATAGGTGCACAAACGAGAAGTTTCATTTTCTGTCTCAGCGAGACTAACGCTGAATGATGTAGATTTAAGCGCTTCTTCATATCCGAAGCTTTTCGGCAGATGATATACCGGATTTGAATCGAAATGAAGGACTACGCCGACAGCACCGTTTTTCATGTGTGCAATCAAATCATCGAATGCATCAGGAGATGATAAAGAAGAGGCATTTGCCGATGTTTGATTTTCTTCGTAAAGATTTGAATTTCCGAGAACCTCATTGAGATAGTTCACAGCAATATGCACGGTCTCGGGGAGAATATCTCCGGCATATACAATCGCTTTGCCGCGATGCATCCGCAAGTCAGCAACAAGATTGTCGATCGTTTCTGCTGATAGATTGTATTTCCGGCAAAATCCCTTAAGTGAATTTCCTGAATTTTCCTGCAATTTTTCAAATTCATTGATCAACGCCAGGACAAATTCTAATTGCGCATCGGGACGCAGGCGGAAGCGATAATCTGCATTTGCTCCTGTCAGTGTTAGGGATCCTTCGGCACAATATAAGCGGTTGAAATTATTTGATTTTAAAATATCCCGGCCGCCTGTAAATTTTCGAATTTGCTCCAGCGTCATTCCGTCAACGCCAAGAAAGTCCGATTCAAGAGCAAGAATAATTTCTGCTTGATCCCATTGAATCACAGGCATGTCAGAAGTTCCGTAACATTTATGCCATGCCCGCTTGCGTGTTTCATTATTCAAGAGAGAATAGCTGTATAACTTTGTTGTTTGATATTTCGTTATAAACTCATTCAGTACACTTATTGTCGTTGGTGAATGAATTGCGCGTGTGATTATCGCAATTTCTTTTCCATTTCTCGCTGCTTCTTCCAAGCGGCGAATTATTGCTGCATCAGCATGATTCCATGATGTTGTCTCATTTTTTCCTGTAGCGCTGCCGTATTGCGGCGCCTGTAATCGGTATGGATCATAGAGATTTAATATTCCTGCTTGCCCCTTTGCACATATTTTTCCTCTATTAATTGGATGGTCGGGATTACCGTCAACTTTGACAGGGCGGCCTTCACGTGTTTTGATGAGAATACCGCAGGCTTGCGGACATGAAGAACAGGTCGAAGCATAATAATTCGGAATGCCCGGAGTTGCACTCTCCGGTTTCTTTGTGTATGGAACAATTTCACCTTTATCCCGATAATCGGAACATCCTGCTGCGGCAAAGGCTGCGGAAGCTGTTAAGAGTGCAAGAAATCGCTTACGTGATATAACTGTCATATCCGAAAAGTCAAATTCATTCTTCACGCCTGCAGGAGAGTCTTCAATATTGTTTTCCATTACAGAACGTAAAATATTCTGCTCACTGCTGCATTTCTGTTTATCCGGTTTGTCCAACATTTTATTATTGGCTTTTCTTAGTGCGCGAAATCGATAGTGGATGAATAGAAGGTATAAAAATATTCTTTTGCGATCGTTCAGATCCATCCGAAGATTTTCTTAGCAATGTTTTAAACGAGCTTTTTTGTAAAATGTTTCCGATAGAAAATACGGAAGCAGCCGGTACAGTCGAACGCAAAAGAAATGACCGGCGTGTATTTGGAACCGTATCTGAATTTTTTTTATTTTCCATTTTCCTTTGTTCCAATAATCAAAACAAATTTCTTCAATAGATTATTATATTATCGATGACATGTTCCGCAATTCTCAGGTCCATTTTGAATACCAGGAATATTTTTCAAATTTTCATGAGCATATCGGTGACAGTTTAAGCAAGCTCCCATAGTGAGTTCAGCTACCTGCATTTCACGGTCCATTTGTTCTACTTTGCCGTGACAATATGAACAATCGATCCCTTTATTTACATGTACACTGTGGTTAAAGTAGGCGTAGTCCGGGACACGATGAATCCGCATCCAAGGAAGCGCAATACCTTCTTCATAATAATTTGTAAGTTTAATAATATCAGATTTATTCTTCCGCGCGACGGTATGGCAATTCATGCACGTTGATAATGCCGGCAATGAAGCATGAGGCGATGTTGCAGCACCAGTATGACAATATTGGCAGTCGATTTGCATAATGCCTGCATGAAGTTTGTGAGAAAATGCAATCGGTTGAACCGGTGAATATCCGATACCGTCACGTTCGGTTCGTGATAGAAAGAATGTTGATGTAAACGCAACAACAATGACAAATAGAATAATAGGCAAGCGAATTCGAAGCGTATAGTCGAGAAGTGATTTTTTCATGTAATTCCAACAAATTAGCTTTTTTCTTCATCACAACTATAAACAACTAATCATACCGGTATTATTAAAAATACCGATAGAATCGTTTCGATATGCTACAAAAATATCCGATTCAAATCAATTTGTTAAAAAGGAAATGAAAGATAATAAACCCTTAATATATAGTCTCTCACGCAAGTAATAAACAATAGAAAGAAGATAAAGATTCCAGCACGCAGCATTGATTTGAATTTGCAATAGGGGATAAAAATGCGTAAATTAGGTAGAAATCGCTGGACGCTTAGCTCAGCTGGTTCAGAGCGCCGCCCTTACAAGGCGGAGGTCGTAGGTTCGAACCCTACAGCGTCCACTCACCTTCATTCCTTATCCCGAAATAAAAAAGAAGCGGAATTCTCAAAAATGCGGCCACTCGTACAAGATACACGTGGGCACTTTTGGGACAAGGCGGAAGTCGCAGGTTCCCTGCCCGACTGCTGATGCAGTCACTCAGGCGGGGAACCCTACAGTGTCCAAAATCAAAAAAGCCCGCATTACGCGGGCTTTGTCACTTTTCATTTTGTAGTTTTAATAGAGCTCTTCAAATTCCCCGGTTTTTTTATTCTTCTTCACATTGTTCCATAGGTAACATCGGCCGTTCATTGCAATATAGACTCCGTGCTTAAGAGTTCCCGCAAAAGCAAGGGCACTGCCTATATTAAATAATCCATCTGAGCTGCCGAATTTATAAGGTATCATCGCCCCTGTGAGAATAATGGTTTTTTCTGTGATACTCTTGCCAAGAATCTTTGCCGTTTCCTCCATTGTATCGGTGCCATGGGTTATTACAATCTGGTCCTCTTTGCATTGCCGGCACTGTTCGACAATTATCTGGCGATCAGCATCGGTCATTTCAAGGCTGTCTACCAGCATCAATGTTCGAATTTCCACTGGAACTTTGCATCTGCCGAGTTTTAACATTTCCGGTAAATGTGTATCTTTAAAAAACAGCTTACCGTCAAGCTCATTATATTCTTTATCAAATGTTCCGCCTGTAATAAAAATTCTTATCGACATCATCATCCCTGGATTTTCATTCCGGTTCGTATAAATATTATATGCAACCCCTATGTTCTAACTTTTCTTTAGAACTTTCTGTACCATCAAGAGCAGCTGCTCAGCAGTGTAAGGCTTTGTAAGATAACCTTGAGTATCGAGACCTTCCATACCTGCTGAATTTACATTTGTTAAAAGTCCGCTGGACACGATAATCTTAAGAGTCGGATCGAGCCGTCTCAACGCTCTGATGGTCGATGAGCCATCCATCAATGGCATGTTCATGTCGGTAATTACGAGCTGAATAGAGTTCTTCGCGTTACTGGCAAAAATTGCCGTTGCTTCTGCTCCGTCCATTGCAGTGATCACGCTATATCCTTGAACTTCCAATACTTCCTTCGATATCTGCAATACGAAAAGTTCGTCGTCAACAACAAGAATAGTCTCTCCATTTCCTCTAAGGAGTTCCTTATTTGTAATTGGTTCGGATTTTCGTTCCTTCTGCTGGGTAGCAGGAAGAAATATCTTAATTTCAGTGCCTTTGCCATATTCACTGTATAATTTAATTAGTCCGTTGTGTGATTTCACAATAGCATAAACCGACGATAAACCAAGTCCTGTCCCCTTTCCTCTTTCCTTTGTTGTAAAGAACGGTTCAAAAACTTTTTCCTGGACGTCCAAAGGAATTCCTGTTCCGGTATCCGCAACAGTGAGCATCACATATTGTCCCGGATAAGCATCGAGTATTAAATGGGCGTAACTTTCGTCCATGTACATATCTTCGGCGGTTACGGTCAAGCGGCCGCCTTCAGGCATAGCATCGCGGGCATTTATGCAGAGATTCATTAGTACTTGGTTTAATTGTGTTGCGTCACCTAACACCATTGAAAGGTCTTTCGAGACTCCTGTACGAAGCTGGATATTCTTGGGAAAAGTTTGTTTGATAATGGCTTCGATTTCCGAAATAATATAGCGTAATTGTTGAGGTGCAAAATCTTTTTCTGTACCTCGAGCAAATGTCAGTACCTGTTTAATAATTTCGCTGCCCCGCTTCGTGCTAGTTTCAAGCGCCGCAATGAGCTTTTTAAGACTTGGCTCAGTAATTTTTGTATTTAATATTTGGACTGACATAAGAATTGGAGCCAGTACATTATTAAGATCATGTGCGATGCCGCCTGCCAGTGTACCCAAACTTTCCATGCGCTGTGCACGGCGAAGCTGTGCCTCGAGATTACGTTGTTCTGTGATATCGCGTGTAATAATGAGCCGGCCATAAGGATTTCCCTCTTTGTTTCGTGCAATTGACCATCGGGAATGAGTTATAATTGTTCGACCGTTTTTTGTTTTTTGACGCAGTTCAATTCCACATTCTCCTTTGTCGGTAAATTCCTTTTTTCCGCGCTCGAACTTTGCTATATCTTCTGTCGCAACAAGTTGATTAATTTGTAATGACTTTGCTTCTTCGAATGTCCAACCATACAAACGTTCTGCTGCTTTATTCCAGAAAATGAGATTTTCTTTCAGATCACGGACAATAATGGGATCGAGTGCAGAATCCAATAAGATCGCCTGTTCATATATGATATCTGCCTGTGAGCGTTCTGTATGGGCATCGTCTGTTGGCGTCGTCATTGTATTATCTCCAGTATGGTTTGAACTGCATAGTAATCAATCTCCAAAACTAATCCCTAAATCGCGTGCAGTCAGCATAGTATCGCAATCTAATGGAACAGTTTTCATCCGATTTGTAGCCTCAGCCAATGGAACATAACGTACCGTTGGCGGATCAAGTGCAACCATAATGCCGTTTTGTCCTTTAGCTAAAGCTCTCACCGCTGCAGCGCCAAAACGAAGAGAAATAAGGCGATCGAATGTAGTCGGTGTACCGCCGCGCAATAGGTGACCGAGTACAACACAGCGCGTTTCAATCCCAGTAATATCCTGAATTTCTTTTGCCACACGTTCACCGGCACCGCCGAGTTTTTCAGCCCGCCCGATTTCTTTCGAGACTACAGAAATTGATCCGCCTTTTGGTTTAGCTCCTTCTGCTACCACGATAATAGAAAAATGTGCTCCGTTTTTCCAACGCTCTTCAATCTTTCGGGCGACCTTGTGAATGTCATAGGGAATTTCCGGAATGAGAATAGCATCGGCAGTTCCGGATATACCGCTTTCCAGCGCGATCCAGCCTGCATATCTCCCCATCACCTCAACAACCATCACACGTTGATGCGCCTCTGCTGTGGAATGCAGCCGATCGATACATCCAGTTGCAAATGATGCGGCTGTATCAAATCCGAATGTAATAACTGTCTTATCAAGATCATTATCGATGGTTTTTGGTACACCGACTACACATAATCCCTTTTTTGCCAGAACGTTCGCTATACCAAGAGAACCGTCACCGCCGATAGCAACAAGTGCATCGATTTTATTTTTTTTAAATGCTTTTACTAGTTCATCGGTGCGATCAGTCTCTTGAAGCTTACCGTCTTTTCCTTTAATGGGCCATTTTAACGGATTTCCTTTGTTAGTCGTGCCGAGAATTGTTCCGCCAAGGTGAGTAATGCCTCTTACTTTTGATTTTGACAAAGAAATAAGTCCGCCTTCGGCATATTTCTTTGGTTCCAACAGTCCATTGTAACCATCGCGAATGCCGCAGCATTCCCAACCGAGATTGACCGCAGAGACTACAACTGCGCGGATAACTGCATTAAGTCCCGGAGCGTCGCCGCCGCCTGTATTAATAGCAATTCGTTTGATTTTTAGGCGCTTCATTACAGAGATCCCAATATCCTCCTAAAGAAAAAGGCGTGAAGATATCTTTTTAAGAATAAATATTACGACGATACTCTGCGATGAAATTAACAATTGGCAATAGCAATAGCAACTCTTCTTAATACTTTCTTTCTTCCATTAATGTTCATTTTGACAGCAATCGACTCGGGATCCCTCATTATTTACTATTTAAAAAAAAATGATAAGGCAAATCCGGAATCCACCCAAAATGGAATATTTATGCTCTTTGTGAGACTATTTGTGGATTTTTTTGAAGTGACTCTTTTAAGATGCTATATATCGATCGTTTCCGGATCTTTGGCCGATTTTACAACTTTCCATTCTTGTTCGGTTGGATTAAAATCTGCAATCTTATTAATCGGCATGCGGAGGTATTTACCAAAGCCTGTTGCAGCGATTTCGCCGTTTGCTAAAATTAATTCTCCGGTTCCTTCAAAAGTTCGGCTGGTTTCGCCGGTAATACGTCCGATCACCCGGAGTTCTTCATCCAAGGGAATTTGTTTTCTAAACCGGGTCGTAAATTCAATTGTAACACCCCAGACTTCTTCTTTCGATTTTATCATTATTGCACGGCCGATTGTCTCGTCAAGCACGGCAGTTGTTATACCTCCATGAAGCCTGCCGGGATAACTTTGGTGTTCATTCAACGGTTTGAAGATACAAACAAGTTCGTTGTTATCTAATTCGAAAAATTCTCCTTTCAGCCCGAATGGATTTTTCAGGCCGCATAAAAAGCACATCTTACTGTTTTGTTGTTTCCCAATTATACGATGTTTCATAAAGTAATTGGTTCCTTAGTAATGCGTTACGTTTATTTTATTGGCAGCTTTTCTCGATTTTAAATTTTTTATCCAACCATTCAAATGATTCATTCTGCATGTATAGATTAAAGACATGCTCTGCGTTCCATAATTTTGTCACAAGTCGATCTTCTGCCTTCTGTGATTTCCAGACTTTATGCATTTTCAAAAATGCTTCCTTTGCGCTAAGCTCAGGAAACAATTTATCATGACTGCCATTATAAAAGAGCATAGGTTTGGGACATGCAAGGCTTGCCACATCGGGATAATCGAGGTAGTTGGCAATATTAGGATGAGTTGTTGTAAACGATGATTGACCGCGTGTCAGATTTCCTCCAGGCACCAACAATCCTTTGTGTGTTGCCATCCAGCAGATCGCAACAGCGCCGGCAATACGATCCGATAATGCTGCAACCTGCCAAGCTCGATAAGAACCCATGGAAACTCCCATAGCTATAACTCTATTAGAATCGACTTCAGGCCTTGTTGCAAGAAATTCCGCTGCATACATATCTTCCCATGCAATTAGGCCGGCAAACGACGATCCAAGATTCAATAAATTAGATGCGAGTGCCTGTTGATCGTTATATCCTGCACCATTACGGTCGGACCAATTGATTGCATCTGTCGCAAAGCAGACATAGCCGTGCTTTGCTAATTCATCACCAATAAATCTTCCGCCGTACAACTTATTTACCCAGTCGTGCGCCGATTTTATTCGTTCGGGCGAAATGCCGAACGGCTCAATAACTTTTTCTTTTCCGATGTCAAAGTTAGCTCCATGATCATGTAAAAGCATGACGGCGGGAAACGGTCCCCGTCCTTTCGGAACAAGCAGATATGCAAGTATGCGGCTATCGGCAGTGATACTAAAGACGATTTTACGTGCTACATAACTTCCCCGATCTTGTTCTGCAATCACGATTGGATGAAACGGAACAGACTGCGGCGGTTTCAATAAACATTCCATCATCCTGGCACGTGCTGCCGTTTTCCATTTGTTGAAATCATCGATATTTCCCGACAACCAAGATAGCGGGAACGTAAGGCGTTCCGCAATGGCAGAATAGAAAGATGGAAGATTTTCACGAATAGGATTGATTTGGTACGATGAATCGTTTGCACTTTGAGAAAAAACTGTCTGTGAAAAAAAACCGAGAATGAATATGAAAAGTTTCATCATTGCAGGTGATCTTGATTCAGCTGTTTCCCTAAACTGTTCTCACTTGTAGATTTAAGTGTCTATTGAGTAATTAATGCTTTACCATCTTAGCAATTTCAGGATATAGCTTTGTAAGGCAATCCGGGCATAATCCGTGCGTAAAATCTACATCGACGATATGTTCTTTAATATATACTTCCACTTGCTCCCACTGGTTAGTGCTCGATCTAATTCTCTTGCAGCCTGAACAAATAGGCAATAGACTTCCAAGTTCCATCAATTCATGAATATCTTCTAAGATAAGCAATGTTAATTTTTTATCCTCGAATATGAAAGGCGAGGTTGTCACCAGGAGCGGTAAATCGATGGTTTTATTCCCGAATTTTTGCTGCATAATAGTCTTTTTACGATATACTTTTCCGCCGCTGCTTAGCCTCGTTTACCGAATTTCGTATAATGCATGTCCCGCAATGAGGACCGTGCCCGCAGCCCTCCTTTGTTTCCCAGGAATAAATGCAATGAAGCGCTTCTCCTCCGCGCTGCTGGAACACTTCATCGCTTTTAAGCAAGCGAGCTGCAGCGGAATTCCAGAATAAGATGCGCACATCATCATCCACTACCAATATTGGAAAAGGTATGGTATTGAACGCGTTTGTTAAGAAATCGTTGTCTTCATATAACTGAAGCGGCATAATTATCCTTTTATAAATTTTGAATACAAGTTAGCAGGAGTGTCCACGAAACGCAAGTTAGTTTTAATTTCTTTTATCCTCCGGTTCATATACCGGCAATTGTTCAATTTCAAATTGCCCGGTTTTTAAATAAGTAAAAATTATCGTACCTTTATACAGGTTTAAAGCAGGTCGTCCTGCGTTTTTATTTGCCACTCAACTAAAGGATAATTCATGAAAAAGTTTATCGTTATCGCTATTGTGCTCTCGTTATTCAGCGGCGAGGTTATAGCGCAGAAAAAAAGAGCCCCTAAAACAAAAAAAGAAAAACTCAGTTACAGTATAGGTGTAAATATTGGGAAAAATATGAAGATGCAGGGAGTAACTCTTGATCAAGGGCTTTTCACTCAAGGAATTAAGGATGGACTTAGTGACGCAAAAACAGCAATGAGCGATGTGGATATGGAAGCAACACTTACAGCTTTTCAACAGGAAATGATGACTAAGATGCAGGCAAAGCAAAAAATTGACGGTGAAAAGAATGCAAAAGAAGGTGAAGCGTTTCTTGAGGCAAATAAGAATAAAGAAGGTGTTGTAACATTGCCGAGCGGACTGCAATATAAAATAATTAAATCAGGTGACGGGCCCAAACCTACAAAAGATCAAAAAGTAAAGTGTCATTACCGTGGAACGCTTATTGACGGAACCGAATTTGACAGTTCATATAAACGAGGAGAACCGACGGAATTTGGTGTCGGGGAAGTGATTAAAGGATGGACCGAAGCTCTGCAGCTTATGCCAGTCGGTTCAAAATGGCAGCTCTTTATTCCGGCGAATCTTGCCTACGGCACTAATGGTGCAGGACAAACAATCGGTCCGAATGCCGCATTAATTTTCGATGTTGAATTGATCGCAATTAAATAATGGACAACCCTTCTGCGGCGTGCTTTTAAAGTGCGCCGCAGTGGAGTTATAAATTTATGGAATTCCTGCAACAAATAATTGATTTCGTTCTTCACATCGATAAACACTTGATTATGCTTTGTGATTTGTACGGAATGTGGATTTATGCAATTCTATTTCTTATAATTTTCTGCGAAACCGGTTTGGTAGTCACACCTTTCTTGCCGGGCGATTCACTTCTCTTTGCAGTCGGCTCACTTGCAGCAATCGGTGCTCTTGATATTTGGATTGCTTTGGTTATTTTTATTACCGCTGCATTTGTCGGAGATACAGTCAATTATTGGATCGGACATTATATCGGCCCGAAAGTATTTCATAAAGAACGGGTCAGGTTTCTTAATAAAGAATACCTTCACCGCACACATAAATTCTACGAAAAGCATGGCGGTAAAACTATAATTATTGCGAGGTTTCTTCCTATTATTCGAACATTTGCTCCATTTGTTGCCGGTATCGGTAGTATGACTTATCCGCGTTTCATGATCTATAATCTGAGCGGCGGAGTATTATGGGTTCTGCTGTTCTTATTCGGCGGGTACTTTTTTGGAAACGTTCCGATTATCAAACAAAATTTTAGTTTGGTGATCATCGCACTTATTCTTATTCCCGGTATCCCGGCATTAGTAGAATTTGTGCGCCACTTTCTTGAACAACGAAATAAAGGAAAGAATCTCGACGCCGGACAATGACTTGCAGAGAATAAACATCCATTCTTTGTGAATCATATTACTCCATTTTCCGGGACTTCAATTCTTCCGCGTTCTGTATCAATCCTAGCCTTCAATCCTATCGGTACTGTAAGTTTTCTCGGAATGTGGCCATACTGGAAGTTTGTTATAACGGGACAATTGATCTTCCGTGTGAATTCTTCTTGAATTTGATCTATTGTTAGAGATGGATTGTCCGGATTTCCGGGTACACAGTCGGTGAACTTGCCATAAATCAAAGCTTTAAGTTTATGCAAAATTCCGGCATTGAAAAGCTGCGCCATTATTCGATCAACCCTGTGCGGCGATTCATCTACGTCCTCTAAAAAGAGTATCGCATCTTTCATCGGCGGCTGAAAAGGTGTGCCCATTAAACATGAAAGGAGTGAAAGATTCCCGCCCACTAAATGTCCGCTTGCTTTGCCATGCCGGAGTATTGTTAATGGTTCGTCAGCCGGATTGTCCATCGGTCCGATTTTTTTATTAGATGTGAGCAGACGCCAAAAATGTTCTTCCGCGTATGCATCAAAATCCTTCCACATGTCAGAACCCGTCATTGGACCGGAGAAGGTTACTAGTCCGATCTTGCGGAAGACAGCTAGCTGCAATGCCGTTAAATCGCTGTACCCGACAATTATTTTGGGATGCATTTTTAGTCCACGGTAATTGATCATTTGCAGCAAACGCGGAGTGCCGTAACCGCCGCGGATAGCAAATATGGCTTTCACGTTCTTATCGCAGACCATTTCGTTAAAATCCGCAGCCCTTTCATTATCGTTCCCGGCAAGATATCCGTATACTGTGCGGATATGTTTGCCGGTTTTAATGCGGTATCCTAGTTGCTCGAGATATAGTGCGCCCTTAAGTATCTTTTCTTCGGATGATGGAGTGCTTGCCGGTGCGATAAGTCCGATGACATCGCCTTTACGCAGCCGAGGCGGTTTAATAATGGCCATGAAATATTCCTACATTCCCGAACTGGTATAAGAATGAATTGAGAAAATAGAATTTAAAACCGTTTTATCAGACACCTCTTTTTTTCTGAACGGATTTTATCAACTTTCCCGGTATCATCCGCGGCAGGAAACGAACAAGTTGAGTTCCCAGCCAATTTCTCCATCCAGAAACAACAAGCGGCCTGCCTTTCATCAATCCCCTATATCCGTCAAGTGCTACGATAGAAGCATCCATGGAGAAATGATCGCCGAGTATTTTTTCTTTAATGAAGCCGGCTCTTTTTCCAAATTCCGTTGCAGTTGGACCGGGACAGAATGCCGTTACTGTCACTCCTGTTCCATGCAATTCTTCAGCAAGAGCCAGTGAAAAATTTAACACATAAGCTTTAGACGCATAATAGGTCGCCATCAGCGGACCGGGTTGAAATGCGGCAGTTGACGCAACGTTCATTATTTTTCCGCTTCTTCGTTCGATCATCCCCGGCAGCAAGAGTTGAGTGAGATGCGTCAGTGAGGTCATATTCACCTGGATCATATCCAATGCATCGGCAACATTCATTTTCGCAAACTCACCGCGCCAGCCGAATCCGGCATTGTTGATAAGGACATCAATATTTCCCCCTTCACATTGGAGTACTTCATAAATTTCTTCAGGTGTGGAAGAAACAGAAAGATCTTTTATATAGCAATTCACCTGCACACCGTATTCTTGCTGCAAATTTTCAGCAATGATTTTAAGTTTCTCATAGCTGCGTGCAACAAGGGCAAGATCATGTTTATCCCTTGCAAAGATTTTTGCAAGTTCTAGTCCAATGCCGCTTGATGCACCTGTGATAAGTGTGATGGGTTTTGTGTTCATTTCCAGTCAGTTCCTATTTTACAGTTAACCTCAAAAATTTTTACTTGATATACATCGTAATCATTTCTTCAATAGCCGCGGCACATACAGGATCGAAGTCGGCTGGACTCAAAGAAAACATTTTACAATCGATTGCAGGACGGTACATTCCCTTT
The DNA here is from genome assembly GCA_963770945.1 of uncultured Bacteroidota bacterium. Classification (GTDB taxonomy): domain Bacteria; phylum Bacteroidota; class Ignavibacteria; order UBA10030; family UBA10030; genus Fen-1298. The sequence continues at coordinate 140,721 of CAVYRP010000013.1, read as the reverse complement.
TGTGTGTATCCGGAACCTTCAAATGCACCAACTTTCCCGCTCCATGCCGGATCTTCCAGTATATCTTTTGAATTTTTGAGAAGATTTTCACGTTTGTCGTAGTAATCTTCCGCAAGTCTATCCAAATTATTGCGGAGAGCTTCTATACTGTCGTACTCAATTTTACGCCATGGCGTTGGAATTGCCGTATTATTGGAAACGAAATTCCGCCATTTCAGCGTCTCTTTTGTATTTGTTCGTGTTACATTTGGTTCCCAGGGTTCTATCCCTTTCGGATAAAAATCTATATAAGATATTTGAGAACTGTAATACTCATCTCCTAAACCGGCAAAACAATGACCGAACTCATGTACAAACACGTAATCCATTTCCCATTCCTGTCCGCTTCTAGCTGATTGTGTGAATGATGTTGCATACAGGTTGAAGATTCCACCGCCGCCGTATCGATTATCGTTGACTAGAATAACGAAAAAATCATAAGGTGCCGTACCTGCTATATCGCGCAGGTTCTCGGTTATCCTCGGTTAAAATATATCGTGGTGAGCCGAATGCATTGTACATTGTGCCCAGTGCAGTATTTTTCCAGATATTTTTGTCCGGTTTATCAACTCCGGACTCAGCAGAAATTACTTCCATTGCACGGACATTAAAATCGTTTTTATGTTTTTTAAAAGGCTGTATAGGAAAAAAGTGTTTCGGAAAAATGTTTTACATCTTTCCGAAATTTAGCCATATCATCTTTTGCATAGCCGTCCCCTAGTATAAGGATGTCCACTTTTTCGTTAAGCGATCCGTTATTTATCACATTAAATACATTAAATGTTTTAGCTCGTTTTTCGAGATTAACCGCTGTCGGATCATTCGGATCGATTACTGTCGAAAATATTTGGCGAAATGCCATTTTTTCACCAGGCCCGACAAATTTATCCCGACGATAGAAATCTATAATTACCTTTCTTCTCGGGAATGGAAATCGTACAGTTTCTTGACAAGTTTTCCAGGTGCCGTTTGCTGCTTCATCCGTTGTCTGCCATTCGCCGAATAATGTCGAATACCCGCGCGAATATATCAGTACGTTCGTCTGGAGGTCGCTTACCTTTACAAAGCTGTCGCCAAGATTAAGCGTATCCAGCAAATTGATTCTGCTGCCGGGCCATGGCCCTTCCTCATACATTTTGTCAATTGTAATTTGTTCCTGCCCTTTTGTGCCGATATGATTATAATCGACGCGCATGGTTGATCCGGTGTAATATGTCTCATAAGTCTGTCCTGAAGAAATACCGGCAAACAAAAAGAGAAGAAGCATAATATTTTTCACGGTTGACCTTTGAAATAATAAGTAGTGAAGTTTTATATTTTATCCTAACCCGACTCCTGAAAATAAGAGGAATGCACTGAGCATAATCAATATTGCGGTTGTTGTCCATCCAATTATATTCTGCAGGCGGTTATTGGTATAATCCTCCATAATCTCTTTATTGTTAATAATGACCATCATACAAATGAGAACCACAGGAAGCAAAATTGCATTGATTACTTGAGTCCAGATTGTGATAGCAATAAGAGGTGCGCCGGGAATGAGAATAATACCTGCACCGATGAGGATAATTATTGTGAACAGGAAATAGAACTGCGGTGCTTCGCTGAATTTTTTATCAATGCCGGCTTCAAACCCAAACGCTTCGCAGACATAGAATGCCGTTGCAAGCGGAAGAATAGCAGCAGAAAATATGGAAGCGACAAATAATCCGAATGCGAAAAGCTGTCCAGCTAAAGCACCGGCTAACGGCTGTAACGCCATCGCAGCATCAGCGGCTTCATTGATTTTGATGCCGTTTACATGCAATGTTGCGGCGCATGCAACAATAATAAAGAAGGCAACAACAACCGTCGCAATGCATCCAAGAACGACATCCCATAATGTGTATTTATAATCACTGATCTTTAATTTTTTTTCAATCACTGCCGATTGCATATAGAATTGCATCCATGGCGCGACAGTCGTACCAATGATACCAAGAACGGTGGTGATGTATTCGGTGTCATAATGAATGGTTGGAGCAATAATTGCTTTGCCGATAACTTTCCAATCGGGTCCGGCAAGAACAGCAGAGACAACGTAGGAAAGCAGGAACACGCTGAAAAGTAAAAACACTCTCTCGGCAAATTTGTAGTTTCCTTTTAGCACAAGCACCCATACCGCCAAAGCGGCAAGCGGTACGGATATATACTTGCTCACACCGAAAATATTCAGACTTCCTGCAACACCTGCAAACTCGGTTGCTGTGTTGCCCACATCGGCGATTAAGAGAAATATGAACATGTAAAAGGTAATGCGAACGCCAAACCTTTCGCGTATCAGATCAGCTAAGCCCTTGCCGGTAACGATTCCCATGCGGGCGTTCATTTCCTGAACCGCTAAAAGCGCGATGAATGATGGAATCAACGTCCATAGCAGATTGTAACCATATAGTGCACCGGCTACCGAGTAAGTCGTAATTCCGCCTGCATCATTATCCACACTGCCGGTAACAATTCCAGGACCCAAAATGCTTAAAAAGATTGCGAGTTGACGCAGAGCATGATTATCTTTGAGTTTTCGGAAGAAGTTCATATTATACAGTATCCTCTTCTTTTATTTCCGGATATAATGAAGCTACGGCATCGCGATATGAAACCAATCCCTGAAGTGTGTCATCCTCATCCACAACAGGGATCGCTTCAAAGTTGTATTTGAAAAAAAACTTCGCAACACGCCGGATGCGCGTATCAATTTGCACTGATATCGGCTGTTCCGTCATAATATCGGCAATAAGCATTTTTTCTTCACTCATCATAAGATTGCGCAAGCTGACCACACCTTTGAGCCGCCCATCATCATCGATTATATATGCATATCGATATACTTCAGTCTTTTCACATTCTACGCGAATGCGTTCCAGTACCTTACCTACCATTTCGGTTGTCCTGGCAGTTATGAAGTCCGTATTCATAATACTGCCGACGCTATACGCAGAAAGTTTAGAAAGTTCTTTTAACTCAATCACTTTTTCTGCTGGAAGAATGGCATAGACTGACTGTCGTTTTTGTATATCACAGGCATCAAGAAGGTCAACCGCTTCGTCCATTTGCATTTCATTAATAATGGGCGCTAGTTTAAATGGCTCCATCGATTCAACAATTTGAAGGCGATTCTTGAACTGCATTTCTTGAAGCGTTTGGGCTGCGGTAAAATGGTCGAGAGATTCAATCAGAGCGATGCGTTCATCGGTACCGTAGATCTTCAAGAATATCAGCGAGGTCTGCAGGGTGGATTTCAGATAATTTCGATGCATCGGTCTTCAGTTGAACCGATTTATATACTGACGTGGTAGCCGTTGGCTGTACATACTTCCACGAAACAAACTCATCTTTGAGATCCCGGTCGGTTACCCAGCGAAATGCGGCATTAACCGGACGCAGGAATCCGAGACGCCGTAGAATTCCTTTAAACCCAATATCTATATGGACTACCCACAGGTTTGTACTTTCTTTTGCTTTGTCTTCAATCAGCAATTGAAGATCATTTACCCGGACGATTTTATATCCTGATGTCGAAATGATTTGCTTGTCGAGAAATGTTTTACCGATAAGAATCTCGTTCTCCGATGCTTTTCTTTGGTGCTCTTGACTTATCGTGGGTTCGTCGATAGCAATATGATCTTTTAACAGCATTCGTTTAACATTGCTCCAAGGGATATATACTGGCGGTTTGGTGCGATGTGTTTGTACTATTAATCCTGTAATGCGAGGATAGACTTGGGATGTTGTTGCTGCCAGATCAACCAGCCTTCCGATCTGTCTATTGTCGCCAATCCGGACAACCGGTAAATGAATGAATTCGCTGAGATAAGAAAAATTTACTACTTCAAAAGCCATAGGATTTTTGTATTTTTATAAATTTCTTTTAAGCCATTGTTGCAACAACAAGCATTTCAAAATCGTTTGGAGTCAGCGGCATAGTGCGGTTAAAATTTCCTACCTGACATCCGAAAATTTCAATTTTGGAAAAATGAAGTGACTTGAGCATCCAAGTAATTTCTGAAGGCAGGTAATAGCGTTCGTTACAGTGAAGTGTCCGTCTCATTGCCGTCATCATCCGCAACTTTGAAGATCGATTTGTCCCGCAAGTGTCATGATATCAAATGCATGCCCGCTGCTTGTTCCTTCGACCGTATTCGTGTTCATGAATTCTTCAAGAGAATGTGTTAAAGGATATAAAGCATTGAGTGTAGTCAAAATAAACGTTCCGTGCGATTTCAACGCATTTGCTGCTCCCTGCAGAATAGCAAAATTCATCTCGTCGGTTTCCATCAATGCAAATCCGCCCTCACAGAGGATCAATGCAACATCAAATTCATTCTTAAACTTCTAGCGAGCGGGCATCAACCTGCTCAAATTTGATATCAACTCCGGCTTCCGATGCTTTTTCATGCGCACGTTTTAATTGAGATTCAGAAAAATCGATTCCGGTTACTTGAATAGCCGCGTTTTGCCAGTTCGATGGTATGACGGCCAGTGCCGCACCCGATATCGAGAATACGTTTTGATTTATCGAATCCGATTTCCTGCTCGATAAAGTCGACTTCTTGAAATGTTCCCTGTGTAAATGATTCCTTGTCGTACGTGCGGGCATAATTCTCGAAATAATATTTCGTACCATTGTTTCATATTACCATCCTCTTTCTTTTCCAAACCAATGTAATCCCGCCGACAGAAGCAAGTGCGAGGAGAAGAATCAGCCAGAATGAGATGCGGATGTTCCTGACCCGGAATTGGTACATTCATCGAGAAAATGCTGACGACCAGTGTCGGCACCATAATTCCCAGCATAATAATATTGAGCGTCTTCATCAGTACGTTTAAATTATTTCCAACGATTGATGCACGTGCATCCATAAGACTTGCAAGAATATTGGAATGGATTTCGGATTGGCGGTAGCATTGATTATTTTCGATGATGAGATCGTCCAGCAGTTCAATTTCTCCGGTCGTAAATCCAAGCTTTGCAGAATTGTTCTTCAATCGTTCGATCAATCCGCCGTTCGAATTAATTGAGTTGAGATAATACACCAAGCTTTTTTCGAGTGTGAAAAGATTGAGAAGAAATTTATTCTCCATCGCTTTATTAATCTTGCGTTCCAAGTCATCCGTGATCATGGTAATGACTTTGAGATGTTCCAGGAAATGGAAGATGCTGCGATAGAGAAGTTTCAGCACTGCTTCATTCAGTGTTTGAACGTTGGTAAACTGTTTGCCGTCGAACAACGGAATATCTTCTGTTTGAACAAGAACAAGGCGGTTTTTGAAACAAAAATGCGCCGCATGAAGAGACCTTAAACAGCAGTTTATCTTTCCCGGAATAATTTCTTGGGCGTTTAAAAATTATTGCCACATGATTGGGTTCGAACTCAAGACGCGATAATTCATCCGGATCAAGCGCAGATGCAAGTGTGTGTTCATCAATTTTTAGTTCTTCTATAAGAAATTTTTTTTCATTTTCATCCGGATTCGTGAATACAAGAATAGAGCTCTGTTCCTGTTCCGATGGAACAATACGTCCATTGGTGATTTCAAATCGAGTTTATCATCGTTCTATCCTTTTGTTTACGGGCTAGTCTTCAAAAAAGCATTTAGTCTTGCGATTAAAATAAGAATTCTTTTTTAGAAATGAACTCCATAAATACGAAAAAAACATATTTCTTTCCATTGATTTTATCTCATGCACTTAGCTAAAGAACGGACGCTGCATCATTTGAAACTCTTACCTCTTTTTCGTATCATCGAAGAATAAAGAAACACTGTTTCCATACGGAACTTCTCGTGCCGATAAATTCATTTGTTTTACTCCTGCTCGGCGGTTTTGTAGCGGGCACATTTGGCGCAATGCTTGGACTTGGCGGCGGAGCGCTGCTAATTCCGTTTCTTGTGATGGTTTTCGATGTCCCGGTGCATCAAGCGATAGCAACAAGCATTATTGCGGTTATTGCCACATCGAGTGCGGGTGCAGCTATGAACCTTGAACGCCGTACTGTCCATATACGACTTGGAATGTTGCTGGAAATTGCCACAGTAACAGGCGCTATTTTAGGCGGAATTACAGCAAATTATTTAAGCGCCGGTATTTTGGCGAAACTTTTTTCCGGATTATTGTTTCTAACTGCAATTGCAATGATTTTACGGGCACGGCAGCATTCTGCTCAAGAACCGATCTATACCGACGGCATTCTTCCGGGTTCATTCTATGACGATACAAACGGAAAAATTGTGCATTATACTGTAAAGAAATTACCTGCCGCAATGATAATATCGATTGTTGCCGGTAATATTTCCGGATTACTTGGAGTCGGCGGCGGTATTTTTAAAGTACCGGCTATGCATATACTTTCCGGAATTCCAATGAAGGCGGCGACCGCAACGAGTAATTTTATGATCGGCGTAACTGCTGCAGCAAGTGCATTCATTTACTTTGCACACGGACATTTGAATCCTTTTATTTCATCGATAGCTGCTCTTGGCGTACTTGCCGGCTCGATGACCGGGGTGTATATAAGCCGTAAAATTAAGAGCAAAGTATTGACATGGATTTTTGCTTTCGTTTTATTAGGTATATCAATTCAACTATTTTTGCGATAAATCTATGCCGGATTTCAACTCTATATCGAATAATATCAAGCACGATACGGAACGATGGACAAGCCGTGTACTTAGGATTGGTGTTTGGATCAGTGCAAGTCTTATGATAGCAGGACTGCTTATCGGAAAAATATTTCCTTCAACAATAATAGAATATTCCAGCAATCCAACGCTCGGCGGCCTGGCGATGCAGATGCTCTCCGGTTCATTCGATCCGGTTACGATGATGTTTGCAGGGCTTGTCTTTCTAATGTTCACACCGGTATTTCGAGTTATCACTGCTGTAATCGGATTCGGAGCAGAGCGTGATTGGCGATTTGTTCTTGTTTCTGCTGTCGTGCTCATACTTTTGACAGGTGAAATTGTATATTCAATGTTCATTAAAGGATAGGTGAAATGACATTTACACAACGTCTTCGGGAAATTCAGATCAAACAAAACTCTCTTCTTTGTGTTGGCTTGGATGTTGATCTGGAAAGAATTCCCGAATATTTAAGGTCATCGGCAAATCCTGTTCTGGAATTCAACCGGAAAATCATTGAAGCAACAAGCGATTTGGTTTGCGCATACAAACCGAACCTTGCTTTTTATGAAGCAATGGGAGAACAAGGCCTGACCGCACTACGAGAGACATTGAAGCTCATTCCTGAATCCGTTCTTACCATCGGAGACGGCAAGCGCGGCGACATCGGCAACACGGCTGAACGGTATGCGAAATCACTCTTTGATGATTTCGGTTTTGATTCGATTACGGTCAATCCCTATATGGGTTTTGATTCCGTCGAGCCATTTTTAAAGAATCCGGAAAAAGGGGTTTTCCTGCTTGCCCTGACTTCTAATCCCGGATCAAAAGATTTTCAACGGCTCAAGATAAATGGTAAACCGCTCTATGAAAAAGTTGTGCGAGCAGCAAAAAAATGGAATACAAACGGAAACATCGGCCTTGTTGTCGGTGCAACACATCCGCGCGAGCTTAAAATGATTCGCAAGATTGTCCCGGATATGCCGCTGCTTATTCCCGGTATAGGAAAACAGGGCGGTGATTTGAAGTCGGCAGTGCGCGACGGCTGCGATAAAAACGGACAGCTCGCCATTATAAATGCAAGCCGCAGCATTATTTACGCATCATCAGGAAAAGACTTTGCAGAAGCGGCCCGAACGGAAGCGAAAAAGATGTTAAAAGAAATGAGAAACATGTAAAAGAAAATTTAAAACGCGCCAATTATCAACTACAATCGGGAGAATGTATGAAACGCCATGCATGGAATATCCACGAACGGTTTCTTCGTCATATCTGGAGTAAACAATATCTTAAAACCCCGCTGCAGACGGCGGACGGCAAAACATTGAAAGTGATTGATGTCGGTCAGCTTAATTCCGACAGCGGCCCCGATTTTTTAAATGCAAGAGTGAAAATAGGAGGTGTTACCTACGCGGGCGATATCGAGATTCATCGTACAATATTCGATTGGTTTCAGCATCAGCATCAGGAAGATCCGCATTACAACAAAGTTATTCTCCATGTTGTTCTTGAATCGGGAAATAGATTTCTACCTACACTTGTAAAAAGCGGACGCGAAATCCCCTCTCTTATTCTGGGTAATTTTCTGTCCGAATCCATTCATACAATCTGGCAAAAAGCGATTCTTGATGAACGTGTTAAAAAATCAGCAACTATTCGCTGCTATCACAGGAATGATGTAATCTCAAATGAATCGATAGATCGCTGGCTTTCGAAACTCGCAGTTGAACGGCTGGAATTAAAGCTGCGCCGGTTTGAGGAGCGGTTGAAACAGCTTGCATATGAAAAGCGGATGATAGTGTATGAGCGGCAGCGTCCATATGGTGAGCCGCCCCTGGAAGGTGAACATAATGAAATTCCGCCGCCGCTGCCTGAGTTAACACTGAAAGACTTTGCCCAAAAGGAACTTTGGGAACAAGTGCTATATGAAGGAATCATGGAGGCACTCGGGTATAGTAAAAATCGTGAAGCATTTGTCCGTCTGGCACAGACCGTCACATTAAAGGCGATTAGAGATATGGGGACGGAGAATGAAGGATTTGGACTAAAGGCATTACTCTTTGGAGCTGCAGGTTTAATTCCCAAACTCAATTCTCTTAAGCATAAAGAATCACGCGATTATGTGCGGCGGCTTGCGCATGAATGGAAGGCGCGGAAACCCTCTTTCCACTCAGAAATTCTTCACTTTGCAGATTGGCAATTCTTTCCGACCCGGCCATCGAATTTTCCAACTCTCCGAATTGCCGCAGCTTACGCGCTAATTAATAAGTTCATATTTAGCGATCTTTTCCGAAACATCATACAAACAATAAAATCCGATAGCCCGGATGGAGAAAAGGAACATAAACTTATACAACTGTTCAGTATTGAAACAAACGATTTCTGGAAACATCATTATAATTTTGATGAAGCGGCGCCGAAAAATGTTACAGCACTCGGAACCATGCGTATTCGAGAAATCATTATTAATGCCGTTCTTCCGATAACGCTTTTATATGCGCGTGTCTTTAAAGAAACGAATCTTCGCGAATGCACTCTTCATTTGTATAGAGATCTTCCGGCTTCTGAAGACAATTCAATCACCCGGATCATTGAGAAGCAATTACTGAAAGGACGGTATCCGCAAGAACATGTAAGCCATCAACAGGCGATAATTCAACTCTACAAATATTACTGTTTGGAAGGGAAATGTGCGGAGTGTGAGTTCGGTCAGAGCGCTGCTGATATGACTGTTCGCAGATGATAAAAAAATCCCGCACTCCAAATTATAAATGCGGGATTTTAAAGTTGAGCAGAATCAATAGGACTGCATTAGATCCTGAACAACAGATCGGCATATGTCGGCAGAGGCCATATTTTTGCATCGACCATTGTTTCCAATTTGTCGCCATCAACTCGCAGCGTTTCCATTGCTTTAAAAACAACATCGCGATAATACTCTGCATGCTTTAAAGCATCATTGTTGTTGCCGTTCTTGGCAAGCGTTGCTTCAAGTGCTTCGATTTTTTTGCCGAATGAATCGATAGTTGAGGTCAGATCTGTCAGTAACTTATCCGCAGCGCTTGATTTAGCAGAAACGGTTTTCAGAGAGGATAAAGTAGCCGCAACTTCTCCTGTGTATTCAAGGGAGGCAGGTAATATCTGACGCTTCGCCATGTCCAGCATAGTCAATGCTTCAATGTTGATAGTTTTGACATATGCTTCAAGGAAAATTTCATAACGAGAATGCATCTCCGCTTTAGTCAATACACCCTGTTTCTCATACACCTTGATTGTCTTCTCGCTGATCAACGTAGGAATTGCAGCAACCATTGACTTTATATTGGGCAATCCGCGTTTTTCAGCTTCCTTCAGCCAATCCTCGGAGTAATTATTTCCGTTAAAAATGATTCTTTTATGTTTTTTAACGATTTCAGTTACAATGTTCTGCGCTTCGGCATCAACATCTTTTGCTTTCTCTAAACGGTCTGCGATATTTGACAAGGTATCGGCAACAATCGTATTCAATGCGGTATTAGGTTCTGCGATGGATGCTGAAGATCCTACCATACGAAATTCGAATTTATTGCCTGTAAACGCGAACGGTGATGTTCGATTCCGATCCGTAGAATCTTTCGGTAACGCCGGCAAGGTTATGACACCGAGTTTCAGTTCGCCGCCGCCTTTGGATGATTTGGCTCCTCCATTTTCAATCTGCTCTAATATATCTGTCAGCTGATCGCCAAGGAAGATTGAAATAATAGCCGGAGGCGCTTCATTAGCACCTAATCGATGGTCATTACCAGGATTCGCCGTGGAAACACGTAAAACATCCGCATATTCATCTACCGCCTGAATAACTGCAGCAAGGAACAGCAAAAACTGTTCATTATCATGAGGTGTTTTGCCCGGTTCAAGCAGATTCTGTCCATCATTTGTACTCATCGACCAATTGTTGTGCTTGCCTGAACCATTTACACCGGCAAACGGTTTCTCATGCAACAGGCAAACCAAATCGAGACGATTTGCAACCTTTTTCATTGTTTCCATAACCAACTGATTATGGTCTGTTGCAATATTTGTAGTTGTAAAAGATCGGAGCAAGTTCATGCTGAGCCGGTGCAACTTCGTTATGTTTTGTTTTTGCCAGAACACCAAGTTTCCAAAGCTCCTGATCAAGTTCTGCCATGAATTTTGCGATACGGTCTTTTAAGTTTCCGAAGTAATGATCTTCTAATTCCTGCCCCTTCGGTGGTTTTGCACCGAAAAGTGTACGTCCGGTAAGAATAAGATCTAACCGTTTTTCATATAATTTTTTATCAATAATAAAATATTCCTGCTCCGGTCCGACCGTTGTTGTAACTCGGGTTACTTTCGTATTTCCTAATAACCGAAGAATACGAACCGCTTGTTTTGAAAGAGCTTCCATTGAACGCAGAAGAGGAGTCTTTTTATCAAGTGCTTCGCCTGTGTACGAACAAAAAGCTGTAGGAATACATAAAGTATTGTCTTTGATGAATGCAGGAGAGGTACAATCCCATGCCGTATAACCGCGCGCTTCAAATGTTGCACGCAGTCCGCCCGATGGAAAGGAGGAAGCATCCGGTTCGCCCTTGATCAATTCCTTGCCGGAAAATTCCATTATGATGCGTCCATCCGCAGTCGGGGAAATAAAGGAATCATGCTTTTCAGCAGTGATTCCGGTCATGGGCTGAAACCAATGTGTAAAATGTGTCGCCCCTTTTTCAATTGCCCAGTCTTTCATTGCATTGGCAACGATATCGGCGACTGCCGGATCGAGAGGCAGCCCCTCATCGATAGTTTTTCTTAAAAGTTTATACATATTCTTCGGCAGCCGTGTTCTTGTTACTGCATCGCTAAAAACATTGATGCTAAATGTGTTTTCCAACGATTCCTGTAATACCAATGATTCCTGTTTCCATAATTGATGAATCTCCTATAGTATGAATATCACTTACGTATACGTTTAAATAATATCGCCTCTCTCGGGTTGATAACAACTACTATAATCAACATTACTTATTTATGTAATAGTATAAAATAACATAAATAAGTAATGCAATCAAGCCCTTTTAGTAAAATATTTATGGTTAATTCATATTCTTTTTGAGAATGAAACATTCTGCTATTTCTAATAAAAGCGTTATTTAGCCATATTTATTATTGAATAGATAGAGATTCTGATAAAATGTCAATTGCTAATTCTCCTTATTAAGAGATAAGTGTTTTTTGGGGGGTATTAGTTCCCTTTAACTTTCTTAAAAGTTTATCATATATGTTATTCAATATCAAGAAAAACGCAACAATGAAATAAAAGAAGACATACCAGACATAACAATATTAGAGTTAACCTCCATTTGCCGATATACACCCTTTATTTACCGAATTATCCATACCTTTTCAAATGAAACTATTGTATGTTCAATCAGGTTATTGAAAACTATTTATGATCTAATTTTGCAACTTTTAGTTCAAATTTCTCGTTTCATAAACACTAATCTTTTTAGACATTCAAAACAATCAAAATTTATGGAAAACAAGAATATAGACCTTTCGGCACTTCGTATCAGCAGGAATAAGGACCAGCAGGACGGTCCTCCCAAAAAAACAGGCACATATATCGGCATTGCCGTAACTATAATTGTTCTCGGAATAGCCGGATTCTTTCTCTATCAATCATTGTTTACACCTGCAATAGAAGTAACATTAACGACAGTTTCCTGGACATCTCCATCACAATCGAATGCCGTACTTACCGCCAGCGGATATGTCGTTGCACAGCGAAAAGCTGCGGTTGCTTCAAAAGGAACCGGACGGCTCGTGTATCTTGGTGTGGTAGAAGGAGATCGTGTAAAGAAAAATCAAATTATTGCACGTCTCGAAGATTCCGATATGCGTGCTTCACTGGAACAAGCGAAGGCGAATCTCAGATTGAACGAAGCGGATCTCAAAGATGCTCAGCAATCTCTATTGCGTCAGAAATCATTGCTGGAAAAAGGACTTGCGAATCAATCTGAATATGATGCTGCAGATGCCCGCTTGCAGCGTGTTCTTGCCGGTATCGAAGTTGCAAAAGCAATGCTGACATCCGCAGAGGTATCGCTGGAGAATACCCTTATTCGCGCACCATTCGATGGAACCGTTTTAGCCAAGAACGCAGACATCGGAGAAATGGTAGTTCCCATGGCGGCAAGTGTCGGCTCGAAATCGGCTGTTGTAACAATTGCCGATATGACATCGCTGCAAGTGGAAGCCGATGTGTCCGAATCCAATATTGAACACATCAAGCCCGATCAGCCATGCGAGATTACACTCGATGCATATCCTCAAATTCGATATCAAGGATATGTGGCAAAAATTGTTCCGACAGCAGATCGTGCAAAAGCAACTGTAATGGTAAAAGTTGCATTTAAAACATACGACAACCGTGTATTACCTGAAATGGGAGCAAAAGTGCTGTATTTAACAAAGGCATCCGATGCTGCTGCGAATACAGAAAAACCGAGCCTGACTCTTCCAGCATCTGCTATTGTTGAACGTGACGGAAAAAAAATTGTATATCGTGTTACTGATAATAAAGCAAATTCCGTAATAGTTACTGTCGGTCGAACAATGGGAACAAGGGTTGAAATTCTAAGCGGTCTTACTTCCGGAGAAAAAGTGATTGATAAAGTTGATGACGCAATAAATGATGGAGTGAAAGTAAAAGTTCTCTGAAAATTTCAAGATAATAATTCAAGGATAAAATAAAAATGTCAAATCCAATAATCCAGGTTCAAAGTGTATCCAAATCCTATTGGCGGGATAGTATTGAAGTCCCCGTTCTAAATGATATTTCTATCGATGTTCAGGAGGGTGAATTTTTAGGACTTATGGGACCGTCCGGTTCCGGTAAAACAACATTATTAAATCTAATCGCCGGTATTGATCGGCCTAGTAAAGGCGATGTAATTGTAGCTGGAACGGATATTTCCAAATTAAACGAATCCGATTTAGCAAAATGGCGTTCGCATAATGTCGGTTTTGTATTTCAATTTTACAATCTGCTGCCTGTTCTCACTGCATTCGAAAATGTCGAACTCCCGCTTCTGCTCACATCACTTTCAAAAGCAGAGCGGAAAAAACATGTGGAGCTTTCGCTTGATGTTGTGGGACTTGGCGATCGCGTTCATCACTATCCTAAACAACTTTCTGGCGGTCAGGAGCAGCGTGTGGCAATAGCACGTGCAATCGTTACCGATCCGACTCTTCTTGTGGCAGATGAACCTACCGGCGATTTGGATAAGCGTTCTGCTGAAGAGATAATGGTTTTACTCGAACGGCTAAATAAGGAATTTAAAAAAACAATTGTGATGGTTACGCATGATCCGCGTGCCGCCGAAAAAGCAAAGGTCGTCCATCATCTCGATAAAGGCGAATTATCATAGGAGAGCATCATGAAAGTATTCAAACTCATATTTAAAAATGCGCTCCGGCATAAACTGCGTACATTTCTGACTATCATCGGCCTGGCAATTGCGGTTATAGCATTTGGAGTTTTAAGGACTGTAGTTGATATGTGGAACGAGGGTGTTAACGCCGCAGCGGTAGATCGTCTTATTATCCGCCAATCGGTTTCATTCATTTTCCCGCTTCCCTATGCGTATAAATTAAAAATAGAAAAAGTTCCCGGTGTCGAAAGCATTTCCTACGCAAATTGGTTTGGAGGAGTGTATATCGATAAAAAAAATTTCTTTTCCCGCATGGCTGTAGATCCGGAAACATATTTTTCCGTATATCCGGAATTACAAATTAGCCCTGAAGAATTGGCAACCTTTAAACAAGAACGTAATTCCTGTATAGTCGGTTCCGGAATTGCCAAACAATTTGGATTTAAAATCGGCGATGTCATTCCTCTTGAAGGAGATATTTATCCGGGACATTGGGAATATGTTGTCCGCGGTATTTATCAGCCGCGCGATAAAGCAACGGATGTCACACAAATGGTTTTCCATTGGACAAGCTTAGATGAACGAATGAAACAGGATATGCCCGGCCGCACAGGACAGGTCGGATGGTATATTGTTAAGATTAAAGATCCATCGCAGGCAGCCATCATTTCCGAAGAGATTGATGCATTGTTTCAAAATTCGTCCAACGCAACTAAAACGGAAACTGAACGGGCATTTACACAAAATTTTATTTCCGGACTGAATTCTCTTCTTATGGCAATGAATTTTGTTTCGTTCGTCATTATCGGCATTATAATGCTGGTGCTCGGCAACACTATGATTATGTCGGCTCGCGAGCGAACGCGTGAGTATGCAGTCTTCAAAACACTCGGTTTCTCGGCCGGGCATCTTATCGGACTTATTCTCGGCGAGTCGCTTCTTATTGCATCGCTTGGTGCCGGTCTCGGCGTATTGTTGACATATCCTATTGTGGCCGGAATAGAAGCTGTTATACCGAAAGGAATTTTCCCGTACTTCTTTATTACTCCAACCACGCTTATGCTTGCAGCAGGAGCAGCATTGTTTATCGGTCTTATCGCATCAATATTTCCGATTCAACGTGCGCTTCGCACAAGAATTGTGGATGGACTTAGATTTGCAGGATGAAAAATTCGATAGCCTATGTTTATGATAAAGGATTAACAAATGAAGATTCCATTAAAATATACTCTTAGAAATTTTAAATCGCGTAAGTTGACAACCGCAATTACGGTAGCAGGTATTGCCATGGTTGTTTTTGTTTTTGCCGCAGTACTTGATGATGGCGTACGGAATACAAAAAACACTTGTCGCTACCGGTTCTCCTGATAATGTAATCATTGCACGAAAATCTGCAAACGGCGAAATCTCCAGTATCGTTCGTGCGAGACGATTACAACACTGTCCTGACTCTTCCGAACATCGCCAAGTCAGCAGACGGAAAACAGCTTGTAAGCGGTGAAACGGTTGTTGTAGTAAATCTTTATAAGCGCACCGGCGGTTTGAGTAATATTACTGTCCGCGGAGTTGCACAGCAGGCTTTTGCATTGCGGCCGCAAGTACATATTGTTGAAGGACGACTATTTCAACCCGGTGCACGTGAAGTTATTGTTGGATCATCCATTAGAAAGAATTTCCTTGGCGCAGATCTCGGCAATACAATAACATTTGGCGGTGATGCATGGACAGTTGTCGGTTATTTTGAAGCCGGAGGAAGCGGATTCGATTCAGAACTATGGGGAGACAATGAACAATTACAGGATGCATTTAACAGGCAGGGCGGCTACTCAACGGTGACGCTCAAACTCGATAATCCGAATTCGTTCAGCGCTTTTAAAGCAGCATTCGATAATGAACCACGGCTGCAGCAGTTTGAACCTAAAACTGAACAGAAATTTTTCCAGGAACAATCGGAAGATATGTCACTGTTTATCCGTATTCTCGGAATCTTTATTACCGTGATTTTCTCGTTCGGTGCAACTATCGGAGCTATGATAACAATGTATGCCGCTGTTGCAAACCGCACAGTAGAAGTAGGGACTTTACGAGCTCTGGGATTTCGAAGGCGCAGCGTGCTTTCAGCATTTCTGGTCGGAATCAATCGCAATTTCATTTCTCGGCGGTTTAATAGGATTGTTTTTGGCATCGTTCCTCCAGTTCTTCTCGCTTTCCATGCTGAATTTCACTTCGTTTGCCGAACTGCAGTTTTCTTTCGCGCTTTCACCTTCAATTGTTGTCTGGTCGCTGTCTTTCTCGCTTTTTATGGGAATTGCCGGCGGATTTCTTCCCGCGGCCCGGGCTGCGCGACTGAAGATTGTTGATGCATTGCGCGCAGCGTAGATCATTATATTTCGAAAGCCTTCATATTCGGTTATTGAAGGCTTTCGAAAGACTATCCAAAATGATTTAAAGAAAATTTTTCTCTTTATAGTTTCCTGTACATATTCCCATAAATATATCCATCACAATTGTCGTTATTTTTTACCACCGGATTGAAGTTCAACCCACAGATGGAAATTTCGGATTACTCCTGTAATTTCTTCAATAATGGACGATCCCGTCTAATAAAACAAATTTATCGAGGTAAATGTAGAAAATCTGTACAATTAAAAAATGCGGTACTTTGAAACCAACTCTTTCTTCTTTATGTTATAAATGAAAATTATGTGTCGATATTTTAATGTATAAAGAGAGTTGGAAGGTATGACAGACAAGATGCATCTACTGGATGAGATAATTCGCGGTTATGGACGTGTAATTGTCGGATATTCAGGCGGTGTTGATTCCACGCTCGTTGCATACGCTGCAAACAAAATTCTTGGAACAAATGCGCTAATTATATTGGGGAGAATGGAGACTATCACATCGGACGATGTTGAATTAGCCAGAAGCATTGCACTTGAAAACCGGTTTAATTACAGGGAAATTTCTTATAATGAACTTGAGATAGATCAGTACGCATCCAATCCGGTGAACAGATGTTATTTTTGCAGAAAGGAATTATTTTCGCGATTGAAAAATCTCGCAAAGGATGAGAATATTCCATTTATTTTAGACGGTGCAAACCTCGATGATACGAGCGACTACAGGCCGGGACGAATAGCTGCAAAAGAATCTGACATCCGTTCCCCCTTAATTGAAGCGAAAATGACGAAACAGGATGTACGCTCTGCCGCGAAGTTCTATAATCTGCCGAATTCCGATAAGCCTGCTTCGCCTTGTCTCTCATCCCGAATACCTTATGGAATACACATTGATCGGAAGGCCCTGGAACAAATTGCAAGTGCGGAAAAGTTTATTCGTGAAAAAGGATTTACAAATGTTCGCGTCCGCCATTATCAAACAACCGCAAAAATAGAAGTAGACGCATGGGCAATAGATAAGTTGAAAAGGATGAATGATATAGTTGAGTCACATTTGAAGCAATTAGGGTATGTTGAAATTATTATTGATGAGGAAGGATTCCAATCGGGAAAGTTGAACAAAGGGATTATGAAAGAATGAAATCAAAATTGCACAATAATCATGATGGTTTTAATGAAGATCATGCGCGGAGGCAGCGCACATTAATTCCTGAATTAATATACTGCGAGAATAAGTCGATTGAACAAATTATTGTTATCGCAAGAGAACTCTATGCACAACAAAAGTTTGTTCTTGGCACACGGTGTCCGGCGAACTACTTTTCTAAGTTGAAGAAAGCATTTCCTGGTATTAACATTGCACAAAAATCACGTTGTTTTCGTATCGGCAAGCCTCTTAAAGCGGTCAGCGCAGCAAAGGTCGGCATTGTTTCAGCCGGAACGACCGATATTGCCGTCTGCGAGGAAGCTGCCATGGTACTGGAAAGTCTCGGCATTTCCGTGGAACGCGTGTATGATGTCGGTGTTGCAGGAATTCATCGTTTGTTTGCAAAAGATGATCGCCTTAAGAGCTGCGGCGTGCTGATTATTGCCGCGGGCATGGAAGGTGCCCTTCCCAGCGTTGTTGCAGGATTGTATCCCCAGCCGTTGATTGCTGTTCCAACCAGTATAGGATACGGCACGGCGCTTTCCGGATTTACTGCTCTGTTTGCCATGCTTACGAGCTGTGCCCCGGGAGTTACGGTCGTAAACATTGATAACGGTGTCGGGGCAGCGGCAGCGGCATACAAAATTATTTCTTTCCATAAGCAATAGTTCTAAATCTTTATTATCAGCACATAAACAAAAATTGCGAATTGAAAAACAATCTGTTATTTTGGATAGCAAAAACAAATTGTTTTTACGGTTCAATATTTCTTTAATCCTAAAGGATAATATCATGACAACAACGAAAGATAATCTTAAAGATGCGTTTGCAGGTGAGAGTCAGGCATTTCAAAAATATACGGCATTTGCGGAAAAAGCAGAACGGGAAGGATTGAAAAATATTGCCCGATTGTTCCGCACAACGGCACAGGCAGAACGCACTCATGCGAATGGGCATCTCCAGGCACTTGACGGTATTGGATCCACGGTAGAGAATCTTAAAGCAGCAATTGCCGGCGAAACGTACGAGTTTACCGAGATGTATCCGCCGATGCTTAAACAGGCAGAAACGGACAATCACAAAGCGAAACGGATGTTTAAATATGCGGTTGACGCAGAAGCCGTACATGCAAAACTTTACACTCTTGCACTTGAAGCCGCTCAAAAAGGCCAGGACCTTTCTGTTACGGAGTTTTACCTCTGCCCGACATGCGGATATATCGAATTTGGCAAAGCGCCGGAAGCGTGCCCGATTTGCGGAGCAAAGGGTTCAAAGTTTGTTCAGGTAACATCGGCTCTATGATTTGAATTTCTATTTTTCAACAGAAAAATGAATGTGTTGAACGATTGATTTTCTTTATTGAGTTCATAGACATCTTCAATGAATAATTAAGGTATTTTTATGGATGCCCTTTTTCTCTCACGCCTTCAGTTTGCGCTGACCATCGGATTTCATTTTCTTTTTCCTCCGATCTCCATTGGATTAGCCTGGCTATTAGTCATAATGGAAGGCCTTGGCTGGAGAAGGGGCGATGAAATATATGTCCGCATGGGTAAGTTTTTCGGAAAACTTCTCGCATTGACTTTTGCAATCGGTGTAGCGAGCGGCATTGTTATGGAATTTCAATTTGGCATGAACTGGGCGGCATACTCAATATTTGTCGGTGATATTTTTGGGGCCCCGCTCGCAGCAGAAGGAATATTTGCATTTTTTCTCGAATCGGCTTTCCTCGGACTTTATTTATTCGGAAGAAAAAAAGTCTCAAAAGCCGTTCATTGGTTTTCGATTCTAATGGTTGCTGTAGGCGCAACAATCTCGGCATTTTGGATTATTGCCGCCAATTCATGGCAGCAGACACCCGCGGGATATATTCTTAGAAATAACAGGGCAGAACTTACCAGCTTTTTTGATGCTGTCTTTAATCCGTCGACAGTGCTGCGTTACCTTCATACCTTGGACGCGGCATTGATTACAGGGGCGTTTTTCGTGGCTGGAATATCTGCATATTTCATTATCAAAAAGAAAGAACTTGAACTTGCAAAAAGGGCATTGAAAATCGCGGTTATTTTTGGATTTATTACTTCATTGCTTGAGCTGATGCCTTCCGGACATGAGCATGCAAAACAGGTCGCACGTACACAGCCGGAAAAGTTTGCCGCAATCGAGGGGCTTTATACGACTCAGACCGGCGCACCGCTTGTCTTCTTTGCAGTGCCGTTTGTAAAACCCCCGGAATTAAAGGCGAGGATTGAAATATCGGGACTTCTAAGCTGGATGGCATTTGGAGATGTCAACGCAAAAATCAAAGGAATCAATGAATTTCCGCCTGAAAATATCCCGCCGCTCTGGCTCACTTTTGTTTCATTCCATAATATGGTGGTATTAGGAATGTATTTCATCGGCATTACTTTGTTTGCATGCATCCAATTACGCAGAAAAAAATTGTTTGAAACAAAATGGCTTCTGAGACTTTTTATCTGGTCTATCCCGCTGCCGCTTGCTGCTTGTCAGCTTGGATGGATCTCTGCTGAAGTCGGCCGTCAACCATGGATTGTCTATGGTTTGCTGAAGAACATCCGATGCCTATTCTGCAATCTGTCACCGCTGAAGAAATTATATTTTCAATTATTCTATTCGGTCTTATCTATTTATTGCTCGGTATATTATATATCTATATCTTAGTACGCGAAGTGAAACATGGGCCGCAATCAACGAAGTATAAAAGAAAAGCGCTATGGATCTGAATTCAATTTGGTTTTGGCTTATTGCCGTATTGATTATCGGCTATGCAATTCTTGACGGGTTTGATTTTGGTGTCGGTATTCTGTCGCTTTTCGGACGAAATGAGAAAGAAAGGCGCATTCATTTTAATGCTATTGGCCCGGTGTGGGATGGAAATGAAGTCTGGCTTATAACCGGCGGCGGTGCATTATTTGCAGCATTTCCGATTGTGTATGCAACTGTGTTTAGCGGATTTTATCTCGCGCTGATGCTGCTTCTTGTAGCACTGATCTTTCGGGCTGTATCGTTTGAATTCCGTAATAAAGTTGAATCGCCGGCCTGGCGTCGGACCTGGGATTTAGCATTTGGCTTGGGTAGTCTTCTGCCTGCAGTTCTTTTTGGCATTGCGTTGGGAAATATTATCCGCGGAGTTCCGATAGATGCAGGCGGCAATTATCTCGGTACATTTCTCGGCCTGTTGAATCCTTATTCCATCTGTGTCGGAATGTTAAGCCTTGTCCTTTTTACGATGCATGGATCAATATATCTTGCAACTAAATCAGATGGAGAACTGCGCGATCGGTGTCAAAAATGGGCATCGCATCTTTGGATGGATTATATAATACTTTATGTCGTTATGACGATTTGGACATGGCTTAGCATCGCCGTTCTTGTTTGAGAAATCTATCCGCAGTCCACTCTTCTATATATTAATGATTGTTTTTGCATGCGCCATAGTTTATTTGCCGGTTTTGTTGAAGGCCGGAAAATTCAACCGCGCTTTTTTAACCTCGTCGTTGATAATAGCAATGATGCTCGGTCAGATAGCATTGAGTTTGTACCCGCGATTTGTTCCGTCTTCCATCGATCTCAATTACAGTCTGACCATCTATAATGCTTCTTCAAGCACGCTGACATTGCAGACAATGCTTGTGATTGCACTTATCGGTGTTCCGATTGTGCTTGCTTATTCTATTCTTATCCATTATGTATTTCGTGGAAAAGTGGAAATTACCGAAGAAAGTTATTAATCAGCAGAAAATTACTATGGGCAATACTTCTATTCGTGAAATGATAGTCGGTGATTATGAAAAGATGATTGTACTTTGGAAAAATACTCCCGGGATCGGATTAAGTGATGCGGATTCAAAAAGAAATATCAGCCAGTTTCTCGAACGAAATCCGGGATTAAGTTTCGTTTATGAAATCGAGAAAAGAATCATCGGAACGGTTCTCTGCGGTCACGATGGGCGCCGGGGATATATATACCACTTAGCGGTTGATCAGGAGTTCAGGAATCAGGGGCTCGGTAAAGAATTAATGTCGCATTGTCTTGAAAGACTTAGCCGTAAACGTATCGCAAAATGTCATTTGTTTCTTTATAGCGATAACGAAGATGCAATTCAATTCTACCATCATATTGGATGGGAGAAACGATCCAATCTCCTGATCTATTCAAAAAATTTATAAATCAATCGTAGACGCGTTTATTATACGATACAGCAAAGATGATGAGTGCCGCCTTCCGATGATTTTACATCATTTACTTTTTCTAAGCCACAGGTATTTTGTTCCTGCTTCTAAATTCGCAAAAATATTTTAAAGTTTTAGCACAATCATCAAACCAGTGTTAAAAGAAGAAGATTTTTTGATAGACTGATTTATCAGTCGGGAATTTAAGAACGAAGAGAAAATTCCCGGAAATATTATATCTATTGGTTTGAAGAGCATCGTATAGGAAAAGCGGTGCAATTATCTAACTGCGAATTAACAGGTAATTGTCTTCTTATGAAGACATCGTCGATTTTTGGGTATTACGGAATTCATCAAGCAGCATATTTATGCCGCCAAACCGTTTTTCCACTGTCTTCAATACAAAATCTTTTATATCCTGAAGTTCTCTCAGTTCAGCTTCGACATTTGTACTATTACCTAGTGTCGTATAACTATGTGCGGCAACACGTGTAATAAGCACGCGCATGCGATAAATATGGTGATCGATTTCATCGGCCTCGGGAAATTTTGAGGAATACCTTAATGCAGCATCTAAGACTGCAGAAGCTTCGTGGAGAATGTTATCAACGGACATACTGGAATCTCCTTTCTTGATCAATTTAGTTATCGTAATTATTGATCCTGCATTTCAATGCTATAGGTCTATATAGCAATATGTTCTTTTCTGCCCTTTCCCCAAACAGTGTAAAAACCAAACACCAATAAGTTGTTTGATACTAATTTTTGATTGTCTTTTGACGTGTAATTCGTGCGTTTTATCACAGATTATTAGAAACATCTTAAAAACTGCTTGCACCTTCAGAATCGTTTTAGTACACTATATATAGAACGTCCTCGATGGGAACCCAAATCCTTGGTGAGACTATCCCTCCCTGAGTCTCATTACCTGTGTTGGCGCGCGGGATCGAGGACGTTTGTTTATATTCCAACCTTAAAATTAATACCAACACAGGATAATATTGAGCCCATTCGCATTTTTAAAAGAACGAAATTACCAACTATAAAGTATATAAGAGATATTTATATAAAGACAAAGAAATTGTGTGTAGTATTATAACAAGTTGATTGTCAATTTATCGTTACACGGTTTTTATACCAAAAAGGGGAAAAAATAGAGAAATTTGCTTCTCGAAGAATTACATTTATAAAACTCTGCAGGATCAAAAAAGAAAGTGCAGATATTCGATATGTTCAACTGATAGAAATAGAGCGATGCACAAGTGTTGTTGATGCTTGTGTGGTCGGCATTATAATCAGCTCTGCGATTTGTACATGTGCCGGTCTAGTAGCTGCATAGAAGACAGCATCGGCTATATCTTCAGGTGTCAATGGAGTCATATTCTGATACGTTTTTTTTGCACGTTCTCTATCACCATGGAAACGGACTTCACTGAATTCTGTTTCAACTAAACCGGGATCAATCGTACAAACGCGGATGGGAGTATCGACAAGATCCATACGCATGCCTTTTGTAAGTGCATCAACGGCATGTTTGGTAGCGCAGTAGACATTTCCGCCGGGATACACATCATGTCCGGCAATAGAACCGATGTTAATAACTGTCCCCTTTTTTCGTTCTACCATCCCAGGTAGTATAGCACGGCTGACATAAAGCAATCCCTTAACATTCGTGTCGATCATTTCCTCCCAATCTTCAAATTGACCTTCGTGCAGTTTTTGAAGTCCGCGGCTCAATCCAGCGTTATTGATAAGAATGTCGATATTCTGCCATTCTTTTGGGAGTTTCTGAGCAAATTTTATTACTGCATGCCTGTCCCTCACGTCGAGCGCTTCGATATATGATTCTGTTTTAAATCGATTTTTAAATTCTGCCGCCAGTTTTTCCAATCGTTCTCTGCGCCGGGCGACCAAAATGAGCCTGGCGCCTGCTTCAGCAAATTTATATGCACAAGAACGTCCGATACCGCTGCTGGCACCTGTAATAAAAACAAGAGATTTGGTAAGCGTTGTCATATTTATCCAAGGATAGAAGATATATTAGAAATTTCTTAACATCGGAAAAATACGAAGCAAGGGAATGAATGTCAATGTATCAAATGATTCTTTTATAATTCAAAAATGGTTATTTCGTCTGATAGTGTAGTTTTTTCAGTAGTGTAAATATTTCAGCCTTTTTAATATCATGCAAGCTTTCTTTGGCAATATGCAATATTCTCCTGGTAGATACAGCTAAATGTATTGCTTGCATAAGAAATCAGAAATGCGTATCAATATAACCCGACGTTTGATGGAAAGCCGTCGATATATGAAAGGTGTTCAGTATGTTAAATACATGTAAAGGCCTCTCATTCACCATTATTGCCTCTTTTACTTCGTTTTCTAAGTAATTTACGACAGTGTGTGTAACGAAATCGTTACAACCAATTTGTTAAAATACGACAGAATAATTGTATCTGATGAAGTAACTTTTATGCGCAAATAACGATTACAGTATTTGCCTGCTTCAAAAATCGACAACCTGCAAGGGCCGATCGGTATTATAAAAAGGTCCTTTAATTATCATAGATTTTCTTACTGTGGATGTCAATTCTTGAGTTGTATTGAAGGAGTCCCAAATGTTTAAAATTATCAAATTGCAGAAAAGTCGTCCTCCGCCACAAAAGAATCCAGACAAATAACTCACTAATTTTTTTATCTATAAATAAACATTTTGTGCCACTAACTTTTAAAGGAGATTCAAATGTCAATCAGGAAAATTTTTACCGCCATTTCGATCATTTCACTATTTGCAATTTCACTTTTTATCTACGCTTCAATGAATCAATCAGGTAGATCTGTATTTAAAATATTTGGGGTTGACAAAACGGGAAATGAATTAATCGCATCCGTTGTCCCAACTCCTCCTCCGCCACCAAAAGTATAACAAGTGGTCAAAAGCAATAAATAATTTCTTTCTTTTTGAACACTATAGAAGCAGCATCAGTATCTTTTAAATTATATGAAATGATGCGAATTATTTCCCTACAGCTGGGGAGGAGTTAAATACGATGTGCTGAAATATTCTGATATAACCATTGTTTGGAAATTTAGCGGATGGTATAAGATACGATGCTATTATAAATTACTATTTACGATCTGAAGAACTAAACAGAGAATAATATACCGGTTCTCGTAACCGAGTATGGAAGTCTGAATCATGCATCAAAAAGGGCAGGATTCTTATTAGAGAGAAAGGATCAATTAATTCTATTATGGTCATTTAATGAATTTGTAAATCGATTGTTCATCTTGTCTGGATAAACGTCTATTCTGTGTGTTATTCTACCAATCTGAATTATCATAAGTTGCCTAACAGAGTAAAAGTTTTATTATATTCTTTATTAAGAAACGCATTTTAATATATGCGTTTTCTTATGAATGACACAATATCCAATACTTTTGAACATTTCGATTATTAGTCTTCTGATACCAGTTTTTGTAGGTATATATAGACTAGGAATTCTCAGCCGAGAATTGAAGCTTCTCGTTATCTATCTTATTCTTGGATTTATTATTGCCGTTGTTGTCAGCTGGTTCACTATCAATAAATGGACAATAATAATACATGTTAATACGCTTGTTGAATATATCATTATGATGCTGATAATATGCACCTGGCAAGACTCGCGTAAAATAAAAAGACTCTTGAATGCAATATTATGGTTCTACATTGTGTTTTGGCTCTTTTCTAAGATTACATTTGAGCCGATCAGCGGATTTTATTCTATCACATCGAGTGTCTCTCAAGCCATTCTTGCACTCAGTGCTGGATACACATTATTTGTTGTTATTGAAAATTATACACAATCTCTCTTACAATTTGCACGATTTTGGATATTGATTGCAATGATACTAAATTATACCGGTACATTAATACCGACCGCCTTGACAGGTGTATTCTTTACTCAGGCCGGAGAAGGTCAGATCCTTTATTCCATAAATTGGATTCTTATAATAATTTCCAACATTCTTTTTAC
Source organism: uncultured Bacteroidota bacterium (assembly GCA_963770945.1). Lineage (GTDB taxonomy): Bacteria > Bacteroidota > Ignavibacteria > UBA10030 > UBA10030 > Fen-1298. The sequence continues at coordinate 114,832 of CAVYRP010000013.1, read as the reverse complement.
GATAGGTATCATGTGTCCTCAAACGCGGCAATAATAATAGTAATATTTTGTGTCACCATAATATTTCTCGGATTGATTACTTTTTTTGTCCTTATGATGGTACGCAATCACCGCAAGGTTGAAACGGCGCAGCGTGAGCGAATTCGTCAGATGCAGTTGTTCTCGGAAAAACTCCAATCGACGCGGGAAGATGAACAAAAACGAATTGCCCGTGAATTGCACGACGAACTTGGCGGAACTCTTACAAGTATAAAATATGATCTTCTTTGGCTGGAGCAGCATACTTCTGCACACGGTGAAGTTGCACAGCGTTTCCAAGCTATGCGGGATTTGGTTGATTCGACGACTAAGGTCGTGCAACGTATCTCAGCCGAACTTCGTCCGAAAATTTTAGATAGTTTTGGTTTAGCAGTTGCTCTTGAATGGCAAACCAATGAGTTTAAAAAACGTACAGGCATCGAAACACGATTTCATAAACTTTCGGAACTTCCTGCTGCAGATGAATCTGTTACTACAGGAGTCTATCGAATTGTTCAGGAATCGCTAACAAATGTCGCGCGCCATGCACAAGCAACCTCTGTTGATGTAAATATGGAGCTTCGCGATAACCTGCTGCATGTAGAAATTATAGATAACGGTAAAGGTTTCGATAAAGTTTTGCTGGAACATCCGGAGTCTTTGGGTCTTTTGAGTATACGTGAACGTGCAAGGATGATAGGTGGAAATGCGTCAATTCATGGAAGCCCGGGGAAGGGAACGCAGGTCATCTTGGATACACCGTTGCAGAATAAAACTTAATCACGGGCAAAGGAGGGGTAGTGCGTTATGAGAGTGCTTGTGGTCGATGATCACGAATTTACACGTGAAGGGATAATCCGGATACTTGCGGATAATTTTTCTACTTCCAAAATTGTTTGGGCAGGTACGTATGAAGCCGCGATGGAGCAAATGGAAAATGGGAAATATGATCTTGTGATACTCGATGTCAATCTTCCGGGAAAAAGCGGACTAGAACTGCTCACATCTATAAGGAGTTCGCAGCCGAGTCTTCCCATTCTGGTTCTGAGCATGGTTCCTGTTTCACAATATGCCCGCAGGATACTTCAGGCGGGAGCGACCGGTTACATGACAAAATCCGAGCCGGCAGAGGAATTTCTAAAAGCCATTCGAGCGGTTTCGCGGGGTCTGAGATATTTTAGTCCGGAAGTACAGCAAGAAATTCCGGATCTCGTTGATGAATCGATTAACCGGCCAAAACACGATAAGCTGTCAGACCGTGAGTTCGAAATTCTGCAAAGAATGACGGATGGAAAAAGTTCAAAAGAAATAGCCGGTGAGTTTAAAATTACGTCAAATACGGTAAACTCCTACCGAAAAAGGATTATGGAGAAACTTCATGTAAAATCCAACGCCGATATAATCAAATATGCATATAAAAATAAACTTTTAAAATAAATCTTGGATGCTTTAATTGTTTTTGCATATTTAAAGATAATAATTATATAAATGTTCTTCAGTGTATTTTAATAAAATGATCTCATTACGGACCTCTTCGCATTATCGAAAATTATTTTTTACTGCAATCCTGTTCTTTACTTTCCTGCAATCAGCCCTATCTCAAGAACAGAAACATCAAAATGGAATTTCCGGTTCTTGGATTATACAACAAGCGCTCCCAAGTTATTCCTGGACGAGTTTTCAGCGGCAGACAAATTTTGCTTTTGAATGGGAAACTGCACCGGTGCTGTTTTCATTCGGTATGAATAAACTTGACCCGCATTGGCATTTCTTTAAAGTAACACAGCCTGAAAGGTTTACAGGTTCAATTGAATTGATATTCTCCGCACAACTGTATACCAGCAAGATTGGAACGAGTTATTGGGGTTTTTCCGGACAAACATTGGCACACCTGCCGCTAGTCGAGTATGGCGAATATTTAGGTTTAAATTTCGGCATTGCGCGTTATACAATTGCAGGGATTTCTTCTAACTATATCATCGGCGGATTTTCAACACTTTTTGGTTTTCTTCATTACAATATTAAGTATAGTCCGTCCGGTAAGATCTGGATAAATGCTATCGAATTCAGATTCTTCTAGTCTTTCTATATGAATAGTAAAGCTCGATTTCCACGGTTTGTCTGCTGTTCATTTTTTATTATTTGCAGTTCACTCATTACCGCGGGCTGCAATTCTTTCGTAACAAACTTTATTGTTCAATCAATCGGACAATTGCCTCTCATTCCCGATACCGTAACGGCAAAGATTATACATCCTGTTTTTAAGCAAGTCGGACTCTCTATTCTGTGGATTGGCCATGGGACATGCTTGGTCCAAATTGGAGATAAAGTGTTTCTCACAGATCCAATATTTACAAACACGGCAGGAATGATTTCCAAGCGCCGAACAGAACCGGGTATTTCGGCTGCATCAATTGATCGATTAAATTATATTCTTATCTCCCATATTCATTTTGACCATTTAAACTACAGCAGTTTGTCGTTATTGCCGAAAACTGCAGCAGTACTTCTCCCAACGGGCGGAATAGAATATATACCGGAATTCGGTTTCACAGAATACAGGGAAATCAATAAATGGGAGACGTTTGAAGCAGACGGTGTGCGCATCACTGCCGTTCCCGCAAAACATTTTAACGGGCGGTACGGGTTTGATACAGCATGGCTGGATTACAATACTTATACAGGTTATGTAATTGAGTACCGGGGAAAAACAGTTTATTTTGCCGGCGACACGGGTTATGATCCCGAGATATTTAAAAATATTGGAAGCAAATTTGTTATCGATGCTGCAATTATACCAATCGCTCCGGTTGAACCTCGTGATTTCATGAGACGAGTACATACGGATCCAAAGGAAGCATTACAAATATTTGATGATTGCAGAGCTAAGATAATGGTACCTATCCACCATCGCACATTTGTCCAGGGGATGGACTCTTCATTGATGTATGCACAGGATCAATTGAAGCAATTAATTTTTGAAAGGCATATCGAAGATCGCGTCGGAATACTTGATATTGGCGAGCAGCGTGTTTTTGTGCCATAATTATATTCATATAAGCTTTTACGGAAATCTTATTCCATTATTAATTATTTCAAGACCATCGATAAGCCCGATGAAGTCTCCCAACAAGTCCAATCGCCTCATTCAATAATCCGGCCCATTTACTTGCTCAATCCTATTTCATGTTAACCCTTTTTCGCTTAAATTGGTTACAGAATACTTTTCATCGATCCGGTAATTAATCGTCAATAGAGAATATTATTTCACCACTTTCAGGAATATAAATGTCAAGACGTGAAGATATTAAAAAGATTCTAATCATAGGATCGGGACCCATCGTTATTGGTCAAGCATGTGAATTTGACTATTCAGGAACGCAGGCATGTAAGGCATTACGAGCGATGGGGTATAAAATAGTTCTGGTCAATTCAAATCCCGCAACTATTATGACCGATCCCGGCATGGCAGATGTTACATACATCGAACCGTTAAATGAATATGCGCTGACAGAAATAATTAAAAAGGAAAAACCTGACGCGCTTCTCCCCAATCTTGGAGGACAAACCGGTTTGAATTTATCCTCACTGCTGGCAAAAAAAGGCATTTTAGAAAAATACGGCGTTAAAGTTATCGGTGTCAATATCGATGCAATCGAACGTGGTGAAGATCGGACGGCATTTAAGGAAACGATGACCAGATTAGGTATCGATATGCCCAAGAGTAAAGCGGTAAATACCGTTGAAGACGCGGAAAAAGTTGCCGAAGAACTCGGGTACCCTGTGGTAATACGGCCTGCCTATACGATGGGAGGAACGGGCGGCGGTCTGGTTTATAATATAGAAGAATTACGAACCATTGCTGCACGCGGATTATCTGCAAGTCTAGTACATCAGATTTTAGTTGAAGAATCGGTGCTTGGATGGGAAGAACTTGAACTTGAAGTTGTGCGTGACGCCAAGAACCAAATGATTACCGTTTGTTTTATTGAAAACGTCGACGCGATGGGTGTGCATACCGGTGATTCTTTTTGCACGGCACCGATGCTGACGATTTCCCCTGATCTGCAAAAGAAACTTCAGCAATATTCGTACGACATCGTAGAAGCCATTGAAGTAATCGGCGGAACGAATGTGCAGTTCGCACATGATCCTAAAACCGATCGCGTTGTGGTGATAGAAATTAATCCGCGTACCTCGCGTTCTTCAGCACTTGCATCGAAGGCGACTGGATTTCCAATTGCGCTGGTATCATCGATGCTTGCCGGCGGATTAACATTGGATGAAATACCATATTGGCGGGATGGAACACTCGATAAGTACACGCCGTCGGGCGATTATGTGGTCGTAAAATTTGCGAAGTGGGCATTTGAAAAATTTGACGGCCTTGAGGATAAACTCGGAACTCAAATGAAAGCTGTGGGAGAGGTCATGAGTATCGGGAAAAATTACAAGGAAGCATTTCAGAAGTCCATTCGTTCGCTTGAAACAGGCCGTTACGGATTGGGTTTCGCGAAGGATTTCAATAAAAAATCGCTTGAAGAATTAATGAATATGCTTCAATACCCTTCAAGCGAGCGTCAATTTATTATGTATGAAGCGCTGCGAAAAGGCGCCGACATACAGGAACTTTTTAAAAAGACAAGTATCAAGCCATGGTTTATCGGCAAATGAAAGAGCTGGTTGAGTTAGAAGAAAAAATTATCGGCTATAAAGGAAAGAAATTGCCGGATGATTTGCTGGAAAAAGCAAAGAAATACGGATTTGCCGATAAATATCTTTCAAAATTGCTGGCATGCCCGGAAAAAGAGATTAGAGCAAAGCGAATTTCGCTGAAGATTTCTGAAGCATGGGAACCTGTTCCGGTTAGCGGTGTTAAGAATGCAGCTTATTATTTTTCGACCTATAATGCACCGGATAAAGTATCGATCAGTAATAAGAAGAAAATCATGGTGCTAGGAGGCGGGCCTAACCGTATCGGTCAAGGAATTGAATTTGACTATTGCTGTGTGCATGCTGCATTTGCGATTCGCGATGCCGGGTACGAATCAATTATGGTTAATTGTAATCCTGAAACCGTTTCAACCGACTACGATACATCCGATAAATTATATTTTGAACCGCTCACAGTCGAAGATGTATTAAGTATTTATCAAAAAGAAAAACCGGAAGGTGTTATTGTTCAATTTGGAGGGCAGACACCATTAAATATTGCCGGTGATTTGGCTGCGGCAAATGTAAAAATACTCGGTACAAGTGTTGATGCAATTGATCTTGCAGAAGATCGGGATCGATTTCGTCAAGTTATGAAGAAATTAGGAATTCCTGAACCGCAGTCCGGTATGGCAAGCAATATGAAAGAAGCTCTCGCAATAGCCGGCCGGATTGGTTATCCGCTCATGGTGACGGCCTTCGTATGTCCTCGGCGGTCGAGGAATGAAAATCGTTTTGGATGAAGAAATGCTTCAGCAATATGTCACCGCAGCGGTTGATATTTCTCCCGAGAGGCCTATTCTTATCGATAAATTTCTCGAGAATGCGATAGAAGCGGAAGCCGACGCCATTTCTGACGGGACGGATGCATTTGTTCCTGCAGTGATGGAGCATATTGAATATGCCGGAGTACATTCGGGCGATTCTGCATGCGTCATTCCTCCAGTTAATATTCCTGAAAAACATCTGCAGACGATCCGTGATTATACGCGGAAGATCGCAATAGAATTGAAAGTTGTCGGTCTGATGAATATTCAATATGCGATTTGCAACGATCAAGTCTATATTCTCGAAGCAAATCCAAGAGCATCGCGAACTGTTCCGTTGGTATCAAAAGTATGCAATATTCCGATGGCAACTATTGCGACGCAAATTATGCTTGGTAAAAAATTGTCGGAGTTCGGGTTAGTCAACAAAATATTCGATCACTTTGGAGTAAAAGAATCCGTCTTCCCGTTTAATATGTTCCCTGACGTCGATCCTGTATTAGGTCCGGAAATGCGGTCTACAGGTGAAGTGCTTGGATTGGCCGAAACATTCGGATTAGCATATTACAAATCACAAGAAGCGACTCAATTATGTCTGCCTATTTCAGGCAATGTGCTGATTACGATTGCTGATAGGGATAAACAAGGAATCCTTGAACCTGCACGGCATTTTCAAGAAATGGGATTTACGATCATTGCCACGCAAGGCACATATAATTTTCTGAACAGTCATGGAATCAAATCACAGCATATCAAGAAAATTTATGAAGGCAGGCCTAATATTGTTGATGCTATTAAAAACGGAGAAATTCAACTTGTCATAAATACTCCTGCGGGAAAAATGAGCGAGTACGATGATTCCTATATCAGAAAAAATGCTATAAAATATAAAATTCAATACATTACAACTACTGCCGCCGCTCTAGCAGCTACGATAGGAATTAAGGAAAGGCGCAATGGAGCATATTCAGTGAAATCACTGCAGGAATATCATGCTGGAATAAAGTGAAAAGTGTAACTAACTGGAATATGAATGCAGAATTAACGTCTTAAAAAAATAATTGAGTAAATCGAACGTTAATAATGTTTTGAAGAATTGTGTAAATGCAGCATTGTGTAGTATGCGCCGCCAAGTATGAATCCAACCACCGGTATAGTCAATCCGGCCGCGATTTCATACGCATGCGGCGTTTCGGGTGTAAGTCTGATTGCAATATATGAGGGTATTCCTCCAAGTAAAAATGCCGCTACGAATGTGACGATTCTGTTTTTCCGCGAGAGGCCATGATAAAAAAAGAAACTTGCCACAAGGCCGTCGAAGAAAGGTATGTGTTTAGATTCCTTTTGGCTCCAGGTGTTCCATAACCACATCAGGTAAAGTGCCATGACAGTACACGTGATGCAATACCATCCTAGGAAATATAATCCAATAGATATCGGTCGGTGTTCTATCGGTCGGGCTTATTTGTGCTAATTGAATCCGATGCAGGCACAAAACACCCAGGATCCATGCCGCAAGAAGAGCCATTGCTATGCGCGAACGTTCGACGGAGTGTCCGTGGAGAGCCGATTTTAAGTCCTTATATCGCTGAACACTTGAAGGAAAGAGTTTCCTCTTTTTGAAGTATCCTTCAAGAATTCGCATAAAGTATAACAATGCCAGTACGGCGATCACAAAAAAAGCAAGGGTCATCAGCACCCAATACGACCTGGCAAAGAAAATAATCAATCCGACGAGGATCAGTAGTACTTGAAATTCCTCGCGGTGGTACCATGTAAAGAAAGAACAAGTGTTGGTTTTGATTAGATTTCGGCATCTTATACTTGAGCACCGCCGTTAAAAGTAAGGGCTGCAATCTCGGAAAGTTTACGTGGATTAAAATAGGAACCCTCCAGTTCGCGTAACTCAGAAATCAATACTTCTACTTTCATAAAAGGATATAAGATTTCAGTACCATCCGGAGCTTTCCTGGTTGCCCGGCATATCATGAAGTATTTTTCAATGTATGCAATATACGGTTTGAGCCATGGCTCTGCATTCATTGATTGGAAAAAATCGTACACCTGCCGATTTAATCGCAACACCGATGTTTCATCTTTTAATATTTCTTCGTTCATTTCAGGAAAATTGATGCTTAGAAAAAGGCGTTTTTTATTCGGGTCAATTCGGACTTCTTGAACCTTATTGAATAATGTTTGAGATGAATGCGTCCGCGTTTGAACATGCCACAACTCGCTGATATCTATATTAGCACCATTTCTCAGGAGAGCAAGCTGTGCTTCGTATTCTTTTTCTTTGTCTAAATCTGCCTGCAGAATTCTATGCTCCCGGGATGATGAATTAGTTACAGCATGTTTATTTCTGCGATCCTGTTCCTGGCGCATCAATGAATGTACATCGGGTCCTCGCTGTGCAGAGCGCCGAAACTGAATTGCTTCTTTCCAGAAGTCCACAGTCTCTTCGAAACCCTGTTCAGATCTCGACTGAAAGAAAAATTTCAATGCATAAACTGTGAGCAATATGGAAAAAAGAAGAATTCCAATATCCGTTAATTTACGGGAATAAAAAGAATCTATGCATGCTAAGCCAATTCCGCCTAACCATGCCAATATCGATAAAAGAAACAGCCAGGCCATAACCCCGGCAATAATGGATTCGGAAACAGTTAAAGGCCTCCGTATCCATATTCGTGTGAGCCGGCGAAGCAGCATCCATGAAACAACAAGGCCGATAATCGCTATGGGTAAGACTACTTGCATGATATGATTGTCAAATGACGAATCATCAATTTGAGAACTGTAATAAGTCTGCGGAGCATTCCAATTTGCCCGGAGGAAAGTTCCAATGTGATAGTGTATGCGGGTGTATCACGGGAGATTCCTGCGAGATTTTTTTGCAATAAAATCCGTGTTCGGCATTTTTGCAAAAAGAATATTATTTAAAGCTCGCAATGGCCCGATCTACGGTTTCGTAAGTTTTAAAAACTTTTACCAATTGCGTAATTGCAAATAAACTTTCCACCTTCTCTGTGATATTTGCCAGGCGTAAATCGCCGGATTTATTTCGGACCGATGTCAATGCGGCAATTAACGTACCTAAACCGGTGCTGCTGATCCATCTTACGCCTTTCATATCAACAACAATCTTTATAAATCCTTCCTGCAGCAAGCTGTAAATTTTATCACGTAGATTTTCAGTATCCGGCTCTCCCATCAAGTTGCCTTTTAGACTTAAAACTGCAACTGTGCCATGCATTTTTTCTTTTATTGTCATACATATTCCTTTGTGCAATAAAAATTGACCGTTTTTAATATGTTATATAATGAAATGATACGTCCTTTTTAATGGAATGTCAACGCCCATGTACCTGATAGTTAAGTTCCTCTGATAAGTTGAGATTGGTTTGGTTGGGACTTCTTCGTATTATTAAAAAAAACCTATTTTACAGACGATTGCTGCATCGAATAATTTGATTACATTAATTCCGATAACAACTCTTGAAAATCCTGATTTGGCGCCGTACCGCACTTTACGCCAATCCACAGACCACTTTCGACAAGGAATATTTATAGCAGAGGGAGAAAAAGTAGTATTACGTCTTTTAGAAAGTCCATTGTATGTTCTCTCCGTGCTTATATCGCCCGAGCGGTTGGAACAATACAATGAATTTATATCAGAAAGACCTGAAAATATAAAAGTGTTTGTCGGAGAAAAAAAACTGCTGGATACAATCGTCGGATTCGATTTGCATCAGGGAATCATGGCATTAGGTAAAATTCCAATTCAAGCAAGTCTTGACTCGGTTCTTTCAGAATCTAATTCTCCGTATTTATTTGTAGCGATTGACGGACTTACAAATTCCGAAAATATCGGCGTGCTTGTCCGCAACTGCGCCGCATTTGGAGTGCAGGCAGTTCTTGTCGGCGAGACATCAAGCAGCCCTTATTTACGCCGGGCTGTAAGAAATTCCTTGGGTACGGTATTTAAGATTCCGGTTGTGCATTGCAGGAATCTTGCTGAGACTCTAAAATTGCTCCGGAACGATCATGAATTTAATATTATTGCCGCGCATCCTCATGCGAAAGAGTACAATATTCAGAACGTAGATTTCTCCGAACACTGTTGTATTGTCTTTGGAAGTGAGGGCGACGGTATCAGTCAACACGTCCTTTCGGCCTGTGATATCGCAGCAGCAATTCCAATGCAGCTTGGAGTTGATTCGCTGAATGTGGCAAATGCCAATGCTGTGTTTTTATACGAAGCGGCAAGACAAAGAAAGAAGCTGTAGATACATTCCGCTCTAAAGTCCGCGGGAGCAATCAGGAATTCGATGCTATCGGTAAAGAGTTATAGCATATAACCTATTTAATCTGAAAGTTAAATGATAATTGCGTTTTTTCCCAGGAGAATTTCATCACGCCGGATTTATCGCCGGTGCGTTCCAATGTTATTGTAAATCTTTCTACTTTATCCGTCAGTGTCTTCTTCTTTAGAGGAATTCGCGCTATGTCAAGTTTTTCCTGATATACCGTTCCCCACTGTCCTGTCTGTTTATTGATGAGGAGCTTCCATTGTTTAGCCGACGGGATAGAGAACAGCGTATAAGATCCGCGCGGTATTTTTATATTCCCTATTATTAAATCCGCTTGAGTTGTAAATCCTGTAGCAGCGTTGGCACCGGTTCGCCATACTTTGCCGTATGGGACAACGCTTCCCATTATTTTTCTGCCGCGCATCGACGGGCTGCCGTAATTTACCGATATGTTCTTTCCGTTCAATGTAAGCTCCGCCGAATCGCGCGGACTTGGCACCAAAGGTTCATTACTGAAATGGAAAGGAACCGATAAAGAGGTATTTGCCCATTCGATTCTTAGCGTCCCGTTATCATTGCCGTTCTTTTCTATCTTGAATGTTAGTTCTTCAACAAGAGATTTCAATTTTATAACATTCATATCAACACGGGCAAGATCAAGCCGGGGATTATATTCCGTTCCCCACTGTCCTGTCTGTTTGTTTATGATGAGTTTACACCGTTCTCCGGAGGGAAGTGTATAAAGCGAATAAGTGCCCTGCGGAACGACCGCTCCATCGACTTCAAGGTCTACCTCTGTTATTAATGTGGTAGCTGCTCCGGCACCTGTCCTCCAAATTTTGTAATACGGGACAAATGCGCCGAAGATTTTTCTGCCGAGAACTGACGGTTTGCCGTAATTAATAACGATTTTTTTTCCGTTGAATACTGCTTTTACTGAATCGCGCGGGCTGACGATCGGTCTCTGTGCATAAATTCTAATATTAAAAGCTGCGGTAAATAATAGAAGCCATAGGATATATCTTGATTTCATACGTTCTTAGTTTCCAAACATTATTTTTTACCGAACAATTCCTTTTCCATCGATATATATGTGTCATATGTTTTTCGGTCAAAACATACAATAATCACACGTTCGAGTTCAATATTGGTTTCAAGTTCGTGGAATATTTCTTTTAGTGCAATACGAGAAGCCCGATCCACCGGAAATCGATAAACACCTGTACTAATAGAAGGAAATGCGATAGTTTTAATACCGTGCTTACGCGTAAGCACAAAACAGCTTCGATAACATTTTGCAAGTAAAGCATCTTCATTCTTAATTCCTTCCTGCCAGACAGGACCGACAGTATGTATAATATAATTTGCCGGAAGATTGTAGCCCCTAGTTATTTTAGCATTTCCGGTCTCGCAGCCTCCTAGAGTCCGGCATTCTTCCAGCAGCATCGGCCCGGCAGCTTGATGAATTGCTCCATCGACTCCTCCTCCGCCCAGCAGCGAGTTATTGGCTGCATTGACAACAGCATCGACTAATTGCGTTGTGATATCACCATGAACAATAGATAGGCGGGAATGTGCCTTAATACCTATCTTCATTTATATTCCTCTTTCTTTATTCCGTTCAATTTTACATTTTCGGTTCCAAAGCTCTTGCTACCATTATTCCCGAATCCTTCTTTATTCTCATAAGATATTCCCAAAGCGGTATTTCTGTGATTTGTACTTTTAGACCGGGAGCCGGTGCATGGATCATATGCAATTTACCGTTCTGCCGGACAGCAATACCGGTATGCGAACAATCTAATCCTTTGACGGTTGTTGTGATGCCCAGAATGTCCCCGTCTTTAATCCCTGATGCGAGTTTTTTTACATACGATTTGGGTATGTGATATATCGGCCGTTTATTTATTTCCGCTTCCTGCGCTGAGATCGTATTTAAAAATTCCGGATTTTCTCTCAATTGTAAATAGGAATCAGGGTGCGTAGACATAAAATTTATTTTCTTTTTAAATCGTATCCCGCCCAGTTCTTTTGTAACATTCTTCAGCACGGCTTTCTTCTCGTTATCATAAAAATAATCCGAAATATAATGCAGCCTGCTTGGGTACCTGTCGATTATGCCGCTGCGGTAACGGACAAATTGCAATTCCTTTTTATAGTCTTCAAATGTCATTCGGTTCTTCTTTACGCATCGAGCGAGAACTAGCGAGTTCTCGAAAAAAGTCACACAGTCCAGGGCCTGCAAATTAACAAGAAGCCGTTCCTCGCCGGAAGTTTCAAGAGTGCCGGCAGCATAGTCAACTCCGATAAATGATTTTGCTATCTCAATAATTATTTCATTGATCGGCCTGCCGGCGAGTTTGAGGGAAAGAGCGATATCAAATTTATTCCTGCAGATTAATTCGTTCGGATCGGAAGGAAGATCGGCTGCAGCGTTCTTTTCTTCAGCGAAAAGAGAAGGAATCAGGGCAGTAACAGGAATCGATTTTAGAAATGTGCGACGGTTCATAAGCGCCTTCTTTAATTATTCGATTCAAATCTACGGCAGGAAATCTCCAATCTAAAAAGGTGTTTCATCTCTTTCGGATTCAGCCTGTAAAAATGCTTCAGGCCTGTGGGTCAATCGGCTTTCAAATCGTGCGTACTGCTTGATGAACTGCAGTCTTACAGTATCTGTAGGGCCGTTACGCTGTTTTCCAATGATAATTTCTGCCAGCCCTTCTGTTGCTTCGCCGTCCTGTTCCTGAATACCGAACATTTCCGGACGATGAACGAACATCACGACATCGGCATCCTGTTCGATTGCCCCGGATTCGCGTAAGTCCGAAAGTGCCGGCCTCTTGTCGTTTCTTGATTCAACCGAACGGTTTAATTGTGATAATGCAATTACCGGCAGGTTCAGTTCTTTAGCAAGCGCTTTCAATGAACGCGAGATAGCCGATATTTCCTGCTCGCGGCTTTGAGCGTTCCTCGGCCCCTGCATCAATTGAAGGTAATCGACAATGATAAGTCCGATATTATGTTCGACCTTTAACCGGCGGGCTTTCGCACGTAATTCTAACACAGCAAGCCCCGGTGTATCGTCAATAAACATTTTCGTTTTATAAAGCCGTCCGACGCTGGTACTGAGTTTTTTCCATTCATCTTCCGGCAGGCGTCCTGTACGGACTTTATGTGCATCCACGCGGGCTTCGGCGCACATCAATCGCATCACCAATTGCTGCGTCGACATTTCGAGGCTGAAGATTCCGATAGCAAAGTCGTGCATTACCGAGGCATTGCGCGCAATTGATAGTGCAAATGCTGTTTTGCCCTGCGACGGCCGGCCGGCAATAATAATTAGATCGGATGTTTGGAATCCGCCTGTCAGTGAATCCAGATCGGCGAAGCCGGATGGCACGCCGGTAACACCGCTGTGCTTGCCGTGAATGCTTTGAAGCAAATCCATCGTTTTATGTACTGCGGCGTTCATCGAAACAAAGCTTTTCTTCATCCGCTTTTCCGAGATGTCGAATATTTTTTGCTCTGCTTCATCAATCAGGTCAAGCGCGTCTTCGGTTTCGCTGTATGCGCGGTTAATAACTTCCGATGACGAATGAATAAGCTGGCGCATAAGCGCGCGTTCCAGAACGATGTGCGCGTGGTATTCAACATTAGCGGCGCTGGAAACTTTTGTCGTGAGTTCAGTAAGGTAGTATTCACCGCCGATTTTTTCCAGCTCGCTGCGGCGGCGGAGTTCTTCAGTCAATGTTATAAGGTCGACCGGTTCGCTTCGTTCAAACAAAGCCATTATAGCGCGGTAGACGCTTTGATGTGCCGGCTTGTAGAAAGCAGTGTCGTCTAGAACTTCAATCGCTTTGGCGATGGCATCCTTTTCCAGCAGCATAGCACCGATGACAGCGGCTTCTATATCCATCGCCTGCGGCGGTACGCGTCCTTCGGTCGATACCGGCTGGGGTGAATTGAAATCAATTATTTTTCGCGGGTCTGCCATACAATATTCTCCTTTGTCGCGGATTAAAATCCGAAACTATTTCATCCAATCATAGGCGCAATGAGCATACCGATGAGGTATGTTGCTATTGCTTCGCCTAATCCGATAAGAGTCATTTCGGTACCGCTTTTGAGCCATGAGCGTCCGGTGACTATCACCTTCGATGCACCGACTGCAAAGTGCGCTGCTGTGCTAATAACAAATGATATAATCAATGCTTCCATTCCCGACCAAAACATAAACGGAATTACCGGAATAATTGCACCGAGCGCCGTGCTGATTGTCGCACTGAATGCAGATTTCCATTGGTTGGGGAACGTTTTTTCAGACAGTCCTAATTCTTCGTGCGCCAGCGTCTTAAGAAATTGATCGGGCTGCTCTGCAAGTTTTGCCGTCATTTGTCTGGATTCTTCTTCAGAAAATCCTTTAAGCTGATAAAAAAGTTCCATCTCTTCCCGTTCTTCTGCCGGATTCGATTCAATCTCATGTTTTTCCCGGTCGAGTTCTGCTTCATAAACTTCGCGTTCGGATTTTGTTGCAAGGTACGCGCCGCTTCCCATAGATAATGCCGAAGCAATTGCCGCCGCGAGTCCGCTTAATAATATGAAGTCGCTGTTTGCCGCTGTTGCACCTGCAACACCGCTGACAACGCCGAATGCCGCTCCAAGCCCGTCGTTCACTCCATATATTGCCTGGCCGATCCATCCGCCTGCAGTGACATGCCACCGCTCCCTGCCTAACAGGCGGTCAAGTTTGCTCTGCGGATGCTGGGAAATTCGAGAGTTGCTCATTTCTTCCAGCATTTTACTATGAGCATTTTCCTCACGCTGTGCTGCGATGAGCGCCTGCTTATCCTTTTCTGACTCTGCCGCGAAAATCATTTTTTCATATAACGCATCTGCCTGGCTTTCGCCGGCTTCCAGCATTTGTGCAGCTTCTTCGGTGGAACTTTTCAGCAGTACAGAGCGGCGTATTACTTCTACGGGTGTATCGTGATAGGTTCCGACCGGATTGCCCAATTCGCGTAAGCGTAATGCCCATCGTTCCGCATGCCGGTCTTCCGCTTCAGCCATCCTTAAAAGTATTGCCTTTTTCTCCGGATGCAGCTCGCGGTCTGCTAATGCACGATAGTTGCGTGCGCTCAGCATTTCATCGCGCCAGGCCTTCTTTAAATTTTTGATGAATTCTTTCTTTTGATCCATACTTGCATTATCAATTTTCAATACTCAAAAGACAAATAAATTTGAAAAAGATTTATCGAATTACAATTTTTAGATTTTATAATATTGCAGTCTGTTTGAAGCTTGTATTCCGCGATATGTGATTTATTTTCCGGCTGTCAATTCTTCGTATAGTTTTCTAAACTGCTGTACATCTTCCCAACTTCGAATTCAACTTGATTTAGCAAGCATAGCGCAGCTAAATCAATCGTTGAATTCAGAATCCCGCCGTTTTTTGGCGGGAACTTTTCTATTTTACAGCATCTTTATTTGTTAATTCTTCGTATAATTTTCTAAACTGCTGTACATCTTCCCAGCATGGCCTTTTCCAGTTTGGATTTCGCAGCAATGCGGCTGGATGATATGTAACCATCAGCGGAATACCTCGGTAATCATGCACTTTGCCGCGTAAAACTGACAGGGAGGCATTCGTTTTCAGCAGTGATTGCCCGGCGATGCGTCCGACACAAAGAATTATTTTTGGTTTAATTAATTCAAGTTGTTTCCATAAATACGGTTCGCATAATTCGATTTCTTCCGGCTGCGGATCGCGGTTATTTGGCGGCCGGCATTTGAGAATGTTGCAGATAAAAACTTCTTCGCGCTTAAAATGAATCGATTCTAGAATTTTATTCAGCAGCTGTCCGCCGCGGCCGACAAACGGCTCGCCTTGTGCATCTTCATCGGCTCCCGGCGCTTCGCCGACGACTACAGCTTCCGCTTTCGGATTGCCGACGCCAAAAACGAACTTTGTTCGTGTCTTGCCAAGTCCGCATTTTAAACAGGTATTAATCGCCTGGTTGAGCGATGGAATGTTCTCCGCAGATACCCAGGGTTCCGCGGGGTATGCTTGAAGAGGCGAATCTGCTTGAGCCGCGGCAGGTTTTCCAAATAGATTTGTTACCGGTTCTCGAATCACGGATTCCTTTTTTATAGTTGAGAGAGATTGTTCTTTTTGATGAGCGGTCTGATCCACTGCAGGTTGAGCGGTGGTTTTTGGAATCATCAGCGAGTCGCCGTAAAGATCTGTTTGCTGCTTAAGGTAACGCTGAGTATCGGAAAGCAAATTATTGAAATCGTCGTCAAGAGACATAGGTCTGGTAATTTAATTTTCTAATTCGATACCAATGAAAAAAATCTCTCCTTTTAAACAGGAGAGAAAATTGGGATCTATTATCAGGGATTAAAATTTCCTGAAAACTATAAGAGACTTTTTATCCTATTAAGAATTTTGTTTGCTGCATCGAACTTCGGCATAATGGGAAGTTGTTCGATTTTGCCGTTTCTATCGATTATAGCGACGGTATTAAGATTTGAACCGAATACACGGTTCTGTTTACCAAAGGAATTAAGCACGATGAGATCAAGGTTCTTCTTTTTTAGTTTTTCCTTTGCGTTTGCAATTTCATCCTTTGTTTCCAATGCGAAACCTATCAGGACCGTTGACCGCTTTTTTTTGCCGAGTACTGCGAGAATATCGGTTGTCGTCTCGAGCTGCAATTCCAGTGTCTTGGAGTTCGAATGTTTTTTAATTTTATGTTTCGCTGTATTTGCAGGTTTGTAATCGGCGACGGCAGCCGCCATTATCACGGCATCTGCTTTTTTTGCGCCGGCAATAACAGCATTCAGCATTTCCTGTGCCGATTCAATATCGATTCGAGTTACATTGCGCGGTGTTTCGAGATGCGTCGGTCCTGCAACAAGCGTTACTACAGCGCCGCGCTGGGCGGCGGCATTTGCTATTGCGAAACCCATTTTGCCGGAAGAACGATTTCCCACAAATCGGACAGGATCGATTGCTTCGTATGTCGGTCCTGCCGTTACAAGAATCCGTTTCGTCTTTAAATCCTGGAGTGATTGATCGAGAATTTTTTCAATCGTATCAATAATAATTTTAATTTCAGGCAGGCGTCCCGGCCCGGTTAATCCGCTGGCAAGTTCGCCTTTGACCGGATCGATAACGATATAACCGCGTTCTTTAAGCGACAACAGATTGCTCTGCGTAACCGGATTCAGATACATTTCTGCATCCATGGTCGGTGCAAGAATTATAGGCCGAGTTGTTGCCAGAGCAACAACGGCGAGCAGGTTATCTGAAATTCCGTAGGCAAGTTTTGCTATTGTATTTGCCGATGCGGGTGCAATTACCAGCACATCCGCCCAATTAGCAAGATCGATATGCTGTGTGCTGATGTCAGGATTCGACGTCTGGTTATTTGTCCAGAGATCGGTATAAACCGGATTCTTTGAAAGCACAGAGAATGTAAGCGGAGTGACAAAACGTGTTCCCGCTTCCGTCATCATCACTTTTACTTCGGCTCCGGACTTCACAAGATCGCGGATAAGATAGCCGACTTTATAAGCTGCAATTCCGCCTGTAACTCCGATTAATACATGCCTGCCGCGCATTTTTTATTCCGTTATTCTTCGGTCGTAGTTTCTTTGGCAGAAGTCTTTGTAAAGAAATCGACATGTTCCTTATAGCGGTAAGGGATCTTCTTTTCCCGAACCTCGTCGATTGCAAGTTCTGTCGGCTTCCTGCGCTTCTCAAATTCCAGGCTGATTTTTAATTGATCCGGATTTGCAACAGTAACTTCACTGTCATCTTCCGGTTCCGGTGTTGCATTTAACGCTTTGAGCGTTTCGAGCTGCTGCGATAATTCGATTTTAAAATCATCGTGAATTTGCCGTGCTCGTTTCGCGGCAACGATAATTGCTTCGTAGATATTGCCGGTCTGTTCTAAAAATTCATGCATCGCAACTGGTTTAACTGCCACTGGATTTCCTCCGTTACACTATGAGTATTGTTATGTGTTTTATAAATTCTTTTGAACGATCTCGTCTACTTCAGTTATTGCTTTATCGAGATCATCGTTAATTACTTGAAAATCAAAATGAACACCCTGATCTAATTCCATCGGTACGCGATCCAGTCTCCGCTTGAGAGTCTCCGGGTTCTCTGTTTTCCGGTTCATCAGCCGGTTCGTCAGTACTTCCATACTCGGCGGTTTTATAAAAATAAGAACGGAATCGTCCGGGAAAATTCCGCCGAATCGATAATGCACCTTTCACATCTACATCAAATATCATTGAATAACCGTTATCAAGCGCTCTATGAATTTCGCTTTTTAACGTCCCGTAATAATTTCCGTAAATTTCTTCCCACTCTGTTAAATCTCCGGTTCCAATACGATCCTCAAATTCCCGTCTTGACAGAAAGAAATAATCTTTTCCGTTTACTTCACCGCTGCGTACAGGCCGTGTTGTTGCGGACACGGAAAAAAGCATTGCCGGATGTTTTGAAAGAATCGCTTTTGCAATTGTAGTTTTCCCGCATCCGCTGGGTGCCGATATAACAATGAGCTTTCCTCTGGCCATTGATTATTGAGTCGTAGATGAATCCGGCTTTTTGCCGGCTAACTGTTTATAAAATCGCTTAGTGCTACTCTATGTTCTGAAGCTGTTCACGAATTTTTTCCAGCTCTTCTTTCAATCCGATAATCAAATGTGCAATGTTTGCATCATTAGATTTGGAACTGATTGTATTTGCTTCGCGGTTCATTTCCTGTACCAGAAAATTCAATTTACGGCCGGCTGCTTCATTCTTATTAAGCGCTTCAAGAAAAAACTTGTTATGACTTCTGTACCGGACGCATTCTTCCGTAATATCAAGCTTGTCGGCTATCAAAGCTATTTCCAGTTCCAGCCTGTTCTGGTCTATAACGAACTTGTCTTCTATCAACTGCTCAACACGTTCATGCAGGTTTTTTCGCTCGTCCGGGATCCGTTCCTTTGAAAGTTTCTCTACTTCATTTAAAATATTTTCCATCCAGTGAATGCGGTTTTCCAGATCCTTTGCCAATTCGCTTCCTTCTTGAGCACGCATGACATTGAGATTTTCCAATGCCTGACTGAACTGTCTCTTCCACAAGTTTCCACTCAAGTTCATCGGTCTCTTTTTCCTCGATCGGTTCGAAAACTTCGGAGAAAGTTAATAGGTGCTCAAGTCCTACCTGCTCGCGGATCTTTACGGATTTACGGATATCATTGAGAAGTTTAAAGTACGACTTTGCCGCCGCTTTATTCACTTTCAGAGGAATAGCGCCATTAGCATCATGCGCGATCTTGACGGTGATATTCAAATTACCGCGATTTAAATATTTACGGACAATATCCTTTAATTCCTTTTCACGCTGCGAAAAATTACGCGGCAGCCGCAGCGTTAGATCAAGATAACGGCTGTTAACACTTCGCACTTCTACATTGATATTAATACCGTCCCTGCTGACTTCGGCACGGCCAAAGCCGGTCATGCTTGCTACCACGGAAGCTCCTCGAAATAGAATTTTATATCAAAAGGTACGGAAAATTCGATGGGAGGGCAAGGTTTACTTTTGCACATCATCTGCACTTCGATATTCACGAGTTATCCACATCAGGATTGCAATTCCTTGCAATTTTACTGATTTTAGGTATGATTTGTGGATAAATAGCAGATACCGATGATTACCAATTACTACACATTATTTCACCTGGCAGCCGAACTGAATAAGGAATTCACCGGACGAATAGTGGACGAAATCTTTACTCAATTCCGGGGTGAATTAATTCTGTCGTTTCGAGAAACTTCAGCCGTCATTTTAGTCGGATGTGAACCGGCGGACAATTATATTTATGCGCGAAAAGAATTTGTTCGCGCGCACCGCAACTCAGCGGATATTTTTCCCGAAGTTCATGGAACAATAATTAAAAAGATTTCAATACATCCGGGAGACCGGCAAATACATTTTCAATTTGAAGACAGGCGCGAATTGATTGTACAATTATTCGGGCCTAACGCGAATGTTCTTTTCGTTGATACCGGCGGTACGGTAACCGATCTGTTTTTGAAAAAATCAGATCTTATAAATACAAAACTTGATTTGTCTTCCCGGATTCAATATCCGGATATTCCGGAATCGCTGCATGGCGGCATCGCAGCAGCGTACACCGGCAGGCCGCTCGCAATGATGTTGAAACACATATTACCGCAATTTGGTACCGTCCTTGTCAGGGAATTGCTTGCCCGTTCCGGTTTAAACGGAGAACAAATACTCTGCCGGTTTGTCGGAAAATGAAACTGCCCGGCTGTTAAATGATGCGCGGCAAATGAAAGAAGAGCTTCTTGCTTTGCCGTCGCCGCGTGTGTATTCGGACGACACATCGCCTGTTCGTTTTTCATTGATTCCGCTGCAGCATCTTAGTGAATTTGAATTTCAGAAATACGAAACTGTTTCGGAAGCAATCCAAGCATTTCGTTCACAATTACGTCATCAAAAGACCATCCTTCGCGAGAAGGAGGAAATATTGAAAGTACTGAAAAGCGAACTGAGCCGGATTGAACGATCGCTGCAAAGAATCACGGTTGAAGCAGAGAACTCAAACCGGGCAGATCAGTACGAAAGATTCGGCAAGCTTTTAATAAGCCATCTGCATCTTATTAAAAAAGGCGATTCAACGGCGCTGGTGGAAAATTTTATCGACCGGTCCAATGATCTAATTGAAATACAGCTTGACACGCATTTAAATCCGGCAAAGAATGCAGAGCGTTACTTTGAGAAAGCCGTCAAATCCCGGCGTGCTGCGGAAGAACAGCGTCAACGAGTAATTGAATTGGCCGACAAAAGGAATTCGGCCTCTCAAACTTCTTTTACGGATGGAAGAAGTTGTAACAGAAGATGACCTGCATCTCTTTGTAAAAGAAAA
Source organism: uncultured Bacteroidota bacterium (assembly GCA_963770945.1). Classification (GTDB taxonomy): domain Bacteria; phylum Bacteroidota; class Ignavibacteria; order UBA10030; family UBA10030; genus Fen-1298. The sequence continues at coordinate 94,062 of CAVYRP010000013.1, read as the reverse complement.
TCAGGAAGAGCTTGCAAAATTCGGCATCAAAACAAAAAAATCAGGACATGTAAAAAAAGAGGAATCCTTGCCGTTCCGCGTATTTACGGTTGCGGGCGGATTTCAAGTGTGGGCGGGAAAAAGCGGCGAGAACAACGATTTGCTTTCAACACGCCATACGGCAAAGAATGATCTCTGGTTTCATGCGCGGGGAGTAGGCGGTTCGCATGTTGTTTTAAAGATTGGGACCGGAAAAGGCGAGGTAAGCAAGAAAGCCATTGAGCAAGCTGCCGCAGTTGCGGCATATTACAGTAAAATGAAAAATTCAAAATTAGTTCCGGTGGCGATGTGCGAAGGTAAGTACGTAAGAAAGCCGAAGGGAGTTCCTGCGGGCACCGTTACACTGGAACGTGAAAAAACAATATTTGTCGAACCGGCCCTGCCGGAAGACATAGGAATCAAATTTTGATTAAGATAAGAAAACTCTCAAAACCGGAAATCCCGCAGCTTCAAAATTTTCCTCCGGAAGATTGGAATTTAGATCTTCCGCAGGTAATCTCTTTTCATTTTGGATATCCATATTTCTACCCTGTAGCAGCCGAGGCGGATAACAAGATTGTCGGATGCGGAATTGCAATGCTGCATGGACCTGTCGGCTGGCTTGGAACAATTATCGTTCTTCCGGAATACCGCGGACAAGGCATCGGGACAGGAATAACCTCTCACCTTTCAGAATATTGCAGAAGCAAAGGATGTGAGAACCAGATATTGATTGCAAGTGAAATGGGTGAACCGGTCTACAGAAAGCTCGGATTTATAACAAGTGCCGCGTATGTATTTTTTAAGCGTGAATCGATTCTTCCCATTCAGCAAATTTCAAATGTGAGAGAAATCAAGAACGAAGACTTTGAAAAAATAAAAGAGCTTGATAGAAAAGTATCCGGAGAAAAGCGATTTAATTTTCTAGAACGATTCCTTTCAACCGGATGGGTCTATGATCCGGGAAAGTCAGGCGATATCAGCGGAGTTTATCTTCCGGATTACGGCGCCGGATTAATAATTGCAGAAGAACCTGCGGCAGGATTAATGCTGGTGAAATTTCGATTCAATCAAGGAAAGACAAAAATAGCTGTTCCATCGTCGAATAAGATTGCTCAAGAATATTTATTGTCCGAGGGATTTCAAGAATACCGCAGAGCCCCGAGAATGGTTTTAGGTAAAGATGTAAACTGGAAACCCGATATGGTCTATAATAGAGGAACGGGTTATTGCGGGTAGTAGAAGGAGCCCATTTTAAAGATAAACTCCTTCTATATGCGAGGATAATTATTTCTTCCCCTTCTGCTCAATTTTCACCCAGGTATCTTTCAATGTGACAATGCGGTTGAATACAGGCGCGCCCGGTTTTGAATCTTTTGGATCTGCACAGAAGTATCCCGTTCGTTCAAACTGGAACCGGTCTCCGGGTGCGGCTTTGCCCAGCATGGGTTCCAATTTGCAATTTGCAAGTACCTGCAAAGATTTCGGATTTATGTTTGAGAGAAAATCTTTCCCTTCTTCTGCTTCATTGGGATCTTCTTTTATAAAGAGGCGGTCATATAACCGAACTTCTGCATTAACTGCATCATGTGCCGATACCCAATGAATTGTCGATTTTACTTTTCGGTTTGCAGCAGCCGTTCCGCTTTTTGTTTCAGGATCATATGTACAATGAAGCTCAGTGATATTACCCTGTGCATCTTTTATTACTTTTTCGCATTTGATGATATATGCATACCGCAGCCGCACTTCCGTTCCCGGCGACAGCCGGTAATATTTAGGCGGCGGGACTTCGCGAAAATCTTCCTGATCGATATACAATTCACGGCTGAACGGAACCATGCGTGAACCGGCAGATTCGTTTTCCGGATTATTGACTGCAGGAAGTTCTTCGGTTTTGTTCTCAGGATAATTGGTCAATACTACTTTTATCGGATTCAACACAGCCATCGCACGCTGCGCGTTCTTATTAAGATCCTCCCGGATACTCCATTCCAGCATAGCAACATCTATTGTACTGTCTTTTTTTGAAACACCGATTTTATCGCAGAATACTTTAATCGAATCGGCAGTATATCCGCGCCGGCGAAATCCGGCAAGCGTCGGCATACGGGGGTCATCCCAGCCGCTGACATGTTTTTCCTGAACAAGCTGAAGCAGTTTCCGTTTGCTCAGCACTGTGTATGTAATATTGAGCCGAGCAAATTCAATTTGCCGCGGATGATATATTCCAAGGTTCTCAAGAAACCAATCATATAAGGGACGATGGTTTTCGAATTCAAGAGTACAGATAGAGTGAGTGATCTTTTCCAATCGAATCTTCAAGTCCATGAGCCCAATCGTAAGTCGGATAAATGCACCAGGCATTACCCTGCCGGTGATGATCTTCATGAACGATTCTATACATAATCGGATCGCGTAAATTGATGTTCGGTGATGCCATGTCGATTTTAGCGCGCAGTGTCTTTGTTCCGTTGGGGAATTCTCCTTTTCGCATCCGTTCGAACAAATCGAGATTTTCTTCGACATTCCGGTTTCGATAGGGGCTTTCCTTGCCTGGTTCCGTCAATGTGCCGCGAGTTGGCTCGAATTTCATCTCCGTTGAGGTCGCAGACGTACGCTTTTCCCTTTTTAATCAGATCGACTGCATACTGATACATTTGCTCGAAATAATCGGAAGCGTAAAATAATCGATCTTCAAATTTGGCTCCGAGCCACTTTACATCTTCAATAATCGAATCGACATATTCCTGTTCTTCTTTCTCGGGATTTGTGTCGTCAAATCGGACATTGAATTTTCCATTGAAGTCTTTTGCAATTCCGTAATTCAAAAGAATAGATTTAGCATGTCCAATATGGAGGTATCCGTTTGGCTCGGGAGGAAAACGCGTATGTACACGCCTCTCGTTTACATTGGCAAGGATATCTTCATCAATAATTTCTCGAATAAAATCGTTTTTATCGGCAGTTATCATATAGTTTCCGTCAAGTCAGGTTGAGAATATTAAATAAAATACGCAAAAAGCTTGCGATTATCAAAAAAGTGATGAAAGTCTGCCTTTTCAAGACACCAAACAGAACTTAATCGTGCCGATTAGTTGTTATAATTATGGTTAAATTTTGAACCTTTTTAATAAATAGAGCATTTAATCCTTATATGAGAGAACATATTTATAAACGTATATGAGAATGTTATGAAAAATCTGGTAATACTCGGGGCTGGAACCGCAGGCACGATGATGGCGAACAAATTAATCAATTTGTTAAACCGGAATGAATGGCAGATCACAATAATCGATCAATCGACGGAACACTATTATCAACCCGGATTCCTATTCATACCTTTCGGGATTTACGAAAAAAAAGACGTTGTAAAATCAGTGTACAATTTACTTCCCGCAGGTGTTACCTCCGTTACCTCTCCGGTGAAACTTATAGAAGCGGATAAAAGCAGGATTCTGCTCGGCGACGATTCTGCTCTTCCGTATGATTTACTGATCATTGCTACGGGTGCACGTATAGCTCCTGAACAAACCGAAGGCTTGAAAGATTCTCTCTGGTATAAAAATATTTTTGATTTTTATACACTGGATGGAGCTCTGAATCTTGCACGATTTTTCCAAAACTGGGAGGGTGGAAAAATAGTTGTTAACATTGCGGAAATGCCGATTAAGTGTCCGGTAGCGCCGCTGGAATTTGTGTTCCTTGCCGATTGGTATTTTTCAAAAAAGGGAATTAGAGATAAAGTTGATATACAATATGTAACACCGCTGTCGGGAGCATTCACAAGGCCGATCGCTTCAAAGGCGTTCGGCAATATGCTGGCCTCAAAAAATATTAATCTGACAACTGACTTCAGCATAGCCCGCGTAGACAACCTTGAAAAGAAAATTATATCATGGGATGAACAGGAGATTCCATTCGATGTCCTTATAACTATACCTACCAACATGGGCGACGATGTAGTTGCACGTAGCGGACTGGGCGATGAATTAAATTTTATTCCGACTGATAAGCAAACCCTGCGTTCTGAAAAATACGCGAATATTTTCGTGTTAGGCGATGCTACAAACCTGCCAAGTTCCAAAGCAGGTTCAGTTGCCCATTTCCAGGCCGAAATACTTACTGAAAATCTGCTCGATGTAATCGGACAGCGTCCTATGAAAACAAAGTTCGACGGCCATGCAAATTGTTTTATCGAATCCGGATTCGGCAAAGGTATTCTTATAGATTTCAATTACGATACCGAGCCCCTGCCCGGAAAATTCCCTCTTCCTGCCTTCGGCCCTTTTTCTTTGCTTAAAGAAACAAAGATGAATCATTACGGCAAGATGATGTTTCGCTGGATATACTGGAATATTTTACTTAAGGGTTACAAGCTTCCTATTATCGAATCGCACATGTCGATGGCCGGGAAAATAAATCAAAGAGCTTTGGAATTACAAACATCTAATCCGAATTAATGAACATACAAAACAATAAGAACTATCAACACGAAAATTAGGAGGTTGACATGGCCGCAAAAGATCTTGCACGCGATGCAGACGGGCATTTGATAAGCTATAAAGATTGGACTGAAGAGACTGCAAAAGAACTGGCTGCTGAGGAAGGTATCGATACGCTGACAGATCGTCATTGGAAAGTAATCAACCTGATGCGTAAGGAGTTTATAGAAAAAGGTGACGCTCCTTCAATTCGCAGGCTTACAAAAGAAAGCGGTGTCGAGACAAAGGAGTTGTATGCGCTTTTTCCGAAAGGCCCCGCTAAAAAAGCGGCAAAGATTGCCGGGATACCGAAACCTACAGGATGTATTTAATACTAAGGAGACTGCTTCATGGAAACAACAAACTATGAACCTATAAAAAAAGTGTCGATCATTGTTTCACATGGCTCATTGGAAGGTATTTATCCGGCGTTGATCATGGCCAACGGCGCTCGTATGGAAGGAATCGATGCAACACTGTTCTTTACTTTCTTCGGCCTCGACGGAATTATTGAAAAAAGAATGGACAATATTAAAGTAGCAACAGTCGGAAATCCCGGCATGCACATGCCGACAATTGTAGGAATGATTCCGGGTATGTCCGCATTTGCGACGAATATGATGAAGAAGGAAATGGAAAAAATCGATATACCTCCTATTCGCGAATTTATAACAATGATTCATGATGCCGGCTGCGAAATCTATGCCTGCAAGGCCTCTGTCGATATGTTTCACCTTGGGAAAAAAGATTTTTGCAGGGAAGTTGACGATATAATTTCGGTCGGTCAGTTTTACGAGAGATCGGCAGGGGCTCAAATAATATTTACTTAATGGAAACCGACGGAATAAATATTTTTGTATTCCGGCTTAAATATTTAACCGGAGTTTTTCCTTCTAAAGATAGGAAGCCCGCATTTATTTGCAGCTGAAACTGCCAGCTTTCTGCCTGCCGTACTAAAAGCCCAATAGAAGAGAGCATCGATCGGGTGTTCCTTTTTTATCGATTTGACAGCTTTGCATATCAACCGTTCTGCAATTCCCTTTCTTCTATATTCAGGCAGAACAAGAGCAGAACACAGATAAATCGCATCGTATTTGATATGCAGCGGTGTTTTCCTTAAAAGCTCACGCTCGTTTATTTCTCTTTTAATAAATTGCTTCATCAGTTTTTGTGTTGTGGGTATAACCAGTATCCATGCAACAGGGCCTTTTTTTGTCCGCTTCTCCATCATCGTAGCAGGGTGAATTCTTTTCAGCCTGTTTCTTACTTTTTGATCGACTGAAATTTGAGATGGGTCGTTTCCAGTATTAAAAGAATCTTCAGCCAGCCGGATCATTCTAACAAGATTTTCCTGCGTTTTATATATCATAGTCCTTTAAAGAAAGAAGATATAATCTGAATTTCAACTATTGAACTTTGTTCGAACAAGCGGTAGATTCATTCCGGTAAAGCAGGGATGTATATCTAATTGACTCATCTTACTATCGATGAAAATAAACAGATGAAATACAGAGAAAATGTGAATTGGATAATTTATTTGATCAATCTGGCATTGTTAATAACGCATGAAATCGACTCGGCCTACTGGAAGGAATGGGAATTGTTCGGAATGCCCGGCAGTATACAGGGTTTCCTGATTGTGAATATTATTATAGTTCTGGCCGGACTTATTGGATTCAGGAATTTAATTACCGGCCATAAAAGCGGATATTATTTTGCACTGGGACTGGCAGCGTCGGGTATCTTTGCATTTTTCATCCACATGTACTTTATAATTACCGGACATAACGAATTTACGTTAGCCGCCTCCATTGCAGTTCTTACTGCTGCATTAATTGCATCGCTGATCCAGGGTGTGCTGGCAATACAAACGCTTCGCCTAAAATAGCAACAAGGATATTTCATGAAAAAAATATTCATTATGCTCGTTCATGCCTTCATCGGCTGGATCCTTTGTGCTGCTGTTATCGGTATTGGATTTCAAATTACCAGTGAACAAAACACATTGATTGCTCACGCTCTGGCTGTTCCTATAATTTTTGGCGTCATATCCCGGTTTTACTTTAAAAAATTCCATCAGGTAACGCCGATACAAATGGCGTTTTTCTGTCTGGGATTTGCGCTGTTCATGGATTTATTCCTTGTTGCAATGGTCATTCAAAAGAATTTTGAAATGTTCGGGAGTGTTTTAGGAACATGGATCCCATTCTTTTTGATCTTTTCTTCCACGTACTTTGTTGGGAAAAAGGTCATGGACGGCGCAAAATAGTTTTTCAAAAAGAATTCCTCTACGGGAAAATATTTCTTGATCAAAAAAAATATGAAAGTGACGACTAAGTGGTTTCGTATCTGATACTTGGAATAACATATGCGTTTGCGGCGGCTGTACAGCCGGGTCCGCTTCAAAGCTATCTAATTTCACAAACGTTGAGAAAAGGCTGGAAGCACACTTTACCGGCTGCCTTTGCACCGCTTATAAGCGACGGGCCGATAATTGTACTGGTGGTATTTCTGCTGAGCCGCGTGCCCGAAAGGATGATCAATACTTTACAGTTCGTTGGGGGAGTGTTTCTTCTTTACCTTGCTTTAGATGCATGGAAAGCCTGGAAAAACTTTGACTCCGGTAAAACGATCCATTCTGCGGCGAGCCGGACAACAATTCAGCAGGCTGTGCTTGTGAATTTTTTGAATCCCGCTCCCTACATCGGCTGGAGTCTGGTAATGGGTCCGATTCTGCTCAAAGCGTGGAGAGAATATTACTTGAATGGAATTGTTTTAATATCGGGATTCTATACGACGATAGTTGTTACTCAAATGGGAATTGTTCTGCTGTTCGCTCATGCCGGGAAACTCGGTCCGCGAATGGACCGCATACTGATAGGCGCTTCGGCTATCGGCCTGGCTTGTTTTGGAATTTATGAGCTATGGCTGGGTGTAAAATATTTCTAACACACTTATACCGAATAATATTAGCTGCCATGGAAACTAACGAAGAACGTGTTAAAAGAGTTGTTCAGGAGAAAGTTGATATTGTTCCATACAATCCGGATTGGCCCAGGATGTTTTTGCTTGAGAAGAACCATCTTATTTCCTGCCTGCCTGACACTATTATAAAAAGAATCGAGCACTTCGGAAGTACGGCGATACCGCGAATGTCGGCCAAACCTATCATTGATATTTTAGCCGAGGTGACATCTCTTGATGAGACAAAGAAGATCATTGTTCCTATTCTAACTGATCAGGGGTATGAGTATTTCTGGAGGCCGTCCTGGGGAGATGATGTTCCTCCTTTTTATGCATGGTTCATCAAGCGTGATCAAAACGGTCAAAGGACACACCACATCCATATGATAGAACATCATTTTGAACATTGGGACAGGCTGTTTTTTCGAGATTATCTAATCGAACATCCGGATGTCGCAAAGGAATATGAAAAAGTTAAGATTAACCTGGCAAAAAGTTACACCAATGATAGAGCGGCGTATACTCAGTCAAAAACAGAATTTATTGTTAAAATAACACAATTAGCGAAAAGGTATTATCAACAAAATCGGTCTCCGGATAATTATTAAAAAAAGCTAAGGAAATCACTTCATGTACGAATATCACTGATATTTAAATTTGTATAATATACATTCCTCAATTGCTGCGAAGATTGTCGATACAATAGAAAAAGGAATAGCTGTAGAATTCCTCTAAAAACACTGAGGCGGATTTTTTCTGACATTCTCCTTGCGACAAAGAGAAGCTTGATATTTGATTGAGCAAAAGGTAGATTATTCTCGTTCTTAATTCCGTTTATCGTTGACGTACCAATTAATTCTATTTCTCTCGTTTCCAAACTCTGTTTAGTAACATAAAATATCGATGTTCCAAGATTGCGCTCCCAAGCAGAGCTTGGGAGCGAGATGCTGTCAGGGCATAACTTTGTTTTCCTGCTTACTCTCTCGTTCCCATACTATGTTTGGGAATGTAAATTGATAAAATATTATTTGAGGATATTAGATATGATAAAAAACTCCCAGCTTAATATTTCATTCATATTTTTAATGTTTTTTTTATGCGGTTGTGTTGCATCCAGCAATTTTCATACAGGACGGACACTGGAAGAAAAAAAGCTTTCTTTAGGATTAGGTCTTGATGAGATAATTACGAAGAGTAATGATAATTCAATTGAAGTTTCAAAAGACAAACCATTTGTTTCATCAGTTTCTATAGCTTACGGGTTACCTTTGAGATTCGAAGCAGGTTTGCGTTATTATCCAACACGCTTCCTTGAAGGTACGGTTCGTTGGCAGGTTAATCCTCGGTCATTTGATATCTTAGACTGCAGTCTCAATTGTAGCTATGCATCCCTGATTGACGGATATTCATATTTGAAATATGGAATAAGCGTAAGCAAAAACATTCAGGAGTTTGAACCATACGTTCATTATTCTTTTTATCATTATATGGGAGCAGCAAAAGGAGATTTTTCGGATAGTTTCTTTTCGAGTGTAACGGATGATTTTATTAATAATAACCGTTCAGTTGGATTTGGAATCGCTCTACCGCTTCGGCAAGCCAAGCTTTACCCGGAAGTGAATTATCAGTATTTCGGAAATTCAATGAATGATGGCATATGGCATTTTGGAATAGGAATTCGGATCAATATTAACTGAATCTATTATGGGAATAAACTAACGGAATTCTAAGATTGCGCTCCCAAGCAGAGCTTGGGAGCGAGGTTAAAAAGCGAGAGAGATTTGGAGCGAGATGCAGTCTGTGGAAAGCTTTGATCTCTCGTTTGATCTCTCGTTCCCAAACTCTGTTTGGGAACGTAAAACATGGCGGGCAAGTAAAGCTTGATATTTAGTTCAGCAAAAGTTAGATTATTCTCGTTCTTAGTTCTGTTTTTCCGTTAACGTGCCAAATAATTTTCTAAGAATACACTCCCAAGCAGAGCTTGGGAGCGAGATGCTGCCTGTGGAAAGCTTGGTCTCTTTTGTAAAAACGACAGCTTGGGAGCGAGTTACAAAGAGAAGCTTGATATTTGACTGAGCAAAAGTTAGATTATTCTCGTTCTTTGATTCCGTATTGTTTACATCAGCGGAATTATCGGAATGCGAATAAGCAATATGATCCATCCTCCAACGATTTATAAATTCAAATGCCGCTGTCCCGGCAAAATATATTTCCGGATAATCTTCTCTTTTCTTTTTATTATATGTTCGGAAATAAATGCGCAGTCAATATCCGGCTCCGGATATAAACAGGAATTATTTCTTCCCAACTACCAATATAAAAAAACCGTTCAGCAGCAATTATCTGCAGGAACAGAAGCAAGTGCATGGTTTGATGCTGCATATTACCGGCTTGAATTAAACATACTTACTCAGCCGAATTATCTAACGGGAAAAGTAACAATAGCGGGAATTTGCCGCAAAGACAGCACGCATTCGATCACGCTTGATCTTGTTAATCAAATGCGGATAGATTCGGTTATTGTAAACGGCCGGAAAAATTCTTTCATCCAAAATAGAAATTCATTTGATGTATCGTTTGACCGGCTGTTTAAATTTTCAGACACCATTTCAGTGGACGTATATTACGGCGGTTTGCCGACAGCTACGGGGCTCGGCAGTTTTATTTTTGACAGCCACGCCGGTGTTCCCTGGATATATACACTAAGTGAACCTTATGGAGCAAAAGATTGGTGGCCCTGCAAAGATGATCCGGGCGATAAAGCGGACTCGGCCGATATAATCGTTACGTGCAATTCAAATTTTAAAGTCGGCTCGGAGGGAATTCTTGCCTCTGTGATTGAAAACGGCAACGGTACTTCTACCTACCATTGGAAAGAGCGATACCCTATTGCATCGTATCTTATTTCTCTTGCAATGACAAACTATGTTCAGTTTTCGAACTGGTTTCACTATTCTCAAAAAGATTCCATGGAGGTACTGAACTACGTTCTGCCGGAACATTATGACACAGCTTTTCAATCCCTTCCGCGCGTAATCGATATGCTGGCAATTTTTTCCGATCTCTTCGGCATGTATCCGTTCATAAAAGAAAAATACGGCCACGCGGAATTCGGGAGAGGCGGAGCGATGGAGCACCAAACAATGACCTCAACGACTACTTTTAGTGAAAATGTTATCGCACACGAACTCGCTCATCAATGGTTCGGAGATATGATTACATGCCGGACCTGGTCAGATCTCTGGCTAAATGAGGGATTTTCTCAATACGCCACGGCGTTATATCTCGAGCGGCAGTACGGAACCGATGCATATTGGAGATACATGAATTCGCAGATTGATAATGCGGAAACGGCACAAGGAGAACTTGGAAATCCCGACACGGTCAATGTTAGAAATCTTTTTGATTCGAGACTTGTTTATTCTAAAGGAGCTGCGGTACTGCATATGCTGCGGCATGTACTTGGGGATAGTGTTTTTTTCCTTTCCCTTAGGCAGTATGCGAACGATCCTGCACTGCAATATGGTACAGCGTCAACACAGGATTTTCAATCTGTCTGCGAGCGTGTTTCGGGGCGAGACCTGGATTACTATTTTCAAGAATGGGTATATGGCGAAAAGTATCCTGTATATATATTGTCCTGGACCTGGAAATCATTTGGAGATTCATCCGCGGTTATTTTAGATATCGGACAAATCCTCGGCCGCAGCAATCCGGCGTTCTTTACAATGCCCATCGATATTCGAATTACCGCAGCCGGAAGAGATACAACTTTCACGGTTCTAAATAATTCCCCGCAGCAGAGGTTTGTCATCAGGTTTGACTCAAAGCCCGACACGGTTATCCTTGATCCGGAACGGTGGATTATGAAAGCAATTCTTTCCGGCAACAATCAGCTGCCGACGGAATATGCGCTGGAACAAAACTATCCTAATCCCTTTAATTCAACTACGAATATTATCTACCTGCTTCGGCATCAAACAAAGGTCACGCTTAAAATCTACGACATTCTCGGACGCGAGATAGAAACACTTGTAGATTCACAACAGGCTCCCGGAGTATACGAGTGCCGATGGACGGCAAAAAATCGTGCCAGCGGAGTTTATTTTTACCGTCTCACAGCAGAAAATGTAAGCCTGCAGAAAAAAATGATATTTCTTAAATAGAATATTGCCCGGAGCGGGCGCACGCTTCAAGTTGAAATTTGAATGAACAATAAGTAGATTAATTTCAGCAGACTATATAGTCAGATTATTTCCACAGAGGTTTGGTGTCGTTAAAAAAGGAGTTCGAAATGAAGATACTACGGCTCACCTTAATCTCTTTTATTTGTTCTGCGACGGCGCTATTTCTAAGCGATCAGGTTCTCTATAGATTATGGCTCGGCCCCCGGCTTGCATTGTTTGAATTTATTCCTTCTTACGAATTTTTTATTGCTTTTTTTCCGATGGTTCTTGTAGTCCTGGTGTTCGGATTAATGCTTTCGTCCTGGAAACAGGTTTACCTCGCTGCTTTTATTTTTACATTAAGTTATCAGGTCCATGATTTTATGAGGACGGCTTCCGAATCGCCGGGGTATATATTAAATTTTACGCTGGAATATCCATATAATGTCTGGATTATTCGGGATTTCCTGGTTTTTTGCGTTTATGCGGCTGTATTCGGTATCGTCTGGTACATTAAAGTTATTATACAAAAAACATTCATCCGTTATGATTCAAAACATTTATTGAATAAGGATCAAGGCGATGCAAAAGACGATCTCAAAGAAAATAAAATTGAGGACCATATGATTACACGGATTACATATCATGTCGTTCCCGATTCCAGCGGCTGGCTGGTGAAAAAAGGAAGGGCAAAAAAAGCAAGCAGTGCTCACGCGACAAAAGAAGAAGCGCTGCATGCTGCAAGCGATCTGGCAAAAAGTCATCCGTTATCGCAGGTTGTTGTTCATAAGGCATCGGGGATTATTGCATCCGATAGAACGTACGGGTACAGGCATTACAAACAAAAGAAGCGGAAAAAAGAAGTCATCAAGAAAATCAAAAAGGGTTTGAAAAGAAATAAACGGAAGGAAAGCGAACAGCGGCTGCGGCGGCGAAAGGCCGCACAATTAGGCATCGCCCGTTTGAAAAGAAAACAATACCTGCGGCGTGCGGCGGCAAAAAAAGCTGCCCGGAAGAGAAAAAAATAAAAAGCTGATCCGTTTAAAAGCTCACCGGTTAAAATGAAGTTTAAAATAAAGTTGATGCTCAGGATATCAGGATTCTAGAATTCTGCACTTTAATACACAAAAGTATGACAGGGCAGGCTATTGACTCGCCTCGTTTTTCTTATTTATTATAAGTATGTATTGAAGGTATTCGGATGACGCTATAACCGGTCTCGCCGCTTGCTCATCGTTTATCCTGTTTCATCATTCAGTAAAAAAAATTGAACGTAAAATTAAGAGTATTATTTTCAGGCAAACTTATGAATAAAGGAATTTGGTACGCAATCGGAGCTTATACCACCTGGGGATTATTTCCATTCTACTGGAAAATGCTTAAGCATGTTCCTGCTTTGCAGCTTATCGGCCACCGTATAATATGGTCTTTTCTTTTTCTCATCATTATTTATTCTTTTTATCCGTCAATGGCCCGGATTCCATTCAACGGTTTTTACCTGGAGTGTTCTTCGGGTCTATTGTATTGCAGCGGTATTGATTGGCGTCAATTGGCTGACGTATGTATGGGCGGTCAATACAGGCCATATTGTTGAAGCAAGTCTCGGATATTTCATCAATCCGCTGCTCAGTGTTTTGATAGGCGTGATCTTTCTTCATGAGCATCTGCGCCCGAGGCAATGGATTTCCATCGGATTAGCCGCGGCAGGAGTTCTCTTTCTGGCTATTGTTCATGGCTCCATCCCCTGGATCGCGCTCTTGCTTGCTTCTACGTTTGCACTGTACGGTTTTGTAAAAAAAATAGCGCCGCTTGGATCGCTGAACGGTTTAACGCTGGAAACCGGAATCCTTTTGATCCCTGCATTGCTTTATCTTTTTATTTGTGATAATAATGGCACAGGAGCATTTCTCCATACAGGTACAATGTCCGACATTCTCTTAGCCGGTGCCGGGATTGTTACAACTATTCCGCTGCTGATGTTTGCCTCGTCAGCCCGGCGTATTCAGCTTTCATTGATTGGTATTCTCCAATATATCTCACCGACGCTGCAATTTCTCATCGGTGTACTGGTATTTTACGAAACGTTTACATTCATTCAGTTCATCGGATATTCCATTGTCTGGTCCGCTTTAATACTTTTTGGGATCGAGAGTCTCTTTGCTTATCGGACACAAATTGCGATTATGGAACCGGAATAGAAATGTCTGTTCTTTTGCAAAGCAAGTCATTGAACTATTCAATATAAATTTCTTGATTTTACTTTTAAGAAAGTGAATATTTACCGTCAGGCAGGAATATTTGATTCCTTACTTTCTCTTTCTTTTACATATCCATCATTGCAGTATTTCAGCCCAAAAGGAATTATATGCTCAAGAAACTAATGGAAAAATTGCAGAGCTGGGCAGCTGCAAATAAAATTAAATTTGATCCATCCGGTATCGGTGATCCCGTTGCCATGCTGACAGAATGGACGCCGGCAAAAAGCGGCGGCGCCAATTTCCGGACCCATAAAATTGTCTCTGCTGATCCCAACAGGCTGGAATTCAAATCATCGATGGGAGCGAAAGCATTCTTTCTGATTTTTATTATTATGGGAATCACAGTAATGGCTGCTTTTTCCTCTTGCAAATTCGTCATCCGGCAAGTTCTCGTTCACCAGCGAAATAATCATACCATTATTGATCGGCTTCGTTTTTACAGCGGCAGGGGGTGTGATGTTCTATTTCGGCACATCACCCATAGTTTTTGACAAGTATAAATCGTCTTTCTGGAAAGGCCGGAAATCTCCGGATGAAGTAAGTGAAAGGAAGGAAATAAAATATTTTACAGAACTTGCGAATATCCATGCACTGCAAATTATCTCCGAGTACTGCAGCGGCAATAAAAGTTCATATTACAGTTACGAATTGAATCTCGTTCTTAAAAACGGGAGCCGCATAAATGTGGTTGATCATGGAAATTTGACGAAACTTAGAGAAGATGCTCAAACTTTATCCGCATTTCTCGGTAAACCTGTGTGGGATGCTACAATTATAGCGGAGAATAATCCTTAAATCAAATATGACAATTAAATCTGATTAATCGATAAAAAAAATTGATAGTATCATAAACAAATAAATATTCACAGATTGAGAAGATAATTATCGTCGCTTTCTTTGATTTCGCGGGCGATTATAAAAAGAACCAAAGGTGATTTTTGTTATATTAACACAGATTATAAAATTCACCTTCATATCAAAAGTTAGATCGCTGTTTAAATATTCATAAAATAAAAATCGGCAGTCCGAACAGGCACTGCCGAAGAACTATCAGTAAGGTATATAATTTAAGCTACCATTTTCCGTTTTTAATAATGGCCGCTGCGATTTTTTTGAGTTGTTCCATTGTCAGAAGCGGTTTCATCGTTTCATAGTTTAAGTCCGTTGAGATCGTTACTAAGTGCGTTCCTTTTCTTACACAAAGAATAAATGACGCCATTTTGGGCGGACCTTCGTACGCTTCGTCGCCGATTCCTTTTACAGGGCCGCTGTAAGCGCTCTTGAACGAGTTCGATTTTATTGCTTGGGCATACGCTTTCAAATCAACAGTTTCAAATACGAGACTTAATATCCTTTTTCCATCAGGCTTTACAAAATTTATATCTCCGATCATTTGTTTGGCTGGATCCTTTGGAACAGTCTTGAGGCCCTGAACGCCTGTTATTTTTACCGCATCTGTAATAGATAACAATTTGGCATTCGGTGAATCCGCGGCAAACACGGAAACACAAGAAATACTTGCGGTGAATAGCGCCAGCAGCCCTGCCACGGCGAATTTCTGACATAGGGATTTTTTCATAACGCCTTTCTTTTTAATGAGTTTTTTCCAGTGATGAGCAAGAAAAAAATAAATTATGGACCATCATAGATTAATAAAAGCTACCACTATTACACCGTAATAACAATTGCATTGTTCCAGAAAAGATTGGACTCAAATCAATAAAGAACCCGTTGTTCACCGACTTCCAATTCTACTATTCGGGCAGAAATATTTTCGTTCGTCGCAGCCGCACGAAGCTGATCGATCGGACCCTGCGGATTTGCATCGGATCCAAAAAGCATTGTTCCGAAATGGATCGGTAACATAAAGCGTGCTCCTACATCCTTAAAAATTTCAAGCGCACCTAATGGACTTACATGCACCTCTCCCCCGAAACCGATTCCCCAACTAGGCGCAATTGGAATAATTGCGAGATCGATTTTAAACCGGCGGCCAATTTCTTTGAAGAATTCTGAATTATATCCCGTATCTCCGGCAAAGAATACAGAAATTCCTTTATACTCGAAAACGTATCCGGTATACCCGAGATCTCCCATCCAGCCGCGGTCAAGGCCGTACCGTCCGTTAAAATGCTGTGCAGGAACAGCCGTTATGCGGATGCTGTCTTTTTCAATTGTATCCCATGTCTTCAATTCATAGACATCTTTGAAACCAAAATCCGGTACATAAGCGGCAAGCCCTTCGGGAAAAATCATTGTGCCGTTTTTTGGGAGCATGTCAAGACTGCCGTAACTGAGATGATCAAAATGCATATGCGAAATCAGCGTGAAATCTACTTTTGTGAGCAAAGCCGGATCGATTCCGGGTTTGACAGCACGTTTTACAACCATCCCTATCGAATTGGTGAACAACGGATCAGTGATAATGATCTTGTCATGAATCTGAATAAGTACCGTTGCATGTCCGACCCACGACACTGCCAGCTTTACATTTTGGAGAACCGGTGTAGTAATCATATGCCGGGGCAGCGGAATTGGCTTGCCGATTGTTGTTATCGATTGCCACACGGTACGCTGGATATATGAACTGCAGCCGCAGAACATTTGAAGAGAAAATAATAGTCCGAGAATAATACACAGATATTTCATATTAGAAGATACGAAAATCCTTTCGTTGTTCCATTTGAATTCAGTCTGTCCGTTTGACTGTCTTCGCATAAAAAATTATATTAATGCAGAATTTACTGCGGGAGTAATTCAGCGGTAGAATGCCAGCTTCCCAAGCTGGACGTCGCGGGTTCGATCCCCGTCTCCCGCTCCGAAAATGACACGAGTTAGCGTTTGTTGCTAACTCGCAAGTCATTTTCAGGATTCGATTTTCATAGGGACCTAACAGCAATTGGATAATTTTCCAACTGTTCTCAAGTTCATATATTCACCAGTAACTTGTGAGGAGGAAACATGAAAAAAGTTCTAATTGGTGCTGTTGTTGTCTTTGTGATTTTGGAAGTGCTGGATTTCCTTATCCATGGTGTTATTCTTGCCTCTTCCTACGCGGCTATTCCGGATATATGGCGTACGGATATGATGGACAAAATGTGGGTGATGCATATTGTGAAGGTCGTGGTTTCATTTTTCTTTGCATTGATCTTTTCACGGGGATATGAAGGAAGAGGCGCTGTTGAAGGTATTCGTTTCGGTTTGTATGTCGGATTAATGATGGGTGTCGGCATGGCGTATGGTACTTATGCAATGATCGCAATACCATCCGCACTCGCATTCCAATGGCTGCTTTTTTCTGTATTCGAATACATTATTGCCGGCATCGGTGTAGCACTGGTGTACGGAAAAAGGCAATAAGCACAGATTCGGACTGGAGACCAATATTGATAAACATTATGCCCGGATTTTCGCCGGGCATTTTTTTTATGCAGACAGGCAACATTCTTTATTCGATGAACGTAATAGTGAAAAGAAATTATTTCCATTTCATAAATAACAGGTACAGCTAAAATGAAACGCCCTTACGTCATTATTCTTTTTTTCGTCCTTATTAAATTTGTCCTTCAGCTTGCAGCTCTTTTCCAGCCGGAGTATGGTTTGTTTCGCGATGAATTATATTATCTAGCCTGTGCCAGGCATCTTGCGTGGGGATTTGTAGATCATCCTCCGTTTTCTATTGCGATATTATGGGGCTGGATTTCACATTGCAGGAGATTCACTTACCTCGCTTCGCATCATAGCCGCACTTATAGGCACTCTGCCAATAGTTTTTGCCGGACTTATTACACGACAGCTAGGCGGAAGCTGGAAAGCGCAGGCACTGGCATGCTTTGCAGTGCTGCTTGCTCCTATTCAAATCGGTATTTCAAGTTTCTATTCCATGAATGTTATAGAATATGCACTTATCCTAATACTTGTCTGGCTGTTGCTGCGAATTATTATAGAGCAGCAATCGTCTCTTTGGATTCCGTTCGGCATCATACTCGGCATTGGAATCATGAATAAGCATACATTTGCAGTTCTTGCAGGATTCCTGCTAGTCGGACTTTTATTTACTCCGTCAAGAAAAGAATTCCTGAAAAGGCATTTCTGGATCGGAATAGGAGCGGCTTTTATTATTGTTCTGCCGAATCTCATCTGGCAGATCTCGAATAACTTTCTTTCGCTGGAATTTTATAAAAATGCTTCAGCATTAAAAAATGTCCCGACACCGCCGCTGAAAATTATTCTTGATCAATTGTTTTTAAGCAATCCGGTCACAGGAATCCTTTGGGTGACCGGACTTATTTGGCTGCTGCGAGCGAAAGAACGCAGCGAATTCCGGATATTAGGTATTGCATTTTTATTGATGCTCGTAATGATGATGGCGGCCCAATCCAACCGGGCTGATCGAATTGCATCGTATATTCCAGTGCTTATTGCAGGCGGTGCAGTCGTCTGGGAGCGGCTGAATGCGAAGCGCTTTATGAAATGGCTTATTCCCCTTACTGCTGTTTTATTGTTTGTGAATGGATTGGTTTCGATACCGAATGCACTGCCTGTTATGTCTCCATCGTCAACGGCAGAGTATTTACAGAAGATCGGTATGCAAACGAGTTTTGAAAAAGGAGTTACAGCAAAACTGCCTCAGAATTTTGCAGATAGGTTCGGATGGAAAGAGCTTGCGGATTCTGTTGCCGCAGTGATTCAACGATTACCCGAACAGGAGCGCAATTCCGTCGTTCTCGCCGGACAGAATTATGGTGAGGCCGGTGCATTGGAATATTACGGACGTTCGATGGAATTTCCGCAGGTGATCAGCGGACATAACAGTTACTGGCTGTGGGGAGCCGGCGAACAAGCAGAGGTGTCTAATTATTGTCGGTAATTCACGGTCACGTATGGAAGAACTTTTTTAAGATGTGCAGGAAGGAACGCGAACATCCGCCGGCTGGCAGATGAATTATGAATGCAATCGTCCAATCTGGATTTGCCGCAAGCCGAAAATGCCTGTTACGGAAATATGGCCTAAAGCAAAAATGTTTATTTAATATGGCATCAAATAGTATTTCCGGTTGTATTCTTTCGGTCTCTGATGGTTTTATTGGAAATAGTTCTTGTTGTATCTTGACAATACATGTCTCGAAAACCGTCAGTCCAGTTATACTTGCAGCGCAGGATATCGCAGTTCGCTATGGACCCCAGGTGGTTCTTAAGAATGCTGCATTGAATGTTCACCAGACCGACCGGATAGGACTCATCGGCAGCAACGGTTCGGGTAAATCCACACTTCTGAAAATTATTGCCGGCATTATGCAGCCGGACTCGGGATCGATTTCCCGCCGCCGGGATATCATTACGGGATACCTGGCACAGGATTTCCAGCTTGACACCGCAAAATCTGTTTACGACAACATTATAGACGGCGCCCACGATGTGATTGAAGTTCTGCGGGAATACGAAAACCTGCCGCATACATCGGAGAAACGATATATATTGGAAGAGCAAATTCTTCATCGTGACGGATGGAATCTTGAAAACAGGATCGAAACAGCGATGCATTCACTGAATGTTCCCGGAAAGCATCGTAATATCGATTCCCTTTCAGGCGGCGAAAAGCGGCGCGTGGCATTGTGTAAAGCGATCATTTCCCGACCGGATTTTCTTATCCTCGATGAACCGACAAACCATTTGGACACCGAATCTATCGAGTGGGTGGAAGAATTCCTGGAAAATTATTCCGGGGCATGTCTCTTTGTTACGCACGACAGGTATTTCTTGGATTCGATCGCAAACAGAATTGTTGAGATTTCCAACGGTGAATGCTATTCACATGACGGTAATTACAACGATTTTATGATGGACAAAGTAGAACGGGAAGCGCAAGTAGAAACTGAAGAAAAGAAGCGGAATAGTTTTCTGCGGCGTGAACTTGCATGGGTGCGCCGCGGTGCACGTGCACGAAGGACTAAAGCGAAAAGCCGGCTCAAAGCATATTTTGAAGCTGCTGAGCAAAAAGGCCCTGAGACAGCCGAAGAAGTAGAACTGATCATTCCCCCCGCATCAAGCCTCGGGACAACCGTTCTGAACTTGAAAAATCTGGGAATGGAGTTAGGCGGTAAGAAATTATTCGAAGATCTGAATTTTAATTTTAATAGAAAGCGAAAATTAGGGATCATCGGGCGAAACGGCCTTGGCAAAACGACGCTGTTAAAAATTATACTTGGCGAGCTTCAGGCGGATAAAGGAAATGTTGTCGTTGGTGAAAGAACGGTCTTCAATTACATCGACCAATCGCGCGTGGCATTGAGCGATGAGAATACCGTTATCCAGGAACTCGGCGATGGACGCGAATGGATAATGTTCGGCGAAGACCGGATGAAAGTATGGACGTACCTCCGGCGTTTTCTTTTTGCAGATGACCGGATGAATACCAAGGTGGGAAAACTCTCCGGCGGAGAGCGCAGCCGGCTTCTGCTTGCAAAAGTATTAAAGAACGGCGGTAATTTTCTGATACTCGATGAACCGACAAACGATCTGGATCTCACAACGCTGCGAGTGCTGGAAGAAGCGCTTGTCTCATTTGACGGCTGTGTTATTGTAGTGAGTCACGACCGGTATTTTTTAAATCGAGTTTGCAACGGCATTCTTGCATTCGAAGGCGGCGGCAAGGTTCATTTCAGCGAAGGCGATTACGACTATTATATCGCAAAACGCATAGCAAGAGAAGCGGAAGCTTCGGCTCAAGTAAACGCAACCGCCGTCCCGCAAAAACAAAAACCGCAGGTGAAAGCACAGTCCGGCAAATTAACATGGAAAGAAGCGAAAGAACTTGAGGCGATAGAGCAGGATATTCTCAGGGCTGAATCCGAAATCGAACGCATTGAATCAATTTTTGCATCTTCGGATTTCTATGAAAAACACGGAGAAAAAACAGTCCAATTGACCGCAGAACTTGCCGCTGCAAAAGAGGCCGTCGATCAGCTCTACGCACGATGGCATGAGCTTGAAGTATTGAAGTCAGAAAAATAAATGTAATATCTTCTAATTTCCAGTATTTTTTTCCTTGATTCTATTATTCTCAAAACGTAACTTCAAGTCAACGAATACAAAAGTCGTTATAGCGCGCGATAGTTTTAAAACAGTAAAATCTTGTTCTTTCAATCAGCAATCTTTTTTCCGGCAAGAAATGTACTGCCTGCATAACTAAAGAGTGCAATGCCATGGTAATCAATTGTGTACAGATGATTCAATATCCATCCACGTTTTGATACAGGAGGAAACCATATGGTAAGATTACTCTTCATTGCTTGTATCACTTCTCTATTTTTAAGTTATATTGTCTCGGCAGGCGATAAGCCGTTAAAACCGGCGACAATGATCAACAACCATATCCTGGGACCGGAAAAAATCGGAAACTTGCCGCCGGTGACGGTGCCTCCGGATAATCCTCAATCTGCCTTGAAGATACTTCTAGGGAAACAATTGTATTTCGATACTCGGTTATCGAAGGATAACACGATCAGTTGTGCTTCGTGTCATGATCCAGCAAAAGGCTGGTCTGATACCGGACCGACGAGTATTGGAATTAATGGACAGAAAGGCGGCCGAAGATCTCCGCCGGTTTCAAACGCAGCATATCTTCCTTTACAATTTTGGGATGGGCGTGCTCCGAGCTTGGAAGAGCAGGCAAAAGGACCGATTCAGAATCCCATAGAAATGGGAAACACACATGAAGCAATGATTAAAATAGTCAATGATATCCCGGGATATGTTGAGGAATTTAAAACTGTATTCGGATCTGGAGCCATGAACACAGATCAAGTAGCACAGGCAATCGCCGCATTTGAACGAACTGTTGTGACAACAGATTCTCCTTTTGATCGATTCGTACGCGGAAGTGATGATGCATTGACAGATCAGGAAAAGTGGGGACTTGAGATTTTTAATGGCAAGGGACATTGCACTGCATGCCATTGGGGAGCCAATTTTACTGATGGAAGATTTCATAACGTTGGCGTGAAACCGCTGGATCCAACAAAGCCGGATGTGGGGCGTTTCGAGATAACAAAGAACCCGCGTGATAAAGGTGCATTCAAAACACCGATTTTACGGGATGCTGGACTGCGTGCTCCGTATCTTCATGATGGCTCAGAAAAGAGTCTAGAAAGTGTTGTAGACTTTTACAATCGTGGCGGTGATACGGATGATCCAAATATTGATCCGCTTCTCGTGCCGCTTAATCTTACTGTCGCGGAAAAAAGTGCTCTTGTGGTATTTATAAAGTATGCCCTAGTAAGTCTTAACCCTGAAGTTGCAAATGTCAAACCACCATCATCATTTCCCAAATAGAGGAGCACTCGCCATGCGAAAAATCTTTGTTTTACTCGTACTCGAACTCCTCGTATGGAGCCTGTTTCCGACGACGAGCGAGGCCATTCCTGCCTTTACCCGTAAAAATGGATTCAACTGTAATATGTGTCATTCTGGATTTACACGTTTGAACGATTTTGGCCAGAGGTATCGCGATAATGGATACCAGATGCCTGGACAAGAAGGCGGTGAAAAAACCATATTTGATGCCGGACCACCTATCGCATTACGTACGACTACAGGAATTTCGGTCTATAATTCAGGCAATCGTACGAGCAGCAGTTTTAATGTGTACGGACTTGACCTTCTTGCCGCAGGTGTGTTTCATAAAAACGTATCATTTCTTTTGATTTACACACCGAGAATTGATGAACCATCGGCGGATTTTACCGGTTCCAATAACGGAACAAATCCGGCACAATTAGGAGCACTTGAATCCGTGAGTATTGTGTTTAGTAACATCATTCAGGATGCTTTGAATGTGCGTGTTGGACGTTTTGAACCTGCATATCATCCGTTCAGTTCCAAGCGCAAGTACACTCTCTTTGAACCGTATGAAATATATTCATTCGCGACGCCTACAAATACCTTCGTGTTCGATGACAATCAGATGGGAGTAGAAGCTACGGGTCATTTTAAAAACGGATTCAAATATGCGGTTGGTACTGTAAACGGCAATGGTGCCAATCCGGATAATAATGTTTCTAAAGATTTCTATGCTTCTGTATCCCAAACTATTGGCAAAGGTGATGGACAGTCTACCGGACATCGCATTGGACTTATCGGTTATTATGGATGGCAGCCATCAAATCTTCTAGGGAAAGTCGCAGCACCTACGGGAGAGACAAATGGAAACGCTGATGCAGGTTTTTACCGTATCGGTGCTCATGGAAGTTTTAACTACGACAATTTTAATCTCGGCTTGCTATATCTGACAGGGTCGGATGATAAGCTTCTGAACATCATAAAACCCATTGAGGACTATAATTTCAGCGGCGGCCTCGCAGAATTTAACTGGGCAGGATTCATGAATGATAGAATGATTGTTTCGCTTCTCTATAATTGGGTCCGCCCGCCATCATACGATGCTGTTAATAAAATCGATGCATATACAGCGCTTGTAAGATATTATCTCGGAGATTGGTCCGCAGTAAATATAGGGCTGCATGCAGAGTATACCTACAAGCGTACAGGCGATGCAAATGTTCTGGATGAACACCTTGTTGCTTTTGCAGTAGACTTTGCATTCTGAAACATAGAACAATGAATGATTATTCAAACCCCTGACAGAGAATAGGGTCGGGGGTTTTTTCTGTTCGAGTATTTTCTTCACAGTATGACATTGTGTTTATCTCTTAAGACTATATAGAGTTCAAGATCTGGCCTCCATAGTGGAACCAGTTGAATAAAACCGTATCTCTTCCTATTTTATCACTTACTAATGCACGATTATTTGAAACATTGTAAGGAACTTCACCTTTGAAACAGAGTTTAGCGTCTTTAAAGAAAAATATCGTTGAAACCGGTAAGAGAGCATACGCACACGGTTATGCTGCAGCGTATGACGGCAATATCAGTGCGCGGATCAATCAGAAAAGCGTTCTTATCACTCCTACAGAAATAAGTAAAGGTTTCATGAAAGCAAGCGACCTGGTTGTTATCGATATGAATGGAACTGTTTTGAGCGGAAAGAAAAAACCGTCTTCTGAATTCCGGCTGCATCTTCAGATCTATAAGGAACGATCCGATGTGCAGAGTGTGTGTCATCTTCATCCGCCGTATGCAACAGGATTTGCGGCTGCCGGAATTGTATTGGATCGGTACGTTCTGACTGAATCGGAAATATTTCTGGGAGCAGTTCCGTTGATTGAATATGCACTTCCGGGATCGGAAGAACTTTCTAAAAATTTAGCTCCAGATCTCCAAAATTCAAATGCATTTCTTCTTGCAAACCATGGCGCACTAACGGTTGGTGCTGATATCTTCGACGCCTATAATAATATGGAAACTCTCGAACATACCGCTCATATTATTTTTATCGCTAAACAGCTTGGTCATCTCAACACGTTAAATGCAAAGCAGGCAGAAGAATTGGCTGTATTGGGAAAGAAATATAGAAGTAAATAATATAAACCTATCTTTTTTTTCTGATCGTTTTATTCGTAGGTTTTGCATTGAGCGGATCTTCCGGCCAGACATGCCTCGGATAACGTGCACGCATCTGAGTACGGATTTCCGGGTACACTGTTGTCCAGAAACTGTGTAAATCCTGTGTCACGGCCAGCGGCCTCCGCGCAGGCGACAATAGATGTATCAATACATTTACCTTCCCGCTGCAAATTTTTGGTGTATCGGTCTGTCCGAATAATTCCTGCAACCGGACTGCAAGCACGGGTTGAGCACCGGAATAGTCCAGCATTGCTATGGAACCGCTAGGTAATTTGAGATGCGAGGGCGCGAGCGTGTCGATTTTGTGAACGAGTGATTTTGTGATGTACGATTGTAATATTTTAAGAAGCGGCAGCGCCGCGAGTTGTTCTTTTTTCCGTATTCCATCCAGAAAAGGCGCAAGCCATACATCCAAAGTATTGATAAGATTCGAATCGCTTAAGTCGGGCCATTGATCGGTTGCAAGATTTATCCGAAGCCACTCTGAACGCTGTTGAATTGATCGTGTATCTTTATCCCAGGGCAGGCAATTTATTCCTACCTGTTTTATTCCGTCAATCATAGCTGAGACTACTTTGTCTCCGTGCGGTTTTATCGATTGTTCGGAAAGAATCACAGAACCCAATCGTGAGATATGACGTGCGATTACAGCTTCATCGGCAGTATTCCAGCGGATTTCTTCTTCCTCTATAATAGAGTCGATAAAAACCTGTTCAATTTCTTTTTTTGTAAGCGATGCAGCGAGGTATGCACGTACTTCAGCCCCGATTCCGTCTGCTTCGCCGATAGCGAGAAATTCTTCGCGCACAAGAAGACTGTCTTTCGGTAAAACGGCCGTTGTCCCGCTCGTCATCTGATACCGATTGCTTTTCATATCCCGTCGATGGGCTACCCGTTCAGGATAAGCGAGCGCAAGAAGAATTCCTGCAGAATGTTCCTTTTTCTCTTTTGATTGATGGATGTCTGCCAGTTGTTTTAACCGTCTCGATTGAGAAAGAATGCGTTCACGAATTCCATCGTCGGTTTTCTGTTTTTCATAAAGGAAATGTAAACGTGATAAAAGATCAATGTCGGCATCTTTTTTCCCTGAAAGAATATTGCGTTCATCCAGGAGAGCCGCAATATCGCAGGCAAGCGATCCTGATCCTAATTCTTTTCCGCGTAAAATCATATGAGAAAGCCGCGGGTGAAGCGGTAATTCTGCCATTGCACGTCCATGTTTTGTGGGTCTCCCGGTTGAATCAACGGCACCGAGTTCTTTCAACAACGACTGAGCCTGAAGCAAGTGAGGCGCGGGCGGCGGGTCGAGGAATTGCAGGTCCTCGCCGTTTGGCGTTCCCCACAATGCAAAATCAAGTGCTAGCGGTGCAAGGTCGGCAGTTTTTATTTCAGGCTGAGGATAATCGGGCAGCATTTCATGTTCTGCCTCTGTCCATAAGCGGTAACATACTCCCGGCTGCTGACGTCCGGCACGTCCGCGCCGCTGATCGGCGACGGCTTTGGAAACAGGGATAGTGA
Organism: uncultured Bacteroidota bacterium; assembly: GCA_963770945.1. GTDB lineage: Bacteria > Bacteroidota > Ignavibacteria > UBA10030 > UBA10030 > Fen-1298. Next base: position 68,130 of record CAVYRP010000013.1, on the reverse strand, counting down.
CAAGTCCGGACATTCCTCTTCGTACATCAAAACGGGCAGTGCGGGCCAATCCGGAATCAATCACCGACACACACTCCATCGATCGTTAAACTTGTTTCAGCGATACTTGTGGAAAGAATAACTTTTCGCTTGCCGGCTGGTGCGGGAGATAATGCCGCTGATTGCTGTTGATACGATGCATCTCCGTATAAAGAATGTAGGATTACATCTTCCGGTAATCGTTTTTCCCATAATATATTTTCTACACGCCGGATCTCACGCCGTCCGGGGAGAAATATAAGTACGTCGCCTTCCTGTTCATTCAATGCACGTTTAAGAGTATCGGCAATACGTACTTCAATGGGTTTTTCCGAAGTGAATTTTGCATAGTGTGTTGTTACCGTGTAGCTTTGTCCCTGACTTTCGATAATTTTTGCATTATCAAGGAGCTGTGCAATAGTAAAGCCATCGAGTGTTGCGGACATAACGAGAAGACACTAAATCATTCCGCAAATGCTTTTGCACGTCGAGAGTTAATGCAAGTCCCAGGTCGGCATGTATGCTGCGTTCATGAAACTCATCGAAAATAATCAGTCCGATGTTCGGTAAATCCGGCTCCTGCTGAATCAGCCGTGTAAGGATTCCTTCGGTCACGACTTCGATGCGTGTGTTCTTTACCGACAACCGATTCGCCGCGAATGCGGTAACCTACAGTCTGTCCGGTTTTTTCGCCAAGCTGAGCAGACATAAATTCCGCGGCACGGCGTGCTGCAAGGCGGCGCGGTTCGAGCATAATTATTTTTTTATCTGCCAGCCAATCTGAAGAAAGAAGCGCAATGGGTACCTGTGTAGTCTTTCCGGCTCCGGGAGGGGCGGAAAGGACTATATTCCTGGTCTGCTGAAAAGCATCCAGCAATTGCGGAAGTACATCATAAATCGGATATGTTTGCTCTGTCTTTTTGCATACTCGGCCTTCAAATATGCAAAAAGTCTATCAGGTATGCACGAGATTACTCGTGAGAATTGTTTTTTTGGCTGAAGCGATTCGAGCGTCGTTTTCAGTTTTGCGGCAGAGGAACGAAATCCCAGGTCTTCTTCTTCATTCATTGTCAAGTGTTAGAATTTCTTCCACGCCATTTTCACCGACGACACAAGGAAGGCTGAGACAAATATCCTGAACACCGTATTGCCCGGTCATTAAAGTTGATACGGAAAGAACAGACCGATAATCACCAAGGATAGCTTCAACAATCGAAAGTAATCCGAGTCCGATAGCATAATATGTCGACTCCTTTACGTTTAATAATTTCGTACGCTGCGTCCCGAACACTTACAAAAAGCTTGTTCATTTCTTCCTGATTATAATTTTTATTTTTGAGCGGAGCAAATTCCTGCAACCGTACACCGCCGATGTTTGCCATGCTCCAGAGAGGAATTTCGCTGTCGCCATGCTCGCCCACGATGTATGCATGCACACTGCGCGTATCAACTTCGTAATATTGTCCGAGCAGGAAACGAAAGCGGGAAGTATCCAGGATCGTTCCTGATCCGAACACCTTCGCCGGCGAAAGGCCGGATTCCTTTAAGGGAAATATATGTAAGAATATCGACCGGATTTGTTGTTATGAGAATAATACCATTGGGATTGTGTTTTACGACCTGTGGAATAATGGACCGAAAAACTGCAGCATTTTTGGCAAGGAGATCCAAACGAGTTTCGCCGGGCTTTTGAGAAACGCCTGCTGTGATAACGACGACCTTTGCACCCGACAAGATCTGAATAATTTCCGGCTGAAATTTTCATCGGCTTCGTAAAAGAAAGTCCATGATTCAAATCCATCATTTCGCCCACGGCTTTTTCTGCATTTGCATCGACAAGCACCAGTTCGGATGCAATTCCCCGCTGCATCAATGCATATGCGAACGATGAACCAACCAGTCCTGTTCCAACCAATCCTACTTTATGCGAAGATTATTTTCCGTAAACACGTTCTTATTCTCTGATAATCAATGAAATAAATGTATAATGTACATCTTGTATTTATAACGTGAGGTAGAAAGGTATAGTTCCTTGCCACGCCACGTATCCCGTTATTCTCATTTTATTGCATCGCTTGTGAATTCTTATTACATTTTAAGTCGTGTTAGAGTATTTTTATGATTTGAAAGGCTATCGAGCCGCCAGCAGGTTCCAAGTTGAATTTGTCGCGTGGCTCGCTTCGTTTTCATCGAAAATGCGGGAACAGCATGCATTAATTTTTTCGTCAGAATAGAATTGAAGACTGTCATATTTTAATTAAGAGGAGCACACTGTGGATATCAAGACCATTAATGAAATGATTCAGCGGGAAAGCTCATTTGTTGAGTCGCTGACATCGGAAGTCGGCAAAGTCATAATCGGGCAGAAAAATATGGTAGACCGATTGCTCATCGGTTTATTATGCAACGGGCACATTCTTTTGGAAGGCGTGCCGGGATTGGCAAAAACTCTTGCCATCAAGACGCTGGCAGCGGCTATCAATGCGAAATTCCAGCGTATCCAATTCACGCCGGACCTGCTGCCTGCAGATCTCGTCGGAACGATGATCTACAATCAAAAAGACGGGAAATTTTTTACGCGCAAGGGCCCGTTGTTTTCAAATTTCATTCTTGCAGACGAAATCAACCGGGCACCGGCGAAGGTGCAAAGTGCGCTGCTTGAAGCGATGCAGGAACGCCAGGTAACAATCGGTGAAGAAACGTTCAAGCTTGAAGAACCGTTTCTTGTACTGGCGACGCAGAATCCGATTGAACAGGAAGGAACATATCCGCTTCCCGAAGCACAGGTCGACCGATTTATGCTTGAAAGTAAAAATCGGTTATCCGTCGCGTGAAGAAGAACTGCTCATTATGCGTCAGAATGTTCTGGGCAATGATAAGAATGTAAAAGCCGTCGTATCGACCAAAGAGATTCTTTCCGCCCGTGATGTCGTAAAACAGGTATATATGGACGAAAAGATAGAACGCTATATTCTTGATGTTGTGTTTGCAACGCGTGAACCGAAGAATTTCAAATTAGATAAACTTGCACCGCTGATCAGCTACGGTGCATCGCCGCGCGCTTCGATAAATCTCGCATTAGCATCAAAAGCGCATGCATTTATAAAACGGCGCGGTTATGTCATTCCTGAAGATGTGCGCGCTATTTGCCCCGATGTAATGCGCCACCGTGTTGCTGTGACCTATGAAGCTGAAGCGGAAGAGATTACACCGGAACAGATCGTTACGGAAATTCTGAATCATGTGGAAGTTCCATAAACAATTTTGTGATTTTCGATTTATTGTCAATTTGGCGATTGTATGATCAAGTGATTGCAGGTTGGAAACAGTAGGTTTTAGAAAAACTATTACTGATAACTGATGACTGACAACTGATAACTGTAAGCTAAATGGAAACAAAAGAACTTCTTAAAAAAGTCAGGCAGTTAGAGATACGCACGAGGGGACTTGTGAACCAGGTGTTCTCCGGTGAATACCATTCGGTCTTCAAGGGGCGGGGGATGGAATTTTCCGAAGTGCGTGAGTATCAATATGGCGATGACATGCGGATGATCGATTGGAACGTCACTGCACGTTTCAACCATCCATTCGTAAAAATCTTTGAAGAAGAGCGGGAATTGACGGTCATGCTGGTAGTTGATATGAGCGGCTCGCAGTTCTTTGGCTCACAAACTGCATTGAAGCGGGACATTGCTCTGGAATTAAGCGCTATTCTTGCTTTCTCTGCGATGAAAAACAACGACAAGGTCGGATTGATACTTTTTACGGACCGGATAGAAAAATTTGTTCCGCCGCGAAAGGGACGCGGACATGCACTTCGAATTGTCCGTGAGCTGCTCTCGTTCGAACCGACACGTCCGGCAACCAGCATCAGGACAGCATTGGAATATCTTAACCATGTTCAAAAAAAACGCGGCATCATTTTCGTTATTTCTGATTTTATGGACAGCGGGTATGAAGCTGCGCTGCGTATAGCCGGTAAACGGCACGACTTGATCGGTGTTGTGCTGCAGGATCCGCGGGAGAACGAACTGCCGGATGTCGGACTGATGCATTTGCGTGATGCCGAATCAGGCGCAGCCAGAATAATCGATACTTCCGATGCACGCGTGCGATACATTTATAAAAATTCAAATCAAAAATTGAACGAAGCACGGCAGTCGCTGTTTGTTAAATCAAGGCTTGATGATATTAAAGTGCGTCTCGATCAGCCGTATCTCAAACCGTTGATTGATTTCTTCCGATTGAGGGAGAAGAGATGGTGATGTTGAAGAAACTTATTCTCTCTATCTTTCTCTGTTCCTGTATCGGATTATCACAGGAAGTCCGATTATCCGCTAAAACAAATACCGATACCTATCCGCTCGGCAGCTGGATTGATGTATCGGTTGCGGGAAAGTCCGATGCAGCGGTTGATTCGATTGCGCCGATTGTAAAGGACAGTGTCGGTTCATTTGAAGTTGTTACGATTGAACGACAGAATGCAGACCTGCAATGGCTGATCCGCTTAACGACCATTGATTCCGGAAAAGTATTTTTACCGCCGATTGAGTTTGGCTACAAAGTGAAAGGTGATACGAATACGCATAAAGCTTTCACAAATTCACTCATACTGACCATTACCGGCGTTACTATCGATCCTCAGGGTGAAATTAAAGATATCAAACCGCCGATGAATGCGCCATGGTTGTTTGAAGATTTTATTCCGTACCTGGCCGCATTAGTAATCCTTGCGGCAATTGCAGGCGGATATTACTATTACCGGCGAAAAATGAAATTGAAGAAAGCTATTTTAGCCGATGTTAAAGTAGTTATTCCGCCGCATCGGGAAGCGCTGACAGCGTTACGTGTTCTTGAAGAAAAAAAGTTATGGCAGCAGGGATTAGTAAAAGAATACTATTCAGAAATTACAGAAATAATCCGGCGATTCTTCGAACGGCGATGGGATATTATTGCACTTGAGATGACAACAGATGAAATTCTCATACAAATAAAACATATTCCGGAAGCATTAATGGTCTGGAAAGAAATGGATTCATTCTTTCTTAGTGCCGACTTAGTAAAGTTTGCAAAGTACCAGCCGTCGCCGGAAGAAAACGAAAAAGAGATGCATTCAGCTTATGCAATTGTGCGTGCAATGGTCCCGAAAATTCCTATAGAGACAGAACCACAAACACAGGAGGCAGTTGCCGATGTTCGGAGATAAGTTTGCCAATCCTGCATTCCTGTGGCTGTTATTATCTTTACCGGCGATCGGATATTATCTCTGGCGGCGAAATACAAAAATGGCGGTGGTTTTGCAGTTCTCTTCTTTACAGGTTTTCGGTAAAATTCCAAGAACAATACGCGAGCGGATGAGATATATTCCCGCCGGACTGCGTATGACAGCTGTCGCTTTTTTTATTATTGCACTTGCAAGGCCGCAATCTATATCGGACAAGCAAAACATATCAACCGAAGGAATTGATATAGTACTCGAGCTCGATCTCTCGGGCAGTATGCTGGCGGAAGATTTTAATCCTAATCGAATCGAGGCCGCAAAGCAGGTCGCTTCGGAATTCATTGACGGCCGCACGAACGATCGTATCGGCCTCGTAGTGTTTTCTGCCGAAAGTTTTACTCAATGCCCGCTTACAACAGACTATGCTGTATTGAAGGGCCTTTTACGCGATGTAAAAAACGGAATGATTGCCGATGGCACCGCTATCGGTCTTGCAATCGCAAACGGAGTAAACCGTTTAAAAGACAGCAAGGCAAAAAGCAAGGTAATGATCCTGCTGACTGACGGTGTAAACAATCGCGGTGAGATTGATCCTATCACAGCAGCCCGGATAGCTGCAACGTATGGTATCCGCATCTACACGGTCGGTGTAGGAGCACGGGGCGAAGCGCCGTATCCAGTGCAGACGCCGTTCGGCATTCGCCGTCAGATGATTCCGGTGGATCTTGATGAAAAGGTTCTTACGCAGGTAGCAGACATGACCGGCGGTAAATATTATCGCGCTACAGACAATCGAAAATTGAAAGCGATCTACAAAGAAATTGACCAGCTTGAACGCACAAAAATCGAAGTGATGGCCTATAAACGGTACTCGGAACTTTACGTAGGGTGGCTAATTGCAGGCCTTATTGCGTTTATGTTGGAGATAGGTTTAACGAGTACTTTGTTGAGGAAGAATCCGTAGAAAGTTGTCAGCTGTCGGTATTCAGAGTCAGTGAAGAAGTATACAAATAGATGCAAGCCATTTCAGAGATTTAAAGGTTTGGGATAAATCGCACCAATCTGTGCTTTGGTGTTATATAAAGTAACATCGAAATTTCCAAAAGAAGAAATGTTATGGTTTGACAAATCAAATTGCGAAGAGCTGCAAGTTTCAATTTCAACAAATATCGCAGAAGGTTGCGGACGTGGAAGCTAATCCAGAATTTCAATAGATTTCTTCAAATTGCCCTGGGTTCAGCAAGTGAACTCGAATAGTCTATTGCATTCTATGCAACAGGATCTTGGATATTTATCTGAAAAGGACTTTCTATCCCTCGTTGATCAAGTGATTGAAATCAAGAAAATGTTAGCATCACTGATTCTAAAAGCTGAGAAGCAGCTTAAAACGATTATTACTAATAACTGAAAACTGAGCACTGACAACTTAAAATGTTGAGATTTGAACATCCCGAATATCTCTGGTTCCTGATTTTGATTCCGGCTCTTGGTGCAGGATTTTTTTTCCTGAACATTTGGCGGAAGGAACAGCTTCGTAAATTTATTGGAGATAATCTAATTACGCAGCTGGCACCGGAAGCGAGTCAGGCAATGCATGTAATCAAACAACTGATCGTTCTATTGGCTCTTGCATGTCTGATCCTTACTATTGCGAATCCGCAGGTAGGAACTCGGCTTGAAGAAGTTAAACGCGAAGGCATCGATCTATTTGTTGCACTCGATGTTTCGTTGAGTATGAAATCGGAAGATATTCGTCCGAGCCGGCTTGAGAAAGCCAAGCGGGATGTATCGGAACTTCTTCGGAAACTTATCAGGTGATCGTGTCGGTATGATTGTTTTTGCCGGCGATGCGTTTGTGCAATTTCCGCTTACTGCCGATTATGCCGCGGCGGATTTATTTCTTTCTGCAATAGATGTAGACGCAGTGCCTGTGCCGGGCACGATGATCGGCAGCGCCATTGAAGTCGCTCTTAAATCATTTTCTAAGGATGTTCCAACACAAAAAGCTATAGTTGTTGTATCCGACGGAGAAAATACCGAAGGCGATGTGATGGGTGCCGTAGAAGATGCAAAGAAAGCCGGCGTGCGAATTTATTCCGTTGGGATGGGAACAACAGAAGGAGGCCCGATTCCGATTAATAATCAAAATGGAGATCGTATCGACTATAAGCGCGATCAATCAGGAAGTATTGTTCTATCCAAATTGGATGAAACAATGCTTCAACAAATTGCGTCGATGACCGGAGGAACATATCACCGGGCAACGAGCGGCGGTAACGAGATGGACGACATTTTTAACGAGCTTTGTTCTCTGGAAAAAGTGGAATTCGGAACTAAACAAGTTACGGGATATGAGACGCGATATCAATATCCGTTGACAGCTGCAATTCTTTTACTAATTCTAGAGCTTATGCTTTCCGCACGGCGCGGCAAACTTGTTGCTCGTCTTAAGAAATTTTTGCCGATTGCAGCAGCTCATATCTCTATTATGTAATGGTCTCAGGAAAGCTCGACGGCTCAGACAGTTCGTTCACATGTCAGTAAAGGAAATCAGTATATATGAAAAAGGGCGTTACACCGATGCCGAAGTGGAATATAAAAAAGCGCTGGAAAAGAATCCTAAATCGAAGGAAGCACAATTTAATCTTGGAAATTCGTATTATAAGCAACAGCGTTTTGACGAAGCCCTTAGAGAATATGGCAATACAGGTGCGGCTGTGAAATCTCCGGAAGAACGGGCTGTAGCATATTACAATGTGGGCAACTCGTTGTACAGTTCTAATAAATTCCGGGAAGCAGTTGAAGCATATAAACAATCATTAAAATTAAATCCGAACGATGACGATACACGCTATAACCTGCAGATGGCACGTGACAAAACTGAAACAGCAGGAACAGCAAAAACAGCAGAAGCAGGATCAAAAACAGGACCAGCAGCAAGATCAGAAAAAAGATCAGCAAAAACAGAATCAGCAGCAGAATCAACAACAGCAGCAAAAGCAAGAGCAGCAGAAACAGGAACAGCCAGCAGCGCTCAGAAAAAGAATCAGATGCCGAAACAAGAAGCTGATCGTATTTTAGAGGCACTTCGAAACAACGAAAAGGAAATTCAAAAGAATCTCCGCAAACGAGAAGCAGTGAAAGTGAAAGTGGAGAAGGATTGGTAACAAAAGCTGTTAGTCCGTCAGCAATCAGCAGCAGCAAAAAACTCATCGCTGATTGCTCGTCAGGATAAGAAATCATGATGCATAAGAACATTCATACTATTTATGTGTCCCTTATTATTGGATTGGTTTTAGGTATTTATTCTAATCTATGCCAATGCCCAGGACGGAACATTTACTGCCTCAGCGGATCCGATGAGTGTCGCAGCAGGCGAACAATTTCAATTGATACTTCACATTCAACGGAAGCGATGTTAATAGTGTCCGTAATTTAAAAGCCCCGGACTTCAGTCAATTTGTTGTCATTTCTGGACCGAATCAATCAACAAATATGCAATGGATAAACGGACAAATGTCGGCATCGATTTCGTATTCATATATTCTCTATGCACGTCAAGCAGGTAAATTTACAATCGGTTCAGCGGCAATTGATTATAAAGGGAAGACGCTGAAATCAAATACGATCCAAATTGAGGTTGCGCAAGGGTAAACCAAAGCAGCAGAAACAACCGGATCAACCGGGTGCTGATATTGGCGATAATTTGATAGTGAAAGCTTTTTCCGACAAACAACGTGTTCGGCTAGGTGAACAATTGATTGTTACATTCAAGCTGTATACGCGCGTATCGGTTACCAGGTATGAATCTTGCAAAAGCACCGGCGTTTGACGGTTTCTGGGGCGAAGATTTTGATATGCCAAAGCAGCCTGCTCAAACGAATGAAACTCTTAACGGCAAACAATATCGTTCCGTGGTAATAAAAAAGACAGCATTATTTGCAACTCAAGCAGGTAATTTGAAAATTGCACCGCTCGAAGTTCGTTGTGCCGTGCAAGTTCAAACGAAGCGAAAAGGCAACGATCCGTTTGATCAGTTTTTTAATGATCCGTTTTTCCAGCAGGTTCAGACGACGAATCTGAATGTAAAATCCAATCCGCTTGCAATTACCGTTGATCCTCTTCCGGTCAATGCGCCATCCGGATTTTCCGGTGCTATCGGACGGTTTACATTCAATGCAAGTGTGGACAGAAACAATGTAAAAGCGGGTGATCCCATTACGTTGAAAGTAGCCGTATCAGGTTCCGGAAACATCAAGTTAGTCACGCTCCCAAAACCGCAATTGCCGGCCGATATTGAATCGTACGAACCGAAAATTTCGGAAGATATTTCACGTGACGGCGGCATTATTCGCGGCAAGAAAACAGCCGAGTATCTGCTCATCCCGCGTAATGCCGGCCAGCGTATTCTTGAACCGATGACGTTTGTCTATTTTGATCTCGACAGGAAAGAATATATTTCACTTCATTCTCCGAAGTTCGAGTTTTCCATCGAACCGGGTAAAGAGTATTCCGGCAGCAACGTAAGCGCTATTTCAAAAGAAGATGTCCGGATACTGGGGGAGGATATTCGATTTCTAAAACTTTCCATAGGGAATCTTCAGCTCAAAAATGATGCAGGTTCTTCAGGATGGTTTATGTTCGGTATGGTGATGCCGCCATTGGTATTTGCAGCAGCATGGTTTTTCCGCAAGCGGATGGAAAAAATCTATGGTGATATGCCGCGGCTTTTATTCGAAACAGCCGGACGCGAAGCATCGCGCCGCCTCAAGAAAGCACGTGCGCTTCTTGAACAGGGAAATACCGAGAGTTATCATGCCGAGATACTCAAGGCTCTGACAGAATACCTTGAACATAAACTACGAACTGCTAAAGCTCACTTTGTTATGGATACGGCAGTTACACAATTACAACAGAGCGGTGTAAAAGAAGAAGTGATTCGATCATTGAAGACATGTATGGAACGTGCAGAATTTGCTCGTTTTGCTCCGGGTTCGGATACAACCGAAACACGAAAAGAATTGCTTGATATTGCTGCCGGCGCTATTGACGGTATTGAGCGGGCTATAAGCAAACGAGGGACGTCATGAAATATATTCAATGGGTTCTTACTATTGGAGCATTAGTTTTGCTTATATAGCACGAGTTGGGCGACGACTCCGGAAGATGTATTCAATCGTGGAAATGAATTATACCGTGCAGCGAAGTATGAGGATGCTGTAAAAGAATATGAATCCGTCATAAAACAAGGATACTCAAGCGCAGAACTTTATTATAATCTCGGTAATGCATATTATCGAAACGAACAGCTTGCACGGGCAATTCTCTCTTATGAACGCGCCGCTCAAGCTGTATCCGAATGATCCGGATATAACTCACAATCTAAGGCTAGTATATCTCAAGACTGTAGATCGTATTGAGCCGGTGCCGGAGATGTTTTTTATTCAATGGATGCATTCCATAGGTTCTCTGATATCACCTGAAAAAGTTCAATTCCTTTTCATCCTGAGCTGGATACTGCTCTTTGGATCGCTTGCATCGATGTATTTCATTTTGCAGCCGGAATTTCTTCGTGCTGCCCGGATTATATTCTTCGTGTCCATCGCATCGGTTGTTCTTTGGGCGGCAATGCTGGGTATTCAATCGTTTCAAGAAACAACACAGGATAAAGCGATCATCACTGCACAGATTGTAACAGCGAAATCATCTCCGGATGCAAATAGCGTAGATGCATTTGTTATTCATGAAGGTGTGAAAGTGAAACTCACCGATTCAGTTGCTGATTGGGTAAAGATCACGCTTGCTGACGGTAAAGTAGGTTGGATTCCCGCCGATCAGTGCGAACGTATCTAATGCAGGTGCCTGAGAATTCGATACTCTATTCTAGAGCATGTTTTATCGTTGCTTCCAGTGATTCCTTTGTAAAAGGTTTCGGGAGAAATGCTTTCACACCGAGTTGTTTAGCGCTTCTCACGAAAAACTCGCCTTCCATCGCACTCATCAGAACAAATGCAATAGATTTAAATTTTTCTCCATACGCGCCTGCACTTATCTTTTCGTAGAATGTGAAACCGCTCATAACACCGGCGCCGAGATTGACGTCACTGATAATAAGAGAGGGTGAAATCTTTTCCATCTCCGTCAATGCACTTTCTGCACTGGCTGTTGTGATGACATTGAGGTATGTTTTCCTAAGAATATGTTCGACATATTTACGGATCGAGAGGATCGTCGTCAATGACAACGATGACGGCGGTTTCATCCGGCAAGCCCCAATTCTTTCTTAATTCGTTTGGTTATGGAAATGTGCTCATCATCTGAAATTTTAAAAAACTGCTGAAGGTTCTTAAGATGTACGGAGTCTTCATCCGTGGGTTTGCCGATTTGCCAAAGTGTTCGCACAGCATCAATATAAGCACTAACCTGTACCGAACGCTCCGCTTCCATATGTTCTAGTATCGCTGATAGAGAATGATATTTTTAAGGACTGAAGAAGCGAGGTCTGTATCTCTGCAGGAACTGCAAGTTGTATCATCAGTTTCATGAGTGTTCGGTAAGCATCGATTTCCTGCTGTTTTGTTTTCTCCTGCTCGCGCGCTAAGAGAACATTTCGTTCCTCCTCCATTTGCTGTATCAACTCTTCCTGTGCACGTTTTTGTTCTTCTTTCATTTTGAGGAAGGCTTCTTCTTGAATTCTTTTACGATCTGCCTCCGCCTGAACCATTTCCGCTTCGGTTGTTGTACCGGCAGAAAAAGTTCCAGGCGCTGCTTTCTGAATTTGTGCAATCAGCCTTTTTTCAAGTTCTGCAATACGCTCTGTCGTATCTTTTTCAATAGCAGTTAGGTCCTTATGTGCTACTTCTTGCGCTTCATTTACGGATGCTTTACGGGCGCGCTCTTCCAATACCTCTTCTTTTTTATCTGTCTGTTTTCGTTTTTGTGCCTCAAGCTCTTGCTGTCTGTAAAATTCGTTTAAGCGGCGCTTGACTTCCTGATCCACATGTTCAGCGGCTTGTTGTTTTGCTTCACGCAAAGCAACTTCACGCTCTTTCTCCATCATAAGGATAAGAATACGCTCTTCATATGCGCGTGCATAGACGTTCTTAATGTCGAATTCATATACTTTACGGATATGATCCAGCGCGTCATCCAGCTTTTTTGCTCTTACATCTTCGTCCACTTGACGCAGGAGTGCGGAAACGCGGGTCATTCGTTCATCGGGCTGCAGAGGCATAAAAGTGCTCCTTCAATAAACTGTTCATAGGAAAGTATACGAATTTAAGAACAGAGTCAATCTGAAAGTCGAAATGAAAAAAAAGCGAAGGTTTTATGCCTTCGCTTTATCAAATTAATCGATGAAAAAAACGAAATACAATAAAGTCTAATGTTTTACATAAGTTTTATTGCCGTTGTCGTTATAATAAAAATGGCCGCCGCGAGGACCTTCATAAATAGTCTTCCCGCTGGCTGTTTGACCAACGACTTTAGCACCTACAAAGTCCTTTACATATGTTTTTTCGCCCTTTTCATCCAGATAGTAATGCCCGTTCCTTGAACCTTCAAAGACAACCTTTCCGTCTTCTGTTTTTCCGACAGCTTCATCTTTATCTGATTCTTCGGCGTCGACTTTCTTCTGTACCTCAGATTCCTTCTTTTCTTTCGTTTCTATTTGTTTCTTTCTTTTCTTTCTTTCTTCTTTTCCTTTGTTCCTTCCTTCTCTTTCTTTTCTTTTGTTTCCTTCTTCTCTTTCTTTTCCTTTGTTTCCTTCTTCTCTTTCTTTTCCTTTGCTTCCTTTTTCTCTTTCTTTTCTTTTGTTTCCTTCTTCTCTTTCTTTTTGTTTCTTTCTTCTCTTTCTTTTCCTTTGTTTCCTTTTTCTCTTTCTTTTCAGTCTTTTCTGTCTTCTTTTTTGCCGGTGCTGCATCAACACTTACTACTTGCGTTGACAAAACAGAAAATATAATTGCAAATATCATCAATATTTTTTTCATATATGTATCTCCTCTTGATGAATGATAAATTAAGCTGCTATTATTATGCCGGATAACAGTGTACCAAACAGAGAATGAAAAATCAAATGAAGAATAATTATGATTTCTTTCAGCGAATAGGGAAACAGATCCCGTTCAATTCACATATCTAGTATTCTTGGACAAATTTACGTATTTCTTCGAGAGATCCTTTAAAAATTTTTGAAATCGTCAGAAGGCTGACTATAATGCAAGATTCTCGCTCAAAATCATAGAAATGGCCAGGTTGAACGATAATATTTTTTTTAATTAGAATTTGTTCGGCCCAATCCTCATCGTTATTTTTCCGGGGAAGCTGCAGAATTGCATACCATCCACCTTCAACTCGAAACACCGAAATGGTCGATCCCATAAAAATATTTTGCAGCAATCGATAGTTCGTCTGAATCCGTGTCCGGATTTGATTGCCTATATCTGAAAAATCGTAAAGTAATTTCGGGAGCGCAAGTTGTACAGGAGTATTAACCGAGAGAAATGTATCGCTGATAATTTCGAGTCTCTTTAGTGCTTCAGTTGTATGAAGAGAGCTGCCATGTGCAACGATCCAGGAGAGTTTTAATTGGGGAAGTCCTAGAAGTTTCGAGATTCCATTCAGAGAGAACGACAGGACAGGTGATTGAGAATTTAGAATATGCGCCCTGTGTATACTAGGCAAAATATAGTACGGCCCGAAGACTTCGTCGGTTATTATCGAGAAGCTATTCTTGTCGGCAAGCGAACATACCCGGTCAAATTCATTTTGTTTGAGGTATGAGCCTGTGGGATTGTTTGGGTGAACAAGAACAATCGCCCTTGTTTTTTCTGTAAATTGTTTTTGAAGAGATTCGAAGTCGATGTGCCACTCACCGTCGTAATCCAGTCGATAATTCCGGAGCGTGATATCGTTCAACCGGCATAAATACTCAAACAGCGGATAACTTGGCTGAGGAAATACAACCTCATCGCCGAAATTACAAAGGAGTTTGAAGAGGAATGAATACGCTTCGCTCGTGCTTGATGTAAGAATAATCTGTTCGGGTTTTATTGCATTACCTTGTTCGGCGTAGTATTCCGCAATAGCTTTTCTAGCGCTTAGAAGTCCGAATGGTTCAGGCTGATACGATGCGATTGACGGTGTGTTAAGAGCACTGATAATTTCCCGGAACGGATAGGAAAATTCGCATTTCGTGGGATTCGATTCTGTAAGATCGATAATTGTTTCACCTCGAAGGCGTTTCTCTGCTGCTAAACCGGAAAGTCTGTTAGGTGCAGTATTCCAATCTGTACGTGAAGAGAACATTTTGTAAAGTAGTGATTCGCGGATGACCGATGAATTTAAAGAGATTATAAAAATCCATCAAACTAAAAGACGATTCTATTCTTCAATGGTTTCCACTTTTTTCTTGGACATACGGTTGCGTTCGTTATGATCAAGATATTTTTTTCGAAGACGAATCGACTTGGGAGTCACTTCCACGTACTCATCTTCGCCAATCCATTCGATTGCCTGTTCAAGTGTAAGTCTTCGCGGCGGTTCAAGCCGTACCGCCTCATCGGAACCTGAAGCGCGCATATTTGTCAGTTGCTTTGTTTTACAGACATTGACAACCATATCGTATTCGCGTGAATTTTCTCCGACGATCATACCGGCATAAACTTTGATGCCGGGTTCTATGAAAAATGTAGAGCGTTCCTGTAATTTCCACATGCCGTATGCAACAGAGTCGCCGTCTTCCAGCACGATCAATGAACCGCGTGTCCGGTGTGTAAGTTCGCCTTTGAATGGTTCATATCCATGAAAAATATGATGGAGGATGCCCGTACCTTTTGTCTGTGTCATAAACTCCGATCGAAATCCGATAAGTCCGCGTGCCGGCACAAGAAATTCCAGGCGTGTATTGCCCTGGTTCTGCAGCATATGCCGCATTTCGCCTTTGCGTTTACCGAGATTTTCGATGGTGACGCCGACATACTCGTCCGGAACATCGATAATAACATGTTCAATCGGTTCGCAGACTACGTCGTCGATTCGCTTGAGAATGACTTCGGGGCGCGAAACCTGAAATTCGTACCCTTCACGCCGCATGGTTTCTATAAGAATTCCCAGATGTAATTCACCTCTGCCGCTCACTTTAAAGACATCCGGGGAATCCGTTAATTCCACTCGTAAACTGACATTGGAACGGAGTTCGCGCGTTAACCGTTCACCGAGATGACGCGTGGTCACATATTTTCCATCGAGTCCGGCAAAAGGCGAGTTGTTCACGATAAAGTTCATCGAAAGTGTCGGCTCTTCAATAGCGACAAACGGCATCGGAGTCGGGTCGGATGCATCGGCAATGGTCTCGCCGATATCAACGTCATCCATTCCGGCAACAGCAATGATATCGCCCGTACCGGCTTCTTCCACTTCTAATCGTTTCAGTCCTTGAAAAGTATATATCTTTGTTACCCGTGCGTCTTCTACTAATCCGTCTCGATGAATAATTTTCATCGGTCCGCCGAGACGAATCTTGCCGCGTGAAACGCGGCCAATGCCAAGGCGGCCAAGATAGTCGTTGTAATCGATTGTTGTAACAAGCATCTGAAACGGACCTGTCGGATCCCCGGCAGGCTGCGGAACATAATTGATTATTGCTTCAAAGAGCGGTTCAAGATTGCTGCTTTCCTGATCCAATTCTTTTTTAGCAATTCCTTGTTTTGCAATGCAATAGATCGTCGGGAAATCCAGCTGTTGATCATGCGCTCCAAGTGACAGGAATAGTTCAAATACTTCGTCCAGTACCTGGTGTGCGCGTGCGTCTTTTCTATCAATTTTATTGATGACGACAATAGGACGGAGATTTAAATCGAGCGATTTCTTAAGAACAAATTTAGTTCCGGGCAGCGGCCCTTCAGCTGCATCAACAAGTAAAAGTACGCCATCGACCATCTTAAGCGTGCGTTCTACCTCTCCGGAGAAATCGGAGTGGCCCGGAGTATCTACAATATTGATTTTATAGACTTCCTTTGTCCTCGTATCTTTATACATGACTGCCGTGTTTTTAGCCAGGATAGTAATACCGCGTTCCTTTTCCAGGTCGTTAGAATCCATAACGCGTGTGCCCATATCCTGATTGGCACGGAACGTTCCTGTCTGCCGCAGCATAAAATCCACAAGCGTAGTCTTGCCATGGTCAACGTGAGCTATAATAGCTATATTTCGAATATTTTTGATTTCCTGCATTTTTCCTCAATAGAAAATAAAAATGCCTCAGTCTCAACTTCCTTCCTGAGGCATAAATAAGATACGGAATTTTCTTGAGAAAAAAAAACGGGCAGATTGACGGCCCTGCTGCCGGAAAACAGCAGGAAGCAAAGAGTTGCAATCAATAAAAAAAGGCTGATTCCTCTAAAGAATCAGCCTTGTAAAAAGTAACAGAATTATTCTTTAACGAAATGAAATTCCAATACCGGCAGCGAATACCGGGGATGAGGCAATACTGTATTCAGCATGTATATTTACGACGGCTAAAAGAACACGAAGCCCGACGGTTGCACGCGATTTATTTTTTCCATCGAAAGTCATTTCAGGGATGGTAAACAGTGTTTCTGATCCATCCGGTGTAGTAAACTTGCCGTCTATTTTTGAAAGAGTAAACGAAGCATTTTCCAACTGGAAGCCGCCGTATACAGTTAAGAAAAGCAGCTTCTTACTTGCTTCAACACCGTATGCTAAACCGGTCGCCTTAAAAATATCTTTATCATCATTCGATTTAAAGTTCATTTTCTGGGTCATAAAATGAACTGCGACATCGATAGGAAACAATGGAATCCATTGATCGATGCTATATCGGAGGCCAAATCCCATATAATTAAATTTACCTGCATTGGCGGCTGAGACTGTCGGTATGAATCTGACCATGACTTCCAATCCATAAGGCAGCCCGATGGCCGCCTGAGGCATTGGCATCGGAACTGCCGGCAAATCAAAACCGTTAGGAATTTGAAAAAGGATGTCACTTCCGCCGTTTGCCGCTGTGTATGCTGTTCCTGCTGGTGATTGTTTTACTCGAACATAATATTTTGTGTTCTTATCACCAACAGCTGTCGGCACTCCTGGAACAACAGCATCATAATCGACTCCGGCATGAAGCTGCAAAGCCCCATTGCTGATATTGATAAAATCCGGTGTTACAAAATCATATTTCCTATCAGCATCTTTAACTATTGACAGTCCAAATTTTACACCAACATCAAATCCAAGAACCTCATGCAGATCTGCAGAATGATAAAATGCCGAATTCAGGTCGGCAGCAAAACCATTGAAGATCGGGCTTACATAATTAGATGCATTTTTAGCGCCTACCCTGCTTAACTCAGTGGATAAATCCTGAGCATTGATTGGATGTATCAGAGCAATAATGCAAACACTGAGAATGAGGTATCGTGTAATGAATTTCATGGAATTTCCCTTTGTAATTAAACGAATTTTCTATCTTTTATCAGCAGTAAATATAATAGAAGATAGCCAAGAAGCAATGTCTTTCAATAGCAGCTCACTTGCCGCAAATGGTAAATGGCAATTAGCCCGACAGAATGCACAGCAGTCCGGCCGGCAGGAATCGGAGGAAGAATCTAATATGAACGGAGCGGCAGCAACGAATTTTTTAGCATCCTTTCGCAAGTCTTAGCCATTTTTCTTTGCCTGTTGCTTCCGTGTGCGAAATTATATAGGTTTAAAAGTTATGAAATGTAATGGATTACTTTTTCATCTAGTATAGCGGGTCTTTATATGTGTCGAGTTGTTTTTCAGCAGCAATGTCCTTGATTTCTTATGATTCGCTATAAATAAATTATTTCAAAATTTCAGTATTCAAAATGAACGGTGCGATATATGAGGGTTGATAAGAAAGACCGCCAGACACCTTGGAAACTCATTTTTATTTTTCTCTTTTTGATAACACTTATTTTTATCAGTACATACTTTTATTATCGACTTCAACAAAAACAATTTATCGATGAGAAGTACAGTGAACTTTCTGCTATTGCGGATTTGAAAATTATACAAATTACCCAATGGCGAAGTGAACGGCTCAGTGATGTTGAAATCGTCTTTGAGAATACGGTTGTAGCTCACCAGGTACAATCTTTTCTTCAATCGCCGGATGAACCGGTTAGAAAAAAGGAGATCATGTCATGGCTGCAATCCTATCTTAAGTATCATGAATATTCAGCCGCATATTTGCTCGATACGTCGGGTGTAGTTCATCTCTCAAGTTCCCCTTCGGCAGATATTATCCGGGCACAAATTCAGGAATTAGTAAAAGATGCAGTCAATCGAAAGAAAATAATTCTTACCGATTTCCAGCGGGCAAATGATTCATCAGCAATCCGCCTCTCTCTTGTGGTCCCGATTTTAGGAACAGAAAAGAATATTAAAACTGTTGCAGGTGTACTGCTATTATACATTGATCCCGATAAATTGCTGTTCCCTCTCATTAAATTATGGCCCACAATGAGCGGTTCTTCTGAGACATTGCTGATTGAACGCGACGGAGATGACGTTGTTTTTCTAAACGAACTTCGTCATCAGAAGAATACGGCCTCAAGATTAAGGCTGCCGATTTCAAACGATAATCTTCCCGCATCAATGGCGGTACGCGGTATTGAAGGGATAGCGGAAGGAAAAGATTATCGCGGAATTCCTGTCCTTGCTGTAATGAAAAGAATTCCTGATTCTCCCTGGTATATGGTGGCAAAAGTAGACCAGGAAGAAGTATATGCGCCGCTTCGGCTCCAAATATGGCTGATTGGCAGTGCAATAATCATTTTAATGATTGCATTAGGTGTGTTTCTTAGTTACTGGTGGCGGAACAGGCAATATCAGGCAAAGGTTGAACGATTAGCGCTGCTTAAACATTTCGAATATTTAGTCAGATATGCTCACGATATTTATATACTGGCAAATGAAGATTTGAAAATTATCGAAGTCAACGACCGTGCATTGGAAACGTACGGATACACACATGATGAGATGCTGGCATTAAATGCCGGAGATCTGCATGTCATACAGCCGGAAGAACTCTCTGAGCAGTTAAAATCTGATATTGAACATGACGGAGCCACATTTGAATCGATTCATAGGCGGAAAGACGGAAGTACTTTTCCGGTCGAATTAAGTATAAGGTTTATTGAAATAGAGGAAAAAAAATTTTACCAGGCCATCATTCGTGATATTAGCGAACGAAAAGAGGCCGAGGAAATTTTAAAAGAATCGGAAGAAAAATTTCGTTCATTTGCGGATCAATCGCCAAATATGATTTTTATTAATTACGACGGGAAAGTCGTCTATGTAAATGAAAAATGTGTAGAACAAATGGGTTATGCAAAAGAAGAATTCTATTCTTCTGATTTTGATTTCCTGAAAATAACTGCACCGGAGTATGTTGAACTTCTCAAAGGGAAATTTCTTAAACATTCGAAAGGCGAAGAAGTACCAGCGTATGAATATACCCTCTTAACAAAGCAAGGGAAGAGGATAGATGTTATTATTACGACAAATCTTATACCTTATGAAAAAGGGAAAGCAATACTGGGCATCATAACAGATATTACAGAACGCAAAAAAGCTGAAGAGTCACTGCTTAAATTTCGACTGGGTATTGAACGCTCACCTGACGCTGTTTTTATTACCGATCCTTCAGGAGTTATTGTTTTTACAAATCCGGCTTTCGAACAATTGTATGGTTATAGTTTTCAGGAATCTATCGGAAAAACACCTCGTATTATTAAATCAGGAACTGTGCCTTTGAAAGAGTACAAGCAATTTTGGAATACTCTTCTTTCCAAAAATATAGTCTCCGCAGAAATTATCAACAAAACAAAAGATGGCCGACTTGTGAATATTGAAGGAACGAATAATCCAATCCTTAATAATGAAGGTAATTTAATCGGTTTCTTAGGAATACATCGCGATATTACAGATCGGAAACATAAAGAAGAAAAGTCACAGCAGTCTTTTTCGCTGCTTCAGGCGACGTTAGAATCCACTGCTGATGGGATCTTGGTTGTGGATCTTAATGGGAAGATCACGAATTACAATGTTCAGTTTATTAAAATGTGGAACATCCCTGAAGATGTTATAAAAGATGGGATGGATAGGGAAGCAGTTAGTTTTGTTTTATCACAGTTAAAATCTCCGAAAGACTTTGTAAAAAAGGTAAACGAGCTTTATTCCAAACCGGAAGAAGAGAGTTTTGATGTTCTGGAATTCAAGGACGATAGGATATTTGAACGTTTCTCGCGTCCTCAACGGATAGAGGGGCGGCCGGTCGGACGAGTATGGAGTTTTCGTGATGTCACACAGAGGAAACTCGCGGAACAACAACTGCAGGAGAGTGAAGAGCGTTATCGCCGTCTCGTAGAATTTTCGCCTGATGCTATCGCTGTTCATAGCGGAGGGATATTCATATTTGCTAATCCCGCAGCTATTAAACTTATCGGTGCGGCCGATGAATCCCAATTAATAGGGCTGACGGTAATGAGTGTGATCCATCCTGATTA
Source organism: uncultured Bacteroidota bacterium (assembly GCA_963770945.1). Lineage (GTDB taxonomy): Bacteria > Bacteroidota > Ignavibacteria > UBA10030 > UBA10030 > Fen-1298. The sequence goes on along the minus strand of CAVYRP010000013.1, from coordinate 47,340 downwards.
TATAGATACAGTCCGACAACGCGTGTTAACAGGAATTAAAGAACGAAAAGCGCTGCCTCCTTTAGAAGAAAAATTTATCCGTCTGGATGGCTTGGTTGTTGATGTAGAAGTGACTTCATTGCCGATTACTTTTCAAGGAAAACCCGCGACTCAGGTTGTCGTGCGGGATATAACGGAACAAAAGAGATTACAGTATCAATTTTTCCAGTTTCAAAAAATCCAGAGTATCGGCACACTTGCCGGCGGCATTGCACATGACTTCAATAATATTCTTGCGATTATCCTCGGGTATTCATCAACACTGGAAAAGAACCGGGACGATTCAAAGAAACATTCAGAAGGCATTGCAGCCATTAATCAAGCAATTGATCGGGGTGCGGCGCTTGTTCGGCAAATATTGACGTTTGCACGGAAGACGGACGTTATATTTGAACCCGTAAACGTTCCGGACCTTATTCATGAACTTCTTTCAATGTTAAAAGAAACTTTTTCAAAGACCATTACATTCGCGCAAACATATGCACCGGAAATCCCGGATATTATTGCCGATCGTACACAAATTCATCAGACACTCCTGAATCTTTGCGTTAATGCGCGTGATGCGATGCCGAATGGAGGATCAATCACAATCAAGGCAGAGCAATGGAAAAAAGAAGATGTGTACAGGCGTTTCCCTTCCGCTTCCGAAGAAACGTATGTGTGCATCAGCGTGACCGATACCGGCGTGGGAATGGATGAAGCAACATATACCCGCGTGTTTCGATCCGTTCTTTACAACCAAAGAAAAGGGAAAAGGAACCGGTCTTGGCCTTTCGGTTGTCTATGGTGTGATGCAATCGCACCATGGATTTGTGGATGTTGAAAGCCATAAAGGTGTGGGAACAACATTTTACTTATTTTTCCCCGTATTATATTCGGAAGAGAAACCGATGGATGCGGCACAGCTTGAAGATCGAGAAACCGTCGGGCGGTTCAGAGACTATTCTTCTCGTCGAGGATGAACATCTCATTTTGAAGGTGATAAGGCGTCTATTGAAATCATATGGATACGGTGTTTATGTTGCCGCAGACGGCGAAGAAGCTCTTGATGTTTTTGTTCGGCATCGGGACGAAATTGCACTTGTGCTCTCCGATGTCGGTTTACCTAAGACGAGCGGGATAGATGTATTTAAGAAACTTATAGAAATTGATCCGCATGTTAAGGTCATTCTTGCAAGCGGTTTTTTTGAGCCGGACCTGAAGTCCTCTCTTCAGAAGCTAGGTGTGCGGGGGTTTATACAGAAGCCATACTCGAATGAAGTTGTCTTGCGAAGAATTCGAGAGATTTTAGATGAGAAAATACTCTAAAGAGAAAGTAAATATCTCTATATTATGCAAGTGTATAATGCATTTAATGCTGCAGAGTTATTTTTCAATCGAACTATCCGGCAGAAATGATCGGCTGCCTGCCGGTAATTATTTATGAAAGGATGAACCTATGATTCTACATATCAAGAGAATAACTGCAGCTCTTGTTTTTTTACTCGGTATACTGATGCCTCTTTCTTCTTTAGCACAGGTTCGGTCGCAACGGTCGTCCATTGAGAAGCATATAAAAATTTTAAATGATAAACTCAAATTGAACGGCGGACAATTAAAAAAAATTAAATTCATTCTCGAAGATCAACTCGAAGAAACAGCGATCGCAATTAATGAAAACCGCGGCAACAGTCAGGCAGCAGAAGCAGCCCTGGAAGAGATAACGAAAAATACCGATAACAAAATAAAATCAATACTTAATGAAAAGCAGCTCGAGGTTTATGATAAAATCATAGAAGAACGCGAGGTGCAGACGAAGAAACAGGTGAAAGACGGTAATAATTAGAAGACGACAAATGTATAACATAAAGAAGTGTATTAGTCAGAGCAATAGCCCGGCTGTTTAATTTAAGACGGATTTTGAAGACTGACTTTTATCTTTTACAATAGAACATTTCCATTTCTTTTATATACTCGTTCTTGATTCTCTCTCCATTTCTCGGTAATATTTTTCTCTAACTATTTTGCGGATAGAAATGCAAACTTACATACGTTCTGTTTTTATTGTAATTGGTTTGGCATTGCTTCAAACTACATTCATCCCGTTTATCTCGCTCAGTGGATATCTGCCGGATTTATTTATTCTATACTTAGTATATATTGCCTTGCGCCGCGGGCAAATAGAAGCAACCGTTTCCGGATTTATCATCGGGCTGCTTCAGGATATTATCACTATCAGGTTTTTCGGTCTGGCCGCGTTCTCGAAGACCGTTGCAGGATTTGTTGTGGGATATTTCTACAACGAGAATACAATAGAGCAGACACTCGGATCATACCGATATCTGTTATTGATAGGTATGTGTTCGCTAGTTAATAATTTCCTGTATTTTTCCATCTTTTTCCAGGGAAGCGAAAATAAAATTTTATTTTCGACTCTGGAATCTACCTTGGGAATGACGCTTTATACTTGCATCATCGGTTTCCTGCCGATGTTTTTCTTTTCCCGCAAATTTAATGTCCCATGGGCGCAATGATTACTGATGATGAAATTGACGTATCTTCGCGAAGACGCGTTTTAACCATTTTTATTATATTGGTATTTGTTATTCTTTTTCTTCGGCTTTACTATCTTCAGTTGGTGTCATATTCGGAGTTCGGAAAAAAATCCGATGAAAACAGTGTACGCGTCGTTATCAAAGAGCCGGTACGCGGATTTATATTCGATCGTAACGGTCGTCTTGTTGTTGATGTAGGGCCGGCTTATTCAATCACCGTAACACCTGCAGTTTTCGATACAAACAATCTTGGTTTTTTGAGTTCGTTGATGCAAGTAGATCCTGCGGTAATTCAGGGTCGTATCGATCGCGGTCGTGCATACTCGCGATTCTCGCCTGCAAGAATTATTCGTGATATTGATTTTAAAACACTTTCCAACGTGGAAGAAAATCTTTACCTGCTGCCCGGGATCACCTATGAGGTGGAATCAAAGCGATTATATCCATTCGGTATATGTGCGTCGCATTTACTTGGTTATTGCAAAGAAATTACCGATGAACAACTGAGACGGTCCGGTACCGTGTACCAGCAAGGAGATCTTGTCGGATCATCCGGACTTGAGGCAAGTTACGAAACATTCCTCCGCGGTGAAAAGGGATACGAGTTCATCTCGGTCAATTCCAAAGGACAGCTCCTCGGACCTCTGGATGAAGGGAAAAGAGATGTTCCTTCGAAGGAAGGATTCGATCTTATGCTCAGCGTTGATTTCGGACTTCAAGTATTTGCCGAATCACTAATGACAAATTACCGCGGCGCGTTGGTCGCTATCGATCCAATTGACGGCGGTATTCTTGCGATGGTAAGCAAACCGGATTTCGATCCGTCAATATTCAGCGGCGTCACTTCATCTGAAGTCTGGACAAAACTAAATACCGATCCCGACAAACCTCTTTTCAATCGCGCCACTATGACGCGTTATCCGCCCGGTTCCACGTTCAAGATGCTGGTTGCGGCAGCAGCATTGGAAGAAGGCATCATCGACGAACATTACAGCATAACATGCAGAGGTTCGTTCCGATTCGGGAATAAAATTTTTAAGGATACTCATGTACACGGAACCGTTAATGTAGTAGAAGCAATCCAAAAATCGTGCGATGTGTTTTTTTATCAGCTTGTTTTGAAAATTGGACTGGATAGGCTCAATGAGTATGGAAAGCGATTTGGTTTCGGCAAACCTACCGGAATAGATATCGGTGATGAAACATCGGGACTCATTCCTTCAACAGAATACTATGATCGAGTATATGGAAAAGGGAAATGGACTCAGGGCAATCTTGTCAGTCTCGGTATTGGTCAGGGTGAAATCGGAGTCTCGCCGCTGCAGATGGCGCAATATACCGCAGCTTTTGCAAACAGCGGTACACTTATACAGCCTCATGCGGTCAATTCGATCCGCAATAAGCGCACAAACCGAATTGACATCATTGACCATAGTGAAATTCCGGTGCGGCTTAATTACGATGTAATGAGAATGATCCGCGAAGGTATGCGGCGTGTTGTTGAAGAACCGGGAGGCACAGGCGGCCTGGCACGTATCTCCGGAGTTGTCTCAGCCGGAAAAACCGGAACTGCTCAAAATCCGCATGGTAACGATCATGCATGGTACGTCGGTTTTGCTCCGTTTGATCAGCCGAGAATTGCAATTGCAGTAATGTTGGAAAATGCCGGTTTCGGCGGAACAAAAGCGGCTCCTATCGCCGGTATGGTTATGGAAAAATATCTTTTTGGTGAATTGCGCCGGAAAGTAATCAAACCCGTACCTGCAAAAACTCCACAAGACACGGCCCGCCAAACAATAAAAAAAGGAGTTCATTAATATGTTCTCTTACTTTAAAGAGTATTTCGATTTCCGCGCACTTCTTATCTGCATTGCACTAGTGGTCGTTGGTTTAATATCTATTTACAGTGCAACATTCGATATCAACAACGCAGCGAACTATGATCGTCAGGCTCTCTGGGCCGGTATTGGTTTCATCATCATGATAGTTATTTCATTTATACCTCTCCGGACTTTGCAGCGGCTTTCAATGACTTTCTATTTTATTGTAATCGCAACGCTGGTAATTATTCTTGTTGTCGGAATTACCGTTAAAGGATCAAAAAGCTGGTTCGGACTTATCGGTCTCGGTGGACAACCATCTGAGTTTGCCAAGATTGCAACCGTGCTGGCGTTCGCTTCCTATATCTCTAAAACCGATGTATCCATCTCCCGGATTAAACATCTTTTCATATCCTTAGGAATATTCGCTTTCCCGATGTTTCTTATCCTTGCACAACCCGACCTTGGAACCACCATCGTCTTTTTTGCGGCTTTGCTGCCGCTACTCTATTGGGCGGGCGCATCAAATTTTATTCTTGTTGCTATCCTTGTCCCCATACTGGCAGCATTCGGCGCTCTCTTAGGTACTACTTATTTTTTAATTGCAGTTGCTATCGGTGCAGCTCTGCTGTATGTCTTTCGCGAGAATAAATTTACGGTTGCTGTCGCCTTTGGGATTATGCTTGCAGTCGGACTTTCTGTACAGGTCATGTACGAACGCATGCACGTCTATCAGCAAAAAAGAATTTCCGCATTTTTAAATCCCGAAGCAGACCCTTTAGGCGCAGGTTACAATGTGGTCCAATCAAAGATTGCTATCGGCTCGGGCGGGTTCTTCGGCAAGGGATTCCTTAAGGGAACGCAGACGCAGTTGAATTATATCCCGGAACAGTGGACAGATTTTATTTTTTGTGTCACCGGAGAGGAGTTTGGAACTCTTGGAGCCTCTTTCGTGCTGGGTTTGTTTGCCGCTCTTCTATTGCATGCGCTTCGAGTTGCAAGTATTTCAAGAAATAGATTCAGCAGCCTGGCAGCGATCGGTATAATGGGAATTTTCGGTACACATATTGTCATCAATACAGGTATGTCGATGGGATTGATGCCTGTGGTCGGTCTTCCGCTGCCGTTTCTTAGTTATGGAGGTTCTTCGCTTGTTGCCAATATGATGATGGTCGGATTGCTGATGAATTTTTATGCGAATCGGAAAGAATATTAAACACCGTCTCCAAAATAAAGACCGGTTTTAAATGAGAATAAAACGACTGATTGTATATTCTATTTTCTTCACCTCAATACTTCAAACGCGGTGCCGGGGTGAATTTCTTTTTGGTGAAGATAATAATTCTGCCGATAGTGTAAGGAATTCTATAATCTTTATAAGCGATACGCAGGCGCCGATGGGATTTGAGAAAATATTCGTACGGACTCATAATAACGAGGAAGCTACAAAAATTTTATTCAATGCGATTGTCAGCGATTCGACCGCTGCATCCGTTTTTATCCTTGGTGATATAACTGCAATGAGTTCGTTCGATAGTAATTGGGTGACGATCGATTCATTCCTTACATGTCTTAAAACCAGACGGATTTCCGCTTATGCAGCAGCCGGCAACCATGATTATCTTCTTACTTCAAGTAAAGGCGAGATCAATCTGAGTAAACGGTTTCCCGATTTTAAAAGAAACGGGTATACGGTGCGGGTCAATTCTCTATCAATAATATTGTTGAACTCTAATTTTAACAGTTTAAGCCGTTCGGAAGAAAAGCAGCAGCAGGAATGGTATATAAATGAATTACATAATCTTGACCAAGATACGACGGTTAGACTGATAGCAGTTGGATGTCATCATTCACCCTTCTCCTACAGTTCAATTGTCGGGAGCGATAAGGATGTGCGTGAATACATTTGTTCAGCCGTTCTTGAAATCCAAGAAAGGCCGGCTTTTCATCAGCGGCCATGCACATACTTTTCAGTACTTCAAAGATACCGTTTCTGATAAACATTTTCTGGTTATCGGCGGCGGCGGCGGATTGCTCCATAAACTAAAGGCCGGCGGGCCGGATGAATTAAAGGATCAGATCGACTGGAATACTGAATATCGTATGTTCCATTATGTCCGGGGAGTTTTTACTCCGGATGGATTGCTCCTCAACGTTATGATGTTAAACGAGGATTTAACAGGACCGCAGTCCGCGTTCGAATTATTAATCCCATTTAGTAATCGTTAAAATACAGATAGAACGTTGCCCCGGTATTATACACTGACGATGATACCGCCGTTTATCTGATTTATATTTTACCAACTAAATCCAGCCCCGGTTTCAACGTCTTTGCACCCGGTTTCCAATTCATCGGACACACTTCGCCGCCATGTTCCGCAACAAATTTTGCCGCTTGAAGTTTGCGGATAATTTCATCGATACTGCGGCCGATGCTGTTATTGTTCATTTCATATGCTCTCAAGATTCCCTGGGGGTCAATCAGAAACGTTCCACGCAGCGATAATCCCTCTTCCTCGATGAGCGTGCCGTATTCTTTGCATACCCGGCGTGCCGGATCTGCCAGCATAGGATATTTGATTTTCTTAATCGTATCGGATGCGTCGTGCCATGCCTTATGCACAAAACCTGTATCGACACTTACCGAAATAACTTCAGCACCTTCAGCTTTAATCTCGGCGTAGTGGTCCGCTAATTCTCCAAGTTCTGTCGGGCATACGAATGTGAAGTCTGCCGGGTAGAAGAACAAAACCACCCATTTGCCCAGATATTCTTTCAATGAGATTTTTTTGATCTGATCGTTCATATAAGCATCTTCAGTGAAATCGGGAGCCGGTGAGTTGATTTTTAACATATATAATCCTTTTTCAATTAATGTTGAATTTGCAATAATTTGCTGTTACGATACATAACAAAAGAAACAGCGGGCGAAGTTCCCTTTTATTCTTTAGATTTAGATTTTTCAAGACTTCTTGCGATCTTTAAGAGAAAAATCGGAGATTGGTAAATGAGACTAATCAGGATTGTGTTGTTTGATCTTGGGAATGTTATTCTTTATATAGATTTCGGTGCTTTCTGGCGTGATCTTGGATTTATTCAAACAGAAGAGACCACCCCATTTACGGATGGATATAAATCTTTGACGCTAAAGTACGAGACAGGGTATATTTCAACAGATGAATACTTGAATGGACTTAGAACAGTTTTTAAGAATAAGTTCACGGCTGCTCAACTTGAGGATGCATTTTCATGTATTATTCAACAACCAGTTGAAGGGATAACCGATATAGTAAAACGCGTATCTGCCGGAAATCAGACCGCCTTGGTCAGCAACACAAATGAAATTCATTATAAGCTTTGTCTGAAGAAATTCGAAGGACTTAAATCATTTCAAAAGAATTATCTATCATACCAATTAAAGATAATGAAACCCGCACCGGGTTTTTATGATGCCATCATTAAAGATCAGGGAATATTTCCGTCCCAGATGCTTTTCATCGATGATATTGCGGAAAATGTGGAAGCGGCAAAAAGCGCGGGGATGCAGGCAATACTGTTTAGAAGTACGGGAGAGCTGGTAACAGAATTAAAGAACCTTAGTGTTCTTTAATAGCTCCCTCAGCAACCCTGTCGGGTTTAAAACCGACAAGGGTCATAGCTAAACTTTCACAACGCCGATGCCAGGCCGGTCAGTCAGTGTTACTTTTCCTTCGATGATTTTAGTGCCATCAAAGATATCATTCCTGATAAGCAATGCTCCGTCAAGGTCTGCCCAATCAACCATCGGTGAAAGATGAGAAGCTGCGGATATTGCGCATGATGTTTCCGTCATGCAGCCGATCATGACTTTCATTCCCAGCGAGCGGGCAAGTAAGAGCATCTTCTGCGCTTCGCGCATTCCCGAGCATTTCATCAGCTTAATATTAATTCCATGGTAAATACCGACCGCTTTTTTTATATCGGCAAGGCGCTGTACTCCTTCGTCGCCAATAATCGGAATAGGCGAACGTTCGGTAAGCCAAGCGAGATCATCAATCCTTTCTTTAGCCATCGGCTGTTCAACCATCACCACATTTTGTTCTTTCAGCCAATGAAGCATTTCCAGCGCTTTTGCTTTTTCTTTCCATCCCTGGTTTACATCGCATGTCAGAGGTTTATCGGTAACCGATCGAATCGCTTCAATCATTTCCTTGTCGGTATCACGTCCGAGTTTTACTTTCAATATTTTAAATTCTGCGGCTTCCTTTGTTTTCTGTCTTACAATCTCCGGCTTATCTATACCGATAGTGAAGGATGTGTATGGAGTTTTATTTTTATCATATCCCCAGATGTTGAACCATGGTTGTCCCATCAGTTTTCCGATTAAATCATGAAGCGCAATATCAACGGACGCCTTTGCGGCTGTATTACCCGGTCCAATGGCATCGATGTCATTTAGAATATTTTCAAGATCAAATGGATTTTCGTAATTACCTAAATTAATTTTAGATAAAAACGCCTGCACAGTTTCTTGCGATTCACCAAGATAAGGGGGCAGAGATGCTTCGCCGTAACCGGACGTTCCGTTCAGTTCGATTTCTGTAAGAATTACAGGTGTTGTAGTTCTCGAATTAGCAGCGATAGTAAAAACGTGCTTCATTTCCAGGGTATAGGCACGATAGGTCAGTTTCATACGACCGGTTTTAAACGAAGCCGGAATATTTTCGGCAATGGATTTATACGGATTGTTGATAATCATTGCGGCGCCGGTTGCAAGTGCTGTAGATCTTAGAAAATCTCTTCTGTTCTGTGACATTGCTCAATGGTCTTTTTTCAATACAACAATGCAAAACTATGCAATTGATGGTATAAATACAAATTTCCATATTCAATAAAATCAGTATATCCTGAATTCTTTTTTCTAATATAAAAAATCCTAATTTTCGCTTGACTTTCTGCTGTATTTCCGTAAATTTCATCTTCAGTGTGGGGAAAAGTGGGGAATTCGGGATATCGGATTCCCGAGGGGGTTTTTATAAATAAAAGAGGGCATTGTGTCGTCATTTAAAGGCAGATATTGTTATTCGGTTGATGAAAAAGGTCGTGTGGCGCTTCCTGCAAAGCTGAGGATGAATCTTGCAGCGAGTGTAAAAGGAAATTTTGTCATTACGCGCGGATTTGAGCGCTGTCTTTATGTATATCCGCAGGATGAGTGGAACAAGCTGGAACAATTTGTTAGAAGTCTTTCATTCCTCGATGCGCAGCATCGTTTCTATGCGCGAACATTATTTGAACGTGCAAATGATTCAAAGATCGACAGTCAATCTCGAATCACAATTCCTCCGGACTTAATAAAATTTGCAAATATTGACAATGAAGTATTGATACTGGGTGTACTGGATCGGATTGAAATATGGAATCCTGTCGTATATGAAGAGTATCAAAAAAATCATCCTGATACATATGAAACCGTTGCTGAACAGGTTTTTAAATCTCAGCAATAGTATCGCGGCACTGAGTGGAGACATACATATATCATACTCCCGTTCTTCTACAGGAGGTTCTTACATATCTTCTCACTGCAAAAAATGGATTTTATATTGATGGAACACTCGGCGGCGGCGGGCATGCGAAAGCCGTACTTGAACAACTCGAGTTTTCGGGAAAGGTGATTGGAATTGATCTCGATGATGATGCACTGGCAGCATCCGGAAAACGTTTGGCGCAATTTGGTGATCGCGCAATAATTGTAAAAGAAAATTTCATAAATATTAAGAATGTTCTTTCTCAACTTGGAGTGAAATCGGTTCAAGGCGTATTGCTTGATCTCGGCGTTTCGTCATTTCAAATTGATCTTCCGAAAAAGGATTCAGTTTTCGATCCGACGCACCGCTCGATATGCGGATGGATCGTTATCAACAGCTGGATGCCGGATATGTTGTCAATCAATATGACGAACAATCGCTTGCAGATATTCTTTGGAAATATGGCGAAGAGAAAAATGCACGGCGGATTGCAAAAGCTATGATTCGATATCGTAATCATACATCCCATCGAATCCACCGGTCAGCTCGCTGCTATTATAGAGCAAGCCGTTGGCGGCCGGTTCCTGAATAAAACTCTGGCGAGGGTTTTTCAGGCGGTTCGGATTGAGGTGAATAACGAGATAGAAAATCTGCGTCATGCAATTCGTGACTGTATTGATGTCTTGAATCCTGGCGGGAGAATAGTCATTCTCTCATATCACTCATTGGAGGATCGTTTGGTAAAAGAGGCATTTCGTACAGCATCGGCGAACGCGATTCCTTCAGGGCATAAAATGATACCCGACACGCCTGTGCAGCCGGTTTTGAAAGTATTAACGCGAAAGCCTGTGACAGCATTGGAAAAAGAAACAGCGGCAAATCCTCGTTCACGGAGTGCAAAACTCCGTGCCGCTGAAAAAGTATAGGAAAAAATAACCGTGCAATCTGAAACAGAAAAATCCGGCGAAATGTATGCTGCTCGTGCAATGGCAGAACTATGAACCGCCGGTCTCTTCAATCTCAATCCCGAGAATTCGTGAAGCGCGGGATATGGTGTACAATGGAACGGGCCCCGTACAGAACAAAGAGTCATCTGCAGCCGATGAAATTCCGCCGGCCTTGAATAAAAAGCCGCACCGGCGAAAGGTATCTCCGTTTACAATAATCTTGATTCTTTTTGCGGACTGCTGTGGCGAGTGTTCTCTATATAGGCAATATCCTGGCGGTCGGCCGGCTCATGATGCAGAATAATCAGCTTCAAATTAAGCACCGGCAAATTCTTAATGCACAGGAATTGCTGAAAGTGCAGATTAATCGGTTGTCCGGCCTTGAACGAATTCAGCAGGTTGCCGCTGATCAGTTAGGTTTGCAGAATTCTAAACAACTTCCTGTATGGATTGAGATAGATCATGAACGCGTGAGCCAGGTGGAAGAGGTGCTTCAGCAGCAAATGGAACACAAGCGATGAACAATCGGGAAAAAGACTATACTGCTCATGGAAATGAGACCGTGTCTCTTTCTCGCTCTCGTTTCCTGATAGTAAAACTTATCTTTGCTGTTTTCTTCGCCTCAATTCTATTCCGGTTGGTGAAAATTCAGGTTATCGATGCCGGTAAATATAAGGATTTAGCGCGGAAGCAGTACGAGCGGTCATTTGTCCTGCCGGCAACGCGTGGAAATATCTTCGATCGGAACGGTAATGTTATTGTCTCCAATACGATATTACTTTCATTTGCTGCCGACCCAAAGATTGTCGGCGATCGTAAACATCAAGTAGCGCAGGTATTCGGACACGTGTTCGGAAAACCCTCTTCGTTTTATCTTGAAAAAATGCGCGAGACAGATGAAGATCAAAACATAAAACGATTTGTCTGGCTTGAGCGCAGAGTGACGCCTGAAATTGCCCGTCGTATCGAAGCGGCAAAACTTGAGGGCATTGTAACAATCAACGAACCTAAAACGATTATATCACTACGATGAACTTGCCGGAGCACTGCTTGGATTTACAAATATCGATAACAAAGGAATCTCAGGTATCGAATTTCAATATGATAACGAATTAAAAGGTTCCGACGGTTCCGTCGTTATGCAGAGGGATGGATTGGGGCGTGTCCGTCCTTCCGCAGATTATCCCCGCCGTGAACCGTTAAACGGGAAAGACATTTTTCTTACCATCGATATCAAATATCAGGCGATTGTCGAAGAGGAATTGAAACACGGCGTTGAAGCCAACGAAGCTGACGGCGGATGTGCAGTTATGATACACCCGAAGACAGGCGAAATTCTTGCAATGTCTGTCTATCCGTGTATCAATCCGAACAATGTAGGTTCGTTTAACATAGCCGATGCACGCAACCGTATCGTCAGCGATGTGTTTGAACCGGGTTCTGTTTTTAAAGTGGTTACAGCTGCCGCGGCATTTGAGAATAATATTGTTACACCGGAAACCCGTTTCAATGCCGAACATGGAAGGATGAAGGTATCCCTTGGCGGCAATAAATTCCGTTTCATTAACGATTCTCATGAATATGACATCCTTACATTTCAGGAAGCGATAGAAGTGTCAAGTAATATTGTGCTGGCAAAAGTGGGGAAAATGCTCGGCGGAGCAAAAATTATACCGTAAGGCGCGAGACTTTGGATTTGGAATAATTACGGGAATCGATGTGCCCGGTGAAGTCCGTGGAGTGCTGAAGAAACCCATAGATCGCTGATTGGTCTGGTACTACAACTCAAACCATGTCGTACGGATATGAAATTGGCGCAACACCGCTTCAAATTGTGTGTGCATATGCAGCTATTGCCAATAAAGGAGTGCTTTTAAAACCATTTGTTGTTTCTCATATTGAAGATGGAAACGGCGAAACGATTGCTGAACAAAAACCGCAAACGATCAGACGCGCCGTATCACAGAAAACACTCGATCAACTTATACCGGCATTTGAAGGCGTTGTTGAACGGGGAACCGGAAAAGAAGTTCAAATCAATGAAGTGCGTATTGCCGGTAAAACCGGAACATCCCGTAAGTATTCTGACGGTAAGTACGTTGAAAATAATTATACAGCGTCGTTCGTCGGATTCTATCCTATAGAAGATCCGCAAGTTGTTTGTTTAGTGATGATGGACAATCCGCGTTCACGAGGGTATTACGGCGGCAGTACTGCCGGACCTGTATTTCGTGCCATTGCAGAACGTGTGATTATGACGTCGTATAAATTTTCCCGCATTGCAATCGCAAAAAGTCCCGATGTACGGGGCAGCGTCATTGTTCCCGATGTTCGTATACTTCAACCGTCGCTGGCAAAAAGAATGCTCAAGACATACGGACTCAATTGTCAGATATTTGGAAAAGGTGATTTTATCGTCAAGCAAACTCCTGAACCGGGGAAAAAAGTTGAAAAGGACGAGATGGTTTCTCTTATCCTCAACAGCGAATCGGTTGTTTCGTCTGATGGAACGATTGCAACGCCGGATGTACGGGGAATGAGTATTCGCCGTGCAATAAACCGGCTTGTTTCAGACGAATTTGAAGTAAAGATACAAGGCATCAGGTATTGTAACACAACAATTCCCAACTGCGGGCGAACAAACACGGCTGGGTTCATCTATCACACTTGTCTGCATGCCGCGCGGCGTGGTACGGGCACTATTATATTGAATTGATCTGCTTATGAAACTTTCTCAATTACTTGAAGGGGTTACGGTATCCAAATTGTTTCAAACGATGTATGGACAAATGGTCGTTACGCATGAAGTGGAAATCAACAAACTTCAGTACGATTCACGGAAAATCCTGCGTGATGATTGCTTTGTCGCACTTAAGGGAACGACAAGCGATGGACATGCATACCTTCAAGGCGCTATCAGTCAATGGTGCGAAAGTAATCGTTATTCAAGACGATAACGCGCTTCCGGATCCGTTTTGTATGCATATAGGTGTCATAAAAGTTGTAGTACCGGACACTCGGAAAGCACTTGCCGTGATGTCGTCGAATTTTTACGGTAATCCATCCAAGAAAATGAAATTTATAGGTATAACGGGTACAAACGGAAAAACCACAACATCTCATCTGGTGAAGTCGATTCTGGAAGCTGCAGGAGAGAAAGTCGGCCTTGGTTGGTACGATTGAATATAAAATCGGCGACCGCGTTATTCCTGCTACGCATACAACGCCGGAATCGCTTGAACTCAACGAACTGTTTGCATCAATGGTAGAGGAAAAATGCACGGCTGTTTCGATGGAGGTCTCTTCGCATGCACTGGACCAGTCTCGTGTCTTCGGAATTGATTTTAATGTTGCAATTTTCACAAACCTGACGCAGGATCACCTCGATTATCATGGAACAATGGAAAAATATTTTGAAGCTAAGAAAATTCTATTTACGAGTTTAAAACCATCTGCCTGCGCCGTTATCAACCATGATGACCGGCGGGGAATACAGATGCGCGATGAGATCAATACGAAGACAATTTCTTACGGCATTACCTCGGCAGCCGATGTTCAAGTAAAAAATATGAAGTTTAGCTTTGCCGGCACAGAACTGACATTGAACAACGGACATGGAGAGTTCACATTTACTATGCCGCTCATCGGAAAATTTAACGTCTACAATGTGCTTGCAGCGTATTCTGCGGGAATCGCACTTGGTATCCCGCGTGAAAAAATTATTGCCGGTATCAATAACATAAAAAATGTCCGCGGAAGGTTCGAACGAATTATTTCTCCTGCAGGATGGACCGCAATTATTGATTACGCACACACGCCGGATGCGCTTGAGAATTGCCTAAAAACCATTCACGACATTCTGCCTACGAAAAACCGAGGCCGGATCATAACCGTATTTGGCGCCGGCGGCGATCGCGATAAAACAAAACGCCCGCTTATGGGCCGTATTGTAGGTGAATACAGCGATATCGTCATTGTAACGTCCGATAATCCGAGAACAGAAGAACCGGAAAAAATCATCGACGACATTGTGCATGGCATTATTCATCATGCGAGTGTGCTGCGTGAAACAAATAGAAAAAAAGCAATTGAACGTGCTGTCAATTGTGCACAGCGCGGCGATGTCATTCTCGTTGCAGGAAAAGGACATGAGGAGTATCAGGTGGTCGGTAAAGAGAAAATTCATTTTAGCGATCGTGAAGTTGTGGAGAATTTTTTATGATTACATCGACATCTCTTTTCCTGACAAATCAAGGATTTCATAATTGTGCAATCGCTGGAATAGCTGGTTTGTGTTTCTGTAAAATAATTTAGGCAATCGATAATGAAACTAACCCTGTCAGATATGCTCGCGATACCGCATCAAAAAGCGATTGGGTTTGACGGCCTGAAGAATTTTAATATTCCCGGCATATCGATAGATTCAAGGACCGTAAAGACCGGCGAATTATTCATCGCCATCCGGGGGGACCAGTTCGACGGACATAATTTTATTTCAAAAGCTATCGAAACGGGTGCAGCCTGTATCATTGTCGAAAGCCGATGGGCAGAAGTAAATACAGCAATGATGGTAAGCATACATGTCCCCAGACTTATTGTTGAAAATACTATACATGCTCTCGGACATTTAGCCAGAATGTATCGGCTTAAGTACACCATTCCGTTTATTGCAGTAGGAGGGTCGAACGGGAAAACAACAACTAAAGAAATGCTTAGGAGTATTCTGAACCAAAAATATGATGTGCTGCATACGGAAGGGAATTTAAACAATCATATCGGTGTACCGCTGACACTCTTTCGGCTGTCAAAGAAACATGAGGTTGCAGTAATAGAGATCGGCACAAATCACCCCGGTGAAATAGAATATCTCTGTACAGTTCTGGAACCAACTCACGGATTAATTACAAATATAGGCTGTGAACACCTGGAATTCTTCGGTTCGATAGAAGGCGTCGCAAAGGCCGAAGGTGAACTCTTTGACTGGCTGGCAAAGCACAAAGGTACTTCTTTTGTCAATATGGATGACAAGCACATTGTTAATCTAAAAATGCCGAAGAAAGCAATACGTTACGGATTTTCTTCCCGCAGCAGCGTATCTATCAGAGGAACAGTTAAATCATTTGATGCGAATGGCAAAGCTCTCCTGCAAATAAAACCGACGGGTTAACAAGGCATTCGACATTACTATTGGTGCTCCCGGAGAACATAATGCAAAGAATGCTCTTGCCGCGGCAGCCGTAGGTCTTACTTTGAAAGTACCGCGGGCGAATATTCAGAACGCCCTTAATTCATTTCAATCGGCCGGCAAAAGGATGCAAATTCAGCGGACAAATAAAATAATGATACTGAATGATACGTACAATGCAAATCCTGATTCTACTTTCGCAGCATTGTCAACAATGCGCACCATAGTATCTAAGGGGAAGAAAATTGCGGTTTTGTCCGATATGCTGGAACTTGGACATCAAGCAGAAGAGTTGCATCGGCAAATTGGCAGAGCTCTTGCACAGTACAGCATCGATATTCTTTTTACTGTCGGCGCACTTTCAAAGTATATATATGATGCTGCGATAGTGAAGACAAAAGCACATTTTGAAAACAAATCCCTGCTTATCGAGCATTTGCTTGATACGCTTGGCGACGGCGATATTGTCCTTGTCAAAGGATCGCGCGGTATGAGAATGGAAGAAGTTGTCTTGGCTCTCAATGAGCATTTTTCACAAAAGAGGAAAAACATAACTTATGTTGTTCTATTTGTTTACATACCTGCACAGAACATTTGGTATTCCGGGTTTAGGTGTATTTCGGTACATCACCTTCCGCGCCGGTGCTGCCGCTGTGACGGCACTGATCATTTCATTTTGGCTCGGGCCGAAAATCATCCGTAAACTGCGTGAACTTCAAATCGGTGAAGCGGCAAAACTTGAAGCACCTAAGACGCATCTGATAAAAGCCGGGACACCGACCATGGGCGGATTAATAGTCCTTCTTTCCGTACTTATTCCTGCTTTATTATGGACAGATCTGAAGAATGTTTACATACTGCTTATTCTTTTTGTTACAGTGGCATTAGGCACAATTGGATTTATGGATGACTATCTAAAGGTCGTCAGAAAGAAACCCAAGGGACTCATCTGGAAATATAAAATTGTCGGACAAGTATTTGTCGGATTGGTTGTAGGCAGCGTGATTTATTTTTTCCCGCAGTGGATTGATCCGGACCTGGTTCGGTTAAAATCAAGCACGACAGTTCCGTTTATTAAAAATCTTGAATTTAATTTTGGAGTGTTTTATATCCCGATGGTCGTATTTGTAATTACCGCAACATCTAATGCGGTCAACCTGACGGACGGACTCGATGGATTGGCCATCGGAAATGTCGGTATCGTCTGCTTTACACTCGCTATCATTACATATGTATCCGGACATGCAATTTGGAGCCAATATCTCACGATTCCATATCTTCGCGGAAACGGCGAGTTGACAATTTATTGTGCGGCAATCACGGGTGCATCGCTAGGATTTCTCTGGTTTAATTCGCATCCGGCAGAAATATTTATGGGCGATACCGGATCGCTCGCTCTCGGCGGTATTATCGGTGCAATGTGCGTTCTTATAAAAAAGGAGTTGCTGCTGCCTACGCTTGGCGGCGTATTCCTAATGGAAACAGTATCGGTCATTATTCAGCGAGTCTATTTTAAATATACGAAGAAGCGTTATGGTGAAGGCAGGCGCGTTTTTAAAATGGCGCCTATTCATCATCATTTTGAACTGCTCGGCTGGGCAGAGCCGAAGATTGTGACCAGATTCTATATTATTGCAATTATACTCATGATTTTAAGTCTGGCAACATTTAAGGTGCGATAATTTTCAAATGGACAGATACTTTTCTCAATAAGAAGAAAGTTACCGTTATCGGCGCGGCACGCAGCGGAGTTGCCGTTGCAAAACTGCTTCGATCACAGGGTGCCGATGTATTTGTCAGCGATTCTTCTTCAGCAGAGAAACTGCAATCTTCGCTTTCTATGTTACAATCGGATGGAATAGAATACGAGACAGGAAAACACTCCGCACGTGTATATGATTGTGAATTGATGGTGATTAGCCCCGGTGTTCCCAGGTAATGCGCCGGTTGTTCTTGAAGCACAGAAACGTAATATTAAAGTCATCAGCGAACTTGAAGTTGGCTAGTTGGTTTTGCCGGTCGCCTATTGTAGCAATCACCGGCAGCTAATGGAAAAACGACAACCACAACTTTAATTGGAAGGATACTCGACCATGCAAAGAAAAAACATGTTGTTGCTGGCAACATTGGAACGGCATTCTCATCTGTCGTTTTGGAACTGGTTGAAACAGATATTGTTGTTCTGGAAGTGAGCAGTTTTCAATTGGACCATATCGAAACGTTCCGGCCGAAAGATTTCGATCCTGCTGAATATAACTCCGGATCACTTGGATCGGTACGATCACTCGATGGAGAAATATGCGGCTTCAAAAGCACGAGTCTTTGAAAATCAAACGCCGGACGATGTACTCATCTTACAATGCAGATGATGAATGGACAAACCGAGTTGTCTCTCAGGCAAGAAGCCGTAAGATAGCTTTCAGCATACACTCAACGGCTGAACGAAGGAGCATTTGTTGAGAACGAAAAGCTTGTCACTTTTCTTGGAGGAGTCAAGACAGAAATAATCGATATTAATCAGATATTTATCAAAGGCAAACATAACCTCTATAATTCTATGGCGGCTGTGCTTGCAGGACAGCTGCTTGGAGTTGAGGCAGAATCACTTCAGTCGACATTGGAAAACATTCGAAGGAGTTGAACATCGTCTGGAATTTGTCCGCGAACTCGACAATGTTCGTTATTATAACGATTCGAAAGCAACCAATGTGGATTCAGTATGGTATGCACTGCAGGCGTTTAAAGAACCGATTGTGCTGCTCCTTGGAGGCCGCGATAAAGGAAATGATTATTCCAGGTTGGCCGAACTTGTGAAGAAACAAGTGAAAGCAATTATTGCCATCGGAGAATCGGCCGATAAGGTTGAACAGGCATTTCGCGGTATAGTCGGCATTACCAAAGCCGGTATCGATGGATGAAGCAGTTGCAGCTGCGCATTCAATTGCACAATCGGGAAATGTGGTTCTCCTTTCACCGGCATGTGCGTCATTCGATTGGTTTAAGAATTATGAACACCGCGGTCAAGTTTTTAAAGAACTTGTAAAGAATTTATAATATCTGAAGGAAATTGCATTGCTTAATCAGGACATATTAATGCTGAAGATTCAGACGAAATCATATTGACATCTGGCTGCTTATTGTAGTGCTCGGATTGATGGTTGTCAGCCTCGGGGTTGTCTACAGCGCATCTGCGGAATGGTCATTAAAACGCTTCGAGACTCAAAATCATTATCTTGACCTGCATGCAATAAAAGTTTTACTCAGCATTAGTGCGCTGTTTTTTGGTTTGAGCATTCCTTACGGTTTTTATAAAAAACACACTAAGTTCGTACTTATTACCGCTGTATTGCTGCTGGCTTATCACTTTTATGCTTGGAGGTGAATCGAAAGGCGCCGTACGCTGGCTTCGTTTCGGAGGATTAGGATTTCAACCGTCTGAATTCGCAAAATTTGCATTGCTATTTCATATCAGTTTCTTGTTGGCGACAAAAGGCGAAAATATCAAAGATTTCAAAAAGGGATTTCTCCCGATCATTTTCTGGATTGCTGTTGTTACCGGATTGGTACTGGCACAGCCAAATCTCAGTACCGCTGTAATGCTGTTTATGTTAACAGTTGTGCTTCTGTTTGTCGGACGCGTCCGTATTTTGCATCTTCTCGGAATGATTTTTGCCGCCGTCAGTTTATTTTCTCTATATGTACTGTTTATGACATATGTATTAAAACGCCCGTACCAGTTGCAGCGCATCCTGCATTTCGTACAAGGAGATCCGAACGGTAAACATAATTATCAGCTCTGGCAGGGCATAATAGGCTTCGGTAACGGCGGACTGTTCGGTGTCGGTCCGGGTGAAAGCCGGCAGCGTGATTTATTTCTGCCGGAATCATACAATGACTTTATCTATTCCATTGTCGGAGAAGAATATGGATTGCTCGGCACGCTTGTCGTATTGGCTGCTTTTTTATTTGTAATGCTGCGCGGTTTTCGGATTGCGAAATATGCAAAAGACGACTTCGCGCGGTTTCTTGCGATCGCCATTACAAGCACTATTACATTGTATGCATTGGTAAATGCAAGCGTAGCACTGGGAATTTTTCCCACAACGGGTTTACCGATGCCGTTTATCAGTTATGGAGGTTCGTCCCTGATGTTTTCAGCGTATTCCATCGGTGTGCTTCTGAATATTTCCGCACATACCGATTTGCACCCGCGGATAACTAAAATTTTGGAAAATGATGTGGGTGCACTTGCGCCGGAGGCGGGCCTTGGAAAAACATATTAAAGAATGCAGAAAGATAAATTGAGAATTCTTATTGCGGCCGGCGGAACCGGAGGCCATGTTTTTCCGGCAATCGCCATCGCAGATGAAATAAAAAAATTGAATCCAAACACGGAGTTCTTGTTTGTCGGCACTAAAGGAAAAATTGAAGCGCGTGTTGTTCCCCAGCGGGGATACACGCTGGCAAATATCTGGATCAGCGGATTTTATCGCAGCCTGCGCTTTGAAAATCTGCTGTTTCCTGTAAAAGTAGTTGTTTCACTTTTTCAATCGTTCATTCTCATAAAAAAGTTTCAAGCCGGACGTTGCGATCGGAACCGGCGGTTATGTTTGCGGGCCGGTTATATATATCGCATCGGTACTTGGAATTCCGACTGTTGTTCATGAGTCGAACAGTTATCCGGGAATGACTACACGGATGCTTTCAACGAGAGCATCAAAGATAATAACGGCGTTTGATAACACAATACGATGGTTAAAGCGAAAAGATAATGTTGAACTTATTGGCACGCCGACAAGAGATATACTTGGAACAGTATCAAGAGAACAGGGTATTAGATTTTTCAATCTTGATCCGTCGAAAGAAACAGTGCTTATTTTCGGCGGAAGTCTCGGTGCGGCATCTATCAACCGGGCTGCGAGAGAAATGATAAATGAATTAACAGATGCCGGAGTACAGTTCATATGGCAGACAGGAAAATCAGATACGACATCTATGAATGGCATGAAAACAACAAAGAACATATGGATCGGAGAATTTATCGATAGAATGGAATATGCATTTGCAGCAGCCGATGTTGTTGTTTGCCGCGCCGGAGCAACAACAATAGCAGAATTGACGCGTTTGGGCAAAGCGGCGATTCTTGTGCCCTATCCGCATGCAGCTGCGGATCATCAGACATTCAATGCGCGTTCATTAGTCGATAACGGTGCAGCAATTATGATCGCGGACAAGAATGTAAAGACGACGTTAAAGAAGGAATTGATTTATTTATTAAGCGATAACAAAAAGATTTCACAGATGAGCGAAGCTTGCAGAAAGCTTGGAAAACCAGATGCGGGTAAAGAAATTGCGCAGCGAATACTTGATCTATCGAAATAATAGTGAACGGAAAGACATTTAAATATAAACTCGATTTTTACTATCAGCAAACGCTGATATATCTTTTCACATTGGTCTTGTACGCAGGCATCCGCGGGAGCTTTGTGGAAAGCCAGTTCAGTTTCGTTTTTAATGGACCCGATTGTGTATATCATCATACTATTTTTCAGTATCTCCTTTATTGTACTGGTTCTTAATATCTGGCATGATCGGAAATTAATTCTGACACCGGAACGAAATGATATTTCATTCGCGGCACCGGGAACGAATATTCGAAATCAAAGACTTCGAATGGATGCATATCGGCAAGGAACGATTAGTGCAAACGGCCGGACGATTTCAACAAATTTCCATCAAGATGAAAAATAGAGCAATTCCGATTCGAATTCGAGTTGGACGATATGAACACAATCGTGAACTTGTTGCTGAAATGGAAAAAATTGCGAAAACAGTGCCTGATAAAAAACCGTATCGGTTTAATATCAGACGATACAGATAAAATTGAATTTTTCAACAGGGAACATAAATGTTTCGTTCAATAAAGAAATTGCATTTCATTGGAATAGGCGGTATCGGGATGAGCGGTATAGCGGAAATTCTGCTCGACCAGGGATTCAAAGTAAGCGGCTCCGATCGCGCGCTGTCTGAAGTCACGGAACGTCTGCAGAGCCTTGGTGCCGGTATTTTTGAAGGACATCGTGCGGAAAACATTGCACAGGATGTGGATACTGTTGTGTACTCTTCTGCCGTGCAGCCGGATAATCCGGAAATTCTCGAAGCCCAGAAGCGAAACATTCCTATCGTGCGTCGGGCTGAAATGCTTGCTGAAGTTATGCGCTTGAAATATGGCATCGGCATCGCCGGTACTCATGGAAAAACAACGACGACTTCGATGACAAGTCTTGTTCTCATGGAAGGCGGACTTGATCCGACGGTCATTGTCGGCGGTAAATTAAGCGGACTAGGCGGTACAAATGCCCGTCTTGGGCGCGGTGAATTTATCGTTGTAGAAGCGGATGAATATGATCGTTCATTCTTGTCCATCACACCGACCATTGCCGTATTGACGACACTCGAAACCGATCATCTCGATTGTTATCGTGATCTGGAAGATATCAAAAGCGCATTTATTCAGTTTGCATCAAAAGTCCCATTCTATGGATTCATTGTTCTCTGCCTCGATGAACCGGCGCTGTTGGATATTATGCCGCATCTGAGTAAAAAGAAAATTGTTACATACGGTCTTAATCCGCAAGCAGATGTTCAGGCGGTGGATATCCGACACAAGGATAACTACAACTACGTATACGCTTGTTCGCAGTAATCAAGAACTCGGAACAATTATGCTTCAGGTGCCGGGTATACATAATGTACAGAATTCACTGGGTGCAATCTCAGTCGGATTGGAACTTGGTGTTCCATTCGATAAGATCAAATCCGGTATTGAGAAATTTACCGGTGTCTATCGGCGATGGGAAAAGAAAGGCGAAGTAAACGACATCGCATTATACGACGACTATGCTCATCATCCGACGGAATGCAGAGCTACGCTTTCCGGTGTAAAGTCAGGCTGGCGGCGGCGGGTAGTATGTGTATTTCCAGCCGCACCTGTACAGTCGTACTCGTGATTTTTATGAGGACTTTGGAAAGTCGTTTCTATTATCGGATGTGCTGGTTGTTACGGATGTGTACCCTGCCCGCGAAGAACCTATTCAAGGAGTGAACGGCGAGTTGATAGTGAATGCAGCAAAACAATTTGGACACAAGGATGTTCATTATGTTCCGGAGAAAAAGAAGATTCCCGCATTTCTTATAATCAATAGTGAAGTCAGGCGATATTGTAATAACGATGGGTGCAGGAGATATCTGGAAATACGGCGAAGAATATTTAAAATTACTAAAGAGGCAAAAAGTAAGACGGGATAAAATATGAACAGAATAGAAATATTCTTTACACGAAACAATGATCTCATTAACCGACATACAAAAGATACTTCGCGGCAACATTGTTGTTGATGAACCAATGGCAAAATATACATGGATGAAGGTCGGCGGCCCGGCAGATTTCTATATCGAACCGGCAGACAAAAATGATCTCATGGCAATCGTCGACTATTTCCATTCACATCAACTATTCATGGATGGTCCTCGGCCGAGGAAGCAATGTGCTTGTCAGTGATGAAGGAATTCGAGGTGCAGTGATAAATGTTGAACAGGCGCTTTCAAAAAATTATATCGAAGGCGATCTTGTCATTGCTGAAGCCGGAGTGCGGTTGACAAAATTTGTCGATTTCTGCATTCAGAATGAACTTGCCGGCGTTGAAATGCTGGCAGGAATTCCCGGTACTATCGGCGGTGCAGTTGTAATGAATGCCGGTGCTCATGGCGGTGAAATCGCCGATCATCTTGTTGAAGTTGAAGTTATACGCAATGGACAAACACAAAAAGTAAAAAAAGAAAATGCACATGTTTGCATACCGCCATTCGGGATTTGGTCAGGATGTCGTACTGAGTGCGGCTTTTAAGCTTCAACGCGGAGATAAAGAACAACTTGAGTGCAAAACGGCGTGAATTAATCTTTCAGCCGCAACGAAACACAGCCGCTGGAGTTTCCCAATCTCGGCAGTATGTTTAAAAATCCGCCGAATACATTTGCAGCAAAATTAATTGAACAAGCCGGATTAAAAGGCAAACGAGTAGGTGATGCACAGATATCGGAAAAACATGCAAATTTTATTAGTCAATCTCGGTAATGCAAAAGCAGAAGATATTGTAAAGCTCATCGATTTAGTGAAACGTACAGTATATCAGAATTCGGGAGTGATGCTGGAATTGGAAGTAAAAATGGTCGGATTTTCAGGTCAGGCAAAGGAAGCAGCATGAACGAATCAAAACCAAAGACTTATCATGTGCTAATCCTAATAGCTCTGGTGATATGTCTTGCTTTCGGTGCTAATGCATGGAAATCAAGCTTGAAGATCAATCAAATAAAAATAAACGGCAACCGGATAGTCGATACGAATGAAATTATTCAGCTTATCTCAAATACAATTAGGCTCTCTTTTATATAAAGCTAATTTGACAGCGATTCAGCAAAATGTAATGAGCCACTATTATATTAAAGATGCCGTAGTGGAACGGAATTTACCGAACTCGATAGATATTCAGATTATTGAGCGTATTCCTGTAGCAATGATAAATCTATCCGAACCGCTATATCTTGATGAAGATGGAGTTGTGCTTCCTAAAACAGTTTCATATAGATTGTTCGATCTGCCTATGATAAGCGGAATATCAGCTGATAAGTCTTTTATTTTCGGCACGACCGTCACTCAGCCGGATGAAATTGAAGCTCTGCAATTACTTGCAGTGCTAAGAACGGTGAATCGTCCGCTGTACCATAATATTTCAGAAATACAATTGCGAAACGGCGGAGATATCGTATTGTACTCGGCAGAAGGCGGTATACCGATTATTTTCGGGCGCGGTGAATTATCCGACAAAATTGCACGATTGGAATTATTCTGGAACGATATTGTTACGCACACGCGGTGTACAAAATTTACAATATGTGGATTTGCGGTATCAGGATCAGATCGTTGCAAGATGGAGTCAAGAACAATCTTTATCAAAGAATATGTAACGATATTTTATTTAATGACGGTAATATTTTGAAAATAAGGAAATAATATGGAGCAGGACATAGCAGTTGGATTGGATATCGGCACAACAAAAGTATGTGCGATCGTTGCATCGCCTGACGACAATTATCCCGGAAAACTGAAAATACTTGGAATCGGCAAAAGCACGTCCGAAGGATTGACGCGCGGAGTTGTGACGAATATTGAAAAAACAGTCCGCTCCATTCAATCTGCTGTTCAGGATGCCGAACAGCAATCGGGTGTAAAGATCAGTTCTGTTACGGTCGGTATTGCCGGCGACCACATTCAAAGTTTTCAAAGCCGCGGTGTCATCAGTATCAGCCGGCCGGAAAATGAAATTACACAGGAAGATATAGACCGCCTGATCGAAGATACAAAGCGCGTTGCGCTGCCGCTGGACAGGAAAATTATCCATGTCATTCCCCAGCAATTTATTGTCGATGGACAGGATAGTATTTATGATCCGGTCGGAATGTCCGGTGTACGGATGGAGGCGATCGTTCATATCATTACAGGACTTGTAACGGCGGCGCAAAACATTTACAAATGCGTGCAGCGGGCAGGCCTGCATGTCAATGATATGGTGCTTGAACCGCTTGCATCCAGTTATGCAGTATTGGATGATGAAGAAAAAGAAGTAGGCGTAGCGCTTCTTGATATCGGCGGCGGCACAACGGATCTGGCGGTATTTGAAGAGCGCACTATCCGCCATACTGCGGTCATCGGTATTGCCGGCAAAAAAGTGACGGATGATATCAGGAAGGGATTCGGCATACTAACTGATCAAGCAGAGAAAATCAAAGTGGATTACGGCTTTACATACGAGCCTGCAATCGTAGATAACCAGTCGATTCAGATTCCAGGTATCGGCGGGCGGGCGCCGCTCGATATAGATAAACATTTATTGTGCAAAGTTATTCAACCGAGAATGGAAGAAATCCTGGAATTTGCCGCGATGGAAATAAAGCGTTCCGGTTATTCAAAACATCTTTCGGCAGGCGTCGTGCTCACAGGCGGCGGCTCGTTGATTAAAGGAACTGCCGATCTGGCAAAAGAAGTACTCGGAATGCCGGTAAAGATTGGAATTCCGGGCGGATTCAGTTCGGGCCTTGTCAGAGAAATTGAAAATCCAATTTATGCCACGGGAGTCGGACTGGTTATGCATGAGTTGAAACACCGTGACCGCTCCGGTGTCAAAGCTGTCATTCAAGATGGAAAAGGCAAAACGATTTTTCAGAAAATGAAATCATGGTTTGATGAACTATAATTCGAGTAAGGACTTTATTAATAACAAATTCACAACAAATAAAAGGAGAAACCACCGTGCCTATCGAACTTGACACCCAAATTAGTCGAGGAGCAAGAATCCGCGTTGTTGGCGTTGGCGGAGGCGGAGGCAATGCCGTTAACAGCATGATCGACAAAGGCCTTGCCGGCGTAGATTTCGTTATCATCAACACAGATATGCAGGCCTTGGAGCGAAATCATGCTTCGCATAAAATTCAAATCGGCAAGAATCTCACTCGCGGGCTCGGCTGCGGGGCTGATCCCAGCGTCGGTTTCCGTGCAGTGGAAGAAGACCGGGAAGAAATTGCGCAGGCCTTATCCGGCTGTGATATGGTATTTATCACTGCAGGAATGGGAGGCGGTACCGGTACCGGAGGTGCACCATTGGTTGCAAGTATTGCAAAAAGCATCGGTGCACTTGTGGTCGGCATAGTAACGAAGCCTTTTAATAGTGAAGGCAAAAAACGGAATGGACAGGCCGAGCAAGGGATTGAAGAATTGAAAAAGAATGTCGATACGCTTATCGTCATTCCTAATCAAAAGCTTCTTGATCTTATTGACCGGCGCACACCTATTATCGAAGCATTCGAAATCGCTAATCAGGTTTTGTATAACGCTACACGCGGCATTTCGGAAGTGATAACCGTTCCAGGTTACATCAATGTCGACTTTGCCGATGTGCGTACTATTATGAAAGAAATGGGTGATGCGCTCATGGGCACCGGAATGGCTTCGGGCGATAACCGTGCAACTGAAGCAGCGCAGATGGCAATTTCCAGTCCGCTGCTTGAGGGTGTTTCCATTGCCGGAGCGCAGGGCATTCTTATTAATATTACCGGCGGCAAGGAACTCAGCCTTATGGAAGTGGACGAAGCGACAAAGGTCATTCACGAAGCGGCCGGTGAGGAAGCAAATGTTATTCTCGGCACCGTTATAGATGAAAATATGACGGAAGAAATTATGGTTACGGTCATTGCAACCGGTTTCAATAAACGGGCAGCGGCAGTGCAGCGGCCTGCAAAACCGGCGGCAAAATTGATCGACCATGTACCGGTCGGCCCGACAGAGCTGCAGCGTTTTGAGCTGCCGACATTTGTGCGCCGCGGTGTCGAAATTCCGAATGCACCACTTCGGGAAGCAGGTATGCAACGAGAAAAAATCGACAAGTCAGATACCGAACGTCCGGCGTTTCTTCGCAAGATTATGGACTGATCGGGCGGCAGTTACATATTGAAATAAGTGATGTACCTTCTCTTCTCCTTTGCACGGTGGGAGGGAAGGATTACTCACTATCAAAGCTCCGGCTATCCAGTTCCCGGTTTTATTCTTCGGATAGCCGGAGTTTTTTTGTTAAAAAACACGTCTTTTTTCCGCGTTAAACGACCATTCTAAATTTTTTCTTGCTCTTTTGAAACCTTTATCGTATTATTACGATATAAGAATTATGGGAACATCAAAAAAAGAAGCTTTTAGTAATAATCAGAACCGGCTCGCTGATCTGGCAAAAGCCCTTGCGCATCCGGCACGCATTGCGATTCTGGAATTCCTTGCCAAACAGGATACGTGTGTCTGCGGCGATATTGTGGATGAACTTCCTTTGTCTCAGGCAACTGTTTCCCAGCATTTAGCGGAATTGAAACATGCCGGACTTATTAAAGGCGAGATAGAGGGGCCAAAAGTATGTTATTGTATCAATAAAAAAACCTGGCAGGAAGCAAAGCAGATTCTTTCCCAGTTTTTAAATGATGCAAAATCGTGCTGTTGAAAATTTTTTGCACTTATCTATCGCAATATTGCGATAGATCTTTTATAAATCGATAGGAAAATGCGGTGAATATAAAAATACTGGGATCGGGCTGCATGAATTGCCAGACTCTTTTTAAAAGAACAGAAGAAGCTTTAAGAGAATTGCATATTGAAGCGATTCTCGAAAAAGAAACCGATTTCCAAAAAATTGCCGTTTACGGGATAATGCGAACTCCCGGGTTAGTGATAGATGAAAAGGTTGCCATTTCGGGATTTGTACCTACAGTAGACAAAATAAAAGAGCTTCTCCTTGCTCATCGGAATGCCTGATGAACAAATTCATTGAACAACATCCGATCAGTGCGATCGTTATCCTATCAGGCCTCTGGATTACTCTTTATGCTGTGTTGCAGCCGCTCGCAGATGCATTCATCTCTCTAACAGGGTTGACTTCCGGCGAACATCTAACGGAAGCAGTGAGGTTTTTCGTTTTCGAAGTGCCGAAGGTACTTCTTCTATTAACTCTTGTGGTGTTTGTCGTCGGAATTGTTCGCACATACTTTTCTCCCGAACGTACGCGAAAATTACTTGGCGGGAAATCGCTCTTTGCCGGTAATGTGCTGGCAAGTATGCTGGGTATCGTTACGCCGTTTTGTTCATGCTCGGCGATACCGCTTTTCATCGGATTTGTTGAAGCCGGTGTGCCGCTTGGAGTTACATTTTCATTTCTTATCGCTGCGCCAATGATTAACGAAATTGCCGTTGTGCTGCTATTCGGATTATTCGGATGGCAAACAGCATTGCTCTATGTGAGTACCGGATTACTGATTGCTATTACTGCCGGCTATGTTATCGGACGTTTGAAGGTAGAGCATTTAGTTGAGGATTGGGTCTATCAAATTCATTCCAATGCTGCTGCAATGGAAGAAATAATTCCGTCGTTCCGGGATAGGATTCAATCCGGATTTGAAGCGGTGAAAGACATTGTCGCCAAAGTATGGCCGTATCTTCTTCTTGGCATCGGTGTCGGAGCAGGTATTCATGGTTATGTGCCGGAGAATTTTATGGCCAGCTTAATGGGTAAATCCGCATGGTGGTCTGTTCCTGCGGCAGTTCTTATCGGCGTTCCGCTTTATTCGAATGCAGCAGGAATTATTCCAATTGTTCATGCATTGCTCGAGAAAGGAGCATCACTCGGAACAACGCTCGCTTTTATGATGGCGGTGATCGGATTATCTCTTCCGGAAACGATTATATTGCGGAAAGTGTTGAAGCTGCCGCTGATTTTCATCTTCGTCGGTGTTGTTGCCGGCGGCATTATCTTTGTCGGCTATTTTTTTAATTTTGTTTATTAATTGCGGAGTGATTGATGAAAGTACTAATACTTGGTGCAGGATGTGCGAAATGCAAAACGCTCGAACAAAAAGTCCGTCAACTTAACGACACACATAAGCTAAATCTTGAGATAGAAAAAGTAACCGACCTGCAAGAAATTATAAAATACAGAATTATGATGACTCCCGGCCTGGTCATCGACGGCGTCCTGAAAAGTGCCGGCTCTATCCCTAAAGATTCTCAACTTCTCGAATGGATGAAAGGGTCACAAAAGTGAAGAACCAGGTTATTTTGATGCTTCTCATAAGCGTTTTTTTTGGATCACTGACAATTGCGCAATCTAAGAAATCTCCGAAAAGAACTAAATCTATTCCTGTCGTGAAAGATTCAAGCGCAATCGTTTCCAAGCCGCTTGTCACATTTGTCGAGCTCGGCTCCGTCAGATGTATTCCCTGCAAAGCAATGCAAAAGGTGATGAAAGCCGTTGAAGAAAAATACGGGACACAGATTAAAATTATTTTCTATGATGTCTGGACTGATGAGCAGGCGCATTATGCGCAAGACTATAAAATAAGGTTAATACCTACGCAGATATTTCTCGATGCCGAGGGAAAGGAAATTATGCGCCATGAAGGATTCTTTCCGGAAAAAGAGATCGATGCTTTTCTGCAATCGAAAGGATTGAAGCCAAAAGGATAAACCATGGACTCGCTTTTTACAACATTGACGGAAGCAATGTACGGAAGTCTCTCCATGGCGCTATTTGCTTCATTTGCCTGGGGAGTGTTGAGCATTCTTCTCAGTCCCTGCCACCTTTCCAGTATTCCTCTTATTATTGGATTTCTTACGGCTAAGGGAGAAAAGAAAATATCCCGCGGATTTCTCTTATCATTCGTTTTTTCGGCCGGTATTCTTGTAACAATTGCTCTTATTGGAATAATCACCGCTTCCCTTGGCAGAATCATGGGCGATGTAGGTATGTATGGAAAATATGCAGTCGCTGTTATTTTTATAATAGTCGGATTGTATCTCATGGATATTATAAGTTTGCCCGACACAGGCATAAATTTACAGTCCATACGATCACGATCGGCTCTTTGGTCTGCCTTTATGCTTGGACTTGTATTTGGAATAGCGCTTGGCCCCTGCACGTTTGCATTCATGGCCCCGGTGCTCGGTGTTGTATTTCAATTATCAAGTACTAATCCGACGATGGCCGGCTTACTGCTATTGTCGTTTGGAGTGGGACATTGCGGCGTTATTACAGCGGCAGGCGGTCTTACTTCCCGGGTCCAGGCATATCTCGATTGGACGAATCGATCAAATCTTGTCTTATGGATAAAGCGGATTGCAGGATTTCTCGTAATACTTGGTGGTATCTATACCCTTTATACGTCGTAAAACAAAAAGGAAAATTCAATGATTACTCAATCGATTGGTTTTATAGGCGGGGGGCGAATAACTAAAATAATGCTGTTTGGCTGGAAACGTGCGAATGCATTGCCTGCTCATATTACAGTAACAGATATAAATCAGGAAATACTCGATAATCTGAAAAAGGATTTCCCTTCAGTAGAAATCGTGCTTAATGATCCGGCCGTCCCGGCGGCGTGTGATGTGGTTTTTATCGGCCTGCATCCGCCTGTTATTAGCGAGACTCTCCAGAAAATTAAAACAGCCGTGAAACCGACAACTCTTATAGTATCGCTTGCACCGAAGGTCTCAATCGCAAAATTTTCCGAGGGATTGGGCGGATTAAAAAACATTGTCAGGGTTATTCCCAACGCGCCTTCGATTGTAAATGAAGGATATAATCCGCTGGCTTTTTCAAAGGATATTCAATCCATATATAAAAAGAATATTTTAGACCTCTTACTGCCTCTGGGTGAGTCACCGGAAGTAAATGAAGATTTACTGGAGGCATACGCTCTTTTCACGGGCATGGGGCCGACATATTTATGGTTCCAGCTTTATGAACTGCAGGAACTTGTTAAGTCGTTTGGTATATCGCAGAAGGCAATACAGGACGGCCTTTTAAAAATGATTAACGGTGCTGTGAAAACCATGCTGGAATCCGGGCTGACTTCGGCTGAAGTAATGAATCTGATTCCGGTAAAGCCGCTTGGTGAAGAAGAAACAGTTATAAAAGGATTTTATCAAAACAGACTGAATGCACTCTATAATAAACTAAAAAGTTGAATTATCTTAGGAAGAAAAATGAAACAGCTGATTAAAGAAATAATCAATCATCGATCTTCAGTTAATTCGTGTATCGACGAATCGGCACTTAAATAGGAGAAATATTCAATGAAAAGTTTCTTGAAGTCAAAAGATATGAGGTCATTATTGATCCTATTCGCACTTCTTATCTTTTTAGTCTGTATCAACAATGATAATGCGAATTCACAAACTAAAAAAAGTGCAAAATCAAAGAATTCTATTACCTCTGGATCTGCAAGTAAAGCGATTTCGCAAGCTCAGGAAAACAATAAATATCTGGCGGTGCTTTTCTATGATAAGAAGGATAATTCATATCAGGAAATGCAAAAAGCTGTCCAGGTATTCTCTAAAAACTCGGCGAAAGAAATAAAAACCTACGAGGCATTGACAACCGATAGTAAAGAATCGGATATCGTTCAAAAATACGGTATTAATCGAGCGCCTCTTCCCTTTCTCCTCGTATTTGCACCAAACGGTGCTATCACGGGCGGATTCCCTCAAAAAGCCACGGAGAAACAGCTTGCAGATTGTATTGTCCCGAATTTAATCATGAATATTTTAAAAACAGTTCAGTCAGGTAAAATCGCATTAATATTACTTCAGAATAAGAGTACAAAATTTAACACAGAAACGACAAATGTTGCTGATGAATTCTCTAAAGATCAACGCCTACTCGGATATGTGGACATCATAAAGCAAGATCCAACCGATGGCGCCATTAAAGATTTTCTTACACGATGCAAAATTGAAAGTACTACAAAAGACGCATCCACGGTTCTCATTGTACCGCCCGGTAACATTGGTGGCGTATATTCAGGAAAAATAACCAAGGATACTCTAATTGCTGGTTTAGCCTCGTGTTCTGGTGGTAGTTGCTGTCCTAAGTAGGAGAAAAGAAGGATGAAAATAAGAAAATTAGTCTTTAAAGAAACATTTCAACGCAGTAGTCAATTGATTTCCAGTTTGACAGCGATTACTCTTGGCATTGCCGTTATCGTAGGTATCAAAAACATTAGTGTCTACTCGGAAAAAGCTGTGTCAAGAGAATTGGATGCTCTGGGTGCAAATGTTCTCATCCTGCCTAAATCAGCGACGGTGCAGGATTACTACAGCGCCGATTTTCAGGATGAAGAGATACCAGAAAGCTATGTGGATGTTTTAATCAATTCGGATATTCAAGGTCTTGATAATCTCTCTCCTAAACTGAGCGTTCCGATCGAAGTCAATGGACAGAAAACAGTCCTTACAGGAATTTTGCCGAAAAATGAATTTAAGTCGAAGGCCATTTGGCAGGGAGCTTTGGGAGTTTTTTCCAGACCGGAAGGATGCGGAACCGTTCCCAATATCCCGGCCTGACTGACTCCAAGAAAACTCAGGTACGAAAACGTGTGATCGAAGATTTATCAGAGAGTGCTGTTCTGGCAGGCAGCGATATTGCACAAAAGCTAAACCTGCAGGAGGGAGATTCCCTTCGCATACTAAAACAAACATTCTTTGTAAATGCAGTGCTGCCGGTAACCGGCACAGTGGATGACAACAGAATCTTTGCACATCTCCACACTGTTCAAGATATGAGCACTCGAACAGCTTCCCTGAATGTTATTGAAATCGTCGGTTGTTGCTCTGAGATTTCCAAAGGGCTTATTCAAAAGCTGAACAAATTACTACCGGATGCCAAGGTTGTTACCATCACTCAGATCGTTAGCACACAGATCAACACAAATAAAATGATGAATAATTTATCTCTCCTGTTGTTAATTATCATTATCGTGATCGGTGGCGCCAGCATCGCAAATTACATGTTTGCAAATGTGTATGAACGACGTCGTGAAATAGGTATTCTCATGGCTATGGGCGCAACACCGGGTTGGATCGTTAAACTATTTTTGCTCAAATCTCTTTTCATCGGTCTTACAGGCGGAGTCATCGGATATATTTTAGGGACGTTGATAGCAATTGTTCTAGGACCAAGGCTGGCGGAAATTCCCGTGCTCCCCATGCCGATATTGGCACTCTACGGAATAAGTATTTCTGTGATCGTATCTCTATTGGCAAGCATATTACCGATCGTCAGAGCGACCAAAGTAGATCCACATGTCATTATGCAAGAGGAATGATTTTATGATACGAGTCGAAAATATAAACAAAGTTTTTTCAAGCAGGCATACAAATGTTCAAGCGCTTAAAAATATTTCTCTGGAAATTAAGGATGGCGAATTCTTAAGCATTATCGGCCCAAGCGGTTCTGGGAAAAGTTACACTGCTCCTGTCGCTGGGCGGTATGAGTTCCCCCACGTCTGGTAAAGTATTCTGGAAAAATGACCATATCTATGATTGGACATTAAATAAACGAGCAGATTGGCGTGGACAGACTATTGGTTTTGTCTTTCAAACATTTAATTTGCTTCCCTATTTGAACGTCTTCGATAACGTCCAAATATCTCTGGGTTTGTCTACTAAAAACGGCAAAGATGGAAAAGACGTTTTGAACATTTTGGATCGTATGGGATTGTCGGAACGTCTCGAACATCTTCCGAGTGAGCTCAGTGTGGGGCAACAACAACGGGTTGCCTTGGCAAGAGCTTTAGTAAAAGATCCTCAATTAATATTGGCAGACGAGCCTACGGGTAATCTTGATCCGGGTACAGCTTCCGAAATAATAAATGTTCTTAAGGAAGTGAACAAAAAAGGAAAAACCGTTGTCCTTGTGACACATGACCCGGGTTTGGCAAAATTGTCTGATCGATCTATAAAGATTGTTGATGGAGAGTTTTGTGCGTTATGATTCCTAATGGCATTTAGGCATTATTGTCGCGTGTAATAATATTGGATTGCAGCGGTATAAAGTTAAAACTGGAATATTTAAAGTAACAATAGGTAATGTGAAATTTATTTTTGGAACTGTATTAATATCGACTAAAATGATGAATCTGGTTCCGGTGAAACCGCTTGGTGAAGAAGAAACAGTTATAAAAGGATTTTATCAAAACAGGCTGAATGCACTCTATAATAAATTGAAAAATTGAATTACTAAAAATAATATGGATCTACCAATTCAAGATATCATTGAACAGCGATTTTCCTGCCGTTCGTACATGGATGAACCGATAAAAGAAAAAGAACGGCGTGAACTGCAGGGCTTATTAAATACTCAGCGTATTGGACCCCTTGGAACACATGCGCGGTTTGAACTCGCTGCCGCGGCACAAGACGACAGACAGTCATTGAAAGGACTTGGTACGTACGGATTTATCAAGAATCCGGCAGGGTTTATTGTCGGCGCGGTTAAGCAAGGCCCGAAGAACCTTGAGGAGTACGGATATCTTCTTGAGCATATAGTCCTTGCAGCAACCGGTATGGGATTGGGAACATGCTGGGTGGGCGGTATTTTTACCAAAAGCAGTTTTGCTAAGAAAATATCCTTAAACGATGACGAGATAATTCCTGCTATTGTTGCAACAGGCTATGATGCTGACAATAACGGCGGCCGTGAATTCATACGCAGGCAATTGAAAGCACACCGCAGACTGCCTGCAGAACAATTGTTTTATTCCGATTCATTCGATAGACCGGTACTGATTGAAAATACGGATCCGTATGCAGCAGTGTTGAATATGGTACGTCTGGCCCCTTCGGCTTCCAATAAGCAGCCATGGCGCATAATTCGAAACGGCAATGCATGGCACTTTTATCTTGAACGCACGAAAGGTTACGGCAAGGGAACTCTATTGTTTAATATTCTGCGTCTTGCCGATTTGCAGCGGGTGGATATAGGCGTCGCCATGTGTCATTTCGAACTCACAGCCCGCTCGTTAGGATTGCAGGGCAGATGGATTATAGAAGATCCGAAAATGAAAACAAAAGAAAACACTGAATACACAGTTACGTGGATCAATGAATAATTCAATATTAAAAACTATCAATGATATTTCACAATAATAATATCGAATGGGACACTTTCGCCTATATTCCCTTCTTGTTGAGGATGAGATATAGGGGTGGTGAATAATTATGCCGCAGCGCATTCTTATCCTATGTACCGGTAATTCCTGCAGAAGCCAGATGGCGGCAGCCTTTTTGAAATCATTTGACCGGAATCTGGAAGTATATTCCGCAGGAACAAATCCTGCCGCTCGTGTTTCTTCCCGGGCCATTCAAGTAATGAACGAAACGGGAATCGATATAAGCAGCGAGCGCCCAAAATCGGTCGATCAATTTCTTGGCGAGTCATTCGATTATGTCATTACTGTCTGCGATAACGCTAAAGAAACCTGTCCGGTCTTTATAGGCAATGTCTCAAATCGTCTCCACATCGGATTCGATGATCCGGCAGAAGCGGCCGGTACAGAAGAAGAAGTGCTTGCAGTTTTTCGGCGTGTGCGGAACGAAATCAAAGAGCGTTTTTTCAAATGGTATCAGGAAACAATGTAAATATATTGAGGATAGAATATGGATTCAATCAATCAAAAATGCGGCTGCGGTAATTCCGACGAGCTGGTACCGCTGCAATTGAAAGTTCCAGCTGACAATTGCGGCTGCCAAACTCTCAAAAGTAAAACCGCCGGTAATTCTAAAAATAAGAATTTTATAATCGATGAAATCCAAACGCCGGCAGGAATGATTCCGCGTATTTCCTCAAAACTGAATCTTCGAGACTACCTTGGCGCTTTTAAAGTTCGTTGGGGAATAGGCAGGAATAATTACCGGGTCGCACCGGGATTATATGCGATCGGCACACCGAATGAATATTCGGATGTCTTTGTCACTGCAAATTATAAGCTCACTTTTGATATAGTACGCAAGAATCTAAATGAATTGAATGCATGGCTTTTAATCCTGGATACAAAAGGAGTAAATGTCTGGTGTTCGGCAGGAAAAGGAACATTCGGAACTAAAGAGCTGGTTCATAGAATTCAAGCAGCTTCACTCGGTACGATTGTGAGGCACAGACGGCTTATTCTTCCGCAGCTTGGTGCAACAGGCGCGGCTGCGCATCTTGTAAAAGAAGAATCCGGATTTACCGTAATCTACGGACCGGTCAGAATTTCGGAAATACAATCTTTTATTCAAGCCGGTTATAAAGCAACAAAAGAAATGCGGCGCGTGAATTTCGATTGGTATGACCGTCTAAAATTAATACCCAACGATATAGTATATAACATTCGTTATTTGCTTCTTTTATTCACGGTTATTCTGATTCTCTCAGGCATCAATACAAGCGGTTATTCAATCCAGCAGGCGCTGAATAATATTGTTCCGATTATTAAAATTGTCGCCGCGGGATATTTTGCGGGATTAGTTTTCACTCCGTTATTTCTCCCGTATGTTCCTGTACCGAATTTTTCTTTCAAGGGACTTATAATCGGCGCAGCTCTTTCATTATTCCTGTTCCTTAGCAATTCTCTGGATGGCAGTCTCCTGACACAATGCGCTGAGATATTATTGATATTGAGTTTTTCATCATTCCTTGCCATGAATTTTACCGGTGCATCGACGTACACGTCGCTTGCAGGCGTGAAGAAAGAAATGAAGATTGCGGTACCTATTCAGATCATACTGGCCGTTTCAGCAGTCATTTTGTTTTTTATCGAGATCACAATTTGAAGAAAGCAATTTTATGAAAAGGCAAAGTTATTATCCGGAAGTCCTGACACTCCAGCTTATTCAGGAGAAGTGCAATAACTGCGGAATGTGCGTAAAAGTGTGTCCGCATGAAGTATTTGAATTAAAAGATAAAAAGGTTCACATCACAGGCCGCGACTTCTGCATGGAGTGCGGTGCATGTAAAAGGAATTGTCCGCAGGGAGCTATCGTACTGGATATTGAGGACGGATGCGGCTGTGCAGCGGGAATTATTCAGGGCGCTTTGAAAGGTACTGCTCCCACATGCGGGGGCCCTGATAAAGGAACGTGCTGCAACTAACGACGCAATGTAGAATTATGAAAAAAGGAATGCCCGATGACTTCATCGATGAAACAATTATCATTTATTGACAGATATTTAACTGTCTGGATTTTTCTATCGATGCTGATAGGCATCTTTTCCGGATATTTCTTTCCCGGGATCGTGCGTTTCTGGAATTCGTTTCAGTCCGGAACTACCAACATTCCAATTGCCATCGGTTTGATCTTAATGATGTACCCGCCGCTTGCAAAAGTTAAATATGAAGAGCTTGGCGATGTATTCAAGGATGCAAAAATACTTACGCTGTCGCTCGTCCAGAATTGGATTATCGGGCCTGTGCTGATGTTTGCGCTGGCTGTTTTATTCCTTCGCGATTATCCAGAATACATGGCCGGTTTGATAATGATAGGCCTTGCACGCTGCATCGCAATGGTCATTGTCTGGAATGAACTCGCTAAAGGCGATTCCGAATATGCGGCAGGCCTGGTGGCGTTCAATTCTATTTTTCAAGTTCTTTTCTTTTCGTTATATGCTTATGTGTTTCTGACCATTCTGCCGGATTGGCTCGGACTGCAATCTTTCAAAGTTGATATAACCATCGGACAAATTGCAGAAAGTGTCTTTATATACCTTGGAATTCCCTTCTTTGCCGGTATGATAACACGATTTACGCTGTTAAAATTTAAAAGTAAGGAATGGTATGCGGAGAAATTCATTCCAAAAATCAGTCCCATCACATTAATTGCGCTTCTTTTTACAATAGTAGTCATGTTCTCTCTCAAAGGCGAGTATATAGTCAAGATTCCTCTTGATGTTGTCC
This sequence comes from uncultured Bacteroidota bacterium, assembly GCA_963770945.1. Lineage (GTDB taxonomy): Bacteria > Bacteroidota > Ignavibacteria > UBA10030 > UBA10030 > Fen-1298. The sequence continues at coordinate 8,954 of CAVYRP010000013.1, read as the reverse complement.
GGATTGCTGTTCCTCTGCTTCTTTATTTTGTGATTATGTTTTTTATATCGTTCTTTATGGCCAGGAAATTCGGGGCCGATTATTCAAAGACCGCAACTTTATCGTTCACTGCGGCGAGCAATAACTTCGAGCTTGCCATCGCTGTGTCGGTTGCAGTTTTTGGAATAAATTCGGGTGAGGCATTTGCCGCAGTTATCGGCCCGCTTGTTGAAGTACCGGCGCTAATTGCGCTAGTAAATGTCGCGCTCTTCTTTAAGAAAAAATATTATTAAAATAATGAGTTATATACAATTAATAATCCGGTATTTGCACACTTTGATTATTCAGTAACACTTTTCAAAAGCATTATCGTCATTACGACCGCCGCTATTGCAATAATCGGAAATGTTATAATCCCACCAATATTTAGTTGTAATCCTGCTCGAATCATGATATTTCCGTATCCAGCTTAACATGCTTTATGTATTCTGAACGAATGAAAACAGAAGGGAACCTTTATTATACTATATTCGTTTTCGTAATAATATATAAGAGGTTTGAGTGTTCGATAATATTTCTATGAATTAATCAGAAAGGAAACAACTATGTTAAAGTGGCTAAGTACCGCGGTGGTGATAGCAATTCTGGCAGTATTAACATTGCAGTCATCCGAATCAATAAAGAAAGTGGATAATTTTACACTGAACGATTACAACGGCGATAAACATTCGCTCAGCGATTATCAATCTTCAAAGGTTATCGTCCTAATGTTTATTGCAACACAATGTCCGATATCTAATGCCTACAATGAAAGGATGGTGCAGCTTTACAAAGATTACACATCGAAAGGTGCGGCATTTATCGGTATTAACTCGAACAAACAGGAAAGCATTGAGGAAATTAAGGAGCATGCTAAAGAGCATGGGTTTGCATTCACTATTCTGAAAGATAAGGGCAATATAATCGCAGATAAATTAAAAGCTTCCGTAACGCCCGAAATATTCGTTCTCAATTCAAAGTATGAAGTTCTTTATCATGGGCGAATTGATGATTCCAAAAAAGAAACGAATGTGAATTCAAGAGACCTTCGTACCGCGCTTGATGAGATTCTTTCCGGAAAGCAGGTTAATGTTAACGAAACAAAAGCTTTTGGCTGCACTATCAAACGCATTCAATAATGACTAAAAAGCTGCCGTCTCTAGGATTCTTAATTCTTATATCGATTGGTTTTGGCTGTGAACGCCGGAATTTACAGCCGTCCAATGCTGATAAAAACAGCACCGAGGAAATAATAAAAATGAATCAATCGGTAGCTCAAATTGATGGGTCCGGCCTGCAAGAATTAATTCATAATCGTCATGGAAAGATCCTCTTGCTGAATATATGGGCAACCTGGTGTCAGCCGTGTGTGGAAGAATTTCCAAATCTCATCAAGCTCTATTCATCATATAATACCGATTCTCTTGAAATAGTTGGGGTAAGTGCAGATGATCTGGATGACACAATAACTAAAGTTGCGCCATTTGTTAAAAAGAATAAAGTACCGTTTAAAATCTATATCGCTCATTTTGTTAAACAGGATGATTTCATCAACTCGTTGAATAAAACATGGAGCGGCGCTATTCCGGCGACTTTTTTCTACGATATTAACGGAAAACAGCAATTTATGGAGATTGGAGAAAGAACATTTGAACAATTCAGAAAAAAAGTCGAGCAAATGAAAAATATTTCAAATAACCCCACAAAGCTTTCCCGCGATTAACCCCGCTTTTCCTCTTACTTTTACATTACGGTTTCCTCTATCTAAAAATTTACCATTGGGCGCCTCCCTAAAAAAACGGCTGATTCAATCATTGGAAAAAAGAAAAGAAACAAACTTTTCTTGTAGAAATGAAGAATTGCCGTTATCTTTATTTAACTAACAATATGATGGTCTTTAATATTAGGAGTTGTTTATGAAGAAATTAATATTCGTAATTGCACTTGTTTTTACGGTTGCAGCTTCTCAATCGGTATCTGCAAAGGAAAAATCTGCCGAGCAGAAAGACGTAAAGAAAGAATTGAAAATTGAAAAGAAAATGAAGCTCGAGAAAAAAGAGCATAAGGATAAGATGGAATGCTGTAAAGACAAAAAGTGCTGCGATAAATGCACTGGTGAAAAGTGCGATGGAAAATGCTGTGAAAAGTGTGCAAAATGCAAAAAAGAATGTGAAAAGAAATGTGAGAAAATGGAAAAGAAATGCGATAAATCAGATTCAACGAAAGTAATCGAAAAGGAAGCTGAAGTAAAAAAAGAAATGAAGATGAAAGAAAAGAAGTAATTCGTGTCTTATTTGTATACGAAAGCCGTTTCGGAAATCCCGGAACGGCTTTTTTGTTAGATAGTTTGAATATCGATCCACTTTTTAGTAGTTTCTTTTACCCTGATTGTCCGGAAATTCCGTGATAGTCGGGGTAAAGTGTTTGTAATAATTGCAGATTATACATGATCGAAGAAATACGAAAGCGGATTACTCAAAGCGATCTGTTCGGTAAATTGTCCGATACTGTCCTAACGGCCCGGCCTGAAACCCCGATTCAACTTCAAGGCATAAGCGGTTCATTGATGGCGTTTATTGCGGCGCATATTTTCGAATCGCGCCGGACACAAATGCTTCTGATCGTTCCGGATAAAAATCGGGCCGAACAGCTCCGTGACGACTGCTCGCTTCTTCTAGATGAGTCCTCTGTGCAGCTTTTTATTTCAGGCCCTGTCCATGAAGCAAAGCTTCTTGATATGAGCGCCACAATTGCACAGATGGAGACGCTCCGGGCTTTATCTCGATCTGAGCGTGTGCTTGTTATTGCTTCTGCAGAAGCGTTGACAACGCAGCTCCCGGGTCCTAAACAATTTCTTGAGCGTTCCATCGAATTGGAAGTAAATAAAGAGTATCCGTTCGAGCAATTCATACAGAAACTTACGGTGCTTGGTTTCGAGAAAAAAGATTTTGTTGAAGAATACGGCGACTTTGCAGTACGCGGCGGTATTATGGATATTTTTCCGTTTGTCGGAGATAATCCGATCAGGTTTGAATTTTGGGGTGATGCAGTTGAATCCATCCGCGAATTCGACGTGCTTTCACAGCGTTCTATACGCGAGCTTCAGGCAGCAAGCATAGTTGCAGGGCTCTCCTCTAAAGCCGATGATAAAATAGGAAACCGGGTTTCAATCTTCGAATATCTGTCCGACGATGCATTTATATTGCTCGATGAACCGCTGATGATCGAAAAAGAAATCGATGAGCTTTTTCAGGAGGGTTATCCCGATCTTCATGATTGGATTACGCTAAAAACAAAAACGTACAGCTATGTACGGTACGAGCATTCCATCATTCATAATTCTTCAAATGTATCATTCATCGATTTTCAAAGCCGTCCTCAGCCGGCAATAGGCGGCAGTATTAAAAGACTCATTGAACATATCCGGAGATTTGCCGATCAAAACTTCAATATCTATTTAGCGTGCGATACAAAAGAAGAAGGCGAAAGAATCACTGAATTAATCGAAGAAGAATTGACTTCACCGGAGCATCGAAAATCAGAAAATCAAGAACCGGGTGAAATGCTCCTGATGAAACAGGATACGGAAAAATACGAAAACAGTGATGAAGATGGAATCCCTGAAGCGATTATTCCGCCTGCCAATAATTCACTCCAATCAATTCCATACAAGATTCTTCCCGAAGCGCTTCATTCCGGATTCGTATATTCTGCTGCAAAAATTGCGGTGTTCACAGAGCATGAAATATTCGGAAGATTGAAAAGGCGCGGCACGGCAAACCGGAAAAAGTTTAAAGGTTTTACTCAAAAAGAACTTCAGCAGCTTAATCGCGGCGATTTTGTCGTGCATCAGGATTACGGTATAGGGAAGTTTGTTGGCCTGCAGAAGATTAAAATTCGCGGTGTTGAAGCGGAAGTCATGAAACTCGCATATGAAGAGAACGATACGCTCTACGTTCATCTCAATTTCATCAACCGGGTTCAAAAATATTCTTCACAGGAAGGCCACACACCGAAGCTGAACAAACTGGGGAGTGCGGATTGGGAAAGACTTCGATCCAGGGCACGGAAGAAAATAAAAGATATTGCACGCGATCTCATCAAGCTGTATGCACGGCGAAAACATGAGCAGGGATTTGCGTTTGCTCCCGATACGCACTGGCAGAAAGAAATGGAAGCATCGTTCCTGTACGAAGATACGCCCGATCAGGCATCATCAACGCTCGATGTTAAAAAAGATATGGAACAGGAATCGCCGATGGACCGTTTAATCTGCGGCGATGTCGGATTCGGCAAAACTGAAGTCGCGGTACGGGCTGCTTTTAAAGCAGTGATGAACGGCAAGCAAACCGCCGTACTTGTCCCGACAACAATACTTGCACAGCAGCATTTCAACACATTCCTCGATAGAATAGGACGTTACTCCGTGCGTGTAGAATCGCTGACCCGTTTCCGGGCAAAGAAAGAAAAAACCGAGATTTTGCAGGGACTTAAAGAAGGCAAGGTAGATGTTTTAATCGGCACGCATCGTCTTTTATCGAAAGATGTTGTGTTCAAAGATCTCGGATTGCTGATTATCGATGAAGAGCAGAGATTTGGTGTTGCAGCGAAAGAGAAACTGCGGCAGCTTCGCGCGAGTGTGGACACATTAACTTTGACAGCAACACCTATCCCGAGGACGCTGCAGTTCTCGTTGATGGGTGCGCGCGATCTATCGCTTATTAATACGCCTCCGAGGAACCGCATTCCTATCCAGACAGAAATTGCTCAATTCGATCCTCAGCTCATTCGTGAAGCGATCATAAAAGAACTCCATCGCGGCGGACAGGTGTATTTTGTGCATGACCGTGTCCAAAACATAGGTACGATCCAATCGATGCTCGAAGAACATTTGCCGAAAGTGCGTTTTCATGTCGCACATGGCCAGATGAAGGGACACGAATTGGAAAAAGCCATGTTGGATTTTCTGGAAAAGAAATATGATGTCCTTATTTGTACAAAGATTATCGAATCAGGCATCGATATTCCGAGTGTAAATACTATCATTATCAACCGAGCGGACCGGTTCGGACTGGCGGAGTTGTATCAACTGCGCGGGCGAGTAGGCAGGTCAAATATTCAGGCATATGCGTATCTTCTTACTCCGCCGCTTTCCGTACTGCCGCGTGTGACTCTGCGCCGTCTGCAGGCAATTCAGGAGTTTACGGAATTAGGATCCGGATTCAATCTTGCAATGCGCGATCTTGAAATTCGAGGTGCAGGCAACCTTCTCGGCGGAGAACAGTCCGGATTTATTCTCGAAATGGGTTTTGAAATGTACCAGCGTGTAGTAGAGGAAGCCGTTGCGGAGTTGAAAGACGAGGAATTTAAAGAGTTAGCAGATGGTGAGAAGGTAGATGGAAGAGGGAAAAAGGCTGAGACGATAATTGAAACCGATATTGAAGCACTTATCCCGGATATCTATGTTGAACATGATTCAGAACGGCTGGATATCTACCGCCGCCTGTACAGATGTGTTTCTCTTGAAGAAGTGCATACAATGCGATCGGAATTGCAGGACCGGTTCGGTGAGTATCCGGAGGAAGTTGAACATTTATTCCGGCTGGTCGAATTGAAAATAACAGCGGCGAGAATAGGCTTTATAAAAGTTGAATTAACCGGTGAGCAGCTTCTGCTGCACTTCCCGCCGCCGGAAGAAACCGCATTCTATGAAGGCGATAACGCGCCATTCCAGAAAATCATGGAGCGTATTCATGAACTAAAGCAATTTCAACCTCACCTTAAGCAGGACGGCAAACATTTGAAAGCTCATTGCGCGAATCAAATTCAGCGATGAACCCAAAAATCGGCTTGCGGAAATATACACTTTCCTTCAGAAGCTTGAACAGTAAACTATCGGATGTCTGTGACAATCATAAAATCGCAAAATCACAAATTCGATAAATCTTCTAATAACAACATTTCCCACGACACCGGGAGTCTATCTCTTTTATGGTGCAGATGATGTTTTGCTGTATGTCGGGAAAAGTAAAACCATTCGTGCACGTGTACGCTCGCACTTTGCCTGCAAGAGATGAACGCTGGCTGACAAAGCGCATCAGCCGGATTGAAGCACGCGAGACAGCAGGTGAACTTGGCGCGCTTCTTTTAGAATCACAGCTCATCAAAGAACTTCGACCGATGTATAATGTTCGTTCGCGGCAGGCGCGCCGTATTATCGTCGCGCGTCGTGTAGAGAATGAACAGGGATATGCTGTGGTAAAATTACAGCCGGTTGATTATCTCGACCTGATACCGGGCTCGCCGATTCTTGGAATCTTTAAACATACAAAGCAGGCGAAGGAATTTCTCGATACTATTTCTAAAACACACCGGCTATGCTCGAAATTGCTTCGGCTGGAGCAAACGCGCGGATGCTGTTTTCCGTATCATCTTGGACAATGCAAGGGAGCATGTATCGGCGAGGAAGATCCGGCAGCATATAATGCACGTGTGGATGCGGCGTTTGAGGCGCGCCGTATTATCGCATGGCCATTCGACGGTCCAGTCATACTCGAAGAAGTCTCAAAGGATAAAAAGCTTCGTGAAGTTTTTGTGATCGATAACTGGTGCCTGATAGGATCCGGAAAAAACACAGCATCTCCCCGCCGCTTCGATTACGACAGTTATAAAATTCTCTATAGCTACGTGATGGAAGAAGGGAACAAAGTGAAGATTCAAAACGGAGATATATTAATCCATCGCGAGCCTTCGCGCAAGAACTGATTTCAAACATTGATTGTTATACATATATGAAAATGAATACTCCGGCACAACGAGACCAACAGCGCGGACTTTATAGAATTGCTTCGGGCCTTGCAGTTTTTACGATCCTCTATAATATAATAGAGGGACTTGTATCCATGTATTTTGGATATCAGGATGAAACGCTCGCACTGTTTGGATTTGGCGTTGATAGTTTTATTGAAGTTATTTCAGGATTCGGTATTGCACATATGGTGCGGCGTATTCAGAAAAATCCGGAAAGCAACCGCGACGATTTTGAACAAACCGCCTTAAGAGTGACCGGATTTGCATTTTATCTGTTGGTAATCGGACTGACTGTGACAAGTTTATTCAATCTCTGGACAGGGCATACTCCGGAGACAACCCTGTGGGGAGTGATCATTTCGCTGATCTCTATTGCAGTAATGTGGATATTAGTGCACTGGAAAAGAAAAATTGGAAAGCAGTTAAACTCAGCCGCCATACTTGCAGATGCTGAATGCACCATGGTTTGTATCTATATGTCTCTTGTATTGCTCATCTCGAGCGGTGTCTATGAATTGACAAAATTTGCATACATGGATATTCTCGGTACTCTGGGACTCGCTTACCTGTCGTTCAAAGAGGGGCGTGAATGTTTTGAGAAAGCAAAGGGGAGCGATCATTGTTCCTGCTAGGTAGTGTAAAACTGTTTGACTTCCTGTTCATAAAAGCGAAATAATTTAATACTCATTCACGGGCTTGATACCCGTCTAATAAGATGCCGGGTAAAAATCAATTCTTTAAAACCGGCTCGTCTTCCTACTCCCCAGCCACGCTCTAAAGCACTATGAACTTATCAATTAGTTTAACCTTTTCTCCACTCGATACTATTCATTATTTACCGCTTCTCTTCTACTCATAGACTCATTAACTCATAGACTTACAGACTTACTTGCATTTATAATGAAATCTTTCTATAGTCTTTCAAATGATTCCGACTCATTCCATAGACGAACCCGCCGGTTTCGAATCTGCAAGAATAAAAGCCGGAACTTTGATAAAAGACATATCTAAAGTTAGGGTCCTGCTTCGTAACGCGGTCTCCAAGGCGGATAAAAACAAATCGCTATTGAATAAAGTCTGGGGCGACCTGATGACTCTATTTCGCCTCATCCGCGCGTATATATCCGGCGAGTATCGCGATATTCCCTGGCAGACGATTGTTTTTGCGATTGCCGCAGTAATATATTTTGTCAATCCTTTCGACTTGATTCCCGATATTATTCCGTTCTTTGGATTCATAGATGATTCTTCGGTGATTGGATTTGTTATGTATTCAATATCGGGTAATTTGAAAAAATTTCTCGAGTGGGAACAGAGTCATGCTGTAAGCATGTAAAAAGCAGAATTATCCCTGCTAATTACGCATTATTATTCACTCTTAAATGTTTACTCTTTCTTCGTACAATCCGTATAAAAAAACCTCCGGGAAGTATTATCCCGGAGGTTGAACTGTCTATCGTTTAATGAGAGTAAGCTACTTACAATTCTGATAGATGTTTTCCATTTCCCGAATATCGTTTTCAATATCGTTAAACAGATCCTCAAGCGGCTTTGTATCGAGATTAAGTTTCGGCAATAAGTCACCGAAGCCTTTATCCAAATTATTCAGCCATTGTTCCAGTTTATTCAGATCCGGAATTTCGGCTTTGAAGTCCAGGTGAAGATCTTTCAGAACATTATTCAGCTCCTTCTGTGCCTGGCTTTCAAGATCTTTAATTAATTTCTCAAGCCCGAACAATTTTGCGGCTTTATAGAGTTCTTTACTTAACAAATGTTCGATTTCCTTTTCTATTGCGCCGGCGCCCTTGATGATCGTGCCGAAACCGATATCGATCGTATAGTGTTTGATTCTAAAAGGATTCTTCCATGTAGGAGACGGATACGGGAAACTGACTCCGAAAGATTTCGAGAAGAGTGCATGAAGATCGTGCAGAGGATTGATAAGAGCGTTCAGCTTCTTGAACAAATCTTCGATCTGTGTTTCAAGGTCATACATGGGTTCCAGTGCGGTTCGTATCTCTTGATCTATGACCTGTTTCACATCGTTGACAACTGCTATAATATCTTTCAATATTTTAGTGGCCTGAACAACGCGTTTATCTGACGCATCAGCCAGCTTATCGAGA
>CAVYRP010000012.1:0-52449 GCA_963770945.1 uncultured Bacteroidota bacterium | reverse complement strand
GTGGTCGAAATAAGCCAGGAGCGAGGGAAATACGAGCTGGACTTTAATGAGACGTATAAGACCTATATCAGTCAGGATATTGAAACTGCAATCATTCTTCCCGTGGGCTATAAATTCGTGGCTTCAATGCCCGGTTCCCGTGATTTCGTTTCGGCCGGTCCGCTGCAGAACACCATGTACATAAGCTGCCCCGTGGATCACGACGTGCTTACGAATCTAACGCTTCACGTGATTACGCCGGAAGGAGCCGAAGAAAAGCTGATTTTCAAGCTTGTTGGCAGGAAAAGCGCTCCAAAAGTTCTGGCGATAGAGTTTGAAAAACCGAACAATTCGGAGTTAAACAGAACGGTTGAGGCCGTTAAAGCGCGGTATTCGGACCAAATGAACGAAAAACTGACCGAACAGGAAAAAACGATAAATGAATCCGTACATTTGGAAACGATAACTAAAGCCAGGCAATTTTTCATCGATGGGAAAAGAGGGGATATACGGTGGGAATTCAAAGGCGCGGAATTCTACGTTGACGGCATGATTAACAGCCGGGGAAATACCTATATCTATCTGCGCTCAAAGAATTATAAAGATGGTTGTGATGTCATCAATATGCAATGGGCGGACGATTCAAAACAAAAAAACGGAATGAACGCTCGTTTTATATCGGCAACCGAAAATGAAGACGGCTATTATATCTACGTTTATCAGGTCCCGGAAATCACGATCCCTGAAAAGGGAAAGAAAAAAACGATATGGATGGGCGTAAGCCTCTGGTCTAAAAAAATATAACCCTTTCTTTCAAAGCGTCATAAACCAACGCACGACATTAACGGAGGAGAAAATGTTTATAATGAGCGCAACAAATGATGCGGAATATCCTGAAGCAAAGGCTGTTGTTAAATTTGGTTTCAATATCAAACGGCTCGCGATTATCGGCGGCTCTATCCTTACAGCGGTCGCACTGATATTTTCAGCCGCGAGTGGGACGCCAAAGCATAAGAAGGCTGCCCTAAAGATCATGGATACGATGACAACGCCGGAATATGAGCAGAGTATTGCAAGGAACAAAACAGAAATGAATCCGGCAATGATGCAGCAGGCAAGCTCTGAACAAAGCCTGATGCCGACAAGCGCAAACGGCCAGGGCGGGCTTGATCCTTCCAAAATACCGGGCAGTGCAGCCTTTAACCAGAATAATTATCCCTCTGCACAAAGGCCAGGCATGAATGCCCAGGAAAGCGGCAGTGAAGGCGATCTGGAAAACAATCCGCCGCAATATTCAAGAGGAGGAGGGCACGCGGGATCTTCCTTTGGTGGCGGGTCTCGGCCCCGGCCAGTCCTGTTTCGCGTGATGTCCTGAACCGTCTGGATGCTCAATATCAAAGCGAAGTGGATCATTTCAAGGGGACTACAAAATTCGCCTGGTCTATGGAGGATGCAAGCTACGAGAAATTGAAAACAGGCGATAAGACATCCAATATTGAGCCGGCTCTTAAGGAATTGTACGAAGGCGCGACGGCAGCCAAAGCGACATTCAATTATACCCTTCCAGCCGGGTCGAGAATTATCACCATTACGGCACAGCCCATCTCTTCAGACCATCCGGGGTATTTTACGTCAACAATTGTCCGTCCTTATGAAATTAAAGGAGCAAAACTGATTTGCCAGGCCGGGCAGAACCAAAATGACCGGGTTCCAGTTCAGCCGACAGATCGGATATAACTCCTTCGCTTCCGGGTACAACCGGTACCCCTGCTTTCTTCATCGTCTCTTTAGCAAGCGCTTTATCCCCCATAGAAGTCATTGCATCCGGGGTCGGGACCGATAAACACAATACCTGACGAAGCACAGATATCCGCAAAGTTTGCGTTCTCCGCAAGGAATCCATAACCGGGATGAATAGCATCGGCATCTGTAACTTCGGCAGCAGCAATTAAACGCGGGATATTAAGATAACTTTCTTTGCTTGGCGGCGGCCCGATGCAGACTGCTTCATCTGCAAACTTGACATGGAGAGAGTCCCGATCGGCTTCCGAATACACAGCCACCGTTTTAATTCCTAATTCGCGGGCGGCGCGAATTACACGCAATGCGATTTCACCACGATTTGCTATGAGGATTTTCTTAAACAAAGAGGTTCGGCTTCCAGAACGAGGCGAAGTCACTTCGCCTTCTCGATCAGAAACAGGATTTGGTTGTATTCGACAGGTTTTCCGTTTTCTGCAATGATTTTCACCACAGTTCCGTCACAGTCTGATTCGATCTCATTCATCAATTTCATCGCTTCGACAATACACAGAACTGAGCCGACCTTTACAGACTGGCCGACTTCAATATACGGTTCAGCATCGGGAGCCGGAGCACGATAGAATGTCCCGACAATTGGAGAACGAACTTCATGATATTGCGAATTCGGAAGAACATTTGATACTGCAGGATTGGTCGATTCCACATGCGGAGAGCTTTGAGGAGACAGCACTTGCTGGGGAACTGTTTGAGCAGTTTGTGACATAAACTCCTGAATTGACGATTTCGTGCAACTTTTATTTTCTTACCTTCCTCTTCGAGTTCCAACTCATCGATAGAGCTATGCTCGACCAATTTAATGATCTTCTTTATATAAGAAAGGTCCATTAATTCTCCAGTGTGAAAAAACGCAAAAACAAAGCTCGTTCAGGATCAGACGAGCAACATCACCTATTTACACGCTCTAAATACTTGCCTGTTCTTGTGTCGACACGAATAATATCACCTTCATTTATGAAAAGCGGTACATTTACCGCAGCGCCTGTCTCAACAGTGGCGGGTTTCTGTGCACCGGTTGCTGTATCGCCTTTTACACCAGGAACAGTCTCAATGACTTTCAATTCTACATTTTGCGGAATTTCTGCTCCCACAATATCCATCCCAACCATCTGAAGCTGAACAATTTCGCCCTCCTTCAGAAATTGTGCGCCTTTCCCTAATGCTACTTCAGCAACCGGCATCTGTTCATAGTTCTCTTTATCCATAAATTGATAACTCGAACCGTCATGGAAGAGATATTGGAATTCTTTTTGCTCAACCCGCACTTCTTCCACCTCTTCTCCGGACCGAAACCGGGTCTCTGTTACTCGCCCGCTTTTAAGGCTGCGAAGCTTTGCCTGCACAAATGCACGCAGATTCCCAGGAGTGCGATGTATATATTCTTCAATCCGATGCAATTCTCCATTGAACCGGATAACCATACCAATACGAAAATCAGCAGTAGATGCCATTTATTGCCTCAAAATCTTCCATTCTTGATAAAAAACAGTGTGTTTTCTTCAATTTTGCGTGCAAAAGATACATAAACTTGCATACAAAGTCAAGAAACACTCTGCCACAAATATTACATTAATTTGTGCATGTCTGGATTCATTTTTTAAAGTCTAAATTCTACAATATTCCTCAAAAAACCGCTTCTAATTGCTAATTTATTCATTTTCTTCGTTAAATTTTATCCTCTTTTCCGGTCAAAACCTGAAAATAGTTTAAATTCGTACAATTCTTTTTAATTGGCACAATTGCTGCATCTATTTAAATGGTGAAAAAGATAAAAACCGGGTGTAAAAAAATATTATATTCTTAGGAATAGGTAAATAGAAGAAATCCGAATGGCAAAACGAATATTATGTATTGAAGACGATCCTCAAATGCGCTTAATCGTCCAGATGGCACTAGAATACGCTGGCTATGAGATGGAGGAAGCGGCAGACGGGAAACAAGGATTAAACCGGGCTATGGAAATCACTCCCGATCTCATTCTTTGCGATATCAATATGCCGGGAATGAATGGCTTTGAAACTCTTGAAGAACTGCGGAAGCACAAATCAACCTCATTTATTCCCTTCATTTTTATGACAGGCGATAGTCCCCAAAAATATCTACGAAAAGGGATGAATCTCGGCGCTAATGATTTCATTATGAAACCTATCGATATGCAGGATCTTCTTAAAGCAATAGAAGTACGCTTGCAGGAAGTCGAAAGAAATAAAGCAGAAGCGCAAAAAGCGGTCGCCGATCTTAGTGAGAGCATAACCCGCGCTCTGCCGCATGAACTGCGAACTCCAATGACAGGTATTTTGGGATTGGCTGAGCTTCTGAAAGTCCAGGCCAATGAAATGACTCCTGCCGACGTAAAAGACCTCGCTGAATCATTATTCAATTCGGCTGTTAGAATGAACCTAACATTAGAAAAATTTTGGATATATACACAATGCTTGCTTCTCCGGAAAGAGGGTCCAAAAATGGCTGCGTCACGGCAGACCGGCATAAAGCATGCCGATATCATTATCCGTCGTGTTGCCCAAGAAGTAGCGGTTTCTTATAAGCGGCAAGCGGATCTTACACTTGACCTTTCTTCATTATCTGTAGCGATTTCTGAAAAATATTTCGAACAAGTAGTAAGCCAGATAATTGAAAATGCATTCAAATTTTCAACAAGCGGAACGAACGTGAATATTTCGACGGCGGTCGAGGATACAAAAGGACTGATTCTTGTAAAAGACAAGGGACGCGGAATGTCCGATGATCAGCTGACAAAATATTCATGCTTTCATGCAGTTTGACCGAGAACGGCACGAGCAGCAAGGACTAGGCCTGGGGTTGATGATTGCTAACCGATTATTAATAATTCACGATGGTAAGTTAGACATAACAAGCGAATTAGGCCAGGGAACTTCTATGACAATTACCCTGCCTCTCCTGATTGAATAACAAATTTGATTATCACATTTCATTGCCTAATCTGAAGATGGTATTAGTATCCTCCGAATAATCTTTTTTACCTCCGCAATCTCATTTGAATCAATTGCTTTAGTTATTAATAGTGAAACTCCGAATATAACGATAAGCAATATTTTCACCATGCTGCCGGTGAATGAAAGCGGTTCCGGATGAAATAACAGGAAAATACTAAATAGTGCCATAGCTGAGCCGGATAATTTTTAATACTTTATTCCACTCGTACGCGACATAATAAAACTTCTGGGATGCAAAGTATATCCCGACAGCCATAACGATATAACTCAGAAGCGTAGACAGCGCCGCACCGAGAATTCCGATCACGGGTATTAAAATAAAATTGGCGCCAATATTCAATAAAGCTCCTGCACCGCTGATCAGAGGCAGGTACTTGGTTTTCTTTTCTAAATAGATGCCCACTACAAATACCACATACGCTCCTGTAAACACATATGCCAACAAAACCCACGGAACAATTTCCGCACCCTGCCAGTAAACAGGCGGAAAGAATTGTTTCCCGAAGAATTTCATCCGGATTATATCTTCGATAAACAATGAAACCGCAAGGAAAACAGCCATTGCTCCCAGAATATAGTAAGTAAAGACTTTGGCAAAAAGCGGTTTCGCATCCGGATCTTTCGCATGATTTAGGAAAAACGGCCTCCATGCATAATCAAACATGCCGACGATAAGCATCATAAAAATACCAAGGCGGTAGTTGAGCTGGTAAATACCCAGTGTTGCATCATTCGTCAGCGCTTTTACAATTGGCCTGTCGACTACTTGCATCGCGATGCCTGCAAGTCCTGCGGGGATATATGGAAGTCCGAATTTAAGAATCTCTTTATATAATCTTACAGGCAGCTTGAAGGTCAATTGTTTTATGACCATACCAAGCATCGCCAGGAATGTCAAGCAAGAAGCAATTAAATTTGCAAGGAACACGCCTTCGGCATGCATGCCAAAGCCTAGTATCAAGACAAGATTAAGCAGTAAATTAACCACGATGTTAAAAATCTTCAGGAATGCAAAACGCTTCGCTTTCTGTTCCATTCGCAAGGAAGCAAATGGAATTACTGCTAATGCATCAAAGCAAAGTATCCATCCCGCATACCGGATGAACTGATGTTGTGATTGCTCAAAACCAAGCAGCGATGCCAGTGAAGAAGAATTCAGATTGACGGCTAGAGCGAGGAAAAACGAGGTCACCAGGAGCGAAAAGAACGGAACGCTGAAATTCTGTTTTTTATCTCCAATATCCAGCGACGAAACGAACCGCATATATGCCGGCTCCATACCGTAACAGAAAAAAACATTAGCAAAGGCTATATATGCATAAACATTGGAGATAACGCCATTTTCAGCAGGCAGTAAAACATTCGCATAGAACGGAACGATGAGAAAATTCAGCAATCTGCCGACAACGGTACTCAAGCCGTAGATTGCAGTTTCCTTGCCAAGTCGGAGAATTTTATCCAGCATGATTTTTATTGACGACGCGGCAGCGGCCGGATTATTGCCGGGTAAAAAATATTTGCTGATATCGACATCAAACATGCCCTGTTGGTTCGGACGAAGTCATTATTCCGTTTTCCAGAACCTGCATGAAATACAGCGGCGGTCGTGTCGGTTTTCCGGTCGCAGCATTCAAAAAACTATGGACAGTATAACCCTCTGCAAGCAGTTCTTTTTCATTGTCTCGAAAAATTCGGTAGCTAATCTTAAGCGTCGCTTTAGGCAATTCCAGGACAACGGCTTCGACATAAAGTAAATCGTCATATAAGGCGGGGATGCGATATTTCACAAATGCTTCAACTACAGGAAGAAGTATGCCTCGTTTTTCAAGCTCCGAATACGGCAATCCAAGCGAACGAATAAGGGCGGCACGGCCTGCTTCAAAGTATTCAAGATACTTGCCGTGGTAGACAACTTTCATTTGATCCGTATCGGCATAACGGACACGGATTTCGGTTTTATGACTTATCATTTCCCTTTTATTCGCTTTTTTATCTTGGAAGATTTCTTCTCTAAAATCTTATATCCCTTTTATTAGCGTTCTTTCCATGCACCCATTTTTGAAAACTTTTCTATCCGAAGCTGTACCAATCGATTGGCCTTGATTTTCTTTAAAGTTTTTAATTCTTCCAATAAGGTATCTTTAAGCGTCTGCGCCATAATTTGAGGATTCCGATGTGCGCCTCCTATCGGCTCCGGAATAATCCGATCAATAACTCCTTGTTCTAGCAAGTCCGGTGCAGTGAGCTTTAATGCTTCAGCTGCTTGTTCTTTATATTCCCAATTACGCCAGAGGATACTGGAACAAGATTCCGGCGAGATAACGGAGTACCATGCATTTTCGAACATTAGAATGCGATCTCCGACGCCGATACCCAATGCTCCGCCGGAAGCTCCTTCTCCAATAATAACAATGATAATAGGTACAGGAAGATGAGACATCTCAAAAAGGTTGCGTGCTATTGCTTCTCCCTGACCGCGTTCTTCAGCTCCGATGCCGGGATAAGCACCGGGTGTGTCAAGCAGGCATATTATCGGCCTATTGAATTTCACAGCCAGATGCATTAACCGAAGTGCTTTCCGGTATCCCTCCGGATTCGGCATGCCAAAATTTCTATAGATATTGGAACGAGTGTCTCTTCCTTTTTGATGACCTATAATAAGTATAGTCTCTTTGTTTATGGTACAGAAACCGGCAACAATCGCTTTATCATCGCCAAATTGACGATCGCCATGCAACTCTATAAAATCCTCTGTAATCAATGGAATATAATCCAGCGTATAAGGCCGGTCCGGGTGACGGGCAAGCTGGACACGCTGCCAGCGGGTCAAATTGTTATAAACATTCTCGCGAAGCTGGTCCACCTTATTTTCGAGCGTTGCAATTTCATCTGCGATGTCAAGATTATCGGCGTACTTGCGCATCTCGACAATCTTCTGTTCAAGCTCGATAATAGGACGCTCAAAATCCAGAATCACTTTTGCCATAGGCGATATCTCCTCGTCATACTCTTATTTTTCTTTATTTTCTTTCTGCCAAGCACGAAATCGCGACCAGGTCTTGATTAAAATCTCAAAATCAAGAAGGATACTCTGATTACGCGCATAATAAAGGCAGTATTGATTTATCTCATCATCAGTTAATGTTCCATCTTGCTGAAGCTGTACCAAACCGCAGATGCCTGGTTTTCCAAGGAACAAAGAACCGTTTACGGGTTTCTCCGCCTGTAATTTGACGGGGGGGCCTACAAAACTCATCCTTCCGCTCAAGACATTCGAAAGTCCGTCAAGAAAACTGTTCGATTCCGATTTTTCTTTCTTAGAAAACAATCGAAAAATAGGATAAACCGTTATCAAGAGCAATCCTGAAAACACAAGATCAAACACTCTTTTTGTAAGGCGATTGAACGGCTTATCAATGTTATACGCAATCTGGACAAGCGGCAGATTTTCAAGACTGTCCACACTCGCTTTCCCTACAATTACTTCCATGGTCGTCGGGACGAGATGGAAAGCTACGGCTTGCTCGCGGCTTCTGCCAATAACAGAAAGTATCTGCGTATAACTGAGTGCTTGCGGAGCAAAGATCACATCGCTGATTCTTTGTCTTTTAATTATCTTCCCGACATTATCGATGCTCCCAAGGACTTGTACTCCATTTAATACTTTACCAATATGTTCATGCGTGGTTCCTACGAAATCCGACAATTTCATATCCTTCACCGACTCTTGTCCGTAATTTCTTTTGCAGATCAATTGCATTCTTATCTGTCCCGACGATGAGTGTTCGTTTGCCAAATAACGTTCTTCTGCCATGCGCTGTTGTTTTTCCAAGAAGCCGAAAAATCAACCGCCACCCGGGGATAAGAACCATGGCAAATATTCCTGAAATTACTATAATCATCCTGCTGAATGCAAAATCCCTGAAGAACGCTATTAGAGCGGAAATTAATATGTAAGCTAAGAATGTCGCTGCAATAGAGCGGGAGATCGACATACGACGTTGAGTATATACTCCTGCAGCATACAAACATCCGATTACAATAGCTGCCGGAATACTAAATACTATAGGATACGCATATTGCGGATAGTGCAATATTTTACCGGTCCAGATTCCCTCAGCCAGCAGAAGACTGATTGTTACCGATATGAAATCGAAGATTGCCACTTTCAGGGGTTGAAGTATTGAATTTAGAAATGCAATAAAAGAGACAAGGGCAATCGACATCCGCAAAACCACAGAGAAAAAAGAAGAAGAACGGAAGTGTTTATCGACAAAAAGGCGCATCGCTTCATAAAATGTATGAATTTCGTCAATACTACTGCGTCTTGTACTCTCCCCTTTATAATGAATAATCTGTGTAGAATGCACATAATAAATCTGCCAGCCTGCCTGATGAATACGGTAGCACCAGTCAAGATCTTCTCCATACATAAAAAAACTCTCGTCCAATCCGCCGACCTGGCTGAGAGTCTCTTTCCGCACCATCATAAACGAGCCGCTGACGGCTTCAACAGGATTTGTCTCGTCTATTTTCAGGTATGTAAGGTTGTACTTTCCAAAGAGCTTTGTCTTCGGGAATAATTTACTCAAGCCGAATATTTTTGAGAATGCGACCCATGGAGTTGGAAAACTTCGCCGGCATGCCAGTTCAATACTTCCATCCGGATTAAGAATCTTACATCCTGCTAATCCGACTTTATGATGGCTTTTTAGAAACTCAACCATTACACGGATGGTATCTTCCTGAACAATGGTATCAGGATTGATCAAAAGAAGGAATTTTCCAAGTGCCTGTTTAAGAGCAATATTATTAGCTTTAGCAAATCCTAAGTTAGATGCATTTAAAATAAGTCTAACATGCGGGAATTGATGACGCACCATTTCAGCGCTTCCGTCATCCGAAGCATTATCAACTACAATAATCTCCGAATTCATTCCCTTCAAAGATTTTTGAATCGATACAAGCGCTTGATGAAGAAAATCACGTACGTTATAGTTGACTATTATGACGGAAACATCTAAAGCACTCGCCTTCCGGGATGCTTTAGTGTGCAGGCGCGCTTGTTTATGTGGTCCAACCATACACTCAGCGGCTTTCTTTTGAGAAAAGACCCCTAAACTTCAATCTCCATACCATCCATGCTGCTTCGTAGATTATATGTTTCGACATTTTCGATACACCTGCCCGCCGATCGACAAAAACGATGGGAACTTCACACACACGGAAACCCTTTTTCCATGCCATGAAATTTGTTTCAATTTGAAAGCTGTATCCATTAGATGTGATAGCATCGAGATCCAGGCTTTCTAAGACTGCCCGGCGATAACATTTAAAACCGGCAGTTGCATCTCGTACCGGTAAACCGGTCACAAGTCGTGTATACATATTTGCGGTATAACTCAAGATCAATCGACTCATAGGCCAGTTTACGACGTTTACACCGGAGATGTACCTCGAACCGATAACGAGATCGTATTCATCCGTCTTTGCCAGAAGTTTCAACAATGATTTCGGATCATGCGAAAAATCGGCATCCATCTCAAAGGCAAAATCAAATTCATGAGATAGGGCATATTTAAATCCCGCCACGTACGCAGTTCCGAGGCCTTGCTTATTGGGCCTTTCAATTAGATGAATCCGCTGATTGTTCTTTTGCATCTCTTTAACCAATTTTGCCGTTCCATCCGGCGAGTTATCATCAACAACCAGCACATGGAACCCTTCGTCCTGGGCCAGTACTTCAGGAATAATCTTCAGAATATTATCTGCTTCATTATATGTCGGAATAATAACGAGCGAACGTTTCATAGAATCACCAAATTATTTTTTTATAGCGTCTAATACTGATCGGGTAATGTACTTCTGCTGTTCTTCGTCAAGTTCTGTATGCATCGGCAGCGACAGCACTTCATCAGCCGCTTTTTCCGTAACTGGAAATGTACCTTTCGGTTTTCCTGCTGCGCTGTATGCCTCCTGAAAATGCAGGGGAATAGGATAGTAAACACCATAAGGGATTTTCTTTTCGTCTAGTGCATGTAATACCTGATCACGGTTTTTCAATCTGATGGTGTACTGATGATATACATGCTTCCCGTATGGTGCTTCAAATGGAATATCAATACCTGATCCATCAAATAAACGATTGTACTCGGAAGCCGCCGCGCGCCGTGCATTAATCCACTGATCAAGGTATTGCAGCTTCACCCGAAGGAGAGCAGCCTGCAGTGCATCCAATCTGCTGTTGACTCCTATAATTTCATGCTTGTACCTTACACGAGAACCATGTACAACAATCATATGCAGTTTTTCAGCCAGATTAGCATCATTTGTCACTATCATTCCGGCATCACCGAATGCGCCAAGATTTTTACTGGGGAAAAAACTAATGCAGCCCATCGTACCAATGCCTCCGACTTTTTTCCCTTTATAGTCTGCACCAATTGCCTGGCACATGTCTTCTATAACCGGTATACCCGAGCGATTTGCCGCCTGCATCAACGGATCCATGTCAGTCGATTGTCCATACAGGTGGACAGGAATAATTGCTTTCGTTTTCTTTGTGATTGCCGCATCTATCTTTGAAGGATCTATATTATATGTATCAGGATCGATATCAACATAGATCGGTTTTGCACCTAATAAAACAATCGTTTCAATCGTTGCAGCAAATGTGAATGGCGTTGTTACTACCTCATCTCCCTGGCCTATACCAAGAGCCATCATTGCAGCCATCAATGCATCGGTCCCGGATGCACATCCGACGGCATATTTCACACCTATATATCGCGCAATTTCTTTCTCAAATTCCGATACTTCTTTTCCAAGAATGTAATGGCCCGATTCAATAACCC
Organism: uncultured Bacteroidota bacterium; assembly: GCA_963770945.1. GTDB lineage: Bacteria > Bacteroidota > Ignavibacteria > UBA10030 > UBA10030 > Fen-1298. The sequence goes on along the minus strand of CAVYRP010000012.1, from coordinate 40,820 downwards.
TCAAAGCAGTCTCATCAATTTCTTTCTTAATTTTCTTATACTGGCCTACAACATCAACCATTTGTATCGGTTTCATCGAATCACCTTTTAAAATACGCTTGCTTAGACATTCAGAGTTCGGTAGTATATATCTTTTAATTTAACAAAATATTTGCAGTTTTTTATACCTCTTTCAAATTTCATGTTATGCTGTTCGAGGGGCTCATTCACTGTTTCTTTATGCATGTCCTTTCCCTGCTATCATAACATATAACGTGTTAAAAATGATTTTAAGATCCATACGCCATGAAAGGTTTTCAATATAAAAAAGGTCATACTTGATTTTAGCACGTACATCTTCCATATTCTCATCATACTTATGTTTTACCTGCGCCCAGCCGGTTATTCCCGGCCTTACGCGATGACGGTGGTTATACAACGGCACTTCTTTTGTAAGCTTATCCACAAAGAACGGGCGTTCAGGCCTCGGTCCTACTAAACTCATATCGCCAATAAGCACATTAATAAATTGCGGAAGCTCATCTAAATGCATCTTTCGAAGAAACCGACCGATTCGAGTAACTCTCGGGTCATTTTTCCCCGCCCAAACCGGTCCTGAATGTTTTTCTGCATCCATCCGCATTGAACGGAATTTAAATATTTTAAAATGTTTCCCGTTCCTGCCGACACGTGTCTGTCGATATAATACAGGCCCCCTTGAATCAATTTTTATTAGAAGAGGTATGATAATCCATAACGGAAATCCGACAATAAGGACAAACAATGAAAACACGAAGTCAAGGACTCTTTTTGCAACTTCTTCCCATGGTTTCATCAATTGCGGGCGCACTTCCATAAGCGGTAACCCATATAGAGAACTGATCCTTGCCTGTCCGCTTACAATATCGTATAAATCCGGCATAATTTTCATTCCGACATCAACAGAATCGCATTGGCGCATGAGTTCGATCAATTGGGGATGTTCTGTCGTATCAAGTCCGATTAGAACTTCATGAATTGTATGTTTCTTGATGAGATATGCCAACATCTTGAATCGATCCTAAAATTGGAATTTTTTGATACAAATTGCTTTTGATCTTCTGCGGACCGTCGCTTTTAGTTTTAGCTTTTACAAATCCTACGACTTTATATCCCAAAGCAGGATATTTTAAAACCATATCACATAGTTTAAATGCTTTCTCAGACCACCCTATAATTAATGTGTTGCGAAGGCCGACTCCTGCAACAAGCAGCCTGCGCTGGATGGACCGCTGCAAAAGCCTTCCGGCTATTACCAGCCCGGTCAGTGCAAACCAGTATCCAAAAATTAAAAGACGCGATTGGACAATTGTTTCGTTTGAAGTATCATCCAGAAAAATGAGGAAAAAGAGAACCAAAGCACCGACAATCGTGGACCGAACAATCGTAAGGATTTCATCGATACGCGATTGTTCGTACCACAAACGATAAAGTCCGAACAAACCGAACCAGATTAGCCAGTACATGCAGATTATCATCATCGGCAGGATAAGTTCCGGTTCAATGCTGTAAGGAACCAATCCGCTTCGTACACGGAAGACGTAATACGCAAGATAAGCCAGATTGATGGTCAGGATATCGATCAATATAGTAGTAATATGTTGACGACGAGAATTCATATAATTGCACTGTAGGTCGAGACGCTGTCTCGACCATAATCTAAAAGATTCTTTCCTTCTCCTTTTTGTCGACTCAGCGAGTCGACTTACATTGCATTAATATATCCAAAATTCTTTCAGATGTGTGACCGTCACCGTATGGATTTTGACGGGCGTCAAACTTATTTTTATTTCGATAGTACGCTGAACTGAATTATATATTTTTTCTATATCCGTACCGACCAACTCTGACATCCCGAGACGAACACTTTCGATCCGTTCCGTTACTTCCCGCATCACGATACAATACTTGCCAAAAGACGGCGATTCTTCCTGTATACCGCCGGAATCGGTCAGCACAAGTTCGCATTTATTTAACAATGTAAGCAGTTCAAGATACGGAACAGGAGGGATAAGTTTTACATTTGAGACACCATCTCAATAATTTATGAACGGGCACTTTCACATTCGGATTTAGATGTACCGGATAAATAAACTGATAACCCGGAAAATTTCTCTGCACATTTCTTTATAGCTGTGCATATATTTTCAAATCCTCCGCCAAAACTCTCCCGTCGATGAGCAGTAATCAGTACAAATGGAGTTTGCAAATCCGGATTTATTATTTTTAGATCATTAAGCGGGTATTTTGCTTTTATCAATTCAAGTGCATCGACTACCGTATTACCTACCACCGAAAGTGTGCTTTCTGCAGCTCCCTCCCTGCGCAAGTTCTCACGCGAAAATTCAGTCGGACAAAAATTATACGACGACACAACGCTGATAAGCCTGCGATTTGCTTCTTCAGGATACGGTGCATTGAGATTAAATGTACGCAATCCAGCTTCAATATGTGCGACCGGGATTTTCATATTAAAAGCTGCGAATGCCACCATAGCTGCTGTGGTTGTATCGCCCTGCACCATGACAATATCAGGTTTTATCATTTCAAAGACTTTTGGAATTTTCTCAAAAACCGATGCAGCAATATCGTTAAGGGTCTGATTCGGACGCATAATTTCAAGGTCTGCATCCGGCTGAATACCAAAGATGGAAAGTGCTTCCATTGCCATTGTCTTATGCTGACCGGTAAGACAATAGATTACTTTAACATCTTTTCGGCTTCTGAGCCGCTAAAACAACCGGAGCAGTTTTAATAATTTCCGGGCGTGTACCGGCGATGACGAGGAGTTTGATCATAGCCGTCTAATCCGATGAATTCGTATCTTCACTCAAGTCTTTTTTCTTTCTCAAATACCATTCAATATGATTCTTTAAGCCTTCTTCAATTGAGTATCTCGGTTTAAAGCCAAATTCTCTGATTCGTTCAGCCCGATGATATGTCGGCATAGTAAATTTTTTCATTCGTGCTGCAGTTATCGGAAAATCTATTCCTGTGATTTTTCCAAGTATATCAAAACCAAAGCCGCCGGCAATTGCAATATTTAACGGAATAAAAAACTTTTTTGCCTTTCTCCCTGCTATCTTACCAATTAGATTGACTAATTCTTTTGTCTCCATATGGGGTTCATCTGCATAACTAAATATACTATATCCTTTTGAACATCGATCTATAAGAAATATTGTTGCATCAACAAGGTTATTAACATATGCTGTGGATTTAATATTTTTTCCGTTGCCAACCATGACGAATCTACCGTCGCAAACTTGCCGAATCAAACGGAAAATATTTGCTTTACTGTTGGGGCCGAATACAACGGCCGGCCGTATAATAATGGCTGTTCGACTTTTATCTTCATTTGCCCATTTAATTACTTCTTTTTCCGCTGCAAGTTTTGAAGCACCGTAAGGATTGACCGGACTGGGAGTTGTTTGTTCGGTCGTGGCAGTTTGATCACCGTAAACAGCGACAGAGCTATAGAAGATAAACTTTTTTATTCCCGTTTCAGAAGCTGCATCAAGCATTATTTTTGTCCCGCCGACATTGGTTTTGAAATAATCATCCTCCGATATTCCAAAATCTTTATGATCTGCCGCAAGATGGATAATACAATCTATTCCGGATAAACTTTGCTTTACTATGTTTTTATCCAGGACATTGCCGTCAATCTGTTGAAAGTTCTTTAGAATGTCCGTTCGTGGTTTAATATCAATACCCCGCACAGCTTCACCCTTTTCTAACAGAGAATGCGTGAGATATTTTCCAATAAAACCTGCGTTACCGGTAATAAGAATCATATTAGATTTCGATCTATTTAGTTAATTCACCGATCATGATATTATATTTTTGTGTAATAGATACTTTTGAATAATTTTCTAAAACAAAGCTGCGACCTTTTTTCCCCATCGCGGTCAATTCTTCCCTATGATAATACGAATAAATGAGAATGTCAGTATACGATTGCGGTTGACTTGGCAAAACCACCCACCCACACTTTGCTTCGTTAATAAGCATCCAGAGATCCGATCCTTTTTCTGCTTGTGCCAACACAGGTTTTCCGGAAGCCATTATAGAATAAATTTTAGAGGGGAATGTATCAATATTCGTCATTGCCTTCATCGGAATAGTACAAATATCACTGCTAGCATAGATATATGGAATTATTTGCTTTTCCTGGTATCCAAGTAAGTTAATATTTTTTAGATTTCTTAACCTGACCTCGTTTTCCAGCCACTCTCTGCTAACGCCGTCTCCTGAGACGATAAATGTAATATCTAAATGAGACAAGGTTTTCGCCGCATACAAGAACGTGTCCCAGTCCTGACTCAAACCAATATTACCACCATAATATACAATAAAACTCTCTTGAAGATTATATTTCCGAGAAAATGAATTTTTTCTCGGTAAGGCAGGAAATTGATTAGTATCGACAAAATTTGGGATCACATTTATCTTATCTTTTGAAATTCCGCGCTGCTGGATAATTTCGCTGAATCCTACCGCAACTGGCACTAGGATTGTGCTTCGCGCATATACAAATTTTTCAATCCAACGTAATATTTCAATAAAAAACTTGTTCTTAATAAGGCCTTGATTCACAGCAAAATCTGGATAGAGCTCTTGAATATTATAGATAAACGGTACCCGGCGATTTGCCGCAAGCAGCCATCCGATAATACCAATGGTAAGAGGTGGTGAAGGCGCAATAACGATATCATAGGGACCCAGAAGAAAAAGACCAACAATTAATGACATAATATGAAAATATATATAATCAAACATACGCGAAAATACACGGCTTCCCTTCTTTGGTAATTTGATATGTAATACAGTTATTCCCTCTGATACTTCCTTGTAAAGCAACCCTAACCAGCACTTCTTCATAGATTTTAAATCGAGATCATTACTATCGACATTATTATGCGGTGTCGTTGTTAAGACTATTATATTATGGCCTAATATCTGGAGTTGGTTGACCAGGTCAGCTAAAAGGAATGCGGTTGAATTCCTATCCGGAGTAAACACTAATGAATGAAGTAAAATTCTCGACATAGTTAAATTAAATAAACTTTAATTTTTTACATCCGACAATCAAACCTGTTTAATATAAATGGGAAAAATATCGAATACTTAACATCTATTACTCTTGTTACCTGAATTAGTTGAATTCATACCTTCAGCTCTTTTTGGTCAATCCATCAATAAAACCACTCCATAATGATTTTATTTGCATAATTACCCTGTGCCGATCCTGGCTAATATTACTTGAAATTACCAAGGTTTTCATGATAATATTGACGAATGAAAAGATAAAAACATATAATCGATATAAGAAAGGATCATTTTTGAACACCCAAAAGCGGTTTCGCGTATGGAAGTAAAGGTATAGCTGCGTATACGTTTTCCATCCTTTTCCGCCGCCGCTTTTATGATACGCTATTCCTAAAGGCGTATACGCTATTTTATAGTTTTTAAGGATTCTCCGCGAATATTCCACATCTTCAAAATACATAAAGTATTTCTCATCGAACATTCCCTTTGCTTCCAGCATGCTCCTTTTCATTAACATAAGAACACCGCATGCAAAATCCGTAAAACAATGGACGTCATTATTTTGCAATGACTTAACAAGATTGCCGTTATTCACTCCCGTACAAAGCCACCAATTCATTTTACCGGCTGCAGCAAATATTTCCTTAGGCGCAGATTGATAATATACTTTACAATTTACAATACCGACATCAACATTCTTTTCCGCAATATCCACCATAGGTTCAAGAAATCCGGAATCCACGATTACATCGTTATTAAGAACAAGTACATAAGCAGCTTCATTTTTCAATGCAAAACTGATTCCTGCGTTATTGCCGGCAGCATAGCCGGTATTTTCGTTTAACAGTATTATTGGAATGCTTGGAAATTCCTTCTTCAGTCTCTCGCCGCTTCCGTCTGGAGAGCCATTATCGACTAATACGATACTCAAGTTCTGATAAGTTGCATTCTGCAACGATCGAATACACTTTACTGAGTCCTCATAGCCGTTGTAATTCAAGACAACCGCCTTGACAGAAGGGATATTATTGTTATTCTGCATTAATTTCGGGTCACTTTTATTAAATACAGAAATTCATGGAAACTGGACGTTGTAGTTACTATTACACATTTATTTGACATGAATTTATTTGCTAAATAACCTTAGAAAAACGAATAAGTCTTTTTTTGAAATAATCTTTATTATCCATAAACTCAAAATAAGTACAAAGTATAAAATAAATATCTTTATTCGATAATCGAAAGGATTAGGCAAAATAAAAACAGCATATGATAAAACACCAACAATCGTTCCTTTCGCGAAAAGAATTACAATATCTTTCCATTTGTATGTATTCCGCACTTGATATAGTATATATCCCGTATAAATTAATTCCGATATGATTGAAGCGCATATAACTCCGATTATTCCATATTTAACGGTTCCACAGTAACATAATACGACATAAAGGCTGCTGACGAAAACAATACCGTGCAAATATTTATTTTGCATTTTTAACGACAGCATTGAATATTCTATTGCAGTTCGTCCAAAAACAATCGATATAATTATCAATGAGAGTTGCATTATATATCCGGCACCGGCATATTTTGCGCCGTACAAAAAGCTAATTATCGCTTCTCCAAACGGAGCAAAAATAAGAAATACTAGAAGTCCGGCAATGACAAATACTTTTGTCAACTTCATGACAATATTATCAAAAGCTGATTTTTCTTTTACAAACGAATTAATTACAGGAAAAAAAGCATTATAAGCCGCCATTATACCAAAACTCCAAAAGGCTATAATTGGCCTATATGCCGCACTATAGATTCCTACATCAGCATTACTCATTGTTACTCCGACAATAAAAATACTATAGTTGTACGGAATCTGCATCAACGTTCCGGAAATACCAACCGGAGTGCATTCTTTCACCAACGCAACAATTCCTTTAAGAGTAATCTTCGAAAAGTAAAAACTGTTTCTTTTTATGTATAGAAATGCAAAATAAAAAAAGACTATTATAAAGCTAAATGAATATATCCATGAAACAACGACATCAGTGTGCAGGCTTTCAGACAGCAGAAGGAGCGGAATAACAAAAAATAAAGCTCGAGCAATACGTATTACACTTACAATAATCATTTTTTCGACTGCCTGGAAGTACCATTCCATTGTCACCGATATACCTAATAGAGAAACCAGTAATACAAATATTATATAAAGTTCTTTTGAATCCGATAGTAACAGGTGCAACAAGAACGCGGAACCAATAATAAAGACTGCTAACAAAAAACGTACAGAAAAAACATTCTCAACTAAAAAGTCGTCTCGGTCATGCTGTGAAATTCTTCTTACCGCAATAGTTTCCATCCCAAATTCCGTAAACCGGGCAAAGAAACTCGCAATAGCTTGTGCGAAAGAGAATCTCCCAAAATCTTCAGGAGTAAGGATATAGGCAACCCTAATTAATCCATAAAATACAATGAGTTGACTGATCATATTGCCGGAAAAAAGAACAATAAAATTTTTAGAAATACGTTTTGCTATCACGACGAGAATTTAATATTGATATAATTATAAAAGATTTTAGTGATCGTGTAGTTCCGAAATATAGCATCACTTATCGCTCGAAAAATGTATTTAATCCTAAAGGTTAGCGAATAATCTTATATTGTCTGAAAAGAATTTCGATAAATATGCTTTTTCTTTTGATATGACTAATTGATAATTCTGCTAATATAAGGATATTCAACGAGTCTATGCCTTTATGCAATTGAATTTACAAACACACCTGCAATCCATAAAATAAAACGATAAAAACTGCCGCAATTTGAGGGATATATGATTCAATTATGAAATATTGATACTTCGATTCGATTTCTTATCGAGATAACAACCCACCGTGATTGACACGAATAAAAAAAAGAAGAAGCCGCTCATACGTGTTGCGATTACAAAAAAACTTAGTCCAATAATACCATAAAGAAACGTAAGAACGGAAAGATCCGTAAACCTGCGATATTCATTATATCGGTACCAAAATACCGAGGATAGAAGACCGAGGAGATATGGTCCAAATAAAAGTCCAGCTATGCCGAAGTCCCCATCAAGCTCTCTCAGATATGTACCCGTATTTGTCACAGCCGGCGTTCTGTACCATTCTTGATAGGTGCTGGAATGTATTTCTAGCCCAAGTTTTTCGAATATCCTATATAATGGCAAAAACATATTTCCACCGATAGGAGTATGCTCCCCGCCATGTTTGAGGTATTGATTGAAAACGGCATGGTGAGAACTCAAATAGAGATAAATAGACGGTGTAATAACACTCGCTGTACTCAACTTTTTCAGCATTTTCGTGGATCCGGTAAATCCTTCCTGAGCTTTTCTTGTGCTTCTGATAAATTCAGCTCCTGCTACAACAATTGCTACAATCAAAATAAACATCGCAATTCTTCGAATCTTCATATTGTATTTATTAAGATTGGCTTTTTTTTGTCTTTGTGTCAACAAGTAAGAACTTGCGAAAAGGATTGCGACAACAAGAATATCTGCACGGCCCATATTGGCAAAATCAATCATAATAACGATGATAATGGGGAGAATTGCGACTAAAGTTATTTTCTCCAATTTCGCAGTATAATTTCCGGCAAGCACAGCAGCGGTAAATACGAAAGAGCCAACATATGGGATACTACCCGGTAGTCCCTCGGATACCCGATGTGAGTATAACAAATTGCCCATTACGAAAGCATTGGAAAGACTGCCAAATAGTTTTGAAACGAGAAAGAAATTATGAATAGCCGCAGCAAAAGTGATGATATTCAAAAACCAAAGGACGGTTTTCAATCGCTTCAACCCATCCAATGACCTAATAGATTCCGTATTTTGCTCAAAACAAAATTGTTTGTTTTCTATCACAGATCGACCAGCTACAACTGTGGCAGAACCGATAAAAAAGAATACCCAACTGGATAGAATAATCATCCATGTTGCATTATCCATTGGATAATAATTTATGAATCTTACTTCAAAAAGAATTAACGTTACACACCAAACAGTGGAATACAATGACACATGGTTAAACCATTTCCCGAACATCCACTTACTGATAAGTGTTAGAATAACACTTAATAATAAAATAATGAATACCATCATAAGTAGTCTATCTGGAGGACCTATACCCTACTTGGCCGGGACAACATAAATTGCAGGTGCCTTCGCGTTTGCAACATGGAATTTGTTTTAATTTTAGAAAGTGAAAAAGTATCAGGGTCACAGAATTCATGAGTGATCGCTGATCACTCCCTAATTCGATATAAGGCAGCTGTCTTGCCTGCCCACGCCTGAATTTTTCGAGCCGTTGGGCTTATATCTTTATCAAGCTTTCTGACTCTGTGCAAGATAAAAACCAATAAAATGGAAAAAGTTAAAGCAAAGAAAGAAGAAAACACAATAATAAGAACACGTTTCGGTTTCGATTTCTTTTCAGCCGGGATTGCCTTATCCAATATAAGTAAGACTGGAACATCTTTCTGCTCATCGATTTTTGCTTGTTCATAAATTGGGACTAAAAATTCTAAGATTTTTTGCTGGATAAGCATATCACGGTATAATCTAAGTGAAATGATTCCTGCCTTGGGGATAGTTATAAGTTTCTTTTTCTTAGCTCCGATAACTCTAATTCACTCTGTCTAAGAACCGGATTATCGGGCGTAGAACTATGCTGTAAAATTGCAACTTCAATTTCCTTTTTTGCTTTTAATGCATATAACGTCGCGATTGCATCTACACCTGATGTCTGTTCTGGTGTGAACATAAATCCGCTTCGTTCCTGAAACCTGCGCATTGCCTCTTCTGTTTCATGTAAATTTTTATTTACTTCAGCAAGTCTTTGCTCGATAAATTCGCGATTACTTCTTGCTTCTTGAGTTCCAAGCCGAACACTGCCCTCATTTAACAATTGCACAAAATAATTTGCCATTTCTGCAGCACGGACAGGATCTTTATCATATACTTCGATGGTAATATTTTCATCGGTTTGTTCTTCGAAACCGACATTACCGTCCAATTCTTTGATTGTTACTTCCATTGAGCTGTCGCTTATTTGTACACAGAGGCTAAATTGAATTTATTTATTACAGCTTCCATAGTAGTCCGGCTATGCAGAATAGCAAAGTAATTATAAGCATTCGGTTTCTGCCCTAATCCGCCAAGTTTGCCTAATCCTCCCAAACCTTTTAGCAACGAACCCGTTGCACTAAAAGAACCAAAAATATCCGGTTGTTTAGGTGGAAGAAGCGAAGCTGTCGATTTATACCATTTAGGCAGAATAAAGCTGATAACCACAGCTATCATAGTAATAATTAGAAAATTTGTAATAATGAATTTTTTCCATTGTAATAAAACGCTTAGATATTTGATGAAACTAGGTTCCTGGCTCATAGGTTTCTGCTATCGATTATTCTTGGGTTATTGGTAATAACTGCGTTTTTATCCTGCACATTAAGCATTTATCTTTAAATTCATTTTATTTTAAATGCTGTACTAAAATAGCTTTCAATATTACCTATTTATTCAACTGCACAGTCAATAATACTATACTTACAGCTACGCTTATAATTGATGCTGCTTGAGCCTATCATAGTCATATAATAACTGAACGGCCTATCCGGTTCTTTTGGAACCCAAATATAGTCGCCTTCTTCTATTTTTGTTTCCGAAGGTGTCATCCACTGCCGTGTTCCGCGTTTTATTATCATAATGTCTCCGCTGCGCGAATGATCTGTAAATCCACCGGCTTTTTTAACATAATAATCAACACTTTCCCCTTCAACAAACGTAATATTACCAGGCATGACTACCTGACCATACACATATACTGTTTTCGCAGCAGATGGAATAACAATAATATCTTCTGTGCGTAATGTAATATCCTCAGTTGTATCGCGATCGCTTATCAGTTTCTCAAAGTCAACCCGAACTACTCCCCTGATTTAAACGTATTTCATTCTCTATAACAAAATTTGCAGTGTCTTCTATCGTTGTGTTTCCCCGCCTAGTCATTATTTGTTCTATTCGAAAATCTTTTGGCGCAACTTCATTACGATAAATTGATGCTGATTTCAAGGAAGCTTGGCTAGTAATTCCGCCAGCTTTACGAATTATCGTCGATAATTTTGTCTGTTCTCTAGTAATCGGATATACACCCGGAAACCGTATTTCGCCGGAAATCGTGACATGATAATCTTCCCGTAAATCCTCGCGCTCAGGAATTACTATTCTATCCCCCGGTTGAAGAACAATATTTTTGTCCGCAGTTTTTTGAAGTTCTGCCCAGTTTACGACATGCTCATTTATAGATATGTTATCTTCGCTGTAACGGTATAGCAGGATGCTGTCGGTTACAGCTCTCGGAGTAAAACCGTAAGCCAATTGGATCGCATCGGTAATACGATCGCCTTCCGAATATTCTATTTGTCCGGGAACATTCACGCCTCCGTAAACAGCAAAAAGATCTTTCTTCTTATCATACCTCGGCACAAAAATAATATCACCATCCAAAAGAAATGGATTCCAGCGCTCATCTCTTGTTGCATAATATTTTGGAACATCAACTTTTATTACTGCACCTGTTCGCCGATAAAGCAGAATATTCCTTCTAGGTTTTTCTTGTTCTTTATTGTCCGGAATATTTACGTCATCTGGTTTGAATTTATCAAGTTTGTGATTCAAATAAATCAGATTTGTTATATTGATCAATCTTATCTTGTTTCATCAACTGATCATACTGTTCGGCCATCTGAATAGCCCTATCCACTCTGTCTGATGAATTAAAAATATATGACCCGGGATTCTTCACGGCACCGGTAACAGAAACTGAAATCTTTCGTGTCTGCATCAATTGCGATCTGATCGGACTGAAACATTTTTGAAGGATCATACGACATATTAGATTTCAATGCATCCGTACGTCTGAGCCCTTAACGGCAAAACGTTTATGTAAACAAAAAATATTGCTACATTCCATTTCATCATTGTCTTCATATATTCTCTCGTTAAAATTATTTCAGCTCTTTGTAGCTATATTATCCTATAATCAATTTACTAATTCACTTTTTACTGTTCACTATATTTATTATTCACTACTTTCTTATCACCATATAACATCTTATAGTATTCCTTATATGCACCGCTTATAATCCGTGTCCACCAGAGTCTATTTTCAACATACCACTTAATCGTCTCTGCAATGCCTTTCTCAAATGTATAGGAAGGCTGCCATCCAAGTTCACGGTGAATCTTGCTCGAATCAATCGCGTACCTGCGGTCATGGCCAAGGCGATCTTCCACATACGAGATCAGCGATTCCGGTTTTCCGAGGTTCTGTAAAATCAGTTTAACAATATCAATATTCGTTTTTTCGTTATTTCCGCCAACGTTGTAAACTTCACCGACCCGTCCTCGATGAAGCACTGTATCAATGGCTGAACAATGATCTTTTACATGCAGCCAATCCCGAATATTCATGCCGTCGCCGTATACCGGCAGTGATTTATCATTCAAGGCATTTGCAATCATCAGAGGTATCAGTTTTTCGGGAAATTGATACGGTCCGTAATTATTTGAGCAGCGGGTCAACACGACCGGCAAACCGAAGGTATGATGATATGCCAGAGCAAGCATATCGGCAGAAGCTTTACTGGCAGAATATGGACTGTTCGGATGCAACGGTGTTTCTTCAGTGAAAAGTCCAGTCGATCCAAGTGATCCATAAACTTCATCTGTAGAAACTTGCAGGAATCGCTTGATCTTCAATTCTTTTGCTGCTTCGAGTAATACGTTCGTACCTGCGATATTCGTCTGTACAAACTCCGATGCTCCGAGGATACTGCGATCGACATGCGATTCTGCCGCAAAATTAATAATCGCGTCAATTTCGTATCGCACTATACAAAGCTGGACACGCGCTTTATCACAAATATCTCCTTTTTCAAATGCATAGCGAGGATCTTTTTCAATACCGGCCAGGTTCTCTAAATTACCTGCATAAGTAAGTTTATCAAGATTAATGACGCGGTACTCAGGATATTTGTTTAAAATATACCGTATAAAATTACTGCCAATAAAACCGGCACCGCCTGTCACCAGTAGATTCATTTATTTTTAATCCAATTGATATGGTGACTTTGTATCGTTTTCATGTCTAAGTTCATCAATAGTTTCTTTGCGCTTTTTGCCCGCATATAATCTATTAGGTAAATTAATAACCCATCCTTGGTTTTTTCCCACATTACGATAAGCATGAACAACTCCGGCCGGAACAATAACGGATTGCGGTTTCTGTTCGCCGGCATCGAATACCATTTTATTCCCGAATGTCGGAGATTCTTTCCGTGCGTCCCATAAATACAACCGAAACATTGAAGGTCCGATAAAACAGAACAAATCTGCCTGGTCCTTATGCTCGTGAGGCCCGCGGGCTACTCCCGGTTCTGTCTGCGATATATAAGACATAGCCGGCATAAATTCCTCAGTTATTTCATCACTTCGGAATAATTCCATCAGCCATCCGCGCCGATCTTGATTTTTCATCAAATCGCGGATTATTACATCGTGTATAATGCCATTTTTGAAATTTGTCATAACCTATTAGAAAATAAATTTACAAAAGAATGACTGCAATTCAAAACCCGGCGGTCAGGCATACCTTATTAATCTTAAATCAAAATAATGCCCGTCTTTTCAGATTCGAGCTTGAAATTCGATTAAATTTTCAGCAGTAAAAAAAACGCAGTAAAAATGGCGGGGTGGATAACCTTTTTTTTGTTTTTGTTGATAAAAAAATATACAAAAAATTAGAGAATGTCAACGCCTGCTTTTACATCCGTTCGGGAGCTGAGATGCCTAAGATTTTGCATCCGTTTGCCAGCACAGTTTTCGCCGCAAAACACAGTGCAAGACGCGCTTTTGCCAGCTCCACTTCCGGGATAACGACACGGTGTTCATGATAAAACTTATGAAATGCCGTAGCGACATCGTGCAGATAAGTGGTTAGCCGGTGCGGCTCGAAGCTTGAAGCGCACAACTCAACGCTTTCCGGAAATTCAAGAAGCAGTTTTACAAGTGAAATTTCGGCCGGACCTTTCAACAGACTGTAATCTATGGTATCAAAGGAATCCGTCGTGCTGAATGTTCCCTGCCCTTCGGCAAAGCGAATAATACTGGCGATTCGTGCATGAGCATATTGCAGGTAATAGACCGGATTCTTCTCTGATTGTTCTTTAGCAAGATTAAGATCAAATTCCAGATGACTTGATGTGGAGCGCATTAGGAAAAAGAACCTTACGGCATCCGAACCGACTTCATCGATCAATTCATCGAGTGTAACAAAATTCGCCAGCCGTTTAGACATCTTCACCTGCTCACCATCGCGCATCAATGTTACAAATTGATGAATAACGACCTTTACTTTTTCAGGATCAAAACCAAGAGCTTTCACTCCCGCTAAAACATCAGGAATGGTCGCAATGTGGTCTGCACCGAACACATCCACGATAAGGTCGAATCCGCGTTTGAATTTTTCCCGATGATATGCAATGTCCGGCAAGCGATAGGTTGGTTCACCTGTGGATTTAACAATAACACGATCCTGATCAAGTCCCAATGCCGTTGTCTTCAGCCACACGGCTCCATCTGAATCGTATACAAGTCCCTTAGCACGCAATTCCTGAATAACTTCCTGAATTTTTCCGCTGCTGTAAAGCGAATCTTCATTGAAGAACACATCATGTCACTACACCCATCCGCCCAAGCACTTTTTTTATGGCTTCAAACAGCGTCCGTTCAGCGAATTCTTTACATGCCGCGAGCGCTTCTTCCTTTTGAAAAGAAACAATGGAATCACCGCGCTCTTTTTTCAGGTTCTCTGCTATTTCCCGAATATAGTCGCCCTGGTATCCTTCTTCCGGAAAAGGAAATGTGGAATCGAAAAGCTGCCGGTATCTAGCATATGTCGACTCTGCAAGCATACGCATTTGCCTGCCTGCATTGTTATAGTAATACTCACGTGTGACATCATATCCCGACCATACCAAAAGATTGGCAATCGTATCTCCCACAGCTGCCTGCCGGCCATGACCGACACTAAGAGGGCCTGTCGGATTGGCGCTCACATATTCAACCTGCGTCTTTTTTCCGGCTCCGATGTCCGTTCTTCCGAACGTCGCGGGGTTTTGCAGTATTGAACCTATCTGTGCCGTATGGAATTCATCGGTAAACCGGAAATTTAAAAATCCCGGCCCGGCGATCTCGATCTTTGAAACATATTTCGGATCTAAATCCAGTTTACCGGTTATTTCCTGAGCGACAGCGCGCGGATTTTTTTTAACTGATTTTGCAAGCAGCATAGCAACATTCGTTGTCAGGTCGCCATGCGTCTCATCCTTCGGTTTTTCGAACGTTAGTTTTACCAGCCCTTCATACGAGAGTGAATGAAGAGCGTCATTGAGTTTCTTAGAAAGATATTTCTTCATTCTCTTTTAGTTTTTTTCTTCTTCATAACTCGTGTCGTTATTCGGCGTTTTTTTACGATAGAGATAGGCGCTGCTAATTTATCTTTCACTTCTGTTTTCTTTGCATCGCCCCACAGCCGTTCGAGGTTATAGAAAGACCGATCCTCTTTATAGAAAATATGCGCAACAACATCAACGTAATCCAGCACAACCCACTTCAACGCTTGATATCCTTCATAATGCCACACGCGCTCATTGGACTCTTCCATTCCATTACGTACAGCATCCGCTACAGCTCTTACCTGCGTATCGGAATCTGTCGAGCAAATCACGAAATAATCGGCAGCGGTTGTAAGTTTTTTTAAATCCAAAATTACAACATTATGCGCCTTCTTGGAAATCATCAAGTCGGCAATCTTTTTTGCGATTGTTCGTGCTATCAACGTTTACTCCTTTCATTGAACGATTGAAACACCTTCAATTGAGAATAATCTTTTCCTACAACGACTGTCACGTCAAGATACAGATTACGGTTAATTTTCTGAAATACTTTATCCGAAGCAATACCAAGAGCTGTTGCAAGCTTTCTGGCAACTTCTTGATTTCCGGAACGGTCGACTACATACGTACGTTCGATTATTCCATCGTTGTTTTTTTTCATTTCCACGACATCATATCCCTTCGAGCGCAGTATATTTGTCACATGCTGAGCAGCCTTCATATTTCCTGCACCATCCAGCACTTCTACCTCAAGCACTCCTTCCGTCGATAACGGCAGCGAATCATCTGCAATTTTTTGGCTTGAAAAGCTTCGGTGCGCAAGGATATATACTGTTACGATAAGCGCCAATGAAAGAACGGCATATATTCCTTTCATCAGTTTACTATAACGTGCCGGACGCGTCTGAGATTTATCGATGCGTTCCCTTTGTATTTCCGCAGTATCGGTTTGGACGGCAGTGTGGGTAGGTTTTATTTGTGTCATTCCTGCCTGATAAAAAAAGAACCGAGCAAACTGATGGATAATACACTCAGCTCGACCCGGCTTTAATACGTAAACTCGTTTTGTATCGATATTCAGCGGCTCTCCTCCTCATCGATTCGATCAAATGCCGACGTAAAACCAAACCTGTCGTAGTTGTTCAACCAATACATAGCAGGCATTTGTCGATATTGAATTCGAAGCATCAAATCATCACTCGGCCGGTAATTTAATTCCGCCCGGGAAAGATACACGCCGGATATACTTTTAGTAAAGTTTCCGCCAAGATTATTGAACGGTGAATGTACCAAACTGACATCAAACATCACAGAGAGCGGATTGGAAATTTGGTACGCAAGACTGCTCGTTAGTGTACCGAGTGAAAAATTCTTTCCTCCGGAAGTGGTATAACTCAGTGAATAACTATTTCTGACTGTTAATCGACCTGGATCAAACCAGCCGAAAAGCAGCCCGCCATCATCCTGTCGAATCATCGATTCCGTTGCGGAAGATCTCGCTTCCGGCTGAGACCTAAATTGGCCTGCAGCCGTAAAACTAACGGCTATTAAAACCAACGCTGTTTTAATTAAGATTTTCATATCTGCGCCTTCTTATATGAAATAATGATACTCAAATCTGAAATGATTGTCAAGATTAGGTAATACCTCAATTTAGTGCGGCCAGGTGGAATGACCAAAATATTGAATCGTGCGTTGCACGATTGCATTCTCAGGCCTCCGGCTGTCCTGACCGATACCGTCGAGTGTCAGGAAGCCCGCCCAAAAGTAATGCATGGCGGGTAAAAAATTCCTGATACTACATACAATACCTGCTAAATTGAAACACAATCCGAGATTACTTCTTCTTTAATAAAGACGAGATTCATCAATAAAGTGTTCCTCTTACCTTCTGCTTCTTAATTTTCATTTATTTGAGTTCTTTTGTTTTCAGACCACCTTTATGTATATTTTGCAAACAATCTCAGCCAAGACAGGATTGGTGGGCTGGAAAACAATTAGAAGAGATAGAAACCTTCATGGTAAAAATTGAGCGAGTATATTTGATCGATGCAATGGCGCTGGCTTACCGTGCCTATTTTGCATTTATACGTCAGCCGTTAATGAATTCGAAAGGCGAAAACACCGGCGCAGTCTATGGATTTGTTACGTTTTTAAATCGTATTCTCTCGCAGGAATTTCCCGATCATATTGCCGTTGTATTCGACACGGGCAAGCCTACATTCCGGCACAAGGAATATAAAGAATACAAAGCCACACGTCAGAAAATGCCAGAAGACATGATTACGCAAATTCCCATACTGAAAGAAGTCGTACGTGCTTACAATATACCGGTTATCGAGATGGACGGTTTTGAAGCAGACGATATCATCGGCACACTTGCAAGACAGGCGGAGCGGGAGAACGCTCTCACATTCCTTATTACGCCTGATAAGGACTTTATGCAGCTTGTATCCGGTACAGTAAAAATCTACAAACCCGGCAAGCAAGGATCCGATATCGAAATTATAGACATAGAAGGAGTGAAACAGAAATTCGGCGTTGCTCCCGATAAAGTCATAGATGTTCTCGGCTTGATCGGCGATGCCTCCGATAATGTACCGGGTGTACCGGGCGTCGGCGAAAAAACCGCTATTCCGCTCATCCAGAAATACGGCAGTATCGAAGAACTGTACCTGCATCTTGACGAGATTCCTCAAAAGGGGTTACGCGCTAAATTGGAATCGAATAAAGATCTGGCATTCCTTTCTAAAAGGCTTGTTACTATCGACGTCAATGTACCGCTTGAGATCAATTTCCATTCGCTCAAAGCAGAGAAGCGAAACACCGACCGGCTGATGGAGCTTTTTGAAGCCCTTGAATTCCGTTCGCTGATGACTAAACTCAGGCCTGAGACTCAGGAAATTGTAATTAGTGCCGAAACCGAGCCCGAGGTCACACACCCTGAACCGCTTTCGGATATTACAGAAGACAAGCACATTTACCGGCTCATCACAACAGAAAAAGAACTCTCCAATCTCTGCGACAGATTAAAAACTGCTAAGGAATTTGTCTTTGATACCGAGACGACTTCAACCGATTCGTTAAATGCTGAACTCGTTGGAATTTCATTTTCTTTTAAGCCGCATGAAGCTTTCTATATCGCGGTAACCGGAAAAAAAAGGCAGGCACAGGCCGGCCTGTTTGGAAACACAACTGAAGAAACGGACCTATCGACAGGTTTACCGCCTGAAATCGTCTGTAATAAACTCAGGTCGATTCTGGAAAATCCAAACATTAAGAAAATCGGACATAATATTAAATACGACATACTGGTGTTATCGAATTACGGTATAAATGTCGAAGGTAGCCTCTTTGATTCTATGGTCGCCAGCTACATTATACGCGCGGACGGCAAACACAACATGGACGACGTTGCGGCAGAATATCTTAATTACAAAACTGTATCCTATTCCGATTTAGTCGGTGCCGGTAAAGAGCAGAAACATATTCGCGATGTTTCTCTCCGGGCACTTTCCGATTATTCGTGTGAGGATTCCGATATAACATACCGCCTTTACGAAACATTCCAGAAGAAACTTCTTGAGTTCGGGATGACCGAACTTTGCGAAAAAGTAGAATTTCCATTGGTTTCGGTTCTTTCGCGAATGGAGCGGTCCGGAGTTTCTATCGACATCCGCCATCTTTCGAATTTATCGGCAGAGCTTGAGAAAAACCTTGAAAAGCTTACGAAAGATATTCATCAAGAGGCCGGTGTATCGTTCAATATCAATTCCACGCAGCAGCTCGCGGAAATTCTCTTCAATAAGCTTAAACTGAAATCGGTTCGTAAAACAAAAACAGGTTTCTCCACCGATGTTGCTGTTCTTGAAACGTTGAGAGGTTCGCATCCGATCATTGAAATGCTCCTCAACTTCCGTCAATCGACAAAATTAAAATCAACCTATATCGATGCACTTCCGAAGCTCATTAATCCGAAAACCGGACGGGTCCATACATCATTCAACCAGACTATAACTACCACGGGACGGTTATCCAGCAGCGACCCGAATATTCAGAACATTCCTATCCGGACAGAAATAGGCAGATCAATCCGGAAAGCATTCATTCCGGGCAGCGATGAGTCGCTTATTCTCTCTGCCGATTATTCACAAATCGAACTCCGTGTAATGGCGCACATCTCAGGCGACGAAGGATTAACTCAGGCATTTAAAAATCATGAAGATATTCATGCAACAACTGCGGCAAAAGTATTCGGCGTCAGTGCAGACGATGTGACCAGAGAAATGAGGCGGAAAGCAAAGGAAATTAACTTCGGAATTATGTACGGCATCGGGGCATACGGCCTTTCTAACCGATTGGAGATCAGCCAGAGCGAGGGAAAAGAAATCATTGGCCGTTATTTCACGCGCTTCCCAAAAGTTCAGCAATACATCAACGATACGATCGTAAAAGGACGTAAAGACGGATATGTAAGTACACTGCTGGGCAGACGGCGCTACATTCCGGATATCCGCAGTAACAACCAGAACGTTCGTCAGAACGCCGAGCGGCAGGCCATTAACATGCCGATTCAAGGAACTGCGGCAGATATGATCAAACTGGCTATGGTGCATATTGACGAAGCTTTCAGAAAAAAGAATCTACGTAGTTCGATGCTTCTCCAGGTTCATGACGAGCTGGTATTTGAGGTACAAAATAAAGAAGAAAACATTGTGAAAGAGATCGTAGAAAGGGAGATGCAGCAAGCCCTTCCCCTGTCTGTTCCGGTCGAAGTTGATATGGGAACAGGCAAAAATTGGCTGGAAGCGCATTAACAACTCATGTTATCCAGAGAAGATAAATTGCCACGATGTTTACGCTGTGGAATTGAATAAATGAAATGGAGCGGACTTTAGTCCAATAATATTATCGGGAATTGGGTTAAAACCCGATAATACTTTTGATTTTCTAATCCGCATTTTTTGTAAACTGAATAACCTCAGTTTGTAATTTCTATTTCCGGCGCCGAAAAATCAACGTCAGTCCCCAAAGAATAACGAGTACCGGCCAGTACATATAGATATAATGTTTCATCTCAAACCAGTCGATCACATCCCACCACCACAAGTAATAGAGAACGCCGTAACCGCCGAAGAAAAGGAAAGGGATAAGAACACCTAACCGCCGCGGATCATAGAAGAACAGCATAAGAAATGAGAGTCCTAGAGCAAGTGAAAACGTTGCCGGCACATCCCATGGTGCAAAATCTAAAAGCACAAATCTATGTGCAATCATCGTTACGCTTACAAAGAACAAAAGGCTTCCCCAAAAAACTACTCCGCGACGGTGTGTGATATATGCCTGTACAACTGCCGCAACTCCGACTACACCCAGACAAATCCAGAGAATTGTTCCCCAGCCGTAGTGGAATACATGCAATTTATTTAAAAGAGGCCGGCACCAAGGAGAATAAGAAAAACGCCAAAGACCGGAATTCCACTCGATTTCTTTTGTAAAGTCGGTTCCATAATTTCCTCGCTATGGCCTGTTCTGATTGGCCTGATTTTCCGGAACAATCAGATACATAATGAAATAAAGAATAATTCCCATACCTCCTGAAAATACCGTAAAGATTGCATATGCAACCCGAAGGATCGTGGAATCAATGCCGAAATATTCGCCTGCACCTCCGCATAAGCCGAAAACCTTCCTGTCTGTGAGGGAACGCCGGAATACTTTATAACTTGCGGGATTGTTCCGCCGATGATGCGGGAGGCGGAGTTTGATTCCCGGTAGATGATTCCGGTTCCGTGTTTTTTATGTTCTTCCGGAGAGTATGGTTTGAAATTTACCGCGCCTGGTCATAAGATAAATTCCTAAAAGTATGAGAATACCGGGAAAAATAAAATCCCATGTCGTATCCCATATCCGCCAGAACGAAAAGATGTCAAGGTTATCAAGAAGAAGAACAACACCGACAGCTACAAATAAAATCCCGAAGATACGGGCAGAATCCGATTTTGATTTTGATGGAGAAGGTGCGTCATTAACGATTAACGGCCTTTCCGGAACAATAAAAAAAGCAATGACATACAGGATAATTCCGGAACCGCCGAAAAGTGTTAAAAGAACCCAGACCAGCCGGATGATGGTTGCATCCACATTGAGATATTCTGCCAGTCCCGCCGCAAACTCCGGCAAAAACTTTATTTGTCTGACTTCGGTAGAGCCGGCGCTGTTGTTCTGTCATTTTAGTCTCCTTAAGAGCTGTTCTTTTTAAATACGGGTACTAAACGTAAAAGGTTGCAAAAATCCGGAGACTAAAAAAAATCCCGATTCTGCCGCAGCAGAACAGGGATATTATATTCTTAAATTGATCAGGATACTTAGGATACTATACTTCCATAATTTCTTTCTCTTTTAAAGCAAGAAGGCTGTCGATATCTTTAATAAACTTATCCGTCAGTTTTTGAGCTTCTTGTTCACCGCGTTTCCGTTCATCTTCCGGCATGTGATCGCCTTTTTCTGCTTTTTTGAAATGTTCGATAGCGTCACGGCGGACATTCCGGACTGCAATCTTACCGTCTTCTCCGAACTTTTTTATCAGCTTTACCAATTCACGGCGACGTTCCTCATTCAGCGGCTGGAATCGGAACACGAATAATTGTTCCATCATTCGCAGGATTCAAGCCGATATTAGCCTGAAGAATTGCTTTTTCAATCAAAGGAATAACGCCTTTTTCCCATGGCTGCACGGCAATCGTATGCACATCGGGCGTGCTGATCCCTGGCAATTTTATTCAGTGAAGTCATAGGTGCCGTAATAATCGACCTTGATTCCATCGAGCAATGCAGTCGTTGCTTTTCCTGTACGGATTTTAATTAAGTTCTTCCCGTACAACTTCCACAGCTTTTTTCATTCTTTCGTCTGTTTGTTTCAGGATATCTTTTGAGTTTGTCATAGACATTCCATCAATTTGTGGATAGGATGAATGATGTTACGACTTTTATACCGAGAGTTCAACTACTTTTGAACCGACCGCTTCTCCGCAGATCACACGCTGTAGATTGCCGGCTTATATTCATATTAAAGACGATGAGAGGAAGTTTGTTCTCTTTCGAAAGCGTTATAGCCGTCAGATCCATTATACGGAGGTCTTTTTTCAATACATCAGCATATGAAATCTCCGGAAAATGTATTGCGTTTGAATTTTTTTCCGGATCGGAATCATAGACGCCGTCCACCCGCGTGCCTTTGATAATGACATTCGCTTCGATTTCGATTGCACGCAATACAGCTGCGGTGTCGGTTGTAAAGTACGGATTTCCTGTGCCTGCAGCGAAAATGACGATTCGTCCTTTTTCCAGATGCCGGATCGCTCTACGGCGAATAAATGGTTCGGCAATCCGTTCCATATCGATTGCACTCAAACAGCGTGTCTTCAATCCCTGATCGTTCCAGTGAATTTTGCAGTGCCAGTGCATTGATAACAGTTGCCAGCATACCCATCTGATCACCGGTTACTTTATCTATGCCGTCGATTGAACTATCCATTCCGCGATAAATATTGCCGCCGCCGATAACGATTCCTATTTGCACATCGAGCTTTGCTTACAGCAGCAATTTCTTCAGAGTAGCGCGTTACTACTTTGGAATCAATCCCATATTCGCGATCACCCATAAGCGATTCGCCGCTGAGTTTTAACAATATTCGTTTATATTTAATGTTTTCCATATTTCCCCGCTAAAAAAAAATCCCGAAATGGTTTCGGGATTCTGGTTTTTTTAATTTGCTTCGCCAAGATGGTAACGAAGGAATCGGCGAATAGTAATCTTTTCGCCTACTTTCGCTACTTCGTCATCGATAATATCTTTAATGGTCTTGCCTGAATCCTTAATAAAGCTCTGCTCCATCAACACAACTTCCTGATAGAATTTATCGAGCCGTCCCTGTGAAATCTTTTCCGCTACCTCCGCCGGCTTTCCTTCATTCTGCGCCTGCACTTTATAGATTTCAAGTTCTTTATCGATAACAGCTCTGCGGAATTTGTTCGCGCAATACATACTGCGGAGTCATTGCGGTTATCTGCATCGCGATATCATGTGCCAGTTGTTTGAAACCTGGAGTCTTTGCGACAAAATCTGTTTCACAATTCAATTCAACCATCGCTCCGATACGCCCGCCGGCATGGATGTATGCTTCCACAACACCCTGGTTTGTTTCTTTATCGGCTCGCTTCGCAGCAACTGCTGCGCCTTTCTTTCTAAGAAATTCGATCGCTTGTTCGATATCGCCTTTTGTTTCTGCCAGCGCACGCTTACAATCCATCATGCCTGCACCGGTCTTATCACGCAAGTTTTTTTACTACATCACTAGAAATATCTGCCATAGTATACTTCCTTCTGTTCAATTACTTTTTCTCTGCAGCGGCCGCTTCTGCCGTTGCCTGTTCTTCGGCTACTGCCTGTTGTTTTGCAGATGCGCGTTCCTGACCGTCAAGTACTGCATCAGCAATAGCTTTCGTGATCAATTGGACTGATTTAAGCGCATCATCATTCGCGGGAATTGGAAAATCAATCGGATCAGGATCCGTGTTCGTATCGACAATCGCAACAATCGGAACTCCAAGTCGTTTCGCTTCTTTTACAGCAATTGCTTCTTTTTTAATATCCACGACAAAAATAATACCGGGTAACCGCGACATTTCAACGACACCCGACAGCACTGATTGAAGTTTATCACGTTCACGAGTTAAGAACAGCCGTTCCTTCTTCGTTATATTCTCAAATGTACCGTCTGTTTCCATCTTTTCAATATTTGTCAGACGCTTGACGCTCTTACGGATAGTGCTGAAATTTGTCAGCATACCGCCGAGCCACCGCTCGGTCACATAGTGTGCATGGCAGCGCTGTGCTTCCTGTTTCATTACATCTGCTTGCCTGCATGTTTCGTTCCGACAAAGAGAGGTTTTTTGCCTTCGGCAATGGTATTAGAGACAGCATTACATGCCGCTTCAAGCATTTCCTGGGTTTTTTTCAAATCGATGATATGAATCCCATTGCGCTCCATAAAAATATAAGGCTTCATTTTGGGATTCCAACGGCGTGTCAGGTGTCCGAAATGGGCACCTGCTTGAAGCAATGCATCGAGTTCAACACGAGGCATAAAAATTAATCCTTTCAGTTAAGCTGCTATTCCCGTCGTCTTCTTCCGGAATCCCGATGAACTATGTTCATCGGGACACTGCCGGTCAAATCAGAGAATATGATTGTTGATGAAACTAAGCGACTGTACAAACTGCTGTCGCATTGTAAATAAAAATTAACGTTTGGAGAACTGGAACCGTTTGCGGGCTTTTTTCTGCCCGTATTTTTTTCGTTCCACCATACGAGGATCGCGCGTCAAAAGTCCGGCGCCTCGAAGCGCAGTACGAAAATCTTCATCCAGTGCGACCAACGAACGTGCAATGCCAAGCCTTACAGCTCCGGCCTGACCAACCGGTCCGCCGCCGTTCACACGCACCTGTGCATCATACCGTCCCATAGTATCTGTTACCTTGAACGGTTTTAATATCTCATCCCGCTGAATTTCCAGCGGAAAATATTTTTCGAATTCACGCGCATTGACTGAAAGTTTGCCTGAGCCGTCCGATAACATCACACGTGCAATAGCATTCTTCCGGCGGCCTACTGATATTCTTGGTTGCATGAAGCTTGCTCTTTCCTCACTCAAAAAGAAATTTTTTCTGGTTGCTGTGCTGAATGGGGATGTTCCGCTCCCCGGTATACTTTCAACTTCTTAAACATTTGACGTCCTAAACGGTTATGCGGAAGCATTCCTTTTACGGCATGCTCCATCACCATTTCCGGATTCGTTTTGATAAGATCCGAAAAGGATTCAAAACGTGCTCCGCCAGGATAACCCGTATTATGAAAAAGTTCTTTCAACTCCGGCCGTTTTCCTGTCATCTTTACTTTTTCAATATTCACTACTACAACAAAATCACCCAGGTCATGGTTGGTTGTAAATTCGGGCTTGTGTTTGCCGCGCAGCAAATGTGCAACGTGCGATGCGATGCGGCCCAATGTTTTTCCTTCCGCATCGACAAGAAACCATTTTTTACTTACTTCTTCCGGTTTAAAAAACCGTGTCTTTCGGCGACGTATTCACTCTATTCTCCTGCACTAAATCTATTTTGAAAACTTATATACTTTATTATTAGAAATCTCGCAATCAGAACACCTGAACTTCTATCCAATCCTGCAAACGTATTCACCTCCGCTGCAGAACGAGGAACCATTACAATCGACCGATGAGCTCCAAAACCGTCTGATGCTTCGTGCACCCACCAGGACTCGAACCTGGAACCCACTGATTAAGAGTCAGTTGCTCTACCAATTGAGCCATGGGTGCAAATGTGTTATTTGCTACCCGGAATTGGAGATGATGGAGCCTGTTGAGTCGGCGGCAATGCAGTCGGAGGAGGGCCGGATTGAATAACGCTCTCCTGCTTCTGTTCACCCCGCGGTAACAACCATAAGTTGATTACCAGGGCAAAAATCATAAAGATGCCTGCCAGCCACTGTGTCAACTTTGTAAGAAAATCCGAGGTGCGCCGGACTCCAAAAACCGTTCCGATATTGGCACCGCCGAAACCTCCGGCTAATCCACCGCCCTTGCTCGATTGCATAAGCACTGCGAGCATGAGTAGAATTCCAATGATGACTTCGATAATAATCGCAATTGTGTACATCGGTACTGTTCCTCAAGCGAAAAAAATCCCCACCAACTGTGGGGGTTTGCAAGTCTTTATTATAGGGAAAAAAAGCAAAAAATGCAAGAAAGAAAATACACACTATTTCATTTTCCCCGACTTTTCTTATTAAAACCCCTTACCTCAAATAAGCGCTCTACATACTTGCCAAGAACATCAAATTCAAGATTAACCGTATCGCCGGGTTTAAGCAGTTGGAATGTTGTCACTTCCATAGTATGAGGAATAATGGATACTGCAAATGAATTCGCTTTAACTTCCGCCATAGTTAAACTCACGCCGTTCACGGCAATAGATCCGACAGGAATCAGATGATGCGAGAATTTCTTGGGAACCCTGAATCCAGAAAATCCAGCTGCTCTCAAGGTTTTTAAGCGAAATAACCTGTCCCATTCCGTCGATATGCCCGAGAACAAAATGCCCGCCAAGCCGATCTGAAGGCAGCAACGGACGTTCCAGATTAACCGGGCTTCCTTTCTTCAAATTTCCAAGAGTTGTTTTCTTCAAAGTCTCTTCCACCGCCTGCACATCGAATGTTTTCGCCGTTCTTTTAATTACGGTCAAACAAACACCCTCTACTGCGATACTATGATCTATACGCAGAGTCTTGACGGTTTTCTTTCCCTGAATAGTAAAAATAACACTTCCGTCTTTTTGCTTGACGGATTTGACAATTCCGGTTTCTTCAACTAATCCTGTAAACATATTATATCAGCTTCCTTTTTTAAATAAAACGTGCTTCAAGTAATACATCGTCTCCGATATTCTTTAAATTAGTTACTCTTAATTTCACATGCCGGTTCAGTATGCAAGGCCTGTCAAATCGAATTCCATCCAGTCCGCCTCCGAGTATCTTTGGTGCAATAAAAAGGTAAAGTGCGTCTGCAAAAGAGTTCTTTATAAAAGGCGCAACAAGCGAAGCACCGCCTTCTAAAAGCACAGAAGAAATTCCTTCGGCGGCAAGAGTTTTCAGAATAGACTCTGGGTTCATTTTGTATGACGCCGAAGCTGTAAGAATCCGGACTCCTTGAGTAATAAGTTTTTGCACTTTTCTATTATTTCTTTTCACAGCGGCTATCGGAAGTCAATAACCATGTCGGAGTTTTGTGTGTATTGAATATTTTTCGAGACGCCGGAAGCGACATACGTCCGTCTACAACAACACGAACGGGATTTCGTCCCTTTAATCAACCGTACTGTTAGTTCGGGATTATCGTTAAATACCGTCTTTGCTCCCACCATAACGGCATCATATTCGCTTCGTAATCTATGTACTTCTTTTCTTGCATGCTCAGATCGTAATCCATTTTGATCTTCCTGCAATATCCGCAATTCGTCCGTCAAGAGTCTGTGCCAGTTTTATACCGACAAACGGCAGACCGGTATTCATAAACTTGAAAAATTTTTCATTTAACAGTTCCGCTTCTTTCCGCAATACACCCATCTTTACAGTAATCCCGGCTTCGCGCAATCGTCGTATTCCTTTACCGTTGACCAAAGAATTCGGATCTTTCGACGCAATCACTACTTTTGAAATACCGGACTGAATAATTGCATCGACGCATGGAGGAGTTTTTCCGAAGTGCGCACATGGTTCCAGATTGACATACAATGCTGCTCCTGCTGCTTTTTTGCCTGCATGTAAAAGTGCAAAAATTTCAGCATGCGGCCCGCCAAATTGCCGGTGAAATCCTTCTCCGACTATTTTTCCATTTCGTACAATGACGCATCCCACCATCGGATTAGGACTGACCTTACCCAGGCCATTTCGTGCAAGGTCAAGACATCGCTGCATGAATGCCTGTTCGCTCATCGCCAGTATACTTTCAACTTCGAATCGAGTGTTGCACTTAAAAGGCGGGCTGCATTATTCTTTTTTACCGATATCTCTACAAGGCCTCCGCTGCCGACAATGAGACATGGAGTGTTTTCCGGCGCCTCATCATAAAACCGAATCCACTTTGAAACCATATTGCTGCCTAACGATACGGTTTGTATCTCCTTCATGCTTTTTTCTATTTCAAGTGATCTGAGATTGGTTATAATATTTCCGAAATGGTCTATATGCAAAATACAGGCAGGCGCTGCATCCGTACGAGAAGTCATAAAAGGTGAGAATGTTTCAGGCAATGAAACCGTTCTGCCGAATCGCTGCAAGGGCACACCGTTTGATATATGCGCAGCTATCGGCGCTATAAGATCGCGTCCATGAAATGTCGACGATATATCACCGAGTATATATTCTTTAAGGGACGACTGCATTACTTCAATCGCTGTGGTATTATTTTCCTGATATAAAACGAAATCTAATAATCCGTTATCAGGGGCAATAAAAATATATTTTTTTGTTTTTACTATTATTATACGCCGTTCGCTGCCGACACCCGGATCAACGACATTGACAAATATCGTGTTCTTCGGGAAATAATTGTATACCGACCAAAGCACATAAGCAGCCTGACGAGTCCGGTACGGCTGAATTTCATGCGTGATATCTATAATATTAACCGAAGGATTTATAGATAATATAACCCCTTTCATCGATGCAGCATACTGATCCTGCAATCCTAAATCCGTTAAAGAGCTACAGCGGGTATAAATTTCTTAACCATTGATTTTTTTCTTTGTAAAAGGCTTGAAACATCGCTGACGGTTACTGTATTATAACTGCTTTACCGCGTTTGGCCGATTTGTATATACTGTCGATAATTTTCATCCTGTGGGCCGCCTCATCGCCTGTAGAGATTACTGTATGAAGTCCGCGTAAAGCTCCGATCCAATGCTTCAGTTCATTTTCATACGATTTCCGGTAGAGAGTTTGCGGAGTTTCGGTCGATACCGGTGCTACATTCACCAGGTTACCATGCATCCGTTTGATAATTCGAAAAGGATTCAACGATCCGCTTCCTTCTGTACCGAAGCAATCACAGTAGAAAAAATCGGATGTCGATTCAAACGACCAGCTTGCTTCAATCGTAAGCGTGGATCCGTTTTTCATTTTAAGAAATATGATTGAAGAATCTTCCACATCTTTTGTGTGATGGAAATAATTGGTTGCCGTTACTTCTTTTACTTCAGGATATCCCATCATCCAGAAAGCAAGATCGAGCATCACGATTCCAAGATCAAGCACAACGCCGCCGCCTGATTGCGTTTTCTTTGTCAGCCATGCACTTTCCGTATTCAGCTTTTTGAACCATCCTGCTTTCGTGTAAAAAAGTTTTCCGAGCGCTTTATCCGTAATAAAACTTTTCAGAATCATTGCATCGGGGCGAAAACGATTATTCATTCCGACCATCAATGATTGATGAGATTTTTTTGCTGCATCCGCTATATCTTCCGCTTCTTTGGATGTCCTGGCTAAAGGTTTCTCAACAAGTATGTTGTTCTTTTCTTCAAGTGCCGCAATAGCCATTTCCTTGTGCAGCACTGTCGGAGTACAAATTACAATGCCGTCAAGATCTTGTTCGATAATTAACATTTTCTCGTAGTTATTATAATATCGGCGTACTTTGAATTTATCCGCCACAAATTGAGCTTTCGCACGGTCAAGATCGCATATTGCAACGATCTCAACATCCGAAA
Source organism: uncultured Bacteroidota bacterium (assembly GCA_963770945.1). Classification (GTDB taxonomy): domain Bacteria; phylum Bacteroidota; class Ignavibacteria; order UBA10030; family UBA10030; genus Fen-1298. The sequence continues at coordinate 10,907 of CAVYRP010000012.1, read as the reverse complement.
ATCTGCTCAGGATAGGAAGATGAATTGTCTGGGCAACCGATCCAAGACCGACAATACCAATTCGAGCTTTTTCCATACAAACACCGGAATAATGATCAAATTAATGAGACTATGGAATACTTCGCACCGATATTAATTGCTCTTTTGCAATTTCAGCGATTCCTTCCGCATCCAATTTTACGAGCCTGTGCAGTTGTGCGGAAGAACCATGTTCGATAAATTCGTCCGGAAGTCCATGCAATTTCACAGAGATATCGGTTATACCGAGACGGCTGAATGCTTCCAAAACACCGGATCCAAAACCGCCATGTATAACATTATCTTCAATAGTGATGAAAACTCGGATACGTCGGGCAAGGGATCGGAGCAACTCTTCGTCCAGCGGTTTGATAAACTTCATATTCACAACTTCTGCATCGATACCCTCTTTATCCAATAACTCCGCCGCTAATAGCGAGTTCTGCACCATATTACCTACAGCTAACAGCGCAATATCCTTCCCCGTGCGCACAGTTTCTGCCTTGCCGATTTCGAGTTTTTGAAATCCGTTCCGCATCGGAATGCCAAGCACATACCCGCGCGGGTAGCGAAGGGCAATCGGCCCGTCATGATACTCGACGGCGGTAAACAGCATATCGCGAAGCTCCTGCTCATCCTTTGGCGCCATTATTACCATGCCCTGAATACAGCGCAGGTACGAAAGATCGAGTGTGCCATGATGAGTAGCTCCGTCTGCACCGACTAATCCACCGCGATCCATGACGAACACGACATGAAGTTTTTGAATTGCACAATCATGCATTACCTGGTCAAACGCACGCTGCAGGAATGTTGAATAGATTGCCACAACCGGTATATACCCTTCCGTCGCCAAACCGGCTGCAAATGTGACAGCATGCGGTTCGGCAATACCGACATCAAAGAACCGCTCAGGCATTTCTTCATGAAGCTGAATCAGTCCGGTTCCATCGGGCATAGCTGCCGTAATCCCGACTACTTTAGAATTTTGTCTGCAGATTTCAACTAAGGCTTTGCCAAAAACATCCGTAAAAGAGACCGATTCATTGCTTTTCTTCGGTGAGATGCCTGTAACCTTATCAAACGGAGTTACTCCATGCAGGCGTGTAACTTCCCGTTCTGCCGGTCCATATCCCTTGCCTTTTTCAGTAATAGCATGAATAAGGATAGGCCCGTTGAGATCTTTTACATGATTGAATGTCTCAACCAGCTTTACAACATTATGGCCGTTGATCGGCCCGAAATACCGGAAACCCATTCCTTCGAAAAGCATGCCGGGTGTAATGACAGCTTTAATCCCTTTTTCCATCCTCTGCGCAACTGTACGCAGCCTATCGCCGAATGTATCTAACTTGCCGGCCAAATCCCAAACATTCGCTTTTAACTTATTATACGTGGGATGCGTGAGTATTTCTGTGAAGTAATTATGAAAAGACCAGACCCTCGGTTCGAGCGATGACAGTGATCCTCTCTGATTATCGTTGAGAACGACGATTAAATTCTTTTTCAGCATACCCGCATGGTTCATCGCTTCATATATCATACCGCCGGTCATTGAACCATCGCCGACAACGGCAATTACTTTAAAATCCTTTTTCTCAAAATCGCGTGCTGCTGCAATTCCTAATGCGGCAGAAATCGAGGTGCTGGCATGCCCGGCTCCGAATGTATCATATTCGCTTTCAGTGCGTTTAAGAAATCCGCTCAATCCGCCCAACTTGCGAATTGAGTTCATCCGGTCTTTCCGGCCGGTAAGAATTTTATGCGGATAAGCCTGATGCCCGACATCCCAGATCAATTTATCTTCCGGTGTGTTAAAAACATAATGAAGGGCCACAGCGATTTCCACAGCGCCTAATCCGGCTCCGAAGTGTCCGCCTGTCTTCGATACACAATCTACTAAATACTCCCGCACTTCAGCACATATAGCGCGGAGTTCCTGTACGTTAAATTTGCGCAGATCTTCTGGAAAATTAATTGAATCGAGGTATTTATATTGAGAATCACTCATTCTTCATCCGGCTTGTCCAGTGTCAATTGCTCTTCGATGCCTTTCGAAAGCTTTTTAATTTTAAGTTCGGCTGTTTTCAACTTTTCCGCGCACTCTTTAGATATCCGAATGCCCTCTTCATATAAATTTACGGCATCGTCCAACGGCACGCCGCCTTGCTCTAACGATTCCGCAATTTCCTGAAGCCGTTGAAGAGAATGTTCAAGCGAGTTCTTGTCCAACTTCCTTGCCGTCATTATTGCCTTCCTTTTTCTACCCGTACACCGACGGTGCCGTCATGAAATTGTATCTCCGCTTCATCACCGTGATGAAGAAACCGCTCGCTGGAAATAATCCGGCTATCTTTGCGGACTATACTGTAACCTCGTTTCAATACGCCCTGCGGATTCAACGCCTGCAATTGATTTCTCAACGCATCATACCGCTGGTGTATTGTTTGTACGATATGGTTGAACGAGATACCAAGACTTCTATCGATTTCATCGACCCGCTGTGAAAACTCTCGAACCAAATCCCGGGGACGATTGAATGAATAGCTTGTCAGCAAACCTGCAATTCGTTCACGGAAACCTGATATCAAATTGTTCACGGCATTATCCATAGTATAGCATAAGTTACTAATTTCTTCAAGCAATTCCGTTCTATCCCGCACAACTAATTCCGCTGCTGCCGACGGAGTCGGAGCCCGTAAATCTGCAACAAAATCGGCTATGCTGAAATCAATTTCGTGTCCCACAGCGCTAACGACGGGAATTTTTGAATCATAAATAGCCCGTGCAACGATCTCTTCATTGAACGCCCAGAGATCCTCCAGCGAGCCGCCGCCGCGTCCAACAATCATAACATCGATTCCGCCGTATTGGTTCAATCGTTTTATCGCTTCTGCAATTTCTTCCGCTGCACCCGCGCCCTGCACGCGCACAGGTGCAAGTATTACATCGACAGACGGCTGCCTGCGCGAAAGTACGCTGCGGATATCCTGCAATGCCGCACCTGTTTCCGAAGTAACAATACCGATACATTCCGGGAACTCCGGAATCGGCTTCTTGTGTTCGGCATCGAACAAACCTTCCGCTGCCAGTTTCTTTTTAAGACGATCAAACGCAATCTGAAGCTCTCCGATACCGACAGGCTGCATCTGTTCGACATCGATCTGATAATTTCCACGCGGAGGATAGACAGTGATTGAACCGCGGACAATCACTTTCATCCCGTCTTCAGGCGGAAACGATAGATATGGAACACGGCTTCGCCACAAAACAGCGGATATTTGAGCGCCTTCATCTTTTAAAGTAAAGTAAAGATGTCCGGAAGTGTGCTTCTTAAAATTGGATATTTCGCCTTCTACCCATACCCGGGAAAAATTGGTTTCCAGCGATTGTTTGATTTGCCTTGTCAGCTCGGTAATTGTAACGACATTCTTCTCGGTGGACATGCAATGACTCCATATATCAAATTACCGAATGTTGTTCCCACATTCAACTATTGAAAATGAGAATATCTTAATATTCCTCAATACCCGCTCAGTTATTTCTTCTTTTTCAACATCCCTGCGGCACACCTTGTCTTTTCTTTCGTAGTTTTCTATATTATTCAAATACGGATAAAGGAATGAACATGAACGCAGATGTTTTGGCAATTGGCGCGCACCCCGATGATCTTGAGCTTGCCTGCGGCGGAGCACTGGCAAAACTTGTCAGACAGGGTAAGAAAGTGGCATTATGCGATCTGACACAAGGCGAACTTGGAACACGAGGCACAAAAATAATTCGCGCAAAAGAAGCGATGCAGGCGGCAGCAATCCTTGGAGCCGTCACACGGCGGAATCTTTTTATTCCGGACGGCAATGTGGAAATGAATAAAAAGAATTTAATCAAGATTATAACACTCATTCGCGAACTTCGCCCTTCTCTTCTGATCATTCCATACGGAGTTGAACGACACCCGGATCATGTGCACACCAGCGAGCTGTGCAGGGAAGCATGGTATTACAGCGGATTGGAAAAAATCAAAACACGGCTCAGCGGAAAATCCCAGGAACGCCACAGGCCTCATCATTACTTCGAGTTTATGCAATGGATGGAATTTGAACCGTCATTTATTATTGACATCAGCGATACATTCGACTTGAAAATGAAATCTGTGCGTGCACACTCCTCGCAGTTTTTCAATCCGGAGAGCAAAGAGAGCGAAACGAAATTAACCGGGCCTGATTTTTTAGAAGTGATTGAAACCCGCTGCAGGTATTTCGGCTCCAAAATCGGTGTAAAGTACGGCGAGCCGTTTATCTCCAAATGGTCGCTGGGAATTGACGATCCATTCAGCATAATTGTGAATAGAGGCTGAGTTAAAAATATCTCAAGTAGCCCTTAGAAATCGCTTTCGCAGGGGTACACCGCGCTGCGCCCGGATAAAAAAAATTCTAAACTCACGGGCTTTATAAATCAAACCACCTGCGATTATTTTATACTGTTTACTGTTCACTATTTCCTGCCAAAGATATTCTCGATATTCAACAATTATTAGCATTCCGAGCCGGAGTTAAATAAATATTTTTTTAATCAACGGCCTATTGGCATATAAATTCAATGACTCATAGGCTTATGGTCTCAAAGTCTCATAAAATCGCATACTTATTGGCTCATTAACCTGCTTGGCAGTGTCTCAGTTTAACTTAGTTGGTCAGTGATGTCAGGAATTTCTTCCTGACATTCAATAGTATCGGTCAGGACAGCCGGAGGCCTGAGGATGCAATCGTGCAGCGCACGATTCAATATTTTGGTCATTCCACCTGACCGCACTAAACTGAGACACTACCGCCCGCTTGCTTCTCTTTTCCAAATCTTCTACATTTTAAATATGTGGTTCCTATCCTAATTGATTTATCATTAATTAGTAATATCGCTCTTTGGGGACCAAAGGCATTTTCAAATTTCTTTCTGTAATTTTTTTGATTTATTTTCCCCGGCCAATACATAAAACACATTTTTTTGGGGAAAAAGTCGTACGGCTGTGATAATTATATACTAAACAATACTAATAGTATTTAACAATCCTATTTATGAAACATTTTTCATTCTTGAATAATATTTTTATACTGCTTCTTTTAGCAGTATTATTTACGATTCCCCTTTTTGCCGACACAACTGGGAGCAGCGGACAAGCCAGTTTAATCATAAGTGTTTGCATCGCGATATTGGCTGCCACCGTTATGGCATTTATCGGCCATTTTTTAAAACAACCTTTATTACTTGCATATATAGTTGCGGGTATTGTAATCGGACCGAAGATCGGCTTTGGACTTATTGAAAACGGCAGCGATATCGAAACAATTTCTCACTTTGGCCTTATCCTGCTTCTCTTTCTGATCGGCCTCGAAATTGACGTAAAAAAATTAAAAGCTGCGGGGAAATCACTATTGATCAGCGGTTTTAGTCAGTTCCCAATAACTGCTTTGATTGGTGTCGGCTTTTTTATTCTTATGGGTTATTCTTTTGAAAATGGTAAATATGATCTTCTTTACCTCGCAGCATGCTGCGGATTAAGCAGTACCGCTATTGTTGTCAAGCTATTATACAGCAAGTTTGAGTTGGATACACTGGCCGGCAGGATAAGTCTCGGCATACTCGTATTCCAGGACATCTGGGCGATTATGCTATTGGGCGTACAGCCGAACCTGGCGAATCCGGATATAGTAAATATTCTTCTTTCTTTCGGCAAGGGTACAATACTTGTCGTTGTCAGTATGCTGGTCAGCAAATATATTTTACCCAAATTATTTAGTTCAATTGCGAAAATATCGGAGCTTGTCCTGGTCTCTTCGTTGGCCTGGTGCTTTTTAGTCTGCGGTGCAGCTGCTTACCTGAATCTTTCAATGGAGATGGGAGCGCTGATTGCGGGCGTAGCTATTTCGACTTTTCCTTACAACCTCGATGTGATTGCGAAGGTCGTAAATATCAGAGATTTTTTTGTCACTCTGTTTTTTGTATCGCTGGGAATGCAGATACCAAATCCCATGGGTAATTTGCCTATCCTGCTGATTGCGGCAATCTCCTCGGTATTTTTAATAGCCTCTCGATTTTTATCAATCTTCCCTGTCCTTTATTCGCTAAAAAACGGCCTCCGTGTCAGCCTGCTCACTTCAATTAATTTAGCACAGATAAGCGAATTTTCACTAGTTATAGCATCTCTTGGATTAGCTGCCGGCCACATCTCCCAGGATACCATGTCGATAATAATTTTTGTTTTTGTACTGACGTCAATTATTTCGACATATATGATCAAGAATAATGACTTTATACAAAAAGCGATTGCCGCAGTCATGAAAAAATGCGGACTGAAAGAAATTGAATCGGTAATACATGAGGATGAAGAAACGCATGGAAAAGAAATAGCAATACTTGGATTTCATCGTACTGCGAGTTCCTTGCTTAGCGAAATAATTAATGTTAAAAAGATAGATTCCGGCATTCTCCTAAAAGACAAACTTATAGTTGTTGATTTTAATCCCGAAATTCACGAGTCTCTTCAAAATCTGGGTATAAAGGTTGTTTACGGCGATATCGGACATCTTGATACACTCCATCATGCAAAAATTCACGATGTTAAAATCGTAATTTCAACGATACCGGATACTATTCTGGTCGGCACTGATAATTTAAAAATCACCCGGTATATGAAAAATATTTGCCCTCACGCCAAGATTATTGTTACAGCTGACAGCATAGAAAACGCCCTGGAAATGTACGCAGAAGGAGCGGATTATGTCTTTATTCCGCAAATACTTGCAGCAAAAAAACTTTTGGATGTTATTGATTTGATGCTAAATAATAAGCAAAAAGAAATCAGGCGTAATATAAACAAAGAGATTGAAATGTTGAACAAGCGAAATGAAGTTATACATTAGCAGCAGCCGTAACTATGGAAAGAGACCTGCATCAGTTAGCTGCTTATTTTGATAACATTTCTAAAAAACAAGATAAATTTATTATTGCGATTGACGGGCCCGGCGGTTCCGGAAAGTCGTTCTTCCTGGAAAAATTATGCAGTGTTCTGAAAATTTATGATATCGTGCATTTTGATGATTTTTATCTGCCTGAATACGACCCGGAGATAGCAGGTTCAAATTTCGATTGGCGGAGACTTATCGATCAAGTACTATCGCCTTTTGTAAAACATATATCGTGTAAATATCAGTTCTTTGACTGGAACATAAACAAACTTGACGGCTGGAAAGAAATAGATCCCAAAAAATATTTGGTCATCGATGGCGTCACTTCAGGCAGGTTGGAATTAAGGAAATATCTGAATTTTATCATCTTTATTGAGACGCCTCCCGAAATCAGATTAAGACGCGGAATTGAAAGGGATGGAGAAAATTATAGAAATATATGGGTGAACGAATGGATGCCGAATGAATCCAGATATTTTAATTCCGATGTTCATAAAACAAAATCAATTTGTGATTTAGTAGTCGATGGAACATTTACTGATACTTCGAATATCAACAGGATTAAAACCATATATGAAAAAAATAATTACTTCGTTTAGCGAATGACTAAGCATTCAAAGGAGCAATAATTTGCGTCGATTTTGAATATATAGAGAGTCTTCTAGGAGTCCATATGAAAAAAGTATATACGATTCTATTAGTTACAGGGATATTATTAGGATGCGAGAAAGATGGAGCAACAGAACCGGCTGCAAACCGGATCATCTCGACATCATTCTTAACTGCCGATACACTCGGAAATCCCGGCACTATCTTCCAGAGAGGCACACCGTTCCATTTAACTTTCACGATGACAAACAGAACAGGTAAAGATCAGCCCTTTGGTTATACGGGACCCATATCAGAGATCTACATCAGCCGCAACGACACAATTATTTCCAGGCAATATGATGGCCTTGCCTGGGTACAGGTGGTCAACCATGGAGTTCTTAAAGCAGATTCCACTTTAACAAACCGATGGCTTGGACCGTTCAACCCTCTCAGTCCTTCGGCTGCCCTGATGCCTGGAAGTTATATGGCGGATATATTTACTTCTTGCCCGGCTTCGACAATCGTCTAGTTAATCAGATCATTCTCGAGATCTTCTGCAGGGTCAATCAAATGAAAAATAACGATTTTATCGAATATGGATACCCAGACTACCGAATATTCATACTATATCATCTATCCGCAATTTTCCGGCGATATCGAAAAAGTCATTCGTCTGAAAATATCAACACCGGACAGGATCCGCTCTTCTATGCATCAGGGGACGAACGTACTCCAGAAAGGCTTCTGCATCCGTTAATTCCCCGATTTAGAATGGTTCGTTGCAGATGGAGTAATACTCAAGTAATTTTTAAACAATACGCTTTTACAAGAATGTTCTCCATCCATCCCGACAATGTACGCAAATAACGCACGGGCGGTCAAAACGAATAGGTAACATGCCAAATACGGCATGTGGATAAAACATTATCTGAATAATTGTTTAATGGCTTTTACAGGACTTTAAGTATAAAATAATCCCGATACTCCTCGAAAATTGCAAATAATATCAAGTTATAATATTCTATTATGATACATCTACTTTATGACAATTTTGAACAAATACAAAATGCAGTGGAATATGTTAACCTTTTTAAGAAGCTATCAGCCGATAAGTAGCCAGTAATGTATTTATGTCTTCTCGAAGTTTCTATAATTATTCTGGTGTATTACAGGTTATACTACAAGAATTGTTATAAAAAGGCGTTTAACTGAAGCCGTGAATTTCCTCGATTTGAAGAATGCTTTTATTGGTTGCATGAATCATGAGCATTTAATACTCAAGTAATTTTTGAAAAAACATCTAATACTCAGGATCAAAAAAAAATTAACCTCATAGAGGAAATTTATATGGGAATAATAATTAAAGAATTACCAGAAATGAAATTGATGTTTTGAAGGTTTTACACCCGAACCAGAAACAAAAGCATTCGACAAGATGAAAGAATGGCTTAAAAAGAATCGATTGGAAGACAAGCCACGCAGAATTTTCGGTCATAATATTGATTTAATGGAAAATTCATTTGATCTCAGAATGCTGGTTATAAAGTGTTAGTTGCAATCGATGATAATTATAGTAAAAAAACTGACGTTAAAACCGATGTGATTGGGGCAGGTAAATTTATCGTAACCGGTATTGAAGGTAATATTGGATCGGATGGAAAATGGATTATGGAAGGTTGGGGGAGGTTAAACAAAATGATAAAAGAAAATAATTATAAAGTTAAAAGCTCTCCAAGATGGTTTGAAGAGCAATTAGAACCTTCAAAACCTGGAAATTTGAGGCTTGATTTATATTTGGAAATAGATTGAATACTATTAAATCGAAAATCCAATATAATATATTAGGGACGTTCAGTTGAACGTCCCTACAAAGGACGATCAAGGCTGTTTTTTCATTGCACCGGTCCGGCCTTCGTATTTCGAAGGACATTTGGTCAAGACTTCGGTTGCATGGAAATAATCACCCGAATACTTTCCCTTCACGACAACGCTTGCGGCGAGGTCAAAATTTCCCGGTTTGGCGCCATCGAGCACCACCCTGGAAATTTCTCCGCTGTCGTCCTTTAAATAAAAAGTGAACTGCATTTTCTCTATGTCGAAATAACTCTCGCGGTCATTTACCCGTTCGCCCTTCACCTGAATCTTCTTCTGAACTCTGCGCGCATCGGCAAAATCGCCGTAATCAACACTGGAGTTGAAAAAGTTGACCGCTCCAAGCGCCAATCCAAATGCAATTACAAGGCCCCCGATGAATACTTTTATTTTCATTTTATCAATCCTTTCCCAGCTGCTTCTCGAGCCGGCCGACCTTCTTATCAAGCCGTATAAGATACAACACGATGCCTATCCACATAATCATTGTCACAAAGAGAACAATATAGAGCTGGTTCTGACCCAGGAATTCGTACATAATTACCTCAATAATCTTTCATTAGAAGTTGATGTTCCATCCGCAGCGTACGAATTTGTACATTGAGGAGCCAAATAAATAAGAGAGTAAATCCGATTAGGCCTGAAAAAAATACAAGGAGCATATTCAAAGGCATGTGAAGCTGTGTTATCGGCGTTGAACCGGAGGCATCCTCTTTAGAACCGGGGTGCAATCCGCCGATAATGCGGGGCATAATAAAGATAAAAAACGGCGCAGTAAGTCCGGCGAGTATCGCATAAACAGCCGAAAGGCGAGCGCGTACTTCGTCCGATCCAAGAGCTGAACGAAGTGCAAAATATGCTCCATAGATCAGCAGGAGAATGAAAATAGAAGTCTCCCGGGGGTCCCAGTTCCAGAATGATCCCCATGTAAACTTTGCCCATAAAGAACCCGTCACCGTCGCCAGCAGACAGAATAGCATCCCTAGTCCTGCAGCAGATACGGATCTGATGTCGTCATCATATTTTTTAGTTCGTAAATATTTTAAACCAAAGTACAGTGATACGAGAAATCCGAGGACAGATACCCAGGCAACCGGAACATGAAAAAAGATAATACGTGCCGTATTTCCGAGCCCGGGAATATCGGGAAATTCAAAATAGCTCTGCGGCTGCGGAACCATCGGTACCGCGATCCCGGCGATTATTACAAATGTGATCAGAAGGATTGACAGCCCTTTTATACTATTCATATCAATCTTTCCAGACAAAATCGAACATAATAAATGAAAATCCGACAACAACGCATATATATCCTATCATTATTTGAAATTGAGGCACAATCTCTCCCCATGTTCCACCCTGAATTGATAATGCTGTTGTATGAATTACCGTTATAAGTAATGGAGCAATAACAGGAAAAGCCAGTACAGTATAGAGAGTATTTTTTGCCTGAGCTTTAGCAAT
>CAVYRP010000011.1:0-76885 GCA_963770945.1 uncultured Bacteroidota bacterium | reverse complement strand
CTTTCTAATAGCGGGGGAGGCTCGCCATGTACCTGCCGGGGAAACATTCTTTTCACTTAAATAAGACAGAATTTCAAGGATTTGAGTCCTTCTCGGTTCCATTAAGGAATGGGAAACCGACGTCAGCCAATCTTTTTGAACCACCTGCTTTAGATATTCATTTACTTGAGATTGAAATTCGATTTTCAGGTGTTCATTAATCACAGAGATTATTTTATGCTGAATTATTAAGAAGGTCTATAACATTTTATCCTTAACCATTTATCTTCGTTTTTTTTATTGTTTAATTATGCAAAATTTTTATCCAGTCTATTGTTAAATATTTAGCCCCCAATAGAATTAATCACTATTTCATCCTTTCGGTCTATTACCTCTCAAGGCAGTTATAGGTATATATCTTCACAATTCAGAGAATGATTTTATCTCTATAAAGGTGAAAGATATGAAAAACAAAGACAACCAAACCAACCTGTCTGCTCATCAGACAGACAAAAAAGGGAAAATAGATCTTCCGGGATACCCGTTGTATCCTGCCAGCGAAGACATTTTCAGCAAATCCAAAGAAGAGGGAAATATAAATCCTGAGGATATTTCCAAAACAAAGGAATTAAATGAAAACATTAAAACTGGAAAAAATAACGAGAAAGATTTTGTTGAAGATCAATCTGGCAACGACTTAGATGTACCAGGATCAGAATTGGATGATGAACAAGAAAAAATTGGAAGTGAAGATGAAGAGAATAACTATTACAGCTTAGGGGGAGATGGCCACAACGATCTGGATGAAGATAAGTGAGGCTAAAATTACTACCGGTATTCTTTATCGTGCATGGAATGACCTCCACAAAAATTACGCGGTAAAGAAAAACATAAAATTTAAGTAAGGAACATCGATGCCACAAGGCGATAAATCCAGCTACACTGACAAGCAAAAACGCCAGGCAAGACACATCGAATCTGGCTATGAGAAAAAGGGTTTAAGCACAAAAACCTCGGAAGCACGGGCTTGGGCCACCGTCAATAAAATTACCGGAGGAGGCAAAAAAAGCGGCTCCGGCCGGAAGAAAGGTTAATCACAATTATGTCAGCTATGACCACGAAACAAATGAGCCTTCATTTAAAAAGCGTTCCGAACTGGTTGAAACGCGGTCTAACAATTCATCGGACATTTGAGTTTAAAGGATTCTTAAAAGCCATCGAGTTTGTCAATCGAATCGCGAGGAAAGCTCAAAAAAGCAATCACCACCCGGATATCGACATTCGTTATAACAAGGTGATGTTAAAGCTCACCACGCATGATGAAGGAGGAATCACCGAAAAAGATTTTGTCCTTGCTCGGCAATGCGATGAAGTTTATTCCAAGTATTTTGTCTTGTGAACAACTCGGGCATCTGTCTGCATTACTATTATTGACGATTGATGCTCATCAATGTCTGTTTCTATCTTAAAAAAGGCACACTCCCTCATAGGTTCCTTTACTCTTGGGTATATTTGTCCAGACTTGCAGGATCAGCAAATATAACCATTGATTATGGCGAATTTTCTTGAGAATTTTTATAGAGAAAATAATATCCAGACCCAAATAATGGTCAGAAAGAAAATAATCATCGTAGGTGGCGGTTTCGCGGGCCTCCAATTTATCGAACATCTCGACGAAGATCTCTTTGACGTCCTGTTGATCGATAAAATTAATTATCACCAATTCCAACCATTATTCTATCAAGTCGCCGCTTCGCAATTAGACCCGAGCAGTATTTCATTCCCGCTTCGCAAGGTTTTACAAAAGAGAACCAATACTCAGATCAGGATTGGCCGAAGTATTGACGCGTTGAACCCGATTCCAACTTCATCAATACGACTATCGGTAAATTCCATTACGATTACTTGATCATTGCGACCGGATGCAAAACAAATTACTTTGGGAACGAGGACATAAAAAAAATACATACGGACTGAAAACCACGTACGACGCTATCAAACTGAGAAATACAATACTTCAAAGTTTTGAGGAGTTGTTGACCGTTGACGATAATGAAAGGGAATACCTGCTCAATATCGTGATCGTAGGCGCAGGCCCTACGGGAGTTGAATTAGCGGGTGCTTTTGCAGAGATTAAAAAAAATATCCTTCCCAAAGATTATCCTTTAATTGATTTCAAAAATCTTAAAATTATCTTGTTGGAAGGAAGTCCGTTTACGCTTGGGACGATGAGCGATCTGGCAAGGACGTCATCCGAAAAATATTTGAAACAATTAGGCGTAGAGGTAAGAACCAGGGTCATAGTAAAGAATTACAACGGTAAGGTCGTTGCTCTCAATAACGGCGAAAGCATCAAGAGCAAACATGTCATTTGGACTGCCGGAGTTACTGGAAATCTCATCAAGGGTTTCAACGAAAATATTATTGTCAACAATAACAGAATAAGGGTGGATAGATATAATCTCGTACAGGATTGTTCAAATGTATATGCAGTAGGCGACATTGCATATATGGAAACACCGGCATATCCTCAAGGGCATCCTCAGGTTGCAAATGTGGCAATTCATCAAGCGAGAAATCTGGCGAAAAACTTAAAAGCGCTATCGCACAACAAACCACTTCGGCAATATGAATATAGAAACCTGGGTTCCATGGCAACCATTGGCAAGCATAAGGCAGTTGTGGACCTTCCCTTTATAAAATTCAAAGGATATTTTGCATGGTTTATCTGGATGTCCTTGCATCTGATGCTCATACTCAGTGTTCGCAATAAATTAATTATTTTTATTGATTGGACATGGAAAATTATTTTACAAAAGACACATCGTTACGGTTGATCTTAAAAGACGACGACAACAACGAGAGTGGAGATTAATCTCTGCACACGCAGTTATCCGTATTTAATATTTCTCGAGGAAAAAGGATATTACCCGTATGATTCCAGCTTTAGAAAAGCTTTATGAGTCAGATCTGAGTTCCGGCCTCCCATTGCCTTCCGAATTGTCAAGATTCTACGGAACCCTCAGTTTTCCATCGCACTCGGGGCGCCCGTTTGTCATCAGCAATTTCGTTAGCACGGTGGATGGTGTCGCATCGCTGGATGCGCCAGGCAAAGCAGTCGGCGATGTTATCAGTGGTACGAATGAACACGATAGTATTGTAATGGGACTCTTGCGCGCCGCGGCTGACGCAGTGATAGTCGGTGCAGGGACTCTCCGTGCATCTCTTCAACATATCTGGACTCCTGCATACATTTACCCACCTTACGCTGATGCATATAAAGAATTAAGAGAACGCATGGGGAAACAGCCTGTACCTTTGAATGTCATTGTTACGGCTCGCGGCAATATCGACTTGAGCCTGCCGTTGTTTCAGTCCGGCAAAGTCCCGGTATTGATTCTCACAACCGCAGAAGGTGAACGGCAAATCAGGAAGATGGATATTCCAAAGTCGGTTCAGATAGTTGCGGGAAATAACGCTGGTTCATTGACGGCTCGTGAGATCCTCAACGCAATTATCAGCATCAATCCATCGTGCGAAATAATTCTTATTGAAGGAGGCCCTCATCCATGGAGATTTTTTTGCAGAACGCTGCCTGGATGAATTGTTTTTAACGCTTTCTCCGCAAGTCGCAGGGCGGGAGAGTTCTATTGAACGGCTGGGTATTGTTGCGGAAAAAATTTTTGCACCTGAACATCCTCTTTGGGGAAGACTCGTTTCAGTGAAACGAGGCGGGAATCACCTTTTTCTTAGGTATGGATTTGAAACGGCAGGAAACTAGATCAAGTGCATAGAGCGGATTATTCCGGCCGGTGATTCGAGTATGGGTATCGATTTGTACAAACTTATGATAGATGAAATATCCACGACGGGTGCGCTGTTTCGATATGCAGCAGAAGATCATGAAAAGGCTCGCCGTGCTGCTGCAAGAGCAGGAGTACGAATTTAAAATATCAGCTCAATGAACCTTGAACCAACAATGGAGGATTAATATGGTTGACGAGAATCATTCACTCAAATCACTTTCCCCTTGGTGGCGGCATTCCGTCATCATTGTCATGGTCATCGGGTTCACAATTTTGATATGGTTGTCGATTAGAACATACTCTGATGCTCCGCCGATTCCTGAAAGAGTGTCCATTGACATCCGGCAAAACCATATTTACGGGAGCAGACATTCTTTCCGGACAGAAGGTGTTCCTCAAGTATGGACTGATGGAAAACGGCAGCATCTGGGGACACGGTGCATACCTTGGACCTGATTTCTCAGCCGAATATCTGCACGTTCTTTCCATGGATGCAAGAGAAACGATCTCCAGACAAAATTACAACAAAGACGAACAAGAACTCACGACGACAGAGCAAAACGCTGTGAATGCACAAGTGCAGCAACTCCTGAAAGAGAATCGATATAATGTGCAATCACAGATTCTTGGTTTCACTGAAGCAGAGGCCATTTCGTATGAAAGACAATTGAAAAAGTGGACAGAATACTTCTCTCAGCCAGTCAACAATGCAGGATTACCCGTCAAGTACATCAACGATCCCAAGGAATTGCAGCAGCTCACTGCATTCTTTGCCTGGACTGCCTGGGCTTCGGTGGTCAACCGTCCCGGCAAGTCATACACGTATACAAATAATTTCCCTTACGATTCTTCGGTCGGCAATACTCCAACTAGCGATGCAGTACTTTGGAGCGCACTAAGCCTCATCACCCTTCTCTCAGCGACTGCGCTGGGTCTATTTGCCATCGGCAGGTTCGATTTTCTCGGCTGGAAAGGCAAGAGCGAGCACATCCATCCGCAAATGATTCCGGGTGTTTCCACTCCAAGCCAAAAGGCGACAGTAAAGTACTTCGTGATTGTAGCATTGCTCTTTCTGGCGCAGGTGCTTGTCGGGGGAGGAACCGCACACTATCGGGCAGATCCCGGCACTTTCTTTGGCATCGATGTTACGCGTTACTTTCCAAGTAATATACTGCGTACATGGCATTTACAGTTGGCGATCTTGTGGGTGGCGACTGCATACGTCGCAGGCGGATTATTCTTCGCACCTTCTTTGGGTGGAAGTGAGCCCAAAGGTCAGGCGAAAGGGGTCAACCTTTTGTTTGCTGCGCTTGTGATTGTGAGCGTTGGCAGTTTGTGCGGAGAATGGCTGGGCATCAATCAATTCTTTGGCAGCCTCTGGTTTTGGATCGGGCATCAGGGATGGGAATATTTGGATCTCGGTCGTTTGTGGCAAATTTTGTTAGCTGTCGGATTGGTATTCTGGGTCTACTTATTGTTTAGGGGAATTGCACCAGCAAGGAAAAATCCACAGGAGCGCGAGATAGCTTCATTGTTCTTGTATGCGGCGATAGCAATTCCGCTTTTTTATCTTCCCGCAATGTTCTTCAGCAGCACGACCCATTTTTCCATTGTCGATACCTGGAGATTTTGGATCATCCATCTTTGGGTTGAAGGGTTCTTCGAATTGTTCGTAACTGTGATGGTGGCAATCATATTCTACAAGCTCGGCATCGTTTCTCATATAACAGCAACTCGTGTTGTATATCTTGATGCCATTCTCTATCTTGGCAGCGGTATCGTTGGCACCGGACATCATTGGTACTGGACTGGTCAATCAAGCATTACGATGGCGTTTGCGGCAATGTTCTCCGCGATGGAGGTCGTGCCTCTCACGCTGCTGACGCTTGATGCCTGGGACTTCATTAAGTTGACGAAGGGAACATGCGATATTTGTGGAAAGAAAATTGCTGTCCCGCATAAATGGACATTCTATTTTTTGATCTCAGTGGGAGTATGGAATTTTATCGGCGCCGGTATTTTCGGATTTCTCATCAACCTGCCGATCGTCAGCTACTTCGAGGTCGGGACACTATTGACACCGAACCATGGCCATGCAGCGATGATGGGCGTGTTCGGGATGCTTGGCGTTGCGCTTATGGTGTTTGTCTTCCGCCAAGTTTCCTCAGATTTAGAATGGGAGCATATTGAAAAATATATTCGGACATCTTTCTGGGGATTGAACATCGGCCTGGCGTTGATGGTCGTAACTAACCTCTTCCCTGGCGGGGTGATGCAACTAACCGATGTATTGAACAATGGGTACTGGCATGCAAGAAGTCTGGAGTTACCTGCATAAAGGAATTATGCACACTATCGAATGGCTTCGCCTCCCAGGCGATGTTGTATTCATCGTATTGGGTGTGGTACCATTGGTAATCGCATCGGGAAAGACATATAAGTATCTCAGGAATAAAAGGACTCATTTCGGTCAGATAGAATAATGCCGGCAGTTTGGTATAAAGAGAAAAATTAAAATTACAACTATTTATAATCACAATTCATTTCGAGTTCTTTATGGGTCATCTCACGGTACGATCGGGATACAAAACTCTTGTCGAGCGCATCAATCGGTTTCCTCAGGGAGCAGCACCGACCCCAACGCTTTTCAAGATACTGCAACTCCTTATGACTGAAAAAGAAGCTGAATATGTTTCGCTGCTTCCCATAAAACCATTTAAGATTGCTGCAGCAGCGAACGCATGGCGTATGTCAATAACAGAGACTCAGAGTCTCATAGAGACTCTCGCTTCGCGGGGTATCTTACTCGATGTTGAAAACCTTAACGGCGAGATGGAATACTCACTTCCTCCGCCTATGGCAGGATTCTTTGAATTCTCGTTGATGCGTATTCGCAACGACATCGACCAAAAAGTACTTTCTGAACTATTCTATCAATACATGAACGTGGAGGAGGATTTCATTAAAGACCTCTTCTGCGAAGGAGAGACGCGTCTCGGAAGAACATTTATCTACGAACCAGCGATACCTAAAACACTAGCACTTCATGTACTCGATCATGAACGTGCGACGGAAGTGATCAACAAGGCAACACATCGAGCCGTAGGTGTTTGCTACTGCAGACATAAGATGAGTCATGTCGGCAAGTCGTGCGATGCGCCATTAGATATTTGCATGACGTTCAATAGCGTTGCCGAATCGCTCATCAGACACAAGATTGGACGGAGTGTGGATGTTTCGGAGTGTATGGACCTGCTTCATCAGGCGTACGATTGTAACCTTGTACAGATCGGTGAGAATGGGCGGGAGGATGTAAACTTCATCTGCAACTGCTGTGGATGCTGCTGCGAGGCAATGCTTGCCGCAAAACGTTTTGCATTTCTCACTCCCGTGCAAACTACGAATTATCTCCCGGTTGTCATGGGTGATCAATGCACCGGCTGCGCAAAGTGTATCGATGTTTGCCCCGTGGAAGCAATGGGTCTGGTAAATGCCGGCGATCCACACAAACCCAAGAGGAAAAAAGCCAGAATAAATGAAGACATCTGTCTGGGATGTGGACTGTGTATAAAGAATTGTTCAAAAAATGCGATGACAATGAAAGAACGAAAGAACCGGGTTATAACTCCTCTCAACTCAGCACACAAAGCTGTCATGATGGCCATTGAGCGGGGTATGCTGCAAAATCTGATTTTTGATAATAGGACGTTGTGGAACCATCGTGCCATGGCGGCTGTCTTAGGAGTTATCCTGTCGCTTCCTCCAGTGAAGAAAGCGATGGCAAGCAGACAGATCAAATCACGATACATGGAATGGCTGATACAGAAAAGAAAATAAAAAACGCGGGCTTGATGCACCTAAAGCAGCTTTTAATGCACGATAATATATTGATACAAAGGGATTATCATCTTCACTCAATTTGAAAAATGTGCACATAATATTTTGCAGAATATATGATAAATGATTGCACTCCTTGAATTATGGTTGTTGACTCCGTCCATCATCATGGAGAATTGGTGTTGCGATCATCAAGAGCGGGAAAATTCGACGGACCTAATACGAAGTCAACGACATTAGTATTTAGAAAATGGAAACAAACTAATTACTTTAAGAAATATTTTAAGACTATCGGGAGTTATAATTATTTTATGCACTTTCTTTGTCTATCTGTTTATGAAAAATTGATGTTGTAGTTTCGTAGCGGGGTGAAAAAAAGGCGAATTCAAAACAGATTCGTCTTTTTTAGCAGCGGGGGCCTGCACTTCTCTCTATTCTCAACAATGCATTACATCTTAGAAAAGCCGCTGGATAAAATTCCACAGAATTAGCAATGGATATTTGAAGCTCTTTTCAGCGATTTTCAATGAAAAGCTAAGTCTTGTTAAATTTGAATTTCATCCAATTAACTGTCTGTATCAGATGTTACAGGAGAAATTTATTTCCCGATAGTAAATTTTATTTTCAATGGTGTATAAGTATTTGAAAAGCTTAACGGATATATTACATAGTATTCAATTATCATATTAGCGCCGTTTCCATTAAATAATCTTGAGTAGCCAAGGACTCAAGCGAAAATGGAAACGAGCACTAATGCCTTTTTATAAAGGCTGAGAGTAAAAAAACACAAGATTTCTTTTTAGAAGTGACACTAGCATTTTCCTGACTTGAAAGTTGGACAATCCTTTATTAACGTATAATGTTATCAACAGCGAATCTTAAAAAACAACGAGATTGTTTAATCGAGAATATAAAAGTCATATGATCTCTTCGAAATCCAAGTATTCTATGAAATCCTTTTGGCGGCACATAGCTTTGTCGTGTTTTCTCTGTGCCCTTGGATTTCCGTTGTGTTCATTCGCCCAAACCCCACAAGCTTTGGATAGCTTAAAATTCGCGTTGTCAAAAACCCAGAGTGTCGAAGACAGTATTATGATCTTCTGCCAAATCACTTGGAATGCCACGCAAGCTGATAGCATGCTCGCTCTGGAATATGGGACGCAAGCCTTAAGGTTGGCAGACCGAATTCAAGACGGCAGATTAACTGCCTATGCATTTGATGCTGCAGCAAAGGGATGCTGGGTAACTGGCAATATTGCAAAGGCAAAAGAATTATACATCAAAGCAGGAACAATTGCACGGCAAAATAATCTTCCGCAGCAAGTTGCTTGGTGCGATTATAATCTCGCAAATCTAAGCCTGCAGCAAGGGAATATTTCTGAAGCAATGGAGTTTGCCTTACAAAGCAGGGCAGAATTCAAGCAGACAAACGACCTTACGATGATTATCTATAGCGATTGGCTGATTCTCAAAGATTCAAAGAATTACAGAAGAATCTACCTTGATTCAACTATTAATGATTATAAACTTGCCGTGAGCCTGACGGCAGATCCAGCCGTTCTTCTCGATCAATACCAGCAACTTATTTATCTCTATGGAGAACGTGAAAATAGAACACAGTCAATGGTGTATGCCATGAAGGCAATGGAACTTGCCGAGAGGATCAATAATCAAGAAGCGATATTGGATGCGTACCAGCAAATTGGCGGTTACTTAAGAGATTATCAACATAATTATGAAGTAGCGTTGCTGTATTTTCAAAAAGCATTAAGTATATGTAAAAAAGACAGTTCTGATTTAGGAATCGCCTCTGTATTGATTGAAATTGGAACCGTGCAGAAGTTACTCGGAAACGATTCTCTTGCATTCTCCTATTATTATCAAAGCCTTGAAATCGCAGAACGTGTCAAGCACCGGCATACGCAGTCCAATGCTTATAAAAACATCGGCGAACTCTACTACCAGGAAAAACAATATAAAAACGCATTATCATATCTCCTGAAGAGCTATGAGATCGGCTGTAACAAATGTCCTCAGATCGCTTTCCATTCCGTTCTTATCGATATCGGGAATGTCTATTTAAATGCACGAGACTATGACAACGCTCTTCGCTATTTCACTATGAGCCTTTCACTCGCCGATGCTGCTCATACCCAAAACGAGCAAGCAGCTTCATGCTCAGCAATATCCGATTTATTCGTCAAGATAAATAAACCTGAGTCAGCTCTTCAAAGGTTACAGAAGGGATTCGATTACGCCTCCAGGGCGAACTCGCTTGCCCTTCAAAAGGAGATTTCCTTCAAGTTAAGCCGGGTCTATCGGTCATTGAACAATTATCAAAAAGCATTTGAATATCTCGATATATCGAAAAATCTGACCGACAGTTTGAAGGTTATCAGTGAAGCGGATAATCTTTCTCGCTTGGAAACCAGGTTTGAATTCCAAAATATGATTGCACAAAGAGAATCCGAATTAAGCGAGAGCCAAAAACGTGCCGATGCTGAAATGGCCAAGCAAAAACAAGTAACATATGTTTTCATTGGTGCATTTATGATGGTAGCTGCCTTTGGAGTACTGATTTATCTCAATCTTCATCGTAAAAAGAAATACAGCAAAACACTCGAGGAACAGAAGAAACAGATCGAAGAAATGTCGGAAAAGGTTCATGAAGCTGATCAAAATAAGTTAAATTTTTTCTCCAACATCTCGCATGAATTGAGAACACCATTAACCCTTATTCTTGGTCCGATAGAAAAACTCGTTAAAGATCATTCCTCAGACCAAGAAGCGTTGCCTCTTCTGCAAATAATCAAAAGGAACACACTTCAATTATATAACCTGATTAACCAATTACTGGACATACGAAAATTGGATACTGGTAATATGAAGTTAAGAGTTTCCCAGGGGGATATCGCAGGTTATTGCAGGGGGATATACTCATCCTTTTCACATATAGCCGAAGTAAATGAGATACACTATTCCTTTACCCCACTCACGGAAAAAATCATTGGATGGTTTAACAGAGATATTGTTGAAAAAGCTGTGAATAATCTGCTCTCGAACGCATTCAAATATACACCTAACGGGGGAACGATTGATGTATCTCTGATGCCAATTTTGACCAAGAGTGACGACATTGTAAAAATCAGGATAACCATTCGCGACAATGGAAAAGGAATTCCAGAGGATCAAGTACAGTATGTATTTGATCGATATTATCAGGTGGAAAACTCCAATACGGGTTTCAATACCGGTACGGGCATCGGACTTGCCTATACAAAAGAATTAGTGAGCTTGCACAAGGGAGAAATACATGTTGAAAGTGCGCTGGACTTAGGAACAACCTTTTCTCTAACGATTCCCATTCATGACACCGATTATACGAATGAGGAAAAAACGACGGTTTCCGAGGAACAAGACGATGCAAATGTTGTAGATATCCGGCATAAGTACCTGGAACAAATTCTTTCAAACCGCTCCATTGAAGATCATGAAGAAATTCGGACGGATGCGAATGACAATTCGCAGATTATGCTGATCGTGGAAGACAATGCAGATGTGCGAGCGTTCATCAGAAGCATGTTTGCCGATCGGTTTAGTGTGTATGAGGCGGAGGATGGAAACAAGGGATTTCAATCTGCTGTGGAGCTTATTCCCGATGTCATTATCAGTGACATTATGATGCCTGGTATGAATGGATTGGAATTGTGCCATAAATTAAAGGGTACTCTGCAAACCAATCATATTCCCATTCTGATGCTGACAGCGAAAGCAGGCGACGAACATGAATTGGCAGGATTGCAGACTGGAGCCGACAGTTACCTGACAAAACCTTTCAATTCTGAAATATTGAAGGCAAGGATTGACAGTCTCCTGGAATTCAAAAAGAAACAGCGAGAATATTTTACACGGGAATTTCTGTTCAACCCGCGAGAAGTTGCTGCCACCTCACCGGAAGATGAATTCCTGCGGAAAGCAGTTGCCATTGTGGAAGAAAATATTGCTCATCCTGATTTGGGAATCGAAATGATGATGAGAGAACTCGCCGTCAGCCGGACTCAACTGTTCAGAAAATTGAAAGCAATCACAAATTGTTCGGCAAATCAGTTCATCAGGAATATTAAGCTTAAGAGAGCGGCACAATTGCTCCGTCTAAATTCATACAATGTTACCGATGTCCTGTACCTTTCTGGATTTAATTCCCCCTCGTATTTCAGCGCCTGCTTCAAAGAAGCCTACGGGTGCCTGCCGAAAGAGTATGCTTCTCAGCATGCAACTGCTCCCATCCCTGAAAGCAGATAGCAAGAATATCTGGAATCCCTCTCAAAAAAATATTGTCACTCCCGAATGTTTCAATCGGGAGTCCAGATTTCTAGATGCCCGCTTATGCCGAAGGCATGCCTTTGGCAAAATCCGCGGGCATGACAAGAATATTTTGGTAATTTACCTTTTCTGAGATAGGTTCTAATCACTCATTTACCTCTTCGTTGTTCGCCGCTTGTTTTTGGAACATTCCTTCTAATCTTTGGAATGTTTCTGCTATTCAAAAAAATACCTCGAGTAGTATATTTCATATAAAAACATTGAACTTAACGAAGGAGTTTGCATGAAACAGAAGGAGACGTGGTATATCCTGTTCATATGCATAAGCATTATTTCATCGAATAGTCTTTCCCAGCATGCATCGTTTCAGGGACTGGGAGATTTTCCGGGAGGAGAATTTAACAGTTCTGCCCAGAAGGTTTCAGCCGATGGCTCTGTAATCATTGGCTACGGGACTAACTGCTTCCGGCGAGCAGGCATTTCGATGGACAGAAGGCAGCGGAATGGTAAGTCTCGGTAACCTTCCTGACACCAGCTTTAAAAAAAGTTGGGCGAACAGCATCTCGGCGAATGGCAATGTGATTGTCGGTTCCGGAGACCCTGGTTCAGGATGGAATGGTTACATGGGATTTCGATGGATTGCGTCAAGTGGTATGGAGAAATTTGGCAGCCTTGATGGATCAACACGCTATGAAGCTTTTAGTGTTTCGGCTGATGGTTCAGTAATTGTTGGAGACGGTGGATTACAGGCTTTTCGCTGGACTCAGCAATCGGGGATCGAAGGATTAGGCGTACTTCCCGGCAAAACCAACAGCCGCGCCGTCGATGTTTCCAGTGACGGTTCTGTCATTATCGGTCAAAGCTACAGCCTGCCTGCATGGAATGATGAAGATGGATTCATCTGGACACAAAGCGGCGGAATGAGAGGGATGGCTTCGTTGACCGGAGGAAAATATTGCATGCTGCTGGGCATTTCACCTGACGGCTCTGTTATTGCAGGAACCACTCAGTCTTCATCGACTTACCCCGCTTTTTTCTGGACAGAAAGCAAAGGGATGGTAACCATTGGTCATTTACCGGGAAGAAATACCACGCACCCAACGGATATGACAAATTTCGGGAAAATAATCGTCGGCGGCAGTTTTTCAGGCCCGGCAAGCGGCGACGCATTTATCTGGGACAGCACAAATGGGATGCGAAAACTTCAAACTGTGCTGCAAACGGAGTACGGTTTGAATTTAACCGGCTGGACTTTGCAGAACGCCAGCGGCATTACTCCTGACGGTAATGTTATCGTCGGTCACGGCATAAATCCGTCAGGGAAACAGGAAGCATTTCGAGTTGTGCTGGATACGTTAATAAGTAATAAATATTTAGGGCAAACACCTCCGGGTAATGTTCCAGTTCAATTTGCACCTGGAATTGTTACCGAGTGATGGTACATGGTACGGTCGCCATATCACCCAAAGGCGATGAAATCTTTTGGGTTAATAATCCATCAACAGAGAGGATAATTGGTTCCAAATTAGAAAATGGGAAATGGACAACACCCGCGCCAACCAATTTTGTTAAAGATTATTTGTCAGTATTTAATGGATCACCAGTATTTTCGTTAGATGGTGAAAAATTGTTTTTCTACTCAAATCGCGCTGGAGGGATTGGAGGTTTTGATAGTTGGTATGTAGAAAGTACCGACAGTGGATGGAGTAGACCGATCAATGCTGGTGAACCTTATAACTCATCAGATGATGAACTAACTCCAATATTTACAAATAATGGGAACTCGTATTGTGTGAGATCTAATATAAATCATGAGTATAACCTTATATGCTATAAGTATACCAATGACAAATTCACAAACCCTGTTTCTATGGACATCCTTCCTGAATATGGCCCATGGTGGACATTGTATATTTCACCTGAAGAAGATTACCTCGTTTTTGCGGGGGGGGCTGACGATGCGGATTTATATATCCGTTTTAAGAAGCAAGATGGCCATTGGGGAACTCCAATAAATATGGGTAATAAAATAAATACATCGGTAGATGAAAGATTTCCGGTAGTGTCTCCAGATGGTAAGTATTTGTTTTTTACAAGAGAACTGAATTCAAATAATCTCTTCTGGGTATCAACAGCAATCATAGATTCTCTTAAACAAACTGTTACCGGTGTTACGGTTAATGAAACAATGTTACCTCAAAATTTTCAGTTAATGCAAAACTATCCCAATCCGTTTAATCCGTCAACAGTTATCAGTTATCGGTTGTCAGGATCCAGTAATGTAAAACTTTTGGTCTATAATATGCTTGGTCAGAAAATTAAAACGCTTGTCAATTCTTATCAGAGTGCAGGAGAGCATACAATTACCTGGAATGCCACAGATAATTCAAACAATCATGTCAGCTCCGGAGTATACTTTTATAAGATGGAAACCAATGAAACAAGTATTCAGAAGAAAATGATTTTGATTCGCTAAAACTAAAAATAATCGAAGGAAAAAAATCATGGAAAAACATTTAACCATTTTTATATTCGCCGTTATAATTAAGGTAATGAGAATTGAAATACTGTCGTTGGCTATTATTGTATTTTTTAGTTCTATGGCGTTTGCCCAAAAAATAGTGTGGAAACCGCTGGCTTCGCTTCCCCAAGCATCTTATGGAGGAGAAGCTGTTGCTTACAACAACAAATTGTATTTTGTATCCTATTCAGATTCTTCCAATCCGAATTTCTATGAATATGAAATTCTTTATAATAAATGGAAAATTCTTTCTGATTTGCCCGACCGTGGAGATGCAGCAGCAGCAGAAGTTGACGGTAAAATATACGTAATCAGTGGCGAGATTCCTGCTAACACCAATACGAACTTTGTATATGATCCTGAAACCAATGAATGGAATAGCCTGGCACTCATGCCAACCATCCGTAAACATTTTGACTGCGGCAGGGTAAACCATAAAATTTACATTTTGGGAGGCATTACTTCATATGACGATGTACCTTCCTCTTGTACGCAAAAGAATGAAGTTTACGATGTTGACACAGATTCATGGTCAGAAAAAGCCCCGGTTCCAACATTGAGGAACAATCCGGCTGTAGTGGCCGTGGATTCGTTAATATATATAATCGGTGGAGCAGGATCTTCATCTAGTATTTGGCAGCTCATTAATACCGTAGAATGTTACAACACGAATACAGACAAATGGGAAACCAAAAAAAGCCTGCCTGCTGCAACTCTTATACCGGGTGCTGTGGCTGTAGATAAAAAAGTTATCGTCCTGGGTGGACAGAATGAAAGTGGTGCTGGTCTATCCTCTGTTTATGTATATGACCCGGCAATAGATACATGGACAAAATCTACTTCTCTTCCCAAAATTAACGTCCTTGCAGGCCTTGTTGCCGTTGACAAAAAAATATATGTGATTGGCGGAACAGAAAGTGTTGCCTATGACGCGCCTCCATATTCAGATGTATATGAAGGCACAGTGATTAGCGAAGGCAACTTTATCCCTGAAGTGTATCGACCAATTCCAGATACATCAATTATTGTGGGGGAAAAGTATACGTTAAAAATCCCGGATTTTACTTTCATAGACGATGATACCTTAACCTATAGCTGTAAACAAAGCAATGGTGAAAATTTACCCGCTTGGTTAAGGTTTACTCCTTCAACACGAACGTTTTCAGGGACTCCATTAAATGCTGAAAACTTGACCGTCAGGGTAACGGTAACCGATAAGGAGAACATGAGTGTTTACGACGAATTCCAAATTACCGTCACCAATACTACCGATATAGAAGACAAACAAAGTCTGATTCCGGAAGAATCGATGCTGTATCAAAACTATCCCAACCCCTTCAATCCATCAACAGTAATCAGCTATCAGCTTTTAGTCAGCAGCAATGTAAATCTGAAAATCTATGATGCACTTGGGAGAGAAATAAAAACACTGGTCAATTCTTTTCAGAGTGCTGGTGAGCATTCAGTAACATGGGATGCAACAAATAACTCAAACAATCCAGTCTGCTCTGGAGTATACTTTTATAAGATGGAAACCAAAGAAACAAGTATTCAGAAGAAAATGATTTTGATTCGCTAAAACTACACAGATTTATATACGGAAAAATACCATGAAAAAAATTCTATTCATTATCGTGATCACTGTTCTTGTTCAGACAGGCAACGCCCAAACTGCTTCTATCGATTACTTTGGGCAGACTCCTCCGGGTGATACGGCTGTTATTTTTGCCCCGGAGATTATTTCCCTGCCCGATGCCTGGGAAAAGAAAATAACTTTCTCTCCTGATGGCAATGAATGTTACTTTGATATTGCTTCATCTGGAGATTCAAGTAAAATTTATTACAAGAAGCGTGTATACAATACATGGACGGAACGAGTGGAAGCGCCATTCTCAGCAACCCGTAATGTCAGTGATCCCTTTTTCTCGAATGATGGAAAAAGACTTTACTTCACCAATAATTATCATATTTATTTTATTGAACGTACTACAGGAGAATGGGGCGAACCGCAACTTCTTCCATCACCAATTAATTCAACTTCATTTGACTGGGGTTACACAGAAACTACTGATGGTACTGCTTATGTTACGTCCGCCCGTTCTGGAGGAATAGGTGATCCAATGCATGGTGATATTTGGTGTATACCTTATAATTCTTCACAGGCAGTGAACCTTGGTTCGGTTGTGAACTCTGCAATGCAAGATGCTAATCCATGCATTGCCCCCGATGGGTCATTTCTTATCTTCAACACAAATGGACACAGTAATTGCTGGAATGACCTTTTTATAACTTTTAACAAAGGCAATAAAGGATGGACCGCACCTTTAGAGATGAACAGTTGCGGTGCAAAAATCAACATTCATACCCAAGTCCAATTTAGCCCATCACTTTCGCCCGATGGAAAATTTCTGTTTTTCTCCCGTGTTCCAGCCAATCCTATCTCAACAGATCCGATGGATATTTATTGGGTTAGCACCCATGTAATAGTTGGATTGAAAAAATATGTTTTTGCTCCCAAGTTAAGCAATCAAATTCCTGCTAAGAGTATAAAAGCAGATACGGTTTTCAATTATGTCATTCCGAGTAATACATTTTCATGTGAGTATGGAACCGATTCGCTGCAATACTCTGCAAGCTTAAGCAATGGTTCTGTATTGCCCTCATGGTTAACGTTCAACGCAGGAACAAGAACGCTTTCCGGCACTCCACAACAAGCTGAAATAGATACGATAAAAATTACGGCAATGAATAAGGATACTGTCAGCGCTACGTGTTCGTTCAAAATTACGGTTACATCCTCTACTGGTGTTGAAGAAGAGAACAGCCAATTCCCCAAAGAATTGCAACTCCATCAAAACTACCCCAATCCGTTTAATCCATCAACAGTTATCAGTTATCAGTTGTCAGCTTCCAGCAATGTGACATTGACAATCTATAATGTGCTCGGTCAGAAGATTAAAACACTTGTCAATTCTTTTCAGAGTGCAGGTGAGCATACAATTATCTGGAATGCCACAGATAACTCAAACAATCCTGTCAGCTCAGGAGTCTACTTCTATAAGATGGAAACCAATGAAACAAGTATTCAGAAGAAAATGATTTTGATTCGCTAAAACTAAACAGATTTATATACGGAAAAATTCCATGAAAAAACTTTTATTCATTATCGTGACCTCCCTCTTGGTTCAGGTCAGCAACGCCCAAACTGCTTCTATCGATTACTTTGGGCAGACTCCTCCGGGTGATACGGCGGTTATTTTCGCTCCTGGCATCATCTCCAAACCCGATCGATTTGAAAGCAGTATAGTTTTTTATCCTGATAGCAATGAAATTTATTTTGATTCCTGGGTAACTACAGACTCTGTTTATAAAATTCTTTACACTAAGCGGGTAAACAACACCTGGACAGAGCAGCTGGCATTACCATTCAATGGAAACCAAAATGCCGGTTCACCTTTTTTATCAGCTGATGGAAATAAACTTTACTTCGAGAAGGAAAGCGATATTTGGATGGTTGAACGCATTTCTGGAGGATGGGGCGAGCCACGACGTTTACCTTCACCAGTTAATACAACATCGGATGAAAACTATTACTCTGAAACCGACGATGGCATTGGATATATCACCTCCAATCGACCGGGAGGAAAGGGCAACCTAGATATTTGGCAAATCCGTAGCCTGCCTAATGATTCGTTCCAGATAGAGAATCTTGGTCCTATAGTGAACTCCTCTACCGAGGACTTTACTTCAGTTATTGCCCACGATGGGTCATATATTATCTTCGCGTCATACCGTTATAGTAGTTATAGTCTACAAGATCTCTGGATAAGTTTTTACAAAGGAAAAAACGAATGGTCTATGCCTATAGGCATGGAAAGAAGCGGTGCAAAAATCAATGTTACCGCTTATTGCCAACACAGCCCAACGCTTTCTCCTGATGGTAAGTATCTTTTTTTAGTCGTGAAAATAATACAAATGATAAGCGTGATGTTTATTGGGTGAGCACGCATGTTCTTGTTGGATTGAAAAAAACTGTTTTTGCCCCCAAGTTAAGCAATCAAATTCCTGCTAAGAGTATAAAAGCAGATACGGTTTTCAATTATGTCATTCCGAGTAATACATTTTCTTGTGAGTACGGAACAGATTCGCTGCAATACTCTGTAAGCTTAAGCAATGGTTCTGTATTGCCTTCATGGTTAACGTTCAATGCTGGAACAAGAACGCTTTCCGGTACTCCACGACAAGCTGAAATCGATACGATAAAAATTACAGCAGCGAATAAAGATACTGTTAGTGCTACATGTTCATTCAGAATTACAGTTACCACTTCTACGGGAATAGTAAAAGAAAAAAGCCAGCTTCCCAAAGAAACGCACCTGCTTCAAAACTATCCCAACCCCTTCAATCCGTCAACAGTAATCAGTTATCAGCTTTCAGTCAGCAGCAATGTAAATCTGAAAATCTACGATACACTGGGGAGAGAAATAAGAACACTTGTCAATTCTTTTCAGAGTGCTGGTGAGCATTCAGTAACATGGGATGCAACAAATAACTCAAACAATCCAGTCTGCTCCGGAGTCTATTTTTATAAAATGGAAACGAGTGGAATGAGTTTTCAAAATAAAATGATCTTGGTGCGGTAGAACTAAACAATCTAAAGAGGAAATACTATTAAAATAATTCTATTTATAATCTCAAATCTATTTATAATACAAATTTGTAATGCTCAAACTAATTCTGATTATTTAGGCCAAATCCCTGTGGGTGATACTGCCAAAATATTTGCTCCCGGGGTTGTATCGGTAGAGAATAAAAACACACACGCACTTTCTTTCTCACCGGACGGGAAGATATTAATCTTCTCCCGCTATCCCGACCGCACTTCGTATATCATGACTTATGACAGCGGTAAATGGAGTGATCCGGTGGAATCTTTCTTTTTCGGGAAAGAGGTCTCATTCTCAGCAGACGGAAATAGGATATTTTATTACACTGATGGGGATATATTCTATGTAGAAAAAAATGATGGCAAATGGAGTCAACCAATCAAACTGGGAAGTGAAATAAACACCTCTGAAACAGAATACTATCCATCAGTCGTAAAAAGCGGGAAACTATATTTTTCGAGAGACGGGAAATGGGATAAGGGGAGAATCTTTTCGGCGGAATACAGGAACGGGAAATATCTGGAAGCGGTCGATATCGGGCCGACAGTCAATTCAGGAGGAGCATTGCATGCCTGGGTTTCGCTCCGGATGAAAGTTATATGCTCTTCAACTCGCCTCGAGTTGGAAGTTATACGCAAAATGATATCTGGATTAGCTTTAGAAAGAATGATTATATGTGGAGTGTACCAAGAAATCTTGGAAAGAAAATCAATTCCGGAGCCGATGCAGTTATTTGTCCCACTGTTAGTCCCGATGGTAAATACATGTTCTTTACACGACTAAATTTTAGTACAAACACTGGATACATTTACTGGGTTAGCACAAAACTGTTGGATAGTTTGAAATCAGTTGAAACAATTCAATAGGAGTTAAAGCAGAAAAATCATCTTTTACCTGATAATCATTTTAAACTAAAGTAAAACAATCCCAACCCATTTGATTCGTCAACTATTATCTTATTTACTCTTCCACATAGATCGTTCGAATCACTGAAATTATTAGACCTGATAGGAAGAGAGGTCGGAACGATTGTCTTTGAAGACCTGTCGGCAGGAAGCTATACATAACTAGGTATTTAGATTTTGCCATAGGCATGATGGTCGAGCGAACCATTTTAAAAAGGGAAAAGTCAAAATATGCAGCAACTGCTCTCGCCATGTCTACTTATACTCAGGGCGACCGCATCTATCAAAACAGGTTGAATGTGATGAATCTATTGCGCATTATGCATGCCGAAAGAATTCTGAAAAATATAACATTTTGTTTTGCATTTTGATCTATTCGCATAGACTCAGTCTTGATAAATGTTGCTATTGACGACAGATTCACACTAACGAAGTGTACCATTTATGGCCAACAACGCTGGAATTAAAATCAGTATCCTCATCCATGAGAAGACGAGAGTTTCTAAAGATGCTTGGAGTCACTGCTGTCGCAACAACAGGGATTCCTGGCATAATAGACCCATTTAACTTCGCCAGGGCTGCAATAACCCCCGGCGAAAAGGGCATATATATCACCAATATATCCGTGGCGACTATTAACGGATTGAATGCTACGGCCCGGATTATTCGCCTCGATACGAATAAGGGAATTTCCGGCTATGGTGAATGCCGGGTTGAAGACACCAACGCAGCTGCCGAGCTGAAGACCTGCAGACCTCTCATTCTGGGCATGAATCCGACGCAGGTCGACAAGGTTTTCAATGCGATTACCGCAGCTTTGAATCCGACTTCGAACTGGATGAATATCACCTACGCTTCAGGAGCAATTGCCGCGATTGAGTGTGCCTGCTGGGACATTACCGGCAAGGTGTATAATGTTCCAATATGGAAGCTCCTCGGTCCTAAGCTCAGAGACAGCATGCGAATGTATTGCGACACTCCGGTCAAACTCAATCTATCCACAAGGCAGGCTGAAATTCAGACTCGAATAAACAGGGATTCACCTGGTTTAAAACTGATTTAAACGGTATTTTAACCAGTTCCGATTATACAACGTCACCCGATCCCAACCCCTACACCGAATCGGGTGGCTCAGCCAAGCGTATTTTAGAGTTCGGGCTATACTAAATATCGTGATTACGTTGCGTCATATCGACAGATGATAGGTGACGCACCTCTCGCAGCCGATCATTTTTTCCCCTGGTCTCCCCGCGGCGGCGGATCGCAGCTCGATGTTGTCTCGGCAATTCAGCTTTCCAATTATCTGGGAGAGCCGGGGTATCTTGATAAAACGCTGGGAGGATGGATGGAAGACATAGTACCGTGGCACTATTACTCCGTGCTCGCGCAGATCAATGCCGGTACCGATATGCCGATTCTTACCGGTGAAGACATGTTTGGTTTCGACGAGCTCCAGAATATGGTCAACGAGGAAGCGACTAATTATTTCCATCCGGATCCTACCACCTTCGGAGGGATCCATCAGACCAGGCTTGCCGCTATATGGGCGCATGACAGAGGCGTCAAGACTGCGCTTCACCAGTCGAACTCGCCGTTCGCAATGATGATGTGCGCTCACATTGCTGCGGGTATTCCGGATTTCCTCTCCTGTGAACACCATTATCCCGAAATATCATGGTATGACTCGCTGATTGACGGCGTTCCAAAACCCTTAATGGAAAACGGATACGTGCAGATACCGGATGGGCCCGGCCTGGGCATAACGCCGAACGATGCGGCGATGAGTGCGCATCTGGTCAGACCTCATGGACAACAGGTGACATAGGATGAGGCCTAAGATGATATTGTTTATGAATAAAAAAATCCGATCATACTTCATGATTAATTGTAAACAATGGAGCATAAAATAGAGATGAAACAGTTTTTTCGGTTCTTTACGGTCCGGATGGCCATTGTATTGTCATTTGGAAATGCAGCGGTTGGTTTTACACATTCTGCTGAAGCCAATGTGCATGTCAATGCCGGCCAATCCGGCCGATGCTCTCCCGCTCGCCAGCGGATGGATACAAACAAATTGGCCGGCAAGCAACAATTTTTTCAATCTTTACATTAGCAAAAACAAGGTCTTTGCACGGATCTGGGACAGTTTTAACGGCGGCCGCATGTTTCTTACTACCGATGATGGCACGAACTGGACTCAGATCGGTTCTGCAGATAGCAGCATTGACATTCTATCCATTGTAATGTTGGACTCCAGAATTCTTGCCGGAACATGGAATGGTTTTATTCAGTCCACAGATGACGGCACAACCTGGAATGCTGTCACACCCACTGGCATACCTGCGGACACTGCCATCTGGTCCATTGTGATGATTAATACCACTCTTTTTGCGGGTACAACAGGTGATATCTATAAATCATCAGACAACGGTAATACCTGGACCGAAATTAGCTCGGGAATAGCAGTGGATGCCCGTATTACCTCTATTGTCGCAAGTGGGGACGACATTTTTGCAGGTAGTGCCAGCGACGGTGTTTTCAAATCGACAAACAGCGGAACAAGCTGGACTGCAATTAATTCTGGCCTTACCGATACACACATCTCCCAGCTTGTGGTTTTGGATACTAAATTATTCGCGGTAACGTTGACCGGTGTTTTTATATCCGACAATAGTGGCACCAGCTGGGCGGCAGACACATCCGGCCTCAAGAATGTAAATTGCTTCGTCGTTGTAAATGATCAGCTTATTGCCGGGACCGATGATAACGGAGTCTACCTCTCGGTCGACAACGGCGTAACCTGGACTTCATTCAGCTCGGGGATACCTGCCAACACCCGTGTTTGGTCCCTGGCCGTAAGCAGCGACGGTATCTTTGCCGGGACGAGTTCCGGTGTCTGGGTTACAGCTTCCCCCACCAATACAGAGGTAGAAAGAGAAATCCCAGTACCCCTTACATTTACTTTGAAGCAGAATTTTCCAAATCCTTTTAATCCGTCCACAACTATTCAGTATGCCTTACCGGTTCAAAGTACTGTGAAACTTGTTATCTATAACATCTTAGGTCAGGTTGTTAAGGAATTAGTAAATGCCGAGCAATCGGCAGGGTATCAATTGGCAGTTTGGAATGCAACTACTGCTAGTGGAATGTATTTTTATAGATTAGAAGCGGTCTCCACAGTTGATCCCCATCAGCGATTTGTTCAGGTAAAGAAGATGTTGCTGCTGCGTTGATCTGTTACTGTCCAGTTTGGTAATGTTTGGACATAGCATCCGCAGTCTTGGCGCACTGTGGATCCCCCTTTAATTTATTTTGGAATAAAATTATGTTCGAATTAATCTACTCAACCCTAAATCTTTATTACGAAGACAAATCATTCCTTTGCCGGCTCATAATAAAGAGTTACTGCACCACTGCCAAATGATTTTGTTTTTAAGAGTTTAAGATTCATTCTACCCTTGACGTTTTTAAATAATGGCAAGCCTCTTCCTAAAATAATTGGCTGAACACAGAGCTGGTATTCATCGATGAGGTCAAGTTGCGTTAAGGCTGTTATTAAACTTGGGCTTCCGACTAACATGTTTTTGCCCGCTTGCCGCTTGAGTTCTAAGACTTCTTCTTTATTGACTTCACTTTTCAATCTCGTATTTTTCCAATCAACATTTTTCAGTGTGCGGGAATAAACAATTTTGGAAATATTGTCTATGAGTACCGCAAATTCATCTTCTGGTTTGTTACCGGTAGGATTTTGTACTATGGTTGGCCAGTAACTTTCCATAAGTTGATATGTTATCCTTCCCCATAACATAGTATCTGCGGTACTTAAGAGCTCATTGTAATGTTGATGTAGCTCATCATCTGCAATCACTGCCGTGTGGTCGCAAAACCCGTCAAGTGTCATATTGATTGCTGCAACGAGTTTTCTCATTGTATTTCTCCTTACTATACCATAGTACCTGTCTTGACTTTTCCAGCTCGCTTGTAATTGGCAATGATAACGCCGCGTTTTGTCACAATACTCTCTTGTAATGTAAACGCTGCCGGAACTGCTCCATTGTCAAAAATCTTTTTTCCCTTGCCAAGAGTCAAAGGGTGAATCTTCAGTCTGAGTTCGTCTACCAGGTCATTCTTCATGAGGAGGTGGACGAGCTCACTGCTGCCCCACACGTGAATGTCAGGGCCTTTTGATTGCTTGACCTTTTTGATGTCGGCCACAGTTTTGATTAAAACAGAGTTTTTCCACCCGGTCACGAGCGCGTCGGATTTTTTCAGGCGTTTGGAAAACACGTATTTTGTGCCTTCATTGATCCCCGGCCAAAAGTCTCCATGGTCAGGCCAGTAGCCTGCCCACATCTCGAATGTTTTTCTGCCCAGAAGATACTCTGCAGGTTTCAGTTCTTTTTGCACCACCTTGTCATACACGTCATCGTCGTATGGCGCCATCCAGCCGCCATATCTGAAACCGCCTGATGGATCTTCCTTCGGTCCGCCTGGTGCTTGCATGACTCCGTCCAATGTGATCATGGATAACACGATTATTTTTCTCATAGAACCTCCGTTGCATTATGATACCCACCTGAATGAATCAGTACTATGACCTTTAACATTCCGAAGCGAAATGACGTTCCATCCCGCCGCTTTTTGTTGGCGGGAGTTCCGCCTGACAGATGCCACGCCTGCCGGCGGGCAGGGCGGACAAGTCAACTTCTGAACAACTGAGGGAGAATCGGAGAATGGGAGAAAAAAACTATCTTATGATTCAAGAGCTGCAGCAGGCCGCCGTGCAGCAATAACCGCGAGGCTCAGGTTGAGAAGAAAGAGATAGACCACAAATGCAGCATTACGATAGGTCCATTCGGGAACGGCCAAAACGGCAAGCAGAAATCCGAAGGCGGAGACGCCGTATGCTATCCCATTTTCTGTTTCAGGGAACCGGTAGGCCTTGATGAGCGTCGGCAGTGCGACGAAGAGATCGGCAAGCAGTGCACACGTAAATGCGATATCCGGGATATGTGTTACCTGCCACGCAATGACGCTCAGGATTCCCGCGGCAGCAAACCCATAGTCGATCCTTCTTGTCTGCCAGTACGCCTCTTTGTTGAAGAATGACCCGATCAGGACCAACACCGGCGGCGCTCCGGCGACGAAGGTTGCCCATGCTATGAGGCCGACACCCTGCGAAAGCTGCGCTGCAAAAGCGATCATGGGAAACGCGCCCCAAAAGAACCATGTGACCTTATTCGGTTTGACCCGTCCCTTGAACGTGAGATAAGCATAGTAGATGCCCCCCATGGAAGCAAGAACGGAACCTATCACAGCGAAATATTCGGGAAGCATATTCTCTCGAGACGTTTGATGTAATATAGTACGCTTTGTTGTGCAGGAGTTCAACTGCTGACGTGTTGTTTGATGTGATAACCGGAAATCTCTTCCTCATTCCACATTCCACATTTTTTGTGCGTGTTTTGCACGCCATGCATTTTGCGGGGTGTCCCGTTGTTTTTGAGCGGGAATCATTCCACATTCTTCACTCTTCATTCTTCACTCTCCTCATTTTCCTTGCCCCCCCTAAGGATTTCGGTTATATTGGAGTGAGGCAAGAATGATTTATTACGAAAATCTATTCTCTATGCAAAAGGTTGGTATATTTCAAAGCCAATTGTACCATTAATTGCATTTCTCTTACCATTCAAAAGCGTATAGGGAGATATTTATGAAATTAAATTCAAGTCGAGCAAAACAAATAGATGGATATTTAAAAAGTCATGGCGAGGCAAAGACAGATGAAAAACTGAAGGTTCTCTATGGAGGGGACTTAAAAGTCCTTGATGTTTACAGGATTCCAATAAAATATTTAGTTTTCAATATTCGTAATGGTAGATTTAAAGCAGAGCTACTTGAAAAAGAAGAAGAATTCGGAAGGAGACTTGATTCAACAACAAAAGAAGATGCCAATATAATTAGAGACCTTTTACTTAAACAAGATTTGAATGCAACAGAGCTGCTTGAAGCAGACCTAAAGAAAAACGGACAGAGATTGATGCTGGCATTATAACTTTTGATGGAGCTGTAATTAATGCAAACAGAAGAATGGCTATTCTATCTAATCTCTTTCATCTGACACGAGAAACTAAATACTCATATCTAAGAGTTGCAAGATTACCTCAAGGAGTTGAAGAACCAGGCCCCTTTGGAGAATAGAGGCAGGATTACAATTTGCAAAAGATTTTTCGCTTAGACTACGCAGGTATTAATGAGCTTCTAAAATTGAAAGAAGGGATTGATCAAAAATTAAAACCAAAAGATATAGCCGTTGCTCTCCAAGGCAGATACAGTGCAAAAAAGGTTGAGGAACGACTTGAAGTCCTTAGACTAATTGAAAGTTATCTGGAATTTATTGGTAAAAAGGATGAATATTTTAGAATACAAGAAAACAGAAACCTAGAAAAATTCAATAGCCTTCAATCAAACGTTCTCACTCCCTTAAAAAACAAACATAGTAAATCAGGAAAAGATGTCGCTAAAATTACCACCCTTGCTTTCGCAGCTATTCAAAAAACCGGATTAAGCCATTGGGACATACGTGATCTAAGAAAAATTGCTTTGAATTCGCGTGCATTAGAGACTTTAATGCAGGCATATCCAAACAAACCGCCAACAAAAGTTACGGAATTCAAAACAAGCAAAGAAGTTACTAGAGGATTTCTACAAGGGAGCTCAGCAAGTTGTTAATGATCAGGAAGACGTAGATAAGCCGATTAAATTGTTAACCAAAGTTCTTTCAACTGTTGAAAGTATCAACCCTTTAAGCCCAAAACTTAAGAATCAAAAAGTAAAAGAATTATTGAGTAGAATTGAAATTGCGCTTAGTAGAATCAAAAACAAGTCTTGATAAAGAAATGAAACATAAAAAAATTCAGATTCAAATTGAAAATGGAAGTCTTCGACTTACTGTTTTGTCGAAATCTAAATTGTTTTCTGGTGTTCATCGTGTGTTCCTAACGAATATACTCGATTTCGAAACGAATGAGGGTGAAAACGAATTTATTAGAAAATATGAAGAGAAAGATTCTTCTGTAATTATTGAATTGATTTCATATTTGAAGGACCTAAATTTTAAGTTTTTATTAGATGAAAAGGTTGAAAAAATAATTGGAACATACAAGGATGCATCTGCCTCAATAAAAGAAGCTCAAAATATTGGACTGAGTTTAAGAAAACATCCACCTCAAAAAGTATTTGTACCAAACCTAATAAGACCGCTTAAGTCATATCAAATTCCAGCTGTAATGCATATGACGAAAATTGAAAACGCGGCAAACTTTTCTGTACCGGGGAGTGGAAAGACAACAATAGTTCTTTCAGCATTTTCGATCCTGAAGGATAAAAAGCAAGTTGATCGTATTGTCGTTATTGGTACCTCGTTCATCCTTTATGCCTTGGGAAGATGAGTATTGTTCTTGTTTTGGTCTAAAACCGAAAAGCATTCGAATAGTTGGAACCTAAAGGAAAAGAAAAAAGCTTTATCGTGAAAGCTCAAACAGCCGATATAGTTCTTTTAACCTATCAAATGGCTAGCCAAGATTGCAATGAATTGATTACATACGCTCAAAAAAATAAAATCCTTCTTGTGCTTGATGAATCTCACAATATTAAAAGACTAAAAAGGGGGAAAATGGGCAAGCACAATATTAAAAATTGCACCTTTTGCTGCAAGACGGGTTGTCCTATCTGGCACACCAACTCCTAATTCTATCGAAGATCTTTGGTCACAAATTACTTTTTTATGGCCCAACCCCCCTTTATTAGGTATACTGCCGAACAATTTAAATCGAGATTAGATAAAAACGATATGAATTCGGTTGAAGAAATTAAGAACGATTTAAAGCCATTTTATTGGAGAATTAAGAAACAAGATCTAGGATTGAAAAAGCCAAAATACCATCGAATACCTATTAGATTAAAACCATATCAAAAAGCTATTTATGATGCTCTGGCTACAAAGTCGTATACTTGCCACCTTATTAAAGCACCAGAAGAAAGGAATAAATTAAGAATATGGAGAAAGGCGAAGATGGTAAGATTATTACAAGCAGCATCTAATCCGACA
Source organism: uncultured Bacteroidota bacterium (assembly GCA_963770945.1). Classification (GTDB taxonomy): domain Bacteria; phylum Bacteroidota; class Ignavibacteria; order UBA10030; family UBA10030; genus Fen-1298. The sequence continues at coordinate 48,737 of CAVYRP010000011.1, read as the reverse complement.
TTGCTTACACAATATTGAGGAATTTAGATACCCCCAATGGATGCAACTGGTCTTTCGATAAGTTCTTTAATCGAAAAGTATCGATTTGACAACCCCAACAAATAATCGATGCTGTAAGAGAACTTGTCTATACAATACTTGCGAAGGTGAAAAAGTAATTCTTGGACAGCATTTATTCACAACATTAAGACGTCTTGAAAAGATTTTCACGGATTTATCTCCGAGGGTGGTTTATGGGAGCCATACCAAAAGATGACTGGAAAATGTGGGGTACAACAGAGAAAAGATGATAAGAGAATTTAAAAATAGTCCTAGTACAATCTTTTAATTGCCAATCCTGGTGCTTGCGCTGAATCAATTTCGTTACACAAGGTTTGTCATCATGCAATATATTTGGATCGTTCATTTAATTGCGCCCATTATCTACAATCATTACAGAATACATCGCATCGGGTTAAACCAAAAAACGAGCAAATACATTATTACTTTTTCATTTCAAAGGGGACGATTGATGAAATTGTTAACAATAGGTTAGAAGAAAAAAGAAATATAATGTTAAGACTGCTAGATGATGATTTCGCAATTTTAGATTTGGAAACCAGCGATAAAGAATCTACCGATGAAAAAGAAGAAGAAGCTGATTTTAATGCTTTGGTTTTGCAATTAAAAAAACTCTATTCATAACAGTCTATGATTGAAAAGCTTGCCGAATTAAATAGAATAATGTTGGCAGTAGTCCATCTATGTAATAACAAAGGATTCGCCAGTAAGAGCTCTATATTACAGCTTTGTAAAAGCTTTGTCATAGAAGGAAGACTCCCAAACCATGAAGAGACTCACAGTTTTCGGTTCATATTGGCTATTTAGAATCTAAAGGGAAAATTTAAATTAACCAGTCCAGGTGAAACATTTATTGCTCTTAATGTTGACCAAAGTTACAATCTTACAGAGAAGCAAAAACGGTTCACATTAAAGAAGTGTTATATCGATGGTCCGTTTCGTCCTCAAGTTTTAATGCTTTTGAAAGAATTCTCATTCTCAAGAAAGGAAAAGAGGTACCGTTGGTCAGAAATTGATGGAACTCCAATAGATCCATCTATTCGAATAACAGATCAGCTTTGTGAACTTGGGTTATTAGTGCGTGTTGAAAATTGGCTGGAAGTAGACGCAATATATGAAGAGATGGTTACAACTGTTGTCAATGAAAAAAAGGTTGGAGTGAAGAAGAATATTTAGAATATCTCAAAGAAAAAAAGATGTTAGGTGATCTTGCCGAAGCAATAATTCTGGAATACGAAAGAAAAAGACTCAAAGAGCTGGGATATCTTCCAGAATCAGAATGTGTAAAGTCTATCGGGAAAAAAAGAGTGAACGCAGGATTTGATATAGAATCATTCGATGGTGAGTCCCGAGGTATGCAACATGATAGGTTCATTGAAGTGAAAGGATCTGGAAAAAAGTCCTTAAGATTTATATGGTCAAAGAACGAGATTGAGGTCGCAAAAAAACTTGGAAAAAAATACTGGATTTATTATCAAGGTGGTATTAACAAGAAATTAAAAAAGGCGTCTGTGAAACCATTGATTTTTCAAGATCCATGAAAACATACTAAATAATTCGGAATTCGAAATTACTGATAATGGTATTGTTGTTCAGTCTAGCCTCTGTGGTGAACAATTGATATGAAAAAAGAAACAAATAAAAAAATTTCTCCTCCTTTTGGTTATTTTGGATCAAAACACCGCCTCGCGAGCAAGATTACAAAGAAACTTCCTCCACATAATTGTTGGGTTGACGCGTTCTGTGGTTCATCTTCGATAACATTAGCAAAATCACCCGCGCCAATAGAGGTGATCAATGATATCGATGAAAACGTGGTAAATTTTTTTGAACAACTTAGGAAGCACCCTCAAGAACTATGTCAATCCGTTGCACTTACTCCTTATTCACGTCAAGAGTTGATAAAGGCAAGAAAATCAAAGAAACGAGTAAGTAAGTTTGAAAGAGCGAGAATTTTTCTTATTGAATCGATGATGGCAGTAAATGGCGTGTTTGGAGATGAACGAGGTGGGTTTTCTTATTCGTTATCTTACGCACGTAATAATAAAGAAGCGAGAGTTAATAGATGGTACAATTACCTGAAAGATTATCTCCTGTTGTCGAAAGACTGCGTAGTATAAGAATAGAAAAAAGACGCAAGGCGATTGTTAAAAGATTATTTGAATAGCCCAGCCACACTTGTATATCTTGATCCCCCATATTATGCCGACAGAACTAATGGATACAAGAGACGCAAAGAATGAAAAATTCCATAAAGAGCTATTGTCGCTTGCAAGACAAAGCGAAATGCATGACGTTTATTAGCGGTTATGACAATGAGCTTTATCAAAAAGCGTTAACAAAGAAAAAGGGATGGAAAAGTAAAAAAATAAAAGCCTCAACAAGAGATTCAAGTGGGAAAATCCATAAAAGAACAGAGGTTTTATGGATGAATAAATACTTTATAAAGGCACAAAAAGCAAAACGAGTGCCAATTAAATTGACGGAAAAAGACGAATGTCTAATAAACTCAATCCGTTTAGAAGGACAATTTCCCTGCCATGAGGGAGACTCGCCAGAAGACAACGGGTAAACAAAAACCTGCGACAAAAAATGTGGTAAGTATTAGAACAAAATAGTCCTTGCGGTTTTTTTCATCAGGCAATTATCGAAATCCCTACCATAGTAAAACATTTTTTATCTCTGCTGGCGTAACTTGCCGCAGCATTTGCCGTATTCCATCCATTATAGCTTCTTCATTTCATTATAAGACACAGTTTTAGGCTGACGTGTGTCGCTATAAAAGGAGATTATATAGGACAAACCATGACGAACATGAAAGCTTATATTTGCCCTAAGTATGGTCCGGCCGACGTATTACAGCTGGTGGAATATCCGTGCCCTTCGCCCAAGGCGAATGAAGTGCTGATCAAGATCTACGCAACCTCGGTGACAGACAGCGATATATTTATCCGGAGTTCGAAGGTTGAGCGCAAATTAATAATTCCTTTCAGGCTTATGATGGGTATATTCGGACCGAGGAAAGCAATCATCGGTGAAGTGCTTGCCGGGGAAGTTGTGCATGTCGGTTCAGATATCCGGCGGTTCCATGCCGGAGATCAGGTGTATGGGCTCACCGGATTTTCTCTGGGGGCATATGCAGATTATACGTGCATGAAGGAAACAGATTCAAAGCAGGGATGTCTTGCCCATATGCCCGGCAACATCAGTTTTGAAGAGGCGACCGCTGCTGCCTACGGCGGGCTGCTTGCGCTGCAGCAGCTGGAGAAAGGAAATATTCAGCCGAAGCAGCAGGTGCTCATTTACGGCGCATCCGGAACTTCCGGCATTATCGCAATTCAGTACGCCAAACACCGCGGTGCGTTAGTTACCGCTGTCTGCAGTGCCAGGCATATTCCGTTCGTTCAAATGTTGGGGGCGGATGCCGTGCTCGATTACACGAAGGATGAATCGATCTCCCAATTGGAAGTTTATGATCTTGTGCTGGATGCAGTAGGAAAACGAAGGACCTCCAAACTGAAAGAAACCTGCAAACGGTCGCTCACGGCCAAAGGACGATATGTCTCTATCGACGACGAAGCGTTGGACCTGAACTCAGAGCGCCTCGCCAGGATCACGGAACTGGTCGAGTCGAAGGTAATCGTCCCGGTGAACGACCGGTGTTATAATTTTGAACAGATGATCGAAGCCCATCGGTATGTCGAACTCGGCCACAAACAGGGCAATGTGGCTATCACAGTCAATACAAAGGAACAATGATGAACAAAAGATTTATTCTCTCCGGTATCGCTGCGACATGCACCAACTTGCTGCTGCATGCCGCTGTGTACTTCCTGTTTCTGAAAGATTTTTTCCGGGCGCATCCCGCTGTGTCGGAAGAGTTCACGAAGCAGCTCGTCCGCCCCCCGGGCGAACTTGTGGGCTGGGCCATGGCCGTGACCGCGTTGACCATGGGGTTCCTCATCACGACCGTTATGCACTGGGCGGGGGTGCGGAGTTTCGTTTCCGGTTTGAAGTACGGATCCATCCTTGGACTTCTGTTCTGGGCATCCGTAAACTTCGGACTCTACGCGTCGTCCCACTATTTTTCCACGGCGAGTGTCTTTGCCGATTATGCAAGCAGCACGGCCGTCATGACGCTCTCCAGTGCGGTTGCCGCCTGGATACTTGGCAGGGGGAACACGCATAACTAACGCTTTCGCTGTTCATTACCATTCACACAAAAAAAGAAATTAGGACGTGAAAAAATGGACGAATCTTTTCAGATTCGGCAAAAAGTGCAGCGGGGAGACGAACTCATCAGAACTCAGCCTGGTCGTTGAGGCTCATTTTTGAGCAGCATCTTGGACGACCATTACCGATATGTCATTGCTTGGAATTGTTCACGTGCATAGCAACAACAAATGTTAATGAAGCACTTGACCTTGCTGTTATAAAGGCCGGTATTGAATACGTCGCTGTCAGACATCGTCCATAGCTGCATTCAGATAATGGTGCTTGTTACATCTCAGATGAATTGAAGAAGTATCTCACGTCAAAAGATATGACACAAACACACGGAGCGCCACTTCAACCGATGATCAAAGAAAAGATCGAACGGTATCATCGATCCATGAAGAATGAAATCAATTTGCAGAAGTACTATATGCCGTGGGAGTTGGAGCAGGAGATCGAACGATTTATTGATTACTACAACAATAAACGTTATCACGAAGCCATAGAGAATGTCACCCTTTCGGCGTATATTGTTGCAGGTATCGCGAGATTATTACAAGGAGAAAACGACTTAACATGCAAGCTCTGAAGGCACGAAAGTGGTACAATTTATCACAATCAACAGCTCAAATCATCTCTTAGGAAAGATTCAATTTTTCATTTGACTTTGAGGACATACACTGATTAATTTGTAGTGATACAAAATTCATGTTATAGATAGTAAGGAAAAGAATGGCCATGAAAAAGACCGCTATTTGTACACTTCTGTACTGTTTTCTTGTCTATGCAAATGTTTCTGCCTCTACTGCTCATACCGGTATGCGAAATCTATCATCCTTACAGATTACTGCCGATATGGGGGCAGGATGGAATCTCGGTAATTCACTAGATGCATATCCGGGGTCCGAGATCAGTTGGGAAAATCCTAAAACGACCAAAGCAATGATCGATCAGATTAAGCTGAAAGGTTTTAAAACTCTTAGAATTCCAATAACCTGGTATACTCACCTTGGCCCTGCACCTAATTATTTAATCGATACGACCTGGCTTGCAAGGGTTGAAGAAGTCGCAAATTATGCATTTGACAATGATATGTATGTTATTATTAATATCCATCACGATGGTTCGTGGTGTAAACCAACATATGCGTTGCAAGATACAGTAACCGCTGAACTTGTCGCACTCTGGACACAAATTGCAAACCGGTTTAAAGATTACAGTGATTATTTAATTTTTGAAACACTGAATGAACCGCGATTGGTAGGTTCTCCCGAGGAATGGTCAGGTGGAACTGCCGAAGGACGCGATGTAGTTAATAAACTTAATTTGGCAGCAGTAAACGCGATTAGAAATACCGGAGGAAATAACGCCGCAAGATTTCTTATGTGTCCGCCTTATGCGGCAGCTGGATGGGGGACGCCTTTAAATGCATTTGTAGTTCCTAATAATGACAGTCTGGTTATAGTATCCATACATAATTATAACCCCGTTGCTTTTTGTCTGACTTCTCCGGGAGTATCAACTTGGGGCAGCGCTTCCGATAAATCTGCAATTGATTATGATATGAGCCTCTATTATAATAAATTTGTTAGTAAAGGCCGTGCTGTGGTTATTGGTGAATGGGGCTCACTTAATAAGAATAATACATCAGCCCGTACTGTACATTCGGATTACGTTGTTAATGCAATTAAATCAAAACAAATGGCGCCGGTTGTCTGGGATAACGGCGGTGATATGGGTCTATTTAACAGGAATACATTCACATGGATTTTCCCAACGATTGTTGATGCGATTGTAAATCCCTATAAACCCGGCTATGTCGCTGTAATCGGAGTTACATTAAGCCCGACAAAAGATACTGTTGCTGTAGGGGATACCAGCCGGTTAACAGCCATAGTTACACCATCTGTTGCTACTAATACAGCGATAAACTGGACATCGAGCAATGAGGCTGTAGCAACAGTTAGTTCGACAGGCTTGGTAACAGGAATAGCCGCAGGTAATGCTACAATTACTGCAACAACACAGAATATTGGCAAAACAGCAACTTGTTTGGTTACCGTGCTGAAAGCGACCGGAGTTGAATTACTATCTAATATTAGAGAACTGCCAAAGAGTTTTGGGCTTAAACAAAATTATCCCAATCCTTTTAATCCGTCAACGATGATTTCGTTTGATCTTCCCAGGAAATCATTTGTCTCGCTGAAAGTATTTGACGTACTAGGAAGAGAAATGGCAAGCATCCTCTCGGAAGAAATGTTGGCAGGAACCTACACAAAACAATGGAATGCGAATGGATTGCCAAGTGGAATCTATTTTTACCGTTTGCAGACGGACAACTTTATTGATACAAAAAAACTCATTTTGCTTCGATGATCGGTAACTGCGAATAACATTCTGCAATATGGTAATTCAGTGCTTGGCAAGAACAAAATCGTAATAGATAATTTATTTTTATGATTTATTTTTGATGTACTGACAATGCAATACCAATGAGCAGTTTATGAAGAGCACGAATTAAATTTTTAATCTATGAAAGGTCTGATGAATTTATGACATTGAAAATTAAATATTATTTGTCAACAGTGCTTTGCGTATTTCTGATACCCCAATCTTTCTACGCTCAAAAAAAGAATTTAGAACAACGAATAGATTCTGTAATGAATTTGATGACACTTGATGAAAAGATTGGTCAACTTAATCAATACTCCAGCTCCTGGGCAACCGGTCCGGTCTCTCCCGAAGGGAATACACTGCGGGAAATTAAGGAAGGAAAACTCGGTTCACTTTTGAATGTAAGAGGCGCCGTTAAAACAAGAGCAATGCAAAATGTTGTCATGCAATCGCGGTTGAAAATTCCGCTGTTGTTTGGATTGGATGTTGTTCATGGATATAAAACCACGTTTCCCATTCCCTTAGCTGAAGCAGCGAGCTGGGATATTGATCTTATTCGAGAATCGGCAAGAATAGCTGCTGCCGAAGCTGCTGCATCAGGAATTCACTGGACATTTGCACCAATGGTGGATGTTGCGCGCGATCCCCGTTGGGGACGTGTGATGGAAGGCGCCGGTGAAGACACGTATTTGGCATGCGCCATTGCAAAAGCCAGAGTAGAAGGTTTTCAGGGAAAAGGAATTGGAAACATTGATGCTGTTATGGCATGCGCCAAACATTATGCAGCGTATGGAGCAGCCATTGGCGGACGTGATTACAACTCGGTGGATATGAGCGAACGAACACTTTGGGATATCTATCTTCCGCCATTTAAGGCAGCATTGGATGCCGGAGCTTCAACTTTTATGAATAGTTTCAACGATCTCAATGGCATTCCTGCTACCGGAAATGTATATCTGCAAAGAGAAATATTAAAAGGTAAATGGAATTTTAAAGGCTTTGTGGTAAGCGATTGGGGATCCATCGGCGAAATGATTGACCATGGCTATGCGAAAGATAAATACGAAGCATCTATGCTGGCAATAAATGCCGGATGCGATATGGATATGGAAAGCCGCTGCTATACCAATCAATTGCATAACCTGGTAAAGGATGGCAGAGTTCAGTTAAGCACAATTGACGAAGCTGTGAAACGAATTTTAAGTAAGAAGTTTGAGCTGGGATTATTTGACGACCCTTTTAAATTCTGTAATGAAGAAAGAGAAAAGCAAGCATTAGGCACTCCGGAACACAGAACCAAAGCCAGAGAAGTTGCTAAAAAAAGTATTGTCTTGCTTAAAAATGAAAATAATCTGCTGCCAATATCCCCCAATAAAAAAATAGCGCTGATTGGACCGTTGGCAAAATCAAAAGATGATATGCTTGGTTCTTGGAACGTACGATGGCCCGACAACAGCGATGTAGTCTCTCAATTCGAAGGGCTTGAGAAACGATTTGGAAAAAACAATATTTTATATGCCAAAGGATGTGAGGTGAACGATACATCGAGAAAGGATTTTAAAGAAGCTGTTAGTATTGCAAAAAAAGCTGATGTAGTAATTATGAGCGTCGGCGAAAATAGAGAAATGAGCGGCGAGGCAAAAAGCCGATCGAATATTCACTTACCTGGTGTTCAGGAAGAATTGATCAAGGCGATCTATGCCACAGGAAAACCGATAGTTGTGTTAATCAATGCCGGTCGTCCGTTAATTTTTAACTGGACAGATGATCATGTGCAGGCAATTCTTTATACGTGGTGGCTCGGAAGTGAGGCAGGCAATGCTATAGCCGATATTTTGTCGGGTGATTATAATCCTTCGGCTAAATTACCCATTACATTTCCCAGGGCAGAAGGACAGATTCCAATTTATTATAATTATTTGAATACCGGCCGCCCTGCATCCGATGATGAGCGCTTTACACAATATCGTTCGGGCTATATTGATCTTCCAAAGAGTCCAAAATATCCTTTCGGCTACGGTTTGAGTTATACCACTTTTACTTATGACGATCTGAAGCTTAGTTCGTCAAAAGTGAATTCCGATCAAACCATCCATGTTTCATTTACTCTAACCAATACCGGTAAATATGCGGGAGAAGAAGTGGTTCAGGTGTACGTCCGGGATCAGGTGGCATCAGTTGTAAGGCCTGTAAAAGAATTAAAAGACTTCCAGAAAGTCCGGTTGGCGCCGGGAGAGTACAAAACTGTTCATTTCTCGATTGATAAGCAAAAACTCTCTTTTTATAACGACAAAATGAATTGGACAGCTGAACCGGGAACCTTTGATCTCATGATCGGTTCATCATCGGCTGAGATCAGATTGAAGGATGTTTTTGAATTAAAATAAAATCTGCCAGTATTTTTCTGGACCGAGAATTCAATCGGAAATGCTTAAGAATAAAGAAAGTCATTGCATTTGGATAACGCATGAAAAAAGATGTTTATCATACCGTAGACCGTGGAATCGAGAGTTTTTGCTCACAGCGAAGTCTTCGTCTAGTTTGTAATGTGAAAGTGTGACAGAGACTTTCTTGCACAGTGCAATCGATTTTTCGGCAGCTTCATTTTCATCAACTGCCGGATAATGTAATTTTCCCAATGACAGATCGACTTGTGAGTGACGAAGAAAGTACTCTTTGATCTGATTGATGTACGCTTCTGCTTTTATTGCTCTGCAATTTTTCTTTTTTCGGAATTTCGAGTTCGTAGGTTGTAGTGGGCTCAAGAAATAAAAAGAGACCAATTCTTTTCACAAATGGCCTCTCGAGTAGCGGTGGAGGTCCCGCCAGACAGCAGCGGGATTTCGCATCGACAGCATTCGCTGTCGGAACTCAAGATTTCCCGATAGAAAGCATCGGGACAGGCGAACGTGGTTCTTCATCCAAGCCCTATTAAAAATAAAAAATCCCAGACGAGCTGGGATTTTTTATTATTGTAGCGGGGGCACGCACTTCTCTCTACTCTCAACATTGCATTACGTCTTAGAAATGCCTTTGAATAAAATTCCTCAGAATTAATAATGGATATTTGAAACTCCTTTCAGCGATATCATATAAAGGATTAAATGCTATAAAAATTCCATTCGTTTTCTATATGGGCACATTGATAATGTGGAATTGCTGAGATATATTATTTTACTTATGTCATTAGAAATGAATTGAATAGTATGAACTGGACATTATTCATTATCGTAGCGGGTGCATTTCAAGGGATTTTGCTCTCCCTTGTTATTTTTAAGAAACATCGTAATGAAAAAGCCAATGTATGGCTCTCTGCTTTTATTCTGACCTTTGCTCTTATTACACTCAGTGATGTTTTTGACCGTCCTATTGAAATACATCAAAATGGTGCCCTGCTTCATCTATTTGACTGGAGTATTTTTCTCCTAGGCCCATTCCTGTTAATGTACCTTAGAGAAATGACGGGTGTGAAGTATCAGAAGAAAAACGGCTGGTTTCTTCATTTTCTCCCTGCCGCTATTACTCTGTTAATATACATCCTTTTCTATACGATGTCTTCGGATGAAAAAATAGAAATGGTTCTCACTGAACAAAGGGAAGAAGCAGCCGGGAATCCGGGTTTCTTAGTATTATTGATAGCAGCTCAGATGATATTCTACTTTTTATATGGATTCATGATACTTTCGAGGGTCCTCACGCCGTTTGAAGGAAAAGTATTCAACGATAGAAAAGCGTAATTTGGATTGGCTTAAAATATTTCTTGGAATAAATTTATTGACGTGGATTATCTGGATTTTTGCCATATATACTTCGAGTAGTTTCGCAAGAATTATGGATGACATATGCTTCCCTATCGTAGTATATATATTTGGATATGCAGGCATTTCGCAGGTAGAACATGGGGCAAGTGCGAGCGGCTCTATCGTCGAGCGACGGTGTTGACGCTGAAAGCAAAGTGCAAAACATTTCAACAGATGATCAGAATGATGAAAATACTTTTATTCGATATGAACGTTCAGGTTTGACTGCGGATAAAGCAGTTGGACTGTGCCAAAAATTGGATCAACTTATGATTCACACGAAACCGTATCTTGAAGACGATTTAAACCTCCGCGAGCTTGCCGATCGGCTCGAAGTCCTACCACATCACCTCTCGCAACTTTTAAACGAACACTACGGTCATAACTTTTATGATTATATAAATTCGTACAGGATTCAAGAAGTAAAGAAGATACTGTCAGACCCGAGCCAAAAAGATGAATCGATTCTTTCTATCGCATTCACCTGCGGTTTTAATTCGAAAGCTACTTTCAATGCTTTTTTCAAAAAACAGACAGGACAGACACCCCGTCAGTTTCGTGCAAATTATGAGTCACAAAAGACTCAAAAAGTATAAATTGCAGAAAATAAGTCTGAGCCGATAGGGTAAGGCGATTTCTGCTCCTCCATCGATTATATTTCCTTCCGTAATTATATATAATGAACACATTAAATGGAAGGAAATACAATGCTTACTATTCTAAAGTCATATCTGCTGCTTATTATTTTCAGTATGGGCATATTAGGCTGCAAATCATCAAGCACCCAGCCATCAGTTGAATCCAAATTACAATTACAGCAGGAAATACATGACGCCAGAGTTAAGTCGGGAGTACCAGCCTTGGTGGTTTCAACAGTGACTTCCACTCAATTATCTTTTGCTGCGGATGGTCTGCGCAAGTTAGGAGATACTGCATCTGTGACACTATCCGACTTCTTTCATCTTGGATCGAATACGAAGGCATTCACCGGTATGCTGGCTGCCAAAGCAGTCGATGAGGGAAAAATAAAATGGGATACTCGGGTTGTGGATATTCTTCCTGCTCTTGCTTCTTCGATGCTTCCGGTATATAAAAATACGACTCTGGAAGATCTTCTCAGGCACAGATCCGGGCTCCCTCCATATACAACTGATGAAGAATTAGCGACCTTGCCGCAACTGGCAGGAACTGTGATAGAGCAGCGTCAGGAGTTTTGCAACTGGGTATTTAGTCATCTGAATGCTGCCATTCCTCGGGATACGAACATCTACTCGAACGCCGGATATGTGGTCGCTGCGACAATGATAGAACAATTATACAATCGTCCTTATGATGATTTGCTCCAGGAAAATATATTGCAGCCCCTTGGTTTGCAGGCAAAATTTGACTGGCCTGCTTCGCCATGGGTTACATCGGCCATGGGGACATGCGATTGGCCAATCAGGAAAACTGGAACCCATCGACCCCGATGCTCCGGAAAATAATTTCCCGTCGTGGGCAACACCTGCAGGGAACCTGAGTATAAACATCGAAGATTATTCCAGGTTTCTTCAAATTATTCTCAAAGCGAAAAAAGGCGATCCATTTCTCCTTACCGGACAATCGTTTTTAAAAATATTGACCCCAGAATCGGGGTATGGAATAGGATGGGCTGCTGTAGATGTGAATGGAAAGTCAATGCTTTATCACGACGGTTCAGCTGGATCCTTTTTTGCTTGTGCACTCTTGGATTTTGATAATGATTTGGCTGTTGCAGTGTTCACAAATTCCGACAGTCCAGATATCGCAAAGAAGATGCAAATATGCTCTTTATATATTCATGATATTTCGTTGAAATGATTTGGTGCGTATAGCAGATATGAGTGAAAGATATTATCTAAATGGTGAAAAAACGGAAAAAGAAGTAATACAAGAAATATCGAGACAAGGAAATTTATGAATCTGATAAATAGGAATTGCCAGAGTTGTGGAATGCCTCTTAAGCAAGACCCAAAGGGCGGTGGAACAAATTCCGATGGAACAATCAATACTACGTATTGCAGTGATTGTTTTAAAGATGGAATATTTCGCCAGCCTCATTGGACTGCTCAGCGAATGCAAAATTTTGTAAAAGAAAAAATGAGAGAAAAAGGCATTCCTGGATTCATAACATTTTTTTTTGCAAGAAGAATTCCAAAACTTGAACGTTGGATAAATAGATGAGATTATTGAAGCGGAAATCAATTCTCCCAAAAAGTTCATTGTAAGCTAATCTTTCACGATGCGTAAATGCTTGACCTGCCCCCGAATGTTGTGCCAATGATAAGTTGAAAAAAATACATTTTCGTACTTGCCCCCATCGCGGGTCCAGTCCAAAATACAAAATCCCCATAAAGGGGATTTTGATTTTGTAGCGGGGGGGGGATTCGAACCCTCGACCTGCGGATTATGATTCCGACGCTCTAACCAGCTGAGCTACCCCGCCAACTTAGATTTACTCAGATTAACGAGCCCGGCGAAGTCCCGCCGCTTACTGGCGGACTGAGCTACCCCGCCGATAAAATAACGAATTTAGAATTTATGTTTTGTAATAAAAAGAACAAATAAAAATTTGCATGTCGACTTTGTCGACATTTTGTTACAGGCCTCCGGCTGGATTATGATTCCGATCCCGAAGGGATGCCTTCGGCACGCTCTAACCAGCTGCCTGTCCGACGAAGCCCGCTCTAGGGCGCAGGCGGAAGCTACCCCGCTGCTTTCGCGGTCCTCAGCGTCCCGTGTTTTCTGCGGGATTAGCGGGAGATTATGATTCCGATTTACCCCGTGTTTTCTACGGGGCTTGTCCCGTGATTCTCAACGGGATTTATCTCGCGTTTTACAAATGGGACGCATATATAGCAAATCTTACGCTAAAAAGAACATTTAATAATATAAAAAAAAATGCAGGTATCTGCAATGATAAATTATGAACTTTAAATTATTATAATTTGACAGGAAAATTATTGCAGGGAAAGTACATATGTGTGTAAAAGAACTCCCGGTTCCGTATACAGATTAACTACATCTCTTTAAAGAAGTTAATGCATCTTCTGTATATCATTCGGAGAAAATTTGTTCAGACGTATGACTCGAGTCGATAGCCTTTGGATCGGAGGAACTACCAGCTTTGCTTCATTCGCATTCGATGCCTCAATAATAGCCCAGCCGGTGTGTTCACCGTCCATGCAGCCCCAGTCAAAATGAATTATATATCCCGCGTAAAGAGACTGCTTCAAAGCATCTGAACAATCCTTTGCTGTATGGGGAGAGATAACGAGAAATCTGTCCATAAGAACCTCTCCATATTGGTTTTAGTAAAAGGGCTTGTCTTCGCTATAAGCCTAGTTGAGAACGTTAAAAATTTCCCTGCGGCCTGATTCAACGAGAGGAATAAATTTTTGGTACCATTGATTGAATTCCTGTGATGCCATTGTGCCGCCTGAGGATTTTTCGTACGCACTTAAATTTTCAAATGACAACTCCATAATAAATGTATAGAACTCACCGGTTAAATCGGTCATAAACCTGGGCTTTCCTGAACCGCTATTTGTCATGAAATTCTGACCCTCTTTGATAAGAGCTATCGCTTCTTTTGCTTTGCCGAATTTCAATTGAAATGTGTTGCGTACAATAATCATAGTTTTCTCCTCTGATGCATGATGGGTTATTCTAAAAAATCCTCCTGAGCAGAATTTGTTCTAGTATTTTGACGTTCAGTAATTCTCAATTATTGCGCCTGTATTATCCGGGCTGTTTTCATCATTCGGGGCTGCAATAAGGTCGAATTGCACCGTCAGATTTTCATGCGCTCTGATGAGTCCAAAAAATGCCGTTGGGGGAATGATCTCGAACCTGGTCATGGACAGGTTTTTCTTTCCTATGATTTCGTATTTTCTATCCTGGAGGATCCGGACATCCACATCGATTGTATCCAGTTGAGATATTCCGGCAATCGTTAGCCGGCCGATTGTACGTAAACCCAGCCGCCCCTTCTCTATGCTTGAATCGTACACTACGGAGGTAGATAATAATTTATAGTGAATAAGGGAGTCTTTATCGGCTTTAAGCGCGGCATACATGTCTGCATTCATTGCGGGATTCCCGCAGTCGAAAAATTTAACTATCACTTCTATGTGGGCCGATTCATTTAGTCTTTTTGTTTCCGGGAAAGAAGATCTCTTCCTAATACCATTAGTATCGACATCACCCATCCCGTATACAGCTACAGTTCTGCATTCATACGATCCAAGTGTAGCGCTTCCATCTATCCATAAACGGCTTCCGGTTGCAAGCTGATATGACACCGAGCTTTTATTTCTATTCCAGGAAATGGATGTACTTAGAATCAGAAGGATCGGTATCAAAATTATTTTCTGTGCCGGTGTCATAAATTCACAATTTTCTTTTTATAGTTCGATTTTCGTATCGCGGATATCCTTTTAAATTATTCAAATGCATATTGCAATTGAATTCGTCCCTGAAGGACGTTTTGCCGGTCAACTTTTCCTCCGGAAGCGAGATAATTTACTTGGTCCGGCTGTTGAGTAAGTACAGTACGCACCGCTGACCGGATCGTTCATTACCGGAGCTTGAATTAAAATCGGCAGATCTGCAATGAGTTTCAGCCGGTCGCCTTTTATGAAATATGTCGCACTAAGCGTAACCTCGTGAATGGTTTTCGTGTCTAATATTTCGTAGGTTTTTTTTGCGCTCGATGTGTATGCGAACTTCGAAGTCGGATTGATGAATGCGTATCGAATGGCAAGCTCAAAAGGTTTCTGATGTACGCCGAAGAGTATTCTTCCGCCAAAGACATTCAGGGCCCCGTACTTGTTATCGAAACCGGCCAGATTCAATTCCGCTTCAGCAAACCCAAGAATGCTTCCTGTTAGGGATGTTCGAATCCCGGCATCAGCGCCTATTTGCCATAATTGACCGGTGTTCAGCGGTGCAGCTGCAATATAAGGATTCCAGTTGGCATCCAGTAAAAGCGATTTATCACTTGCCTTTACATTAAGAACTGTCGAATGTCCAATCCTGGAATCAGCCGTATACAATGCATTCAAATATATTGCAGAACCGGAAGATGGCTGGTAGACAGATTGTCTCACATCAAGTATATCTTTGTCGTAACCGTTATTGAATCCGGCCCGGAGAACTACCAACGGTGTCTCTAATTTTTCAGGAAGGTATTTGATCGGGATGTCCCGGCCTCCGCCTGTGAATACGCCGAGCACCGCAGTGAGATAGTCGGCCTTTCCGTATAACGCAACTCCGACATCCCATCCCATTACAAATGCATTATATTGTATGGAGCGGTCGCCAAATGATAAATTACCGGTATTTGTCATTCCTTCGCGGCCGTATGGAACCTTGAATTGACCTGCTTTTAATCTCAGTGACTCAGATAACGGAAGATCAATGCTAAAATCCAACAGCTGAAGTGAAATGCCGGGCGATGGAGCGACAATAATATCTTCACCGCCGAATGCAAATTGAAGGTCCAGCTTAATACCATCATCATTTCCATAAAGACCGAAACGCGCCTCTTTGAGATACAAATATGCTCTTTGATCTGCTTGAACTTGATCGTTTAAAGATTGTCCGAATCCCAACAGCTGCAGCCGTCCGTAGGGTGTAACATTAAGTTTGGTGGCGGATAGTGAATCAGTGTCCGCTGGTTGAGCTTTGACCGCTATAGTTGAAAAGATCAAAGCGAGACAGATGCTAAACAGTCGTATGCGATTTTTCATCTTTACTTCCTTCTATTGAATGAAAATTATTAGCGTGTTGTATCATTATAAATTATGGACTTAGGACTCTTAAGAGACATCTCAAATTCAATGACAACTTCGTTTCCTGTCTTCATAAGGCCTAACATAAATGTCGGAGGTTTGATATCATAGTCGGTCATGAGCAATGTTTTGTCACCGTGCACTGTGAAAATTCCATTTTTATTCCTGATCACTTTTACCGGTAAATCAATCACCTGCTCTTTTCCCGCTATTGTTAATTTTCCTCGCAGCTGCAAAGTAGAATCCGAACGAATCGATCTTGCCTTCCATGTGCTATCGGAATGAAGTAGTGAAAATTTTATTTCAGTATATTCTTCTGCTTTTAAAGCTTCGTACATGTTATCATCCATAGAAGAACTTTCTGAATGAATACTCTTTACCGGGATGGTTATTTCAGCGGATGTGAAAGACTGCATCAGTGTGTCCATTTCGATAATTCCTTTGAGGGCAGTTGATTTACATTCAAAATCGTGAAATGTCGAGGTCCCTTTTAGAATTACCGTATTTGCAGGTTGAATGGCCAGTCGGACATTTGTGCCCGCCCATATCCAGACCGATAAGCTCAATACAATTAATGGAGCAGTTCTTTTAAATTTTAACATAATGACAGCCTCTTTTTCTTGAATGATATACTTTTAATTAGAACCTATTTCTTCAATTACTAACACAAGAATAACAGTTATAGTTTCACGAGACTTGTTTGCCGCGGTCTTGAAAAATAAAGGCGTGTTCTGTGCAGCGAAAATGTAATGGGCAAAATGTGTTTATTAGGGCTAAAATCTGAATTTAGCTTTGACGCGGTCGAAAAAGAAAGATGAAAAATAATTTATAATGTAAATCTCGAGAGTCTTTACTATGGACAAAAAAGGATTTTCGTTAAACTTCGATCCTTATTATTTGCACCTTTCCATTAAGCGGATTGACGTATATTGCTTATTGAAACAGCCGGAGTAAATATCCATAACCTTCCTTTTCCATGTCTTCCCTGGCTATGAATCGCAGAGATGCAGAATTGATGCAATATCGCAGATTTGTAGGTTCCGGCCCATCATTAAAAACGTGGCCCAGGTGCGAATCACCATTTTTGCTGCGAACTTCAATTCGTTCGACCATAAGTGAGGAATCCGGTTTTTTAATAATGAAACGCGGATCTATAGGTTTCGTAAAACTAGGCCAGCCAGATCCGGATTCGAATTTATCCGCCGAACTGAAAAGCGGTTCGCCCGATTTAATATCGACATAAATTCCTACTTTATGATTATTCCAATATTCATTATTGAATGGCGGTTCTGTCCCGCACTGTTCCGTTACTTGATATTGCTGATCTGTCAATTTCTTTTTCAGTTCCTCTTTATTCGGCTTGTCATATTTTTTTAATCCGATATCTCCCCATACAACCTTGATGTATTTATCTCTTCCAGATGCGCTTCTGTAATTGTAATATCGCGCCGGATTCTTTTTGCAGTACCTGCTGATGGTAATCTTCTGCCGGATAGAATTCAGAGAACTTTGCGATCCTGGTAACGATAGGCTTATCGAAGATGCCGGAATGAACCAATTTTTCCCTGGACGTTTCCGCCAGTTCTTTTTGCCGGCCGTTGTGATAGAAAATTGCAGAGAGATACTGTGAGCCGCGGTCGGCGAATGAACCTCCGTCGTCTGTCGGATCGATTTGCTGCCAGAAAATATCGACCAGTTCTGAAAAACTGATAATCTTCGGATCGAAAAGAATTTGGACGGCTTCCAGATGGCCAGTTGTTCCGGAACATACTTCTTCATATGTCGGATTCTTGACGTGGCCTCCCGAATATCCGGAAGTCACTTGTTTGATACCGTCCAGATCAAGAAAAACCGATTCGATACACCAGAAACAGCCGCCCGCGAAAGTCGCAGTGTCGAGTTTTGCCGATGAAGAAATAAAATTTTGATGTCCCATTTGTTTTGAATCCACTTTTATACATGAACTAAAGATAAAGGCACCCAGTACGATCAACAGCAATCCTTTTCTCATATCCATGTAACTGCCTTTTGAAATGTGATTAATTTATTGTCTGTATTTAAAACAGTCTTTCGGAATAAATAGTTTCCTTTAAATACAATCTTAAGCAGGGACAATATTTTACTGCAATCGATCGGTCTCCGGCTCCGGACTGAACAACCGGGACACCTTCCGGCGGAATTGTTGATGCTGCCGGTTTTCCGTCCTTATGCAGGGTAGTTGGAAATTAAAACGGTGTAGTGTTCTGGCTTAGCGTGTCTTATTGAATGCGGATGCAAGAAACATTGGGACTGCAAAAGGGTCCCGATTGAATTGGGAGTGTGTGAGTTGAAAAGGATTTTACGTACAGATATTTCCGATTCAATCATAGGGCGGAACAGCAAAGATAGATTATTAAAAATCAAAACAAAGAAGTAATGGTCAGATAAGAAGCAATTATATTCCTTTCGCACCACTCCATAATGCGAATAAACCGCATAGTATTAAAAGTGTTCCTGCAATTTTATTAACAACAACGATTCCGTCCGTGGATATTTTCTCCCTGAAAAAATGAACCAGGGTTGTAAGCAGTGTGAACCAGCTCATAGATCCGAGAAAAATGCCTGCAACGAGGAAAGCTGCCGATGAGTAATCACCTATAACTTTTTCAAGCCCGACTCCTGCAAAAACCGCTGCGAATGCAAAAAGTGTCATTGGATTGGACAAGGTCAGAAGGAACACTGAAATAAAATCTCGTGTATGTCCGTTCAATCCATTCAATGTTGTATCTTTGGCGGGATGGGATCGGAATGTACGGTAACCGAGTATAAGAAGAAGGATTCCGCCAACCAGCCGTATAATACCTATGTTGTCGGTAATAAAATTGGAAATAAGTGTAACGCCGAATGCCGCTACGATGCCATACATCATATCAGCGGTTGCTGCACCGATTCCAACGAATAGGCCGCGGTTGCTTCCTTGAGCCAGCGTTCTGCGTATGCAAAGTATTCCAATAGGGCCCACCGGCGCTGCAAGTGAAAATCCTATTGCGATACCTCTCAGAATATAAATTAATTCCACTCGTTCAACCTTAAATTTTGAGTATCATGCGTATCCATTGTTGTTCATGATAAGAGAAGTTTGATAAAAAACCATGGGAAAAAGTAAGAAAATCAAAATCTGAATAGACTAAAAGGTTTAAGGAATCTCAATTTGTTTTTAAATATCCAAAATCGGATCATTTAAAGCGTTTCAGAATATCACAATTACCGCAATACAGCCTGCAGTATGAATCATATTTGAAATCTATCATTAATATTTATCAGTCAATTAATAACTTGATTGAAAAATTTTCTATAAAAAAAATCGCCGGTCCACTCAGCTTCCTTCCAACAACTGTTGGCGGTTCAACAGCAAAATTTTAAGTTGTGTAAACCGGCTTTGATTTATATGTCTGATTGCAGCGGTTATTAAATCCTTATTTATAATTTCGATTTTTCATGATGAAAGACTTATTTAAGCAGAATTAATTTCTTTGTCTCAGAAAAATTTTCTGTCTGGAGAGAATAGAAATATACACCGCTTGACATTTTAGCGGCATCGAACTGCACATTATGGAAACCGGCAGGCCTGATCTCGTTCACAAGAGTCACGACTTCCTGGCCGATCATATTGTAAACCTTAAGACTGACAGTACTACTGATCGGTAATTGATAACTGATAACTGTTATCGGATTAAATGGATTAGGATAATTTTGCGTCAATCCGAATTCTCTTGCCTGTGTTTTATGGTTATTTACTTCACTGGAAGGCAATATTGTCAAACTAAAATTTGTTGAAGCGGTTGCATGAAGGGAATCGTATACGATTAAATTTATAAATTTTGGTCTTCCCGTAATTACTGCTGGTGTTCCCTGGAATGTAAGTGATACCGAATCAAAACTCAGCCAGTCGGGCAATCCAGTTGCTTGATATGTCAGAATATCCCCGGCGTCGTTATCTAAAAAAGTGCTGTCCGGAATATGAAAATTGAATAATTGTCCGATATAACCCGTTTGAGAAGGAACAATCTTATTATTAAATGGAATAGAGTTCGAAGCACCTGTTATTTCAATTTTTATAGGATTCTCTAAACCGGAGGAATTATGGAAAATTTTTAGTGTATCAATGAAGATTCCTTTTATGGATTTGCCAAAAGTGATTTTCAATGTATCGAATACAAGCAGGTCAAATACTTGACCTGTATAATTTTTATTCAGAGAAAAATCTTCTGAATTTCTATGAGTAATACTATCTATTGTAATTCCTGCTGTACTTTTATTAAACAATTCAACACTACCTGTGACAAAATGTCCCGGAGGGCATCGGAGAATCAGAGTATCTTTAGAGAGATGGAGGTCTCTTATATCAATTGCAGGCAGTATTTTTGCATAAGATCCGCCATATGCTCCGATATCATTTCTGAGTGTTCCTATTGAAGGCAGCAACGCTTGGCCTTGATTTGCCGGATCTTCCAGATCATTATTTGATGCAGGATCACCGGCATCTTTGCAGGGAGACGCTGGGGTAAGAAGGAATGTTCCTTCTTGAAATTCAGGATAAACAGAAATATTTGTACCGGCGGAATAATCTTCTATATCATTGTAGGAACTATATTGGGGATTTGCTACCTGTCCGCCTGTCATTTGGCGATTTCCCCAGACAATATTATTTACAACAATAGGTATTGTCGACGCATCAGCCGGATTAACATTTATACCACCTGCATCCGCTGCCGAAGTATTTCCGATAACTGTGTTGTTTTCGATGATCGTTTTGCCTGCAGGACATTTCCATAGCATTATGCCGCCGGTTCCCCACGTTGTCACTGATGAGTTATGATAGATGATATTATTCTTTATTGTACCATTGGACCAGTTAAATACGATGCCGCCTGCATAACCTGCCGTATTAGAAAAGATTATATTGTTGTATATTTTTGGGTTTCCGAACATCGAGGCGATTCCGCCGCCTCCGCCATTTGTGGTTGTGCCTTGCGGAACTGTGGTATTATAGCAGATCAAGTTATTGCAGACAGTTGCGGAACTATATGACATTATTATACCGGCACCTTCCTGCCAGATACTTCCTAACGAGTATTTTGTACCGCTGCCGCCGGTAATTGTGAATCCGTTAAGCACGGCTGTGGAATCTTCTCCGCCCAGGAATTGAACGGTGCTTGCGATATCTTTATTTGCACAATTGCTGCCGTTTATTATTGTATTTCTAACCGTTTGCCAATCGTGAGTAACGAAGAACCTGCTTGTAACGACAAGTCCCTTACCTTTATAATTGATATTTTCATAATAGGTTCCCTCTGACACTATTATTGTATCCGAATTTTGGGCTGCATCGATTGCGCTTTGAATGGTAGAATAGTCCTGAGGCACATAATGCGTTTTTCCAAACAAAGAATGTGAAGCTGTAAGTGCTATAACAATTGCAAATATAATTTTTTTCATGCTACTCTCCTTTAAAATTTAAAAATTGCTGTTTTTTATCCTAACGACAGCATATTTATTACGCATATAATTAGATAAAAATCGGAGAGCAATTCGTCTTGATATGTATATCAAAACATCTTTTTTGTATGTAATTATGATTAAAAAGAGGCTATTATGTATTAATGTATGAAAAGGAAGGCTATAGGGCAGATAAATCCGAAGATGCTAAAACCATCGGTTTATAATTCTATCATTAAATATTTTTTGCAGTATGTAAGCACTTTGTTAATTCAAGCAGTCTGAGCAGGCAGTTTTCTTTTTGAATTCTTTTGGTGTTATGCCCATATATTTTTTGAAGGCATTGTTAAATGCGGATTTTGAATTGAAGCCTGCATCAAGGGCAATCCCTAAAATATTCAGATTAAGATCTTTTTGGAGCAGCATCTTCTTGCTTTCTTCGATCCTGTACTTATTTATGAAGTCACGGAAGTTCTGCTGAAATGTTTCATTAATAATTTGAGAAACATAGCAAGGAGCTATTTTGAGTCTTTGTGCTAATTCAGTTAAAGATATTGAAGGTCTGAGATAAATCCTTTCGTGTTCAACCAAAAGCATTAACTCTCCCAGATATTTTTCTTTATCCGTTTTTTTCAAAACAGAGTGCTGATACTTTTGGCCTTGATTGAACATCTCCGGTTTTTTCAGTCCTAAATAAATCATTGCATTGAAAAAGAAGAATGCAGTCAGGATATAAAGGCTTACTGAATATGGGCACCATCTGGGCTGCTCAAGAACATCCCACCCGATAAAAAGCTGAAACTGAATCAGCCAGAGGACTATAAATCCGCTTATAAAAAAGCGGACCCATGCTAGCTTTAAACCACTTATGTATGAAAGGAAAGATCTGAAATTCAATCCGTTTTGATTCAGCAATCTCAGGGAATTAATGGCATATAAAAAATTTTGCAGAATGACAACCCCGCTGAAATATATTCTTCCCGGGTACAGCCATAAATAGAACTCTTCATAATCTTTTAACAATAAAATAGAGATGATTGTAGCAATGATAAAAGGAAGAAAATGGAACCAGTATTTAGCTTTGAACGAAAACGAATCATTTAATAATGATTTAATGTAAAAAAAAAGAAGAGGCCCGACAAAAAAGGACATATTGCCAAGAAGGAAGATGTACTTTTGATATGCCGGATCACGTTTTACCTCATCAAAAGATATTAAAAGAGAATAAATGCATAGTAAAGAAAAAACAAATAGCATTGACGAAAGAATAAGGCTGCTGGAACGATTGCTTTTTTTGTTCAGCAGAAAAAAAACGGCCATCAGGATGGCTTGAAAAATGGCGATAATGCTTAATATTTGTAATAAATTTACATTCATAAAGAAAAGATGGTTTTACGAACAAGTAATGATACAAAATTATATATAGTAGTTCGATGCTGATTGATCGCAGCGAACAAAATTCATCGGTTTAATTAAGTACATTACGGTGTACAATATGCTCAAACATAGCCGTAAGAATGGCAGGAACCATTAAGCGAGTACATACACCGGGACTATTTATAACCAGCAGAACTCCAATATAATTAATAACCTTCCGTCCGATGTATGGGATTTATTCACAAGTCCTCCGGGGTTGAATCCGCGGATTATTATAAAAGTCGCTTACGTTCGCATGATGATTTATGTATCTAATTTGGAGCCCCCAGCCGAAGTAGTCACCCAAATCGACATCTGCCAAACAAGTAAAGGATATTCTTGCGTAATAGCCAAAGCCTGACGAACCCCTGCTCGTATAATCAGTGACATCATCCATACCCCATTCGTCTTCGAAATAATAATTCCCACCGCCGCTGATTGTTAAATAAAATTTTGAACCTGAAAAGATTGGACAGGTATATTTTAGTCCGGCAGGGAAGGATCCATACTGTCCACCATTTGTAGTTCTAGTGGAGCCATTTCCGTAAGAATCTAACAACACTTACATTTACTTTCTTGTCTTCGGCTATTGCTGTAAGGCCGTAGTTAAATCCGAATTCAACTCCGAAATTTGGAATGAGTAAATAACCGACCAAAAAATCTATATCAAATCCATCTCTCCATAAGTCCCGGATTTCACCGATCGAGTGGATATAACCCAGACCAAAAGATCCGCCAAATCCGGAAATTTAATTATTGGGATTTGTCTTTCTGATTCTGTGTCTGAAAGGTTAGAATTTGAATTCGGCTTTAAATAAGATACTTTAACATAATTAGCCCTCATTGTCGTATTTTGGTTATCCTGAAATCCGATCTGATTTCCAAAAAATGAGGAAAAATCGGAGGTATGTACAAGTTGTTCATTTAAAAAGAAGTAATATTGAGCTCGGATTTTTCTTACTGTTAATTTATTGTAGTCCGATTTATTAACCAAATCTGAAATCGTCCATTCCTTTAGGTTGGTCCAGCTGCCGTTATATGAATCTATTCTGTACTGACCATTGCCGGATATTCCAAAACGAAACCTGTATTCATTATCGTTTTTACCCCATACCAAATTTATCGAATTATTATCTTCGCCTTGTACGTAAAGTATTTCGGCTTCTATTTCAAAGTCTTTTGTTATGTCAATCGTTCGTGTTATGCAAAACCAAGGATCTCGTATCTTTACAAGTCGAAGTTATTTCGAAAACTCCATTTTCGATTTTACTGCTGTAGCAGCTGTCCGCCGACAATCCGGTAACCCAGCCATTTTTATTGTTGGAAAAGTTTTCAAGGAGGACTGTCTCAGAAGTTAAATAATCTTCATAGCGGTCTTGCGCAGAAGGATGTTAAGGAGAAAAAGAAAACAAAGTATATTAGCCCTAAAAAAATAAATAATCTTTTTTTATATTTTAAAATTTTATCATTGTTATTTCCTAATATTATTACAGCAAAACCTTCCCATGTTCCCCGGACGGGGAAGAATTTAATTGCTCATAATTAAAGTTTATAATAAATCTTCAAAAGGCACCTTGGTAATGAAAGGCCAATTTCAACAGGGATTCCCGATGAAGTATAATAACCTTTGCCATACTGTACATGCAATGCTATCCCCAAATTATCTTTCTCATACGCAGGCCCGACCATGATTCCCACATCAGTCCCGTATACCGATTGATCCCAATCTGAGCTCGAAATAAAGCCATATCCAATATACCCTCCCAATTGAATATGATAGGTACTATTGGGATATTGTGCAAGCCAATTTGCGCCAATATTGTACCTGGAAGCTTTTGATTCATAGGAATTATAAATATTAAATGTTGCGCTCTCGTATTCTAAATATCCTCCCAGCCTTACAGCTTCAAGCACCTGGCGGGCATAAAAGAACTGAAATACAGGGCTTGTTTTTTTTGTTGCCCAGACATTTACAGGGTCTCCAATCCATACAGAATTTTCAGATTCGGGACTGATTCCAATTCCAAAACCTATTATGTTGTTTCGTTCCTGCTCTTGTGCGAAAATATTCGATGTTATCATTATACATAGTACACATAGTATCCAGTTTTTCATTTTTTGTCCTTTTAATAAGTTTTGATAAACTTGATTTAGTCTTTTTAAGGTTTGTATTATTTTCTCTGTCTTTTTCCTGTAGTTTATTAATTAAAAAATAAAATTATTAATTTTTTTTGTAGCTGCTCAGAGAATATATTTTGCAGTAGAACTCCTCTGGAGTTCAGATAATCTTGATTATTCAGAATTACAAACGTGCAGTCCCTTCGGTATTGAAATGGCGAAGATAAATTCTGCAATGACTCCGTAAGAGTTGCATGTTTGTAACTATAGCCAAAATAGAAACACGGAACTCCGTCAGGAGTTCAACAATTGTAAAATTAGGTGAGCAGTTATTATTTCTCTATATATATCTTGCCATTATGCTTACCCTGCCATTTAGCATTTTTTTCCATTCCTTTGGCCATAACTACCACGAGCTTGTCGCTCTTGAGTGGTGTAACCACTCGCCAGCTTATCCATCCAATCTGATTGATCTTTCCGTCAGGTTCTTGCAGGTAGACTTTACCGTCATTAGTTTTAAAACACCATTTTTCATCTTTACCAATGCGTTTTGTCATATTCGAAGTCAGATTCTCTCCGGTTTCCGATTTATATGGGCGTGAGAACTCAATTTGTGCGATGCCTACAGCTTTACCTTCCACAACCTCATAGAGCATACTATCGTGCCAGCCTATATATGTCCATCGTTCTCCGTCCTGCTTAAAACATAGATTTGAAACAGAGTCCGGTTTATTTGGAATTAACATATTGCGTGTGTGTAAACGCCCAAATTGAGTCCAACCCACGCTGTCAGGACCGGAGCCAAATAAAAGAATTGAGCCGCCTTCTTGCCATGCACTTACTGATTCCTTCCTCGGACTAGTTGGTATATCTAGAATAATATGTTCTAATACAGTTTCCTCGTCCTGGTTCGACGAAGGACTCAGTGGAAGAAAATAGACCTCTCCGGTTGCGTCACAGGCAGCTATGATAACTGGTGCCTTTTCCATCCGGCTATTAGTACACCCGACGATAATCAATGCGAAAGACAAAATTATAGTTCTCAAAGTTTTACTCCTCTGTCCGTAATTTAGATTAAAATTCGAGTATGACAATAAAACTTTTTAAATCAAACTGACTTAGAATCAAAGCATTGTATCGATTAGCTTAATGTTATGATTTTCAAAGCGTACAACTCAGGCAGGCAGGTCCCTGATTTTTATTCTGTCTTTGCGCTTTAATTGCTTACTTACGTAAAGTGAGTGTAATCCTTTTTCGATTGAAAATCAATATACAGGAAGATTACCACTTGCTTCACATCGATCGAGGAGAAGATTGTTTCTCTTTATATAATATACTGCCTGGATTCTATTAATTTGATATTCAAATATTCATGAGAAGCCAAAAATTATCAAAACCTATCCTTGTTTCTCTTTAGTTTTTTTGCTATTATTTCTATCGATAAATTGTTAGGGGGCTCATAGCTCAGCTTGGTTAGAGCGCTACCTTGACATGGTAGAGGTCATAGGTTCGAGTCCTATTGAGCCCACAGTTATAAAGAAAAGTACAAGGAGGAAAAGCGATATAGGCTTTCTCCTTCATAATTGAGACTTTTACTTTCAGTCGGACAGTGAGTCCGATTTTTTTTACTTTCATGAGCAAAATAAAAATCACATTCCCGGACGGGAATCAGAAAGAATTCGACCAAAACATTACCGGCCGGCAAATTGCCGAAGGTATCAGCAAAGGTCTGGCGAAAGAAGCGCTTGCCGTTGAAGTGAACGGAGAAGTGTGGGATCTCAACAGGCCGATACAGTCAGGATGCATCTTTCAAAATTCTCAAATGGTCTGACGACGGCGGTAAAGATGCCTATTGGCACAGCTCTGCTCATTTAATGGCGGAAGCAGTTGAGGCTTTGTACCCGGTGCAAAATTCGGTATCGGTCCTTCTATTGAAAACGGATTTTATTATGACCTTGATCTTGGCGATCATAATCTCACGAAAGACGATCTCCAAAAGATTGAAGAGAAGATGAACGAGCTTGCCAATCGCGATGTTCCGTACGTTCGTGAAGAAAAAAAATGGGAAGATGCAGTTGAGTATTTTAAAACGAAAGGCGATCAGTACAAACTTGAATTGTTAGATGAGTTTAAGGGGCAGAGCCATCAGCTTCTATCATCATGGCAATTTCACAGATCTCTGCCGCGGACCGCATTTGCCTTCAACCGGAAAAATCAAAGCGATCAAGCTTCTCAGTGTTGCCGGTGCATACTGGCGCGGGAATGAAAAAAATAAAATGATGCAGCGCATCTACGGCGTCACATTCCCGACAAAAAAAGAACTTGACGAGTATCTCTTCAGATTGGAAGAAGCAAAACGCCGCGATCATCGCAAACTGGGTGCGGAGTTAGAGCTTTTTCTTTTAACACCGAAAGTTGGCAGCGGTTTGCCGTTGTGGCTTCCGAAAGGAACCATCATTCGCGAATCGCTCATCGAATTTTTACGCGACGAACAGCGAAAACGCGGATATCAAGGTGTTGTAACTCCGCACATCGCAAATCTGGAATTGTATAAAACATCGGGACATTATCCGTATTATAAAGACTCGCAATTTCCACCGATACAATTGGAAAATGGCGAAGCGTTCCTGCTGAAACCGATGAACTGTCCGCATCACCATCAAATTTATTCGGTTAAGCCGCGTTCTTATCGCGACTTGCCCGTTCGATTAGCAGAGTTTGGGACTGTCTATCGTTATGAGCAATCCGGTGAAATGAACGGATTGACACGCGTTCGCGGTTTTACTCAGGACGATGCGCATATATATTGTGCACATGATCAGTTAAAAGCGGAAATAAAAGCTACTATCGAGCTGACACAACTGGTGTTTAAGACCTTTGGAATGGATGTGAAGATCCGCTTGTCGTATCGTGATGATAAGAACACTGAAAAGTATGGCGGAGAAGCTGCATTCTGGGAGCAGGCGCAGCGAGAAATCCGAGAAGTGGCGGATGAGATAAAACTTGATTACTTTATAGCACTAGGTGAAGCATCCTTCTACGGACCGAAGATCGATTTTATGGTGAAGGATGCATTAAATCGTACCTGGCAGCTTGGCACGGTTCAGGTTGATTATGTCATGCCGGAACGATTTCAATTGGAATATATCGGTCAGGATGGACAAAAGCATCGTCCGGTGATTATTCATCGCGCGCCGTTTGGATCGTTGGAACGATTCGTCGGTATTCTCATCGAGCATTTTGCCGGCGAATTTCCATTGTGGCTTGCACCGACACAGGTTGCAGTGTCTGCCTATCAGCGATGTCTTCATGGAGTATGCACGGGAAGTGTACGACGGCGTTAAAAGATTCCGGTGTGCGAGTTGAATTAGACGACCGTAATGAAAAAGTGGGATATAAAATTCGCGATTGGGAAACAAAGAAAGTCTCTTTTATGCTTGTTGTCGGCGAGAAGGAAAAAATCGGCGGTTTGGTTTCCGTCCGGCAGCACAAGAAGGGCGATCAAGGAACAGTGAAACGGGAAGAATTCCAGACCCGTATTCTTGATATCATCAAAACAAGAGCACTCACGGTTTAGGAGAAGAAATTATTAAACAAGATCGAGCACGTGTAAATTCTGAAATCAAAGCACCTCAGGTGCGTTTAATAACAGATGACGGAGAACAGCTTGGTATCATGTCGATAAGCGATGCATTGCGGGAGGCGCAAGCAAGAACATCGGACTTGATTGAAATTGTGCCGAATGCAACTCCGCCGGTTTGTAAGATAATGGATTTTGGAAAATACCGGTACGAGCAGGCAAAGCGGGAAAAGATTCAAAAAAAACATCAGCACGTAACGCTTGTCAAGGAAGTTCGATTTCACCCGAATACGGATACACATGATTTCGATTTTAAAACCCGGCATGCTCGTGAGTTTATTCTTGAAGGAAATAAAGTAAAAGCGACCGTGGTCTTTAAAGGACGCGAGATTACCTATCAGGATCAGGGAAGAGAATTGCTCGATCGTTTTACAGAAGCAATGTCCGATATTGCAAAGATGGAACAAGAACCGAAGATGGAAGGACGGCAGATGGTATCGTACTTTGTGCCGGAAAAAGGAAAGAAGAAAAGTTTAGAAGTAACTAAACAAACAACAGAGGAATAAGAACCTATGCCGAAAATGAAAAGCAGCCGCGGTGCTGCCAAGACATTTAAGGTCACTGCGACTGGAAAAATTAAACGTCGAAAAGCATTTCGCAGCCACATCCTGACCAGCAAGTCCACAAAGCGCAAACGTCATTTACGCAAATCCGGTGTTGTCGCTGAAACCGAAGCGTATAAAATACGCAGATTTTTATTAGCATAAGATTTGAAAGGAAGGTACAAAAGCAATGCCACGTTCACAAAATAAAGTTGCGTCGCATAGACGGCGTAAAAAACTCTTAGCTTCAGCGAAAGGGTATTGGGGCGGTCGAAGTAAAGTTCTGACCGTTGCCAAGCATCATGTTGATAAAGCCGGAACACATGCCTATCGGCATCGCCGTACGAAGAAACGGGAATTCCGTGCTCTCTGGATTGCCCGCATTAATGCTGCAGCACGTATTCATGGTACGACCTATTCGAAATTAATTTCATCCCTTGAAAAGAAACAAGTTGGGATCAACCGGAAAGTGCTGGCAGATCTTGCTGCAAATCATCAAGCAGCATTTGCCGAAGTCGTAAAATTTGCAACAGCGTAATTATAATCTTCTTATCTCTTTTATCCTGCACGGATTGCTGAAGCGATTTACTGCGGGATCTAAAAAAAGGTAAGAAGATTTTTTATATCATGTCTCTCATTTTTTTTGACAGGTAGAAAATAATGCCGATAGTCAGAATGGAAATCTATAAGGGTTTTGATACAACGTATAAACTGAAGATCCTTGACGGTGTGCATAAAGCGCTGGTAGATTCATTCAAGATCCCCGATTCCGACCGCAATCAATTGATATATGAATTCGACGATGCTCATTTTGAACGAAGCGCCGGTAAATCGAGATCATTTGTTATTATCGGTATTACTGCATATAAAGGCCGTTCGAGGGAAGCAAAACGAATGCTTTATCAAAAGATAATTGAGAATCTAAACGTATCGCCGGGAATACAACCGAACGATGTATTGATTACAATAGATGAACCTGAGCTTGTCAATTGGGGAATTCGCGGCGGCAAGTGTGCCGATGAAATTGATATCGGCTTTAACGTCAATGTTTAAATAGAGATTTTCAAACATGATCGAAAATATTCAACAAACAAAACAAGAATTTACCGGCGAATTGCAGAAGGTGGAAAATCCACAGCAGCTTGAACAGCTGCGAATAAAATATCTTGCTCGCAGCGGAAAAATCGGGGAGCTTGTTTGAGGGGATGAAAACTGCAGCTCCTGCAGACAGGCCGGCCCTGGGAAAAGCCTTGAATGAGCTTCGGCAATACGCCCAAACTCAATTTGACGAGAAAAAAGTTATTTTGGACCAAGCTCAGAAACCGAAAGAAATTCCTTTTGATCTGACGCTTCCCGGACGACTGAAAAATGTCGGGACAAAACATCCGGTTATTCAAGTGATGGAAGAAATCAAGCGCATCTTTATTAGCATGGGCTTTTCGGTCGAGAACGGGCCTGAAATTGAAAGTGACTATTATAATTTTGGAGCGCTCAATTTTGCTCCTGATCATCCGGCACGTGATATGCAGGATACAATTTTTATTGCAGATAAAATTCTACTGCGCACTCACACTTCTCCGGTACAGATTCGTGTGATGGAAAAACAGAAACCGCCGGTTCGTGCTATCATGCCCGGCTGGGCATACCGCAATGAAGCAATCAGTGCGCGCAGTCTTGTCGCCTTTCATCAGATCGAAGGATTATATGTGGATCGAAGGTGTGACATTCAGCGAGCTGAAAGGAACGCTGGTTGCATTTGCGAAACAATTTTATGGAAGTTCGATTAAGTACCGGTTTCGTCCGAGTTTCTTCCCGTTTACAGAACCGAGTGCAGAAATGGATATTACCTGCTACCTGTGCGGCGGAAAAGGATGCCGTATTTGCAAACACTCAGGCTGGCTTGAAGTCCTCGGTTCCGGCATGGTGCATCCGCATGTTTTTAAAGCAGTCGGATATGATCCGGAGAAATACACGGGTTATGCATTCGGCATGGGCATCGAACGGACCGCTTTGCTGCGTTACGGTATAGATGATATTCGTATTCTCTATGAAAATGATGTACGATTCTTAAAACAATTCTGATGAATGGATTTTGAAGACAGGTTTATAACATGAAAGTCTCGCAAAATTGGCTGAAGCAATATATCGATTTCAAATTCACTCCGGAGCAATTCACCGAAAAGCTTTCAATGCTCGGGCTGGAAGTGGAAAGCATTCGAAGACCTGGCAAAGAAGTACGACAAATTTGTCGTCGGTGAAGTGCTGGAACGTGCAAAACATCCGAATGCAGACCGGTCTTTCGGTGTGTAAAGTCGGAGTCGGCAAAACAGTTGAACAGGATTGTGTGCGGTGCACCGAATGTTGCAGCCGGACAAAAAGTTGCAGTCGCACTTCTTGGCGCCGTTATTCCGCACAACCAGCATAGTCAGGACGGGAAACCGTTTATAATCGAGCATGCCAAGATTCGCGGTGTGGAATCGAACGGTATGATCTGCTCTGAAGTGGAACTTGGCATCGGAAAAGATGCTGAGTGGAATTCTTGTACTCGATAAAACGGCAAAAGTTGGAACACCGCTTGCAAAATATCTTGGATCAAACGGATACGATCTATGAAATTGGAATCACACCGAATCGATCGGATTGTTTGAGCCATATCGGTGTGGCGCGCGAGATCGGTGTACTTGTAAATAAGAAAATAAAACTTCCGAAAGTTGTAATCAAAGAGAGCAAGACGCCGGCATCAAAATTTGCAAAGATAGAAATTCTTGATAAAGAAAAATGCCCGCGTTATTCAGCGCGTGTCATTAGAAATATTAAAATAGGTCCGTCGCCGAAATGGCTGCAGGAAATTCTGAGTTCGGTAGGCGTTCGTCCGATCAACAATGTTGTCGATGTGACGAATTTTGTTTTAATGGAAACAGGTCATCCGCTGCATGCATTTGACTATGATAAACTTTCCGGGCATAAGATCGTAGTTAAATCTGCGCTTGAAGGAGAGAAATTTGTAACACTCGACGGAAAGGAACGGACACTCACATCGGATACACTTATGATATGCGATGCCGATCGGCCTATAGCAATAGCCGGTGTGATGGGCGGTGCGAATACAGAGATCAGCGATACAACGACAAACATTCTCATAGAGAGTGCATATTTCAATCCGCAAAATATTCGACGGACTTCGAAGTACCTTGGCCTTTCCACAGAAGCATCGTACAGATTCGAACGCGGCGCCGATATAGATATCACGGTAGAAGCTGCTAATCGTGCCGCACAAATGATTCAGGAATTAGCCGGTGGTGAATTGTTGAAAGGTGTGCTTGATGCATATCCGAAAAAACGAAAACCTGCTATCGTGAAAGCCCGTGTATCAAGAATCAATTCGGTGATTGGTGTCTCGTTATCAAAGGCGGAAATCATTTCTCTTTTAAGAAAAATTGGTCTCGTTGTAAAGGCATCTTCCAAAGATGAGCTTCTGGTGACAGTCCCCAGTTTTCGTAATGATATAATTGAAGAGATTGATATTATAGAAGAAGTGGCACGTGTATACGGTTACAATAATATTGAAACAAAAACTCATGCAGCCATAGATTTTTCTTCGAATGTACAGACTGATGCGCTTCAGGATGAAATTCGGGAATTTCTTATCGGTTCCGGATTTAATGAAATTCTAGCAATCGGTTTGCAGGATGAAGCGACTATGTCTCTTGCAGGAACAACCTTCGGTTAAAGCGCTTAATCCTGTAAGTGCAGAAATGGCAGCTCTACGGACAAGTCTGGTAACGAGTGCACTGGGTGTTGTAAAGCACAATCAAAACCATGGTATAAAAGACCTGCGCTTGTTTGAGCTGGGCAATATTCATATGTTAATCGAAGGAAAAGCGTCAAATTCACTGGAATCATATCAAGAAGAAGAACGGCTTTTATTGGTGATTAGCGGTAATCGAGTGCCTGTGGGTTATGGAAATATCTCCCGAGCCGTCGATGTATTGGATATGAAAGGTGAAGTTTCAGCCCTTGCTTTCCAAGTTCTGTCTTGACAACTACCGTTTTATTTATTATGATACCCACGAGATATTAAGTGAATCGTGCATAGGTATTGAGATTAATGGTACTTACGCCGGGTTCTTTGGAAAAATCCGGAAGCAGATTGCGGATAAGCTTGATATTGATGAAGCTGTATTTGTTTGTGAAATGAATATTCGAGCACTCCGTGACGGCTGGGCAAGAGATAGAAAGTTCTCACCGCTGCCGAAGTTTCCGAGTGTATCGCGCGACTTAGCGTTCACAGTTGATGTAACGCTTCCGCAAAAAAATGTGGAAGATGTTATTAGTCAGGCCGGGCAGCCGTTATGCACGAAAGTTGTTCTTTTTGATACTTATACGGAGAGCAGACAGGAAAAGATAAGAAGAGTATGGCATATGATCTTGAATTCCAATCACCGGACCACACATTAACGGAAGAGGAAATTGATCATGCGCTTGCGAAAGATAATCGAAGCCGTTCAACGGCAATGTAACGGTGTGTTACGCGGTTAGAATGTATAAAGAAAGTAAGCGATGCACTGTTTATTTTCAGCAGCAAATGTTTTTATTGGAAGATCTGTTATCGGAAAATGCATTGAGGAGATTTATGCAGCCGGGAACTCAATAATTATCGGGAGTTGAAGTTTGCCTGAACAGCTTATAGATACTGAGATGGCGGATAAGAAGAGACCTAAAACATCTTGAGGATGCCCTCCAGACACTATGGGATAAAGCCCGGCGAGTGTCCGATGTGCTTCTCCGATTGAAAGTGGAAAACAAGGAACTTCAGAGCCGAATTTCTGAGTTTAGAATTAAAAGAGCGAAGTTCGATGGAAGAACTTCAACGTCGTGAGAACGTGAATTGAACGAAATTCGAACGCAGCTTGAACAAGCACAATCTAATGGCAGTAGTTTATTTTCAAAGGAGGAGTCAGAAGTCACTTAAAATCACGGCTGAAGGAATTGATTATTAAAATCAATTCACGTGTATGATATACAAGAACAATGACGGAACGTTGTGGAGAATTCGACAAAAACAATTCAATTGGTCCAAGCGATGAACGGTAAAAGTATAAAAGTTAAAATATTTGGAAATGAGTACCCGCTTCGGGGAGAAAATGAAGATCTCACAAAACGCGTGGCATCCTACGTAGATGGAATGTTGATGAAGATTCACGATAAAATCCCGGAACAGCCGCCGTTAACAGTTGCTGTTCTTTCGGCATTAAATATTACCGAGGATCTCCTGCAGGAACGTGAGAAGCATGTTCAGGAGGTAACTCATCTGGAAGCAGAAGTAGAAAAACTTTCCAACTATCTTGATAATTGTCTCATTGCCGAACCGACGGACCAACGAATTCAGTAACAACGTCTTCTTGTTCTTTTTACATACGGATGCGGAGTTTTAATAAACCGCACCATCAGCCGTAATCAATACCATATTAAAGAACTTAACAAGTCTGTTAATATGGGAGCTTGACTCATAAGTGTGGAGCACATGCCACTTTTTTCGCCGCAATTTATCGGGGCGGAAAGAGCCTGCGATGACCTCCTGCAGAAGCAGGAACGAGCGGACCGTGGAAGCGTGAAATGCTTAGGCAAGCACCCACTGTGTATGAAAAAAAGTTCTTTCAATACACTTGATTGTGGCAGATGCGTGCGGTTTTTTATTTTTATAAAATTAGTTTGAACTGAGGAAAGACATGGAACCTTATATTCTTATTTATTATCGGAGCGTTAATCGGCGGCATTACATTTTTCATAGGCTGGACTCTGAATGCACGAAGCGGTCAGAATAAAATTATGGACGCTCAAGAACGTGCAAAAAAAATTATTGAAGAAGCCGAAAAAGAATCGCTAACCACGAAACGTGAAAAGCTGCTCGAAGTGAAGGACGAATGGTATAAGAAGAAAAAAGAGTTTGAATCTGATGCCCAGTCCAAGCGATCGAAACAGCAGGCGTATGAAAAACAATTGAGTAATCGTGAAGAAAACCTGGAGAAGAAACTTGATCTGCTGACAAAAAAAGAATCGACACTCCAGACAACCGGAAGGGAAATCGCAGACCGCCAGCAACGCCTCATCGAACGTGAAAAAGAAGCCGAAAGATTGGTAGAAGAAGAAAATTTACGGCTTGAAAAAATTGCCGGCATTACAAGCGATGAAGCGAAAAAATACCTGTACCAAAATCTTATTGAAACGGTGAAATCCGAAGCGACACAGAAGCTGAAAGATATTCGCGATTCCGCAAAAATTGAAGGAAAGAAAGAAGCTCAGAAAGCTATTATTCAGGCGATACAACGTTCAGCTGTAGATTTTACCCTGGAGACAACGGTCAGTGTGTTGAATGTCGGCAGTGATGAAATGAAGGGCCGCATCATCGGACGCGAAGGCCGGAATATTAGAGCATTTGAAGCTGCCACGGGTATCGATGTAATTGTCGACGATACACCGGAAGCAGTTATTTTATCGGGCTTCGATCCGTTCAGGCGCGAAGTAGCTCGAACAGCATTGGAACGATTGATTGCCGACGGACGCATCCATCCTGCGCGTATCGAAGAAGTTGTTGAGAAAGTAAAGAAGGAATTGGAAGAAGAAGTAATTCACACAGGCGAAAATACGCTGCTCGAGATCGGTTTGCACGGTGCACATCCTGAAATTGTAAAGCATATCGGAAGGATGAAATATCGCTCCAGCTATGGTCAGAATCTTTTAGAGCACAGCATAGAAGTTGCTTATCTCTCCGGAATTATGGCAGCAGAGCTTCGGCTGGATCCGATATTGGCAAAACGGGCAGGTCTGTTGCATGATATCGGTAAAACAATTGATAAAAGCGTCGAAGGTCCGCATGCTCTTCTAGGATATGAATTCTGCAAAAAATTTAATGAACATGCTATTGTTTGTAATGCGGTCGGTTCGCACCACGAAGATATTCCGATGGAGCATCCCATCTCGGCACTTGTTCAGGCTGCAGATTCCATCAGCGGTGCGCGTCCCGGTGCGCGGCGTGAATCGGTGGAGGAGTACATCAAACGTCTGGAAAAATTGGAGAACATTGCGAAATCATTCAGCGGCGTGCTGAGTACGTATGCCATTCAAGCGGGGCGTGAAGTCCGTGTGATCGTCAGTCATGAAAAACTTGACGACGCTGCCGCGGACCAGCTTGCACATGATATTGCCGGTAAAATCGAACAGGAAATGGAATATCCGGGACAGATTAAAGTAGTTGTGGTTCGGGAATTCCGATCGACAGTAATAGCAAAGTAGCTGAAGAAAATTAACAAATAGATATTCTGTCTTAGCATTATGCCTTTGCATCATAATCGTATCCTGAAAATAGGTGTGACCGGCGGCATCGGCAGCGGCAAAACCTGCTGTCTGTGACTTTTTTTCCCGTCTCGGCGTACCGGTGCTTCATTCGGACAAGATCGCCAAAGATTTGAGTCAATCCAATCCGGGAATTCAGAAAAAACTTATTGCTTTTTTAGGCGCTGATACATATTTATCCGACGGCAGACTTAATAGACAGTTCATCGCATCAAAAATATTTTCAGATGAAGGGCTTCGGCGTAAAGTTGAAGCTGTTATACATCCTCAAGTCGAGAGAGAAAGAGAACGCCGGCTTAAAGAATTGATACAGCAGGGGCAGCGGATTTTTATTATCGAAGCAGCACTCATATATGAAGCCGGGATAGATAAGAAACTCGATGCAGTTGTTGTGGTGGAGGCCGATGAGGCAACACGAGTCGCGCGAGTTCGAAAGCGGGATGCAATACCTGAGGAGAATATTTATGCCCGGATTAATGCACAGTTCGATGCTAAAAAGAAGCTCGAAAAAGCGGATTATGTGATTTACAACAACGGAACACTTGAAGAACTTGAGTTCAAGGTTCGATTTCTGTATACTTTATTTAACCGATTAGTTAACGAGGATTTGAATGACTGATACAATTATAGAAAAAGAAGCGAAGCTCTTTTTTCATACATTTCATCGGCTTCCGATTGAAATAGATCATGGCGAAGGAGTGTTTCTCTTTGCGAAAAATGGCAAAAAGTACGTCGATTTTTTCGGAGGTTTAGCGGTTAATGCACTCGGATATAATAATCCAAATATCAATTCGGCTATCGAGAAACAAATTCATCGCTATATTCATCTTTCCAATTACTTTCTACAGGATGCACAAATAGAGTTGGCAGAGAGAATTATTCAAGCAAGCGGATTCAAGCGAATCTTCTTTTCTAACAGCGGTACAGAAGCGGTTGAAGGAGCCATTAAACTTGCGCGCAAGTGGGGACAGAAATCCGGAAAAAATCAATTATTCAATTTAACGAATTCGTTTCATGGCAGAACGATGGGTGCGCTCTCGATGACGGATAGATCAAAATATCGCGAGGGTTATGATCCGTTTCTGCCTAATACTAACTCTATTGAATTTAACGATATAGATGATCTTCGTAAAAAGATCGATGACCGCACGCTTTGTGTCGTCCTGGAATGTATTCAAGGCGAAGGCGGAATTAATATTGTGACAAAGGAATTTGCAGATGAGTTGACCTTGCTTCAGAAAAAACATGGTTTTCTTATTGTTGCGGATGAAATTCAATCGGGCATGGGACGCACAGGACGGTTCTTCGGATTTGAACATATCGGTCTTCATCCGGATATCGCTGTAATCGCAAAAGCGGTTGGAGGCGGATTGCCGCTTGGTGCGATTTTGGGAAATGAAAGAGTTGCCGAAGTATTCAGCTACGGCGAACATGGAACTACCTTTGGAGGCAACCCCGTAGCCTGTGCCGCCGGATGTGCAGTAATGGAAGAAGTCATTCAAAAAGATTTAATGAAACAGGCAGGTGTGATCGGTGCATATATCAAATCGAAGTCGCTTGAATTGCAAAAAGAATTCCCTGCCATTATCAGAGAAGTGCGCGGAGAAGGCTGTATGCTGGGTATTGAAATTGACAGGGAAGGACAGCCTATCGTTGATGAACTGTTGAATCGAGGTCTGCTGATTAATTGCACAAATAAGACGGTGCTGCGGCTGCTTCCGCCGTATATCGTACCGCAGAAATTATGCGACCTGTTAATAAGCGAATTACGTTCAATATTTAAGTCGATGAAATAATGACTCTTATGGATAGAACACCAGCGATTGAATAACAATCAAAGGAAGGACATTATGGGACTCACTGAATCAATGAAACTTATTCTCACTAGCGCGATTAAAGATTGGGCGAAGTTTGCGGTTGAGCGGGAAAGACTAACACTAGCGGCAAATGAACTTGCTGTCATTACGCGCAAAGTTATCCATGACTGTATACTTTTTTTAAAAGCAAATAATATTGATGTTCAATGTGAATCCCCGGATGCAATGAAAATTCTAGGCGTGGATGTACATGTCGATCCGGTAATTGATGCGACCTTTCCTGTGGTAAAAGCGAGCGTAGTGTTGAAGTGCGCGGGTGCAACGAGATCTATTCTCGTGAATTCAAATATGACGGTCTCTGCAGGCGGAAATGTTGCGACTTTCGATGAATTAAGACGAAATATTCCGGCTTCATTTGCCTCGAACGCTGCAGATTTTGTTAAAGATGCTTTTTTATTTGTCATTCGCGGCGGGAAAGAAGAATAGATTCCTGATAGTTAACTTTCACTTTTATAGGCAGTACATAAAGAACGAATGGAACTTGAACCTAAACGTATTCACGCACCGCAGCTCTACGGAAATTTCTGGCTGAATTCTGGACCGATTTCACTCAGCGATTATATCGGCGAGGTTGTAATAATAGATTTTTGGGACTATACCTGCATCAACTGCATCAGGACTTTTCCGTACATCCAGGAGTGGCAGCGTAAATACAAAGAACTAGGGTTAAAAATTATAGGAGTTCATACTCCCGTATTCGAATTTGCCGGATCTTCGGAATATGTGCAGAAAGCAATCGATCATTTTAATATCACATATCCGGTAATTCTTGATAATGAGGCTGTCATTTGGAATGCATTTGAGATACATTCATGGCCGACGCGCTGTCTTATCGACCGTGACGGATTCATTCGCTATATGCAGCACGGCGAAGGCGGCTATACGGAATTTGAACGCGCAATTCAACAGCTGCTGATTGAAGCCGGTTATCATAGAGAACTTCCTGCCTTGATGTTTCCTTTGTGCGATGAAGATCAAGCAGGTGCTGTCTGTTATCGCCCTACGAGTGAACTTTTCTTCGGCTACCTTCGCGGTGCATTAGGTAATACTGAAGGGTATAATCCGGAGTCGACCATAGAATACACGGATCCGGGTATTTATCTTCCGGAGCGTTTTTATGCTACCGGCAAGTGGATGAATGAACGTCAGTGTCTGCGGTTTGACGGTAATATAGGAGAAGACGGTGCAATTTTACTGCCTTACCAGGCACGTGAAGTGCATGCTGTTATGGGTTCGAAAAACGGTTTGCTATGTGAAGTGACCATACAACAAAACAGCCAACCGCTTAATAATGATGCGAGAGGAAAAGATATCAAACAATTGCCGGGAGGAGCTACATCCTTGTTCGTTGGTAATCCGCGCATGTATCAGATTATTTATAATAAAAAATTCGGCAGTCATTTATTAAAATTAACGACATCCAATCCAAATCTAAGAATTTACGCGCTCTCCTTTACTACTTGTGTTATACCGGAATTGATTTCTTCAAATTGATAAGAATCGTTGTAACTGCTCACCTAATTTTACAATCGTTGAACTCCTGACGGAGTTCCATGTTTCTATTTCGGTTGTAGTTACAATCATACGACTCCTATGGAGTCTATACAGAACTAATCTTCGCCATTTCAATCCCGTAGGGATTGCACGTTTGTAATTCTGAGCTATCAAGATTACCTGAACTCCAGAGAATTTCCACTGCAAAAAATATTCACTTAATAATTGCGAATCGTTAATTATATATAGATGCCCCTGAAATATCTATGAAATAGAGTCGGCCGAGAACTTGAGTTCACATTTTTATTTAAAAAGCGCAATCCGTCCTGTCCGCCATTTGTC
Organism: uncultured Bacteroidota bacterium; assembly: GCA_963770945.1. GTDB lineage: Bacteria > Bacteroidota > Ignavibacteria > UBA10030 > UBA10030 > Fen-1298. Next base: position 8,195 of record CAVYRP010000011.1, on the reverse strand, counting down.
TGGCGGAAGATTGTGACTGCCGCATTCAAATCAATTTTTCTTTTGTCTCTTAAAGTAGACAGTGCCCATTCATTTTTCGCAAAATAAATCGCTAATATGATCAAAAAATAAATCGTAATTTCCCGTGTTGACGAGGCATATTCCCATGATTTTTGTAATAGAAAGGTCTTAAATTGGAGACGATATTGATGCGCCGTATAAGTAAAAGAGTGTCTTATCCATATCCTTTGCGTCTATAATAAGGTTTCATTATCTGCAATCAGATACTGAAAACGGATCTAATTTCCTTTTTAAAAAATAGCTTTTGGATGATGAGAGTTATCCCTTTTATTTTCACTGAATTTAAAGTGCGTTGGTGTCCGATGACAGGCAGTATTTTATTTAAAGGATCGATTTACAATTACTGCTAAGAAAATTATTGTAAAAGAAGAAAACATAATGCCGGCGATTATTGAAATGAACGGCGGAAGAATTCGGGGGCTTTGAAGAAACATAGTGATATTGATCAAATCAAAAAACGTTGATTAAGACAGTAAAACGGATATAGCTGACTTCTTTGGAATGCGAAGAATTTTAGTGATGCACATCATTGTTTCTCAAATGATGAAAGGCGATGTTATGACAGAAAAAACAGCACATAAAAATAGGAAAGCTCCTATGCTGCTATTGAAACAAAAGGTACACATTATATAGTGTATGAATATCTTGCATACATGAAAAAGAACTTGGCTTTTATAAAATGGTTGAATATATTCACAGCGAAAAAAACAAAGGAAAATGAAGTTCTACTGAGTGATTTGCATCGGGATAGTTAGAACTGAAAACAATAAAAATTTTTTAATAATTGAAATCAGAAGGCGAAAAAACCGTAATATGTTCGTTTTAAATCCATTAATAATCAGTATTTGTAGAAATGGAAATTCTAACAGGGAAATATTGCTTTTTATGCAAAGAAAAGCGAAATTTGGGCAGTATAAAAACCGATTAACAACAGCAGGCATATCAGGAAAACAACTAAATAAAATAGGGATAATTCAATAAATATCCGAAAATGACGTTTTTTAAAAAAATTAAAAAAACTATTGACATTTCAGCGGATAATTCCTATCCTCTGTTAGTCAAAACTGAAAGGGGTTGCAGTAATTATTGTATTATTCGAGTGTTATAGAGAAATTACTTAAAGAGAAACATTACTTATTACCAAAATCATAAGAAAATAAATGTCAAATTTTAATACAAATAATCGAAAGGGAAAATTATATGCTAGGAAATTTGCCACCTTAATTTTTATTCACCCTTTAACGGGAAATACATTTGAAAAACGTTCTACTTTCTTTTCAAATGGTATTTCAATCTTTAATTCAACTCTAACTCATCTCTAACTCATATTGGAGTATTATATGAACGCAAAAAAACTTCTTATATCGCTGGTTCTTTTAGTGGGACTTATAGTTCTCACGAGTCCGGCAACGTTTGCACAAAGGGCGTGGTACGTCAATAATAGTGCAATCGGTAACGATGGACGCGACGGCTCGTCTCCTACGATACCTAACCCAGACGATTTCGTCACAGGTCCGAAGAAAACATTGGGCGGAACTATACCTTCCCCCGGTGCGATCGCAGCATCGAATGCAAATGATACAATTTATTTAGCTAATACAGGTGTGGCATATGGTGTTGCAACCGGTGAACCTGCAACGATAGTTATAAATAAAAAGCTGATCATTCGATCGACAGGTGGAGCAACTGATATCTCTTCTCTAGTTGAGATAAACAATGCTGCCGTGCCTGCTGCTGATAAAGTAGTAATTTTTGATTCAGGTGCATTCACTCTGTCAGGTGGATTGACATTGACAGCCGGTATTCTGACAAATTCAGCTGATCTATTAACAGTAAGCGGCACGATCACTCGTTCTATTGCCGCAGCAACTGTTGGCAGTCAATTGAAGTATTCCGGAACAGTTGATTTCGTTTATGCCGGTGGTGCTGCAATCACAGCAGGTAATGAATTCCCTGCAACCGGTACATTCCGTAATTTAACAACAACCGCTGCCGGCACAAATCTCACATTGAAGACCACAAGCGCTTCAATGACAGGTGTCATCACGACAACGGTGCGGGAACTTTAAATTTAGGCGGTAATGTATTGACGATTACAAATACAGGTGCTGCAACTCACGCTTTTGGCGGCGGTAATGTAACGAACGGTACATTAGCATTTAGTTTAGGCGGAGGCGATGTTACACTTAATGGTGCTGTTGCAATACCAACCGTAACTGTATCAACTTCAACTGCCGATGCAAGAGCTCTCGCTATTGCTCAGCCCACATCATTAACAGGGCCTTTGACTGTTAGTGGAAAAGCAAGTGTTACTTCATCCGCTGCATTAATCACCGTCGGTGCTGCTTCTTTCGCCGGTGATGAAGTTGTATTAAGCGGTACTGGTAATGTTGACTTGATTGGTGATCCGACAACGATTAACGGTAATGTTGTTAATAGCGGTACTGGCGTTCTTACAATGTCCAATGCGACTGCAACAACAGTTAACGGTAACTTGCTGTTAAATACAACAGGTCTAAATGCGACCAATAATGGACAAATTGTATTTGCATCAGGAGCGACAGTAGTTGTTAATGGTAATGTAACTAACAGCGCGGGAACAGTTCTTGGAAAAGACGCAGGCGTCAGATCACGCTGGTGTTATTTGGTTTCCTGCATCAATCACGACTGTTACAGGTATTGTTAAGTTAGATGGCGGTATAACCGGTACAGCAAAAGCCGGTGATGTTTATACCTTGAATGGTCTTATTTACTTTGGTGCAACAACTCAGTTGGTAACACTTGGCAGTGTTGTCAATGATAGTAAAATGACAGCCACAGGTATTGCCGGTGCAGATATTCAATCGAATGGAGTAATTTACTTCCAATCTACAACAGGTAATGTTGTTGCAGCAAATGGTATTGCGAATAGTTCTACAAACGCAAAACTAGCACTTGGCACAAATCAATTTAACGGCTCGATATTATGGACTGCAAGGACGAGCGGCACAATTGGTACGACTGGCAGCAGGACTGGTTTAATCTCTACGTACATCAGTTTCGGATGAGCCGACCAATGGTCAAATTGACTTTGGGGCCACTGCAACAGGTACTTTGTATGGGACAAGTATCTCTCAAGGTGCATTAGGCGCTGGCGGAGATATCACATTTGGAGACCATGCAATTAGTCTTACTGGAAATATTACAAACGCCAGAACAGCAACAGGTGCGGATATTATTGTCCCTGCTGGCGCTGCGACAGTAACGAATTCAATTGCCGGTTATATATTGAATAGCGGTAAGAGCAATATCTCAATAGATCTTACCGGTGATGACGTTGCTGGTATTACAGGCAGAGTTGAAAATACGGGAGATGGCACTATTGAGATTCCCGAATGCAGGAACAGGTGCAATTACGATCGGTGGATTGGTCGTATCTAAGGGATTGGTTTCTATCCCCGCTACAAATAATGCTACGTTAGCAATTAATGGCGCAGTAAATATTTCAGGCGGCGAAGCTGCATTATTAGGAGCTGGCGCTAATACGATTGTTATTACCGGGCCTGCTTCATTTACAGGCGGTAAGTTTACAACGACCGGTAGAGCTACTGTTACTACAAACAGTACATCGATAACTATTGGCGGCGCTTCTTCTAATACTACTTTTAGTCCGTCAACAACAGCTATTATTATCGGCAATCCTTCACCTACATCTTTGGTAACAGTCACGATTGGAACATTTAATCCGACTATAGCCGGAGATTTACAAGTAAATAACACAACAGGTCTTGCCGAAGCTGTAAGATTTACAGGCGGATCCATGACGGTTGCTGGAAACCTCTCATTTACATCCGGTGCAATTGTTATTGCAGATAATGCAAATATCTCAGTGGTCGGTGCCTTTACCAATGCTGCCGGATATACAACTCCGACAATTGGACGCGTTACATTAGCAGGTACTGCTCCTCAGACATTCGGCGGCGCTGGAATAATCGGCAATATCGAATTTAAAAATACTGCAGGTATGGCTACTTCTTCTGATGTAACTATAGCTGGTACAGTTTATCTCACTTCCGGTGTTGTTAGTGATGCTGGTGGTGATATTACAATAAACAACTCAACAGTGTTGCCGACAGTCGTATTAAACGACGGTTCATTCTTAAACTTCCCGACTTATGATTCAAATGTCAATATTACATATATTGGCACAGATAAATTAACGGGTAAAGAAATGCCTACGGTTGCTACAAGATTACAAAACCTTACAGTTGCGACGACAAATGGCGCGGCTGCAGGAAAAGGCATTGTAAAGCTTAGTGCAGATGCAACCGTGAATGGTATTTTAACTGTCAATACACTCCAAGCCTTAAACATTGGTAATACATTTACATTAACAATGAAAGGCGCGAGCATTGTATTGAACGGTGACATCATAAACGTTGGTACTGGTAAATTATCACTTGCCGCTGCTACTGGTACAACAATAGCCGGCGCAGGTTATCTGCCTCCGATAGAAATTGCGGCTGGTTCCGTTGGCAATGTCATTGGTGCAAAAGCAATAATAGATCAATTGCTCGGTGCGATGGTATTTATGCCGGTGCAGCTGATTTTAACCCAGCTACAGGAACAGCTCAAGGAAGTCTTACCTTATATTACCGGCACGAATAGCGCAACCATTACCTTAACAGGTATTACAGACGGAAGTATGGTCGGTGCTGTTACGACAGCTGGTACAGGCAATACACTTAACTTAGGCGGTAATTTAGTAGTTGCCGGTGCTTTAACACACGCAGCCGGAACAATAAATGTTGGAACATTTACACTTGAACAGCGCGGTGCAGCAATTACATTAGGTGCTTCAACCGTGCCTGCAACATTTACTGGTACCGGTTTGTTGAAGTTCTACCAAAAGGATGCAACTACAAATACATCCTTTACGTTAACTTCGGCTGCTACAGTTGAAGGTTCATTAATCGGTATCAATGTCGAATTGAACAATGCAGATGCTACTGCAGCAGAAGATGATTTAGTGTTAGCAGGCGGACCATTAACAATTTCAGGTTCGTTAACGATTACCGATGGCGAGCTTGTATTAGGTCAAAATTTGACACTTACAGGTTCTGCAGCGACAATCACAGCAAATGGTACAGTTACAGGTGCCAGCGTGTTGACGCTGAATGCAGCCACACCTCCATTGGTATTCACTTTTACAGGTGCTCCTTCAATATCTAATTTGACAATTAGCAATGATGTCAATTTGGTCTCTGGTACTCCTGCTGGAACAGGATTAACAGTCACCACTGCATTTAACCATACAGCTGGTATCCTTAATTTTGGAAATATGAATTTAACTTTCCAAACAGCTTTCACAAGGACAGCAGGTACGGCTGCTTATTCAGCAGGTACTGGTTATATGATTCTGGATGGCGCTGCTGCTATGACAATAGCACAGGGTACAGACGGTTTCTCAATACCAAACTTAAAAATCACAGCTAGTGCAGCAAATAATGTTTCATTAACTTTAGCACAAGGAACTGTTACAGTAACAAAGGCTTTTGATTTGGATTGCGCTGCACAGACGTTCACGACAAATGGTAAGCTGGCGATTGCCGACCTTTCCACTGTCAACTATACAAGCGGTGCAATTAGTGCGGCTCCAGCATATGCAGGTTCAATTTCCTTAATAGGAAAGAATTATGCAGACGGCGCTGTATTCCCGGCAAATCTCTGGCCGACGACTGTTAATGTAACAAAACTTGGAATAACGAATACAACAGGTGGCAATATTATCTCTCTCCCAGGAGCCCGCACAGTTAGTAAGGAACTCTTATTAACTTCAGGTGTGTTGGATATGAGTGCCGCCGATCAAGTACTTACGGTCACTGACAGCAGCACAATCAATGTGATTGCCGGCTTGCTGACAAAGTCCGCTGGGTCAATTATATTCCGTAACAATAATAATGTTAACTATAAGATCGATGCAGCGTATGCTTCAGGTGAGGAACTTCCGTCAACTGTTAAAAATTTAACAATTACACGGAATACTAACGTTGCTAACTCCGCCTTAACCATTAATAAAACCATTACGGTTAATGGTGCATTAACAATTAAGAATAATGTTACGATTCCGGCTGCTCCACCGACAATCACGGTCACTGCAAACGGAAACGTTTCTATTGTTAAGGATGCTTTCGCGTTAGCAACAACTCCAGTTGCAATATTTAACCAATCGATGGTATTCGGCGGCGGTAATACGACACTTACAGTGCCTAATTTAGTTCCGCCGTTAAATATTGGTGCTGTTACGATCAAAAAGACAGCATACCGCCCCACTCATACACTCACATTAGTTGGCGGTAATATTGCAACAGGTACAATTACATTCGTAGAGGGTAACCTTCTTACGGGTACTAACGTTCTATATATTCCGGCTCCTACTACAGGTGATGTTGCTACCGGTGCTGTAAGCCAGGGCTTCACAGGTGCAGGTTCGAGCAGTATGGTCGTTGGTAATGTTGCAAAAGCGCTTATTAACAATGGTTCAATTAATGGTTCAACCGAATCTATTAATCAATTCCCAGTCGGCACGGGTATTGTTTATAGACCCGCTATTTTATCATTTAACGCTAACTTCGGTGTTCCTACAACTCCTAATGCTACAATAGTTGTCGGCCATGTCGATCAAAATCCAGGCGGATCTCAAGCGTTACCGATTGTCAATGGTGTTGAGACCGGTGTTGATATTGCAAGATATTCATCATTCTATTGGAGCATTTATACAATAGGTCAAGTCAGTCCAAGTACAGAATTCGACCTTGGCCTAACAGCCGGTAATTTTACAGATTTCGATTCACCGGCAAATGTCAGAATCATTAGAAGACATGGTGCAGTTGCTGATGTCAATAATGACTGGTTATTGCAGGGTTCCAATACGAATTATGACAACGAAGTAAATGCACAAACCGGGTTTACAGCTATCAACAGAAATTCAGTTGCCGGCTTACGAACTGGTGGTGCGGTATTTACTTATGGTTTGAAGAGCAGAATAGTTGCCCTGCCTTTGGATAATGTCGTAATTACAAAAGTGGGCACTGCATGGCCTGCATATAAATTAGCCCTTGCAGGTAAATTTTCAAACTATAACGGTACATTAACGTATTCGGTATATCAGTACTAATACTTCAGTCGCAAATGGCGTAGTTTTAAATGATACGCTGATAGTAACTGCTCTCAAGGTTGGTGATGCAACAATCACGATAAAAGCTACAGATAGTAATCTTGATTTTACGACATCATCATTCAATGTTGAAGCAAAATCTCTTACTGGTGTTATAGTGACATCTTTACCAAAGGTATTTGCTCTGAAGCAGAACTATCCGAATCCGTTTAACCCGACAACGAATATTTCGTTTGATATTCCGCAGAACAGCAGCGTGAAGATCGTAATATATGATATGCTCGGACGAGAAGTTTCAACACTCGTGAACGCGAATTACGCGCCCGGCACATATACAGTACCATTTAATGCAAGCAGGTTGTCAAGTGGTATGTATATTTATCGTATGACTTCGCAGGCTGTTAACGGCGAAACATTCAACAGCATTAAAAAGCTGATGTTGGTGAAGTAATTGTAGTGAAGATGTAGATTATAAGGGCAGATTCAACATCTGCCCTTATTTATTTTCATTACAGTTTTTTGTAAGGTTTTTAGAAGGACAGATGAATTTCGTCTGTCCTTTTTTTATTAGTTCTATTTCAGTTATTTTGAGGCAGATAACCCGAAAAATAGTTTGTTTCCCTCTTTATAATAATATTCCAAAATTGCTCTCTTCCACTTTCTTTCGTAAATTATATACTCATACGTTAGCGGCCGTTGAATCATGAATTCATTTCTTGACATACTTAAGCAAAAAATCATCGTTTTTGACGGTGCAACAGGAACAGCTTTGCAGGCACAAAATCTGACCGCAAATGACTTCGGTGGTGAACGCTTTCAAGGATGTAATGAGTACCTTGTTGTCTCTAAGCCTTCCGCTGTAGAGAATGTCCATTTTGGATATTTAGAAGCAGGATGCGATGTTATAGAGACGAACTCTTTCGGCGGCTCGAGTATTGTGCTGGAAGATTACGGTTTACAGGATCATGCGTACGAGTTG
>CAVYRP010000010.1:0-225858 GCA_963770945.1 uncultured Bacteroidota bacterium | reverse complement strand
AATGAAGAGTAAATAGTAGGGGCGAGGTCACCTCGCCCAAATGGGGCTAAATCTTAATCTTATATTTTTCAGCAAGCCGGTATAATGTAGCGCGTCCGATCTTCAATTTCTTAGCAGCTTCTGCGATATTCCCATCTGAAATTTTAAGGGCATGCCGGATCGCGTTTTCTTTAAGCTTTTCCAACGGAGTGATCGTTGCCTGGCCTTCAAAGGAAACCGAATGTTCCTTGGTATCGGCCTCTGCATATCCATGAGACTGAATGGAAATGGGCAGTTCTTTTTCAGAAAATACCTGTCCTTCCGTCAGGACCATACCGCGCTGTATGACATTTTCAAGTTCGCGTATGTTGCCCGGCCAGGGATAATTATACAGTAAATCCAGCGCTTTATGCGAGAAGCGAATCTTGGGCTTCCCGAGCTCTTCACTGTTCTTTTTTAAGAAATGATCTGCAAGCAGAAGAATATCCGACTTCCGCTGTCGAAGCGGTGGGAGTATGACCGGGAATGATGAAATACGGTAGTACAGATCCTCCCGGAAATTCTTTTGTTTCACTTCTTCCCAGAGATTGCGGTGCGTGGCACAAATAAGCCGGGCATCGGTTTTGATCAATTCATTGCCTCCGACCCGGTCAAATTGTTTTTCCTGAATAACCCGCAGCAGTTTTGCCTGCAGACTTAAATCAAGCTCGCCGATTTCGTCCAGGAAAATAGTACCGCCGATTGCCTGCTCAAATTTGCCAATCCTCCGCTGAATTGCACCTGTAAATGCGCCTCGTTCATGCCCGAAAAGCTCGCTTTCGAGGAGATCGTGAGGAATAGATGCACAGTTAACTACTATGAAAGGGCCGTCCTTGCGGTTGCTGTTAAAATGGATAGCGCGTGCAACAAGCTCCTTGCCTGTTCCGCTTTCACCTAGAAGGAGAACGCCGATATCGATCTGTTTAACTTTATTGATAAGCTTGAATACTTCCTGCATCTCACCGCTTTGCGAAACGATATTATCGAAGTGCAGGCGGGTTCCGACGCTTTCCCGCAAATTTATGACTTCGCGCGAAAGCGAAGCGAGCTTGAGAGCATTCTTTAATGCGACTTCCAGCCTGGGAAAATCTATAGGCTTGCTGAAATAATCTGCTGCGCCGAGCTTCAGAGTTGTGACCGCCACATCTACGCTTCCCTGGGCTGAAAGAACGATGACGGGAAGATCGGGACTTCGCTTCTTGATTTCTTTGAGTATATCGATGCCGTTGATATCCGGAAGCATAAGATCCAGCAGGACAAGATCCGGAGGCTCTGAGAGTTGATTCAGGAAAGATGTTCCGTTTTCAAATACTTTTGTCGTATATCCCCAGCGCTGACCGACCCACATCTCAAGAAGTTTTGAAATAGTGATTTCATCATCAACGATATAGACTCGTTCTGTGCTCATTGTTGCCTCAGGTGGTGTTGGCAAAAAAGAAATATTGATACCGCGCGGCGCGCTATGAAATAATAGGCATCTGGATTGTGAAAGTTGATCCTTCTCCGACTTGACTTTGAACGGTGATCTCGCCGCCGTGCTGGTCAATAATGTGTTTTGCGAGAGTCAATCCGACACCGGTACCGTGCGATTCATCATTCGGCTGGTATAGCTTGCCGAATCGTTTGAACAACGATGGAATATCCTTTTCTGGAATTCCCGGGCCGTTGTCCTTAACAGAAATCAGGACTTTATGATCTGTTGTTTCTGCTTTAAGAGTGACAGAGCCTCCGGGTTTTGTAAACCGGATGGCATTGTGTAATACCTGATATAAAGCGTTCGTTAATTTATCAGAATCACATTTTGAAATGATCGGATCATTCGGCAAAACTTTAGAGATTGTAATGGATTTACTTAATGCCGTTCCTATAATAAGCGCTGCTGCATGATAAATAATCTTCTGAATCTCAGATTCTTTAAATATAAGCTGTGTACGTCCCTGTTCAAGAGCGTCAAGTTCGATAATATCGCTCACGATTTTAGCCAGCCTCAGCCCTTCATTCCTGATGAAATGAGCGCATTCAGTGCGTTGTTTTTCATCTATACGTTTGTTTTCTTCTAGCATTGCCGCAAATCCAATGATAGAAGTAAGAGGAGTGCGGAACTCATGAGAAATCTGAGTAACGATCTGACTTTTTAACTGTTGAATGCCGTAAAGATCCATTTCGACAGTATTATTTTCTGCGTCCCTATCCATTGCCTCTCGCCTCAAAGACATAATCAAATACAAAACATTATTGCAATGAAAATGAGGCAATCTATATGCCAGCGATGAATCAGTCATAAAAACAGAGGAAACAAAGTGAAAACATTAGTTATTGTAATCTTCTAAATTTACCATATTGTATCATTATGGTACGTATTAGTTTGATAAAAGTCCATATAGTTAGAAACGTATCTAATTCATTAATGAATCCATCAAATCTCATTATGAGTCATAAATCCTGATATAATACATATTATTTGATAAATTATGTTGAAATTGTTGAAAAATAAGGGAATTCTTAATTGGCACGAGGATTGATAAGACATAGCAGAATGATGAAATTGACGATAAAAGAAAACAAAAAGAAAATAAATAAATTAAATCATAAATAACCACCTTATATAAAAGGATACTACAATGAAAAAATTAACTATTCTCATCGCCCTTTTGCTGGTCGTATTATCAATAAATGCATTTGCTGCAAACACTGCATCAGCAAGCACAACGGCTACTATTGTTGCACCGATCGCTATCAGCAAAACAGTTGATATGAATTTCGGCTTTGTAATCACAAGCGGTGCAGTAGGCACAGTTCAACTGACTCCTGCTGGTGTACGCTCAGTGACCGGTGGTGCAACAGTAACTACCGGAGGAACGGTTTCAGCCGCTTCTTTTAATGTTACAGGTAACAGGAACCTACACGTATACTATAACGTTACCAAGTTCAGCTATTAATCTTACTGGAACTACTTCAGGTGTAACGGTTGGTACATTTGTTAGCAATCCTAGTGGAACGGGTGCATTGACTGCAGGTGCCCAGACAGTAACCGTTGGTGCTACACTGAATTTACCTGCAACTGCAGTTACAGCTGGAGATTACACCAATTCTAACGAATTAACTGTAACAGTCAATTATAATTAGAATATACTTCTATCAAAAATAATCAATAAAAAGAAACGCTGCTTGATATAGGCAGCGTTTCTTTTATGTATTTATAAGAAGGATTAATAGCATGAAAAAATGACAAAACACTCAGTTATTTCAATGTTTTGTCGAAATTACACTCATTTCAGCCCCCTATTAAAAACAAATCTACGGAAACAAAGGGACTATTATCTGGCACGTTAGTTGAGTTTTCTTTATAATAGAACTTAAATAATAGGGATTCGCGAAATGAAAAACATAATTAAATATTTTGCACTTTTGCTGGTCGGATTATCGGCAAATACGTTTGCTCAAGCAACTGCAACAGCCAGCACAACGGTTACCATTGTAACACCGATCGGCATCACTAAATCGGTTGATATGGTCTTCGGCAATATAGCTACAACTACATCATCAGGAACAGTTGTTCTGGGTACTGATGGTATACGTACACCTAATGGAGGTGTAACACTTCCTGCTTCCTCAGGAACGGTTACACCCGCATCTTTTGTCGTTACGGGCTCAGGGAGCTACACTTATACTATATCGTTACCAGGTTCGCCTATTGCACTCAACGGTACTACTGAAGGTGTGACAGTCGGTGCTTTTGTCAGTGATCCTGCTGCGACAGGTAAGTTGAGTACAGGCACTCAAACAGTAAATGTTGGCGCTACACTGATCATACCTCCGTCCACTGCAGCCGATATTTATCAAAATAATTCCGGTTTACGTGTAACGGTCAATTATAACTAGACCATAGATTCATCAAAAGAGACAAAAATAGTAATGTCTCAGTTTAATACGGTCAGGACGTGAGTCCTGGCCGGTACGGTTTAGTGTCAGGAAGAAGTTCCTGACACTACTAACCATCATTTTAAACTGATACATGACTAAAAGAAACGGTGTCTGGTGTATAAGGTTTTTTTCATATATTAGGATAACTATATGATGAACATATAGAAAACGATTGCTATTATATAACATTGGTTTTAATTTAAAGTGTTCATTACTAATTTTATTTAAATAAAAAATCATGCACACACCCGAATTTTTAAAGAACCGGCTTGTATATAAACAGAACGTGTATTTTGTCATCCTCCTTTCAGGATTGATAGTATTAACGCTGTTTTCTTCCACTGACCTGACGGCGCAGGGCAACTTAATGATATTTCCGAGAAGAGTGGTTTTTGAAGGCCCAAAAAGATCTCAGACTCTTAACCTTGCCAATACCGGGAAAGATACATCCAGGTATAATATCTCTATCGTACAGTACAGGATGAAGGAAAATGGAGAGTTTGAAGAAATCACCCAGCCTGGTCCTGAAGAAAATTTTGCCGATAAATACATTCGTTTCTTTCCGCGCAGTGTTGTCCTTGCCCCCGATGAGGCGCAGGTAGTAAAAATACAACTTACAAAAACCAATCAGATGTCCCCCGGTGAATATCGCTCGCATATATATTTCAGGGCAGTACCGACTGAAAGGCCGCTCGGCGAAAAAGAAGCTCTCAAAGACTCTACTTCTATTTCTATAAAATTAGTCCCGGTATTCGGTATTACCGTACCTGTCATCATTCGGGTTGGTGAATCTACAACCAGGGTAAGTATATCGGATGTATCGTTTGAAATGGTAAACGATACTCTTCCCATTATTAAAATGGCATTTAACCGTACGGGCAATATGTCGGTCTATGGCGATATTGCGATCGATCATATTTCACCGCAGGGTAAAGTAACGCGGTTGAGCTTTATACAGGGAATGGCTGTTTACACTCCGAATCCCATCCGCCGATTGAAAGTCGATTTAGATAAGTCCCCGAATATTAATTACAGCAGGGGAAAAATACATATTTCCTATATTTCACAATCGGACACAAAACCTGAAAAGCTTGCCGAAGCGGATTTGCTTCTGCACTGATAATTAAAAATGACGGCAGCGTAAAAATATTACAATGAAAAAAATAATAAAACATAATTCTTTATTGAGAAACGTCTGATAGATTTTTCCCTTGAAACAGAAATCACACATATTATTTCATCTGATCGTTCTGCTGATGATGACTGTGCTTTTTGGCGGTACAGCAGCAGCAGCAAACATTACAAGTACCTGCAGCAGGCGGGAATTGGAATGCTACAACGACATGGACGGGAGGCGTTGTCCCTATTGCTGGTGACAATGTGACGTTTGCGGCAAATGCCGTGGTGACTATAACGGCCGATGCTGCATGCGCTACTTTGACATGGGCTGCCGGAAATTTAACAGCAAACCGAACGTCTACAATTAATGCAGGTTATACATTAACCGTCTTAGGTGCTGTGACATATCGTTCTCCGGGCGCAACATTCAATCGATCGATTAATGTTCTTGGTAATTTAAATTGTGCTTCAATTGCGATGCCCAATACCGGTGGCAATACACAAGATTGTATTTTAGCGATTGGCTCTTCAGGTATTGTAACAGTTAGCGGATCAATAACGATGACTGGAGTTTTTTTAAGAAACCATATTGATATCACAGGTTCCGGAACAATCAATATCGGTGGCAATGTAAACAATGGAGCAGGCGCTGTCGGCGGTGGATTTACAACACCTCCTGCAACGAGTGTTATCAATTTAAATGGGACGGCTGCCCAGACCGTATTCCTGTACGGTGGAGCCTCTTCTTTAGGAATCCTAGAAATTAATAATGCCGCAGGCGTTACTTCCGGTTCAACAATGACTGTTAGAACATTAACGATCGGGGATATAACAGACAATAGCGTGTTTAGTGACGGTACATTTGCAACGACAGTTTCCGGAAATCTTTTTGTAAACGGCACTTTAAGTGGAACAGGTGCGGTAACACTAAACGGTACAGGTACAACCATTGATGGTTCCGGAACGATTTCTGTGTCGACAACTATAAATGCAAATCAAACAATTCCTTCGACTGCAAATCTAGTGGTTACCGGTGCAATAACTATTAGTAACGGATTTACAGTAACGAATAATGGAATCGTTACGGCCAGTAGTTTGCTATCTACAGGAGCATGGACCCAGGGAACTAATTCAACACTAAATTATAGTGGCGTGACTTTTACACCAACACTTACAGCGACAGCGTCAGGCAATACTGTGAACTTTACCGGTGGAGCCGGACAAACAATCCCCGGGATAACTTATTATGATTTAGGATTCTCCGGCGCAGGTACGAAAACTATTGCCGCTGGAACCACGATCACTGTTAGTAATAACTGGGCAATCGGCAGTACAACAGCAATGACTGCTACTGCGAATGCAACAATCACGGGTAATATTACAGGAACCGGTGCAATCACGATGGGATCTGGTACCATCGCCGTTAGCGGCGACTTTTCAAACAGCGGAGCATTTACATCCGGGAACCGGGACTGTCAGCTACAATGGAAGTTCTGCTAACCAATCAGTTCGGGGCGGTATAACTTATTATAACCTGCAAATATCAAACGGCAGTACAAAACTTTTACAGGCAGGGAATGCCACAGTTACAAATGCGCTGAATTTATCAGACTGCATAATAACAACAAATGCGTATTCTCTTTCTGTCTCCACTGGAACAGTCAACCGAACAAGCGGTTATGTTATCGGAAATCTCAATCTGTCTTTTGCAGCCGGTGCAACAAGCCACACATTCGATATTGGTGATGCTTTTGCATATACACCGGTTACAGTTTCATTCGCCAATGTCACAACAGCGGGATCTCTCACTGCAACGACAACAGCCGGCGATCATCCGCAGATTTTCTCTTCAGGACTGAATAATTCGAAGTCCGCGAATCGTTATTGGACACTTACAAACAGCGGTATAGTATTTACGACATACAATGTAGTGTTTACCTTTGTTCCGGCTGACCTTGATGGAAGTGCTGTTCCCGCATCCTTTAGCGTTGGAAGATACAACACCGGGGTATGGAGCACTCCGACTCTCGGCACACGAACTGCGACGACGACGCAGGCATTGGGAACTAGCCGCGTTTGGTGATTTCCAGCTTGGCAATGTAAGTGTTTCGGGTTTGGGTAACTACGTTATCACCAGAACAACAGGAATATCTTATAATTCCATTGTGAGCACGGGCAATGCAATTGAGAGTTGGAGAAATTCAGGTACAATGGGTGCTTGATGATAACCGAAGCAATCCAATCCCGATTGGTTTTGATTTCTGGTACAACGGTATTCGATATACGCAGCTAAGTGTCGGAATAAACGGCTTCGCAGATTTTTCCTCATCGACTGCTGATGGATCAGTTGGTTCGGATCAGGCAGGACGCGATTATGATTCGGATAATCCGGCACATAATCATCTTTCCAATACCGTTTCCGTTCGTCCAAATACTATTACCTGGAATGCTCTTGCTTTGTGCTATGGCGACCTGACAACTAAAAACGAAACGGATCCGTTAGGCGCGAGTTTTAAATATCTTATAGAAGGCACGGCGGGAAATCGCATTTTAACAGTCGAATGGATAGAGATAAATACATGGAATCAATCAGGAGCTCGAACCGGCAGCTATAATTTTCAATTAAAATTATACGAAAGCTCCGGAAAGATTGAATTTGTTTACGGTACAATGGCAAACGGCGGAGGGAATAATTTACGATACAAATGCGGGTTTAATGCGGCCGACCTCTCCGGTGGATTGAATGCATCGGTTCTGCAAATTCAACAAACGGCAAATACGATAGATTTTCAGCCGCAGCGGATTCCGGCACTCGGATACACTGAGACGCTGCCTACATCGAATTCAAAATTAACATTAACACCAAATATACCGGCAACTCCGACGTCGTTGAGTTTCTCAAATGTAACGAGCAGTTCTATGCGGCTCTCCTGGAATGATGCTGCGGATAATGAACTTGGTTATGCAATTTATCGTTCTGATAATGGCGGCGCTACATATACTTTTATCCGGCAACTGACGGCGGGAAGCACATATTCAGATGAGTCCGCGCTGGTTGCGAATATCACATACTATTGGAAGATTTATGCGGTCACAGAAGGCGGGTTGAGTTCCGCATTGTCCGGCAGTTATGCAACACTTCCTGCAGTAGGGTTCATATCTGCACAAACGGGAAATTGGAATACAGGGTCGACATGGGTGGGAGATGCGGTTCCGTCAACCAATGCAGATGTAACGATTGACGATGGGCACATTGTAACACTGGATGTGAATGCTTCACTCAATTTACTCACGATTGGACAAGGTTCAAGCGGTACGTTGCGTATCGGAAACAATGGTACGGCGCGTACGCTGAGCTGTTACCGGTGATCTTACTATTCAGAATGGCGCTACGCTTGATGTTAATACTGCTTTTGCACAAACAGGTCATGCGGTTACCCTCAGCGGCAATCTTATAAATAATGGCATTCTAAATCTTGGACCTAATGCATCGAGTGCTGCCGGTACTACATTAAATAAACCGTCTGGAACACAAACAATTTCAGGAACCGGACCAACAACGAATTTCTATACGATTAATGTGAATGTGGGAACAACTTCAAGCGATACACTGGAAGTTACTTCGAGCAATTTTTCATCGCTATCCGCCGGTTTCCTTACTTTGACAAGCGGGACATTCAAATTGTCAACCGGTGTGACCATAACACCATTCTCAGGATCGCAAACAATTCCTCCTTCTGCCGGATTGTGGATTAATCATCCATCGGCGATTGTGAATACCATCGGAGGCGACCTATCTGTTGCAGGTGTATTGCGCACAACCGCGGGAACTTTAAATATAGGCAATGCTGCTAACAATAGACTTATATATAGCGGCGGGACGTTCACTATTGAGGGAGGTACTATAAATGTTGCCGGAAGAATTGAACGTTCCAATTTAACAACAATTATTATATTCAACATGTCCGGCGGAGTTCTTACTGTACCGACAGTTGGTTCAACATCGACCACTGTTTCACCAGTCGAATTGACGGTCGTTGGATCAACATTTGCATGGTCCGACGGCAGCATTATTGTGCAGCGAGAAGGAGGCAATGGAGCCCAAGATTTGGGCTATGTGAACACATTGACTAACTTTACGATTACCGGCGGGACATTGCAAATCGGCAACTCCTTCTACTCCGGCTGCTCAGAGGATGAATATTAATAGTACTCCATACCTCTATAATATTCTTGTGAATAATACTAACGCCACCGGGATATTAGTCGGAAACAACACAATACTGGGCAATATAAATGTCGCAAGCGGTGCATTGGAAACGACGCTCGATGGTTTGGCGAACTTTAATGGAATAGTACCACAGAATATTAGCACAATCAGTCCAATTATTTTTAATAATTTAACACTTAATAACGGCCAGGACTTTCGCTATTAAACTCTATTACTGTTACTCGTAATCTTACACTGACAAACGGAGCCCTTTCTATCGGTGCAAGTACGCTTACATTCCAGACCTCAGATAATCCGATTGTTAGAACATCGGGAACAATAACAACTACTACAAGTTCGAATCTGTTTTTCGGCACTGTTGGAAATACCGGAGGCGCTGCTTTTACAATACCCGCAGGTACTTTTACTACTGCACCTTTTATTAATAACTTCACGATTAATAGAACGAACAACCTCACTTTTAATAATCAGATGATGTCGTTGAGCGGAATACTGCTTTGCAATGGGCCGCTTACTACCAATGGAAATCTGACACTTCTTTCCACTGCCACACAGACAGCTTTAATTGACGGAAGCAGCAGCGGTCAGGTATCCGGAAATGTTATCATGCAGCGATATCTTCCTTCCGGGTTTGGCTACAAATATGTCAGTTCCCCTTTCCAGGCAGCTACGGTCAATGAATTTTCCAATGATTTAGATTTAGCGGCTTCTTTCCCGACATTCTATAAATACGATGAGAATAGAACTTCCTCGCAGGATGGGTAAATTATACAACTACAACCAATTTATTAATTCCCATGCAGGGATATGCCGCGAACTTCGGTTCTGTATCCGCTGCCAAAACTGTGGATATTACTGGAGTAGTGAACAATGGTAATTTGTCGATCACATTGTATAATCATGATTCGACATACACAAAGGGATTCAATCTGGTAGGAAATCCATATCCATCCCCAATCAATTGGGACGCTGCCAGCGGCTGGACAAAGACGAATATAGATAATGCATTATATTACTTCAAAGCTGGAACTACCGACCAGTATACCGGTACATATAGCACTTATATCAATGGGATTTCCAGCGATGGGCTGGCCACTAATATTATTCCTTCTATGCAGGGATTTTTTGTTCATGTTTCCAACGGCGCATTTCCGGTTACCGGAACTCTTGGAATCACAAACAACGTACGAACAAACGATCTTACTCATGCTTTTTTGAAATCGATGAAAGCGGATACTCTGCCTCTACTAAGAATTTCTGCCGGTTTTGCGGACAATGGAACACCATTTGATCCTGCCGTAATTTATTTTGACAGCTCAGCCACGCAATTATTCGATAAGAATCTTGATGCATTGAAGCTGATGAATACCGATATACTTGTTCCTAATTTATATTCATTGACATCTGATTCTAACGGCTTTCGATAAACGCAATACCATTTCCGGCTGATAGTATCGAGAGGATTCCGCTTGGCCTTAAAACAGCAAAAGACGGATGGATCACTTTCAAAGCCGATGATATTGAACTGATGCCTGCCGGAATAGATATATTTATCTGATCAGATGCGGAAGCAGGGATCAATCAGGATTTAAAAATCAATCCCAATTACCGTTTATTTTTGAAAGCTGGTGTATATGAAAACCGATTTTCTTTGGTTTTCTCTTCGACTGTCTTAAATAATATTCCGACGGAATTTTCGTTGTTACAGAATTATCCAAATCCATTTAATCCGCGAACCACGATAAAATATTCCATTCCACAAACAAGTTTTGTAAGCATCACGGTTTATGATTTACTTGGAAGAGAAGTATCAAAACTTGTAAACGAAGAAAAACAATCCGGCTCTTATGAAGTACAGTTTGACGGCAGTAAACTCTCCAGCGGAGTTTATTTTTACAGGCTGCATGCCGGGAATGTTTTTAAAACAAAAAAATTATTATTACTCAAATAAATTTTATTAAGTGAACAGGATAATCGGTTAAAGCTCTTTAAAAATATTTACACAAAACTAATGATAAATAACCACGCAATATATTCACCCTTCAGATGGCTTCTTCGGCTTACACAAGGAAGCATATTTTTACTTCTGATTTATGTATCGGTAAGTGCACAGGAAATGCCTCCTCGGCCTATAACCGTTACTGTAGTTACTTCTCAAAACCTGAGTTTTGGTAATTTTGCTCAAGGCGCTTTGGGTGGAACAGTTAGTGTATCATCCAGTGGATCGCGTTCCTGGACGGGTAGTATTGTACTTCTCATCGGGGGTTCAGTTTCTCCGGCTCTTTTTGATGTTGTTGCTAATCCCGGCACATTAATTACTATAGTAAACGGTTCTGATGTTTCATTAAACGGCAGCAATGGAGGTACCCTGATGCTTCATATCGGCGCTTCAAGCACCGGCTCTCCATTTATCACAACAGCGGCTCGTCCATCACCTACGCATGTGTATATTGGCGGAACGCTTACAGTAGGCAATCCGGGCGCTAATCCACCAGGGGATTATAGCGGAATGTTTCAGGTAACTTTTGTTCAACAATAAGCAAGGCAAAATATTCATTTTTGAGTTTAACAATGAAATGCAACTATTTGTGAAGAACAAAAAAGCGGAAACCTTACTGTTTTTCACATTAAATCTTCAACGGCAAAGGGTTGCCGTTTGCCGGATTGCGGTCAGCATTTTACTGCTAACTTTATTCTCGTCTGTGCTTAGTTATGCTCAGAACGAACCTGAATACGATGAAATATCGGTAACGTTCAATGTTCAAGGCATTGGAACAACGGAGATGCCTGCTGTTATTCGCAACGATGTTGTGTACCTGCCTATTACAGATGTTTTCGATTTTTTAAAGATCAAAAACAGTCCTTCGCCGGGATTTGAATCGGTGTCGGGATTTTTTATCAACCGGCAGGCAACTTATCTCGTTGACAGGGTAAACCAGCGTATCCTATATCAAAAAAAAGTGTTTGCTCTGAAACCGGGTGATCTGATTCGGACAGAATCCAATCTCTATCTGAAATCGGATTATTTTGGTGAAGTGTTCGGTTTATATTGTACTTTTAATTTCCGCAGTCTTTCGGTTACACTGAATACAAAATTTGAGCTGCCTGCAATTCGCGAAATGCGGCAGGAAATGATGCGAAAAAACATCAGCCATCTCAAAGGAGAAATTAAAGCCGATACCGTCATCGGAAGAAATTATCCGTTTTTCCGTTTTGGTATGGTTGATTGGTCGATCAATACAATAGAGCAGCAACAAGGCTGGAATGATGTCAGGCTTAATTTGGGGCTCGGAGGGATTCTGGCGGGTGGAGAAACGAAAGTTCTGCTCAATTACGACAACAACGAACCATTTACCGAAAGGCAGCAATATTACCTCTGGCGTTTTGTCGATAACGATAATCATGCCTTTCGGCAAATAATGGCAGGAAAAATCTCTTCGCAGACAATCTCGTCCATTTATGCGCCTATCGTGGGAGCGCAATTAACTAATACTCCGACAACTTACAGGCGGTCGTTCGGTTCCTATACGTTGAGTGATTATACTGAGCCCAACTGGATAGTGGAGCTCTATGTAAATAATGTACTGGTGGATTATGTGAAGTCCGACGCATCCGGTTTTTATTTTTTCGAAGTCCCGCTTGTGTATGGAAATTCGGATGTTAGGCTTCGTTTTTATGGTCCCGGGGGCGAAGAGCGTACCAGACTGCAAAATATAATGATTCCCTTTAATTTCCTTCCGCAAAATGAATTTGAATATACCGTGAGCGCCGGAACGGTGGAAGATGGAACCAACAATCTATTTTCACGCGTTAATTTCAATTATGGTGTGGATCGGCATATTACGGTCGGCAGCGGGATCGAATACTTTTCATCCGTTACTTCCGGAAAAAGTATGCCTTTTATAAATACTTCACTCAGTCTTACTTCAAGCCTGCTTCTATCCGGCGAGTATATACACGGTGTAAGGTCAAAGGGCATACTTAATTACCGATTGCCTTCGAACCTGCAATTTGAATTAACTTATTCCAAGTACGATAGAGATCAAAAGGCAATCAATACAAATTTTCTCGAAGATCGTAAAGCTGTAGTATCTATGCCTGTTCGTTTCGGAAATTCCACAATATATTCCCGGTTCACTATCAATCAAATTGTTTTACCTGCTACGAAATATATTATGTCTGATTTGCTGCTGTCCGGCTCTGTTTTAGGCGTAAGCGTCAACTCCAGTACTTATGCGTTGTATACCGCTTCGTTCCCTCCATACATTTACGGCAACCTTTCGCTGTCTTTTAGGCTTCCGGCCGGATTCATTGTGACGCCTCAGACCCAATATGATTACAATCAGAAAAAGTTTATGTTTGTGAAATGTGAATTAGAAAAACAATTGTTTGGTCATGGTTATCTGAATATGACCTATGAAAAGGATTACATTAACAATATCAACAATTATCAGGTCGGGCTGCGTTATGAATTTTCTTTTGCACAAACCGGTGCCTCGGTCAGACGCGATAACAATATAACCAGCTTTGTTCAGTCGGCAAATGGAAGTCTGATGTATGATGGCAAAACAAACTACCTCGGCACAGACAGCCGGCCAAGTGTAGGCAAAGGGGGAATCACTATCGTTCCGTTCCTTGATCTTAATTGCAATGGCCGGCGTGATAAAGGTGAGCCAAAAGCTTTCGGACTTAATTTCGGTATCGATAACGGCCGCATAGAACGTGACAATCGGGATACAATCATACGCGTATTCGATCTAGAACCTTATGCAACCTATACGATTGAACTCGACCGCAACAGTTTTGATAATATTAGCTGGCAAATAAAAAAGCCAACCATAAGCGTTATTGTCGATCCTAACCAATTCAAATTGATACAGATTCCTATTGCTGTAGTAGGCGAAGTTTCAGGAACAGTTTATATTAATGAAAACAATAAAAAGAAAGGGCAGGGGCGGATCACCGTTTGTTTTTACCGAAGTGATGACTCCAGCCTTGCTGCAAGCACACTTACTGAGGCCGATGGTTATTTTAGTTTTCTCGGTTTGGCGCCTGGTTCATATTATGCCCGAATCGATGCAGACCAATTGCGTAGATTATCTATGACTTCTTCGCCGATAGCGCTGCCGGTTAATATTTTACAAAATAGGGATGGCTATGTAGTGGATGGACTCGAATTTGTGCTCCAATCCTTCCAGGGCAGCACTTCAGCAATTCCCGCAAAGGTGGATGAACAAAGAACCGCTGCCGCCGAAAAGTCTCAGATAGCAGAAGAGAAGGCCGTTTCTTCACCGCAATTACTTGAAGAGAAAGTCAAGCAACCTTTGCCAATAGTTAAAACTGATATGTCATGCAATGTGTCTTACAATGAGAATGAAAAAGGTTTCGTTTTACAAGTCTCTTCATGCACAACACCGAAAAAAGCAAATAGTGTTGCGAAAAAAACTAATAAAATCACCGGACTTAAAACATTTGTAGAGACTGCCGATATTCCATCTGTTGGACGGCGATATAGAGTGTTTATCGGTACTTTCAAAACAAGAGAAGAAGCCATTGCCTTTTGCCGGCAGTTTAATTTCGATCTGTAGCTCTTGCAGACATTCACATAGGTTTAGTGTCGGTAATTGAAGCAAAAAAACAATCGTAAGCGATAAAATACACCGGGTTATTACAATTCCTGAATAAATCATTTCCACCTATCTCGCCGGCACTAATTCCATATTCTAAAAAACGAAAAACTACTTTTCTATCTCCCATTATTTGTTCTTGTATTGGGCAAAGAAAATATTAAATCGTATATTATCAGGCATTGCAAAGCCGCAAAAATCAGATAGATGAATGAAAAGCGCACGAGATCAAAAAAATAGGATGACTAAATTTATTCCCACATCTGCAAAGGAAATGCGGGAGCTTGGCTGGGAACAGACAGATGTGATTCTTTTTACCGGAGATGCATACATCGATCATCCTGCGTTTGGTGCGGCGATTATTGCCCGGGTACTAGAAAATGCTGGATATCGGGTTGCGGTAGTTCCTCAACCGAATTGGCGCGACGACCTCAGGGATTTTAAGAAATTAGGAATGCCAAAACTATTCTTTGGAGTGACATCGGGAAATATGGACTCGATGGTAAACCACTATACAGCAAACAAACGTCTCCGTTCCAACGATGCATTCACTCCGGGAAATAAAGCAGGCCAGAGGCCTGATTATGCTGTATCGGTGTATTCAAAAATCCTAAAAACACTCTATCCTCAAGTCCCTGTAATCATCGGGGGAATTGAAGCTTCACTCCGCAGATTTACGCATTATGACTACTGGAGCGACTCTCTGAAACCTTCCGCATTGATTGATTCAAATGCAGACCTGTTAATTTATGGGATGGCTGAAAAAGCAGTTGTTGAAACAGCAAAGAGGTTGAGCAAAGGCGAGAGTATTGAAAGTATTACGCAGATTCCTCAAACTGCTTTTCGTGTTAAGGAAAACCCCTCATTACAAAACGAAAAAATTGTTTTGCTGGCATCTTACGAAGAATGCGTGAAGAGCAAAAAAGCTTTTGCCGATAATTTTATAATCGTTGAAGAAGAATCGAATAAACTTGAGCAGAGGACCATTGCTGAGAAAGCCGGGAATGAATGGGTGATTGTAAATCCCGCATATTTACCGCTTTCAAAAAAAGAAATCGACAGTATTTATGATTTACCGTTTACACGTTTGCCTCATCCGCGGTACGACGGTAAAGAGCCGATTCCTGCTTACGAGATGATCAAGGATTCCGTAACTATCCACAGGGGATGTTTCGGCGGATGTTCATTTTGTACGATTTCCGCTCATCAAGGAAAATTTATTTCCAGCCGTTCGAAAGCTTCCATACTAAAAGAACTGGACGCAATTGTTCATAATCCGAATTTCAAAGGGCACATTACGGATTTAGGCGGACCTTCGGCGAATATGTACGAGATGAAAGGCGTCAATCTCAAACAATGTGCAAAATGCAAAAGGCCGTCTTGCATCTATCCGATTATCTGTAAAAATTTGGATACCGATTACACTCCGCTTATTGAACTATACAAGGAAGCGAGGAAAGTGAAAGGAATTAAAAAAGTCACTGTTGGAAGCGGAATCAGGTACGATCTTATTGTAGATAAAAAGAATAAATCCGTTAATCATTCGGCACTTGAATATTTTAGAGAGCTTGTTGTTCATCATGTTTCAGGAAGATTAAAAGTCGCACCGGAACATACTTCTGAAAAAGTTCTAAAACTATTGCGCAAACCGTCTTTCGATCTATTTATTCATTTAAGTAACCGGTTTGAGGAAATTTGTCAGGAATATGGATCAAACCAGCAGTTGATACCGTATTTTATTTCAAGCCTGCCGGCAAGCGGACTTGAAGACATGGCGGATATAGCTCTTCAAGCAAAAAAAATGAATATGAAGCTTGAACAGGTACAGGATTTTACCCCGACGCCTATGACACTTGCTTCAGTAATGTTCTATACCGGATTTGATCCGTACACACAGGAAAAAATATCCATTCCCCGTTCAATAAAAGAAAAGAAACTCCAGCAGCTTTTTTTCTTTCTTTACGATAAAGAAAAACGCAAAGAACTTAAAACTGAGCTTTCTAAAACGAAAAGATTTGATATTGTGAAACTGCTTGGGTTGTAGGTTTTGCTGTCTATTTGTAAAAGTGTAATGTAATTATGTATATTGAATTTACAAAGTCCGCATTATAACGATGCCTTATTAAATGCGTGTCATTCTTCGTCCGTTGTTAATTGCTTTTCTAAAGCATCGAACTTATCGATTAATTCATTTATTTTTATCCGTTGTTTTCTGATGGTCCTCGGCATAAAATAGAACCATATAATCGCTATCCATGAAAATGTAATAATGTAAGATAAAATGGACCAGGGCAGTTTCATGCGGTAAGTATATTCAAGCATATAAAGAAAAATACCTATCGAAAGAAGGGGAAAATAAATATTCAGCACAATGTTTTGAAGGAAGAGCTGCTTCCCCTTAAATTTCAGGAGCTGCTGTAAACATTGACTGCTGTTCATATCGTAGCCGACCTGGACTAACAAAGGAATTATTCTATTATAAACAAATAGGTATAAAGCCATTGATAGGACTGCCAATACAATCCCGATCTTTGTCGTGATCATTTCCGGCTGAAAATAATACCAAATAAAACAAATAAAAACAGAAGTAAAGAACAAAGCAAGATTTGTGAGGATCAATGCATATAAATTTTTCCGTTTGAAGGTATTAATTTTATCAAAAAGTTCTTTAGTGCCTGGAATTGCAGTTTCCCGCTTTTTCCACAATTCTTTGAGGTTAATTGTGTTTTTCATAGTCTTTAAATTTATCCGTTAATATTTCCTTAATACGGTGAATTTTTACCCTGACATTTGCTTTTGAAATTCCAACAATATTTGCTATCTCGGCCTGGTTCACATCTTCAAGTTCAAGTGAAATGATAATACGGTCTGTTTCCGGCAGCGCTGAAATACATTTGTAGAGGAATTCAAGTTTACTTTCGATGTTCGGCTGTATATCTTCCGCAATATCTGCCGGCAATTTGTATTGAGGCATCCTGTTTTGATTCTCAACCTGCCTCAAGCAATGGTTTGAAGCGATTCTAAAAACCCATGTCCCGATGGATGATTCATTCCTGAATTTCGGCAGCTGCTTCCATACTGTAATAAAAGTTTCCTGTGCAATATCTTTCGCCCAGTCGTTGTTGTTCGCATAACCCATACATAGTCGGAGAACTCTCTGCCAATAGGTTTTATATATTTGTTCGAAAGTCATCAGCTATTGTTTTATAAAATTAAGTAATTGGCTGTTATACCATTCTTTGTCGTCATACATAATAAAATGAAGCCCCTTTGAAGCATACTGCAAATATGCAGTTTTCAAGTTTTTGAATTGTTCGTCAATAGCAGGTTTGAAGTTAGCAAATTGTGATTCCAGCAAAATTAATACGGGGCATGTAACTGCAGCAATCTTCGCTCGCAAGTCGGTGTTGGAAAAATCACAATACATTTCTGCAAATGTTGTCCGGTCGGATGTTGCCGACCACTCAACGACAAGCTCTTGTTTTGATGTATCCATTAGGAGGCGTGGTATTGATTGTTTTTGCATCTTATAAAACTCCTCGTTTGTAACTAAAATCATTTGCGAAATTACAGCACTGCAATCATTATTTTCTTTTGCCTCAAATGAAGGATTCATCAGTGCGGGCAAACAAGGTAATGCATCCACTGTAATTATTTTAGAAATAAGATCGGGATAATCGGCTGCTAAAGCCATAGCTAAACTGCCGCCCATGCTGTGACCGATAATTATTGGTCTGTCTATTTTGTTTTGCTTAATGTAAGCAGCAATGGCCTTTTCCCAGTTATAAAATGTTGGTTTCACTGGTTTAGGTTGGGGAGGAATCCCGGCAAAACCTGCCATAGTTAAAGTGTAACAGGTATAAGTATTTTCAAACATTACTTTTGTTTCGTCCCAAACCTTTCCCGAACATGCAAATCCGGGAATGAAGATTATTGATTGATTTCCTTTTCCTGTGATTATTACCTCAAAAGGATAGTCGTTGTTTTGTCCGAAAGCATGAAGTGTTAAAGTTGTGAAAACGACTAAAATTGATAGTTTGGCAAACATTTTCATATATCCTCCTGTTTATTTGCCGTTTAGATACAAGAATTATCAAAATGTTACACTTTGGAAGTAGAATATTTTGCAGGCTTACATTTTGGGGTTGTGTCTGATGGATGGCGCAGAAATCACGTTATCTTCTTCAAGGCAAAGAAAAACGCAAAGAACTTAGAACCGAGCTTTCTAACACGAAATGTTTTGATATTGTGAAATTGCTCTGGTTGTAAGCATTTATCAGTCTTGCATTATTGCACAAACGGAGTTAGTTACCTAAATTAAAGATATGTACGTGCATCTATTAATAGAAAATTACATGCGAGTGTTTTGTCCGATTAACAGCAATATTCCGAATCCATGTATGCCATTCTGTGATTTGTATAACGTGAGGCCCATTCGATATAAGAAACATTATAACTTGCAGTCCAGAATTAAACAAAGCTTGTAATAATATTATACTTGAGGTATCATAATGAATGATTTCCTTCATAAAATAAACCTGAAAAATTTACTCCAGGATGCCTGGCATAATCAATTACCCCGTATCCGTTCGACTTTATTCGTAAGTTTTATTGTGGGATTTGTGGGTATTATAACAGTTTATATAATGAGTCTGGTAACCCATGTTCCACCATCCTGGTTCACGCGAGATCCCAATGATATATCCGGAGCACATTTCTATGTAGGTATGCTTTCTAATCTTGGTATTATGGGATGGACTGCAGCGGCAACTATGTGCTTCTGGGCAGTTTCAATGCTTAAGCGCGATAATCATTTTCGAAAGCCGGCATTCTTTCTGATCATCTCCGGATTTATTTGTCTAATATTAGACTTTGATGATGCTTTTATGCTTCACGAAAGGGTATGGCCTAATCTTCATGTCCCGGAGAAAGGGGTCTTTATAGGATACATGATTATAATGACCGCATACCTGGGATATTTTTTTCGTCGAATTCTGAAGACAGAATATCTTATACTTGTCCTGGCCATTTTTTTTCTGGGCTTATCGGCTGCAGCGGATCAAATTTTTCCTTTTTCCGAATCTGAAGCTTTTTTGGAAGACTGTCCAAAATTTATCGGAATAGTGCTGTGGTTAGCATATTATTATCGAACTTCCTCGATAATAGTTAAAGATAGTTATTCCGGGACTGCAGAAGGGGAATAGGAAAATATTTACTGTTTGTCATTGTTAAGAAGCACGAAGATGACTTGACAAAGTTATCTAATTATACCAGATAATATATGAAATTGACATGGAGGCAATCGTGCCGTATATTATAATTGATGAAGCAAGCTTCCGAAAAATAAATAGAAATTTAACCGAAAGGTTAAGATGCCAGGTATCAAGAGAACGGAAGCCTCGCTTCGCTTGGCATTTTTTATTCGAGGCATGTAGGCACTAATTTTGGCACCATCAGAGTGAAATAAAATCAAAGGTTCACTCAGTGCGAAAAAAGAAACGCTGAAAATAAATTGTATTCAACGCACCCGTAGCTCAACCCGATAAAAAGCATCGCGGTTTCGCTCCGGCTGCTTGCGCACCCGTAGCTCAACTGGATAGAGCATCAGCCTTCGGAGCTGAGGGTTGGGGGTTCGACTCCCTCCGGGTGTACTAGAACCGTTTCCATCAAAATATCTTAGGTGATAAATAACACAAGGATATCTGGAGACAAGCATCCCGTTTGTTCAACGAGTTTGAATTATAATTCTGCAAAGTCCATACCAAAGATAACCATGGACACTATTCATGGAGTTTAATCAATGAAATCTGTTAAAGAAATTTATGAACGAACGAAAGCATTTTGCATTGAATATCCGGCCTTTCTTTCAGGATTCTTCATATATAGTTACCTTTTTTTCTGCATCCTGCAGTATTTCTTCAAAGTAAAATCATCTTCAATATTTCATTCTCAACTTTTAACCAATATTATTGAAAGTTTTGATGCCTTTCCGTTTATGTGGCTTTTATCGGTTGCATTGGTGAAGGTGATTGAGGTTCGCTCGAAATTGCATGAGAGCGAGGAACAGAGAAATTTTGCAGAGCGGGAAAAACAGCTTCACCAAACACAATTGAAAACACTGCAGGAGGTTACAAGGGGAGTGCAGCATCATGTTAACAATCCTTTGGCAATTATTTCACTTACTATTCCGCCTGCCCGGAAAGCTGCAGGAAATAATCAGAAAGTACTGGATCAGCTTGATGTTATAGATGAAGCCGTGAAAAGAATTACAACTGCACTTGAAGATTTTTCCAATGTCCGCGAATATACTGTCCAGCCCGGCGGTCCAATCGTCGGCAATATGGCTACGCCGTATACCAAGAAATAGATTTATTATTTAAATATATTTTATAACCAAATCATAATGATACAATTTCATCACCGAACAGAGTTATAAGGGGTCGTCTTGCCATCCCAGCATGAACAATGGATGAGTGCTGCACTTAGAGAAGCGCAGCATGCTTTTGATGCCGGCGAAGTGCCGGTAGGAGCTGTCGTTGTGCTTGAGGGTAAAATTATTGGCCGCGGTTACAATCAAATAGAAAGATTAAAAGATCCGACCGCTCATGCTGAAATGATTGCAATAACCGCAGCTTCAAATCATTTGCAATCGAAAAAACTTGAGAAATGTATCTTATATGCAACGATGGAACCATGTCCGATGTGTGCAGGTGCAATAGTGCTCGCTAAAATTCCTACACTTGTCTTTGGAGTATTTGATTCAAAAGCGGGTGCCTGCGGTACTCTTTACAATATCACAGAAGACAAACGGCTAAATCATAGCGTCCATGTTGTCAGCGGCATTTGCGACAAAGAAAGCGAAGCATTATTGAAAGAGTTCTTTTCGAAAGTAAGAAAGTCTTCTGATATAAAGATTCAGAGAAATCTGGATTATTTAAAGGTTTAATTATGCGGCCGCATTCTGAAGTTTTTCCGCTCGATCGGCAATTCTCAGTTTTTCAATTAATTCATCTAATTCACCGTTGATGACGCGATCCAGACTGTAAAGCGTAAAACCGATGCGATGATCTGTCAGCCGGTTTTGCGGAAAGTTATATGTACGGATTTTATCGCTCCGATCGCCGCTTTTCACAATTGACTTCCTTGTAGCTGCGGTCGACTTCGTCTGTTCTTCGAGTTTTATTTCATAGAGTTTGGCACGCAGCATCTTCATAGCCCGTTCACGATTCTGAAACTGCGAACGTTCCTGCTGGCATGCTACGACAATACCGCTTGGTTTGTGAGTAATACGAACTGCCGTTTCAACTTTGTTCACATTCTGGCCGCCTTTTCCGCCGGAACGAAAAGTATCCAGCTGAAGGTCGGCAGGATTTATCTCGACTTCCACTTCTTCAACTTCCGGCAGCACTACAACGGATGCTGCGGATGTATGAACACGCCCCTGTGCTTCCGTTTCCGGAACCCGTTGAACACGATGCACACCGCTCTCATACTTCATAACACCGTAAGCACCGTCTCCGGAAACAGCGAATGTAATTTCCTTGAATCCGCCTTTTCCGGTCTCGCTCCAATCCATCAGTTCTACTTTCCACCCTTTGCGTTCTGAATATCGCGTGTACATCCGGTAGAGATCTGCCGCAAACAATGCCGCTTCCTCGCCGCCGGTACCGGCACGGATTTCCATTATAAAATTCTTTGTGTCGTTCGGATCGGGCGGTATTAACAGCAGCTTCAATTCGTCTTCCAGCTGAACTATCCGGACTTTCAACTGATTGTATTCTTCCTGTGCAAGAGCTTTCATTTCCGGATCGCTTGTGGAATCCAGCAGCTCTTTACTGCCGTTCAAATCATTAAAAATCTTTTTATAGCGAAGTCCGGTTTTTACGATTTGCTCCAGTGAACGGAATTCTTTGCCCAGATCGCGGCTTTTCTGCTGGTCGGCAATAACAACCGGATTGCTCATCAGCATGTTGATTTCATCGTAGCGATGGAAGATTTTTTCCAGCTTATCAATCATGGGCTTTTTAAACTTTACCGGTTAATTGTGGAGTGTCAATGCCAGGGGAATCAGGCTGCAGAACGTATTTCGACGGATCTTCCTGGCCTAACGCACAGCGGAGAGCGATCAAGGCAACTTCGATTTGCGCGGCATCCGGTTCTTTTGTAGTGATCTTCTGAAGCAGCAAACCGGGGGCGATCAATATCCTGCCCCACCAGGTTGTACTGTGCCTGGCAGAGAATTTTATTATCTCGTACGCTAAACCGCCGACAATCGGGATGAACGGCAAATGCGTAGCAAGGCGGATAGGCAGTGTAAGAGTTCCCAGCAATTTTAGAAGAATTAAATCAATGAAGCTGAACGATAGAATCGCAACGAATGCCACTATGAGAAGAAAACTTGTGCCGCATCGGGGATGGAAACGGCTGAATGTTTTTACCGATTCAGGTTCGAGTTTAGCTTTTAATTCGAATGCAAATACCGATTTATGTTCTGCGCCATGATAACGGAACAACCGCTGAACATCTTTCATAAGCGAAATACCGGCCATATAGAGCAGTAAGATAATTATTCGAATAGCGCCGGCCGTAAGATTAAATGTCACAGCGGTTTGTTCGATAGCGAATACTTTTGTCGTCAGGTATAATGGGAGAATAAAGAATATTCCGATGCCAATTCCCAGCGCAAAGATAAGTGTTGCAATCAGGACAAAGTTAGAGGCGGGCTTTTCCTTCTTTTTAGAACTGCCATTTCCGGCAGCATTTTTGTCTTTTGTTTTTTCATCTTCAACATCGAGCATGGCAATCTCGGCAGAAAAATTCAGTGTTTTTATACCAAGGTACATCATATCTATCAAGTCCGATTGCACCCCGGGCTATGGGAATATTCAGCCATTTATGCTTTTCGGTGAAGGATCTAAATTTTTGATACTGTACAATGATCCTGGCCGTTTGCGCGCCGTACTGCCGTCGCAACAGAACCCGGCGCCCGCATCATCACGCCCTCAATAACTGCCTGGCCGCCGACCTGCATGGGTTTGTTGGGATCGTAATCGGGATTTGTAGGGATCCACTCTTGTTTCTCTTTTTCCTGCACTGCATTCTCCTTATCTTTCTTATAAAATATACGGAAGTTTTTCCGTACGAACAATTTGAGGGAGAGGGGAAGTTTATCTATCTTGTAATTGTGAAGAGGTCGGAATAAAAGAAGATAAAAAACATATAGAGCTTCTCGCTCCTGCGAAAGATCCTGACAACGGAATAGCGGCTATTAACCATGGTGCCGATGCAGTCTATATCGGTGCTCCTAAGTTCGGCGCCCGTGCTGCAGCTGGAAATTCATTGGATGATATAGCCGGACTCATTCAATATGCTCATCGCTATTGGGCAAAGGTGTATGTTGCGCTTAATACGATTCTATTCGACGATGAATTAGATGAGGCCGGATCAATTATCCGGTCGCTTTATGAAACCGGAGCCGATGCTCTGATAATTCAGGATATGGGAATTCTGGAAATTGACCTGCCGCCAATCCCGCTTTTTGCCAGCACTCAGACTCATAATTACTCATTGGAGAAAATTCAGTTTCTTGAAAAAGTCGGGTTTCAACGGATCATTCTTGCACGTGAATTGTCATTAAGACAATTGAAAGAAATCAGTGCAAACACTTCAATCGAATTAGAATTCTTTATTCATGGAGCACTTTGTGTCAGTTTTAGCGGACAATGCTACTTGAGTCAAGCAACACAGGGAAGAAGCGCTAATCGCGGAGTGTGCTGCGCAGCCATGCCGCCTGCCTTACACGCTATTGGATGGCAGCGGAAAAATTCTAGCAAAAGAAAAGTATCTCCTTTCTTTAAAAGATCTTAATCTTTCAGATTATCTTCGAAGTTTGATTAATGCCGGTGTTTCATCATTCAAGATTGAAGGAAGATTGAAAGATATAAATTATGTGAAAAATGTTACGGCATTCTATCGGCAGCGAATAGATGAAATATTAAATAAGGATTCGTCGCTTTCGAGTGCGTCGTCCGGCCGGACGATATTTGCGTTTCACCCCGATCCTTCAAGGACTTTTAATCGTGGTTTAACCGATTATTTTATCAATGGCCGGAAGAAAGATATTCTTTCATCTCATACGCCAAAATCAGTCGGAGCTTGTCTGGGAAAAGCCGGAAAGGTAGGGAGGAACTATTTTATTCTTGAGACACCGGAAGCACTGCATAACGGCGACGGTATATGTTTTTTCAATCGGCAGGAGATACTCTGCGGCGCCAATATCAATAAAGTGGAAGGGAATAAGGTCTATCCTTCCGAACTTGAAGGAATCGAAGAAGGGACGATGGTCTACCGTAATTATGATTACAAATTTGCTAAAACGCTTCAAGGGAATAAAACAAAACGTCTTATCAAAGTGAAATTAAAGTTTGAGGAAACTGAAAACGGTTTTATGCTCGGTATTCTGGATGAGGATGGCATTGAAGTATCTGTTGTCCAAAAAGCCGAAAAAATTCCTGCAAAAAGCCGGTTGGCTGCTGAAGAAACGGTTCGTCGGCAGCTTCTGAAATTGGGAGATTCTATCTTCGATGCGGAAGATATTAATATCTCGTGGAGCCGGCCGTATTTTATACCGGTGAGTATCTGCAATAAATTGCGGCGTGAAGCAGTCGGTCAATTGGATAAAGAAAGATGCAAAAGATTCGCACGCCTGCAAGTAAGTATTATCCCGAACAATGTAACCATACCCGGCGGCGCACTTGGATTATTCTGCGAATATTGCGAACAAGAAATCGGAAATGTTTTATCGCAGGCATGGAGTAAAAACTATAGAACCGGCATTCGAACTGCTGCAGAATAAACGGGCAGCTGTTATGACAATGAAGCATTGCCTGCGGTTTCAGTACGGCCTTTGTGCCGGTCAAGGATCTGTCAGTACTGATCCGTTGTTCCTTCAAGATGCCAGGAATAAATTTCGATTGGAGTTTGATTGTGATGCATGCCAGATGAAGATCTATCTTGAAATGAAGAAATAATAAAAATGAAAAGAATTTGGCAGATAAAGCAAAGCCCGCTATAAGCGGGCTTTTTATTGTGTGCACCCGGAGGGAGTCCCCGCCTGACCGACTGACGCCAGTCAGACGGGCAGGGAACCCCCTACCGTAAATTAATTCTTAATATCACAAACGTTTAAGAAAACGTCTACCGGCGGCAGACTTAAAATACTTTTCTCGTTTACGAGCTTCCGCAAGGGTTCCAGAGACTTCTTGATAAATAATTTTGAATGGCCGCCGTTTCTTTGTGGATTGTACTCTACCGGCGTTATGCATTTTAAGACGTTTCTCGACATCAAACGAAAGACCAACATAGTGCTTATTATCAGTAAAACTTTTTAATACATAAGTACTATATTCTCTTGATAAAACTTCCATAGATTTATGGATTAAAGTTTGTGCACCCGGAGGGAGTCGAACCCCCAACCTACAGCTCCGTAGGCTGCCGCTCTATCCAATTGAGCTACGGGTGCATAAAGGAAAGAATAGATACATTATAGCGATAAATCCCTTTTTTTGCAATTTAAAGTTTTAAGACAATTCTTGTTTTCAATTTTGTTTTTGTAAAATATTTTAAATGCAGAGAAAAAAAGGTAAATTTGAAAGTTCATTCTGTTCTGATTTCTTCTTATCATGATGTAATAAATGTAAAACAATCGGGAAAATATCCATAATGAAAAACAATCTTATGCACCGCATTATTGGCGCAATCGTACTTATCATTTCTGCTGTTCAACTTATAATGACCGCTCAAGTTTCTGTCCCATTTTGGGATCCGGGCGAACTCTCTGCCGCAGCATATTTGATGCAGGTTCCGCACCCGCCGGGCGGGCCTTTATTCTCGATGGTGGGCAGAATATTCTATATGCTGCCTATTCCCGGCGATATCGGTTTCAGGATGAATGTTCTTTCTTCTGTTGCGAGTGTTGTTACGGTTCTGTTCTTGTATCTCATTGCAGTCAGGGTTATTGAAAACTACAGGGGAAAACAATCCGGTAATTCGCTGGAAGCATTAGGAACATACCTCGCTGCCGCAATCGGAGCTTTGACTTTGTCGTTCAGCGATACATTTTGGTTTAACGCAGGTGAAGCCAATTATTTTGCGGCAAGCACGCTGCTTTATACTTCTATTATTTGGCTGACGATGGTTTGGTATGAAAAAGCTGATGAACCTGGAAATGAACGGTATCTTTTGATAATTGCATACATCGCCGGTTTATCGGCCGGACTTCATCTTATGAGCGTTTTGACAATAATTGTTGTAGGGATTGTTGTAGTAATTCGCAAGTATGTCGATAACGACGAAGAATTCCTGCAGTCAATATATATTCTTCTGGGGCATTTAGCCTTATTATCCGTAGTAGCGGCTATTCTTTGGAGCGGAGAGACCGCGGCACAGCCGCCTACACAGGAAATGATCAGTTCATTCGAAAGAAAATTCCTTATTGCCATGGGCATTATAAG
This sequence comes from uncultured Bacteroidota bacterium, assembly GCA_963770945.1. GTDB lineage: Bacteria > Bacteroidota > Ignavibacteria > UBA10030 > UBA10030 > Fen-1298. Next base: position 198,427 of record CAVYRP010000010.1, on the reverse strand, counting down.
TCTTGTGGTTCTTATAGCATTTAGAAAGAAGGTCATTCGCAAAAATTCAATTTATCTCGGTCTCCTTGTAGGAGGAGCCGCCTTTGGTGTGATATTCTCCGGCATCATCAGATATTTTCCTAAACTGCTGCTATTCATCGCAGGAGATCATCTGGAGGGAGGCCTTCTCGTCCTATTAGGCGCAATGGCGATAGTCGGATTTGGAGCGTACTATGCATTGAAAAAAAAGCAAATGATTCTTGCGTTCTCTCTTGCAGCGGCGCTTATTGCCGTATTAGGTTTTACGACATATACAATGATTGTTATCCGTGCAAACGCAAACTTGCCGATGAATGAAAATCATCCGAAGTCGTTCGCACAGCTTATTACATATTTAAATCGAGAGCAATACGGCGATTTTCCTATGTTCAAGCGGCGATGGTCGTCGGAGCCGGAAAAAGCGGGTATCTATAAAAATTACAGCAGCGATCTCGATTTTTTCCTGCGTTACCAGATGGATCATATGTTCCAGCGGTATATTGGATGGAATTTTATCGGGAAAGTCTCATCGGATCAGGATGCAGGAGTAAGCTGGAAAGGTTTATTTCGGCATTCCGTTTTTTATTGGCCTCTTCGGCCTGTACACGCATTTCCGAAAAGACTGGAAAATGGCGTCCGTCTTTCTCTTTACGTTTATTTTGATGGGATATCTGATTACCTACTATCAAAACCAGCAGCAGCCGCAGCCGAGGGATCGTGAATATTTTTATTGCGGCGCATATTTTGTTTTTGCACTTTGGATCGCCATCGGTATAAAAGGACTGCTTAATCTTGTTCAGGAAAAGATAACATTGCCGTCGGTTGTAAAACCGGCATTTTTCGGAGTGTTGATCTTAGAGTACTTTTATTCCCGGAAGAATGTTCTGGCTCAATTATCCTACACATGACCGGTCGAAGAACTGGGTACCCTGGGATTTTGCATATAACATGCTCCAGACTTGCGAACAAGATGCAATTCTCTTCACCCAGGGTGACAACGATACATTCCCATTGTGGTATATGCAGGATGTGGAAGGCGTTCGGCGTGATGTGAGAATTGTAAACTTGAGTTTAGTGAATACGCCATGGTACATTCTCCAGATGAAAAATAAACCGGCATATAAAGAGGCAAAAGCAGTGCCGATGAATATGCCTGATTCGTTCATTAATGATATTCAACCGATTGCATGGGAACCGAGAAATGTCGAATTACCCATTTCAAAAGAAGCAATTCGGTATTACCAGGAGCAAAGAGGATTTGTTCTCGATCCGACTGCAGTCAATAACGGGAAAATTACATTCCTTCTTCCTAACACACTGCAATTTGGAAAAACCAAAGCCCTTCGTGTACAGGATATTGCCGTCTACGATATCATATTGGCAAATGAATGGAAACGGCCTATCTATTTTGCCGCTACCTGTTCGCCGGATGCGAAGATCGGATTGGATGATTACTTATGGTTCAAAGGATTGTCATGGAAACTCGAACCTATGAAGGCGTCGGATAGAAATTATGGAATAGATCCGATAAACCTCGAAGCGAACCTGATGAATGAACCGTCGAATTATTCAAAAACTCCGTCGAATGGATATAAATTTCGCGAGCTGGCAAATCCGAATGTTCATTTTGATGAAAACACGATCCGCATTATTTCCAACTATCGGGCGGCATTTCGTGCGACTTGCTGCATATTACATGAACGTCGAAAAAAATCCTCAAAAGAGCATGCAGGTACTGGATAGGATGGAAACGATCATGCCGCATTCAAAAATTCCCTATGGATGGCAGTATGCATGGCAGATGGCAAGTTTCTACCAAACTCTCGGTCGTATGGATCGAGTGAAGGAATTGGCGACAGAAATTGAGCCGGCCTGCCTCAGTCTGATCGAAAAAGGTGAAGTAGAAATGGATTCCTATTACAATCCATATCGCGCACTTCTTGATCTTTACGAGATGACGCAGGAAAATGATAAATTACTGAATATCCTCCGGAAATTGGCGGTTATCTATCCGACAGATCCAAGCCTTAAACAAAAGATCCAGATGACAGAACAAATTATTGCACAATCCGCTGCACCGCTGCCTGAAAAAGGAAAGTAATATCATAAAAGTGAACTCTGTGGCACACGATTTACATATAGTTGTTAATAAGCATACTCCGTATGCCGTAGAAGCGTTTGAACATATCGGGAAAGTAACTGCACTCGATACAAATGAAATTACTAAAGACACGGTGAAAGATGCAGACATTCTAATTGTTCGTTCGGAAACAAAAGTCGATCATACGCTGTTGGACGGCAGCCGCGTGAAATTTGTCGGAACGGTGACGATTGGAACAGATCATGTGGATCAGGAATATCTGGCAAAGAGTGGAATTACATTTGTCAGCGCTGCCGGCAGTAATTCTAATTCAGTCAGCGAATATATCACGGCCGTATTGTTAGAACTTGCGCAGAACAAGGGATTTTCACTCAAAGGAAAATCCATCGGTATCGTGGGAGTCGGAAATGTCGGAAGCAAGGTCTGGCGTAAAGTGGAAGCATTAGGGATGCAGGTGTTTTTGAATGATCCGCCTCTTCAACGGCAGGGAAGCAGCTATCCATTGCAATCCATAGAAAAATTGATGGAGGCTGATATCGTTACTCTGCACATTCCATTGACACGTTCGGGACCTGATGCAACATTTCATCTTTTCGATGAGAATCGGATTCGTAAGATGAAACAAGGCGCTATTCTCATCAATAGTTCACGCGGCGGCGTGGTGGAGACAGATGCTTTAAAACGTGCATTAAGCGATGGGCATATTTCAGCTGCTGTGCTCGATGTGTGGGAAAAAGAACCCAATATCGACACATCACTTCTTGAATTGGTTTCGATTAGGAACACAGCATATTGCCGGTCATTCTTTAGACGGCAAGGTAAATGCACTTCGAATGAATTATGAAGCAGTCTGCCGTTTTCTGTCAAAACCGATTGACATAGAAATCAACGCATCTTTATTGGATCCGGTTGTTCGGGAAATCATGATTGACAATGCACAGGGTCAGGCTCAACAAGCACTTAGGAGTATCGTGAAACAGTGCTACGATATTAACACAGATGATCGGCTTCTGCGTCAGATTATTTCACTTCCGGTTGGAGAACGTGCAAAATATTTTTCCAGACTTCGTACTGAATACCGTATTCGCAGAGAGTTCTTCAACTATACGGTTCATATAAAAAATGCAGCAAAGGACTTTTGTAATATGCTTCAACTTCTTGGCTTTAAAGTAGAGGGAACAACATAATCATGACCGACAGATTTCAGGCGCGCATTCTCAGGATAAATCCGGAACAACAGGATATTCCCTTGCCCCGGTATGCAACGGAAGGGTCTGCGGGAATGGATATTTGTGCTGCTGTGGAGAAGGATATTGACAATCTCCCCGGGAGAAACGGTTTTAGTTCCTACCGGATTTATCATCGAACTGCCGCAAGGACACGAAGCACAAATAAGACCGCGAAGCGGTCTTGCCATTAAGCATAATATTGGAATTCTCAACTCACCGGGAACGATTGATTCCGATTATCGCGGTGAAGTAAAAATTATTCTCACGAATTTTGGAAAAAATCAGTATGTCATCCACCGCGGAGATCGAATAGCACAAATGATTGTTGCAAAATACGAACGCGTGCAATGGCAGGAAGTCATCATCGCTCGCTGATTCTGCGCGCGGAGAAGGCGGTTTTGGTCATACAGGAATCACATCAAAAGGGGAATAATATTATGGCTCGGAAAAAGACGGAGAAGAATACATCGCAGCCTAAATCGACCGGTCAGAGTACATTGCAGGATATGCGGTGGGACTCTGTCTTTTCATCCCTCGGCAGAATTGAGATTGTACTGCTCATAGGAGGCGTCCTTCTCTTAATGGTGCTTATCTATACCATTCATACGATTCTTTCTCCGTTTCTTGCACTTGGCTCTATTCTCTTCATTCTGTTTCCATTGCGGCGGTATGTACTTGCACGAAATCTCATGTGGCTGGCGATTATTCTCTTTGCATTATGGTTTTTGGATTCCGTTTCGCCGATACTTGCTCCGTTCATTGTATCCCTGATTTTTGCATATATGCTCAATCCGGTAGTCGATCTCTTCCAAAGCTGGAGAATTCCGCGCTGGGTGAGTGCACTTATACTGATCCTGCTGTTTATCTCCGGTATTACTCTCGTTCTTTTCTTTGTCCTTCCCATCGCACTTTCACAGTTTGAAGGTGTTCTTGATTTATTATCAAAACTTTCTAATGAATACCAGAGCAAGTTCTGGAACAGCAAGCAGATTAAAGTACTGGAGGGCTATGGAATCTCAATCAGTGAACTTCGTAGATGCATTCTCCAGTCAATTGACCCCTCGATTTGAGGATATACTCAAAACTATTGTTAATGCACTTGGCTCATTAAGGATCAGTATCTCCGGTTTTATTACGCAAATATTTTATATTATTCTGATTCCGTTCCTGACATTTTATTTCCTGACAGATTTTCCTAAAATCAGCCATCGGTTTTTAATGCTGTTTCCACGCAGGAACCGTGACCGCGTTGAAGTACTTCATGACTCGTGCCGATGATCTTATCGGACATTATTTACGCGGGGCTTTTTTAGTAGCACTTCTGGAAGGATTTATTATTTCTGTAGTTTTTTCTATTTCCGGAATTAAGTATGCTTTTCTTCTGGGACTTCTTGCGTGTGTCTTTGATCTTGTTCCTTATTTTGGCCTTATAGCCATTATGGGACTTTCTGCGATAGTCGCGCTTTTCAGCGAACCGCCTGTTCTGACAAAATTAGCAATTGCACTTGTCTCCATCGCAATTCTTCATATGGGAGAAATTACTTTTCTCTCGCCGAAAATAATCGGCAGTAAAGTAGGAATGCATCCGCTGCTTATTATTCTCTCCTTGCTCATCTTCATGTATTTCCTTGGTTTTATCGGATTGCTCATAGCAGTGCCGACAACAGCGCTGGTTATTTTATTTGTGAGGGACTGGGAAGCGCGAAGGCGCGGAGAAAATCCCATATCAAAAGATTTCTCTAAAGCGGGCCGTTAATGTCCGGTATTCTTTATCTTGTTGCTGTTCCAATCGGCAATTATGAAGATATAACATTCCGGGCAATAAAAGTACTTAAAGAAGTAAATCTCGTTGTCTGTGAAGAACGGACTGAAGGACAGCGTCTCCTGCGCCATTATGGAATAGAAAATCAAGTCGAGACGCTTAATGAGCATAACGAAGCGGCAGCGGCAGGTAGTCTTCACCAATTTATTGAAAGAAGGAAAATCTATTGCATTGATTTCAGACGCAGGGACGCCTGTGTTCTCAGATCCCGGCAGAATATTGGTAGAAAAGTCTATTCACCAGAATATTAAAATTGTTCCCATACCGGGCGCATCCTCGCTCCTTCCTGCTCTTATTGTTTCGGGTTTCCCTATCAAAGAATTTGTATTTGCGGGATTTCTTTCGCCTAAACGGGAGCGGCGCCTTACGGAATTACGCGAGCTTCGAAAGGAGCCCCGAACAATTATCTTAATGGATACGCCGTACCGGCTCGTTCAGCTTTTACGGGATATGACGGAGGTTTTTGGGGAGACGAGGCGGGTATGCATCGCTTTTGACCTCACATTACCAACAGAAGAGATTTTCCACGGAACTTCGCCGGCATTGCACCGCAAGTTCCTGAAAGAAGAGAAAAAGGGAGAATTTGTTGTAGTGCTCGAAGGAAAGAAGAAGTAAGATTTATTTTCCCATGTTATTCTAAATCCTGTTGAAATTATATTTAAATCATTCTAAAACTATTTGTTTTCAACACCCCTTCGCCATAATTCAAAACTCAACCACCAATTTATTTCATTTGCAAACTGTTTATTCCCGGAATAATATTTTTCAATTGTTGTTTTTATCTTGGTATAATTGTAAGCAGGATACTCCTTGGTGCTTTGGGACAATAAAATGTCCAAGATAAATTCTTTCAATATCTCCAGAGACAGGTATATATTATTATCTGAATGTGTGTATCCTAATTTCGATTTGATTTTTGTATAAAGCCATGCTGCTTTTGTCGATAAATTAAAAGGATAAGTTATGTTGTTCTTAACAAGGGGGTAGTTTGTCAGGCTGCTGCGGCTTTCCGTAATTATTTTCCGGAATAATTTCCCGTTTTTTCGCAATTTAACCGGCATTGCGAAAACCATATTTATAAAACTATTTTGAGCGAACGGCATAAAGTTTAATATTATGGCATCCAAACGAGATTGTTCATCAGCATTGAAGTTGGGGAAGCGGGTCCTTACGGCCCACAAATCCAGATAATTTTCTATTCCAATTTCTCGAGGATCGGGCATAGAATTAAGCATGTACTCGATTTCCGATCGCACGCATATTTCCATCTTGTTTGTGATTTCAGGCGTGAAAATATTTGCCCGTTCTACTATGAGATTTTTAAGAATAGCGTCAATATTTCCATCAAGAATATGCTTTATTCCGTTGAAGTATAGTCTGTTTAGATATTGTCTTCGGGCTATTTCTCCAAATCCGCCGTCCATTAATAAAAATTTTGCTGCATTCAGATCTTTGTAATTGCGCAGGCGTAAAACGGTGGATATTGGTTCAATTAGATTCGTCGCTGATATATAATCGCTCAATACAGGAATTAATTCATGCGCCGTGGAAAATGGACTATTATAAGCTATATTTTGAAAATTCTCTTCTTTACTTATTTCTTTCGGGATTGACACATCTGGTTCCGTTAAACATCCGAATGTATGCGAACTGAAGGTTTTATTATTGGATTTCAATAATAAGGAGAGGAGTACACGAGAATCCAGTCCGCCGGAAAGACCAAGTGTAATATCAAGATTATCATTACGTACTGGCGACACAAAATCGTCCAATAATGAAATTGTTTCATCATACGAAAATACTTTTGACCAGTCCGGCTGATACTGCCGCTCACTGGAAATAATTTTATTTTCACAAATTATTAATTTTCCCCCTGGACCTAATCGATGTATATCTTTAACTAATGATTTGCAGGATAATTGATTATAGATAAGCCAGCGTGAACCGACTTGATTAAAATTTATTTGGCATCCATTGAGATATTTGGCAATCCAGTCCATCCTTGTGCTGAAAATTGTATTGCCGTTGTCATTGTACCAATAGAATGTCCTCAGACCTAATTTATCTGTTCGTATTTCAAGGCGATTATTTTCAAATAACAAAAAAACATATTGTCCGTCGCAATCATCCAATAAATCAATGTTTTCAGAAATGCTTTTCCATTCATTTTGAGCGCACATTATTTTCCGCTGCAAAGCGGTTTGGAATATGCATCCAAGACCAATCCATAATTTAGATTTAGCGGTTTCATCCTGGCCTGAAAAACAGGTCATATTAATTCCACCCGCAGCAATATAACAGCTCCCTTCTTTTATATAACTATGCAGGGAAGTGCTATGTATTTCCCTGGCGGATTTTAAGTCTTTTCGGCTGAATTTACCTATAAGTCCGAATACCCAGCTCATAATTTAATCGCTAATATAAAAGGGAGAAAAATATGCCAAAGCTTACACAAAAAACATTCAAGATACCAATGTATTGTATTTCGGTTGATAAATTGATGAAGGGTGTGTATGCCGATTGAAAGAGTGAAAGAATACGGAAAAAAAGCGGTTTTAACCCGCTTCGATAAGCGAGAAAACAAACCGTTTTTTTAATGCACCAAAGCAACTACGGCAGCAGCACTGCTATTGCAACTACAGATGTCCATAAACCGTTCTTGTCGCCTTCTGCGGATTGTGTGACATTAAATGTGCGGACGATCTTACCCGACATTTTGAATATTTTCTCACGTTCGTCCCAATTAGTATTCGGATCGAATTGAACGCCTAATGTTGTTGCAAGCATGGAAGCTGCAAGATCTTCTGCATATTCGCCGGCACGTTCGTCGGTTTCGCCGAAAGGATGGTGTTCTGAGAGGTAGCCGTAAACCGAATCGTCGGCAGGCTGCGCAACGCCGATCGATGAAGCTATCAGGCGGTTAGGTTCATTGGTGGCATTACGCGCCATAACACAGAATGTAATTTGTCCTGCACTGAGTTGTTTTGTGCCGTCATCTTTCGGAATTCGTTTGCATCCCGGCGGGTAAATGCTAGAGACGTTCACAATATTGCATTTTTCTATCCCTGCATCTCTCAAAGCGAGCTCGAATGATTGCAGGTAATCTTTATGGCGGCCGACGCCTTTTGTAAAAAATATTTTCGTGGGAGTAAACAATTTTTCATCTCCAACTTAATGATTATAGATTATCGTTTAATTTTTAAAAATTTTCGTTTACCGACTTTAAGTATGAATTCACTTTTATCGGGCAACAGTGCATTAGGATCGGAAACACGTTCATCATCAATGCTCACGCCTCCCTGATCGACCAATCGCCGTGCTTCGCTTTTTGATGCCGCGAGTTTTGCTTCCGCTATCAATGCTGTAATAGTCATTGGAGCGGTTACGGTATATTCCTTCAATATCATCCGGAATGCTTTTTTCAACGAATATTCTATCGAATTCTTCTTCGGCGGCAGTTGCAGCTTCCTGAGAATGATACATCCGGACAAATGTCCGTGCGAGTGTACGCTTTATATCACGCGGATTGGTTTTGGGATTATCCAATGATTTTTTAATTTCCAAAAGTTCTTTCTTCGGAATATCTGTCGCCAATTCGAAATACTGGTAAATCAGTTTATCAGGAATACTAAGCGTCTTGCCGTAAATATCTTTCGGCGAATCGTTTACACCGATGTAATTATCGAGAGATTTGCTCATCTTTTCGACACCGTCCGTGCCTGCAAGAATCGGCATCATCAATGTAACTTGCGGTTCCTGTCCGAATTCCCGCTGGATATCTCTTCCCACAAGAAGATTGAATTTCTGGTCTGTTCCGCCAAGTTCAACATCAGAATGAATGGCAACGGAATCCATTGCTTGTGCCAGAGGATATAGGAATTCGTGCACGCTGATTGGTTCGCCGGCTTTATAACGAATTGTAAAATCATCCCGCTCCAGCATCCGTGCTACCGTATATTTACTTGCAAGCCGGATTACATCGGCAAAGCTCATCTTGTCCAGCCACTCGGAATTATACTGCATTGTGACTCGCTGGGATGAAAGTATTTTCGTAGCTTGCTCGAAATAGGATTGGCCGTTCTGTCGTGTTTCCGCAAGAGTCAGCGAAGGACGTGTTTTGCTTTTTCCCGATGGATCTCCGATCATTCCTGTAAAATCACCGATGATAAGGATTGCCTGGTGCCCAAGATCTTGAAATTGCCGAAGTTTACGAAGGACAACGGAATGTCCTAAATGTAAATCCGGACGGCTCGGATCGCATCCAAGTTTGATATTGAGCGGTTTCTTTGTTTTGATGGAATGTTCAAGCTTTTTAACGAGATCTTCTTCCGGGATAATTTCGAAGACCCCTCGCTTGATCAAATCCATTTGTTCATTGATGGGGGGGAACAATTCTTAAGTTCTACTCCTTTTTATTCGTGCAATATGTCGGTCAGATTCACGCTTTGCAATTGCCTCACGTTTATCATAACTTTTTTTGCCGCGTGCAAGCGCAAGCTCAACTTTTGCATACGGTCCCTTGAAATATACGGATAAAGGAACGAGCGTTAATCCTTTTTCTTTTAATCCGCCGATTAATTTTCGGATTTGTTTTTTCTGCAGAAGCAGCTTCCGTTTACGCCTGGGTTCGTGATTATTAATATTGCCATGTTCGTACGGATTGATGTGCATTCCTTCCAGCCACACCTCGCCGTTTCTCAATTCAGCATAACTGTCCTGAAGATTTGCATTGCCCTGTCGCAGTGATTTCACCTCGGTGCCTTTTAGAACTATACCGGCTTCAAGTGTCTTCGATGATGAAATAATCATGACGTGCTTTGCGATTGCTTATTGAGACTCGTTGTGATGCTTCTGCCATCCGCACTTTTTTGTTTTTAACATACCTGAAAAGTAAAAAAAAATCAATTAGAATTCTAAATTTATTATTGAGAATAAATTCATCAGTTATACCGGTGAACTCCTTGTCCGTCCTTCAGCGCAATAGATAAAGAAATGCCTTCTGCAGGGAATTGCGGACAAGCGAGCATGTATCGCCAGGTTTGACAAAGTTCTCTATCAAATTATGACATTATAGGCGATCTTTGCCTTTCGGAACACTTCTGACTATATTGTAATTATAAGATGTATTCTCTTCGATAGAAAGGAAGTATGGCAGAACGGCAGTACGATGTTACGGTAATTGGCGGCGGTCCGGGCGGATATGTCGCGGCAATTCGCGCTTCACAGCTTGGAATGAAAGTCGGCCTTGTGGAACGTGACAGGCTCGGGGGAATATGTCTCAATTGGGGATGCGTTCCATTAAAAGCGCTCATCAGAAGCGCCGAATTGTTTCGTACTTTTAAAAAATCCCAGGAATTTGGAATTTCACATACCGGACTCACGTATGATTTTTCGAAGATAATTTCAAGAAGCCGTGCTATTGCTGACCGTATTTCAAAGGGTGTTGTCTATCTGATGAAAAAGAATAATATCGAAACAATTTTCGGAACAGCAAAATTTATAGACAGAAGTTCTATTGAAGTGACAAAAGACGGAAAAGTCATAGAAACAATCAAATCGAAAAGTATCATTCTCGCAACAGGCGGAAGGCCGCGGTCAATCCCCGGTGCTGCTATCGATCGAAAGAAAATAATTACAAGTACCGAGGCAATGTCCCTGCAAGAACAGCCGAAATCAATGATTATTGTCGGCGGAGGCGCTATCGGAGTTGAGTTTGCCTTCTTTTATAATTCATTCGGAACCAATGTAACGATTGTGGAAATGCTTCCGTCGATCCTGCCGAATGAAGACAGGGAGCTTACAAAAATTCTTGAATCAAGTATGGGAAAATCGGGAATTGCTATTCTCACGAATACTAAGGTTGAAAGTGTAAAAATAAACGGTGAAGTGACGGTTGCTGTCTCTGATAAAGATGGGAAGAAAGATCTAAAAGCAGATCTTGTTTTGATGGCGGTTGGTGTTCAGGCAAACATTGAAGATCTCGGACTTGAAGAAGTCGGAGTGAAAACCGAAAATGGATTCGTTAATGTTAATGAATTCTGTAAAACCAGCGTCGATGGAATATATGCGGTCGGTGATATGTCCGGCCCGCCGTTACTGGCACATGTTGCTTCGCATGAAGGAATTTTAGCTGCGGATCATATAGCGGGAAAAGCGAAAAATGGAATTGATAGATTGAACATACCAAGCTGTACTTATTGTCAGCCTCAGATCAGCAGCATAGGATTGACCGAAGAAGCGGCAGTTGCAAAAGGATTTCAAATAAAGGTCGGCCGGTTTCCCTTCCGTCCGCTCGGAAAGGCCATGGCGCTTGGCGAAACTGAGGGGATGGTAAAGTTAATCTTTGATGAAAAAAACGGCGGACTGCTTGGCGCTCATATTATCGGTTCGGAAGCTACTGAATTGATTGCCGAGCTTGGCATGGCGAAAGCTATGAAAACAACCTGGGAAGAATTGCATAATACGATGCATGCACATCCGACACTTTCTGAGGCGGTAATGGAAGCAGCCGGCCAGGCATTTGGTGCGGCAATAAATATCTAACACTGTTGAAATGTGCGCGTTTTGTATGCGTTTTCGGTTATGACTTTTATTGACGAATTAGATATAAAAGAGAATGTAAATTTTCATTTGAGTATATTGGAATTGTTCGAAAGTAACAGCGGAAGTCAATTTGGTTGTCTGTTAAGTAGAGATTTTTATTTTGCAGGAAATACGATTTGAACATTTTAGATTTCAATCGGTGAATTAACGGCTTTGGAAAATCTATATACACAAAAAGATAAAACGGTTTCGACCCGGTTTCGGCACCCAGAATGGCTAAAAGTAAAAATTCCCGGCGGCAGGGAATATGTTCGTCTTGACGGCATAATGCGTTCTAAAAAGCTGCATACAGTGTGCGAGGAAGCCAGATGTCCCAATATGAAAGAATGTTGGAATTTAGGTACTGCAACTTTCATGATTCTTGGCGATATTTGTACAAGGTCTTGCGGTTTCTGTGCGGTAAAGACAGGCCGGCCGAATTTTGGTTTGGATTGGGATGAGCCGCACCGTGTTGCAGAAGCGGTTGAATTGATGAAGATTCAGTATGCGGTGATAACTTCTGTAAACCGCGATGAACGAAAGGATGGAGGAGCACCGATATTTGCAGAATCTATACGGTTGATTCATGAGCGGGTACCGGCATGCCGAGTAGAAGTCCTTATACCCGATTTCAAGGGTAACAAAGAGGCGCTTGAAATTGTGCTTTCGGCAAAACCGGATATTCTCAATCATAATTTAGAAACAGTGCCGCGATTGTATCGTACAGTTCGCCCTCAGGCAAATTACCGGCAGTCGCTGGAAGTGCTCAGCCGGGCAAAGGAAAAAGGATTTATAACGAAAACCGGATTGATGCTTGGTGTGGGAGAACGGACGGAGGAAATTTTAGAAGCGATGAGTGATGTACGCAATGTAAAATGCGATATTCTCACGCTTGGACAGTATCTCCAGCCTACAAAAGGACATCTGCCGATCGACCGGTACGTGCATCCGAATGAATTTAAGATGCTGGAAGAAGAAGGAATTAAGATGGGATTTCGGCATGTCGAATCCGGACCGTTAGTACGCAGTTCTTATCATGCAGCAGGACAGGTTTGAGAGTCCTATGATTACGAAATACGGATACGATGTATATTTTACTATTGCAGCGGTATGTGTCGTCATTGTTGTCCTTGCGCTTCTATTTATCGAACCGAAATCTTACAGGTACTCGCTTATTCTGGTTTCACTTGCATTTCTTGGATTTACTACAAATTTTTTTCGTGATCCGGAACGAGCAACGCCGAAAGGCAATAATTTTGTTATCTCTCCGGCAGACGGCAAAATTATTGTTATCAAGCAGGTCAGGGATGATGAATTCTTTCAAGCAGATGTCAGGCAGATCAGTATATTTATGTCGCCGCTCAACGTCCATGTCAATCGCAATCCTGTCACAGGAACAGTACGGTACACCCGATATGTAAAAGGGGAGTACTTTGCTGCATTCGAAGACAAGGCATCGGAAAAAAACGAGCAAATGATTGTCGGACTTGAAGGAGCGAACGGAAAAGTGATGTTCAAGCAAATTGCCGGATTTGTTGCCCGGCGAATTGTCTGTCCGCTAAAGCCGGGTGATACAGTTAATATGGGAGAGAGGTTCGGAATGATTAAATTCGGGTCCCGTGTTGATGTTCTTATACCGCTGTCCGTAAATCTTCGTGTGCAGGTCGGAGATATGACAAAAGCCGGTGAAACAGTACTGGGAGAATATTCCCGGAATGAATCGGAGAAAAAAAATTAAAATGAAAATTACGCGCGCAGTTGTTCCAAGTCTTTTTACAACGTTAAACGTCTTCTGTGGATTTCTTGCTATTCTCAAGTACAAACGAAGAGCGCCTGCAGACGGCTGCCTGGTTTATTATTCTTGCCGCAATATTTGATTCATTGGATGGAGTGATGGCGCGCATTACTCGTTCATCAAGCCAGTTCGGCGTCGAACTAGATTCGCTTGCAGATGTTGTTTCATTTGGCGTGGCGCCGTCATTTATGGTATATCAGGCACATTTATACACGTATGGAAATTGGGGAATTATTATTGCGGCTTTGCCTGTTGTATTCGGAGCTATTCGTTTAGCACGATTTAATGTTCAACTTGTGGGATTCGATAAAGAATACTTCAACGGGTTGCCGATTCCAATGCAGGCGATCACGGTCTGTGCATTTATTCTTCAATACTATGGCGATGGTTATGGTTTAAGCGGATGGAGCGGGGCCGGATTGACAATTCTTGTCGTCATACTTTCATTCTTAATGGTAAGCCGCGTAAAATACGATACGATTCCCAAATTTTCCAAACGCCAGATAAAAGCTCACCCCGGAAAAATCATTGGATTGTCAATCGGAGTAATTTTCATTATAATATCACAGGGAACTCTTCTTTTTCCATTACTTGTTGTCTATGTAGTGTTCGGGCTGATTAGATATATTGTGCATGGATTTACGAAGTTTTTTACAAAAACCGAAAATGAATTAAAAGGTGAAGAGAAATTTTCACGAATTGATATATAGGAGATAAACGTGTTTCATTCAAAAGTTGTTGTAACCCTAAAAAAATCCATTCTTGATCCGCAGGGAAAAGCTGTGGAGCAGGGTATTCATTCGCTTGGTTTCGATGCCGTCGGCGATGTCCGAATCGGCAAATATATTGAGATGAACTTGGATACGAATTCGCGTGAAGACGCTGAACGGATGACCAAAGAGATATCGGATAAACTTCTTGCAAATCTAGTTATGGAAAGCTATTCATTCAATACTGAATCTGTCAAAGATTAGCGGAATTGACCATGGAAAAAATAAAAATTGGCGTGGTTGTATTCCCGGGTTCGAATTGCGATCATGACAGCTATTATGCCGCCGACACTCTGATGAACCAAGATGCCAGGCTTATTTGGCACAAAGACGGTTCTATAGGTGACGTTGATGTTGTTATTCTTCCGGGCGGATTTTCGTATGGCGACTATCTCCGATGCGGGGCAATTGCACGTTTTTCACCGGTGATGAAAGATGTTGTTAGATTTGCCAATAACGGCGGTATGGTCATAGGAATATGCAACGGGTTTCAAGTGCTCACAGAAGCAGGATTACTTCCCGGCGTTTTATTAAGAAATAAATCTCTGCTTTTCGTCTGCAAGTATTTGCACCTTAGAGTGGAGAATGCTAAGTCGAAATTTACACACAGATACGAATCAGGCGAGGTCATAGAAATTCCGATTGCTCATGGAGATGGGAATTACTTTACCGATCCGGATACGCTAAAACGACTGGAAGACAATCAACAGGTAGTATTTCGATATTGCGATCGATGCGGGCAATATAACGGATGACGCAAATCCTAATGGCTCATTGAATAATATTGCAGGTATAATTAATAAGGCGGGAAATGTACTGGGAATGATGCCGCATCCTGAACGCGCATCGGACCATGTGTTAAATCATGTTGATGGAAGAAAAATATTTGAATCCATTATTCAGAGTGTAAATTCACAATTTCAAACAGCGGAATATATGGCTTCAGAGAGGAGCATTTAATATGGGATCTATAGGTGGTCAAGAACTGTTTCTTATTCTCCTCATAGTTCTCGTTTTCTTCGGTGCAAAAAAATTGCCCGAACTGGCGCGAGGACTTGGACAGGGAATTAGGGAATTCCGAAAAGCCGCAAAAGATGTGCAGGACGAAGTCGAGAAGGAAACAAAAAAGCTCGACGAGAAAAACGATAACAAGCCAATAGGCTGATCGCTGAATCCTGAAATCCACATTTAATCAGCAACACATACGGCGAGTTACATGAAATCATTTGATGTACTACGAGCGGAGTTAGCCGCAGGAAAAACGACCTGTGAGCGTATTACTTCGGAATATCTGCGTACAATTGAAGAAAAAAAGGATTTAAACGCCTTTCTTTCTGTCCTTCCGGAAAAAGCTCTTGAGCAGGGGAAGATTGTCGATAAGAAGCTTCAGAACGGAACGGCCGGTCCGCTTGCGGGAATGGTGATGGCTATAAAAGATGTCATTTGCATGAAAGATGAGCGGGTGACTTGCGGATCTAAGATATTGGAAAATTTTATCTCGCTCTATGATGCGACTGTTGTTCAGCGGTTACGCGGTGCTGATGCTGTTATCATCGGTAAAACAAATATGGATGAATTCGCGATGGGCTCATCTACGGAAAATTCAGCGTACGGACGAGTGAAACTTCCGCAGGATGAGACACGAGTCCCCGGCGGATCAAGCGGCGGTTCTGCTGTTTCAGTGAGGGCAGGCATGTGCACGACTTCCTTAGGATCGGATACAGGCGGCTCAATTCGACAGCCGGCAGCGTTCTGCGGAGTTGTGGGATTGAAACCTACATATGGAAGAGTTTCACGCTTCGGACTCGTTGCCTATGCGTCATCATTCGATTCTATCGGGCCATTTGCATTGACGACAAAAGATGCCGCAAGTGTATTCCAGGTTATAGCCGGACATGATCCGAACGATTCTACATCGGCAAAGGTACCTGTGCCGGACTATATTTCACAACTGACCAAAAGTGTAAAAGGTGTGCGTATCGGAATTCCAAAGGAATATTTTGGTGAAGCTCTTAATTCCGAAATCCGGCAGGCAATAGAAAAAAAAATCGATATCTTGCGAAATAACGGGGCGATTATTACGGAAGTAAGCCTTCCTCATACCGAATATACAGTCGCCGCTTACTATATCCTTGCAACTGCAGAAGCGTCGTCTAATCTTGCGCGGTATGATGGGGCACGTTATGGTTATCGGACCGAGGATGTAAATGATCTTTCCGAGATGTATATCAAATCGCGGAGCAGGGGATTCGGAGCCGAGGTCAAACGTCGCATCATGCTGGGTACGTACGTCCTTTCTGCCGGTTATTACGACGCATATTATCGAAAAGGCCAGAAAGTCCGGCGGTTAATTCAGAAAGATTTTCTAAATGCATTTGAAAAGGTCGATTGCCTTATAACACCGACGGCACCTAGTCACTGCGTTTAAGGCAGGAGAAAAAATGAATGACCCCCTGCAAATGTATTTGTCCGATATTTATACTACATCGGCAAATCTTGCAGGCATTCCGGGGATCAGCATTCCGTGCGGAGAAGATCATCAGGGATTGCCGATCGGTATACAAATTCTTGGACCGCATTTTGGTGAAGCGATTTTATTGCGAGTTGCTGATTTTCTGGAAGCAGCTTAACGCTGCAACATATCAATAAAGAAAAATAATAATCAAAATGAGTATCCTCGTCGATAAAAATACCCGTCTCGTTGTACAGGGAATAACAGGCAGCGAAGGAACATTCCACACCCGGCAAATGATGGAATACGGAACAAACGTCGTTGCCGGAGTCACGCCGGGAAAAGGCGGGACAAATTATAGTGGCAATGAGAAAGATCGTCTGCCGCATCCGGTTCCGGTATTTAATTCCGTAAAAGAAGCTGTGAAAAGTAAACGGGCGAATGCTTCCGTCATTTTTGTTCCGGCTGCATTTGCTGCAGACGCAATAATGGAATCTGCAGATGCCGGAGTCGAGCTTATCGTAGCGATTACCGAAGGTATACCGACAAATGATATGGTAAGTGTGTACGAATATGTATCAAGAAAAGGTGTCAGGCTTGTCGGGCCAAATTGTCCCGGTGTGATAACTCCGGGAGAGGCGAAGATCGGTATTATGCCCGGTTCCATCCACAAGCCGGGACGTGTCGGCGTCGTTTCGCGAAGCGGAACTTTAACCTACGAAGCAGTCTCACAGCTGACAGAACACGGTATCGGACAATCTTCTTGTATCGGAATCGGAGGAGACCCGATTATCGGAACACAGTTCATAGATGTAGTAAAACTTTTTAATGAAGACAAGAAAACAGATGCTGTCGTTATAATCGGTGAGATAGGCGGAACGGCTGAAGAGGAAGCGGCAGAATACATAAAAAAATATGTAAAGAAACCGGTTGTCGGATTTATTGCCGGCAGAACCGCGCCTCCGGGGCGCCGGATGGGACATGCAGGCGCTATTATATCAGGCGGAAAAGGAACGGCAGAAGAAAAAATAAAGGCAATGCGTAAAGCCGGAATTACTATCGTCGAAAGTCCTGCTTTAATCGGCGAGACAATGAAAAAGATTCTGAATAAATATCGCAGAGTCAAGAATAAGGTAAAAAAACAAAAAGAAATAAGTGTGAAGAAGAAAATTGGAAAAAAAGATTTAAAACGAAAAATGAAAAGTAAAAAGAAGAATTAAAATGCATCTAAAAAGATGTATTATGTTTTGAATCCGCTGCTCTTATGCCCCTTAAAACATGGAAAAAAATTTCCGAGTCTGTCCTCTTTCGAAATTCCTGGTGGATTTATAAAAAAGATGAGATTGAATTACCGAACGGGAAGACGGGGAGAATATAACTATGTCCATACCAATGGATCTAGTATGGTAGTACCCGTGTTAAGCGATGGCAGGATCGTTTTTGTAAAACAATACAGATATTTGAATAACAGGGAAAGTTTGGAGCTTCCTTGCGGCGGTGTGAAGGATGGACATACCTATGAAGAAACCGCAAAACATGAACTTGAGGAAGAATCTGGATTCGCGGCGCAAGACTTGCTTAGAGTCGGTGAATTCAATCCGTATAATGGAATAACAGATGAACTCTGCCGGGTTTTTATTGCAAGAGAGCTTACCGGGATCCCTCCAAAACCGGACGAAACAGAAGAATTTGAAATAATGTTTTTAACGCCGGAAGAGGTCGATGCCTGTATCACTGACGGTACAATTTGGGATGGCATGACAATAGCCTCATGGAATATAGCAAAACCCCATATTTACAAATAAATACTCATTGTACTTATTACACTTCCCAAAAAGCTTATTTTTTTTTGCAGTTTGTAGAAAGTAAATACTCTGCAAATAGAAACATCGAAAATATGTTACTTTCGCCTCTCTTTTTTGGGTACAAAAAATGATGTTATAGGCAAGGATACAAAGATCGGATTTAAGGTCGTAAACGGTGATATAAGTCACATAATTTAAAAACGCCCGACCTATATTGATGAAGCACATTTGTATTATAGAGGGAGTAAAAGATGTGAGGACACCGATTGACGACTGATAAATGCACGATTTAAAACTTGAATATGAAATTTTGATAGTATATACTATAATGGGATTTAAGACAAATTAATAAAAATATAGTCGAGGGAATATGAATACCGGTCAAACAATGCTAACTATAATGGCATTAGCTTTGCTTTCTGTAATTACTTTGAGTTATTATAGGTCTATGGGGCAAATCGGAAATATTTTATCGAGAAGCAATGCAACATTTACAGCAACTACCGTTGCCACATCATTTCTAGAGCGCGTTGAAGGTTGTGCACTTTGATGAATAGTCGGATACAATTGCGGTGCAGGTTCCTGATTCCATTAAAATTCACAGTACCGGGTCGCTTTAGGAATAACATCGGCAGAACTAGGCAGTGAACAGGTTTCTGCGAAATTATCGAACAATTGATGATATTGATGATTTTAATGGAACAGTATCTCATATAGCCCCGGCTGGAATAATGAACTATACCAAGTATCTTTCGGAGTATACTATGTTAATCCTTGGACTGATGCATATACTAGAATTGACGAATAGAACATCTTTTTTAAAACGGATTGATGTTAAAGTGTGGAGGACATTTCCTCCTGTCCGATCCGTCAGAAGTCCAATAGATACGGTAAAAATGTCTTCACTTCATGGATTCTATTTCTATAATCCTATTTAACAGAATTATGACTGTAAGAAATAATATTGGAGCTTGGCTATGAGTGTAATGATGGATATAGTATTCTCATCTATGCTGGGTGGAGTAATTACTTTCATCGTCATCAATGCAAACTTTGTTATTAAGGAAGCAATGGCAACTATAATAGTGAAGTAGTAGTTCAACAGATGCTTATTACTGATGCACCAGATTGTTGAAAGTGAATTTCGTAATATCGGATGCGGTGTTTCCGAGTACGGCTAGCAATAAAATACGCAAGCAGATGGACACATGTATATCATTTAGTATGGCATCTTAGGCCGGAACCTACTGTACATGCCTGTTAGTGTAAAATATTATTTAGGTCCCAATATTCGATCTTTCTTGGACGGATAATCCCGATGACCGGTACCTTTATCGAAAGGAAGGCACTACGCTGCCGAGACAGCGTATGGGATTGTAACAAGATTTAATCTTAAGTATTATAATTTTCATAATGAAATTATGGGAACGCCGGAGACCGATGACAGCCTGATCAGTATTGCACTTGTCGAAGTGACTATGGAAGTTCAAAGTCCCAATACTTCATATATTGATATGAATGGTGAAAAACGTTTCGCGTCTGCATTATGGAAACAGACTCGACTTGCATCACAGAACTTGAGACGGTAAATATTATTCATTTATTGCGTGGAGGTTGTTATGGGTGGAAGAGCTGCACTTATTGTGGTCATCGGTTTTGCAATTATTTTCGGAATTATATAATCTGAATATGGCAAGACTAACAAACAGATCCATAGGAAACACGATTGGCTATAACGAAAGTTCCAAATCGCGTGTAGTTGCAAGTTCCGGTGCACATACCGGTATGGCTATTATTCACGAGCAAATCCTACCTAAGGGTACTATAATCAATAAAAATTTTACTTCCGGGCCATTTAATGGATGCGGTTTCACGGTGACTTTGACTAATATGGCGGGTGTGCCGGTTACTTACGCCTGCGATAGTGTAGGCCGGTGTACTACATTTGCAAAGAAACTATCTGGTACACCATTTATATTAAGCGACACGGTAAGGTAAGGATGGATACAACGACAACCAGAAGATTTTCGATCTTTGGGATGGATGACAGATACGAAAATGGCGTTTTTTATCGGAGGGGATACATTTGGGGAAAATTGCATTCTAATGGTAATATTAATATCTCAAGTTCCCGTAGTAACCGTCCTGTCTTTCACGGACGGGTAACAACCAGCGGTCGCGTTATGCTTAATTCTGGCCAAACGAGAGATTATTCGCAATATGACGTGGGCGGACATCCGGAAGAACACATGCCCACAAAAGAATTTCCAGATAACATATCAGAAGCAGTGAATAGCGCAACAAATAAAACTGTTGGTCTCGATGGTGGTACAGATACTAGAAACACAGAAATCTGGGTCGAATTGAACAAAGGAACCAGCGCTGATGATGATGGTTATGCAATCATACGGAAAGGGTCGTTTACGGGTACTGAAGGTCGATTCTATGCCGTTATCTGACGCCGCTGCTAAAGTCATCTATTCAAATAAAAATGTTCATGTAAAAGGAACAGCTTGACGGACAGCTTTCAATTGCAAGCGGAATGGACGTTAAAATAGAAAACAATATTACTTATGAAAGACCCCCTGATCCGAATGTATCGCTTTTGGAATCTGTTAATCAAACAAAGGATATGCTTGGTCTTATTGTGTACAATGATGTTTTGATCTCAAAGGATTATGACGGCGGGACGCAAGGCATAGATATACATGCGGCAATATTTGCGTTAACAGGTTCATATGGCGCGGAAAATCTTGATGCGTCTTGGCCAAATACTAGAAATTATGGCCCGGAAGGCAGAATTCGTCTTCTTGGTTCTGTCGCACAGAGAACCCGAGGAGGTGTCGGTCTATTCACAGGAACAGGAACAGTGGTACAAGGATACTTAAAAACTTACCGTTATGATAATCGTATGTTTCCGTCAGGTGATAGGAGGTTTCCACAAGATGCAGGCATCGAAGAACAACATCCGCCTGCATTCCCAGGATGGTCGACACCTGGTCCATTAGCGATAAGAAGTTGGTGGGAGAGTAACAGGGTACCGTTTAATGTCGACGACTTTAAATGGTAAAAACCTAATAGGATAAAAATATCGCAAGAAAGGTGCGTTTTAAATAGGAATGAAAGGCACCTTTCTTGCTTTAGTCGGCGAGAACAATATACGTATATACAAAATTTAACACTGAGCGCGTTAATAGAAAATTCTTAACGCTGTTGTATAATATACTTATACGCCTGCTTAAGTACTAACGATACAATTTCATCCAATTTCGCATTAGAAATGCGCGCACCTGCGGCATTCTTATGGCCGTTTCCGCCGAATTCTTTCGCCAGTTCATTAATTGGTATCTCACCTTTAGAGCGAAAGCTGACCTTTATCAGATTTCCCATCTCTGAAAACATCAAGCCGACCTGAACTCCATCAATTGTCAAAGTATAGGGCACAAACGCGTCGGTGTCGTTTTCTGAAGCGCCTGTAGTTTCAAACATTTCACGTGTGATAACAATGTAAGCGAGTTTGCCGTCATACGATGTCTGTAAACCGGCAAGCGCCATTCCAAGCAACCGTATACGTTTTGCAGAGGAATGTTCATAAACCTGTTCATAAATGGCAGCAGGATCGGCTCCCGCTTGAAGAAGATGTGCGGTAATTGTGTGAACCTCCGGATCGGTCTTCTGAAACCGGAAAGAACCTGTATCGGTCATAATTGCCGTGTAGAGCGCTGTTGCTGTTGATTGATCGATAGTTCCGCCTGCCATTGAAATAAAATAATAAATGATTTCTCCGGTCGCCGGTGACTGTTCATCGATGAGGTAAAGATCCGCAAACTTACCCGGTTCAGGGTGATGATCGATGCATATTTTCAAGGCACGGCTTTTCATAACTAACGGCCCCAACGCAGCTATTCTATCCGGATGATTTACATCTGTCAGGATAATAACTTCGGCATTTTCGATAATATCTTTATGCTGCGATGGATCGAATTGAAGGATAGGATGGAGCTTGTGAAGAAAGAGATAGTTTTCCGGAGTTGCGTCGCAATTCAAAATAGAAACCTGTTTACCTGTCAATTTGAGATAGCGGGCAAGAGCGACCTCCGAGCCGAGACTGTCGCCGTCCGGATTTACATGAGAGGTCAGGATAAACCTTTCATGAGAATCGATTATAGTTTTCAATGCTTCAAGCTGAAGTATCAATTGTATCCCTCAATATTTATAGATACAATAGCAGAAAAAAGGCAGCGTGTGAGGCTGCCTTTTTCATGTGTATTAACGTAAAACTAAAAACCTATTCTCTCACAATCCACACCTTGATCTTGCCTGTTACGCCACCGGTGAGTTTTACCGGTACATCATAGATACCGAGAGCTTTTAGAGGTTCTTCCAAATCGATATGCCGTTTATCTAATGTGATCTCTTTCTCTGCTAATGCGTCGGTTATCATCTGTGAAGTGACGGAACCGAAAAGCTTGTCTTCTTCGCCGACTTTCATTTTAATCGTAATAGAGATTTTTTCAAGCTGTGAGGCAAGAGTCTCTGCTTTTTTGCGGTCCTTATCAACGGAGCGGGACTGCTGTTTCCGTTCTTCCTCAAGTTGACGTAAACTGCCTTCCGTAGCTTCATACGCAATGCCGCGCGGAATGAGATAATTGCGCGCGTATCCGTCTTTCACAGTTACAGCCTCGCTCATATTGCCAAGTTTTTCAGAATTTTTTCGTAATATAACTTTCATAATACATGCTCCTTTTACACAAAAATCATAATGAGATTTGTTTAACTCACAGCGTCATTTACAAACGACAGCAGTGCAAGATGCCGGGCGCGTTTGATCGCATTTACAAGCTGCCTTTGATGGCGGGTGCAAGTGCCGGTGATTCGACGCGGAATGATCTTTCCCTGCTCGGATACGAATCGTTGAAGACGCTTCTCATTTTTATAATCAATATAGACATCTTTTGCATCACAGAACCTGCATGTCCGTTTTTTTCGTTGTATTTGCTGTCGATTTGTGGAACGCTGGCCGTTCGGAGAATTATCGCGCCGATATCCTCCTCCGTGCTGCGGTGCTCCATGCCGTGGTCCTCCTCGCTGCGATCCCCGTGTATTTGATGAACGTTGTGTCATAGCCATAATGTGTAATCCTTCCTTATCTATTGTCGTAAAAATCAAATATTGTTTTGTTCCGGGACTTCCGGAATTTGTGCGATTTCATCGGCAGCAGCCGCCTGAACCGGTACGCCTGCAGATGGGGCAGCAACAGCGGGTGCTAATTGCTTCATCAGGTCGCTTGCCGAGATACGCGCTTGCAATGATTTCTTATCCATTGCAATAATAAGAAATCGAATGATATTCTCATCGAGCTGGAAATGGCGTTCAAGTTTTGCTACGATATCGCCGCCCGATTTGAACTCGCACAACACATAGAATCCGTTGTTTTTCTTCTTAATGGGATATGCAAATCGCTTTCGTCCCCATTTGGCTAATTCCATTATTTCGCCGCCATTTTTTGTGATGAGCTCCTTCACCTTGTCGATAACGGTGTCGATTTGCGGGTCATCAAGTCCGGCGTTCACGATGAACGTCGTCTCGTAGATATTTTGTTTTTGTGACATAGAGATGTTCCCTTTGGTCTTGTGATAATTATGGCCCGCTCAATCGGGAGATACGATCCGATAAGAGGGCAGGGTTATTTAGTTGTTTTCTTCACTCAATCTGGTATTAAATCGGTTCATTGTTCGATCTATACCGTCTTCGATATATGATATACAGGCATCGCGTGCTTTTTCGATCATCAGTTTAACATTCGGGACTTCAAACTCGGAAAACTGTTCGAGAACGAAATCCTTCATTTTAGTTTTATCCGACGGCATCGCTGCAGAAGCTATGCCGCAGCGAAGCCTGGCAAACTGATCCGTCTGTAAATGATAAATTACTGACGATAATCCATTGTGTCCGCCGTCCGTTCCATTCTGCCTCAGTCGAATTGTGCCCAGGGGCAGTTGAAAATCATCGCATACTACTAGAAGTTTTTCCACCGGAATTTCCTGTCTGCTCCAGAAATTCCTGGACAGCTGATCCGCTGTTGTTCATGAAGGTCGTCGGTTTTAATAATGCGACTTCTATGTTATTTAAAGAACATTCTGCAAACCAGTATTCGCCTCTGCCGGGGCGAAATGCTGCACGTGCAGCAGATGCAAATTCGTCGACTACCAGGAAACCCACATTATGGCGAGTTTTTGTGTACTCACTTCCGGGATTTCCCAAACCGACGATACAATGCATTCAATCTCAAAGACGAATAAAAGATTATTTCTTCTTCTCTTCGGGTTTCTTTTTATCTTCAGCTTTTTTCTTCTCTTCGGGCTTCGCTTTCTCGTCTGTTCCTTCGGCACCTTCTTCAGGTTTCTTGCCCTTTGCTATGACTTCCGGTTCAGCAAGTGCTTCAGTTGTCGGAGCAGCGACAGCAGCCGCTTCGGCTTCTTTAACCACCACAGGCGGAATAACAGCGACAATCGTGCTGGTTTCATTTTCCAGAATTTTCACATCCGGAATTTTCAAGTCTTTCACGTGAATAGAACGATTAATTTCCAGCGTCTTCTACATTGATTTCCACATGATCCGGAATATTTTTTGGCAAACATGAAACTTTCAGCTTGTGTAAAATATGCTGTAGAATTCCGCCTTCACGAACGCCTTTTGGAATACCGCCTGTCAGCTTGACCGGCACCTCGATAGTAAGCGACTCGTTCTGATTTAGACCGAACAAATCAAAATGAACGGGCAGTTCGGTAACAGGATCAAGCTGCACATCTCTCAAGATGCACATATGAGATGAACCGTCGTCCAATTTCAGATTGATGACATGCATTGCTGAAGTCGTGTATAACGGCTTAAGCGAAACTTCGGACAATGTTAATGGAATATTTTGCTGTCCGTGTCCATAGTAGATACCGGGCACTTTTCCGGTTCCACGAAGTACACGAGAGCGTTTACCGATATTCTTTCGGATTTCCGCAGTTAAGGTTATTTCAGACATCGTATATCTCCTCGTTAAGACTTATCTTTATCAACATCAAATAGTGAACTGATCGATTCGTTCCGATGTGTCCGGAGAATCGCTTGAGCAAAGATTTTTGCAGTCGATAGAACTTTGATTTTTGAACATTCTTGTTTTAAAGGAAGTGTATCAGTGACGATAAGTTCCTTTACAACCGATTCTTCGATGCGTTTATAAGCCGATCCGGATAAAATCGGATGTGTACAAGCTCCAAAAATCTCCTTTGCTCCTTTATTTCTCAATGCCTGTGCAGCGTTGACGAATGTGCCGCCTGTATCGATCAAATCGTCAACAATAAGAATATTTTTACCTTCTACATTACCGATAATATTCAATACTTCGGCTTCATTTGCTTTAGGCCGTCGTTTGTCAATAAGAATCAACTCACAGTCGAGCCGTTTGGCATAAGAACGCGCCATCTTAATGCTTCCGACATCAGGCGAAGCGACGGCAAGGTTGGAAATATTCATCTTTTTAAAACGTTCAATCAATACTGCCGATGAATATAAATGGTCCATCGGTATATCAAAGAATCCCTGGATTTGTGCTGTATGCAAATCCATTGTGATCACACGATCAGCGCCTGCTTTTGTGATCAAATTTGCGACAAGCTTTGCGCTTATCGAAACACGCGGCTGATCTTTCCGATCCTGACGGGCATATCCAAAATACGGAATGACAGCTGTGACACGTTTTGCCGATGCTCGTTTCGCTGCATCCAGCATGATCAATAACTCCATCATATTCTCCGCCGGCGGCTGTGTCGGTTGAATAATAAAGACATCATCACCGCGGATGTTTTCGACAAACTTAACCCAGAGTTCGCCATCGCTGAATGTTTGGAACGCGACTTCTCCAAGGGGATCTGTGCTTCCGTGCAAATTTGTTTTGCTAATGGGCGGTTTGATCGTCCGGAGAAAATCTTCAACTCGCTCATTAACTTCCTTTTGTTATTACTGTCCATTTTTTCAATTAGTCTATTTCAAAAATTCCTGGTTCTCATATCGGCTATCATATTGCTGGGGTGCCAGGATTCGAACCTGGGAGTGTCCCGCACAGCGGGATGCCTTACCACTTGGCTACATTCCAATAATTTTCTTAAAGGTCGAATTTCCTTTCAATAAACATTCCTGTCTCACTAAAATGCTGGGGTGCCAGGATTCGAACCTGGGAGTGGCGGCTCCAAAGGCCGCTGCCTTACCACTTGGCTACACCCCAATCATTCGGTTCATCTGTCAATGACGCAATGTCAGAGAGTGTCCCAGCAAGCGTGGTATTCCATTCTTAAAAACCAGAGATGAACTCCGATTTCATCGATG
This sequence comes from uncultured Bacteroidota bacterium, assembly GCA_963770945.1. Lineage (GTDB taxonomy): Bacteria > Bacteroidota > Ignavibacteria > UBA10030 > UBA10030 > Fen-1298. The sequence goes on along the minus strand of CAVYRP010000010.1, from coordinate 171,477 downwards.
AGACTATCATAAAAAAACCAACTCTCAATGAGTTAGAATATAAAATATATTGAAAAATCGCTTGTAAGTCAATCAAGAAAAGAATTCTTCAAAGGTTTGATTTTCTTGCCACATTTATCTAATTTGCCTTGAAAGTATTAATGAATCTTGGAGATCAATATGTTCGATAAAACAAATAATGCCGTTGTAAAAGAACTCAGCTTGCCGGATGAACGAGCAGGTGTGCAAGCTTTCTGGATTACAGCTTTCGCTGTTCTTACAGCGATCGGTGCTCAAATTGAGATACCAAATCAACCGGTACCCTATACGCTGCAAACTTTCTTTGTTCTTTTAGCCGGAGCGCTTCTTGGAAAACGCAGCGGAATGATAAGCATGTGGGTGTTATTTGATTCTTGGCGCTGCCGGTTTGCCGGTTTTTTCCAGCGGAACGTTTGGATTTTCAAAAATATTAGGGCCTACAGGAGGATATTTGCTTTCGTTTCCAATTGCAGCTTACGCGGTGGGGTTCTTGTCGAACTTCGACGGGAATTATGGTGGATGATTTTCTCAATGCTTGTAGGTTCTTTTCTCTATCTTCGTTATCGGTACAATTTATTTGAATATCATATATGCACATAACTGGATTAATTCTTTTCAGATGGGATTTTTAATATTCTCATGGTGGGATGCTTTGAAAATTATTGGTGCTGCAACAATTGCATACTTATTTTCGTCAAATAAATCAGGAAAAATTAAGACGAAAGAATATTGTGAAAAAAAAGTTAATTCGCTTATTGTAGAGGTGAAATATGGATCGCAGAACATTTTTTAAAAAAAGTTTTGGTGCATCTATTGTTGCCGGTGCGGCACTTGCCGGCGAATATAATAGTCTTTTTGCTGCTCCTTATGCAGCTGATGACCTTCCGTATGATTTGATAGCGGTAAAGGGAGGCGAACCGGATGTCATGCTGACAAAAGGGAATGGAAGCTTTAGGCGGAATCGGGAAGTTTGTAAAGAAAGGACAAAAGGTTGTCGTTAAACCGAATATCGGCTGGGATGTCACTCCCGAGCGTGCCGGAAACACCAATCCAAAATTAGTAACGGAAGTTATCCGTCAATGCCGCGATGCAGGTGCGAGTGAAGTTTTTGTGTTCGATCATACATGCGATAATTGGCAGCGGTGCTATAAGAACAGCGGTATCGAATCGGCAGTGAAAGAAGCCGGTGGAAAAATTGTTCCGGGAAATACGGAAGGATACTACCATGAAGCTTCGATTCCCTGGGGTAAAAGTCTCACGAAAGTCAAAGAGCATGAACTTCTACTCAGCTGTGATGTCTTTATTAATGTTCCTGTCCTGAAAAGTCACGGAGGAGCACGCCTGACCATCTCTATGAAAAATCAAATGGGAAATGTATGGGATAGAGGTAACATGGCACCGGAATGACCTGCATCAGTGCATAGCGGATTATGCTGCATATCGCAAGCCGACATTAAATATTGTTGATGCATATTATGTTATGAAACAAAATGGCCCGCGCGGTGTTTCGGTGGAAGATGTAGTGACCATGAAATCACTGCTGATTTCGACCGATATGGTTGCCGTCGATACTGCGGCTGCAAAACTTTTCGGCATAGATCCGGCTGATGTAAGGCATATACAAATAGCCGCTGATCAAAAAGTCGGCAGAATGGATATAGAAAATCTTCGCATCAAACGAATAGCGATCTGAGGTGGACTTTTGCAGTGGTTGAAAAGATTTCGCGTAGTTGTTGCAGTTCTGTTTTTTCTTGCAATAACACTTCTCTTTCTTGATTTCAATAATCTAATTTCCGAGAGAATACGATCGTTCTTTGGGGCGACACAGGTCGTGCCGTCATTGATGCGGACATTGGTTGTGTTTAGCAGTGCGTCAATAGGACTCTTCATTATCCTGGTTATTACGATTCTCTTCGGCAGAATCTATTGCTCCACTTTGTGTCCGCTCGGGACATTACAGGATATTATTATCCGTATTGCGAAACGAATAAATAAACGCCGCCGGTTTAGATATAAAAAACCGTATTATATTTTGCACTATTCTTTATTTGTCATTACCGTTATTCTTGCATTCTATGGAATCATGATTTTGCTGAACTTATTCGAACCGTTCAGCAATTACGGCCGTATCCTTTCGAATCTGGCAAGCCCTCTTGTTGTGTCGGCAAATAATGTAGTCAGCAATATTCTTGAAATCATGGGTTATACGTTGAGTTTTCAAATTCCGATTCTTAACGTCAATCTTATTACCGTCTTTGCATCGTTCGGCATGTTGTTATTGATAACATATCTGTCTTTTAGACACGGACGACTGTTTTGCAACTTACTTTGTCCAGCCGGGGCGTTTCTTGGACTGTTGTCAAGATTTTCTTTTTTCAAAATTGTTATTGATAATAACAATTGTAAAGAATGCGGACTTTGCGAACGTGTCTGTAAAGCCGGTTGTATTAACAGCGGTTCGATGGATGTTAATTTTGCTGCATGTGTAGGCTGCTTTAACTGCATCGATGCCTGTCCGACAAGCGGGATGAGTTATCAAAGGAGATGGAAAATAAAATCGGTTACACACGAAAAGCCGGATATCGGGCGAAGGGAAGTTCTGAAGAGTTCCGTTTTACCGGCGCTTGGCATACTGCTGCCTGTTATTGGAATTGAAAATGCGGGAAAAGAAAGAGAAAGCGGGATTAATGAAAAACGAAAAATTCCGATATCACCTCCCGGATCCTTGAGTGTAGAGAGATTTTCCTCTCTTTGCACGGCCTGTCATTTGTGTGTCAGTTCCTGTCCGACTCAAGTGCTGTTTCCGTCATTCCTTGAATATGGACTGACAGGAATCTTTCAGCCCAGAATGAATTATAATGTCAGTTACTGCAATTACGATTGTACGTATTGCGGAAATATTTGCCCGACCGGCGCTATTCTGCCGCTCGATTTTTCTTCAAAAAAAGAAGTTCAGATTGGAAAAGTGCAGTTTGTCAAGCATGATTGTATCGTTGTAACAAAGGAAAGAGACTGCGGAGCGTGTTCCGAACATTGTCCGACAAAAGCCGTTCATATGGTCCCTTACGGCGAGCATCTTATGATACCGGAAACCAATAATGATATTTGTGTCGGATGCGGCGCATGTGAGTATGTGTGTCCTGCTGAACCAAGAAAAGCAATTTATGTGAATACCAATTTAGTTCATCAAAAGGCGCTAAAACCGAAGATGGAAAAAGCGGGACAGTCATTCGATAGCTCGCAAGAATTTCCTTTTTAAAGTCCGGTCTGATAAAAACACATCCCGAAAGATAATAATTAAAAAGAATTTCCTTCTTTACGGCAATTATGTAAAAAATATAATTTTTAAATGCAGGCATGAAAAAAACTCAAAGTCCGGAACATTTTTACAATTCTCTTGCAGATGAATATTATGAGATGACAGGCATTGAATCCTGGTTTTCAAAGGAGATGCCGGCTTCTCAATTGATGGATTATATAGAAAACAGTGTGTAAAAGCGATTAGTCATTGAATTGTGGAATAATGCTTGACATAGAGGAATCGGAGACATATTTTATATATAAGTTATCTGAGTTGATTTCCAGTCTGATGAATATATTTTCTGAGATAGGTTTTTCTCGGGGCGTTGGCTTTCCGCCGTTTATATGCTCCCGGGCTTTGGGCAGGAAGAGGTTTATCATTTAAAGAATAACTGAAGGTTGGGGAATTGAATAAAGACGATACAGTTCTTATTGTTGAAGATGACGATAGCCTGCGCGAATTATTAAAAACCATGCTGGAAGCACATGATTTTAAAGTGCTTACGGCAGTCGACGGCCTGGATGCCATAGAAGTATTCACAAAGAATAAGGACAGTATTGGAATTGTTCTTTCCGATCTCGGCCTGCCCAACCTGGGCGGCTGGGATGCATTTCTCAGAATGAAAAATATTAAACCGGAATTAAAAGGAATTCTTGCAAGCGGATATTTCCATCCGTATGTGAAAGAGCAGATTATTGCATCCGGTGCGGAGAATTTCATTCAGAAACCGTACAATACAAAGGAAATTGTCGCCATGCTCCATAGATTGTTTGAAGAAATTTAAAATACCCTTCTAAAAACAACCCGCTGAAATTCTTATTATCATGCCTTAAAAAATTATTTCTTTTTATACGATACCGGATTATTCAACATTAAATGTTGTGAATCTTTTAAGTCCAAGTACTTCCCGGAGTTTTTGCTGATTCATAAAAGCCCGGGGCCTTGTGGCAAGTCCGGCTGACGCGCAAAAAAGTGAAATATTTTGTGACACAATTCCGGCATCTTCTGCTGCCCAAACCAGTTTCAAAGAATCATTTCCAAATGCAAATCTGGAGATATCGGATACCAACAGACAAATTACCGGAGCTTTTAATACATTCGCCTGCTTATCGGCAATTATTTCCCGGTAGTCGTGATCAACTATGAGATCGAGTAAATGTTTCTTTGCATTGTAAATATAAATCCCGGTTTTCATAAAAACATAAACATCGATATCCTGAGCGTTAACTGCCGATGGGGCTGTGCGTTTCCCTTCCTCAGGACGGTTGATTCCGTTGGAAGCCCATAAGAGATTCGACAAATCCTGAAGGGCAATGCTTGAAGTGTCAAATTCTGTAGCAGATGCCCTGAGAGATAGAGATTTCAAAACAGAAAATCCTTTGTCGGCATCGGGCGGATTCAATACAATCGTTTTAGCAGTTTGAGCAAACAAGGAATTAACCGTAATTATAATCAAAATTAGAAATATATATTTTTTCATATGTTATCCTTTTAATGTAATTATTAGAATTTTATTTAAGTATGATTTGCCGCAGCGGCGGCGGATGTGCGCCGTGCTGCAAATGTTAGCGGCTGTTCTTCATTTACTCTGCCCTATTGCCATTTTATAGGCCTTTACAGCGTCGGGAAGCGGTGTTAAAGTATCTAATAAAATATTGTAGGTACCTTTTTCAGACAGTTCGTCGGCAACTTTTTTAATTAAAGCTAAAGTAGCTTTCATCAAACTCGAACCAAGACTTAAACGGGCAACACCCAAATCCTGCAGTTCACTTACGGATAGGGGTAATCCTGCCCCAATAGTAGGGTTCGAAAGAATATTAATTGGGGCATTAATTTCCTTAACCAATGTTGAAATCGTTTCTTTTTCCCATACAGGTTGCACAAATATGCAGTCTGCACCAGCTTCCCGGTATTTATTGCCACGCTTAATTGATTCAGATAATTTTTCTCGCGGCGAACCTGACGAGGTATAAAATGAATCCGTTCTTGCATTAATTACTAAATGAAAGCCCATTGAATCTGATAATGCACGAATGGCTGATATTCTTTCACAAAATTCCATCTCATCAATTAATATTGGATTTAAATCAATACTGTCTTCAATGTTTATTCCAACAATTCCTGTTGCAATTATCTTTTTAACAGAATCAATTATTTCGTTTACATTATTTCCATATCCGGCTTCTATATCCACAGTTACCGGAACTTGTACTGCATTTACGATTCCCGTTATAGTTTCGATCATTTCCGACAATTGTATTACCTGGCAGTCAGGATACCCTAACGAGGCAGCTATTCCCATACTTGTTGTTGCGATTGCTTTATAGCCGCTTGCTTCTATTAATTTAGAACTTCCGATGTCCCACGAGTTCAACAGAACCAGAATTTCTTTGTCTTGATGAAATTTCAAGAACAATTCGGCTTTTTCTTTTTGGATACTTGAGACCATAATAAGTTCCTTTATTAATTGTTTAATATAAATGCATCTGATTTCATTGAATAGCCGCTAACGTTTGACGGTATGACCAGTAAGAGATTGTCCCATAAGGGATGCCTTCGGCACGGACATTTCCTGTCAAGTTACACGCAAAGTTGAAGCGGGTTACAAAACTTCGCAAGCCACTGAAATCCTTATTGGTTATACCGCTTGTTAACAACAGCTTGAATTTTAGAGTCAATAAGTAATAATGATAATTCTTGCCTATACACATAAGATTTGACTTAATAATGACAGGTGTTTTTAATTAGAATAAAGATTAAAAAAATGTTCTGTATCCTTTATATCCTGTAATCCTAAAATCCAACAAACTTCGGAAAGGTCTGAGAAGTCCAGTCCACCGGCCGAAATTGCCTCATTATTGTAACGTCCCTCTTTTCCGTTATACTTGTTTGATAAATCAATGGCAAGCTGCCATATATCAATCAATTTAGGATTCGAGATTTTATTCTTCCATTGGGTATATTCAGGGGAACGAAATCCCGGCGTTCCGTTTCCAACTACGTTACCATCAGGTATCTTCTGATAATCAGTATTTTTCTTTACGAATTGCAGGTTCTCAGGAGAAGTAGATTTTTCATTCCAATCGCTATGTTGAACCACATGAATGCGCTGCGAAATAGATATATCTGGTAAATCAGATTGAATAGTTTTTATTAGTCTAGCGGTAAAATCAGATTGGCCTGCTTCTGCAATCCAAATATCACCTTGGTTTGCGAGGGTTGCTTTAATAATGACTTTAACTTGTTCAACAGCGTCTTTTAAATTTTCATGTGCGTCTGTCCAGTTGTCTCCAAAAGCGAGCTGAAATAAAGTATTAGGCGGAACATATAACCCTTCCTGAATACCATAAGTACCGGCAACTGCATGATAATGTATTTTTGAAAATTTGGAGTCAGACAATAAAGTAGCCAGGGCTGCTACAGTCTGAAGGTCATCTACATCAGTTTTACAATCAAATTGTACTAATAATAGATCTTTTTCTATATTGAAGCTTCCTGCTTTTAGAGACTTCTTATCTATAGCATTACTTTTGAAAGACATGAAAATAGTTACTATTGCAATGAATATTAATGTTTTAGATTTCATTTTTTTGTGTTTTAATTTATTTAATTCGTTTTAAAATCGTGTCAGTATTTTGAGATTCGCTTTAAAAGCAATTGTTGTCTCTATTGGTAAAAATTGCTGCCAACGTTTGGTGGTATGGTGTCGTGCGGGAGTATGAAGCGATTTCCTATCAAGGTACACAGACCTTTTTCACAGGTCACAAACCTTGAAAAACCTCTGAATCCTGCATGCACTATACCATGTGTTGTGCCCAGTTGTTTTTATTCTTTCTTTTTATTTCTAAATTCTATTAACTCTATTATGGCTCCATCATGCTCTATCATTGCAACTCTTACTTCATTTCCGGGTGAATTTGGTTCAGTAATAATGTTAAAATTAAAACGACTAAGTTCAAAGTCTAAATCATCTACTTCAAAAGCAATATGAGGAACGGATTGTACTAATTTGTTTACAGGACTATCTTCTTCATACCTCATCCATTCAATTCCAAATGGACTCTTTTCAAATCCGCAAACATATAATTTATATGATGATAAATAAATTTCTCCTTGTATCGACTTATTTGTGGGTACACCCAAATGATGATATCGCCAACCCCATTTTTCGATTGCTAAAGGTGGTTCATGATCTTGTCTTTTGTAATTATTGTTTTCCATTATTTGCATTTGTTAAATTTCTAATTATTGATCTTAATTCGTTTACAAACTAATAGTATTGTAATTTTCATATTTTCTCATTTTCTAATGTAGAACTTTCGTGTCTTACAATTGAGCACAACGTTGGGCGGTATGGTCAGTAAGGGATTGCGGGCGATTTCCTGTCAAGTTACACGAAAAGTTGAACCGGGCTACAACCCTTCGCAAACCACTGAAACCCTTATTGGCTATACCGCTTGTTAGCTGCATGTGTTATTTTCCACAGGCTGATTTGTCGATTCAAGGTAATCGGAATTCTTTAGGAATTTGTCATCAACCATTAGGTGGTATCAAAAATATTCTTTCTGCCTTTCTTTGATTAATTACGAATTCAACTTAGGTCACTTTTTTTACTAAATTATAATGTTTGTAACCATTTGGAAAGTCATCCAAGATATACACTGTTTTATAACCATTCTTCTCATAAAACACTGGTGCCTGGAAACTATAACTTCGTAATAAAATTGTTGAGCATCCTCTTTTGATAATCTCATCTTCGGCCGCTGTCAATAATTTTTTTCCTAATCCTTTTCTTCTATATTCTTCATTTACCCATAGAAGGTTTATTTCACTTATTCCTGCCCATGTCCAACCTGTTACACCTGCAACAATGTTATTGTTATGGTTACGGATAATCTTTGTAAAAATTTGCCCATCATGTTTATCTATGCTCTTTGAATTAAATTCATAGATCATGTCATCTAAAAATTGAATGACTTCTGTTTGGTTTTCTGCAGATTCTACTTTGAAATCAATTTCGTTCATCGAAGTTCATTTATCTTATTCGTTATTAGCAGTCAGTCTGTAGCTCAAGCATTGCAGCTAACATTTGGCTATACGCTATATTGCGTTATTATTTATTTTGTTTGTTGTAATGCTTTATCCAGAGGATTAATAATCCTGCGAGGAAATTTCCTAAGGAGCATCTCCTGCGTTAAAATATCAAACATCCTTGTTTGTGCCTGTTTGTATTACATGAAAGAGTAAATTCTGTTTAAAGTGTGCAAGTCCGCCCGAAGAGTCCGCCTGAAGCGGAAAGAGAATTCCCATAGATGCCGGATAGACGGAAACCATGATGGTTAAAATGTAAAAGATTTCAGAAAGAGAAGCAAATGGAGCGATGAGTCTATGAGTCATAGTCTATGAGTAGATGAGCAGTTGAGCCTATGAGCAGGTGATATAGAAAGTGATTTTTTACCAGCAATATGAAACACAAGGAAAGGAAGCGATGCGTAATATTACTAAGAGGATTCTGAAATATTTCTTTCACAGTCATTGCGAGAAGCGAAGCCCCCAAGGGGCAAGCGACGAAGCAATCTCCAAAATAAAAGTGAAAAGCGAGATTGCTTCGCAAAAGATGCTCGCAATGACAGGTTCTTCTCTATTTTTCAGATGTCTCACTAAATTATATCATGACCTCACAGATATTTTCAAGAACTTGCAGCCGGAACGTCAAACCGTACGGTCTTGTCCCATTTCCGGTCCGATTTTTTTATGAAATCCTGGTATACGGATTTAATAACTACGTATATCCATAATTGACTGTAAGTAAAATACATGAGGACAATAATGCCGAGATTTTTCGCCGAATCTTCTTCATCGTAGGAGATGGAAAGAAATAATTCAAAAAGAAAAAGAATCAATGATGTTGCCCATACAAATGTATACGGGCCCGGGAGAGAAATTGACACTATCTGAAATAAACTCACAATGAAAAGAATATCGGAAAAAACGACGGCCACAAAGAAAATATAATACAGTGATAGCGTATACAACAGGTCGAATGCCATACGTTTACTTTTAAAGTGCGGAATTTCCTTCCAGAATTTTTTAACGACATAGTTGTTTCCGCGCACCCATCGCATTCTCTGTTTAATCCAGGTACCCCATAATTGCGGTTCCTGCTCGTACGTGATCGCGTAGGGAATGAATTTGATTTTGTAACCTTCTTCGTAAATACGGATACTTAGTTCGGAATCTTCTGTCAAAGCTTCTTCATCCCAGCCGCCGAGTTTCTTGATAATATGATGCCACATGACAAAATTTGTTCCGGGCAGAGTGGAAATACCGTGCATTTGCCAGCGTCCTGCTTGCAGCATCGATTGGAAGCTGAGGGTCTCGATGTTTATGAATTGGGTCAGAAGCGTGGCATTCTTATTCACGGTCCTGAATTTGCCGATCACAGCGCCCAGTTCTTTGTGAAGCAGCAACTGAGCGACAAGATATCGCAGGGAATCTTTATCCGGAGTGTTGTCGGCGTCGTAAATAGCAATGATATCGCCCGTTGCCTGTTTGATGCCGAGATTGAGCGTCCGTGATTTTCCTTTGCCGCCTTCGCCTTTCGGTATATCGAATAAGCGGACACGAGCATCCTTTGATGCATACCGTTCTATTATACTTTTTGTCGAGTCTTTCGATCCGTCGTTAATAACGATGATCTCCAGTTTGTCTTTAGGATATTCCAGCTTAAGCATAGACTCGATTGTAGAAGCGATTACTTTTTCCTCGTCATGCGCAGGGATGAGAATTGAACATGAAGGATAATCAAACGTGCGGCCGTCAATCTCGATCTTCTCTTTCATTGAACGAACGTAATTGATAAAGCCATATACCGTCAGAACGAACTGATATGCAATAGTAAACCAAATGAGAATGACTGCAATGACAAATAGAAAGCTTAAGTCAACTTCAAGCACTGTCATAAGATATTAAGCCTTTCGGTATTTAAAAGCACGCCTTACGATTTTCAGTATAAAATACATAATCAAAAGCAGCGAAATAGCCAGCGCGCTGAAGATCGCAATTGCTGTTGTAGACCAGAAACTTGTTATATTAATACCGTAAGTGAACCTGTCGCCGGTGATTATATTCGCTTTGTGGATCCCATGCGGCAGGAATATGCTGTAACAATCATTTCCTTTCATCACGGAAAAATCCATGGATCTGCCGTCTACCGTTACTGTCGTAGGCATATTGCTCAGTGAGATCAGCATTCGTGCATCAGACTCGTATTCTATTGTCACATCTCGCAAACCGTAGCTCACGGAATTAATCGTTCCCGATGAAGACATTATACGGGTTTGAAGTTCGTGCGCAGAAAATTTACTTGCAGTCTGCGGCGCCAGAATGATGGAATGATCGCCTGCCGGAATCATATACCGGTTATCGCGGAAGGGAGGAAGAGGCGTACCGTCGATATTGATTTCTGTAATGTCTTTTGGAAGGCGCAGTACAAATGAATACGGTGCATTAATCGTCATTCCGGATTCCGTAAATCGATAATGGATTTCGCTTGCCAATGCACATGAAAATAAACTCAAATCCTGAGGATTAACGCTTGACTCGGAATAAATTGTCAGCCGGGGAGCTCCGAGCGAAGCTGCACGAATGAGTTGAAAACTTTCTGTTCCTGTCTGAATGAGCGTAGGAAATGGAATGATAGAGCCTTTGTTCCGGAAACTCAGGATGTTCAAGTCGAGCATGAGTTTGGATGTATCGACGAACTGGCTGTAATACTTGCCTATTTCTATGTACCGGCGGGGATTGGTTGACCATTTCGACTGCGGATCTTCAACCTGCAATGTGAATCCAAACTGCTTTTGAAGATCAAGGATACTGTGCATGTCGATGCCTAACTGTTCACGAAGTTCCGGTGAACCGAAATTGTCAATTGCTGTAACAATAATCTGAAAGCCCGGCTTAGTTTTAGCGATTGTATCGAACGTATGAAGAAAAATTTCATAAACACTTTTTAACTTTTGTACCCGGTAATTGACGATCGCTTCCTTTACTATATTATCGGTCTTCCAGTAGGACGGCGAAAGTGAATCGAACGCAGCTTTCAAATCAACGCCGAATTTCCGTTTTAATTCCATTCTTGCAGACGGATGTGCCGGAGTAAAGAGTTTCGGTTCTTCAAAACCGCGGCCTGATTCAAAATAAAGTTCCGCAAGATTAACACCATCCCAATCGTATGATTCAAGAAAAGATCGATATTCCTTTGTCACTTCCTTAACACATTGTGTATCTGTAAGGGCTACCGGATACCGCCAGGCCGGCCTGGCGTCATCCCCGAAGATATTTTTTTCGCGCCATTCAGGATGTTTTGCCCAAAACATCTGACTGACTTGCGGCGGTTCTAACCATGCACAGACCAGAATACCGTTTGCATGAGCCAAACGTATTAATCGTGCATAGTCGTATGTATACTTCGGATATTCATGCCAGCCGGAGACATGAATAATGCGTATACCGTTTGCCACCCATGAACGGACAAGATTCTCAACGCTGTATAAATGCCGGTATCCGGGATCGAAAAATACTTCAAGCTGTTCGCGCCGTACAATAGGACGCAATTGAAAATATCTCTGTATATATTCTATGAAATATGGATAATTTGAATATCCCTGCTGGGAATAAGGATCGAATCGTGAATTAATGTAGAGAATTTTTCCTTTTTCATAGCGTTTGCCGATAACCATCGGAGCTTCTGTAGCTTCATCGGCACAGAAAATCTTATCAAGGTTATCGGTATCAAATTTATTTACGAGCTCGGCATAACGCCATGTAATTTCTTCCTCAGGAAAAAGTTTATCACGGACACGGCGGACTCTAATCCGTGTACTCGCAAATTTAATTCCGAATTCCTCGGCAATGTCGGTTTTTGAATCGAGAATAACATTGCCCCCGGAAGCAGCATACTGTGTGATAATATCAATTTCCTGTTCCGTGAGAGAGTCGGCAATTGCTGCCGGAACTATTAAAAGGTTGTATTTTGAAGGGATAATCGGCTGTCCTAGAAATACCGTATCCACGGCAATATTAACGCTGTGAAGCGCGGATGCAAACGACGCCTGGTCATTATATAATGCCCCGCGGGCAAAATGGTTCCATAAAATCATAGCATGCGGCGCATTCCAATCTTCATCTTTTGTAAAGATATTGTTATACAGCCGTTCTACCTGCGAAACGGTTTTTTCAGCAAATGTTTGCTCCCGTTCCCGGAATTCCACAGGTTCGGCTTTATAGAATTCATCCGGTTCAAGTGTTATATGTTTTGTGACAGCGCCAAGTATTCTTTTCTCGGAAATAGATCTGTCTTTTAGTTCTCCGGATTTATCGAAGTATGCTTCCGATAAATATTGATCTTTAAGAGTGATGGTATAGTCCTGCGTACCGGAAAGTATAACCCGATCTTTAGTCTTAACCCAGTGTGTCTCCTCCCGCATATCGAGAAATGTATAGCCAAGTTCCTCGATTCCGTCGACGAGTTGTTTTAATAAATCGAGGTCGAGAAAAGCATGGAAGAAAGCAGTTGATATGCCGTCGCGGATGTAAAGCTGTGCTTTCGCATTTTTCAAGAGCTCGTCAACGGAAGCGCGGCTTGCTGCTTTATCAGGATTCAGCGGAATATATCCGAGGTTTTCCGGATAGATTGTCTGTCCGAAAAGATCTTTCTTGATAATGTATGGGAAGAACTGGCTGAAGTCGGCATCTTCGATAGAAAGCCGCTGTTCACATGCCGTACTGAAATATTTTGCGATTGTCCTGTAAAAAGCAAATGAAGCCGTATAATGAGGCGTTTCCCAGACAAGAGGGTAAAGGTCGTTCTTCATAAATTCCTGGATACCCATCTCTATCTTCCGTGCATCGGCTTCCTCTGTTTCTCCTTTGATAGGCCCGCCTGTATTATCATCCCAGAATTCATAATCCGCGGCCGTCACACCTTTGTACTGGTGTGTTATCCCATGCATCACGATAGTGCCGCCGTTATGCACCATATACTTCAGCGCATCCACAAGATTCGGTTTATCAGAAAGGCTTAGCCGTGTCCCTTCACCAGGATCGACAAAGAACGGAATTACTCCGACCATAAACGGAATGCCTCGGCTGGAAAGAATATCTGCTATTTCACGGAGATTGTCCGGATTTTCGAATAGAGTCACATCTTCAATCCGGATCATCGCATAGTGCGATGTTTCATGTTCTTCATGAAGAATATCATGAAGAAAATCTGCAAAGTAATTATAATGATCGCCCGGAACTGCATACGCAAACGGTGAAGCTGCAAAATAGATAAGATTATTTACTGAAATGGCATACGGAGATTCTTTTTGTCTGGCCGTAGAATATGCCTTTCCAAGAATTTTTACTTTGCCGGAATTCGTAATATGTATGGTATTAAGATGCGATTCGCCTTTCGTAAACGTGGCATTGTTTGCAAAAACCTGGTCATACTTTGATACGGAATCGATATTTGTGACAATAAAACCGAACTTATTTTTTATATCGTAGCGCTGGCAGAATTCCACCATGCCTGTGTTGAGCCAGATAACAGGCTTGTCGGTATTGTATACGTCTAAAAGAAATTTCGTGGGGACTGCATTACGGACTTCGAAACCGATATAAAATATGTAATCGTAGTTTTTGAGTTCGCCGAATTTATAGTCCTGCACGCCTTTGAGGGTTGCAGAAGTATTGAAATGCCCGAGAAGTGCTGCAAGCTGCCGCCCGTCCCCGACGGCAAAATTTTTCAGGCTTGAGGATCCCTCGACGACAATAAGAACTTTTTTAACAGGGTAGGATTCGCCGGAAAGAGAATCGGCAGAATTAAATATGGAAAAAAAGAAAATAATGCAAAGAACGCTAAATGCTTTTCTCATATACTTATTATATATAATCATTCATTTGGATGTGGAAATTATAAATCTGCAAATAAGTTAGCAGAATATTGGAGCGGAAGCAAGAAAGAGGTCAAACCTTTAGAAATCTGGATCTCTTGTTGCAAAAAAACGCTTGACTCTAATAAAGTATATTGATACGTTAATTTCAAAGGTTATGGGGTTAGCCAGAGCACAGAATAACCTTTGATCAATTAGAAATTCCTAAAAGCTGAACAGAAGAATTACGTTCATTTGATGTTTACACTTCTGTAAGTAATTGTCTATTTACAGATTACTGTTGCATATGTCAGCTGATGTTGTTAAAAAATTATCCGTTCGAAAAGTAAGTTGATTAAATAATAGATTTTTAACTGTAAGGTATTCATTGAATTCAAATAATAAAACAAGAGAGATAAATATGCGACAGCACATTTTTGTAAAATGCTTCTCACTGTTAGTAATATTATTATTTACAGTAGGAGCGCAAGCATACGGTCAATTGTACACTATCACATCATCAGCAGGCACAGATGGCACGATATTACCATCTGGGACAAAAACGTTCCCTCCTGATGGAAGTCAAAGCCAGACATATACCATTTCGGCAAACACAGGCTATCATATAGCAAGCGTATTGGTCGATGGTGCTTCAAAAGGAGCGATAACAAGTTATACGTTTTCGCGTATAAATGGGAATCATACGATCACGGCGACATTTGCGATTAACATCTATACCATCACAGTGCAACAAAGCTCCGGAGGCACAATATCACCGGGAACATCCTTCGTTACTTATGGCGGCAGCAAGACGTTTACAATAACGCCCAATACAGGCTATCACATTTCTGGTGTGAATGTGGACGGTGGTACGGCAGTGGGAGCAGTTTCGAGTTATACGTTTTCGAATGTTAATTTCAATCACTTGATTACAGCGGGTTTTACGATAAATACATACATATTAAATTACACAGCGGGAGCAAACGGTACCATCAGCGGGACGTCGTTGCAGACGGTTAATTATGGTTCAAGTGGAACAGCAGTGACGGCAGTAGCCAATACAGGATATCACTTTGTCCAGTGGAGCTGATGGCTCGACGAGCAATCCGCGCACTGATGTTAGTGTAACAACAAATAAAAGTGTTACGGCGACATTTACGATTAACATCTATACCATCACAGTGCAACAAAGCTCCGGAGGCACAATATCACCGGGAACATCCTTCGTTACTTATGGCGGCAGCAAGACGTTTACAATAACGCCCAATACAGGCTATCACATTTCTGGTGTGAATGTGGACGGTGGTACGGCAGTGGGAGCAGTTTCGAGTTATACGTTTTCGAATGTTAATTTCAATCACTTGATTACAGCGGGTTTTACGATAAATACATACATATTAAATTACACAGCGGGAGCAAACGGTACCATCAGCGGGACGTCGTTGCAGACGGTTAATTATGGTTCAAGTGGAACAGCAGTGACGGCAGTAGCCAATACAGGATATCACTTTGTCCAGTGGAGCGATGGCTCGACGAGCAATCCGCGCACTGATGTTAGTGTAACAACAAATAAAAGTGTTACGGCGACATTTACGATTAACATCTATACCATCACAGTGCAACAAAGCTCCGGAGGCACAATATCACCGGGAACATCCTTCGTTACTTATGGCGGCAGCAAGACGTTTACAATAACGCCCAATACAGGCTATCACATTTCTGGTGTGAATGTGGACGGTGGTACGGCAGTGGGAGCAGTTTCGAGTTATACGTTTTCGAATGTTAATTTCAATCACTTGATTACAGCGGGTTTTGTGATTAATACATATGCACTTAATGTAACGACCGTAGGAAATGGAACAGTGACAAAGAACCCGGCAACAGGCCCGTACAATTACAATACTTCGGTAACGGTAACGGCAACAGCAGCGACAGGATATATATTTACAGGCTGGAGTGGAAGTGCATCTGATACAACGAACCCTCTCACTGTTACGATGAACGGTAATAAAACCATCACAGCAAATTTTTCACAACAATATTCTTTAGTAACATTGTCGGCGATCGGTTTTTTTGATTCAAGCATAGATTGCCTATTTAAATTATTGCATTGTCGATACCGGGCTGCTGAATTACATTATTAATTTTATGCAGTCAGATCATAAAAGCTTACTTAAATGCAGATTAATCTAATATATCAATATGTTAAGACCAAATCGGGCTTCTTTTATGAGCGTCACAAGATTATTGTGCTTTCTCTCACAGGATATTGTTTTTCCTGTGAAAAGTTTGTAGTATAAAGTTATTACAACAGTTTTTTCGATAAACGAGATAATAATATAATGCCGTATAAAGTCCTCGTAGCTGATGATGATGAAGGCCAGCGTAAATCGCATGGTTTTGCGCTTGAAGTTGCTACTGCAATCCTTGAGGATGAAATTGCAATTACCGAGACGGCAACGAGCGTTGAAACATGGGCTAAAATAAAATCCGAGGTGTTCAATCTGATCATACTCGATAATGATTTTAAGGATAATAATTTAAAAGGGCATCTGCCCGGCATCGCCCTGCTGGAATTATCGAAGAAGGAAAGTCCGAACCGCGGTACTCCGACTTTTTTTTGCAGCGCGGATGCTTATGATACGCTGAAAGCCATGGTAGAACGGCATGGCGGAATATACCTTCCGAAAGTCGGATACGATATAGAAAAAGTTGCGCAGCTCTTTGCAGATAAAATGATGAAGAAGAAGTAAGCGGGCCATGGTGTGATGTCGAATGAAAAGGTCACCGAACGTGGCCTTTTTCTGTTTTTGAGAGTAAGATGAGTTCAAGCGAAATACAATCTAAAAATTTCCGCTACCATATTATCGAAGGCATGCTTTATATCGGTACGACAAGCGCTTTGATATCCACGCAAACGACAATGCCGGCGCTGATCAAACGCCTGGGCGGCGGTGATGTTCTTGTCGGTACCTGGCCGGTTGTGATGTATCTTGCTTATTTTCTGCCGCAGGTGATTTCGGCAAATAGATCAAGAGCAATACAATACCGCAAGCCGTTCGTTATAAAGCTCGGATTTATTCAACGCTTGAATATTCTCGTACTGGCCTGCGTAATTGCGTTGTGGGGAGAATCTTTTCCGGTACTCGCGCTAATTTTTTTATTCCTTCTGTTTATCTCCAATCAGATGGCCTCAGGTTCAGTATCTCCGGTCTGGATGGATTTCCTTGTGAAGACAACTTCGCCCGAAAACAGGGGAAAACTTGTCGGCTGGCGGGTCTCTCTTGCAGCATTGCTCGGCCTGGTGAATGGATTTATTCTGACTATGCTTTTAACTATGATATCGTTCCCATATAATTTTGCGGTAGTAATCGGCCTGGCGTTCCTATATCAAATGGGTTCGCTGGCGGCACAACAGAAAATTGTGGAAGAACAGCCTTCAATAGTTACCGCTCCGGTACGGCTCCCTGAATTATACAAACGTATGTTGTCCATTGTTAAGGGAAATCGTCCGTTCAGAAAATTTCTTATTGCATCTTCATTGCTCACGGTAAGTTTCACTTCCGCAGCCTTTTTTACCGTCGCCGCGATGAAGCGATTTAATCTATCGGAATCTACAGTCGGAATTTTTACCGTTGTAATGATCATAGGGCAAATTCTCAGCGGCGTTATTTTGGGATGGGTGGCGGATGTAAAAGGGACTAAAAGTGCCTTGCTTATTTGCGGATCGAGTTTATTGCTGGCGATTGCCGCGGCGTTATTTGCACAGTCGGTTGTATGGTTCTTTTTAGTATTTGTATTGCTTGGTATTAATGTAGGAGCTGAAATGTTTATGAGATACAATTTTGCGGTGGAATGTGCGCCGGATGGAGACCGCCCGATGTATGTCGGCATTATGAATACCTGGTTTGCTCCGATTTATTTGATTTCACCGTTAGCAGGCTGGTTGAGCACGGTCTATGGTTATAATTTCATTTTTTGGCTTTCGTTAGCTGCCGGCAGTGTCGGAATTATTCTGCTGGCCAGGACACCAGATCAGCGTGCGGAGAAGCTTGCGCTTTCTTCGAAATAGCTTTACATTTTCTACGGGAATATTCTTATAGAGTAAAGGAGTCTCCTGTGTACGAGAGATGCATCAATGAAGCCGAGTTGATTCTCAGCACTCAAAAGAATGCTTTGTCGCCTGTGCACATAATATGGGAAGAGGTAGTTCGGCGTGCAAAGGCAGAAGGATTTGCAGTTGCGTCGCTTTCGGATTTTAGTACCATGCTCGAAGGTGACCGCCGCTTTCTTATTATTCCGGCACAGAACGAAAATCAGGAAGATCAAGATACATCCAAAGATACCGAGCTTGAAGATTCGGAAATGGGGCGTCTTGGCTTTTTTGCAGAAGATCATGTGAAATTGCGCAATACCCGCGTTGTAGAGCGTACTATCAGTGAAGACGAGGAAGAAATAGGAAGCATAAGGCGTCGGGCATTTGTGAGTCATACCGATAAAAAAAATACAACAATACTGATAAAGAATGAACCTTCGGCATCTCGTAAATCTAAAAAACCGTTAATAAAGAAAAAGAAATCTTCAAAGAAATTGAAAGCCGTTAAAAAAACAACGACAGTAAAAGGCCGGAAATCAAAATTAAGTAAACGAAGTAAGAAATAGCCTGCATGCCTGACGATCAGACAAGAGTTTGGACAATCCGCGAATTGATGAAATCCGCGATTGAACACCTCCAGAGAAAAGGATTCGAGGAAGCCCGCCTTAATGTTGAACTTTTGCTGGCACATGCATTGGACATTCAACGTATTCAACTATATACGAACTTCGATAAACCGCTTACCCCCGAAGAACTTAAACAATTTCGTACACTCTATGAACGCCGGCTGACACGCGAACCGGTGCAGTACATTATTGGTTCTGCAAATTTTATGGGGCTTCACTTCAGCGTGGATCCGCGCGTACTCATTCCGCGTCCTGAAACAGAAACACTTATTGAGCAGACGATGCTTGCGTGTCAGAGGTATGCCGGTGACAAGATCATTCGCATACTCGAAGTAGGAACAGGCAGCGGAAATATTACGGTTTCAATCGCAAAGTTTGTTAAAAATGCGCAGATTACGGCAATAGATATCAGCCTGGAGGCGCTTGCTGTTGCGAAACAAAATGCCTGCCTGCATTCTGTGGAATCACAGATAAATTTTTCATGTTCGGATATTTTTGATTTATCGGACGAATTATTCAAATCGAAGTACGATTTACTTATCAGCAATCCGCCATATGTACCGAAAGATGAATGGGAACAGCTTCAGAAGGAGGTGAGGGATTTTGAACCCTCATCGGCATTGACAGACGGAAAAGACGGGCTGAAATTTTATCATCACATGGCCGGTATTATTCCGACTATTCTGAAATCAGGCGGCAGGATTGTATTCGAGGTGGGTCTCGGCCAGGCAGAGACCGTTGCAGACCGATTGAAGAAAGCAGGTTTAATTGAATTACAAATTACAAATGATCTGCAGGGCGTTCCCCGCGTCGTTTCAGGGACATGGATGAATTCGCAAAAAACTCTTATCGGGCTCAATTAGTTATTCTCAAATAAATGCGCGCATTGATTCAGCGGGTAAAGCAATGTTCCGTATCCATCGATGGAAAAATGAACAGTTCCATCGGGAAAGGTATGCTTATCCTGCTTGGCGTGAAAAACAATGATACGGAAGCCGATGCGGAATATCTTGCTGCACGCTGTGCATCTCTCCGCATCTTCAATGATGAAATCGGGAAAATGAATCTCTCCGTTAAAGATATAACCGGCCAAGCAATGGTGGTTTCGCAGTTCACATTGTACGGCGATACGCGTAAAGGCAACCGGCCAAGTTATACGGATGCCGCGTCTCAGGAAGCGGCAGAGACATTGTATAATCATTTCATTGCCCGCTTGCTTGAATTGCTCGGCGAGAAACAAGTCGCGACCGGAATCTTCCGCGCGATGATGGATGTTGAGTTAGTGAATGATGGACCTGTCACATTGATACTTGAAAGCAAGAATTAAATCGCCAACGGATGACTATCGACAATCATCCGGTTCAATTTTACAGATTATCATCTAATAATGAAAGCTGAAGATATAAATACGGCGCCGCACGTAGTTCTTCTTTTTCTGGACGGCGTCGGTATCGGGAAAAAGGACGCCGGTGTCAATCCATTCGTTCATGCTCATTTGCCCGTGCTTACTTCCTTGTGCGGAGGAAAATTGCCTTATGAGCCGTTTAAACGAATTTCTTCCGAACAGGCCGAGGTTATTGCAGTGAATGCAACACTGGGTGTAGCCGGGCTTCCGCAGAGTGGAACGGGACAAACAGCGATCTTCACGGGTGTCAACGGAGCTAAAATATTCGGAAGGCATTTTGGCCCGTATCCGCCTACGATTCTTCGATCAGCAATTGAAAAGAAAAACATTTTTCAGCGGTTAAAGGCAATCGGCATGCCGGTTGTTTTCGCAAATGCTTTTCCAAAACGATTTTTTGATTATATAGAATCCGGTACACGGCGACTAACAGTCACAACACTTTCGTGCCGTTACGCCGGTGTTCCGTTATTAACGGCGGATGAACTTTTACTCGGTAATGGTATATCGGCTGATTTTATTTGCAGTGAATGGAAAAAACTCGGTCACCCCGAGGTTAATCCTATTAAACCGGCAAAAGCAGGAGAAAATCTTGCGCACATAGCGGCAAAAAATAATTTTACGCTTTTTGAATATTGGCTTACAGATCATGCCGGCCATTCACAAAACATGGACGCTGCAGTCGAAGCGCTGGAGAGGCTTGATGAATTCTTATCGGGTTTCTTAAACCTGTTTAACCCTGACAATACATCGCTGGTTATTATCAGCGACCATGGAAATATTGAAGATCTTTCAACAAAATCCCATACGCGTAATCGTGTGCCATGTATTCTTGCCGGCAAACATCGCCATAAACTTGCCGATCGCATAAAAAATCTGACGCATATTACACCTGCGATTGTAAAACTATTTTCGGATTCGTGAGTGTATCATGTTGAAGCGGCGCCCGGCACTTCGGTTTGTTCTTCTATTTACAGCTGGAATTCTTCTATCGGAATGGCTGCCGATGCATCCGTCCTGGCTGCTGCTGATTTCTATAGTTCTTGTTCTTCTATCGGCAGTTATTTTTGGAATTAGGAAAAAGCAAATAATCGCGGTAATCCTGCTGCATTGTTCGGTCATTTTACTCGGTTCGCTTCTCCATTCTGTTCAGCAGCTGGATTTTAAGTCACGTAAACTCGAGCCAGATATAACCGATGAATCAATTACACTGTTCGGTACAGTCGATACAGAGCCGATTCGCCAGGGAACGAAGGCAAGCTGTATTGTCCGGACGGATAGTATTCTTCGTGTTCGAAGAATTGAAAAAGAACAGCGGCGCGTTATGGTTGTATTTCGCTTGAATAAAGCTGAAAACTTTTCGGAAAAGATAAAATTCGGAAAAGAAATAGAACTAAGCGGATTTCTTGAGCCGTTTCCATTTCAACGAAATCCTGGGGACTTCGATTATGGAAAATATCTTGCGTTGAACGATATTCAAGGAGTTGTATCGGTCAACGGCTTGCAGGGTGTACGGATGAATGAGCTTTATAAAAATAATATTTTTAGAACTTGGATATTTTCAGCTCAACATTCTTTGTATCGTATTATCGACAGCCTTCATACTTCGCAGCATGCAGGTTTTCTAAAAGGAATCATTTTTGGATACCGTGGAGATATTCCGCCCGATGTGAAACAATCATTTCTAGATTCCGGCACGATCCACATTTTAGCCGTTTCCGGTTCAAACGTTGCTTTCGTAGCTTTTATTTTCTTTTCATTATTCGGCTTCTTTCGCATCTCGCGCAGGACAATCGCCGGTGCGGCAATAATAGGCCTCGTCGTTTATATGCTCCTGACAGGGTCAAGTCCGTCGGTTGTTCGGGCAACGATTATGATAATTATCCTTCTCTGCGGAGTCCTGTTCGAGAGAAAAGTCGATATATATAATTCTATCGCTACCGCTGCTATAATTCTTTTAATGTGGAATACCAATACGCTTTTTGATATCGGTTTCCAGCTTTCGTTTTCGGCGGTCATTTCAATAATCTATTTTTTATCCACGGCTTGCGTTGTTAATTAGTTTTATTCCGGGGAGATTTAAAAAAATAAAAGCCGTTGATGCAGGATTGAAATTGTTCGCCGTCTCTCTTGCAGCTCAATTAGGGACTATACCGTTTACCGCATACTATTTCAGCCGTGTATCGATTATTTCCTTAGTTGCGAATATCCCGGTTGTGCCTATAAGCGGAATCAATACGTTTATCGGAGCAGCGGAGATTATGATTTATCCGGTCAGTTCATTTGTTTCGAAGCTGTACGCGGCAGCGAACGATTTTCTGGTTTGGTTTCTTCTTGAATTCGTAAAACAAGCAGCAAGCGTGCCGTTTGCTTCTATCGAGACATGGCATATCCCTGCGTTGTTTGCAATAGGATATTTTATTTTGCTGTTTTGCACATTCAATGTAAATATCCCGCGTATCAGGGTATGGACGTTTATTTTCTTTTTAATTGCCGGCAATATTTTTGTTTACGAATATATATGGAATAGCTTACACCCTAAACTTGTTGCAACGGTTATTGATGTCGGACAAGGCGATGCTGTCTTATTGGAATTTCCCAACGGGAAGCGAATGCTGGTGGATAGCGGCCCGTCATCACGGCAGTTAGATGCCGGAGTAAGAACAATTCTGCCTCTATTGAAGCAAAAAGGAATCGGAAAACTGGATTATTTGCTTGTAACTCACCCGCACAGCGATCATATTGGCGGTACTTTATCAATTCTCAAATCGATTGAAGTTGATACCCTTGCGATAGCTGCATTATATCCGGAGAATCGTCTTGTAAAAGAAGTTCTCCAAATTGCACGGGAAAGAAATATCGGGATAAGAATCGCGCTTGCCGGCAGCCAAATTCAAATTGATACTAATGCAAGGATGTATATACTGCATCCTCCTCCAGATCGGTATGCAGATAAGAATGCAAATAACACTTCCATAGTTCTAAAAGTTTGTTATGGAAAATCATCTTTGCTGCTTGCCGGTGATTCGGAAAACGAAGCCGAACAAAATATGGTTCGTAGATATAATTCGTTCCTCTCAAGCGGCATTCTGAAAGTCGGGCACCATGGAAGTATAACAAGCACAGGCGAGGAGTTTCTGAAGATTGTACATCCACAAAGAGCAATTATCTCTGTCGGGAATCACAATCAATTTCGCAATCCTTCGCCATTTACCATAAAACGATTGATGTCTCATGCAGTTGAAATCGAGAGGACGGATAAATCCGGCGCAATTATTTTAGAAAATGACGGCAATCGATGGATGCCAAGCAGGATGGAGATAAGCATAATACCTTTTTCGTTTCTATATCTTTTTCTCTATATTCATCCAGAAAAATACTAAATAGGGTATTATCACTGATAGAAATTATGATAAAAAAAATTAATCATACCTATATGTATATAATCATGTAGATATGCTAGTCAATTTAGTGCCAAGCCGATTTTGGTTTCTCAACCTTTAAGCAACGCATCTACCGTTGCTGTACAGGAATTTAAATACGGTGAAATCGAATATTCTGTAAAATGCCTGCAGCAAACTGATCAGAGCTATGCTCTTTAACCGAAATGGCTGACCGGCGAACAATTGACATACTACGCTGAAGGCGGCCTTACTTTCAGCGATTTGCGTGTTCAAGCGCGGACAAATATTCGCCGACTGCGGAAAAATATTGAAAATGAAGATAACCCGGGGAGGCGCCGGTCTCTTGAACGGGCTCGCGGTGTCATTTTCAGCTCCCTGATGGAAACGGCTCAGTTAGATATGAATTCAAACGATTTGCAAATTGCTAAGATCTTCTTTGAGCTTGCCGCAGAGGCGCAGCCGAATATTCTCTGCCTCACATTTCCCTTGCTCGGTGTCTTATTCGAATCGGTGACAAAGAAGAGTCGATTCAGGAATTAAGCCGGGCATGTGAAACTGGCCTGAGTAACACAGGCGCTATTTGTGAATTATGAGTCAATGATTTTTTCAACCAATATTAAAGACAACTTTACTAAAAATGCTTTTGAAGATTTTTTGCACCAAATTCTGAATAGCAATTTGTTAACTGACAAGTCCCGATTATTGAACTTGTTGAGCCTTTTGATGACCCTGAAAATTTTTCAAAATGGTTATCATGCTTCCGCAAATATACCGCCTTAGATTGTTGGTTGAACAGGTCTCTGATTCTTAAAGTCATTTATTCCCTTGGTTATCATGCCTGTTAATGTCAGGAAGAAATTCCGTGCGATTACTAATCAACTTATGTTAAAATGAGAGACTACCTACAATTTTCACCGTTTTATTTCTCCGCCTTTTTTTCTATATTTCAGCGTGTTTCTCACTCAATCTGAAATAAAGTATCTTCGGTCGCTTCAACAGAAGAAATTTCGAGACGCCGAACGCAAGTTTCTGCTGGAAGGCTGGAAGCCGCTTCGAGATGCACTACACTCAAGCTTCCATATCGAGATGATTGCTGTCCTTTCGGAAGCAAGTCAAAAACCTGAACATCGGCCGGTTCTTGCAATCGCAAGAGAACGAGGCATCTCTATAAAAGAAATCAAAGAAATACAGTTGAAACAAATATCGGATGCCGTGCAGTCACAGGGCGTTGTTGCTCTCGTATGCCGTCAAGAAATGACATTTAATCCGAAAATCTGTCAATCGGCACATCTTTTTGTTGCCTGCGACCGAATAAGCGATCCCGGCAACCTTGGCACAATTGTTCGCACCTGTGATTGGTTCGGTGCAGATGGCGTATTCCTAAACAAGGGGTGTGTCTCATTGTACAACGATAAAGTTATACGGTCGACCTCGGGCTCCATTTTCCATTTAAATGTTTTTGAGGATATAGATTTCAATATTGTTCTTGCGAATCTCAAATCGGAAGGATTTAAAATAATCGCGACAGCTCTTAACGGTAAATCACTAAAAACTTTCTCATTACCGGAAAAAGTCGTCCTTCTATTGGGCAATGAAGCACAGGGTATAGATCAGCAATTGATCCGGCAAGCGGATGCAATTGTGAGTATTGCACGCTACGGCCAGGCTGAATCACTAAATGTAGGAATTGCCTGCGGCATTTTTCTCGAACATTGGCGGGACCGGCCGGGCCAGTGATGAATATTCGCCGCTCTTCCTTAATTTGAATTCACAAAAAATTCGGTTACCTTTTAACGAGCAGGAGATAATATTTGGCGACAATTCTTAGCCGGATTGTGGAAGTTTGTATATTTCGATGGAGTGCAGGTGAAATTCAATACCTTCTGCTCCAGCGTGCTGATGATGAAAAACTTTATCCCGGCATCTGGCAAATAGTAACGGGATCGATAGAAAAAAATGAAAGCGCGGAAAGAGCGGCACTGCGCGAACTCGAAGAAGAAACCGGATTGAATGTAAAACGATTCTGGACAGTCCCGATTGTAGATTCATATTTCGATACACTGAATGATACCATCCAAATGGTTCCGGTTTTTGCGGCAGAAACGGATGCTGCGTCGAGTGTGCGTTTATCGCAGGAACACAAGCGCTTTGAATGGCTGGCGTATGCTGCAGTAATGGATCGAATTGCATGGCCTGGCCAGCGAAAGACAATTAAGATTGTTCATGAATATATTGCAGGCGAAAAAGACGCCGCGCGGTTACTAGAAATAACGCAATTCTAATTTGAAAGGAAAACATTGTGAGCCTTTTGGTCGTCGGATCCGTTGCACTCGATACTGTTGAGACGCCGTTCGGAAGTGTTAAAGATGCGCTCGGCGGTTCAGCGGTATATATTTCTGTTGCCGCAGGTTATTTTACCACACCGGTTCGCCTGGTTGCAGTAGTCGGGGGAGATTTTCCAAAAGAGCATATCCAGTTTATGGAATCGCATCAGATCGATCTTGACGGATTGCAGAAAGTCGAATCAGGCAAGACATTTCGATGGGGCGGCAAGTATCACTATGATTTGAATGTACGTGATACGCTGTTTACCGATCTCAATGTTTTTAAAAACTTTGATCCGAAGATTCCTCCGGGATTTAAATCATCCGCATATGTTTGTCTCGGCAATATCGATCCCGTGCTTCAACTGCGTGTGTTAAATCAAATCAATAAACCGCGCCTTGTGGTCGGCGATACGATGAATTATTGGATAGAAACAAAACCGAAAGAGTTGATGAAGACCATGAAATTCATGGATGCTATTATCGTGAATGATTCAGAAGCGCGTCTGCTTACACATGAACCTAATCTTATTAAGGCGGCAAAGAAGATCATTAAAATGGGCCCTAGAATTATTATCATTAAGAAAGGCGAACACGGAGCAATGCTGGTAACTGAAGATACGATATTCTCAGCTCCTGCTTACCCGCTGGAGACGATCTTCGATCCTACCGGGGCCGGTGATGCGTTCGCAGGCGGTTTCATCGGTTGGATTGCCCGTTCCGATGATCTCTCGGTAGAAAACCTGAAACGTGCTGTTGTTTATGGAAGCACGCTGGCTTCGTTCTGTGTTGAAAAATTCAGTGTAGACAGTTTGCAGGATTTGAGTTATCTAAAAATTCGCGATAGATTCCATTCATTTATGGATTTATCGAGATTTGATGAAAAGTGATATTTATGAAGCCGTTAGAATGGACGAACGGCAAGCTTAAGTTTCTTGATCAGACAAGGCTATCGATCGATGCAGTGTACTAGGAAAATATTGAAGAATTCTAATTCTCTCGCGTACTCTGAATTGATTGTTTAGAGGCATAGTATTGTCATCCCTGAATAGAATCCGGCGTGCCATTGAATCTCCTGCTTATATAGTTCCATTTTTTAAGGACCGGATAGGCGGACTAGCTTACAAAGTAGGCGGAAGCAGATGCATGCTGATGCCCGGAATCATCAAGGTCTATATCAATACATCATGCAACGCTTCTTGTAGAATGTGCGATATAGGGACACGCAATAAAGATTCAATATTTTTCGAACAACTGAGCGCCGATGAAAATCATTACATGGAGAGGGAAACCTGCGAAAAACTCATCTTTGATACAGCCGATTTCAAACCCTTGATAAGCATCAGCGGCATCGAACCGCTGCTTCACCCTAAGCTTGACTCACTTATTGAAATAATCAAAAGTAAGAAACTGTATTTAAGCATTTCAACAAATGGAATTTTGCTTGAACAACAAGCCAGCATGCTTGCATACAGCGGTCTTGACGAGATAGTAATTTCTCTTGACGGAAAAGAGGATATACATGATTCAATTCGCGGGCAGCGCGTCTATAAAAAAGTAATTAATGGTATCAGGAAATTGAAGCAAGCGGTAGCTGCTCAGGCAAAACAAAAAATGCGCATTATAGTTAATTGTTGCATAAGCGATAGAAATTACAGTTCTCTTTCAGATTTCGTTCGCGAGATGAATAGACTCGAAGGCATTGAAAGACTCTCGTTTACATTAATGTATTTTGTAACTGAGAGAGTCAGCAATGACCATCGTACTGAATTCCATGATCTTGGAAAGACGTCGGCACTCCATATGAGAGGCATTTCTTTTTCTTCGATAGATACCAACAGGTTATGGGATCAGATACAGGAAATAAAAAAAATGCCCTTTTCCGATAAGATATCATTTGCTACCGACATTAAATCTCCTGAGATGTTGCATAACTATTTTTATGCCCCGGAGATCAAACTTGGTAAAAAGCATTGCTCTATTCCTTGGAACAGAGCTACAATACTTTACAACGGTGATTGCATCATACACAATCGCTGCATAATGTATAAAACCGGCAATATTAACGAAATGAGTTTTAGACAAATATGGAATGGTCCGCTTTACCGAGCATTTAGAACAAGATTAATTAACGCGGGCCGTTTTCCTGTTTGCGGCAGGTGCTGTGGAGTAATTGCCAATGCCTGAGGCGAACGCCGATATTATAGGCGATTGCCGTATTGTGATATCTAAAAATTTGTGGTAGATTCTATTAATGGAAATATGAAGATTTGATAAGAAGCGAATATGATTAAGCCGTTAGAATGGGTCAACGGCAAGCTTAAATTTCTTGATCAGACAAGGTTACCGCTCGAGGAATTCTTCTGCGAAACCGATGACGTCATTTTTGTAGCAGAATCGATTAAGCGGCTTGCCGTTCGAGGCGCTCCGCTTATAGGTATTGCAGCGGCATACGGCGTCGCTTTGGCAAGCCTTTCGCCGAAATATTCGAAAGCAAAGGAAGTCCGCAAAAATCTGCTGTCGGTAATTGACCTTCTCGCTTCAACGCGTCCAACTGCTGTCAATCTTTTCTGGGCATTAAAACGGCAGCGCCGCATATTAGATACCTGGCAAACCGGTTCCGTCCCCGAGCTGCAAAATAATTTGCTTAACGAAGCAAAACTGATCCATCAGGAAGATATAGAAATGTGTGAACGGATCAGTACTTTCGGCGCGGAACTTCTTCCTGCAAATTGTTCCATACTTACACACTGCAATGCCGGCGCTCTTGCTACGGGCGGCCGCGGCACGGCTGTCGGTATTATCTCAAAAGCATTGGAACTGGGGAAGCTGAAACACGTCTATATAGATGAAACACGGCCTCTCTTGCAGGGCGCAAGATTGACCGCATGGGAAATGAAACAGGCAAAAATTCCGGCAACGCTGATAGTTGACAGCGTTGCAGCTGTATTATTGAAGCAAGGTAAAATAAATGCAATCATTGTCGGCGCAGATCGTATAACTATGAACGGCGACGTGGCAAATAAGGCCGGGACATACTCTCTGTCAGTACTGGCAAAGCATCATGGTATTCCATTTTATGTTGCAGCGCCTGTATCGACTATAGATTTTCAAATGAGTGCCGGAAAAGATATACCTATTGAAGAACGGGACGCAAAGGAAGTAACAGAAATATTCGGCAGGCGGATTGCACCGGAAGGGATAGATGTATATTCGCCGGCATTTGATGTCACTCCTGGTGAATTCGTGACGGCTATTGTAACGGACCGGGGAGTGTACCGGCCTCCGTTTTTAGATTCTATGAAGAAATTAAAATTACGGAAGAACATGCTGGTTAAATCCGAAGTGATAGTTCTAAGATCGATGAAATATCGCGATACGAGTAAAATTGTCACGTTTTACTCGAAGGAATACGGCAAATTGAAAGGTATTGCAAAAGGAGCAAGAACTGCAAAAAATAAATTCGGTTCCGCACTGGAACCGCTTTCTCATTCAATGCTGCTTATCTATAAAAAAGAACATCGAGATCTCCATTTAATTTCGCAATGCGATTCTATTGATTCCTTCCGAAATCTCACGGATAATTTGGACCGGATGTCGACAGCTCTGTCGGTTCTTGAACTCATCGATCACGTGACGCATCATGAAGAACGCACTCCTTCGGTATTCGCACTGCTAGTTGAAACATTGAGCGCATTGAACGAAAGCACAAGAAATTACACGGTATATTTACAGGCCTTTCAGCTGCGGCTTGCGTCTTTGTTCGGTTATGCGCCGAATTTTGATACTTGCGGCCAGTGCGGCAAACCTGTTCCGGACGGCGATGGAGAAAAACAAGTCGCATTTCAGATTGCTCACGGCGCGGTATTCTGCAATACCTGCAATTCATCGGCCGGCTTTTCGTTACGCGGTATAGATCAAAGTAATTCATTCACAACAATTTCAGTTCAGGGATTGCAAATTATCCGCCGTCTTGTAACTGCGCAGCTGCCAAGTCTCGGTAATTTGGATTACAACGCATTTATCGGGAACGAAATAGACGAGTTGGTACGTTTATACTTACGTTATCATTTTGATGGATTAAAACCATTGAAATCAGCAGAGTTTTTTCAACAACATATTTTAACAATGTAAAGGAATAAGTATTATGTCAACAAAATCAATTATATCGGCAGTATTTCTTATCAGTCTTGGAATTATTTTCGGTGTTGTGCTCGTGTCGAGTTTCAAAGGCGTTGATTTCTCTTTCGCAGGTGAAGATGTCAAGCTTGGTGCACAACAGACGCCCATAAAACCAAACTCTACGCTTCAAGCCCTGAATGAAGCATTTCACACTGTCAGCAAATCTGTGACCCCTTCAGTTGTCTTCGTGAGGGTGGAGATGGACCAGGAATCGGACTCTCAGGATGATCCCAGTCAGTTTTTTCATAGGTTCTTCGGCCCGGATTTTAAATTCGATATGCCCAAACGAGGCCCGGAGATCGGCACCGGTTCGGGATTTATTATCACATCGAACGGATATATTCTTACGAATAATCATGTTGTAGGCAGCGCTAAAAAGAACGGTATAAAGGTACAGCTTTCTGATACACGTGAATATAAAGCAAAACTTATCGGTACTGATAAATATACCGACCTTGCCGTAATCAAAATTGATGCGGATAATCTGCCGGTCGCTGCACTTGGAAATTCCGATGAAGTCGAAGTAGGACATATCGTGTTTGCGATAGGTGCACCGCTAGGATTAAAATCGACGATGACACAGGGAATTGTCAGCGCGCTTGGACGGAACATCGGAATTATCGAAGATCAATTTGGAATAGAGAACTTCATTCAGACTGATGCTGCCGTAAATCCCGGGAACAGCGGAGGACCGCTTGTGAATATCAACGGTGAAGTCATCGGAATAAATTCTGCAATCGCTACGACAAATGCCCGTTACCAGGGATACAGTTTTGCTATTCCGCTGAATCTCGCGAAGCAGGTAGCAACGGATATAATTAAATATGGAAAATTCCGGCGCGGATTTCTCGGTGTCGGGATCCGGCCTGTAGATGCAGTAACAGCAAAAGCAGCAGGCCTGGATAAAGCAAAGGGTGTATGGATTGAAAACGTGACGAAAGATGCCGCCGGAGATAAAGCGGGAGTCGAATACGGCGATATCATTCTTACAGTCGATGGGAAAGAAGTGAATTCGCCTCAGGAGTTGCAGACTACAATTGCCGGTAAACATCCGGGATCTGTTATTAAGCTCGAGATCTGGCGTGACAAAAAGATTATAGTGAAAAATGCCGAACTCGGTTCACGCGATGAAGAGAGCGAAACAATTACTGAAAAAGTAAATGGTGGTAAAGAAGGAGCGAACTCTGAATCAGAAGCGGAAAAAGTTGTCAATGTAAAGGAACTCGGTGTGACTGTGAAATCAATCGATGCAAAAACAAAGAAACAGTATGAAGTAGATAAAGGAGTCTTGGTATCGAATATTGAGGATTTAAGCGCAGCGCAGGAGCGCGGACTCAGGAAAGGAGACGTGGTCACAGAAGTTGGAGGCCAAAAGATTTCCGACTCCAGACCAGTTTGAGAGTGCGATAAAAAAACTTAAACCGGGTGATGCTGTCATGCTTCGGGTAAAAGGTGAAGACAAAAAAATGCGGTTTGTCCCGATAGAAATACCTAAATAACTTCAAAGCAAGTCACAAAAATCGAGGCGCGGCTGATAATATCGGCCGCGCTTTTTATTTGAATACTCGATTGAATCTCCTTTGAAATTTTGCTTAATTTAATATAAGTAAAAATCGTCGGCGTTCATTTTAAAGAAAGTATTGCACCAATAAGGAATCAAATCCATGATCCGTTATTTTACAGCCGGGGAATCGCACGGAAAAGCGCTTGTCGGTATCATAGAAGGAATGCCGGCAGGTATTGAAATTTCCGCTGAATATATTAATCATCAATTATGGCGCCGTCAACAGGGTTACGGACGGGGCGGCAGAATGAAAATTGAAACCGATACGGTTGAAATTCTTTCCGGTGTCCGGTTCGGAAAAACTATCGGTTCTCCTATCGCCGTAATAATACAGAATAGAGACTGGAAAAATTGGACGGATAAGATGGCCATTGAAGGTACCGGTGCTGGAATTGAAAAAATATCGGTTCCTCGCCCGGGTCACGCGGATTATGCGGGCGCGAAAAAATATGGATTTGACGACATACGTAATGTCATCGATAGATCAAGTGCGCGCGAGACGGCCATGCGTGTGGCATGCTGTACTTTCGCCCGAAAACTGCTGGAAGACTGCCAGGTCTTCATTGGAAGCCATGTTCTTAGCATAGGCCCTGTAATTATTAAAGACAGAAAAAAAATCGACAGGCTGATTATTCGTTGCAGTGAAAATTCAAGTCTTGTATCGGAAAAAGCGGATAGTTCGGATGTTAGAATGCTCGATAGATCCGCTGAAGCTAGAGCGATTACTGCAATTAAAAAATCAAAAAAATCCGGCGATACGCTTGGCGGAGTTTTTGAAGTTATTGTAAGCGGAGTGCCTGTCGGACTCGGCAGTTATGTACACTATGATCGAAAGCTTGACGGATTGCTCGCCCAGGCTCTCATGTCGATTCAGGCAATCAAGGGAGTTGAGATTGGAGAAGGATTTGCAAATGCTGCGAAATTCGGTTCAGAGGTGCATGATGAATTTATGCTGAGGAACAGAAAGATCTATGCGTAAAACAAATCGTGCAGGAGGCGTGGAAGGGAGTATGACAAACGGGGAGATGATAGTTCTTCACGCTGCAATGAAACCCATCGCAACACTCGTTAAACCGCTGCGAGCTGTTGATTTGAGGACAAAGAAAATTGTGCAATCCCGTTACGAGCGTTCCGATGTCTGTGCTGTCCCTGCTGCTTCGGTTATCGGTGAGTCTGTCGTTGCTCCGGTGCTGGCTAATGCATTACTGGAAAAATATGGCGGGGATTCGCTGAAAGAATTGCAAAACAGGTATAAAATCTGATTTTTATGAAATGATGTTACCTTGTTTCTCAGGCCTGCTATTCACGGTGAGCATCTTTGGGTAACTCAGGAGATTGTAACCGTTCTATTGCGGGATTTAAAACTTGTGTCACGTCGTATAATCTCTGTTTTGTTCTTGTATATAAATCACGAAAAGAATCGAACTGTTCTTTATCCAGGCCTTCCTTTGCTTTTATAATACATGTCTCGGCAATTTTCATGCGTTCTAAAATTAACAGGTATGTCGGATTGCTGATTCTTTTTTTTATATCGTTAAGCGCCACTTTGTCGGTATAATATTCCCGTATCAGAGATGCGAACTCGGATCCTAAAACTCCTCTAAGCCGTGTTTTTTCCGTTTCTGTCTTAGCAATAGCTTCCAATGCAATATTTTGTGCATTTATTGCTAATGCCTTGCACTTTATTGGATCGCTGATTACCAAGGATCGAGCTTGCAGCAAAAGTGTTTCCGCCTTGCGGATGGTTTCCTTATCAAATCGAGCTGCACGAACGTATATGGCAATACGAAATGTTTTCTCGGCTTGTTTGATGGCTTTATATGGCATATACAATAACTCTATTTGTTAAATATCTATGCCTGAATCGAATACTTAAAATATAGGAAAAAAAGGAAATTGTTGTGATGGATCACACATAATTTATCGTTATTTATGGCGGAAATATGCACAAATCCGAAATAGCAAGAAATTCAATTTTCCCGGCAGTGTCTCAGTTTAATGCGGTCAGGTGGAATGACCAGAATATTGAATCGTGCGCTGCACGATTGCATTCTCAGGCCTCCGGCTGTCCTGACCGATACTATTGAATGTCAGGAAGAAATTCCTGACATCACTAACCAACTAAATTAAACTGAGACACTGCCATTTTGCTCCATTAGTTGCGTTTTACAGCCCTCTCTTGTAATTTGTCTGTGATTATTCCTTCAAAATGCTTTAAAACTTATTAATTAATGTACCGGACACACATATCCTGCAATTAACATTAGTTAAGATGATATAGAGCTAAAAAACTTATAGTTTAGTTGAGTATTTGCGAGCTGATACCTTGAACAAGGAAGTTTATGACAATTGAAAAATTAGTATCGTACGCAAAAGATTTAGGATTTTCTGTCTCTGAACTAGAAACAATCTTTGTCCTTCAATTTCATAAGGTGCCCAACCTTCTTGTTCAATTTATCTTACCAAGGGAAGAAACTTCATTTGGCAAAGGTACTTCACTTATATAGGATGTAATAATAAAAGATATAACATCAAATGGGAGAGAGTTTCGTGAATGGTCTGAAGAATATGCAAAAATAGATTCTGCATCCAGGTATGATATAATGAAAGCTTCATATCGAACCTTTATCGATACTGTTGTTGCCCGTGATATTAGGATACATGAACGTCATCTCTTTTCATTATTTGGTATAAAATTTTGTAAAGGCAGGGAGATGCAATACAAGTCTCATAGTGGTTGGCAAAGCTTATCGTTATGAATAAGGGCACCGTCAAATAAGTCGTCGGATAATAAATATATTAAACCTTAAATTCAGGCTATCAAGTAAGATGATAGATGCTTATATTACATATCTATAGTAAGAATGTATAACAAGAATAAAAGAAAAATATGCTGAATGAAGGATGCGTTTATGAATAAAAAAGAACTTGAACAAACACTTGTACTCATTAAACCGGATGCACTTAAAAATTCATTGATCGGATATGTTTTATCGCAGCTTTCCGAGGTTCATTCCGGACTGCGTTTTGCAGGAGCAAAGATTGTCCATGTCAATAGAATGCTTGCCGATCAACATTATGCCGAGCATAGAGGCAAACCTTTTTTTCCGGCGTTAATAGACTATTTAATGGGACTCGCGCATTATCCGAACGAGCCCTGGAAACGAAGAGTGATAGCGTTTGTTTTTCAAGGTCCAAAAGCAATCGCAAAAATACGGGAAATTGCCGGTCCGACGGATCCTAATGAAGCAAGGGAAAAAAAACCGGGATGCATTCGGGCTTTGGGCACAATTGTCCGGCTTAAAGATGCGAACGGTAATTTTATTGGAGAGCGAATGGATAATCTTATTCATGCATCGGCAAATGCCGATGAGGCTGAACGGGAAGTTAAACTATGGTTTAAACCAAGCGATATGCCGCCCCTGATGCACGCATACCCTACCGAAATAAATGAAGAACATTATTATTTCAATGGTAAAAAGCT
Organism: uncultured Bacteroidota bacterium; assembly: GCA_963770945.1. Classification (GTDB taxonomy): domain Bacteria; phylum Bacteroidota; class Ignavibacteria; order UBA10030; family UBA10030; genus Fen-1298. The sequence continues at coordinate 136,157 of CAVYRP010000010.1, read as the reverse complement.
TACTATGGCACATGAAAAGGGGAGTGTCTGCTTGCTGGCTCCAGGTGATTATGTTTGGAAAACCGATTTAAAAGCATTGCGGTTGATTTATCAAGGCAAGCCCTCTCATATAAATATCGAAACAGTCGCCGCCAAATATCTTATCAACGAAAAACGCGATAATATATAAATTAGTACGAAACACGTCAATGAGTGAGGATATTGAAGGAATTGGCTGAAAGGCGCGTTTTATAAGGGAAATCCTTAATTAGCACGGCATTGGAATCATAATGAGTGTTCTTATATGACTCCCTAAAAATGAAAAAAACTCCGTAAAGGAGTTTCTTCATTTATGCGGGGCCGAAGGGACTCGAACCCTCGACCTCCTGCGTGACAGGCAGGCGCTCTAACCAAGCTGAGCTACGACCCCATGCAAACTTATGACGGATAAATTTAACGTATAATGTTCAGCGAAGCAAGATTATTCTACTGTTTTGCAAAAAGATTTATTTTAGAGGTTTCTAATTCTTCGTACACGATGTTTTTTCTAGTTTTTACCAGCCGGCAGCAAATTGCATATCGCCATTGAAACAGATTCTAAGTGATTATCAAATTGAAATAAGCCGATGAGTGGAACGTTAATCCATATATTGAACATAAAGAGTGCCAGGATAGATGATTATAGTAAGTTAACTTATAAAAAGTGTTTTTAGTTGATTAGGAAAATATTGAAAACATTGAGGAAAATGAATATTTTTGTTGACATTTGAATGAAAAACACTAATATTTCGGCACGATTTCTATTGATATCGGAAAGGCGAGCAAGTGTTCTCCCTTGTCTAATTAGTAGATAAAAAATAATTCACAAATAACTCACCATTATTATAAAGGGACTTTTATGGGAAAAGCAATGACGAAAAGCCAGATTGCAGCTCATCTTGCAAGCAAGTTTGAGTTGAAGAAGAAAGATGCTGTCGGCATTTTGGAAGAGATTGCGAACTTGGCGTACCGGGAAGCAAAAAATTCTTTTACTCTGCCGGGCATTGGTAAATTGGTTCTAGTTGATCGAAAGGCTCGCATTGGACGTAATCCAGCTACCGGAGCACAAATTAATATTCCTGCAAAAACAGTAGTAAAATTCCGTGTTGCGAAGGCTGCAAAAGAAGCAGTTCTGAGCCAGAAATAAAGTTAGGATTCAAATGTTAATATTAAAGGCGTCGAGATAAAAACTCTTGACGCCTTTTTTGTCTATATGTATTTTGTGAGATTAACTCATTATATGACGTTTGAAATTTGTGCGGCTGGCCGAGTATGAAATTGATGGAGGGATTAATTACATGAATGATGTATATCCCAAGACCGGAAAAACTCTTTATCTCAATATCATCTGGCACCAGCACCAACCGTTATATCTCGATCCGGAATCCGATCAATTGCAGGGACCATGGGTGCGTACGCATGGGACTAAAGACTATTATGATATGGCGGCAATGCTTGAAAAGTATCCGAATATTCATTTCACAGTTAATTTGACGTCATCATTACTATTACAGCTTCAAATATATTATGTTGAGCGTTTAGGACCATTTGTTGATGTAAAAAAAAATCGAGTAGATGCAAAAAAATATTTTGCTCAATTTGGCGGCAAAACAGATCCATGGATCGATCTTGCACTAAAACCTACAGAACAGTTCAATGAACAGGATTTAAATTATCTTTTTAAGAATAGCTGGAATGCATTCGGTGTCAGTGAAATTGTTATTGCAAGGTTTCCGGAATACAAACAGTTGAGGGAAAAATACACTCAAAGAGGGGTTAAGGGAATGTCCGAGCAGGATATTCGTGAAGTTAAATATTGGTTTTATCTTGCCTCTATTTGATCCTGATTTTCTTGAGCGGCCGCAGAAGCTAGCAACTGGTGCATCAATCGATCTTACGGATATTATCCAGAAGAATACCGATGGAACGTATACATTAAAGAAAACAGTCACGGAAGAAGAATGCAACCGCATCATTGCTGAAACATACAAAGTTCTTTCAGCGATTATTCCTATTCACAAGAAGCTGATGTATCATCCTGCCAATTACAAAGGCCAGATTGAAATTCTCACAACGCCGTATTATCATCCTATTCTTCCGTTGATTTATGATTCAGATCTGGCAAAACTATGCCAGCCAAGCCATACCATGCCGTCGCGTTACCATTTTCCTAAAGATGCCGAAGCGCAGGTAGCAAAAGCCGTACAAGCCTATAAGAAGACATTTGGAGTAAATCCGACAGGTATGTGGCCAGGTGAAGGTTCAGTAGCTCATGATATAATTCCGGTCTTTGCACATCAAGGAATTAAATGGATCGCAACGGATCAAAAGATCCTTGAACGGTCAAAACCAGGAGATCAGCCTTGCTTCTATCCCTATGCGGTTTTTCCTGAGCACGATTCAAAAGCAAAAGATGCGGTTGTTGTAGTTTTTCGAGAAACGGAATTGTCCGATAAAATTGGATTTGTATATAAGAATTATCAAGGTGAAGATGCTGCAGAAGATTTTATACAGGGTGTTTTAAAATATGTTCCGCAGAGATGACGAACCGGATCGGCTGCTTACAGTCATTCTTGATGGAGAAAATGCCTGGGAATGGTACAGGTATGATAATGATGGAAAAGATTTCCAAAATGCTCTCTATCGGAAACTTACAGGTTTATTTGAAACACGGCAGGTGATAACGACGACTGTGACCGAATACATCAACGGTAATCCTCAATCGCATGATACCTGCACATCCCGTAGAAACACTTCAAAGGATTGAATGGCTGTGGCCCGGTTCATGGATCAATGCAAACTATGATACCTGGATTGGTCAGGACTGAAAAGAATAAAGCATGGGAATACCTTTTAATTGCACGAAACGACTTGGAAAGATCTGGACTTCCACAGCCTGATCCGAAAAAATTACAGCCGAAAGAAAAGACAAAAGCCTGGTATGCTTACAGAGCCTGGGAATCTATGTATGCGGCCGAGGGATCGGATTGGTTCTGGTGGTACGGAACAGATCAAAATACTCCTGCCGGTGAAAAACCTTTCGATATTGCCTATATCACTCATCTGGAAAAAATTTATAAGTTTGCAAAGCTTGCGGGAGGAAAAATGCCAAAGCGTGATATTCAAACCTATTGTTTCCAACGATACTCTGAATGTCGTACCGCGTTCTCAAGGGACGATGGCGCAAAGTCAGCTTGATTTGGTTAAAGTTTTATTTCAATGCGATGCACGCGGTATGTATGTTCGAACATCACTTTATCTTACCGGCAATTGTGAAGAATTGGGTCATTGGATTCCGAACAGAATACAGGTTGTACGATGACGGTACTCATGGCGATAAAGCGGCAGACGACAATATCTGGACAATTGAGATTGAACTGCCGGCAGGCGCTGTTGTTGAATATAAATTCACGAATAGCGGAGCCGAAGGAAGCTGGAATCCCGGTGAGGAATTTCCAGGAGTCAATCGGAAGATTAAGGTTGAAAAGAATGATTCAGGAATCATGATCCTTCTCGATAAGTTTGGAAAAATATGATCATTGTTAAGGATTCAAAAAGAGTTCAGATAAGCGGTATAATATTGTTATGTAATATTGCAGTCGGCTCTATGATTTGTTCTTTCCTAATCTACGGATGTGCAAAAAAGAATTATTCGGAGTTGGATGCGCGCTTGAGTGCCGATTGGGTGCAGGATGCCGTAATTTATGAGGTTAATCTTCATTCGTTCTCTAAAGAGGGAACGTTTAACGCTCTTGAAAAACGAATTCACGAATTGAAGAAAATGGGCGTTACTGTTGTATCACTTATGCCGATTCACCCTGTCGGCGAACTGAACAGAAGGGGTAGTTTGGGAAATCCATATGCGGTAAAGGATTATTATGAAATTGATCCGGCATTCGGAGTATCGAACGATTTAAAGTCACTGGTGAATTCGCTTCACGGGCAGGGAATGAAAATTATCTTCGATATCGCGGCAAGCTATGCTGCCTGGGATAGTCAAATACTCATGGAACATCCTGATTGGTTTATGCATGATGAAGAAGGAGCGATCGTCTCGCCTGAAATACTTATGCCCGATGCAGCGCTGCTAGATTACAACCAGCATGAACCAAAGAAGTATATGATTGCCGTAATGAAATACTGGGTGAAGGAATTCGATATCGATGGTTTTAAATGCACTGCGGCAGAATCCGTTCCCATTCACTTTTGGAATATTGTCCGAAAAGAACTGGATAAAATTAAAACGGTCATTATGATCTCTGACTTCTCGCAGCCGGAATATCATATCAAGGCTTTTGATTTAACTCCTACTTGGAGCTTAAATGATATTTTCACTTCAATAATAAATAAGACAGCAGCCGCATCAGTAATCGATGATTCCCTAAAATATGAATTTACGAAATTTCCAAAAGGATCGATGCATCTGCGTTTTAATGGAGCATATAGTAAAATCGAGAGTGTTCAATTATCAGAGAATTCGAATCCTCAAGAGGCAAAAATATTAGCAGTTCTTAAATTCATGATTCCCGGCGTACCGTTAATTTATAACGGCGAAGAAACAGGTATTATTAAAAATCCGAACAGTTACGATAAAGTTGAAATTGACTGGTCGAATGGAAAAGATTTAATTGAGCTGTATTGCCAATTGGGAACTCTTCACAGGGATCATCCGGCGTTAAGAAACGGTTCTTATTTATCGATCTTAAATTCGGAAAATAAAACAGTATACTCGTTTCTTCGTTCGTCAGGAGAAGATTCAATTATCACGGTAATAAACTTCGGGAATGAAAAGAAAGAAATAAATCTAAAGATGCCGGCTGGATCGCCGCTTATGTGGAAAGATCAATTATCCGGTCAATTCTTCCAAGTTAAAGATTTATCATTAACCATAATGCTGCTGCCGCTGAGCTATGCAATACTGGTTTCGGAATTCGAAAGGAGCGCCAAATGAAATTTCATACAGCATACCTTTATTTTAATACAAAAAAACATCGTGAGTATATAAATATAACATCCGAGGTGGAGCGTATTCTCGAAAAAAGCGGAATTAAAGACGGAATGGTCCTAATTTCTGCGATGCACATTACGGCCGGAGTATATATTAACGATGCAGAACCGGGTTTGATACAGGATATCGATGAATGGCTCGAAAAACTAACTCCGTTCGACCCGGATTACAGGCATCATCGAACAGGCGAGACAAATGGCGATGCACATCTAAAGAGCATTCTTGTTCATCATGAAATTATTGTTCCGGTTACAGACGGTAAATTTGATTTCGGCCCATGGCAGCAGATTTATTATGCTGAATTCGACGGGCAGCGAAAGAAGCGCGTCATTGTAAAAGTAATGGGCGAGTGAATACAAATAGAAAAATGTCATATGGAACAAAACATATTGTAGAATATTTCTTCTTTCAAACATTCGCTTTCTTAGTCCGGCTTTTACCGCTGTCACTTGTCCGAAAAATCGGATTTGCACTTGCCCGGCTGGCTTATCCTTTATTGAAATCAAGACGAAATGTCGCGCTTCAGAACCTTCGGTATGCATTTCCGGAAATGGAGGAATCAGCCCGGCAGCAAATTGCGCTGCGATCATTCCAGAGTGTCAGCGTGGCATTTCTTGAACTGCTATGGCATCCAAATTTTACAAAAGCAGCGATAAAACAAAGCGTACAAATCGAGAATATAGAATTATTGAAACATTTCCAGGAAAAAAAGAAAGGGATTATATTTCTAACTGCACATTACGGCAGCTGGGAACTAGCCTCTCAGGCGATGACCGTTTATTCCGATATGCCGGTATGTACAATTGCAAAGCCTCAATCGAACTTATTAGTAGATCGTAAAATTACTAACTGGCGTGAATTGTTCGGGCTTAAAATCGTAGCGATGGGTATCGGTGTCAGGGAAATTCTTAAAACACTTCAGGAAGGCGGCATTGTCGGACTCGCTGCCGATCAGTCGGCTCCAAAAGAAAGCGTGATGGTGAATTTTTTTGGACGTAATGTCCCGACTTTTCAGGGTCCGGCTATCTTCTCATTAAAAACGGGAGCACCGATCATTTTAGGATGCACTGTCAGGCAGGAAGACGGAAACTACAAAATGCGTTTTGTTCACGTACCAAGCGAAGACTTGAATGGCGTCTCGGATGAGAATATACTCGAACTAACCCGCCGCCAGGTACAAATGACAGAAGCAATAATAAGACAGAAACCGGAACAGTGGATGTGGATGCATAAAAGATGGAAGCATGCGCAGGATCGAATGGAGACAGCATAGTGGGTGTAACTTTTAAAAATATCCTTGTTATACAGACGGCATTTATCGGCGATGCAATTCTTACTTTGCCGCTTGTTCAAGTTCTTAAAAGAAATTATCCGCATTCATCCATCGATGTTGTTGTAGTTCCAAGAACTGCGGAGATATTTTCCAATCATCCTGCTATCTCCGGCATTATCCCGTACGAAAAAAGGGGAAAGGACAGCGGACTTTACGGTTTTTACCGGCTTCTAAAACAACTTCGTAAAAAAAAATATGAATTGATTGTTATTCCGCACAGATCGCTGCGAAGCGCACTTCTTGGATGGCTTCTTAAGCCGGGGATTAGTATAGGATTTGACCGAAGTGCAGGCAGGTTATTGTTTACAAAAGTTGTCCATTACAATCCGGATGACCATGAAATTGATCGAAATCTTTCCCTGCTCAATCCGCTGTCAATATGGATAGATAAAAACGAATTGCCGCAGCTTTATCCTTCTGTTGAAGATGTGCAAGTTGTCAATTCGGTACTGGATAATTTCGGCTTAGGAAAGGAATATACAATTGTCACTGTGGCTCCGGGTACGATATGGAATACAAAACGCTGGCCTGCGGAAAGATTTGCCGAATTGTGCAGTCTGCTTTCTCCAAACTGTTCCGCCGTATTGCTTGTAGGAGGAAAGGAAGATAATGCTTTATGTGAAGAAATTGCAGTAATGGCCAAAGCAAAAAATATCTTCAATGCTGCCGGAAAACTTTCCTTGCTTCAATCAGCGGAGTTGATCAGACGAAGCCATGTAGTTATTTCAAATGACAGCGCACCGATGCACATTGCAGTCGCAGTTGGGACGCCGGTTGCGGCAATCTTTGGTGCAACCATCCCTGAATATGGATTTTCGCCCAGGGGATTGCATGATATAGTTATTGAAACAAAGGGACTCAAATGCCGTCCGTGTTCGATCCATGGCGGCAAAATTTGTCCTATAGGCACATTTGAATGTATGAAAGCGATAACACCGGATTTTGTTGTCAGCAAAGTCAGGCAGTTTTTGCCGAAGACGGTTAAGTGAAGATATTGTTTCTGATGTTTCATTTGAATCTCTTCAAAAACTTGACTAAATTAATAAGAATATCCTGCGCCCGTAGCTCAAAGCCCGAGAGCATCATCGAGGCATTCGCTTCAGCCGCTCACGCGCCCGTAGCTCAGCTGGATAGAGCGACAGCCTCCGGAGCTGTAGGTCAGGCGTTCGAATCGCCTCGGGCGTACGAATTAATTACTTATTCATTGAATCAGGAACTCTTATGCTAAAACCACAAAAAAAGATCTCTCGAAGAGAAATAAAAGAAGATAAACTCATAACTGCCTATTTTAATACACGAAGCTGGCTGGAACAGAATACTAAGATTATTTCTTATGTCGCCATCGGATTGGCGGCTGTTGCGGTGATTATTTTTCTCTGGAGTAAAAACAAAGCGGAATCTAATGATAAAGCAACAGCTATGCTGGCGAAAGTTATTCCATACTACGATCAGGGCAATTATAATGCTGCCTTAAACGGTATTCCTCAAGAAGGCACACAGGGTCTGCAGGCTATTGTAGACGAGCATGGCAGTACCAATGCAGGCCAAATTGCGAAACTTGTATTTAGCAAATTCCTATTATGCTTTGAAAGATTATGAAAAAGCTCTTGAATACTACGATGATATCAGCGTGAGTGACAAGCTGGTCTCAGCTTCAGCTCTTAGCAGGTGTAGCGGCTTGTTATGAAGCAAAAGGTGATTTCAGCAAAGCAGCTTCCTATTTTGAAAAAGCAGCATCGAAGAATATGACGCTTGTGTCAGGCCCCGCAAAACTTACAGAGATCGGCTCTCAATTATGCTGCTGTCGGAAAGAAAGAAAAAGCTGTCGAACTTCTTCAGACGCTAAAGAAGGAATTTCCTGCATCTTCATATGCCCGGGATGTAGATCGCTTCATAGCCGAATATAGCTCATAATTGAATAGACAGGCAGCGCGAAGAATGCTAACGCCTTACTCTTGTATCAGGAAGAAGGCATTAGCATTTTTTTTATTCTCGCCTTTGATTCCTATCGATAAAGGTAATAATGCAGCCGCTATAGGAGAAAAACACCTTAAAATCACGCCATTTAAGTTTTTATATTCCATTTGTCTAATAGTTCTTCAATCTTGTGCTTTCTTTTTGTAACTTTTCTAATTATTTATCGAAATAGATAGAGATAGGCGGTTATTATCGCCATCCGGATAGAATATATAAGAGAATTTTTTTCATAATTATTGTTTGCATTTTTTAGATATACAACAATTTTATCGATGCAATTTAATTTTGTTAAGCAGGGTAAGCAAACCGTGTCGAGATTGAAGCGAATATTACTTTTGTTAATTCCCGCAGTACTTCTGCCGTTTGTGTATATGTACGATGTGGTCAGCGCAGCTGTGAAGGTTGATATCGTCAGTCTTGCTGTGTTTCGTGAACTTATTGTGATCGTTTCGTTCACCATGATCGGTCTGTTCATTGAAAATCGATTCAGATCTATAACACACAGCGCACCGAAAGAAATCGGGCGATTATTTTTTGGAATTATTATTTCATTGCTTGCTATTGGTATCGCTATAATTTTTCAGCCCTCCGAATTCTCCGGAAGGGAAGCGATGAATATTTATCGTTCAGCGGTTTTCATGATTATTTCAACGCTGATTGCTCTCGTGCTTGCAGTCGTTTCGTTGTATATCCTGCTGACTCTCCGTGATTTGATATTTTTCAAGCGGCGGAAAGCCACAAGACGTTATTATATAGCATACCTTGTATTCCTGTTTGCTGCCTGCGCTGCTGAACTTCCGTTCTTTTATCTGGAAGATACATTCTTGCCTCCGATATTATACTCTTTTGCGATATTACTCATTATTGTAAATTCGTTCAAACAAAATTGGATTGTATATCTTTCCAAGCGTGAAAAGGTATATTCAATCGTATATTCAGTTTTGATGTTTATTGCTTTGGTCATGCTGGATGTTTTTCTTGCGAGCGGCATGGGGAGCAACAATGCGGTTATTTCTTACAGCAAGCCGCTTCATTCATTCATCTGGCTGAATGCTATGTTAGGCACGATATATTTTGGTGTTACTTTTATCAGCACGCTCTTTCACCTGCCGACGGCAGAAGTATTTGAAAAAAAACAATCGGAGTTGAACTCGCTGCACAACCTGAGCCGTTTGGTAACTCAGGTATTTGATTTCAATGATCTGGTCAATACGGTAACGCAGATGACTACCGAAGTCTGCGATGCGCGCAGTGTCTGGCTGGAATTGTTTTCCGTGAATACTGAAACAGGCGAAATGTCAGTCGAAGTGGTCTCGAAAAAAAATATCACACAGCAGGAAATTGACCTTATCGGTGCAGATGATGGAACCCAGCTGAGGCGTTATCTTGTCAACTCGCAAAAAGTAATGCTAATCGAAGATATCTGGACTGACCGGCGGACAAAACATCTCAAGGAGAAGGGTTTCGCACGCGGATCGCTTCTTACCATTCCGCTTCTTTCACATGGAAAACTCATCGGCGTCCTTCATGCAACGAAGGAATATCAAAATGCATTTGATCAGGAAGATATTGAGGTGATGACGACATTTGCCGATCATGTCAGTATTGCAATAGAAAATTCACGGCTAATTGCCAAATCGATTGAACGTGAACGCCTGCACCAGGAAATGATGGTAGCACAGCGGATGCAAAAGCGCCTACTGCCTCAACGGCTGCCTAATATACCTTCAGTGGAATTTGCCGCTGTGTCGGAATCGTCATTCGAAGTCGGCGGCGATTATTATGATGTGCTCAATCTTCCGGATGATTGCATAGGAATTGTTATCGGCGACGTATCAGGGAAAGGTGTATCGGCTGCATTCTATATGGCGGAGGTAAAAGGGATTGTTTTATCGCTGAGTAAAATTTGTTCTACGCCAAGGGAATTATTGCTGCGGGCCAACGATACATTATTGGAAAGTTTGGAAAAGAATGTTTTTATTAGTGCGGTTTATGCTGTGCTGGATGTTTCTAAAGCATCTCTCCTTATGGCGCGTGCCGGGCATTGTCCTGTGATTCTTATTTCCGGTGATTCATCGGAATTAGTAAAATCATCCGGAATTGGATTGGGATTGACAGATGCCGCTCAATTTGAACAGGCGACGGAAGAGCGTAAAATCAAGCTTAAACAGGGAGATATTTGTATTTTTTATACCGACGGTATCACAGAGGCGCGAAATGCGGATATGGAAGAATATCGGGTATGAGCGATTGGTTCAAATTGCCAGGGAATGCAGGGATTGTTCAGCCGTTGTGATGAAAGACAAGATTTTGCAGAGTGTTCGAACTTTTATAGGGCAAGGAGCGTATACTGATGATGTAACGCTCATTGTGGTTAAATGGCTTGGAAATTCTAAAGAGTAAAGAGGATGGAGATGCAGGAAATTGATGAGAAAGAGCTACAAGAAGGAGACCACCATGACTGATTTTAAAATCCACCACCGGGATGGAGACGGTGTCAGTGTTATTGAGCTAAAAGGATATCTTGATGCTCATACTGCACCCGATCTCGAGACCGCTTTTCAGAAGTTGTTGACCGAAAAGAAATATAATGTTGTCGTTAATTGCCGGGATCTTTCTTATATCAGCAGCGCCGGATTGGGTGTCTTCATGGCGTATGTCGAAGATATAAGAAAGAATATGGGAGATATTAAATTGACCAACATGTCTCCAAAAGTATATAACGTTTTTGATCTTTTAGGTTTTCCGCTTCTTTATGAAATTTTCAAAGATGAACAGGAAGCAGTATCGCGCTTTAATGAAATCAAGAAATAATTGAATCTTGATTCGATAAAAATTAATATTTATGAATCGATGGAAGAAAAGATAAAGCAAATATCGAAAAGGATACAAAGCCGGACGGAGAGTCTTGTAGAAGTGCGGGAATTTGTCGATACCGCAGCCCGCAAGTTCGGGTTCTCCGAGGAAGATATTGCAAATATCATACTTGCCGTAGATGAAGCCTGTACGAATATAATCAAGCATGCTTATCACTATGCCGTGGACAGGGAGATCGAGATATTTATTTTTCCCAGTACACGTTCATTCGAAATACGTATTTATGATAACGGAAAAGCGTTCGATCCTTCGCTGATCCGCACTCCCGATCTAAAAGATCATTTGGGCCATAAGCGTAGAGGCGGCCTTGGCGTTTATTTAATGAAACGGCTGATGGATAAAGTTGAATATAATTTCATTCCGGGAAAAAGAAATGAAGTCCGCCTCATAAAGTTTCGTTCAAACGCTTCCAATATTGCAGAGAGACGGCAGTGAGTCGTTCCCGCATACAATCAGATATACAAGATAAAAAAGAAGCATCCGATTTTATTCCCCTGTTCGAATTCAGCAATGTTGTCAATTCCTCGCTCGACCTGGATTTTATTTTAAGCACTGTCCTGCGGACACTTATGGGTAAGATGCTGGTTACACGCGGTATGGTTTTTCTAAAAAAAGAAATGAAGCTGTTCCAGATCATTACGGCAAAAGGGGTAGACAATTCTGTAGCAGGACAAACTATCGATATCGATAAACCGCTGCGTTCTTTACAGGTCGTATCAAAAATTCCAAAAAACAATACAGTATGGCAGGAATTTTTAAAGCACCATCAGCAGTCCTTGATTATTCCGATTTTCTCTCAGAAGCGTATCGTAGGGTATATTTCGCTGGGAGAACGGTTATCGAAGCCGTCGTATTCCGCGACAGATAAAAAGCTGATTCAATCGCTTGTAAGTCTCTCCGGTGCGGCAATCGAGAAAGCGCTTATCATCGATCAGGTCAAAGAAGCGAATCTTAATCTTGATCGCAAGATCCAGGAGCTTAATACGCTTTTTGACCTGAGCAAGGAGTTTAATGTCGGATTGGATGAAAAGAAGGTAGTGCGGTTGTTGACCTTTGCTTTGCTAGGACAAATTGGCGTGAAAAAATACGCGCTATGTTTAAAGGAACAGGACAGGATTAATATCATCGAATCGCGTATTGATGGAAACGTAAATTTAGAAAGTATTCTCCCAAAGTTCTGTGATCTCGCTTCTTCTGCAACAACACAGGACTTGTTGAAGCAGAAAGCTTACCGTATTGCTGCAGCGCAATTAATCCAACTCGGCATCACAGCGGTTGTGCCGATGCACATTCAGCATCAAACGAAAGGAATGATTCTGCTCGGCGAACGGTTAAGAGGCGGCATGTACACACGCGCAGACCTCGAATTTTTGTACTCTCTTGGCAATCTTGCCATCATATCAATCGAGAATGCACATCTCTTCAAAGGTGCTTTAGAAAAGCAGCGTATGGAAGATGAGCTGAATATAGCACGAGAAATTCAGCAGGGACTTCTGCCGGAGAAGATTCCATCCATTCCGGAATTCGATATTGCCGCCCTCACAATTTCATCAAAAGAGGTCGGCGGCGACTACTACGATATCATAACACGTCAAAACGGGGAATACATACTGGCGATCGGCGATGTTTCGGGAAAAGGAACACCGGCGGCATTATTGATGGCAAATGTACAAGCGGCGCTGCGTGCGCTTGCCCCGCATTGCACTTCTGTCTCTGAAACCACTGGACAAATTAACGATCTCACTTGTGCGAACACGCGCAGCGGCAGTAAATTTATTACTTTCTTCTGGGGTATTTTAGATGCAAAAATGCATCAGTTTCGATTCTCCAATGCCGGTCATAATCCGCCGTTTCTGCTGCGAAAAAATGGGACGACAGAAATATTAGAGGAAGGCGGGCTTATTCTTGGTGTCTTTAAAACAGCAACTCCGTATTCAGAATCTTCGGTAACACTTTCACCGGGTGATGTTCTGGTTATGTACACCGACGGTGTGAGTGAGGCAATGAATCAAAATGAGGACCAATTTACAGAGGAGAAGCTTGAAGCGGTTTTAAAAGAATCGACGCATCTATCTGCAAAAGAAATTATTAAAAAAGTTCAACAAGCCCTCGAATCCCACACCCGTGGTACACCGCAATCGGATGATATTACATTACTTGTGTTGAAAGCATTATAGCTTTTAGATTCTTTTAATCCGGCACGCCTTGCCTTTCAAGTTAGTGTTTCTTAATTTCAATCAAGTAATCATTTGCAGCACCTAATGCCTCGATATACGCTTGATGAAATACGGAATAGATTTTCAAGCGGCAAAGATTTTAATGAAATCTTTGATGTCTTCGAAGATGCGCTGAAGCAGGGAATTCAAGATGTCGAATTGTACCGGCTGCTTTTTTGGAATACTGCGCTTCGTCCCGATGAATTATGCCTATTTGGAGAAAAACTGGCCCAGGAATTTCCGAATCTTGCATACGATACATTCATGTGGCTGGCGAATGTTTTCGAGGCAACATATTCATCTTACGATAACTTCGAACTGGCAATGAGGTACTATCGGAAAGCGGCAAAGACACGGCCGGATGAAGTGCAGCCGTATCTTAATGCTGCCGATTGTCACGAGCCGGATTTAAATATTCCGCCGCTCTATTGGCTGGTCGAATTTTTAAAATTAGGAATTAACCAGGTAACGGATAAAAAGACGCTTCTGCACCGATTGTCATATCTCTACCAGATGCATGGAGATCAGGAACAGGCAGATTTTTACAGAAACCTTGCTGATGAAATCGGACGAAGCCAAAACTAATACCATTCAACATCCCAATCATACACTCCGCGGATTTATTTTTTTGCTGCTTGCCGTGCTTTTCTGGGGAGGAGCGGCTCCGCTGGGAAAATTTCTTATTGTCACGCGTTTTGATACATTAATTATAGTACAGACACGCACTTCACTTGCGTTTATCCTTCTCCTTCTCTTTTTTCTTTTTAAAAATCGGAAAAATTTTATCATTGAACCTCGTGATATCTGGAAGTTTGCGGTGCTGGGCATAATAGGCGTCGCCATCACGAATTATACTTACTACTTTACAGTGAAGGAAGCATCCGTCGCTACGGCTATTCTTGTACAATACTCAGCACCGGTTTGGATTATGTTGTATTCGGTTTTCATCGTGAAGGAAGATAAACTTGATCGTATCACCGTTATCTCGCTTGTAATTGCATTGCTCGGTTGTTTTTTTGCCGTTACTTCAGGTTCGATGCAAAGTATCAATTTAAAAGGATGGGCGATCATTACGGGGCCTTTATCTGCCTTTACATTTGCATACCAGGTCATCGGAACAAAACAATTGATAAAGCGTTATTCAATCTGGACATTATTGCTGTATATGTTCGGCTTCTCTGCAATATTCTGGCTGTGTATTAATCCTCCATGGAATATTATTGCAAAGCATTATACTTGCAGCGATTGGGGAATTCTCTGGATGTTTGCCGTTGTCTCGATTCTTATTCCACAAATTGCGTTTGCAGCCGGACTGAAATATTTAGAAGCTTCAACGGCAGGGATTATCAGTGTGATGGAACCTGTGATTGCGATTGTGGCGGCATTCCTTATTCTGGGCGAGTCGCTGACTGTTGTTCAGATGTTCGGCGGTTTGATGGTGCTGCTGGCGGTCGTATTACTTCAGGCTCATCCGATAATAATGAGAAAAATGATGAAGATAGAATGAGAACAGAACGAAGATTAAACCGGCTTGAACAGGTCTTGCGGCGCCGGCAGACGGATTTGACGGTTGTCATGGAGAATATTCACGACCCGCATAATGTCAGCGCAATATTGAGATCATGCGATGCTGCAGGAGTGATGGAAGTACAGCTTGTGTATACTCAAACGGAATTTCCGGATCTCGGGAAAAAGAGTTCTGCAAGCGCGAAAAAATGGATAGAACGTCGATGTTTTAAGAGTATTAATGAATGTTACGAAAAGCTGCACGAAGAAGGTTATATCAATATATGCGACACATCTTGAAAAGTCTGCAAAAATGATATACGAAATTGATATGACAAAAAAAACAGCCTTTGTTGTAGGGAATGAGCATGAAGGCGTGTCTTCGGAGGCGGCAGAACTATCCGACGGAATTATACAAATTCCGATGCTCGGAATGATTCAAAGCCTCAATGTCTCTGTTGCAACAGCGGTGATTCTATTCGAAGCGGTACGTCAGCGGATTGCTGAAGGACACTATGCCAAATCGAAAATTTCTGAAACTGATTTAGCCAGGCTGTTAAAAAAATGGGCAATGAAAGAATAATATATTAATCGCTAATGTCCGATTCCCTAAAAATAAAAAATTTCATTGAAGAATTGGAAGTATTTGCTGAACAGAAATTAAACTATCCGGCGGAAATAGGAGAATTATTACAGATCGTTATAGATACCGGAATGACTAAAGAGTTTAACGATCTGATCTTTAAAGCAAAATTTCTTGTGAGAACACGGGAAATTATGAAGAGAATCGGCCCGGGTATGGATGGATTTGAGAAGCTTTCATCAGAATTTCAATCGGGTGTAAAGGAGGCGGACAGCATATTTAATATGGTTGTGGAAAGAACTCCTCTTGCTAGTTGCCCGGAAATTGACAAATACATTCAGTATCGTTGATACAGATAGTTTTGAACGCTTGATGAAATTATATTCCGACTTGAGCTGGATAAAAAATTGGCAAATCGACGGAAAATCATTGCCGTATGAAAAACACTTTACGGTAAAATCGGGAAATCATACGAAAGCAGAAGAGGGAAAATCTGAACCGCTTATACGAATCCAAAAAAGTGCGGTGTCAATTGCAATTATCTTTATTCTGTTCCTATTAATCGATCCTCCGGTAACTGTAATCGGATGGATCCTTTCGCTGGGGATTGCAGTGTTCCTTGTGTATATTATTGTTCAGGTAGTTATATTGAAAAGAACTTAAAATATCATAACCTATCAGAGTTAAAATGAACTATAAATATTTTCTATCTTTCTTCATAATACCGATTTTTTGTATCAATCTTTTCGCAGCTGAACCGATTGTTAAAACCGGAATTGATGTTTTAAAAGAACGCGGCTTTGATATTCTGAAAGGCAAACGTGTCGGTCTTATTACAAATCCTACAGGTGTTTCATACGATTTACAAAGCTCGATTGATATTTTGTTTGATGCTCCCGGTGTTAAGCTGGCAGCGCTTTTTAGTCCGGAACATGGAATCAGGGGCGATCTGGATGCGGGGAAAGAAATAAACGGATTTAATGATGCAAGAACCGGACTGCCGGTGTATTCGCTGTATGGAAAAACACGGCGTCCCACAAAAGATATGCTGAAAGACATCGATGTATTGGTGTACGATATTCAGGATATCGGTGTACGTTCTTATACGTTTATTTCTACAATGGGTTTGGCAATGGAAGCCGCCGCAGAAAATAAAATTAAATTTGTTGTACTCGACCGGCCGAATCCGCTCACAGGTGATCGTATTGAAGGCCCTATGGTGGATTTAAAATATAAGTCGTTCATAAGTGCATATCAAATTCCCTATGTTTACGGAATGACGGCGGGTGAATTGGCACAAATGATCAATGGAGAGGAATGGCTGAACGGCAGCGGTGCCTGCGACCTGACGGTGGTTCCTATGAAAGGATGGAAGAGGTCGATGTGGTGGGATGAGACGGGATTGATATGGGTACCGACATCTCCTCATATCCCGCATTCTTTTACAACACTCTTTTGTGTTCTCACCGGACTTTTGGGCGAGCTTGGCACGGCAAATCAGGGAATCGGTTATACGCTTCCCTTTGAGTTGGTCGGTGCTCCATGGATAGACGGATTCGCGCTTGCCCGTTATTTAAACAATCTCAATATGCCTGGTGTGCAGTTCCGTCAAATTTCTTATATACCTTTCTATAAAGATACTACCGGTATTCGCTATAAAGGCGTGCAGATTCATATTATCGACAGAAATAAATTAAATATCGAACAAGTACAAATTGCAATTCTTGATGCATTAGTGCGGCTGTTTCCCGGAAATAATATCTTCGATAGAGCGAAACCGGAAAAAGTCAATTCATTTGATAAAGCAATCGGGACGGATAATATACGGCGGGCGATACAAAGCGGAACACCTGTCGATGAAATACTTCGGCAGATAGACCGGCAGCGGGCGCAGTTTATTGTCAAAAGGGAAAAATACCTGATATACAAATAACAGGTTCTCTTTCGGTGCGGTATTCTATGAAATATTATATTCCTTCGGGTAAAACTTTCTGAAGAATTCTTCCATTTCGTTGCTTTTCATTCAAGGCTTCGTTATTTTTAATAACAAAGAAATGAATTTTCAATCAAACATATGTCCATGGAGCAAATCAAATCAGGTCATCTGGACCTGAAAGTACACAGTTGTTTATTCTTACCTCGCTCAACGGAAAACGAGTCACTTGAACCATCACTAAAATTTAATTATTGTCGCCTCCAAAAGGTTGATGATTGTAATTTATTTGCCTTGAGGAGAATTTAAAGTGCTGTCATTTTTTGTAAAACTGATTTTTATCATTCCGATTACGTTGTTTTTTTCTGTCTGGGCACTAATAACTATTCCGTTTGACGGGAGCGGCAGATATTTTAGGATGTCCCCCTGGCTGTGGGCCAAAGTTATTTTTTGGATTTTTAGGATGAAGGTATCGGTAACGGGATATGAAAAACTTGATTCCACAAAACCTTATGTTTTTGTATCAAATCATGCAAGCATGTTTGATATTCCAACGGTGATTGTAGCCCTTAAAGGCAATGTGAATATTGTTTTTAAAAAGGAATTGACATATGTACCGATCTGGGGATGGGCATTACGATTTGGGCATTTTATTATGATTGACCGCTCGAATCCGAGAAAAGCGCTCGATAGCATAGAGCGGGCAGCAAAATCGATTCGCAAGGGTAATTCCGTTATATTGTTTCCTGAAGGAACAAGAACACTGGATGGAAAATTGCAGCCATTCAAACGCGGCGCATTTTCACTTGCTGCGAAAGCAGGTGTTCCGGTTGTACCGCTAACAATTAATGGTACTTTTACAATAATGCCTAAGGGATCTTTTAATGTTATACCGGCAACTATTTCCGTTATCATAGGAAAGCCTATTTCCAGCATAAATTTGGATGGAAGAGACGGCGAATTGAAATTGATGAAAAAAGTGCATCAAGCGATCGAAGAGAATTATATTAATCAAGAGTGAGATAATTTATGTCAGTCACCATCAAGGATGTAGCACATATTGCCAAATTGGCGAACTTGGAATTCACAGATGCAGAAAAAGAAAAATTCACGCACCAGTTGAATAAAATTCTTGAGTACATGGAACAGATGAACAAACTTGATACAAGCAGCGTTGAGCCTCTTTCTCACGTTATTGAACTGAGCAACGTGTTTCGTGCTGATGAAGTGAAACAGAGTATCTCGACCGAGGAAGCATTAAAAAATGCTCCGTCGAAAACAGAAGAATTTTTTAAAGTGCCGAAAGTGATCAACGAAAAATCATGACTAATGACAAACCAATAGTTATCGGGGTTATTCCTTCACGATATGCATCGCAGCGTCTATCGGCTAAACCACTGGTCGATTTGCTCGGTAAACCGATGGTTCAGCGTGTCTATGAACAAGCAAAGAAAGCGGTTCTGCTGAACCGTGTTGTAGTAGCAACCGATGATGCGCGCATTGAAAAATGTGTCCGTGGCTTTAACGGAGATGTTATACTGACGTCGCCGGATATTCAGAGCGGAAGTGATCGTGTGGCAGCGGTTGCTTCTCAAGTGGACGGAGGAATATATGTCAATATCCAGGGTGATGAACCGTTGATTGCGCCGGAAATGATCGATCAGGCCGTCCGGCTTCTTCTTGAAGATCCGTCGGTTCAAGTCGGCACATTGGTAAAAAAAATCGATACGGCTTCGGATTTAATGAATCCGAATGTTGTAAAAATGGTATTAAATCAATAAAATGCATGCGTTATATTTTTCCCGTGCTACAATTCCATTTATTCGCGATGAAATCGATACGGCAAAATGGCTTGAAGCGCATACGTTTTATAAACATATAGGGCTTTATGTCTTTCGGCGGGAATTCCTGCTTCAATATGCGAAAATGCCGGCTTCAAGTCTGGAACGAGCCGAAAAATTAGAGCAATTACGTATTCTGGAAACCGGTAATATTATCAAAGCTGGTGTAACGAAATTCGATAGTATTCCCATCGACACGCAGGAAGATGTTGAACGTGTCATCAAAATTTTGCAACAAACAAATTAAGATTCATAAATGGACATATTATGGCAAGAAATAATGTAAAATTTATATTTATCACAGGCGGTGTTGTTTCATCGCTCGGCAAGGGGATTGCCATCTCTTCATTAGGAATGCTGCTGAAAGCCCGCGGGCTTCGGGTGACAATCCAGAAATTCGATCCGTATATTAATGTCGATCCTGGCACCATGAATCCTTTTCAGCATGGCGAAGTCTATGTGACGGAAGATGGTGCAGAAACGGATCTGGATCTAGGACATTACGAACGTTTTCTTAATGAAAATATGACCCGCAATAACAATACTACAACGGGTCAGGTTTATTATGAAGTGATTACTCGAGAGCGACGCGGTGATTATCTGGGTGCTACCGTACAGGTCATTCCTCATATCACAGATGAAATAAAACGCCGTATATGGAATCTCGAAAAGACCGGCAAATATGACGTAATCATGGTGGAGGTCGGCGGTACAGTAGGCGACATTGAAAGTCTTCCTTATCTTGAAGCAGTTCGTCAGTTTACACTCGATGTCGGACATCGCAATGCATTGAATATTCATCTCACATTGATCCCGTATATAAAATCTGCTGGCGAGATTAAAACAAAACCGACTCAGCACAGTGTAAAAACACTGCTCGAAATCGGATTGCAGCCGGATATTTTGATTTGCCGGACGGAGAAACCGTTGACCAAAGAACTGCGTGAAAAAATTGCGTTGTTCTGTAATGTGGATACTCGATCGGTTATTGAAGGAATGGATGTCGAGTCGATATATGAAGTTCCGCAATTGTATGAGAAGGAAGGATTGCCCGGTATTGTAATTGAAAAACTCAATCTAAAATGTTCCAAACCTGATCTGAAGCGATGGACACGATTTGTGAATAAGCTGAAGAATCCGAAAGGTAATGTCCGGATTGCTGTTTGCGGCAAGTATATCGAATTGAAAGATGCCTATAAAAGCATTTCAGAAGCATTTGTTCATGCAGGCGCAGAGAATGATGTATCGGTACAGCTCGATTTGATTCAGGCAGAGGATGTGGAAGAATATGGCGCTGAAAAATATTTATCAGGATGCTGCCGGATTGCTGGTACCCTGGGGATTTGGCAATTCGCGGGATCGAAGGGAAGATTGATGCGATTCGATTTGCGCGAGAGAAGAATATTCCGTTTTTTGGAATATGCCTTGGATTGCAGTGTGCTGTCATTGAATTTGCACGAAATGTATGCGGAATGAAAGATGCAAACAGTACGGAGTTCCGCAAGACGAAACATAATGTCATCGATATGATGATTGAACAGAAGTCGGTTCGGAATCTTGGCGGAACAATGCGATTAGGCGCTTATCCGTGCACGATTCAAAAAGGAACCAAGGCCTATGCGGCATATAGAAAAGAAGTAGTCACTGAACGGCACCGGCATCGGTATGAAGTGAATAATAAATTCAGGAAGAAACTATCGGAAAACGGCCTTGTGTTCAGCGGCATGTATATGAATAACGATTTGGTCGAGATTATTGAATTGCCGAGTCATCCATGGTTTGTTGCGGTGCAATTCCACCCGGAATTAAAATCTCGGCCTATAGCGCCGCATCCGCTATTTTCAAGTTTTGTTAAAGCAGTGAAAGAGAATATCGGTAAGAGTTAAAAAACTTGCGCCCCTGCAGTAAGGGGGGAAACCGCAGGAGCGCTTACGCCGTTTCCAAAGCCACATATCCACCACATGTGACTGAGCAGGAAACGGTGTGAATCTAATTCGTTATCACCATCCTATAAAACCCTCCTTTATTATGAACATTAAAACGATCGAAAAATGTTCCTTATTCTTTTTCATGACCGTATTTAATAATGATTTTCCGGTTTAAGACTTAATAACCGCTTCAAATACTATATATAGTCTATCATTCAATGTGCCAGAAAAAGACAAATAATCCTTCAGTTAAGAAAGTGAGGAAATCCCGATAAATAATGGAAAAACACACTTAAAATGATTCATTGATTAAGGCCTTGCCTGAGTAGTTAATGTATGTTCTACAAAAGATTTGGACTGCTGGCGTAATAAAAAGAATATTAAGAATTGATGTAATACAAAATGGAGTTAACTTATAAAGTCTGTCAAAAATAAACTATAATTATTCCACTGCGCCTGCTATTAAGACGCACTTAAATATCCCATCCTCAATGAGGAGAGGAAAAGGGGCGGTGTGCTTTTAATATTCTATTTTAGTTTCATGGAATAACCAAGCGTTGGGCTTGGTTGATTTTTATAATTTTGGATAGATACAGAATACAATATAAAATTACAATTAAGATGTGATTGCATTTTTTGTTCTCGGATAGATCCGGATTTTAATTGCTATAAATTAACTTCTTTTATCCCGTTTGAATTTCTTCACCTCTTTGGCTATCTTCCTTCAGTATTTATGAAGAACTAAATTGACAGTGGTAGTCGCAATCTTTAGATTGCGTATCATGAACGTAAGCGTGAATTAACCTGCCCGTCGGTTTACCCTCTGCAGGAGGGCAAGCTGGAGTTTGTGACTACCATTCCAGGAATAATATCTATGAAGCGAATGACTGTAACTCCTGATTCACAGCCGCCTCTTCAATATATAAAAGGCGTTGGGCCAAGGCGCGCGGAGGCGTTGACAAATCTAGGCATCAAGAGCATAAGGAATCTCTTTTATTACTTCCCGCGAGGTTATCTCGACCGCAGTCAAATTGTCCGCATTGCCGACCTTCGTAAGCATGTGGAAAATGGCAAGCCGGTAACTATCTTTGCAGAAGTATTTCGTCAGGAAGCACGGAGAACAAAGCGCGGTAATAAGCTTATTTTTCTTCTTACAGTTAAAGACGACAGCGGATTTTTAACCTGTGTTTGGTTCGAAGGATTTCAGTGGCTGAAGAATGCATTTGAAAACGGAGAATTCCTTGCGTTGTCAGCTATTCCAACATTAGACAAATTGAACCGGCCGCAATTTATTCACCCGCAGTATGACCGCTTAAAAAGCGCTGAGGAAGATGAACCCGATTGGGGAAAACTTTTCAATACCGGCAGCATAATTCCGAAGTACCGTTCCAGCGCGGAGCTGGAAAGAGTCGGACTTGACAGCCGCGGATTTAGGCGCATTATCCGTAATGCAGTCGATCATCATCTCTCTGCCGTTGATGAAACATTGTCATCCGAAATAATGCAGCGGCAGAATCTCTGTGATGAAAAATCGGCGATACGTTCCATCCATTTTCCCGGAAATTTTGAGGATCTGGAAATTGCGCGCCGCCGGCTTAAGTTCGAAGAACTGTTCTTCCTTCAATTAATGCTGGCGCTGCGAAAGCGAAGCGCACAGCAGCAGCTGCGCGGATTGACTTATGAAGTAGAAAGTAAACTTGCTCATCAGCTTGTTCATTCTCTTCATTTCGAATTGACAAAAGCGCAAAGAAAAGTACTGCGTGAAATAGTCGATGATTTAAAATCTCCGTATTCGATGAACCGGCTTTTGCAGGGCGATGTCGGAAGCGGGAAAACGATTGTAGCATTATGCACAGCGCTTCTTGCAGTCGAGAACGGTATGCAGGCAGCATTTATGGCGCCGACGGAAATTCTTGCAGAGCAGCACTACCAGACCTTAACGGAATTATTAAAAGATTTACCGGTCAATGTGCGTCTGCTCGTAGGAGGCCAAAGGAAAAAACTGCGCGAAGATGTTTTGGAAGACATCCGGCAGGGAAGCGCACAGATCGTAGTTGGAACACATGCATTGGTCGAAGAAAAAGTGGAATTTCTGAACCTGGGACTTGTTATTGTCGATGAGCAGCACAGGTTTGGAGTAATGCAGCGCGGTGTACTGCGATTAAAAGGAAAGAATCCCGATGTGCTTATTATGACAGCGACGCCGATCCCGCGTACTTTAGCTATGACATTGTATGGAGATCTTGAAGTGTCGGTGATCGACGAGATGCCGGCCAATCGCAAACCCGTACGCACGGCTCTGCGGACTGATAGGGAAAAAGCGCGTGTATATCAATTTGTGAAAGAAGAAATTCAACGCGGAAGGCAGGCATATATTGTTTTTCCGCTTATTGAAGAATCGGAAAAGATCGACCTTAAAGCCGCGACAAAGGAATATGAGCATCTTCAGAAAAACATCTTTCCTGAGTATAAACTTGGACTTCTGCATGGCAGAATGAAATCCGATATGAAAGAAGAAGTGATGCATGGATTTAAGAAAGGTGAAACTAATATTCTTGTATCGACTACTGTGATCGAGGTCGGTATAGATGTGCCAAATGCTTCTATTATGCTCATCGAAAATGCAGAACGTTTCGGACTTGCGCAGCTTCATCAACTGCGCGGCCGTGTAGGCAGGGGTGCGGATCAGTCTTACTGCATCCTGATGGCGAATTACGGATGGTTCGATTCGCATGCAAAGGGAACGGATATATCGGATATACGCGATGAAAAAGAACATGCACGCATACGTTTGGAAACAATGGTACAGACAACCGATGGATTTAAAATTGCGGAAACTGATTTAAAACTTCGCGGTCCGGGAGAATTCTTCGGAACTCAGCAAAGCGGTTTACCCGGATTGAACATTGCTAATCTTGTAGACGATGCAGAGCTTCTTACACTGGCGAGAAAAGAAGCATTTAATCTTATTAAGAATGACCCGCAGCTCCGTAAGGAAGAAAATAAAAACGTTAAAATAAAATTTCGAAGAAGAATATAAAGAAATTCTTGAATTAGGAAAGATAGGTTAACGAAAATTATGTGCAGAAAGAAAAATCTTTGTACAGGTTTAATTGAAATAATATTTCTTGCGCAGAATATTATTCCATAAAAATATATTTTATCCTCTCTTGAATTTTATCATGGTCTTCATCGGTTGCCTCTGTGGAAAAAAAATGCATTTCTTGGCCAAAAAAACTTGACAACAAGTTATAAAGCATTATATTAGTAGCAACAATTATTGTTGTTCATTGATAGAAGCAAAGCAGATCAGTCACACTTGAAAGGTCGATCGTACCGTTTGCTAAAGCGACTGAACGTGGCTCTCGTCTACAATGTAAAGAAGGAAAGTGGAGAAGAAGTTTCGAATGGCGAAAGCGATCCGGATAAATTAAAAAGAAGAAAAGAATCCGGCGTAGAAAATTCGAATTCTCAACAGACGAAAGCCGATACATATGCAGAATGGGACACGGAAGAAACCATTCTCGCCGTAAAGACGGCGCTTGAGTTGAATCACGAAGTTATACTCATTGAAGCCAACGAAGAAGCCTACCTAAAACTTCTCTGTGCACGTCCAGATATTGTCTTCAACATCGCCGAAGGATTTCGAGGCCCTTCGCGTGAAGCGCAAATTCCCGCAATACTTGAGATGATGGGAATTCCATACACAGGTTCCGATGCGATTACGTTAGGAATTTGTCTCGATAAATCGAGAGCGAAAGAAATTCTCGCTTATCATCGTGTACCGACTCCTCCATTTGCTGTTGTCGATTCGATAGAACAATTATCAAATTTTAATGATTTCCTCCCATGTATTGTAAAACCCCTGCATGAAGGATCAAGCAAGGGGATTTTCAACTCTTCAGTAGTGTACACAAATGAACAGCTCCGAAGACAGGCGGGAAGGGTGTTCTTCGAATATGAAGAACCTGCAATTGTCGAGAAATTCCTGAGCGGAAGAGAGTTCACCGTCGGTATTATTGGAAACGGTTTAGATATTCAAGTATTACCGATTGTAGAAATTCGTTTTGATTCGCTTCCGGACGGCGTTAATCCCATATATTCCTATGAAGCAAAGTGGATTTGGGATTCATTGGATAATCCTTTGGATGTTCACGAATGTCCGGCAAAAATTCCGATAAAATTACAAAGAGAAATTGAAGCGGTATGCCGCGATACTTACAGGGTTTTGCGTTGTCGGGACTGGTGCCGAATTGACATACGGTTGGATGACGATGGCCGGCCTTATGTATTAGAAGTGAATCCTTTGCCCGGAATTCTACCAAATCCAAACGAGCATTCGTGTTTTCCGCAGGCAGCCAGAGTTGCAGGTATGGATTATTTTAAGATGGTAAATGCCGTTTTGGAAGCCGGAATTAAAAGATACGGTTTAGAGATAAACGATTAGATGAAATGAAGCCGGAAAAGCCACATATTGCGATAGTTTTTAATGAACTGATCGTCGAACCGGAAGAAGCGAGAAAATTGGCCGTTGAAGCCGGCCGGGCGATGGCTTTGGCTTCTTGTTCGGAGAATACTACCGGCAATGTCGGCAGCGTGATAGACCTATCGGAAATAGGTGTTATTGAAGAACGTGAAAAGATGCTTGAGGTCCTGCAAGCAAAAAGGATATCACACTACGCTCTTTAATATCAACGGCGACATCAAACGGCTGATTAAATTTCTTGAAGAAACAAAAATCGACCTTATATTCAACCTATGCGAATCGCTCAAAGGGCTGGCGATCAACGAGATGCATGTTGCAGGCATTTTTGAATTGATGAATGTTCCTTACACCGGTGCTGCACCGCTTGCACTCGGTACATGTTTGAATAAAGTCAGGACAAAAGTAATCTTAAATGCTCATGGAATACCGACGGCGCGTCATACTCTATATAAAAGAGCCGAGGAAATCAATCTTGACGACCTGCATTTGAGTTTTCCTTTAATTGTGAAACCGTTACGGGAAGATGCAAGCATTGGAATAGAAAATTCATCGGTTGTATATAATATCGAATCGCTTCGTCAGCGTGCGGCATTTATAGCGGCGACTTATAATCAACCTGCCTTGGTGGAAGAATATATTGAAGGAAGAGAATTAAATGTTGCGATCATCGGAAATGAACAGCCCATGGTTCTTCCGATTTCCGAAATTGATTTTTCAAAGTTGCCGTCGAATTATCCAAAAATTGTAACATACAATGCTAAATGGGTTGAAGGAACAGCGGAATATATCGGTACTGTAGGAACCTGTCCGGCTAAGCTCTCACCTGAAGTAGAAGAGCGGGTCCGGGATATTGCGCTGCAAGCATATAAGTTAATGGAAATCCGCGACTATGCGCGTGTGGATATCCGGCTTGATGCAAAAAACACACCATTTGTTCTGGAAGTGAATCCGAACCCGGATATTTCGCGGGATACAGGATTTGCACGTTCTGCCCGCGCTGCGGGCATGACCTTCGAGGATATGCTTGCAAAAATAATAGAGACGGCTCTTGACCGAACACGTCAGCAAAAATATGCCGATTAGAAAATTTGAGAAATCGGACATTGCACAATTATCGGAAATCGTTCGAGAGACAAAAGTATTTCATGAAGAAGAAGTTAATGTGGCCATCGAACTGATGGAAATTGCAGCAAATGAGAAAGATCAGATAGATTATCTTCTATACTCGTATGTGGATGAGACGAATGCTTTACAGGGATATTATTGTGTGGGCCCGACACCTATGACAAAATCGACATACGATCTTTACTGGATAGCGGTGCATCCGCGCATGCATAGAAAAAAAATCGGAAATGAATTACTTGGAGCATTGTGAACAGCAGGTGCAAGGAATGGGTGGAAAATTGCTTGTAGTTGAAACATCGTCACAGCCGAAGTACGAACCTACACGAAAGTTCTATCTTCGGCATCAATATGAAGAATCGGCTCGTATAAAAGATTATTATGCACCGGGTGACGACCTGGTCATCTATACCAAACACTTCTAAGGAGCAAGCGCATACTTTATGGAACTATGGCAAGAAATGCTTAGACAGAGCGTGGACAGTGCAAAGGATTTAGTCGAGCGGTTCGGATTCGATCCGGCAACCGCTGAAAAGCTCAATAAGTTTTTCCATATCAGGATCAATCCATACTATCTCAGTTTGATTCGGTACCCGGATGATCCCATCTGGCGGCAATGTATTCCGGATGCAATCGAGCTTCAGGATGATAAAGCCCCGGAAGATCCTTTAAATGAAGATGTCGATAGCCCTGTTCCGAGTATTACACACCGCTATCCTGACAGGGCGCTGTTTCTTATCACAAGCCAATGCTCGATGTACTGCCGTTTCTGTACACGAAAAAGAAAAGTAAGCGACTCAACAAAAATTAATGCAAAATATATTCAACGGGGATTGGAATATATCGGCTCTCATCCCGAGATAAGAGATGTGGTTATCTCAGGCGGTGATCCGTTGATGGTGACTGATTATGCGCTGGAAAAAGTTCTATCGGGACTTCGGGAAATTCCGCACGTAGAAATAATTCGTCTAGGTACAAAAATACCTTGCGTTCTGCCGCAGCGTGTAACCACGAAACTCTGTAAAATGCTGAAAAAATATCATCCTTTGTACGTGAACACACATTTTAATCATCCATGGGAATGCACACCGGAAGCCGAACGCGCATGTAATATGCTCGCGGATGTTGGAATTCCGGTCGGCAACCAATCGGTATTGATGAAAGGCGTGAACGACAGCGCTGAAGTCATGCTGGAATTGCACAGAAAACTGCTTAAGATGCGCGTGCGTCCGTATTATATCTATCAGGCCGATCTCACAAAGGGCACAAACCATTTCAGAACACCTGTACGTGTCGGTCTGGAAATTATGGATAAGCTGCGCGGACATACATCCGGACTGGCAATCCCATACTATGTCATCGATGCGCCGGGCGGTGGCGGAAAGATTCCATTATTGCCTCAATATGTACTTGGCCGGAATGGTAATGAGATAATACTCCGTAATTATAAGTACGAGATCTATACCTATCCGGATGTAGAGGATGAATCTGTAAAACAACATCCGGTAGAACGCAAGTATATGAGGAAACACCAGACCAACAGGCGCAAACCGGTTGTTGTTCCGGATTCCGGCGAAGATACGGGAGAGAAAGTACTCGTAGAACAAGTTGTAAAGTAGATGATCGAGTGGTACATTAAGCCCGTCCAAACATTTTGGCCGGGCTTTTTATTTGTACTCTTCTCGTCTAAGTTGAAAGGGCAAGTCTTATGACCTCATTAAAAGATTACTCATCATTGATCAGGGAAATTCAGATTATTTTGAGATCGGAACATATCGACGGCTGGCTGTTATACAATTTTCGGGGTTCAAATATTTTTGCCACACGGCTTCTTGCACTTCCGGAGCATATTATGTTCACGCGACGTTATTTTTATTACATTCCGGCATCCGGTGAACCGAGAAAACTCGTGCATCGAATTGAAGAATGGAATTTAGACAGTCTGCCCGGTGAAAAAAGCATTTACCTGAGCTGGCAGTCATTGGAGGAAGGTTTGAAAAAACTTCTTTCCGGTTCAAAAAAAGTGGCGATGGAATACTCGCCGCAATGTGCAATTCCATATGTTTCCACAATCGATGCAGGGACGATAGAACTTGTTCGAACTTGCGGTGTCAATGTAGTCTCATCGGCCGATCTGCTGCAGCGCTTTGAAGCATGCTGGGATGAAGATCAATTGAAAGAAAATATTGAAACCGCAAAACACTTGAGACAGATTGTCGATGCGGCATTCGGATTTATTAAGGAGAGAATTGTATCAAATAGCCCTTTGACAGAATATGATGTGCAGCAGTTTATGCTGTCGGAATTTAAAAAAAGAAATTTAATCACATCGAGTGATCCGAACTGTTCCGTAAATGGCAATAGCGCAAATCCGCATTATGAGCCGACAAAGGATGTTCATTCACCGTTAAAAAAAGGGGATTTTGTTCTTCTTGATTTGTGGGCAAAAAAAGACTCACCGCATTCAGTCTATGCAGATATTACCTGGACGGGATATATAGGTGAAAACGTACCGGACGAATATGAAAAAATATTTCAGATCGTTAAAGGCGGACGTGATGCAGCCCTGGAATTTGTACGAACTTCGTTTGCAGCCGGGAAGAATATACGCGGTTATCAGGTTGACGATGCGGCGCGTAAATATATTACTCAGCAGGGATACGGCGAATATTTTGTTCACCGGACCGGACATTCTATCGGAGAAGAAGTGCATGGTAACGGTGCTAATATGGACAATCTAGAAACCCGCGACGAACGCGTTATTCTCCCTCAAACTTCATTCTCGATTGAACCGGGTATCTATCTACGCGATAAATACGGCATCCGAAGCGAGATCGATGTATATATTTCAAAAGAAAAAGAAGTGATCGTTACAGGGCTGCCGATGCAGGAAAATGTGGTAGCGATATTGAAGTAAAAAATCGAAAAACAAAGAACTTGACGAGATAGAAATATGAGGAACGACGTCTATATCTACGGAATGACCATTCTTTCAACGATTTATCAATTGAAAGGAAAATTTCCGCTTCCAAACACATATCAGGAAATCCAGAATACATTTGTAATGCCGGGCGGGGAAGCGGCAAATTGCGCTCTTATTTTAAGCAGTTTAGGAATAAAAGTGCAGCTTGACGGCCCATATTTAGGCGACAAAACAGCAGAACCGCTTCTTCAATATTTCCGTCAGAAAGATATCGATTGTTCACAAATGAAGAAGGAAAAAGGGTTTGATGGATGGCAGGATATAGTTTTTTGCGACGGCGAAAACCGGACAGTCTTCGGATGGTATGTCAAGAACCTGTTTGACGGTAAGAGAAGATGGACAATTCCCAGCGAGGATTCAATCAAGAAATGTTCCTGTGTTGTACTGGATCCGTTTTTTAGGGAAGAGTCGAATTTAACTGCCGAATTATGCATTAAACATAAAAAGAAATATATAACAATCGATCATCAGTGGAATACTCTCATCGCACAAAAAGCTGATGTCATTATCTGTTCTCAGGAATTTCTGGATAGAGAGTACACCGGCCAGGATTATAGAACTCTGCTTGAACAATATCGATCGACTTGCGAAGGGATGGTCGTATTCACTTTTGGTGCCGATGATATTCTCTATTCTACGCCAAAGAGTAAGAGTATCGAGACTTTCAAACCATTTCGGATAACTGTTGTTGATACGCTCGGTGCCGGGGATACGTTTCGGGCCGGCATTGTTTACGGTGTTTTGAACGGATATTCGCCGTTCGAAATGATCCGTTTTGCCTCGGCATGCGCAGGAATTGTCTGCACTCAGATTCCCGTCTGTTCATGATGCACCGACTCTTGAGGAAGTGAATAAACTTATCAATAGTTAAATCCCTCAGAGGCAGAAGAATTTTAAAGGTTTAATTCGAAAAGAGAATTGATGCAAATAACTATTATTGTAGCACATCCGGACGCCGGCAGTTTTAATCATGCAATTGCACAGACTGCAGCAGATCAATTGAAGAAGAACGGACATGATATTGTTTTCCATGATCTATATTCGGAAAAATTCGATCCGAATCTTCCTCACAGAAGAGTTATCGAAGAAAGCACAACTTTCTGAAAATATAGAATCCTATTGCCGTGAAATTTCTCAGGCGCAGGGTATTGTTATTGTTCATCCCAACTGGTGGGGACAGCCTCCGGCAATTCTAAAAGGATGGGTAGATAGAGTGCTTCGTCCCGAAGTTGCGTACCGCTTCATAGAAGGCGATAAAGGAGAAGGAGTTCCGGTCGGTTTGTTAAAGGCAAATACTGCTGTTGTTCTAAATACATCAAATACACTGCCGGAACGTGAATTACAGGTATTTGGCGATCCGCTGGAAACTATATGGAAGAACTGTATTTTCGATCTTTGCGGTGTAAAGACTTTTTATCGGGAGACGTACACCGTCGTTGTTACCAGCACGATCCGGCAGCGCCGGGAATGGCTGCAAAAAGTAAGAGAAGTAATAGATAAGTATTTTCCTCGGATCTAAAACGGAATATTCATGCCGACAGTGATTTCACACAGCTTGGTTGGTGTTGTTTTTGGAAAAATATTTTCAAGAAGAACCGGTATCAAATTCTGGATATTATCGATTGTATGCGCAGTTCTCCCGGATTTAGATGCTTTCTTGCGTTATTTTGGAGTTCCCGATGAAAATATGTTTGCACACCGGGGTTTCTTTCATTCGATGATATTTGCTTCGATGATCGCCTTTTTTATCGTTCTTGCAGGCTTTCGTGAAATAAAACATTTTTCAAAAGAGTGGTGGTCTATCGTTGCTTGCTTCTTTCTAATCGGATTATCGCATGGAATTTTAGATGCAATGACAACCGGCGGATCCGGAGTCGGATTTTTTATGCCGTTTGATCCGGCAAGATATTTCTTCCCGGTAAGGCCGATTAGAGTATCACCATTTAGCCTTATGCGTTTTTTCGAAAGCGAGGGCAAGCGGATCCTTGTGAGTGAATTATTCTGGATATGGATCCCTTCCGTTATAATCTTGATAATCTTGAAGCTCGCTTATGACCGGAGGAATTCTAAAAAATATTCTTGATGATGAAAGTTCGAAATATAAACAAAAGGACGATGGTTATGAATAAAATATTCCTTGCCTTCTGCTTTGTTTTATCCTTTTACCACAATGCTCAAGCTATTAAGCTAAAAACTGATGTACAGAAAGAAGAATCGCGTCTCTCTATCAATGCGGACTGGTTCTTTGATCGTTATGGATCGATGCCGGATGGTTCGGTAAAAGCGGAGCCATCGGGTCTGGAACATCCGGATGTCGATGATGCTGCCTGGCGTAAACTTGATCTTCCTCATGATTGGGGAATTGAAGGGCCATTTCGTATGGATCTCCAGAGTACTTCGGGTAAACTTCCATGGGTGGGAATCGGCTGGTACAGGAAGCATTTCACAGTTTCTGAAAAAGATAAAGGGAAATGCTTCTTTATAGATTTCGATGGAGCTATGTCGCATGCGAAGGTCTGGCTAAACGGTCAATTTCTCGGCGAGTGGCCGTATGGATATTCATCTTTTCGTCTTGAAATGACGCCATATGTCAGGTTTGATAAAGAGAATATACTTGCGGTGCGGCTGGACAATCCGCCAAATTCATCACGCTGGTATCCGGGCAGCGGCATATATCGTAATGTATGGCTTGTGAAAACTGATCAGGTTCACATCGCACATTGGGGAGTGTTTGTAACGACGCCGGTTGTCTCAAAAGAAAAATCGGTTGTTCGGATAAAAACAGAAATTGAGAACCGGTCAAATACGTATGCAGATGTAAATGTAAATATGGAAATTCGCGAATTAGGAGAAAAAGAAATTGCGGCTTCCCTTATGAAATTTAAAATTAGCATTCCTGCGGATTCAATCCGGATATACGAAACGGATATCGATATTCCATATCCAAAACTTTGGAATATTGAGCATCCTAATCTCTATTGTGCAAGGATCGTACTTCGGCAAAAGAACCGCATAATCGAAACATCTGAAACGATTTTTGGAATTCGTAAAGCGGAATTTACCGCAGACAACGGATTTGTTTTAAACGGACGAAGGGTTCCAATTCAGGGCGTCTGTAACCATCACGATCTCGGTTTACTGGGAACCGCAGTGAATAAGAAAGCGATCGAGCGGCAAATAAAAATCTTGAAAGAAATGGGATGCAATGCAATTCGTACAAGTCATAATCCCCCGGCGCCGGAACTTCTTGACC
Source organism: uncultured Bacteroidota bacterium (assembly GCA_963770945.1). GTDB lineage: Bacteria > Bacteroidota > Ignavibacteria > UBA10030 > UBA10030 > Fen-1298. The sequence goes on along the minus strand of CAVYRP010000010.1, from coordinate 103,093 downwards.
TGTGCGATAGAATGGGCATGCTGGTATCTTGATGAAGCTTTCGATTGCTGGAAAAAGGAAAAGATGCCGAATGATTACAGTGACGTTATTCGAACAATGGCATAAAAAAGATATTCAAGCACTCGTGCGGAGGGATAGAAATCATCCCTCGGTAATTATGTGGAGTTCTGGAAATGAAGTATGGGAACAAAACGATATCGATCTTTCTCGGTATTTGCGCGGTCTATTTCTCGCGGAAGACTCGACACGTCCGGTGACTGTCGGATGCCATGGTGAAGAAACGGCTTTCAACGATTTCCAGAGTTCGCTGGATGTTTACGGATTTAACTATAAAACATATCAATACAGGAAATTCCATGAATTATTTCCCTTAAAGCCGTATATCGGAACAGAGACCGCGTCATGTGTGAGCACAATCGGAGAGTATTTTTTCCCTGTTAATGAAGACAAATCGAAAGGATTTTTTAATGATCAGGTGAGTTCATACGATTTATACGCACCGCCGTGGGCATATCCGCCGGATGTTGAATTCGAGGCGCAGGATAAAAATCCGACCATTGCAGGTGAGTTTGTCTGGACCGGATTTGATTATCTCGGTGAACCGACACCCTATGGAGACGATTCACTGCGTTCGCGCAGTTCATATTTCGGGATTGTCGATCTTTGCGGTTTTAAGAAGGACAGGTTTTATATCTATCAATCAAGGTGGAGAGCTGATCTGCCGATGGCGCATATACTTCCGCATTGGAATTGGCCGGAACGTGCGGGACTCGTGACTCCTGTTCATGTATATACCTCGGGTGATGAAGCAGAGTTATTCCTTAACGGCCGGTCGCTTGGAAGAAAAACAAAGGAACAATTCAAATACCGACTTCGATGGGATGATGTGAAGTATACGCCCGGTGAGTTAAAAGTTGTAGCTTACAAGAACGGCAAGAAGTGGGCAGAGAATGTTGTGAAAACATCCGGAGAAGGGATGCGAATTATACTTGAGGCGGAATCTAAAAAGTTAAAAGCAGATGGTTCCGATCTGTCATTTATTAAGGCAAAGGTTGCTGACAAGGACGGTGCTATGGTTCCTTCTGCAGATAATTTAATCCAGTTTACAGTTGATGGGCCGGGAATGATTGCTGCTGTCGGCAATGGAGATCCGACTGATCACAGGTCATTTCAATCGGATCTGTATAAAGCATTTCATGGACAATGTTTACTCATTATCAAATCCATTAAAGGAAAACAAGGTTCAATTCAAATCACAGCGAAATCGGAGAGATTAAAAAGCGGTGCTTTGAAACTGACAGCGGATTAAAGGATAACCATAATTCGTCAATCCGTTGATAATAGAGCACACTTTGCGTAAATTCTATAAAGGCACGTCAATGTGAGGTGCAGGCTGTGTATTCATCTGAAGAAAAGGATTGTATCTAATATGAAGTATGATTTTTTAACTATTGAGCGAAAATGGCAGGAATACTGGGAGAGTAAAAAAACATTCAGCGTCCCCGATAATGAAAAAAAGCAGAAACTTTTTGTTCTCGATATGTTTCCATATCCATCCGGAGCCGGTCTGCATGTCGGTCATCCGGAAGGATACACCGCCACAGATATTCTTTGCCGTTACCGGCGGATGAAAGGATTTGCAGTTCTGCATCCGATGGGGTGGGATGCATTCGGCCTGCCGGCAGAACGCTACGCCATGCAGACGAATATTCATCCGAGCGCAACGACGGAAAAAAATATCGATACATTCAGGCGCCAGATTAAAATGCTCGGTTTGAGTTATGACTGGGATCGTGAAATAAATACTACAGATCCGAAATACTATAAGTGGACACAATGGATATTTTTAAAAATTTATAATTCATGGTTCGATCCGAAAGAGCATAAAGCAAGGCCTATTGAAACCCTTGAGCAGGAACTTGCTTTAAACGGAACAAAAAACCTAATTAGCGAAAAGCCTTTCTCCGCGGAAGATTGGAAGAAGAAATCGAAAAAAGAAAAACATGATTTTATTGCACAATATCGATTAGCATACATCGCGGAAATTCCGGTTAACTGGTGCGAAGCGCTCGGTACGGTTCTGGCAAATGAAGAAGTAGCAGAATGGACAGAAAAGGGTTATACAGTCGAACGTCGTCCGATGCGGCAGTGGATGATGCGTATTACTGCATATTCCGATAGATTTTTGGAAGATTCAAAAGAGCTTGACTGGCCCGTATCGACGCTTGAACAACAGCGGAATTGGATCGGACGTTCGGAAGGTGCTGATGTTGAATTTTCTGTGAAAGGCAAAGAAGAAAAAATCCGCGTATTTACAACTCGGCCGGATACGTTGTTCGGTGCGACCTATATGGTGCTTGCACCTGAACATCCTCTCGTGGATACGATAGCGGTACCGGGACAAATTCAGGAGATTCAAAAATATCGAAAAGAAGCAGCTGTTAAAAGCGATCTTGAACGCGGGACGGAGAAAGAAAAGACGGGAGTCTTTACCGGCGGATTTGCGGTAAATCCGACTACGGGAAAAGAAATTCCGATCTGGATCGCTGATTATGTGATGATGGGATACGGAACCGGTGCAATTATGGCTGTACCGGGTCATGATGAACGCGATATGGAATTTGCAAAAAAATTCGAATTGCCTATCATTAAAGTAGTCGACGGCGGTTCAGATGCTCCGGAATGTTTTATCGGAGATGGAGTGGGAATTAATTCTTCCGGCTCTGAAGTATCGCTTGACGGACTGCCGACTCCGGAAGCCAAAAAGACAATTACCGCATGGCTGTCAAAGAAAGGAATCGGCAAAGGGACTGTTCAGTACAAGCTTCGTGACTGGCTTTTTGCCCGTCAAAGGTACTGGGGCGAACCAATTCCCATCATACATCTTGAAGATGGGACTATGAAAGCATTGGATGAAAAGGAACTGCCCCTGGAATTGCCGAACCTGGAAAAATTTCAACCGAGCGGTACGACGGAATCGCCTTTGGCCCTCGCATCGAATTGGATAAATGTAGTTGATACGGAAACAGGATTGAAAGGACGGCGTGAGACGAACACGATGCCTCAATGGGCCGGTTCTTGCTGGTATTATCTGCGTTTCATTGATCCGAAAAACGACAATGCATTTTGCGATGCTGCTAAAGAGAAAAGATGGATGCCGATTGACCTATACGTCGGCGGTTCGGAACATGCAGTACTTCATCTGATGTATTCACGGTTCTGGCACAAAGTACTTTACGATCTCGGTTATGTCAGCACGAAAGAACCGTTTATAAAATTGAGACATCAGGGAATAATTCTTGGTGAAGATTCACGCAAAATGTCCAAGTCGCGCGGAAATGTCGTTAATCCGGATGATGTCGTAAAAGAATACGGCGCCGATTCAATTCGTTTATTTGAGATGTTTATGGGTCCATTGGAAGAAATGAAGCCATGGAATACGCGCGGGGTGGAAGGTGTTTTTCGTTTTCTTAATCGTGTATGGCGGTTATTTATTAATGACGAAGGCAAATTGGACGCATCCATAAAGGACTCCATGCCGACTCCCGATTACGAACGGCTCTATCATCAGACGGTAAAGAAAGTCGGAGACGATATTGAAGGGCTTCGATTCAACACCGCTATTTCGCAAATGATGATATTTTTGAATGAAACGATGAAGCTGGAAATCCGGCCGCGAAAGCAGCTTGAAAATTTTGTGCTTCTTCTTGCTCCATTTGCACCTCATCTTGCTGAAGAACTTTGGGAAAAGCTCGGCCATGCAAATACTTTAGCGTATGAATCCTGGCCTGTCTATGACGAGGGAAAATGCGCTGAATCGAAGGTCGAAGTGGTATTACAAATTAACGGAAAGATACGCGGAAAAGTTATTGTTGCCAAGGATACGCCTGATGCCGAATTAGAGAGGCTGGCACTGATCGATGCAAATATTCAACGCTATACGGATGGAAAACATATTGTGAAGAAAATTATCGTTCCTAATAAATTAGTGAATATTGTGATAGCCGGATAGGATGAGAGAATCGTGAATAAGCTCTCTGTCGTCGTCATTACGAAAAACGAAGAAAAAAATGTTCGTGAATGCCTTTCGTCTGTTTTGTGGGCAGATGAAATTATTGTTGTAGATGCAGGCAGTACCGATAATACTCTTGAGATCGCGAAAGAATTTACACAGAAAGTCTACAGCAGGCCGTGGGATGGTTACGGAGCGGCAAAGAATTTTGGTTTAGCTAAATGTACAGGCGAATGGATATTATCGATCGATGCAGATGAGCGTGTTACACAGGAATTACGCGAGGAGATACTCGGAAAACTCTCAACGGTCAATCAGAAAACGGCTGCATTCAGCGTACCGCGGCGGGCGAACTTCCTTGGTAAATGGATTTATCATTGCGGCTGGTATCCGGGGCGAATTACACGCGTTTTCCGGCGTTCAGCCGGACGATTCACTGAGGAAAAGGTCCACGAACGGCTGGAAATTCAGGGTGAAATAGTTCCATTACATTCCGATCTTCTGCATTATACAGATCCGGATCTGAAAAGTTATTTTGAAAAATCCAATAAGTATACTTCACTTGCAGCCGAGGAGCTGCTGGATCATAAAAAGAAGTTTTCTCTTGTGAAACTGATCGTAAATCCGTTCTGGATATTTTTTAGAATGTATATTCTAAGGCTCGGATTCCTCGATGGAATTGCAGGGTTCATTCTATGTGTACTCTTCGGCGAATTATGTTTTTACAAAATATGCAAAGTTATGGGAACGCTCATTAAAGAAAGAAGGTGATCGTCGATGACAGCAGAAAAAAATACTTCGTTATTATTCAGTCTGATTATGACATTTCAGGCCGCTGCGATGCAGCAAATGGGCAAAGTTGAAAAATCCGATCACGGATAAAATAGAACGGGATCTTCAACAAGCTCAAATATCCATCGATATTCTGGATATGCTTGCAGAAAAAACGAAAGGAAACTTATCGGAGGAAGAATCGCGTCTTCTAAAAGGAATTTTGCAGGAGCTGAAATTAAACTATGTAGATGAATCGACAAAGGAACAGCCAACTGCAGAGAAGGAAAAGGCGCCGTCATGAAATTCGGAATTTGTGGAAATTTAGAAAAAAAAGAATTGCCGCAGGTTATTGAAAAATTCATACGTCGTTGTCAAAAGGAAAAAGTATTATATGTCCTTCCTGATACGCTGGTAAAAGGATTGCGAGGAAAAATCGGTAAGAATTTCATCTCTAAGGCGAATGTAGTACCTGAAAAAAAATTACCGGCAGCATGCGATATTGTTGTTTCAATCGGCGGCGATGGAACGATTCTTCGGATAGCGCGGATGATCAGCGGGTATGCAACACCTATCCTGGGTATCAATTTAGGAAAATTAGGATTTTTAACCGAAGTGACCGTGGAAGAGCTTGATGAATGTTTTACAGAGATATTAAAAGGTAATTATCGAATTGAAGACAGGATGATGGTGCAGGCATGCTTAAATGGATCCAAACGTCATATGCTTGCACTCAACGACATCGTATTAAGCCAGACAGACTCGTCGCGTATGTTTAATGTGCAGACATTTTTGAATGGCGAACTTTTATCGATATTTACCTGCGATGGTACGATCGTTGCTACTCCAACAGGTTCCACGGCATATGTGTTATCAAATGGCGGGCCCATTGTCACTCCTACCAGCCGTTCCTTGCTTATCAATCCAATTTGTCCGCATTCACTAACCGCGAGAACGGTAGTTGTACCGGAGGAGTCGGTTATCACGTTAAAAGTTCAAAAAGCGCATGGCAAAATGCGAATTACAGCTGATGGCCAATCGCAGACCTTTGTCCGTCTTCCGCTGGAAGTAAATATCGAACGGTCGCCGCATGTTACGAAACTTATAAAGAGAATGAACACCAGCTATTATGATGTTCTGCGAAGAAAACTAAATTGGGGAAGAGATGCAAGAAATTTGTAATGATCGGATATCAATTATTTTTTGCACCTTCATCAATCCATTTTTTTATTCCGGTGATTTGATTTTGCGTTAACTGAGGGAAATTGGGCGGCGGCATGGGAGATAATCGGCCGTCTAAATGTTGAGCCAGAGCACTTTGATTTGCATTTCTGGGAATGACGAGTCCCGGCTTATTAAGCAGCGCTGAGTATGAAGGGTATTCGAGATTTAAATCCGTGTCTGTACTATTGCTAACATGACATGGTGAACGTGCACATTTCTGCTGGAATAACGGGCCGATGTATTTTGAATAACTTATACTATCATCGGGAAATATTATTTCTGATGAATCCGTTATTGTATCTTTGCAGGAAGTAAGTCCGCTTAAAGCAAAAATAGTAATCCAAATGAAGAGCAAAAATATAAGAAGTCGTGTCATAAAGTTTTTCAGTTTCGTTCGTTAGTATAAATTATAAAGTACTGAAAACTCAGTTCCTTCGCAATGAATTTCTGATTGACTTTGCCCTGATCCTTGGGTATATTTTGAACAATAATGGGCCGTTAGCTCAGCATGGGAGAGCGCCACAATGGCATTGTGGAGGTCATCGGTTCGAGCCCGATACGGTCCACAAAAGGACAATCGAAGGATTGTCCTTTCTTATTAAGAAGCAGAAAGTATATCGAAAGACTCATCAAATCTGGAGAGCGTCCCGACACGACGGAGTCGTGACGGGAAGGTCATCGGTTCGAGCCCGATACGGTCCACAAAAGGACAATCGAAGGATTGTCCTTTTTTATACTAGTATACATATGTTTGTAGTGTCCGGAAGCTTCCCGACACTCGATATTAAATGCTTACTGAACACAATATTGCGAATGTAGTCCTAATGATGTCGTAATTAAGAAGCAGAAAGTATATCGAAAAACGCATCAAATCTGGAGAGTGTCCCGACACGACGGAGTCGTGACGGGAAGGTCATCGGTTCGAGCCCGATACGGTCCACAAAAGGACAATCAAAGAGATTGTCCTTTTTTTAGTAATAAATATGTTTGTGGTGTCGGGAATTGCTTCCCGACACTCAATATTATCGGTCAGGACAGCCGGAGGCCTGAGAATGCAATCGTGCAGGGCACGATTCAATATTTTAGTCATTCCACCTGACCGCACTAAACTGAGACTTTTTTCTTTTTTATTAGACGCAGAAATTTCAAAAATTCATCGTGCAACTTCACCACCCCTTTCTCCCCTCCTCAAATGAGGAGGGGGCAGGAGGTGGTCGATTATCAAGTATTTCTCAATGCCATTTATATATTTTTCTTTCTCTTCTAAGACTGTATATATCGTGTTTAATACACCGTCTTTATTTGTATAAATATCATCGTTTGTAAATCTCAGTACCCGAATACCTAAAGCTTCGATATAATCTTGCCTCGCACGATCTTTTTTTTGTTCTTGTTCAGTCCAGTGTGTCGCTCCATCACTTAACGCAATCCTATACTAACTTTCCGATAGTAGAAACGATTAATAAATCCTTCACTGGCTATTCGCAAAAATTACCTGTAATATTCCTATATATGATCTGTCAATACAATGGTTGCATTAACATAAAGTTACTTACAACACAGAGGATATAATTATGTCCCGATTCCGGATTTTAAGGATTTCTGCACTTTTGATTATTCAAGTTCTCGCCGTTTCAATACTATGGCCGGCGCCGCTATCATTTGTTCCTATCGAGCTTGTACAGCCGGATGGAACACGATTGCACGTATTTGCAAGCGGCGATGAGTTCTATAATTGGGTGCACGATAAAGATAATTATACTATCATCCAGGATTCATCCTCGCATTATTATGTCTATGCGATTATGGGTAAGGGAGAACTTTTTCCATCATCTTCTATTGTCGGCAGGAGCGACCCTAAAACTGCCGGATTGACACCGGGCGTAAATGTTTTTCCATCATATTTAAAACAACGACAAACACTTGCAGAAGCAGCATATTTGTCGAAGGTTTCAAAGAGTAGTGTTCAGAGCAGTGAATTTTCCAATCTTGTGGTCTTCATTCGTTTTAAATATGAGGACGAATTTACCGGTTCCGTCAGCGAATATAATTCTCTATTTAATTCGACCTCCGGGCCGTCGCTCAAACATTATTATAAAGAAGTTTCATGGGACCAGCTTACGGTATCGAGTTATATATATCAGAGTTCAGGGAATATGATAGTTTCGTATCAGAATACCTTTCAGCGCGGGTATTATCTCAAGTACGACAAGATCACGAATCCTAACGGATATACATCGGATGCAGATAGTTACAGGCGCGAAGATAAGCTTCTAAGTGACGCGCTCACAGATATTACGCCGCACATCCCGAGTTCCCTTAATCTAGACAGCGATGGAGACGGAAAAGTGGATAATGTGACCTTTATTGTTTCCGGCACTGCCGCGGGCTGGTCGGATCTTTTATGGCCGCATAAGTCCTCGATGCCGTCGTCGCCCGAGATTCAAATTAATGGAAAGACAGTTTCATCATACAATTTTCAGCTTGAAAAAATGCTTGACTGTAGGAGTGCTCTGCCACGAAACAGGACATAGCATAGGCATGCCGGATCTCTACCGTTATTTCAATACAGCTATCGATCCATGCGGCTCATGGGATATTATGAGCAGCGGCAATGCACATATGACAAATTATATGAAATATAAATACGGCCAATGGATTTCTTCGATTCCGGAAATTTCCTCCGATGGTACTTACTGGCTTAAAGTGTCGTCCTCTCCAACAAACAATGTGTATAAAATAAAATCGCCGAGAAGTGTAAGGGAATATTTCGTTCTTGAGTTTCGGAAAAAGGCAGGCTTTTACGAAAGTGAGCTTCCGGGAAGCGGATTAATTGTTTACCGGATAAACGAGCGAGTAAGCGGTAATGTCTCAGGTCCTCCCGATGAAATTTACGTATTTCGTCCGGATGGAACACTCTGGAATAACGGCAGATCATCCCGGGCATTTTTTAGCAGCGATTCCGGCCGGACTGCGATAGATGATACCACTAATCCTGTCAGTTTTCTAAGCGACGGGCTTCCTGGAGGATTGTCTATTAAAAATATCGGCAGTGCTAACGGGGATTCAATCCAGTTCGATGTCAAGATTGTTCCGGGCGTTTCGTTAGCAAACGATTATTCTGCAAGCAAGACAACTTATTCATGGGTAGATATCTCAAAATCGGGTACCGCTATTCAGAATTGGATGAACGGCACTGCAAGCCGCGATTCATCTCTTGATGACGGATATTCGGCAGATGCAATCCCGCTGGGGCTTGAGTTCACATACTACGGGAGTAAATACGATTCGATATATGTCGGAATAAACGGTCTTGTGAGTTTTACACAAAAGGCTCTCAATATCACTGACAGCGGATATCCTTCTTTGAGTTCGTTCGGATATTTTAGTAATGAAGTATTTTGGCCGGGCAACACAAAATTTCCTGCATCGATTGCTGTGGCGTATAACGATTACGATTTGAATCCGAAGGATCCGTACGGCGGCGGAAATATTTTTTATCAAACGGCAGGTAATCGGTTTATTCTGAGCTGGATCAATGTCGGTACATTTGAAGCGGAAGGTGATACGTCAAATTCATTCCAACTTGTGCTTGATGCATCGAATAGTTCAATAACGGTCAACTTTAAGAAATTTGGATTGTATGAGACACGGCAGGCGATCATGGTAGGTATTCAAAAGGATTCGACAAATGGATTAAGCTGGCTTGAAACAGGAGATTATATCGATAGGATTCCGGCAAATGAAAGCAGTGTGATCTTTACACCCTCGATAAGCACAGACGTTGCAGAAAAATCCGCTGTGCCTGCTCGATTTTCGCTTGAACAGAATTATCCCAATCCATTCAACCCGGCGACGAAAGTGAGATTCGAGCTTAGAGTAACCGGATCCGTATCGTTAAAAATTTATGATGTGCTTGGGCGTGAAGTGGAGACATTGGTGAGCGGAGAAAAAAGGCCCGGGAAATATGAGATTGTCTGGAACGCCGGCCGTTTTGCCAGCGGAATTTATTTCTATCGTTTGAGCGCGGGAGGATTCTCGCAGGTCAGGAAAATGATTTTGATTAAGTAAAGGAACTTATGGCTTCTTAAAAGGAGAGCGGGAAAAAATGTTGAAAAAGATTGTATTTATGTTTGTAATTTTCCTGTTGATGATGGGCTGCCGGAGAGAAGTGCAGAAAACGCCGTCCTGAATCGGCAGAAAATAAAATCACAGGCAGCTATTCTGTAATCGAAGACTATGAAGTGGCAGAAGGGCCGCATGCGGATTTTAAGGGCAGAAACTCATATACCATGCAGGTGCGGGACAGCAGCAGCGAACGTCAAATTTATTTATTCGAGAATATCGCCAATGCATATAATATTGCCGGAAGACTGAGAGGGGACAGTATTTTTTTAAACGCACAGAAGTTCCCTTATCATAATGATAAAGTTATGATTTCCGGAAAGGGAAAGGTAAGCGGAGACAGCCTCGTTCTTGATATTTATTCAGGCGGGCCTGCCGGACAGATAAAATCTGTCTGCCGGGCAAAAAAGCTGTATTTGAAATAAGTCGCATTCAATTGTCTCTCTTGAAATTTTAAATATTTACGTTCCTTAAATAATATGATCCCAACAAAAATTAAACTATCACAGAATGAAGAGCTTGCCATCGATTGGGATGACGGGCATTCCGGTATAATTTCACTTCAAACACTGCGGGATAACTGCCCGTGTGCAGGATGCCGGGGCGAGACTGTGCTTCTCAGAAAGTATACACCGGCTCCGCAGCCGCAGTTGCCAGGGCGGTATAATCTTATTGGAATTCAGCAAGTGGGTCATTATGCAATTCAGATTTCATGGGGCGATAAACATGAAACCGGTATTTATACCTGGGAATATTTACGAGGCCTTTGCGAATGCCATGAATGCCTGGAGAAAAAGCAATTAATCAGAATATTTCTTGCACGGCATCTGAAGTGTTCGTATATTATACAAATGATTGAGGCGGCTACGGGCGCTTAGCTCAGCTGGTTCAGAGCGTACGCCTCACACGCGTAAGGTCGCAGGTTCGATCCCCGCAGCGCCCACGAAGTATATGTTCTTTGAGCAGTTCCTTTAATTCCTATCCAGAGAGGTAGGAAAGGGATATAATGACGAACTTCGTTGTATTACCCCCTTTTCCTAATTCGATGGAACTGGGGGTTTTTCATTTTAAGAAAGGTGAATTATGATGAAAACACAAGTGCTCGATGCCGACGGCCTCCGGCGAACAGTGAACCGTCTCTCGCACGAATTAGTAGAAAAAAATAAGGGTGTTCAGGATGTCGTACTCGTCGGCATCAGGACGCGAGGCGAATATCTGGCTCACCGTATTGCAAAGAAATTGGAAGAAATAGAAAATATGAAAGTACAGGTCGGCGTGCTGGATATTACGCTGTACCGCGATGACCTCCGCGGCCGCCTGGAGCAGCCTCAATTGAAAAGCTCCGAGATACTTTTCGATATCAGGGGCAAAGTAGTTGTCCTTATAGATGATGTGTTCTTTACAGGACGGACAATCCGATCCGCACTCAATGCCTTGATGGATCTGGGGCGGCCTGCAATGATCCAGCTGCTTGTGCTCGTCGATCGGGGCCATCGTGAACTTCCCATTAAAGCCGACTTCGTCGGCAAGAATGTTCCGACATCACGCGGCCAGGAAGTAAAGGTTGAGATGACTGAAGCGGACGAAGAAGATGCAGTCTACCTAATTGAGAATGACGAGAAGGAGAAAAAGTAATGAAACTACAAAGCCGTCATTTGCTCGGATTGGAAGGAGTGCGTAAAGAAGATATTACGCTTATTCTTGATACTGCAGTTTCATTTAAAGAAGTGCTGGAAAGGCCGATAAAAAAGGTCCCCCCGCTGCAGGGAAAAACAATAGTAAATCTGTTTTTCGAGAGTTCCACTCGCACTCGGATTTCATTCGAGCTTGCAGAACGGCGGCTCTCGGCTGATGTCGTGAATTTTGCCGCTCAGGGCAGCAGTGTGAGCAAAGGAGAAACACTCAAGGATACAGCACGCAATATTGAAGCGATGAAAATCGATATGGTCGTTATTCGTCATGCATCGTCAGGAGCGCCGCACTTCCTGACTCGCGTAGTGAAAGCAAATGTGATTAATGCAGGCGATGGCGCGCATGAACATCCTACTCAAGCGCTGCTCGATATGATGACGTTGAGAGAGAAATATGGAAAGCTTGAAGGGCTTCGTGTCTGCATTGTCGGCGATATTACCCATAGCCGCGTTGCACGCTCGAACATATATGGATTAAAAACGATGGGAGCTGAAGTATCCGTATGCGGACCTGCAACATTAATTCCAAAAAACATCGAAGAACTTGGTGTTCGTGTGTATCATAAATTGGAAGATGTCGTTACGCAGGTAGATGCACTAAATGTTCTTCGCATTCAATTGGAGCGGCAAAAGAGCGGACTTTTCCCGTCGCTTCGTGAATATCACCGCTTTTTCGGCGTTACGAAAGAAAAAGTCGATAAGGCGCCCAAACCGATTACTATTATGCATCCGGGTCCGATTAATCGCGATGTTGAATTATCAGCCGATCTTGCGGACGGGCCGCACTCCGTAATTCTTGAGCAAGTGACTAACGGCGAAGCAGTCAGGATGGCCGTACTCTACTTACTTGGAACATCCAATTAAAGGAATAGCACATGAAACTACATTTAAAATCAGGACGCCTTATTGATCCCGTAAAAGGAAAAGATGTTGTTACAGATATGCTGATCGTGGATGGAAAAATAGACCGTATCGGAAAGTCGCTTTCCGCCGACAGTTCTTTTAAAACCATCGATTTAAAGAACAAGATTATTGCTCCGGGATTTATCGATATGCATGTGCATTTGCGTGAACCGGGGTACGAACATAAAGAGACGATTGAAACGGGATGCGCTTCTGCAGCAGCCGGAGGATTTACGGCAGTCTGCTGTATGCCGAATACCAATCCTACAATTGATGAAGAATCAGTAGTCCGTTATGTCCAGGAAGAAGGGAGACGCGTCACAGGCGGCCTTGTGGACGTATATCCGATTGCGGCGGCAACCAAGGGGCGTAAAGGAGAAGAATTATCGCCGATGGCCGAGTTATCACAAGCAGGAGCAGTCGGATTTTCGGACGACGGATCGCCTATTGCAAATGCTGAAATAATGCGGCGTATCCTTGAATACTCGTCTATGTATAATATTCCTGTTATTCAGCATGCGGAAGAACAAACGATGACAAAGAATGGATCCATGAATGAAGGGCTGGTTGCCACTCGTCTTGGAATGCCGGGAATTCCGCCGATTGCTGAAGAGCTTATGATCGAACGGGATATTATTCTCCTGCGCTATATCCCGCATTCAAAGTATCACGTCGCACATATTAGTACGACAGGCTCAATTAAATGTGTCAGGCGGGCAAAATCTGAAAAATTAAATATTACCTGCGAAGCTGCACCTCATCATTTTACACTTACAGATGAAGCGATTGAAAGTTTTGATACGAATCTAAAAATGAATCCGCCGCTAAGAACGAAAGATGATGTACAGGCTATCAAAGAGGCCTTACGCGACGGAACTATTGATGTTATCGCCACCGACCACGCACCGCATACGATCGATGATAAGGAAGTGGAATATGCACAAGCCCCATTCGGAATTGTCGGATTAGAAACTGCTGTTGGATTGGCAGTGACCGAGCTGGTGGCTAAAAAATTCCTGACTCTAAATCAATTAATCGAAAAATTCTCTGTCAATCCGCGCCGTATACTTTCCCTGCCGGTAATAGATATTCAGGAAGGTGAAAAGGCGAACCTGACTGTGTTCGATCCGGAAGAAGAATGGATCGTAGATATTCAGGCATTCAAATCGAAATCAAAGAACTCGCCGTTCCATGGATGGAAATTAAAAGGGAAGGCAGTCGGGATCATTAATAATGGAAAATCGTGGTTTGCATAAAATATCCTGACTGTTTAGTAAAGCAGACAGCTTACTTGTTTTTTATACATTAGATAATATTAAACTTCATTGAAATGCCGATTTTATCCGGATTTCTACTGGCACGTTCTTTGATTTACTTCCGGCAGGAAAGTTATTGAAAGGAAGAATCATGAGACCAATACTTCTAATACTTGCTTGCTTCGCTCATTTTATCCGGCTGCGATCATGAATTCGATATTGATACCGAAGCCCCGCCGCCTCCGCAGGGAATCAGAACTATTTCTCTCGACAATGCGGTAGAATTACAATGGCTTGAAAGCCAGGCGGAAGATGTGAAAGGTTATAGAGTGTGGGTGAGTGATAGTTACGATGGGTATTATTCTTTGATTGGTTCAATTTATTCAACGAGTTTCATTGATTACGAAGCAGTAAACGGCGTTACATCCTATTATGCAGTAAGTGCGTATGACTATAATAATAATGAAAGTGAACTGAGTAAAGAAGTCATATACGATACACCACGCCCGGAAGGATACGGTGTAGTTTTATCTAATTATCAGTTCTCACCCAATGTTGCCGGATATAATTTTTCTCAATATGCCGTTCTTAGATATGACGATGAAGAAACGGATTTATTTTTTGAAAATATAAACGGCCGCTGTGTTGTCAGCGTGTGGGATGACAGTGATATTCAAGATATGGGATATACAAGCTCGCTCGATGATATTTCGTATGCGCCTGCGCAAGGATGGGCGCCGTCAAAAACGGCTGAAGCTGTAATCGGTCATACTTATATTATTTGGACATGGGATGACCATTATGCAAAAATTCGCGTGAGAGATGCAGATGTAAGCCGATCTGGTATTCGATTGGGCGTATCAGACTGCAAAAACAAATCCTGAACTTAAGGTTACAAGGCCGTCTACGACTGAAAGAAAACCGCTGGAACGTAAACTCCACCTGAACTGAAATCAACGAATAGGTGCTGCAGGATTAAAAGCAATCCTTCTTATGCGGAAGGATTGCTTTTTCATTCATTGACTTTCTCCACGTTTTCTGATAATTTGGACACGAACAATGAAATGGTTTCTCGTCATACTGCTTGTATCGTCTATTCTTGAGGCGCAGGTGAAACCTCGTTCAGTGACCGGCCCAATAGAAAATTCTGATAAAGTATCTGCTGTTAATTCAAGAATTCAGCGCTCTCCAACGGCAGAGATTTTTAAAAAAGTGGAATTCGGATTGCAAAATAATTCTGTAGAATATTTTAAAAATGAACTTGGCGATATAATTTCAATGACAATTAGCTCGGGTGAACATGGATACTATTCATCTAATCAAGCGGTATCGGTTCTGGTTGGTTATTTTTCAGAGCGCCGGTTAAATTCATTTGAATTCTCGAAAATTTATGAAAAAGGTAATATGCCGTATGCAACCGGCCGCTTTATTTATATCCAAAAAGGAATTCAGAAATCCGCACAGGTTTATGTTTCATTGACAAAGCAAGACTCAAAATGGATCATCAGCCAATTCAATATTTATTGAAAATGATGATAAAATGAGAAATTCCGCGATACGAAATATCCGCCCCGTGTTATGGGGCTTTTTTATTTGTCTTGCGCTAGCCGGTATACTTTACACAATAAGGATTTTCATTCCTTCATATATCGTTTATCGGTGGGATGCTCAGCGCAATATCCGGCAATTGCAGAATGAACAAATAATTCGCAGCGCTTTCCAGGATAGAGTTGAACAACTGACTAAGATACTTGATAAAATTTCTGCTGACACGTCTCTCGCATCAAGTTTAAATGTGAACGGCGTACCTGCCGTTCTTAATACATTCAGGACATTAAATTCCTATCTGCTCCATGATTATCAAACACTTGACCTTATAGATTCGCAGGGAAATTCTATCGCCTGGAATGGACCAAGCATAACACAAAGATATGCCGATGTTCTCAGACAGAATCCATCGGGACAGTTTATCCGTGTCACACAAAACGGACTGCGTACTTATCTGACAGCCGGCAAATGCATCGTTGCAGGAAAATATTATTTGACGGCGAGCGAACCCCTCGAAATAAATTCTCCAATTTCAAACAGGTTTATTCAAAAAGTGAGCCTTAGCGAAGACCTTTCACAGAAATTGAAAGTAAAAGTTACATTAAAAATTCCGCACGCTATCCAGCCCGCTCAGGAAGAATCCATAATTACCATTCTTGATAGTGAAGGCAATGCAGTCGTTGAATTCACTGCGGGAGAAAAAACCGTCGAAAGTGAAATTGCCTCCTCCGTCGAAATATTTTCGATATTGATCGGCTTTTGTTTCGCTCTTG
Organism: uncultured Bacteroidota bacterium; assembly: GCA_963770945.1. Lineage (GTDB taxonomy): Bacteria > Bacteroidota > Ignavibacteria > UBA10030 > UBA10030 > Fen-1298. The sequence goes on along the minus strand of CAVYRP010000010.1, from coordinate 86,790 downwards.
GAAGCATATTTGCGGCATATATCGGAATATTATGGGCAGCCCATATTCAAAATAAACGGATGCCGGCCGTTGCATGCATACTTTCTCTTTGGCTGATTCGATTGGTGTGGCGCGGTGTGGAATTCCCTGCCGGTATTATCGGCGGCTGGCTTTTCAATCCGAAATTATACTCATCTCCATTTGTTTTCGGATTAAGCTCTTCAATAGGAGAATTGATTCTAAGCGTTTTAACAATTACGATATCGGCATGGATCTTATTTTCGTATACCGTATTTGATAAACAAAAAGACGTATCTGCTGCCCGATCGGTTTCGCATATTAAACAGGCCGCTTCGCTATTCCTCGTTTTAATAATTGTTCTTTTAGTACTCTGGATATTCCGGGGATTTAGCGAGGCATTGAGAAGTTTTGTTTTTGATTCGACGATACGGTTCAATAATCCGTCGGAGATATTGCCGGATGGAATATCGGCGATTATGCTCCTTATTGTTCTTTTACTCGGTTTTTCGTTATTATGTATTTCGACTGCGCTGCTTTGGAAAGCAAGAAGAATATTGCCTTTTCAGCTCCGTTCAACGAATCTAAATATTCATATCTTTTACATCGCCTTATTACTTCCGGGTATCCTGTTATTTATCTGGATCGATGAAACTCCGCAATCGCAATATTTGAGTATTTTTTTGTTCCTGTTATTCAGCGTTGTTTTGGCGGGATTACTTTCTTATTGGGATAATTCAAAGATAATTACACTGCCGGTAAGATGGCGGACAGCAGTACTGCTGGTGCTGGGATCGTTTATACTTGGCACACCGATGATGCATCAGAGACTCCGGCAGAGAGAATGCAGGGAGACTGAAGTTGTCGCAAAAGAATTATTGCGTCCTTCGGACAATTGGCTGTCCTATGTAGTTCTTGACGGAATCCGTACTTCTATTGAAAGCATCAAGAATGAATATACGGCTGGCGATATCACCGAAGCTAGAAAATCAAATCTTGCATTTGTTCTATGGGCGAAAACTTTGCTGGGTAAAGAAGGATATAACTCTGCCCTGGTTCTATACGATAAAAAGGGGGATGAAGTAGATAGATTTGTTGTAGGGATAAATAAACTGGAGCAAAAAGAAATTCTTACGCGTGTGTTTGAAGGTGAAGAGAATGCCGTTCATTTTATAGGAAGGACAGGACAAAAAAAGTTAGGTAAACTTTATGGCGCCTGGATAACAGTTCGCGATACGAATGAGAATTTCATAGGCAGTCTCGCGCTGCTTCTTTCTGAGCAGCAGAAAACCTCTTTTTATGATCAGGAAACTGAGCCTCTTCGGCAATTTGGAGATAGATTTGAAAACGATATAGTTCGTGAAATTGCTATTCATGAATATCAAAAGGATACGCTTGTATTTTCAACGGGAAGCCGGCTGGTTCCTGACAGGATTTTATCTCCGGAAATTGCATCTGAACTTCAGAAAGCGCCGAGTTCTATAGTATGGAAAGATATCAATATAAACGGTTATGAGACTCAAACCGTTTTTTTAAGGAGCACAGAAGCGCCGGAAAAAAACATATCCATCAGCCTGGAAAAACTTGATGTCAGATGGGAACTATTCAACTATTTAAAGGAGTTTATTATTTGCCTGAGTGTTTTGGCTTTGATGGGAATTTACATTTCTGTCCGCGGACGAGACCGGGGCAGTCCGGCGGTCATAGGATTCAAAGGCAAGCTTTTTCTAGGTTTTGCCTGTATAACGCTTTTACCGTTGACAATTTTAAGCTATTACAATAAACGACTTGCATCGGAAAGAATACAGGAACAAGTTGAAGCGACGCTATATCGTGAATTATCTCAATTGCAGGATCGTATCGGTAATTATATTGTGGATGAAAAAGATTTTAGACTTGGAGTTGATGATGATTTCTGTGAAGCGGTTGCCGGTGAATACGGCATCGACTTCTCGGTTTATCGCGATGCGTCAATTCAAGCCAGCAGCCTGTCTGAGCTTTATCGTGCCGGATTTCTGGATGGGAGGCTCAACGGTGAGGTCTTTTCCGCTTCTATTCTTGGAGGAAAAAGTAACATCCTGACGAAAGAGAAAATCGGGTCTGTTGAATATGTAGTGGGGTACGCTCCGATTTCAATAGCCGGTTCTATTGTCGGCGTAATTGCAATTCCGACGTTGAATAGGGAAAAGGAAATAGAGTCAGAATTGGCAAAACGAAATGCCTATGTATTTGGCGCGTATGCAGTAGTTTTTGGAATCGCCTTGATCGGAGGCGGATTGCTTGCTTTTCGTTTCGCCCGGCCGCTGCGTCAACTAACGCTTGCGGCTAAAGAAGTTTCCGATGGAAATCTTGATGTACGGGTTGAGACGCGTTCCCGGGATGAAATCGGCGTTCTTGCCCGCTCATTTAACGAAATGGTCCTAAAATTGCGGAAGAGCAGAGAAGAACTTTCAAAGCATGAACGTGAAAGTGCGTGGAAAGAAATGGCGAAGCAGATCGCTCACGAAATAAGAAATCCTCTTACTCCTATCAAACTATCGATACAGCATGTTCGCCAGGCATTTAAAGACAAGGCACCCGATAGGGAAGAGATTCTTCAGCGTGTGACACAGACGGTAATCGATCAGATTGAAGTGCTTTCACGAATTGCTTCTGAATTTTCAAGTTTTGCAAAAATGCCTGCAAGCAAGTTCGAACGGCTCAATATTGACGATCTTCTAAAAGAGACAATAAACTTGTTCAGTGAAGTTCAAGAAATCAGCTTCGTTCATAAACCGTCGCAGCCGACGGCAATGATTATTGCAGATCGAGATCAGCTTCGCGGAGTGTTTATTAATATAGTCAGAAATGCCATCCAGGCGATACGGGAATCAGGCACCATAACAGCCGAAACATTTTTGGAAAAACATTTATGCATCATTAAAATATCCGATACAGGTCCGGGAATTCCCGAAGAAATACGAACAAGGATATTCGAGCCGAATTTCTCGACAAAGACCGAAGGAATGGGTCTTGGCCTTGCCATTGCAAGAAGAGTCATTGAAGACCATGGTGGAACGATAACTTGCTCGAGCGAACGCGGTAAAGGAACTATGTTTGAAATCCGATTACCGGCCTGACAAATGAAAGAAAATCTTAATTATGCAAATGTCATTTTATTTGCCTATTCCGCCTGATAAATATAATGCCGGGTAAGAAGAAGCCGCTATTATCTACGAGAATAAAATTGTACCTTATGAAAGAATACATTTTTGGATTCAAAAGTGAATGTATCTCAGGTTCTATTGCTTAATATTTTAACGAAAAAATTCTGAATTCAATACATTCTGCATGACTTGCGAGGAGCGACTGTTGCATTTCTTTAATGGGATAGGCGGTAAGCAGATAGATTGATAATGATTATTTGTATTAATCAATAACAGGAGAAATATATGTGCGGCATAGTCGGATATGTCGGTAAAAGAAATGCATTACCGATCCTTTTAGAGGGATTAAAACGGCTTGAGTACAGGGGTTACGACTCAGCAGGAGTCGCATTACTTCAGGATGGAAAAATCCAAATTAATAAATGTGTCGGAAAAGTCTCTCAACTTGAAGACTTGATGAAGAATATGCATTCAACGGCCACTGTCGGTATGGGACATACCCGCTGGGCTACCCACGGTGTGCCGAATGATATAAACGCTCATCCTCATACGGATTGTCATAATCACATTGCGCTGATTCATAACGGAGTCATCGAGAATTATGCGACTTTAAAAAAGAAGCTGGAATTGCTCGGGCACGTTTTCAAGTCTACGACCGATACCGAGGTTTTAGTGCATCTTATAGAGGAATTCGCCCGCTGGAATAAGGACCTTGATTTGGCTGTTCGCGGCGCCTTAAAAGAAGTAACAGGAACGTACGGAATTATTGTCGCCGATATTCATAAACCGGATACTTTAATCGTTGCCCGAAAGGGAAGCCCGCTGGTAATCGGTTATGGAGATGAAGAGATCGTCGTCGCTTCCGACGCTTCGGCTTTAGTACAGCATACGCGGAAGGTGGCATATCTGGAGGATGGTGAAATTGCGGTAGTCACTGCGCATGATGTAACGGTAAAAACCTTAAGCGATGTTGAGATAAACAAGGTAATTGAAGAACTTACGTTTGATCTTGACCAGATTGAAAAGGGCGGGTTCAATCATTTTATGCTGAAGGAAATCCATGAACAGCCTGAAACTATCCAGAATTCAATGCGCGGACGTTTGCTGGAGGATGATGGGAAGGTCAAGCTCGGCGGCCTTAACGAAGTGGTTGAAAAAATCGTACGTGCGCCCCGTCTGATCTTTGCGGCGTGCGGCACTTCCTGGCACGCTGCGCTTATCGGCGAATATATGCTCGAGCAATATGCCGGTATTCCTGTGGAAGTCGAGTATGCCTCTGAATTTCGCTACCGGAATCCTATTCTCAATAAAGGCGATGTAGTTTTCTTAATAAGCCAGAGCGGCGAAACCGCAGATACGCTTGCTGCTTTACGCGAAGCAAAATCGCATGGCGCGACCGCTATCGGAATTTGTAATGTTGTCGGAAGTTCCATCGCACGCGAAAGCGACGGCGGCGTTTACATCCACGCCGGGCCTGAAATCGGTGTTGCATCCACAAAGGCATTTACATCGCAATTAACAGTGCTTGCACTGCTGACTATTCTTATTGCACGAAGCAAAGGAATGTCGCGGGATAAAGGCATCGAACTTGTTAAAGAGCTGGCACAATTACCCGAGAAAGTTAAAACGATCCTGTCTGACACAAAACAGATTGAAAGTATTGCGAATGAATTCAAGGACACAAAAAACTTCCTCTATCTGGGCCGGGGATATAATTTCCCCTCAGCGCTTGAAGGTGCGCTGAAGCTGAAAGAGATCTCTTATATTCATGCCGAAGGATATCCGGCAGCGGAAATGAAACATGGCCCAATCGCACTCATCGATGAAAATATGCCTGTGGTATTTATTGCGCCTAAGGACAGTACCTATGATAAAATCATGAGTAATATTCAGGAAGTAAAAGCACGGAGCGGGAAGGTGATTGCCATTGTAAACAGTGAAGACGACAGCATCTGTCATTTAGCGGATTATATGATATCTATTCCGACGACTCTTGATTTATTTACGCCTATTCTTACTGTAATTCCTCTGCAATTGCTCGCTTACTACATTGCGGTTGCCAGGGGATGTAATATCGATCAGCCTAGAAACCTGGCTAAAAGCGTTACTGTAGAATAAGAAATGAATTGTTATGCAATTCTTCGTATTTTTATAATACTTTATGAAAGGAAAGCGGGAACAAAGTGAAACTGGACGTAAAATTTAAATCGAACGAATGGGCGCTGATTCTCGGAGCATCGAGCGGCTTTGGCGCTGCGACGGCTATCGAGCTGGCAAAACATGGGATGAATATCTTCGGCGTGCATCTGGATCGTCAGGCAACAATGAATAACGTACAAAACCTTATTAAAGAGATTAATCGTACGGGTGCAAAAGCGGTATTTTATAATATAAATGCGGCCGATAGTATTAAGCGGAACGAGATACTGGACGAAATTCAGGAACAATTTGAGAACGATCCGTCGTCGACCGTTAAAGTAGTGCTGCATTCCCTTGCATTCGGATCATTGAAATCATTTATAGCAAAGAAACAAGAAGATATGCTGACCCAGGCCCAGATGGAAATGACAGTTGATGTGATGGCGCATAGCCTTGTATATTGGGTACAGGGACTTCTTAATAGAAATCTATTAAAGCGGGGCGGGCGTATTTTCGGAATGACAAGTTCAGGCGGGCATACAACAATGCCGTTCTACGGTGCGGTCTCGGCTGCGAAAGCATGTCTTGAGTCGCATATCAGGCAGCTAAGCATGGAGCTCGGGCCTCAGGGCATTACAGCAAACGCAATTATTGCTGGAGTAACGGATACTCCGGCGCTGCGCAAGATACCGGGAAATGCCAAAATGATCGAAGCTGCACGTATGAAGAATCCTGCCGGGCGGCTTACAACTCCTTCAGATGTTGCTAAGGCAATTGTTCTTCTTTCTACAGAAGAATCAGGCTGGATATCCGGTAATGTTCTTGGAGTTGATGGCGGCGAGGATATGGTCGGATTTTTCAGTCCGCGCAATAATTATTAAAATATTATTCACATCTTATCAAGTTAGAAGGAATCCACTATGTTTCAGTTTGAATTTACAGAAGAACAACGTATGCTTCGTGATATGGCGAGGGATTTTGTGAATGCCGAGGTTAAGCCTCTTGCCCAGAAGATGGATGAAGAAGAAAAATTATCACCGGAATTAATCCGAAAAATTGCGGATATAGGTTTTCTTGGAGCAGCATTTCCTCAAGAATATGGCGGCGGCGGATTCGGTGAAGTCGGTTATTGCATTATGCAGGAAGAAATGGGCAGGGGCGATCTTGCAACCTCCACATTTATCGGAGCACATCAATCCATCGGAGCGAATGCAATATATATCGGCGGTTCTGAAGAATTGAAGAAGAAGTATCTTGTCCCGCTTGCTGAAGGTAAATATATCGGAGGATTTGCATTGACAGAAGCAACTGCCGGTTCGGATTCCTTTAATTTAAGAACGAAAGCACGCCTTGATGGTAATGAATGGGTCATAAATGGCGAAAAATTGTGGATTACCAACGGCGGCATAGCGGATGTCCTTTCGGTTTTTGCCCGGACAGAACGAGGAATCAGTGCATTTGTAGTCGAGACAAAAACTCCCGGATTCACTGCCGGTCCTAAAGAAAAGAAAATGGGTATACGTGCCAGTATGACAAATGCACTGACGTTTGAAAATGTTCGAATTCCGAAGGACAACATCATTGGTGATGACGGTCGCGGATTTCTTATTGCAATGAAAACATTAGATGCAGGCCGTCTTGGCCTGGGAGCGGCATGTCTGGGCGCTATGAAAGAACTCTTGGAACTGAGTACAAAATATTCAAAAGAACGAAAGCAATTCGATTCGCCGATATCGCAATTTCAGGCAATTCAATTTATGCTTGCTGATATAGGCGTTGACGATCTACGCTTTGGAATCGATGGTTTATCGAACAGCCCAGGATTATGATGAAAAGAAATCAGTCTCGCGTCAGGCAGCGTATGTGAAATTATATGCTTCAGAGCAATCTGGTTAAAGTAGCCGACATGGCAGTGCAGATTCATGGCGGAATGGGATATTCGAGAGAACTGCCGATAGAGCGGTACTATCGAGACGCCCGCATCAATCCGATATTTGAAGGAACAAGCGAAGTTCAAAGACTTGTAATAGCGCGCGATATTCTTAAAAAGAACGGAAAAGTTTAAGAATCAAATCTTGACTTTCAGCATAAAAGTCTGGTAATTTTAAGTATAGATTTTTTTGGTCCCGCTGAGGTCCAGCGGGATTTTTATTCGCAATCTTTTTTAACAACTTAGCTTTCGCTGCAATTGTTAAGTTGTGAAAGTAGTTCTTTTATATTTTGAATTTTGGCTCCCGACAGAAAACGTCGGGATCCTAAAATTTTCAATCGATTTAGCTTCGTTATCACTCGCTAAATCGAGAAAATTTTGGACAGGTAGCTCAGTTGGTAGAGCAATGGACTGAAAATCCATGTGTCGACGGTTCAATTCCGCCCCTGTCCACTTCCAAAATTACTAAACTTAGCGAGACAGCGAAGCTAGTGAAGCTAAGTTTAATGTAATTTTGAGAATCCCGCTGTTTTTCGTCGGGATAGAATAAAATAGATTATTCTTACCAGAGAAGGTGTTTGATAATTTCAAACACCTTTTTTATTTGTACGCAATTCTGTATGCAAATAATTTTGTTGTTGTCAAATTGCGATTTTCATCAGGGTTTGTGACCAGGAGAAGGGACTCTATGGCCAATTCTAAGGGATTATAAACGTCTCCACCATTTAGCACTGGAATACCAATACAAGTATCTACTGATAATTACCTTTCCTTATGAAAGGAACGTTTTTGTTCTTATCTTATTGCATAAGAACTATTAATTATGATATGTTTTACATCGTTGTAATCGGTTGTCTTTTGTGAGAACAGACGCCCATCCTATATTTTATAGTGCATCCACTTATCGATGGAAACTATTCCTTGGTACGGTGTACATCGTGTCTATTCTTGCGGTGTTAGCAATACTTGTTTTTCTTTTTGCCAGCGTACGGTTGGGAGATAGTTTGCTGCCTAAACTTGTCGGTCAAAACGAGATCTACAAGCGGATTCTTAATCCCGAACATATTACTACTTTTAAAACGACAGCCAATCATTCGTATAAACAAGCCCGCACAAAGGCTCTTGAATTTGCCCGAAGGAAAATAAATACTTATGCACCAACAATAAAACTTCAGGATGTCCGTGCTGCATTCTTTGTAAATTGGGATGCCCAATCATACTATTCGTTATCAGAAAATATTCGCCATCTGACAATGGTGATGCCGGAATGGTTATTTGTAGCGGATTCAGTCGATACGGCCATTGTCGATATCCATGCACAGGCTCTCAATCTGATGCGGTCGCATAACGTCGCTGTTGTACCGATGATTTCAAATTTTTACAATGGCCGATGGAACGGCGATAATGTGCATCGGATTCTCTCGTCGCATAAGAAAAGGGAACGATTCATCGCTCAGATACTTGAGGTGCTGGTCATGTATAAATTCCAGGGGGTGAATATAGATTTTGAGTCTTTGGGAAAAAACGCTGAAGAGGAACTGATAATATTTCAACGAGAACTTTTCAATGCATTGCACCCGCGCGGATATCTTGTCACACAGGATATTGCCCCGTTGAATAGTGATTATAATCTTCGTGAACTTACTTCATATAATGATTATCTCGTAGTTATGGCGTATGACATGCACTATGCTACCAGTAACCCAGGACCGATTGCAGATCATAAATGGGTAGAGGGTATTCTTGGTCGCATTTGCAGGGAAGTGCCGTCAGAGAAAGTTCTTCTCAGTCTTGCCGCCTATGGATATGATTGGCCAAATGGTGATGAGGCAGAAGATATTACATACGAAGAGGCGATTGTACGTGCACGCGAAGAGGAAGCCGAAATTATCTTTGATAACTCAAATTATAATTTGCATTTCGAGTATGACGATGATAACAAGGTACATCATACGGTCTGGTTTGCCGATGCAGCAACATCGTTCAATGCTATGCGTGCAGGATCGGATTATGACATTGCCGGAGTTGCCCTTTGGCGTCTTGGTGGAGAGGATTCGCGGATATGGAATTATTTTGAACGCGAACTAAGAAATGATTCTCTTGCGATACATCCGTTTGATATTTCTTCGATGAGCACGAGTCGGCCTTCTACCGGTGTTGATTTTGAAGGCGAGGGAGAAATACTCGATATTGTTGCTACTCCTCAAGAAGGTACTATCAAGCTTGGATATAATAATGATGATCAGCTCATCTCGGAAGAAAATTACCAGCAACTTCCTACTTCTTACGTAATCCGTAAGTTTGGCACTGCAGAGAAAAAAATCGTGTTGACGTTTGATGACGGCCCTGATCCGCGGTATACACCGGCGATACTCGATATTCTTGAGGCTGAACATGTACCGGCGGCATTTTTTGTGCTTGGTGAAAATGCAGAGAGTAATCTTAACTTACTTCGTCGATTAGATCGGGACGGTTTTGAAATTGGCAATCATACGTTTTCCCATCCGAATCTTGCAGAGATAAGTCCAGAGCGTGTTAGGGTTGAATTGGGTGCTACACGACGGCTCATCGAGTCGGTTATAGGCCGTTCCACAGTTCTTTTTCGTGCTCCATACAATGCAGATTCGGAACCGGAAACAATACAAGAGATCATTCCTATTGTCGAAGCAAAAGAAATGAATTTTTATACCGTTGGTGAATCTATTGACCCACTTGACTGGCAAAAAGGGGTCACGGCGGATTCGATTTTCACTCGTATTGTGGCTCAGAAGCATAATGGAAGTATTATCCTCCTGCACGATGCCGGTGGCGATAGATCTCAGACTGTTGCTGTGTTGCCGCGCGTTATCCGGTATTTTCGAGATCAAGGATATACTTTTACAACTATTTGCAGCTTGCTTGGGAAAACGCACGACGATATTATGCCACCTCTTCATGACCGCAAAGAAGTAACACTCTCACAAATTAACTGGATAACAGTAGAAACAATCTACTGGGGTGAAATCATTATTTTTGCCCTCTTTTTTATTGGAATAATACTATCTGTCGCTCGTCTTGTAGCTGTAGCTCTTCTTGCATTTAGTCAGCGCCGCAGACAGCGAGATATGCAAAAACGTTCATCAGCTCAGCCATTGGTGAGTGTCATTGTTCCGGCATATAACGAGGAAATTACAGCGGTCAAAACCATTGGAAATCTTCTACATGCCGCATACCCGCATCTGGAAATTATCCTAATTGACGATGGATCGAAAGATCATACCTATCAACGCGTGGTTGAAGCATATAAAGGGGTTGCTAAAGTACGTGTTTATACCAAACCGAATGGTGGAAAGGCATCGGCACTAAATTATGGTATTCAACAAGCTCACGGAGAGTTGCTCGTCTGTATCGATGCCGATACAGTCCTTGATCCCGATGCGATTGGTAACCTCGTGCGCCTGTTTGACACAGAACAAGTGGGTGCCGTAGCGGGAAATGTTAAAGTCGGGAACGAACGAAACATGCTAACGCGCTGGCAGGCGGTCGAATATATTACTAGCCAGAATTTTGATCGACGTGCATTTGACCGGTTGAATGCTATTACAGTAGTGCCAGGGGCAATAGGTGCATTTCGCACAAACGCAGTTAATCTTGTTGATGGATTCGCGACAGATACACTTGCGGAGGATTGTGATATTACGATGCGTTTACTTGCAGCAGGGTACGATGTTCGGTATGCAGATGATGCACTGGCATTCACTGAGGCACCTGAAACAATGAAGATGTTTCTGAAGCAGCGTTTCCGGTGGTCATTTGGGATTATGCAAAGCATTTGGAAACATCGCGATATGTTATTCAGCCATACCCGTAAAAACCTAGGATGGATTGCATTACCGAATATGTTTCTCTTTCAATTTATCCTCCCGTTGCTTTCACCGTTGGCAGATCTGGTGATGATCGCATCGATTATTGCCGGCAATTGGGAACAGTTGTTTATATACTATCTTGTATTTCTTGTCGTTGATTTTTCTGCTTCGGCAGTTGCTTTTTGGTTCGAACAGGAAAGTATGTCTCGGTTGTGGCTTCTCATTCCGCAACGATTTATCTATCGTCAGCTGATGTACTGGGTGCTTATTAAATCGATGCTTTCAGCAATGCGAGGAACGCTTGTTGGGTGGGGTGTGCTTAAACGTACAGGAACCGCAAAAATATCGACGAAATAATCAGGTATAACCGCTCAACCTATAATAAGAAATAGGAATACAAATAAAAATTGTGTGATAACAGCAAAATGTGCATTGGACGGCCAACCGTGGATATCATGTTCATCGTTTATGCGAGCTTTACTGGAAGGTGAAAATATAATTGCAATGATTCCAAAAATACCAGTAATAAATGCGATAGCCATTCCTCTGGAAAAATAATCCCTTTTGATGCGAGCTATAATTACACTGCTTATTACAACAAGTACGAAACAACTTTCTATCCATAAATCTTGATTCATAAAATCTCTAGCTCTTGCACAGAGAGAAGTGATTCCATTCTCAGTGTGACATTCCTGCTACTTCAGTACAGAAATGCACTCGGCTTGATTTCAGATCGAAGTGGATAAATTCTGTTCCGTTTCTTTTTTCGCTGAGTGATAATCTTGTCGAATACGAGATCTACAGCAAACTTGAGTTTGTCAGCTGTAGCTTGAGCTTGAAAATATCCGCTTTGAGAGTGTGCCAGACATTTTACAATGATATTTGACTTCTCTGAGGTCAATTTCCATCGGAGGGAGAAAACATGCTGGAACCGTTCGGAAAGCCTGTGTGAAATAGAATCGATATAAGTTTTTTCTTCGTCTTCGAGTTCTATTCTCTGAGTTGAGGTTGTAATAATCATCAAATGACTCCTTGCTACTGTATAAAAATAGACGTGAGTAATTCAAAAATTGTTCCAATGCTTTCTTTCGAAAAGATGAAATCACCTCTTGATTCCTTGTAAAAAGAGTGTTACAATTATCTAAATCGTAACACGGAGAATACCATGGAACAACTTGTCCGATTTAGCGTGTCGATGGAGGAGGATCTACTCCACCAATTTGACCACCTCATTGAGCAAAAAGGTTATACCAACCGGTCAGAGGCAGTCCGCGATATTGTGCGGGATACGCTGGTTGAAGAAAGTGTGAAAACACCGGACGGTATGGTATACGGTGCATTGGTGTTTGTATATGATCATCATAAGCGCGAATTGGAAAAATCTCTCTCCAATATTCAGCATGATTATTATGAAAACATCATATCGACTTCACATGTTCACGTCGATCACGATCATTGCATGGAAGTTGTATTATTGAAAGGAAAGGCGATAGTACTGAAAGCCATAGCAGAAAAACTTCTAAGCTTCAAAGGTGTGAAACATGGCAAGCTGACGCTTACCATGGCGTTGAAGGGTCATCATCATGGGAAGTAGCACTTCTCAAATTACACGTTCCCCTGTGATGTGCATTAAAACTATTATTTGGACTTCCTACCACTCCGTTTCTTTGTAATCAGTGTGCTATACATAATGACAAAATCTCTCAGATTACAAAGAAAGGCATCAGAATCATGAAAATAACTATTCTTACAATTATTCTATTACTTATTCCTGCATTCCTCTTTGCGCAGATAGATACAGCAAAGACGTATAATCTTGACCCGATAACAGTCACAGCAACACGCACCGAAGTTGCTCGAAGTATGGTCTCACCGTCTATCAGCGTAATTTCACAGGAGACAATACAGCAAAACCAGCAGAAGTCCGTTTTCTCTCTTATAAGTCAACAAGTCCCCGGAGTATTCGTTCAGGAAAGCGGTGTTCTGGGATTCGGCGTGAACACTCCAGCCGGACAAATCTCTATTCGGGGTGTGGGAGGCAATCCTAATACCGATGTTCTCACATTAATCGATGGACGGCCGCAATATATGGGATTGATGGGACATCCCGTAGCTGACAGTTATCTTTCAGCGCATATTGAGCGTGTTGAAATTATTCGCGGTCCCGCATCGCTGATGTATGGTTCAAATGCAATGGGTGGTGTCATTAATTTCATTACTCGCAGTGCAACACTCCCGGGAGTATCCGGCAATGTAATGCTTTCCTATGGAAGCTATGATTCACAACATCTTGGCGCAAACATAGGATATGAGACAGGTTCATCAACCACCATCGTTTCGTTCACTCACGAACGAACAGATGGATTCCGTCCATGGTCTGAATTTAATGCCAATAGTGGCTATCTCAAATCTTCTTACCACCTGAATGACCAATACACGGTGACCGTTGATGGCAGTCTGACAAAATTCAAGACATATGATCCCGGAACCATCTCAGCACCAAAAATTAATAATTGGATGGATATTCAACGCGGATATGTAGGAGCTTCGGTCGATAATGATTTTGGAGTATCTAAGGGTTCTTTCAGGTTTGCTTACAACTTTGGTCATCATGAACTTTACACGACATGGGTATCAAATGACTTTGCAGCCGTAGCATCTCTATATCAAACTCTTTCGCTCTTTCCGAATAACACGCTGACTGTTGGTATTGATATGAATAAATTCGGGGGTAAGGGGCACGATAATTCAATAGATTACGGTTCACCTTCTGTGTATGAATATGCTTTCTATACCTATATGCAGCATACACTCTTTCAAAAGCTTGTTTTGAATGGTGGCTTACGATATGATAACAATGAATTGTTTGGTGGAGTTATCATTCCTCAGATCGGCGCAGCATATAAACTGACAGATGAAACAACGGTACGAACGACAGTCGGAAAAGGATTTCGCAGCCCAACTATTCGGGAATTATATCTTTTTCCCGCTCCAACCCCGACACTAAAACCGGAAAACATGTGGAACTATGAATTCGGAATTTCTCAGACTTTAGCTGGAAGAATTTCGCTGGATATTACAGGATTCGTCAGCGAAGGAAAGAATATCATTCTTACCCAAGGAGTCTATCCGAATTTGACACTATCGAATTCAGGTTCCTTTGTTCATCGCGGCGTTGAGTTCTCTGGTTCTGCTTTTGTATCAAATGATTTGCATCTTCAGACTTCATACAGCTTTATCGATCCGGAGAAGGAAACCCGCTCAGTCCCAAAGCACAAATTATTCATTGGCGGTGACTATACTTACCGAAGTGCCACATTTTCGCTTTCAATTCAACATGTCGCAGGAATGTATGGTAGTGACAACAGCCAGAATCTGCTTAGGGATTATACCAACATTGGCGCGAAAGTCTCTATTCATGCGTCTTCACAATTTTCTACGAATCTCTCTGCCGATAATTTACTCGATAAAAGTTATCAGACCATTCTCGGTTATCCCATGCCAGGGAGAACTCTTTCTGTTGGAATCAATTGGACGCTATAATAATGTTATATGTAAGAAATCAAAATTAAATCTTCTTGTTAAGGGAAAATATAATAATGAAAAAGTACAACAAGCTATCTCAGATCTTATTTGCATTAATCATATTTTTAATTGCCTTATCACTTTATTCTTATGCACAGCAGAATTCTATGACACTAATATCGAAATTAATCACACTCGACAAAATTTCACCTGACTCAGTCAAAGTTCTTAATGGTCCACCTGAGACTATTACCATGCGAGCAGGATATATGGTGCTCGCTCCTTCAAAATCAGTAGGAAGACACAGCACGAAAGATAACGAAGAGGCTATAGTAGTATTAGCGGGAACAGGCGAAATGAGAATTATTGAAGGGTCTACGTTATATTTGCGCTCATACTGTGTTGCCTACTGTCCGCCAAATACTGAGCATGATGTAATAAACACAGGAACAGATACATTACGATATGTTTATATAGTTGCCCGAGCAAATAAATGAAATTAAAATGCCTGCCCCCAGTCCTCAACTGCTTGACCGTCTTGACGGCCTCGCTGATCGAACAGTATAGGTACGCTTGGCAATCTAAGGGATCACCTCGATTGGTTTCTTTGCCACGGCGTTAGGAACGCGCCATTTTATCATTGCGACCTTCACAGCGTCGTTCACTCCAAGGCACGCCACCATGGAATAAACAAATATCGCGAGCGTCTGCCACCAGGGTAATGGCATGAGTCCCGGGAGACCAACGAATGTTAGGACGGTGCCCGTGAGTGCATCGGCCGCGAGGGCTAACAGGAACGTCTTGCTGGGCAGCGTCGCCCAGAACCAACGGCGTTCCCGAGCAGATACGATTGAGAATACGGCAAAGTATAGCAGCATAAGAAAGCTGAAGGTATAGAGGGCATTGTTGTTGGTTGCTAAACCGAAATGCGACCAACCGATCCACAAGAGGAGGAGCGTCTCCAAAACCATCGCGATACCAAGCACCACGGATACCGCGATGAATCCTCCGATGTTCCATGTTTCCGGTTTCTTGGATGGCCGAACGTGATCGGTGGCAAGGGAGATCTTAGCAAAGTCCGTCATGAAAACCAGAAGGAGCATCGCAAAAGCAGAGACAACGAATTTACCGGTTACCACGAATGCGATTGCCACGAAAGCAGCCTTCAGAATTGTCCGGCTGATCTTGTTGATGATCCACGTCAGAATGCGTTGGTAAATTGTTCGACCCTGTTCGGCCAATTCCACGATGTTCGTTAACCCCGGTTCGGTTAGGACAACGCTCGCGGCACCTTTGGCAACGTCGGTTGCGGAGCTGACAGCGATACCGACTTCAGCTTGACGTAACGCTGGCGCATCGTTGACTCCATCGCCGGTCATACCGGTCACGTGTCCTGCGGCTTGCAGGTGTTGTACCACGATGTACTTGTCCTCCGGATACACCTCAGCGAAACCATCGGCATCCGCCAACAAGTCAACTGCCTCGTTACCAGCTTTTGCGCTTGTGGCCTTTAGATCTGCCACGCGCCGGATATTAGGTAATCCAACTCCGCGCGCGATTTCACTCGCGACTGCTAACGCATCTCCGGTGAGCATTTTTACAGGTACGCCCAAGTCCCGGAGTTCGGCGATAAGTTGTTTGGCATCCGGCCGGAGTGGATCATAGAGCGTCACCAATCCGAGCAATGCGCAGGTGCCCGTCTCAGGACCGCGTGCGACCGCTAGCGTCCGATATCCCTTTAGTGCCGATTCGCTGACCCGCGCCTCTAACGCTTCGACCGCCGGCGGTTGTAGTCCACAGGCCTCGGCGATAGTTCGCATGGCGCCTTTCATCACACGAAAACGCTGCCCGTTCTGTTCAACCACAGATTCCGTGCGCCGGTTTTTTGCATCGAACGGTGTGAAGGAGACGGTTGTAACGCTGGGAATGTTATAGAAAATGTGCCGCTCCTTTGCCGCGGCTAAGAACGCGAGGTCAATTGGATCCTGATTAGCCTCTTGCGACGCGAGTGCGCCAGCGAATAACACATCGGCTTCCGTCGCGCGTTCAAGCGGAATCACACTGGTGACGGCCAGTTGGTTCATTGTAATTGTGCCCGTCTTATCCACGCAGAGCACGTCCATTGTTGCGGCATCCTCTGCAGCGCTGAGGCGTGTGACAAGCACGCCGCGCTTGGCCAGTTCCTTCGAACCGACGGCCATGCTGACTGTGAACATAACAGGAAGAGCGACCGGCACCGCGCTCATCAATAGAATGAGCATCAGTGGAATCATCTCCAGAAGCGGCGCGCCATGGATCAGAGACAGCACGATCACCACAGCGAGAAGCGCGCCAACGATGACAAAGAGCCAACGGACGACCTTCGCCACTACAGCTTCGATGTGGAGTTTCGGTCGCGCTTGTTGTACCAGTTCGGTGGTGCGTCCAAAGTAAGTTTTCGCCCCGGTCAGCATGACTACACCGTTGCCTTCTCCTCGGCGTACAACGGACCCCGACGAGAGTACGTCACCGGAGGATTTGTCAACGTCCTTCGATTCACCAGTGAGAGCTGATTGGTCAACGCTCAATCCTCCAGTGAGGAGTTTCACATCTGCTGGAATAATGTCACCGGGACGCACACGGACAATGTCACCTGGAACCAATTCCCGGGCGGGAATGACTTGCCAACCTGAATCTCGCAACACTCTCGCGCTGACCTGCAACCTTCGCCGAAGCGTTTCGACGACGCCAGCAGCTCGGTGCTCTTGCATAAAACTCAACACGGCATTGACAAATAGCAGTGCACCAACCACAACGAGATCAGAATATTTTCCGAGCACTGCCGACAGCACCATGATCAACTCAAGCATCCACGCCGACAAGCCCCAGAACTTGCTGAGAAACATGAGTACCGGATGCCCTTTTTTTTCAGCCACTTCGTTGTAACCGTTCTCCTTCCGGCGGACGTCTACCTCCGGGTGTGTGAGTCCGGTGTCAGGGTTCACGTGGAGTGTGGTGAGCGTGTCGGGAACCGATGCAGAAGCTATGTCAGGGGGCTTGGCGTTTTCTGGCTTTGATGGCGCCGACTCAGCTTCGGATTTATTTGGGGTCGTTCGCATAGTTAACATCCTCTCTGGTGCTTCAAGGGTTTACGCGGGCTTGTCTGCGTTTGTCGCTATACACTTCCAGTCTTTCCAAACTTAGAAAACGAAGTGCGGCTAAGTTTGTTGAAAGATTGAAATTCCCGCCGTTTTTTGGCAGGATGGAATAAAATAGACAATTCTTGCCAAAGAAGGCAATCGCTACTAACGGATGCTTTCTTTATTTGTACGCAATTCTGTATGCAATTTTTTTTACGGTTATAGAATTGCGATGTGTGTCAGAGTTTATGAACAGGAGAAGGGACTCCAGATCCGTTTGTCACTATTGAAAGCTTATATCTCTCGTTGTTGTCAAATCAACTGAATAACTTGAAACACATTTGAACTATACCCAAATGGGTATAAATAGTGCGTATTTTACGTTATTATACCCGGAAAGGTATAATTTCTAGAAATTTCACTTGACATTATACCCGATATGGTATAATTTGATATTAGAATATCATAGGAATTCTTATGAATCAATTACTAATCGAGTTTGTAAAAAATCGTCGAAAATCTTTGAATCTTACTCAAGATGAGCTCGCCAAGAAAGCCGGAGTAGGATTGAGATTCTTACGAGATTTGGAACAGGGTAAAAAAAATCTTCGGATGGATAAAGTAAATCAAGTTCTCGCGCTTTTTGGACATGTATTGGCGCCGGTAAAACACAAGAAGGAAAAAGGAGATGAGTAGAAAGGCAAAAGTATACTATGCCGATCATTATGCAGGATCGCTTGTAGAGGATGAAGCAGGATATTCATTCAAGTATGATGAGTCGTATTTGCAGCATCAAGATGCTCAACCAATAAGTCTGAGATTACCGCTGAGAAAAGAAGTATTCACAAGTAAAACGATGCTGCCGTTTTTTGACGGACTAATCCCGGAAGGATGGCTGCTTGATATTGCACAGAAAAACTGGAAACTAGATCGAAGAGATCGCATGGGTTTGCTGCTCTCTTGTTGTAAGGATTGTATAGGAGCAGTAAGTGTAATTGATGGTACAGAAAAAGGGAGCTAACAAGTGACAAACAACAAATGCCTGGCTTGTTATAAACCGCTCGATACGGACCAGATCGATTTTCATGCCCGTTGTAGTAAGAGATTGTTTGGTACAACAGAAGCGCCTTTATTACCCTATTCGCTTGATCAGATGTATGAACTGGCAAATGAGGTAATACGAAGCAGCGCGACGGTTACAGGTGTACAAGCCAAATTATCAATGGACATAGAAACATATAAGAAAACAAAAAAAGATACGCGTTTTACTATAGTTAGTCTATGGGGCAGCTATGTTTTAAAACCACCATCGGATCAGTATCTGGAACTGCCTGAAATAGAAGATCTGACCATGCATCTTGCGGAAATTGCTAAAATTAAAACGGTTTCTCATAGCCTTATAAGACTTAAATCTGGTGAACTTGCATACATAACTAAGCGAATCGATCGCAAGGAAAACAAAAAACTTGCTATGGAAGATATGTGTCAATTGACAGAACGCCTGACTGAGGATAAATACAAGGGTTCTATGGAGCAAATTGGCAAGGTAGTCAGGAAATATTCAGATAATTCAGGACTCGATGCATTAGCATTATTTGAGGTAACATTATTTTCCTTCCTTACGGGGAATGCTGATATGCATTTAAAGAATTATTCTTTGATCCGTGAACTTGATGGTTCAATAGTACTTACACCGGCATACGACCTTGTTGCTACGAAGCTTGTAATGCCGGAAGATATGGATGAAACCGCATTAACTATAAATGGGAAAAAGACGAAATTTGACATCAAATGATTTCAAGGAATATGCAATATCCCTAGCTATCAATGAAAAAACAATGCAGAATAGCCTGGAAAAAATTCAGTCATTAATTCCACTTTGGCTGGAATTTATTAATAGATCTTTTTTAACCAGTCAATTGAAAGATAGATTATAAACAGTTGATTGGACGTCGAGCAAAAGCAATAAATCTAAATTAGATAATTAGTGATGTTAATCTTGAATTTATACTTGACTAATGTATATATCGAAGCAAGAATTGAATCCTTCTATAAAAGCCAGTTAGCAATAATTCAGAAGAAATAAAATGTTGAAAAACATTAAGTAAGTGAGGGTGTTAAGATGGGTGAGACATGGATCATAAAACTGACCTAACCCCGTTTGTTGTGCCAATGATTTTGGGTGCAGTACCGGAGCTTGATATTGAAAAAATACTAACTTATCATATTCTCGTATTCTCGAAAATATAATCGAAGATAGCGTGATTTTTATTGCTGAAACACAAAGGCCGATAAAATAAAAACGCCTCTTCAGAAGGACAAAAGAGGAGTATCCATTAAGAACTTTTTATAGGAATCTGCGAATCATGAAAAGATATTTGATCATCATGCTTTTTCTTGTCGAACAACTCATAGCACAAACGATTGATCAGATCGAAAAAAATCGGATCGTCCTGCCCAATGGGTGGGCATTAACCCCAGTAGGGAAAAGTCTGCCACTTGGCGATCTTCCATTGAACATAGCTGTCTCGCCGGATAAAAAAATGCTTGCAGTCACCAATAATGGACAAAGCACGCAGAGCATCCAGCTTATAGATATCTCTAAAGAAACGATAATCGACACGAAAGAAGTTCGAATTGCTTGGCTGGGACTTGCGTGGAGCAACGATTCAAAAACTCTTTATGCCTCTGGCGGCAACGGAAATTACATTATGCAGTTCGATGTCAGCAGCGGCAAAATCATATTTAAGGACAGTATCGTAGTCGGAAAACCATGGCCCGAGAAAATCTCCATCGCCGGTATTGCACTTGATGATGATCGTGATCTGATATATACCGTTACGAAAGAAAACAATTCGCTTTTCGTGATCGACATAAACGAGAAAAAGATTATAAAAACCATTCCTCTTGGCGGTGAAGGATATACGTGCGTTCTCTCGCCGGATAAAAAGACACTATACATCTCTTGCTGGGGTTGTGACAAAGTAGTTATATTCGATACGCAAGAAATGTCGGTTACAGGATCGATTGTTGTCGGCGATAATCCGAATGAACTTCTCTTAAACTCAAACGGTTCACTATTGTATGTAGCGAATGCAAACGACAATTCGGTATCGATTATCGAAATTAGCCGGCGGAAAGTGATTGAAACGTTAAACGCAGCTCTTTACCCTGATGCACCGAGCGGATCGACCACCAACGGTATTGCCTTGAGTAAGGACGAAAAAACACTTTACGTCGCAAACGCAGATAATAATTGCCTGGCGGTATTCGATGTAACACAGGTCGGCAATAGCAGAAGCATGGGATTTATTCCCACGGGGTGGTATCCCACCTGCGTTCGTGTCGTGGACGACCTCATTTATGTTGCCAGTGCAAAAGGGTATAATTCTATGCCGAACCCGCACGGTCCAAATCCAATGAAGATAGAATCAAAAGTAGAGTACCAGAAAGGAATGGGACCTGTAGAAAAAGAACAATATATCGGCGGCTTATTCACAGGCCGACTCAGTATCATTCTAGTTCCAGATAAAGAACAGCTTTCCAATTATTCACAGGTCGTATATCGAAACACACCATATTCTAAAGAAAAAGAGACACAAACCTCAGGGAGACCTGGAAACCCAATCCCTATGAAATCCGGCGTCACTTCTCCAATAAAGCATGTCTTTTATATTATTAAGGAAAATAGAACTTATGATCAGGTGTTGAGCGATATCCCCGGAGGCAATGGCGACACTACCCTGCTTCTTTTCGATAAAAAAGTGACTCCGAACCAGCATGCACTTGTAAAAGAATTCGTACTCTTCGACAATTTTTATGTCGACGGAGAGGTCAGTGCCGACGGGCATAACTGGAGTCTTGGCGTGTACGCAACAGATTATCTGGAAAAGAACTGGCCTACGAACTACGGAAACCGCGGCGGTACGTTTGACGCCGCAGGAACACGTGATATTGCGAACAATAAAAACGGATTCATCTGGGATCTTTGCAAACGTTATGGAATCACGTACAGGACATACGGTGAATTCACCGAGAACTATAAACCGAATATTCCGGCACTAGAGAATCATTTTTGTCCATATTATACTGGTTGGGACCAGACGGTGATGGACACAACAAGGTTCCAGCAGTGGAAACAGGAATTCGATTCGCTCCTGACGATCGGAGCAGTCCCGCAATTCAACACTCTCTGGTTTATCAACGATCATACCGAAGGACTTAAGCTCGGGCGGCTGACACCTTTTGCTGAAGTAGCAGATAATGATCTGGCAGTTGGTCTCTTCATAGATTATCTGAGCCACAGCAGTATATGGAACAATAGCGTCGTCTTCATTGTCGAAGATGACGCGCAGAACGGACCTGACCATGTAGATGCACATAGAAGCACATTGTATCTTGCGGGTGGATATGTGAAACGGCACTATATCGATCATACGATGTATTCCACGTCAAGTGTATTGAGAACAATCGAATTGATTCTGGGACTGCCGCCCATGAGTCAATATGATGCCGCCGCTGAACCACTCTGGAGAAGTTTTACAGACACTCTCGATGCCTCTGCCTTTAATTCAATTCCTGCAAAAGTAGATTTATTCGAAAAGAATACTGCAATAAATGAATGGCAGCGGAAGAGTGACCTGTTCAATTTCGATAAAGAAGATCGCGTCCCAGATGCCATGTTTAATGAAGTTCTTTGGGCTGCAATAAAAGGAGCCAGTGTCCCGTGTCCATCTCCACGGCACGCTGCCTTTGTGAATACAGCAATTGGACAGGAAAATCAAGGTGACGAATAAACGATGATACAAGAAAATCTGCAGCTTGTTGAAACATAAAAAGTTCTTTCTTTTATATACTTCTGCCAAAAAAAAATCCCATCGAACAACTGAGCATTCTGCTGACAATTTGAAAAATCTGAAGGAAGGTAATGCCTATCTGAGTATAATTTCATAATGATTTCAAATTGATTAATTTGTATCACTTATTACATTTCTAATATGGCGTTCATGTATCGAACAAATTAGAAATGTTGTAAAATTGACCTTTTCACTTTTCATGGACCTGAGAAGAGTCTGATGATTTCAGATATCTTTTATATTTGTCCGTAATTCTGGTTACAAATATTTTTACAATTATGTAATTGCAATAAATATTGATCTTTGTGAGCAGAGAATGAGATCATAAACCCATACACTCCAACAAAAAACCTATCGAATGACGGGGCTTGCAGCGGTGCAGTTCATTTTAAAAAATGATTATTTCCTTAAATGTATTCCATAATTTTTTATTTTAATTTGCATTTCAGCACTTAATTGTTTGACGAGCTCTGCATTGTATGAAACTGAACCGGTAGGCAACGGGGACTCTGTTAATCCGTATGCCTGGTTCGACGCAATTGCATAAGAACGCGAAACTGCTGCAAACGATCTGTCATTAACATCAGGATCTATGTTGGTTGTAATGATTGAAATAGTATTGTCACTGTTGCTCATGATATCGAAAATACGGAATTGCTGAGGGAATTCTCTTAATGATTTTGTTTCAACTTCCCAGAATCCATTTTCAGGATGATTGGGATCTTCTGATTTTAAGGCAGTAACTGTATTGAGATGGCGATGGCCTGATATCCATAGAATAAGATTCGGATATTCTTTCAGTTTCTTAATCAGAGCAGTCTCATCAGCGTCATTGTACCAGCCTAGAGGTGTGCCGGATGCAACACCTATCGGCACATGGGCAGCGATAATCATGAGCTTTCCTTCGTCCTGACCGGCTTGAAGCTGCTCTATAAGCCATTCATAACGGCCATTTCCAAGAGAACCATACCCGTAGATGAGGGAAGGTCCGGGCGCATCATTCTCATCTTGAGTATCATCGAGCACTATGATCTTCAGCGGCAAATCCGACTTTGGCTCGAAAGAATAACATGCAGCAAATTTGTTTATACTGTTGGATTGAATAAATCCATGTCCTTGCGGAAGTGAAGAAGTATTGAAAAATTCGTTCATAAATTCAGTTTTTGAAAGAGAACGTCGATTATGATCAGCGGCAATCGTCGGAATATTAGTCATATTTGCAACAACTCCTGAACCAATAATGTTGCCGTAAATTGTACCTCCGTCTATTGTGCCCATAGAGTATGTTGTCTCATTCATCGCATTGAGATCGTTGAATACATTCCCCAGCTGAAGAATATTTCCACCGAGCAAGGTCTGTCGGATGCGATCAGTCATAGGTTTTGAACCCATCCAAAAATGATCGTGATTGCCGAGCACTGCATACCAAGGAATAGATTTATCAAGTCCTTCAGCTTGAAATTCATCCTGGTAATCATTCTTAGGTCCGGCTATAGGGTCGTCCTTTATGCCCGAATCTGGATTTATATTATTGCCATCAAGAATATCGATAAACCATCTTAGTTCGTTGTATTGGGCACTGTTTGATAAATCACCCAGAGCGATACCAAAATCAATCTGATCTTGCCTGTTAATGGCATTTATTGTTTGAATGGCTGCGTTAAAAACCTGAGTTGAATATAGCATAATAGGTGCATAACATGAAATCCCATTCTTACCTGCATACGCTGCAAAAAAGATAGCTTGAGCAGGAGATTCTTCATCTGTGATATGGATGTCGGTGATGGTAAAGAATCTCAAAAGTTTTGCAGTTATTTTAACCGATGTATTTGTATATCCTGTCGGCATAAGATCCAATCTTTGTTGACAAGGAAGCCCCGGTCCATAATGCCATTTGCCATAACCATACTGCGAAAATAAAGAAACATCTGAAGGTCTTAATTTAGGTGAAGTTGAAGGTACGTCTTCAGGAATAATTGTCCTCTCAAGTGTTGTAAGACTTGTCTCAGCAGCAGGCAATCCCGAGAAAATATTGTCTCCTTCGCAGCCTGCAATTGCAAAGATCATAAAACCCAGAGGGAAAAACAAAATTACTCTCAAATATGTAAACTGTAGCGATGTGTTTTTAAATCTTTTGGAAAGAATTGAACGAAATGGGAAATGTCTCATAAGACCTCCTCCAAAGCCACCAGAACCTACACTTATTTTAAACTATATTCAATCGATAAAAAATGCAGCAACTATTGGCGCGCTTCAGAGCATTTTCATCTGGTTGCATTAAACCCTTTGGGGATATTCCGTAAAAGAAGTAAATATACCTGAGATGGATAAGATTACTATATACAAATACTGTGAGCAGTGTGAATGTCATTGATGGAAAATATTGAAATATTTCATGGAAACTATAGCGTTTCCGGAGAGACAAACGGATTCCATATCCGTTAGCTTCCACGGAATGCCATAAAGAATTCTTTCTTTTTGAAGTAGAATGTCCGCATTGCGGATTTGCAGCAATGAAATTATGATAAGGTGTGTTAGCGCTTTAATGATGATATGATAACAAAGTCCTGAAGAGCGAGTTTGTGATACAAAATTAGAAAAAAGTCATTTTGATAAATCGTTAAATTTATTCTTGCCATAGTTTGCTGGCAATAGGCATTCTCCAGCCGGTTCCAAATGCTCGATCTGTAACCCTTATACCAGGCGCTGCTTGTTTGCGTTTGAATTCCGCATTCTTGACCAATGTTAGGTACCTTAGAAACTATCGAAGGTTGAAATCCGGCAGTAACGATTTGACTTGCAGATTTATGATGCTCAATATGCATCTCTAGAATTTTATCGAGTGTGTCATAATCGGGAAGAGTATCTTGATCCTTTTGATTCAGTTTCAATTCGGCGGAAGGTGGTTTTGTCAGAATAGACTCCGGAATTACGGACTTTTGCCGCTGAGTATTTAACCACCTCGCCAAGCGATATACCATTGTCTTTGGTACATCAGAAATAACCGCTAATCCACCAGACATATCACCGTATATTGTGCAATAACCAACGGACAACTCCGATTTGTTTCCCGTAGTAAGCAGAAGAGAATGGAATTTATTTGAAAGCGCCATCAAAAGATTGCCTCTTATTCTAGCCTGGATATTTTCTTCTGTTGTGTCAGGAACAGAGTTAGCAAATACTTCCTGTAGTGTTGAATCGAAAGTGCTCATAATGTTCTTGATAGGCAAAGTCAGTGTGCGCATTCCTAGTTGCTTCGCAAGCTGAAGCGAATCATCGATGCTTCCCTGACTGGAATACGGTGAAGGCATTAGAACTCCCAGCACATTCTCCTGTCCTAAAGCGTCTACGGCGATTGCTGCAGTTATTGCAGAATCAATTCCTCCGGATAATCCTAACATAACTGTAGAGAATCCGCACTTATGAGCGTAATCTTTCGTCCCCAAAACAAGAGCATTCCAAATTTCTGATTCTTCTGTGAAATCATCTTGCTCAACAACTCCGTTTTGACTTTGATTTGTAATATCAACAATTACAATGTCTTCTTTGAATCCAAATCCGCGGGCAATCAGTTTTCCAGTATTGTCAAATACACAGCTGCGTCCGTCAAAAACAAGATCATCATTACCGCCGACCTGGTTGACATAGAGCAGAGGTGTCTGATATTTTGCGGATATTGCTGAGAGCATCGATTGACGGATCTCTTGTTTCCCAACGGTGAAAGGCGAGGCAGACATATTAATAATACATTGGGCACCGCCCTGAACGAGTTCTGAAATAGGATCGTGGTGGTAGCGGCGGTGCTGCCAGAAGTCAGTGTCGTTCCAGATATCTTCGCAAATGGAAATACCACAGGTAATGCCGGGTGTTGTCAATATTTGCGGATTTGAGGCGGCCTCAAAATATCTATCTTCATCAAAAACGTCGTAGGTTGGAAGAAGTAATTTATGGTAAAATTGCTGAACTTTTCCTTTATGCAATAAAGCCATTGAGTTGAAGAGAGGCCGTCCTACACTATTTTGGTTAGGTTTAGCGGCGCCTACAAGAACCATAGGAGCGGCATAAAGCTGAGACGCTAGTTTCTCTAATATCTTCAAGCTGTGCTTTATAAAACTTTCAGAAAGTAAAAGATCTCTGGGCGGATAACCGAGAAGTGAAAGCTCCGGTGTAACGACAAGATCGGCGTGTTGTGCACATGCAGTTTTAGCTGCAGTTTCAATGCGTTTTGAATTTCCCTCAAGGTCACCGACAATTTGATTCAATTGAAGTAAAGCAATTCGCATAGTATTATATCATTTGCCATGAAATTCCTGATCCACGTAATATGAAAAAGGACGGAGGCAGGTATATTCGATAGGAATATATCCAACCATTATAGATTTAGTAAATCAAATTCATTTCTAATACGAAAAGCACTTGTTAAAAATATAATCGAATACGCATTGAAACACAAGGAGTAAGGCAGTTAAATAGCCGATGTTGGAAGAGACGTTATCAGTTATTACTTCGGCTGTTCTTAAATACTATCCGAATTCTATTTGGAGAATCTATTTCGTTATAAAGTGAAGAATTGTTATCATTATACCTTATATATTAATATTATGTTATAATAATACTTGATTATATCTCGAATAATTATAAAATTACATTATATATAGTTTGTCAAGACGGCGGGCATAAAGATCTTCAATGATATAAGGCGGTCTATTTGGCGGCAAAACAAGCGAGAGATAAGTAAAACTTCATTGATCGTTGTGAGAGAATGATACGCGGAAAACCAACCATGCGTCAAATCTCTTTCAATAAACGTCCTAATTGGTGATCCCAATTTGTTAAGTAATGAGTGACCTTATCAACACACCGGGTATAGAATGGTGTGAGCAAAGCTTTTTGAGTTATGAGAGTGCCTCGGGAAAAATAAAAGAGAAGATTGGAAAGCTTTAGAGAAATAACGAATAGAGTATCCATTTCAATCTGAAAAAAATAATATTTATTTCTTGATAAAATAATGAATCCATCAATTAAAATATCACTCTTCCATTGTTTGAATTCAATATCCCCGGAAGGAATAAACCGCCTCAATTCTCAACTTGATGGAGTTGAATTAAATGTCATAAGTGTGCCATGTTCCGGGAAAATAGGAATTGAATATATTCTAAAATCTATCGAGATAGGTTCGGACATCGCGATAGTTACAGGCTGTATGACTGGAGAATGTAAGTTTCTTCAAGGCAATCTTCGCGCTCAAAAACGGATAGAAGCTGTTAATAATCTTCTAATAGAAACAGGTGCAGGCGGCGAATGCATCTGGTTTATTCATCTCGATAATAAAAACAAGGCAGAATATACAATAAATGAATTAATAATATGTATCCGGCAAATTATAAGCCAATACGAAAAAGCTTTCGAATTATCATAAGAGAAACAAATGGACAGTTTATTAGCAAAAAAAATAGAAGAAGGGGATTTCATTATTACCGCCGAATATCTTGCCGGATACAAATGTTGAGTCCGATCCCATAAATAAATCTCAAATATCAGGTGTTATAGCAGTGAATGTAGCAGACAATCCGTACGGCCCTATAATTTCCGGATTGGCATCGGCGGTAAAATTAAAACAAGCCGGTATAGAACCGGTATACCAAATTGTTACACGCGATCGTAACAGGATAGCTCTTCAATCCGATATATTAGGCGCCGTGTCGCTTGGTATCAAGAATATCCTGTGTCTTTCCGGATATCATCAAAGCATTACGGAAATGCCTGAATCGGCAAATGTTTATGATATCGACTCCATTCAACTGATAAACACTTGTCACAACGATGAATAACGAAAGAATCCTCCTGAACAATGCAAAAATCAGCGGAAATTTTTCTGTGCTCGTAGGCGCGGTCGCAAATCCTTATCTGCGTCCTCTTGACCTTAATATCATGCGATTAACAAAAAAAATTAAAGCCGGAGCAAAATTCATTCAGACACAGGGCGTTTTCAATACAACCGATTTTCATGAATGGTTACATGCAGCATATCAGGAAGGATTAACAGAGAAGGCTGCATTCATAGCAGGAATCTATCCCCTTGAAAGTTATAACGAAGCAATAAGTCTCTTGAAAAAACATACTGATTTTTACATACCGGAATCGCATATAAACAGTATGAAGGATGCCGGAAACCTTGCTGAACAAAAGAAAAGAGGCATTGCGATCTGTGTTGAAACGATAAATAAAATTAAGGAAATGAAGGGATTAAGCGGTATTCATATCATTTCAGGCGGAAAAGAAGATATAATAAACGAGATTATTTCTCAAGCCGGACTATAAGCAGTTCATTATGCCTGAAAAATATCATATTAAAACGAGTCATGTTCAGCCGAGACTTCCCCGGATAGGAAAGTGCGGAATTGTAGACTGGCGCGAAGATTGCGCAGGATGCCATAACTGCGTAAAAAAAGCTTGTGTCTATGATAAGCATCGCGAAGAAATTACTTTCATTAGAAATCTTGACGAAATTCATACGCTCTATTACGAATGCATGGGATGTTTTTCATGCGTCCAGAATTGCACTAAAAATTTATTGACGCTGGCATTGAATTCGGAATATCAAAAACTAGGCAACGAATATTGGAAGCCGCAAATTTTAAGCACAACATGGCTGGAAGCGGAAACTGGAAAAGTCCCGGTCTCCGGCGCAGGTTATAGGGGCAAATTTTCAGGCTCCTGGATTTGATTCCATGTGGACCGATATGTCTGAAATTGTCCGGCCTACACGCGATGGTATTCATGGAAGAGAGTATATCAGTACATCCGTTGATATCGGCAAGAAACCCTCCTTTCTTAATTTTCAAAACTATAAACTGGAGACAAACCTTCCTTCGTTTATTTCTATTCCTTTCCCCGTAATATTTGATATGTCTTCCGAAAAGCATACGCTTCCTGTTCTTGAACCTTGCATTATTGAGACAGCAAAACAAACAGGACTCATTGCCGTTATAGACTGGAAGAAATGGAAATCGATAAAACTCAATAATAAAGAGGAATATCTTAAACAATATTGCCTTCTTATTAAATCCGAATGAACCCCGGATACCAAAAGAAATCCTTGATAGAACACGATTGGTGGAAATTCCGGACCATGATAATGTCGAGCAGCAAATCAAATCGATAAAGAAAGATCATCCGGGAATAATTATTGCTGTAAGGACATTAATGGATGAAAAAGTAGTAAGGCGTGCAGATGAATTGTCGAAATTTGATGTCGAAGTCATCCATCTGATCGCCGACCTCAACGGAAATGAAATTGGCGTTCAAAATCCACGGTTCATGAAGGATATTATCCGTGAAGTACATGCAGGTTTAATAAAAAATGAAAAGAGAGATGAGATTACTTTGATCGCAGGTGGTGGAATCGGGTTAGCGGAACACGTTGCTAAAGCGATTATTTGCGGCGCTGATCTGGTTTCAATTAACCTGCCGTTATTAATTGCTATCGAATGCCGCCTTTGTGAGAGCTGTAAACCCGGCGATTATTGTCCCTCAAAATTGGATACAGCAATCGATTTACATTATGGTGTAGGGCGCATGTCTAATTTAATCGGTGCATGGCACTGGCAATTGGTCGAGCTTATGGGAGCGATGGGTATGCGGGAAGCCAGGAGGCTGCGCGGCGATGTTGGACGTGCCATATTTAAAGATGAAATTGAAGAAGAAATTTATGGACAGATCTTTAATAGATAAAAAAAATCTGGAAGAAATTCTCCCCCGGAACACTTTTAAGACCCGTGTTCCGCAGGTCGAAGTAGAAAGAAAAATTAAACCGGCTCCTTCGAGATACCGCAACGAGATCGCTAAATATCTTATCTATCGCGATGAAGAAAGATGTAAAATGTGCGGCACTTGCGTTAGGACATGCGCAAAAGGTGTACACGTATTAAAGGAAGGTTATAAGTTATTTGCCGCTCCGCTAAGCTATAAATGCAATGGTTTCGTTTGCGCAAAAACAGAAAATTTTTGTGTAGCAAAATGCCCGAACAGTGCCTTAAGATTGGTGAAAAATCCTATGATGGAAGTTTTAGGGGATTATCGATGGACTTCGGACATGATTCTTGCAACATGGAAGATGGCCGAAACTGGAGAACTAATTCCCGGGGACTATGATTTTGAATATGAAACAGGCAGCTCTGGCGGAGGATTCGATAGAATCAGAATTGTGTATCCGGAAAATCCAGCTGTAGTTGACTCAGATGAAATTGACCTGAGCCTTGAATTGAATAGAAGAAATGACGGCAGGCCTAAGATAAAAATTGACGTTCCTTGGTACGGTGGAGGGATGTCGTTTGGTTCCATTAGCAATATCACACAGTTATCAAAAGTGCGAGCGGCTGCGCGGCATGGAATACTTTTTCATGCTCCGGCGAGGGCGGTTACATGGAACGCCTGAGACCATACGACGATCATATGATTACGCAGGTAGCTACTGGACTTTTCGGTGTGAGAGAAGAGACTATTCAAAGAGTTCCAATCATAGAATTCAAATATGCGCAGGGCGCGAAACCCGGGTTAGGCGGCCATTTGCTGGGAACCAAGAATACTCCTGCAGTAGCGAAAATGCGCGAAGCGGTCCAGGGAATTCCATTGTTCTCTCCGTTTCCATTTCACAGCGTCTATTCAATCGAAGATCATATGAAACACATCGATTGGATGAAACATGTAAATCCGAGGGCTCTTATTTCTACAAAGGTTTCAACTCCAACCGACGTCGATATGGTTGCAGTTGGAAGTTATTATGCAGGCACACACATCATACATATAGACGGCGGGTATGGAGGCACAGGAGCAGCTCCTGATATCGCTAAGAAGAATATTGCAATGCCTGTAGACTATGCCATCCCGAAAGTTCATAATTTTCTTTCAACCGAAGGTGTCCGCGACGGAGTTGTATTAATAGCGAGCGGCGGTATACGCAATTATTATGATATTGCAAAAGCAATTTGCCTCGGCGCCGACGGAGTCGTCGTTGGAACGGCAGAATTGGTAGCGCTGTGCTGTCTAAGATGCAGCAGATGTGAAAGCGGAAAAGGGTGCCCCAGAGGTATTGCGACAACAAATCCGGAGCTTGCCTCCCAAGTTACATTGAGTGGGGAACACAGCGGATCATTAATCTTTACAATGCATGGTCAATCGGATTAAAAGATATATTAAGACGTCTCGGTTGAAGAGCATTAATGAACTACGAGGAAGAACAGACTTGTTAATACATCTGGACATCTCAAAACAAACAGAAATAAGATAACAGTAAGTCTATGAATTGCAGGGATATAGATAAATATACTTGCAATCGAAAAGAAATCTCAATGAAGTCCTTCAAATGCCGGATAAATCGATTGTCTATGGAAGCTGAAGGAGGATGCGGAGTTGTAGGTTTTTGCTGTACTGAGCCGGTTCCCGGCAAGCATATCCATGAACCTTCAAGATTGATGCATAATCGCGGCAACGGTAAAGGCGGTGGAATAGCAGCGGTCGGTTTTATTCCTGAACAATTAGGTGTATCAAGGGAGGTTCTCGACGATTGCTACATGCTCCATATAGCATATCTTGATGCATCTGTCCATCACGATGTTGAAAATAAATATGTTAATCCTGTGTTCGATATAAAAAAATCTGCAAAACTCGATACGGTCAATTGATTGGAAAAGTGTTCCCGGACTTGAAGTCAAACCGCCGGATGTATACAGGTATTTTGTACGTGTAAAAGACAGCGTTTTGAATAAATTCATTTCAGAAAACAATTTTACAGGCCTTGACCGGCGAGATATCGAAGATGAGTTTGTAAACCAAAACAGCTTCAAACTCAACAATGAATTTTATGTTTCGGCGAAAAAGCAGAGGGCTTTTGTGATGTCGCAGGGCCGTAACATTATGATTCTGAAAGTCGTCGGTTATGCTGAAGCTGTAACGCAATATTATAAGATAAATGACCTGTGTGCTCATGTCTGGATTGCACATCAACGATATCCGACAAGAGGCCGGGTCTGGCATCCGGGAGGTGCTCATCCGTTTACTGCAATGAATATGGCGCTGGTACATAACGGCGATTTTGCTAATTATCACTCGGTAACGGAATATTTAAAGCAGCGTAATATTTATCCCCAATTTATTACCGATACCGAAGTTTCGGCGCTGATGTTCGATTTATTGTCTCGAATTTACAAATATCCTGTGGAATATATTATAGAGGCATTGGCTCCGACAACAGAACTTGACTTTGACCGGTTGCCCAAAGAAAAGCAGGAAATTTACAGGGCAATTCAGGCGACGCATATGCACGGTTCTCCGGATGGGCCATGGTTCTTCATCATAGCGCGTAATCTTATAGAAAGCCGCAAATTCCAATTGCTTGGAATCACCGATACTGCAATGCTGAGACCGCAGGTCTTTGCATTTGTTGATGGGGAAGTTCAGGTCGGAATTATCGGCTCCGAAAAGCAAGCTATCGATGCTACACTTGCAAGTCTTGCAAAAGATGACAAACGGATTTGCCCTGTTGCCGATAAGTACTGGAATGCCCGCGGCGGGAGCTATTCGGACGGCGGTGCATTTATATTTGATATTGTGAAAGATGACAAAGGCAAACATAGGCTCGAATGCAAAGATAAGTTCGGTATTCCGGTTGCCATAACTGAAAAAACCGAAGGATGTGATTTCACAAAAGATATTCCTGATTCAAGAAATAAGGAACCAATCGAAAATATAATTACCGAATACGCATCTGCCGGAAAATATATTTTTGATTTTGTCAGGGATAGTATCCCGCAGTGGTCTTTCGATGATATTCGTATAGCCTGCCAGGCGATTAGAAATTTCGGTAAAAACAGCGAACAGACATCTTATGCGATAAATGCACTGACGTTGTTGAATGATAGAAATTATAAGACTGGCGCGAAAAGGCGTTCACACATTCTCTATATAATACGGACAGAACTCGATTCTCTTTTTAAAAGTATTCCGAAACTTCATTCTGAAAAAGATGAATCGTTAGAATATCGTTTAATTGATTTTGAAACAAGAAACGATCTTCGGGAGCCAAAAGGCAAAGAAAAAATACTGGTAGTCGATTCAAAGAAATTTCCGCCGGAAGGCGATGAATGCGACGCAATGCTTATTGTCAGGGCTTACAGATTAGGCTGGAAGAATTTTATCCTGTTTCAATGTGCAGGTCAGCGTTATGTTGGCTGCGGTTTCGGGCCTGAAACGCATGACGTGTCTATAGATGTTTACGGCAGCTCGGGTGATTATCTCGGTTCCGGAATCGACGGAATGTCAGTGACCGTTCATGGCAATTCTCAGGACCAGCTGGGCCAGATAATCAAGGATGGAAAATTAGTGATACACGGAGATGTAGGGCAGACCTTCTTATACGGCGCTAAAGGAGGTTCTATCTTTGTAAAGGGAAATGCTGCCGGACGTCCGATGATTAATTCAGTCGGAAGGCCTAGAATTGTTATTAATGGTACAAGTCTTGATTTTCTCGGTGAATCGTTTATGGCGGGTGACCCGCACAATAAAGGCGGCTTTGTTATTCTAAACGGTATGAAGTTTAATGAAGAAGGCCAAATTGTACCTCTTCCCGAGCCTTACCCGGGAAGCAATTTATTTTCTTTGGCTTCGGGAGGAGCCGCATTTATCAGGGATCCTAAAAGGAAGTTAATTAGCGAGCAATTAAATGGGTGCATCTTTTCTCCTTTTACGGAAAAAGATTGGGAATTGATATTACCGTATCTCACTGAGAATGAAAAGCTTTTTGGAATTAAAATAGATGATTTATTAACTGTGAACGGTAAAATACTTGATCCTAAGAAGGTCTATCGTAAAGTCTCGCCGAGTATTGAAGGTACACCGTCTACCCCGGAAAAAGATGTTTACGGCGAAGAGCAGGAAGTTGATGAGCTTGCTGAAGAAATATTAGAATAAAATTTATTCGGATAATATATGCATCTTGTGATAAGTAAAAATAAAAGGGAAACAGGAATATACAATGCAGTTAAAGAAATATCCGGCGTGGATGTTGCCGGATGTCTGCAATGTAAAAAATGCACCAACGGTTGTCCGGTTGCAACACTGGTCAAAGTGCCTCCTTCGGAAATCATCAGAAGACTGCAATTCAATGAAGGCGATTCAATAATAAACAGCGATCTCGTATGGATGTGCGCTTCCTGCGATACTTGTTTTTCACGCTGTCCGATGCAAATTGATATGGCTGCAGTCATGGACGCACTGCGAATTATTTCTCTCAGGAAAAATACACGTTAAACAGAAAGGCAATGTTCCGCTGTTTAACAAATGGTTTTTGAAAACAGTAAGCATATTTGGCAGGACATACGACCTTGGAATGATTGCAGCATATAAAGTTGGGACTTCGAGCTATTTTCAGGACACTGATAAATTTCCGATGATGCTTCAAAAAAGAAAAATAGCATTATTACCGTCGTTCAAAGCCGATAAAAAATATGTAAAAAGAATATTTAAGACCGGGAAAAGCCGGAGTAATTATCAAAGCAATGAATAAATCCTGCAGCAAAAGTCTTTACGGTGCATCATAGAAGCAGCAGAGGATCTGAATATTTTTAAAGAAAACGAGTTCTCGATTACATATTTTAAATGTAACAGGGTGAATACTGTCACCAATTAAATATTTGCATAATGCAGCAACATATAAGAAATATTTGAAAATGAAATATGCATATTATCCCGGATGTTCAGCAGAATCTACAGCTATCGATCAATACATGTCGATTTGTGAAGTTGCACGAGCTCTTGGACATCGAACTGATCGAACCGAAGGGCTGGACATGCTGCGGTTCAACACCAGCGCACCACACCGATAAAATTCTCTCTCTTGCTCTTCCTGCTGCAAACCTTCTAATTGGCAAAGAAGATGGGACTTGATATGGTTGTATTCTGCGCGGCATGTTATAATAGGATGAAAGTCGCTAATTATGAAATCCAAATGCATCCCGATATCAGAAAAGAAGTCAGCGAATCGTTAGGAGAAGATTATGACGGCAGTGTAAATGTAATTCATTTTGTAGAATTACTTATTAAAAGACATTGGTATAAAAAAGCTGCAGGAATCTTTTACGCATTCATTAGAAGGATTAAAGGTTGTCAATTACTACGGATGTTTGCTGGTAAGGCCGGGAGGAGTGACTAATTTTGATGATCCTGAAAATCCTACGATTATGGACGACCTCGTAACAATTATGGGAGGCGAGAGTATTGATTGGCCGCATAAAGTTGAATGCTGCGGCGGCGGATTTGCTCTTACACGAACAGATATTGTTATCGAACTTTCCAATTCCATATTAGGCATGGCTAAAGCATCCGGTGCTGAATGTATGGCAGTCGCCTGTCCTATGTGCCAGGTAAATTTGGATTTAAGGCAAAGCGATATAAATAAAGTAAAAAAAACCAGCTATAACATTCCGATTGTATATATAACCCAGCTTGTAGGCCTGTGTTTAGGTATTACACCGGAAAAGCTTGGTATGGATAAATGCATAGTTTCGCCGAAACCGATTATTGAAGCCGTAAAAAGTTATTGATGAAGGAAGGTTAATTTGTGAAAATTGAAAAGAAAAAGATGATCGGTGCTGTTTTGGTCGAAGGCGGCGGTATTGCAGGAGTTCAGGCATCTCTTGATCTTGCGAATTCTGGTTATAAAGTCTACCTGGTAAACCGTTCTGCAGCCATCGGCGGTATGATGTCTCATCTCGATAAAACTTTTCCAACGGGCGATTGTGCAACATGTATTATTTCGCCGAAGTTAGTGGAATGTGCCAGAAATCTAAATATAGAAATTCTTACTCTTTCCGAACTGGAAAAAATTGAAGGTGAGCCGGGCAACTTTAAGGTTACAATTAAAAAATCACCGCGTTATATCAATGAAAAAATCTGTAACGATTGCGGAGAATGCACAAAAGCATGTCCGGTGGAATTAAGCGATATATTTAACCGCAATCTTGGTACAAGAAAAGCTATACAAAAATATTATGCGCAGGCAATTCCAAATAAACCCAGCATATTAAAACTCGGACATGCTCCATGCAGGATGAAATGTCCGGCTAATGTTAATGTTCAGGGCTATATTCAATTAATAAAGAAAAAAGAGTATTTAAAAGCGGTCAATCTCATACGCGAAAGAAATCCGCTTGCCGCAATATGCGGCCGTGTTTGTCCTGCTCCATGCGAGACGGCCTGCACTCGCTCTAGGGTGGACAGTTCGCTTGCGATCAGGCAATTAAAAAGGTTTGCTTCAGATCAGGAAATAAAACTCTATAAATCCGGGACTCTGAAATTGCCCGGGCAGAAAAATCCTTCCCCGGATGCAAAAAAAATTGCAATAGTTGGCGGCGGTCCTGCCGGATTAACTGCTGCCGACGATCTTGCCGGCAGAGGTTTTGCTGTTACGATTTACGAATCGAGAGATTCTGCGGGCGGAATGCTTTATTACGGAATTCCAAGATACAGGCTTCCAAAAGATATACTTGATTATGAAGTAGACCTGATAAAGCGCAAAGGTGTTCGAATTGTTTTGAATTGTACTATCGGTAAGAACAAAGATTTTACCGAATTGAAGAAAGAAAATGATGCGGTCTTTGTCAGTGCCGGTGCGCATGTCAGCAGAAAATTAGGTATAAGCGGTGAGGATAAAACAGGCGTAGATTATGGTGTTGAATTCCTCAGGCAGGCTCCGAATGAAAAAGACAAGCCGCTAGTTAAGGAAAACGTGATCGTCATCGGGGGCGGCAATGTTGCGATTGACGTGGCAAGAACGGCTCTCAGGTTCGGCGCTAAAAGAGTTGAACTGATTTCGCTTGAGCAGCGTAATGAAATGCCCGCGTATAAGGAAGAGATTGAAGCGACAATTGCAGAAGGAATTGTAATACGAAACGGATGGGGACCAAAACAAATCTTTGGTAACGGGTCCGTTGCAGGAATAGAACTTAAACAGTGTACAAGCGTTTTTGATCCAAACGGAAAATTTAAACCTTCCTACGATGAAAATAAGACAATTAAAATTGATGCTGATCAGATAATAGTTGCAATAGGCCAGATGCTTGATAATGACTTAACGAAACATATCGGCATTGATATTGAACGCGGATGTTTTAAAGTTAATCCTGTTACACTTGAAACTTCTGCGGAAGGAATTTTTGCCGGTGGAGATAATGTTTCCGGTCCGGCGAGCGTGATACAGGCAGTTGCTGCAGGAAAGCGCGCAGCAGAATCTATAGCACGCTATTTGAACAACGAAGATATGCTGCCTAATCGGTTTGAACATTCGCTAAAACCTGTTCCGGAGGAGTTGCTGCCGTCGGAAAAGAATATCGCAAAAAAGAATCGTGCTTCTGCCGATGAACTTAGTGTAGAAAACCGCATAAACAATTTTAATGAGATCGAATTTCCATTTTCAGAAAATAATGCAATTTCCGAAGCTGAAAGGTGCTTGAATTGTGCTCAATGCTCGGAATGCATGGAATGTGTTTCGGCGTGCGAAAAGAAAGCGGTCGAGCATGGAATGAATGACCAAAAGCTGGATCTTGAAGTTGGCGCGGTCATTCTTTCAACCGGTTTTGATGAGTATAACGCGGAGCAAAAGGGCGAATACGGCTTCAAGCGGTATGCCAATGTGCTCACAAGCGTCCAATTTGAACGCATGCTTTCTGCTGCTGGTCCTTCCTTTGGCCATGTCGTACGCAGGGATAACGGCAAAGAAGCAAAACGAATTGCATGGATACAGTGTATTGGATCCCGTGAATCGAAACCTGGAAATGAATACTGTTCATCCATATGCTGTATGGCTACTACCAAACAGGTCATGATTGCTTCCGAACATGCGCTTGGATTGCAGGGTACTATATTTAATATGGATATAAGGGCATATGGAAAAGATTTTGATCAATATTATGAACGCGCCCGTGCGATGAAAAATGTTGAATATGTTAAAAGCATACCTTCACGAATTATTCAAATGCCAGGCTCGAACGACTTGCGGTTGGCCTATTTTGATCCTGTAAAAGGTTATACGGAAAAAGATTTTGATCTTGTAGTATTGGCCGTGGGTATGGACCCGAAAATATCCGTGACTGAAGGTGCACGCAAGCTTGGAATTGTCATTAATGAACACGGCTTTTGTAAAACAGACAGGTTGTCGCCGCTAATGACATCCAAGCCGGGCATATTTGTTGCAGGAGCTTTGCAGGAACCTAAAGATATTCCTGAAACAGTTATGCAGGCAAGTGCCGCTGCCGCTATGGCTATGGAAATGTTGTCGCCTGCCAAGGATACGTTGGTGGTATCAAAAGAATATCCATATGAACACGACGTTACCGATGAAAAACCAAGGATAGGAGTATTTGTCTGTCATTGCGGAATGAATATAGCCGGAACTGTCGATGTGGAAAAGGTAACCGATTCGATTAAGAATCAGCCAGGGGTTGTATTTAGCTCTCATACTATGTATACTTGCTCCGATGCAAGCCTATCCAATATTAAAGAGCAAATAGTAAAAAACAGGTTGAATAGAGTTGTAGTCGCTTCCTGCACCCCGAGGACACACGAACCTATTTTCCGCGAGACATTGCGGGAAGCCGGATTAAATCCATATTTATTCGAACTAGCAAACATTAGAGATCAGTGTTCATGGGTTCATTCCTCCGAACCGGAAAATGCTACGAAAAAAGCAATTGAACTTGTTAAAATGTCGATTTCAAGGGCATACGGCCTATCGCCTCTCGAAGGAGAAAAAATTCCAATTCATCAGA
Source organism: uncultured Bacteroidota bacterium (assembly GCA_963770945.1). Lineage (GTDB taxonomy): Bacteria > Bacteroidota > Ignavibacteria > UBA10030 > UBA10030 > Fen-1298. The sequence continues at coordinate 47,413 of CAVYRP010000010.1, read as the reverse complement.
ATGCCGTCATCATCGGAGGAGGCGTAAGCGGAATGTCTGCTGCGCTTTCGTTGGCGGAACAAGGATACGATGTCGAACTATTAGAAAGATCTTCCCAATTAGGCGGAAATATCGACGATAGTCCATTCCACGCTTGAAAACGAGAACCTTGATAAATTCAAGTCCGATCTGATTGAGAAATTCAGTACACATAGAAATATAGATTATCATTTAAATTCAATTGTCCAAAACGTGTCGGGACATATCGGTGAATTTAAAATTAGTATTACGAAAGACGGCAAACCGAAAGAATTTACTTGCGGTGCTGTCATAATCGCAACCGGTGCGAGGCCTGCCGAAACGAAAGAATACGCATACGGAACCGTAAAGAATATAATGACACAAACGGAACTTGAGAGTTTTCTGAACCGTAAGAGAATTGAAAAAACAGGGCAAACCTACGTGATGATACAGTGCGTCGGTTCGCGTAATTCAGAGAATCCGTACTGCAGCAGAATTTGTTGTTCGATGGCAATCAAGAATGCACTCAAAATTAAAGAAGAAGATCCGACTGCCAATATTTATGTATTATATAGAGATATCAGAACGTACGGATTCAGGGAGGTTTATTATAAACAAGCACGCGAAGCAGGAGTTGTCTTTATAAGATATGATGAAAACAATTTGCCTGCTGTTTCAGATGTTAATGGCGTATTAAGCTCGGTTAAATTGGATAGTCCCGATTTTCCGGATGGTATCGTCATAGAAGCTGATCATCTTATTTTGAGCACCGGGATTAAGGCCGAAAAAGAAAATAAAATAATTTCGGACATGCTCAAAGTACCGCTAAATGCAAACGGATTTTATGTAGAAGCCCATATGAAATTAAGGCCTGTGGACTTTGCTACTGAAGGCTTGTTTGTTTGCGGATTGGCCCATTCGCCAAAAATGTTGGATGAGAATATAACTCAGGCAAAGGCTGCTGCTGCGCGTGCGGCTACGATTCTTTCAAAAACTCATTTGGAAGTAGGAGCACAGGTTTCGATTGTAAATCAAAATAAGTGTATCTCATGCATGACCTGTGTAAACGCCTGTCCGTTCGGTGCACCGTATTGTAACGACAACCACAAAGCAGAAATTGAAAAAGCAAAATGTATGGGTTGCGGAATATGCGCGTCTGAATGCCCGGCTCATGCAATCCAGCTTAATCATTTCAAATCGGACCATTTCAAATCTATGATAGATAAATTATTAAACATAGAAGAAGCTGTATAAAAATGAACGAGACTACATTTGAACCGAAAATTATCGCTTTTTGCTGCCATTATTGTGCTTATGCATCAGCAGATTTAGCCGGATCGATGCGGCTGCAGTATCCATCAGGAGTTCGAATCATCCGTACGCCCTGCACCGGACGACTCGAAACAGAATACTACATGCGTGCATTCGAAAACGGCGCCGACGGGGTTTTAGTGGCAGGATGCCTTGAGGGCGGATGTCACTTTATAGACGGCAATCTCTTTGCAAAGAAACGGGTAAATTCAATTCAGGTCATTCTGGAGGAAAGCGGCATTGAAAAAGAACGCCTGCGAATGATTAACAATTCGGCCGCAATGGCAACGAATTTAGTTTCGGCAATAAATGAAATGGTGAATACTGTTAAAGAATTAGGTCCGAATCCGGTACGAAAAACAAACGACGGTTCGGGAGGAGAATATAAAGAATTTGAAACGCTTAATTCACATGAATAAATAATTTAATAAAGCGGATTTACAATGATAGTCGCACAGAGAAAAAAAATACCTGAAATATTCGATGCCGTTAAAGAACATAAAAATGTTCTTGTCCTTGGATGCGGTACATGCGTTACAGTGTGCCTTGCCGGAGGCGAAAGGGAAGTTTCCATAATTTCATCGGCTTTACGGATTGCGTCGAGAAAAGCCGGCAAGAAGATAAAAGTCAACGAATTTACGATCGAGCGTCAGTGCGACAATGTTTTTATAGAAAGCGCTGCCGAAGAAATCAAGAAAAACGATGCAGTCCTTTCACTGGGATGCGGTGCAGGTGTACAAGCTATAGCAGAGCGTTTTCCGGGTACACCGGTTTATGCAGGCCTTGATACAGCTTTCCTCGGTATCCTTGAATCAAGGGGAGTATGGACAGAAAAATGTATGCAATGCGGAACGTGTGTATTGTCCGATTTCGGCGGTATTTGTCCAATCACGAGATGTGCAAAACACATGCTAAATGGTCCTTGCGGCGGCTCACGAGAAGATAGATGTGAAATTAGAGCTGACCAGCCATGCGCTTGGCAGTTAATTTATAAACGATTAAAAGATATCGGCCAATTGGATAAAATCTCAAAAGAATATCCGGTTAAAAATTGGAGCACAAGCATAAGCGGCGGCAGCAGGACTATAATTCGTGAAGATCATAGGATATGAAAAGGAGAATTTACCGGTATAAATTAAATTGTTAATCACTTATTGTTGTATCCTTTACAATAAGCCGGGTAAAAAAGTCCTTGTAATTTTCCTGCAAGTCGATCTATAGTTTTCTATATCTGCATGAAATTCATCTGTTAGACAAGTTACATTAGAAGGCATTCGCTACTAACGGATGCCTTTTTTTATTTCAGGGCATAATATTCTGTATCGTATTCAATTCAGAAAACTACAGAACATTAAGATGTATATTCTTTGTTGAGCCCCTGCCTGAACGCAAGCCGGGCAGACAGTAATTGACTGGACTTATGTATATCATGCAGCCTTTATCCAGATGTTGTCCGATCTTATGATCGCCTGCCTGCTCGCCGATGCACTTTGAACGCGGGGAAATAGTTTAGTATCTTTTATAAAGTATGAATACAGGCAAGAAAAATATTACTGTCGCGGTAGGTATGAGCGGTGGAGTGGATTCCTCGGCAGCTGCAGCGTTGCTGGTTAAAGAAGGCTACAATGTTATCGGCATAACGATGAAGACATACGACTATATGGAAGTCGGCGGTATGCCGTCCGGTGAGAGTAATTGCTGCGATCTAAAAGCCGTGACAGACGCAAGATCTGTCGCAGACAGCCTCGGATTCCCTCACTACGTTGTGAACCTTAGGGAAAAGTTCAACGATGTTGTCATTAGGAATTTTATTGACGAATATTTGAACGGACGGACACCAAATCCCTGCGTCATCTGCAATCGGCAGATAAAATGGGGAGCTATGCTGGAGAAAGCCGAGGACCTTGGCGCTCAATTCATTGCTACCGGGCATTATGCCCGCGTCCGCTATGATGAACAAAGGAAGAGATATATACTCTCACGAGGTAAGTGTGCAGAGAAGGATCAATCGTATGCACTCTGGTCGGTTCTTCAGGAGGCGCTGAAAAAAACTATTTTCCCGCTGGGTGAATTCTCAAAGACAGAAGTCAGGCAATTAGCGAAACAGTATGGATTAATTAATGCACGCAAACAAGAAAGCTTTGAAATCTGCTTTATTCCGGATGACCGGTATGAACGGTTTTTGAACGAACAACTGCCGGATCTCAAGGAAAAAGTATTCGGCGGAGATATTATTCGTAACGGACGGATAGCAGGAAAACATAGCGGATATCCTTTTTATACGATCGGCCAGAGAAAAAATATCGGCGCGCATAAGGAAAAAATGTACGTTACAGCCATCGACAGCAGAACAAATAGGCTGACAATTGGGCCGGATGCCGAGCTTCATCACAGGACACTTGTTGCCGGCCAGGTGAATTGGAGCGGCATATCCGGACTTGAAGGAAATATGCATGTGCAGGCAAAAGTCAGATATAAAGATGAAGGGACGAATGCACTTGTCTTGCCCGAGGGAACGGACAAAATTAGAGTGATATTCGATCAACCAAAGCGAGCAATTACGCCGGGACAGTCAGTTGTTTTATACGACGGTGATGATTTATTGTGCGGCGGTATTATTGAGCAAGTATTGGATTGATTAGTGCCGAGTGAAGATATTTCCGGCCTATTTATTCGCTATATGTATGGTAAATCTTCGTTATTTATGCGCTTTATTGAATATTTTGAGAAACAATCTGATACTTAAAGCGTTTAGTATATATACATAAATTCAAACGATTGTGACTGACGATTTTACACTTATTCGCTCGATACAGGCCGGTGATCATCAGGCATTTCAATCGCTTGTACATCGCTATCAACGTCAGGTAGCGAACTTAATTTACCTTACCATGGGCAATCGTGATGACGTTGATGATATTGCACAGGAGGTGTTTATTCGGGTATATCGTTCACTTCCAAAATTTAAATTCGATGCATCGTTCTTTTCCTGGCTGTACAGGATTACAATGAACTTATGCATTGATGAAATTCGAAGGCGGAAAATCAGGCGTGTATTATCGCTGGATTATTTGACTGAAGATGTGCTGGAAAACGGCATGAAGGACAAAAATAATTCGACAGCTTCCGATTCAATATTTACAGAGGAAAAACAAATAATGGTTCAATCTGCTTTGCAGCGTCTTACGCCGGAACACCGGGAAGTCCTTGTATTGAGAGAGTATCAAGATCTCTCTTATGATGAAATCGCTGAGGCATTAGGCCTGCGGGTTGAAGCAGTGAAGTCTCGTATCTTTCGTGCACGGAAGGAAATGAGGAATCTATTGAGTGATTATTTTGAGGAGCGAATATGAGCCATAAAAAAATGCAATTGCTTATGTCTTCCTATGTGGATGGCGAAATTAAAGAAGACGAAGAACAAAAGGTGCTGGAGCACCTTAATGCATGTTCTGAGTGCCGGCAGTTTGTTAAAAACGTCGGAGAGATAAGAGAGGAAATTCGAGCTCTTGGCGGAGTAGAGCTTTCGTACGCTTTTTCTGAACGTATAGCGCATCTGGTGAAGAAAAACGATGAACAAACAAGGGATTGGCTCGGAGTAGAGCCGCTTGCACGCAACACCTTTATTGCGATAGCAGTTGCCGTCTTTGTAATGTTTCTTATTACGAGTTTTAACAAAGGCACGTATCCGAGTATTGCAGAAGTGCTGATCGACGGAACGAATGGAGATTCCGCAGCAACACAGATCTTGCTGCAGCCCGGTAGTCTTTCAAAGAGCGATCTACTTTATGCAGTGATGGCAAAATAATTAAAAATAAATCGAGGTTGTATATGAAACCTAAAACTAAGACAGTTATATTTATTCTTTTGAGTTTTCTGATAGGAATTCTCTGCGGTTGGTTTTTAGAGGATCGTATGTTAAATCGGATGCTGCCCAAACGAGGCGGAGGACATAAAGAATTTGTAAAAATCCTTAACGAACGTCTTAACTTAAACGAATTTCAGATGGTGCAGGTGGATTCAATTCTAGAATCACGAAAGCAGACGATGGAAATCTATAAGAAAAATGTGCTGTCGATGCGAGATTCAGTCCGAATGGAAATTCGAAGAATACTAAGTAACGAACAGGGTAAAATATTTGATGAGTTTAATCAAGAAAAAGATCGTGAAGAAGCAAAAAAGTGGGAACAAGAAGCGCAAAAGCATAAATGAATATGGCCGGTTTAAAGGAAACTTGCTATATTATTGATATAAAGAGAATTGATAAGAAAAAGGAATAGAGTGTGAAGAAAGTTTGGCTTTACGGTATAATCATAGTTATTATTCTTATTATCGGTATTTTTTTTGCGTTTCGTATAAGCAGCGAATCCAAGTCTGCAGAAGAACGGAGAAAGATGACACCGTTGGTGAAAGTGGATAAACCAGTCCGAGAATTGGTGAAGACACAACTTCAATTTAATGGAGATGTATTGGCAATCAGGCAGGCAGGAATATTTTCTAAAGTTCCCGGAAATCTCGAACGTATCTATGCGGATATGGGATCAAAAGTATATACCGGGCAGCTGCTTGCGACAATAGATTCGACAGAATTATATCAGCAATATCAACAGACCAATGCAACATATCAGAATGCCCGAATTATTTATGAACGTGTTCAACTATTAATTGAAAAAAATTTATCATCAAAGCAGGAATTGGATAATGCAGATGCGACGATGAAAGTTGCCCGTGCAAACTTCGAAGCTGCCGCAACACGACTCAGTTATGCCCGGATCGTTGCGCCGTTTTCCGGAATAATTACGAAACGATTTCTTGATCCGGGTGCGCTGGTCACGGCAAATAGTGCCACGCTCTTCACATTGATGAATCTTGATCAGGTCAAAGTGATAGTTAATGTTCCCGAGAGCGAATGTTCAATCGATGTATCAGGTACGCACGGCGCAGGTAACATTGGCTGCTTTACCCGGCAAAGTATTCCAGGGGAAGGTAACACGATACAGCGATGCCCTGGATCTGACAACAAGAACGATGGCCATTCAAATTGAAATTGACAATTCAGATCATATAATCAAACCTGGAATGTTTGCAACCGTACAAATGACCATTGCAGAACGCAAGGATGCAGTAACGGTACCGACAAACGCAATTCTAAAAGACGATTCCGGACAATATGTTTTTACTCTTGATGAAAGCAAAGCTAAACGTATCCGTGTAAAAACCGGAATAGAGCTGCTTGAAAAAACGGAAATATCTGTCAGGATTAACGGGAAATGAGACTATTATAACGGTCGGCCAGCAATTTGTGAAAGACAGCGGACAGGTTAATATTCAATAATAGTGTCATTTAAGTAAAATAAGTATGTAATATAGATATCGAGACAACAAATTTAAACTGCACAATTGTCTTATTCGAAAGACAAAAGTAACATCGAGAATATTTTATGTGGCTGACACGGCTTGCGCTTCGCTATCCGATTTCAACATTTCTTTTTGCTCTTACAATAGTTGTATTGGGCTTCGTGTCATTCCAGCAGCTCCCCATTGATCTGCTGCCGAATATTTCTATTCCTGTCGTAACAACGGTTACTTACTACTCCGGTGCAGGCCCGCTTGATATGGAACAGTCGGTTACACGGCTCATAGAGCGCAGTGTAAGTTCTGTAAACGATGTCAGCTACGTTCAGTCAAGTACACGAGAAGGGATATCCAGGGTAAGAGTGAATTTTAACTGGAGTGCAAACGTCGATATCGGAATGATCGATGTGATGCAGCGAGTGAATCGAATTCTCAATCAGTTGCCGGTCGGTGTAGCTCAACCTTCTGTCTTGAGATTTGACATTAACTCACAGGCAGTTTGTAATATTGCGGTTTCCGGAGATATGGACGAGCGCGATCTTTATGATCTGGCATACAATATTATTGAACCGCAGATTGAGCATATTAAATGGAGTAGCAGCTGCGCCTGTTTCAGGGGGAAGAATTCGTGAAATCCATGTAACACTTGATAGGAACCGGCTGGAGGCAATGCAGATTCCTATTGCGGCCGTCTTGAAAGCAGTAGCAAACTCAAATCTTATCATTCCATCTGGTGATCTCCGCACAGGACAATTTGATTATTCGCTGAAAACAGAGAGCCGCTTCAATGTTGTCAAACCGATGGAAGATATTATTGTCCGAACAGTAAACGGAGTGCCGACACGAATTAAAGATATCGGCGCTGTAGATGACAGTTATCAGGAACAAACTGAAATAGTTCGTATCAATGGCAAACCAGGATTATCCTTGCGTGTCCAGAAACTTGCGGGAGCCAATACTGTAGATGTTGTCGATAATGTGATGCGATATTTGCCGAAACTTACCGGCATTCCGGCGTCGGTCCAACTTTCAATCTCATTCGATCAATCGCTATATATTCGCCAGACAATTTCCGGACTTCAACGTGAGGCAACTCTAGGCGGTATTCTTGCTATGATTATCATTTTGCTGTTCCTTCGGAATGTACGCGGAACACTTATCATACTTGTCGCTATTCCTCTGTCAATTTTGATAACATTTATTCTGTTTCGCTTTGGTGATATTACATTAAATATAATGACGTTTGGAGGATTGGCGCTTGCAGTAGGCCGGTTAGTAGATGATTCAATTGTAGAATTAGAAGCTATTTCGCGGCATTACAATATGCGAAAACCCGAACAATCAAAACTCGAAGCAACGCTTGAGGCAGCGAAAGAAGTCGCGTCACCAATTTTCGTATCGACGCTGACCACAGTCATTGTCTTTTTACCGATAGTGTTCTTGACCGGTATTGCAAAAATGCTTTTCATTCCTTTGACCATTACGATTGCAGTAGCACTGTTTGGTTCCTTCTTTGTATCTCGTACTGTTACGCCGTTAATGTGTCTGCACTATTTGCCTCCGGAAAAAGAAATCGATCGCCAATCAACTAAGCGATCAGATCGTTTGCGAGTTATTGCGCATGATACACTGGAGAAGCTGGATCTCTGGTATGAAGGAAAACTCCGCTGGGCGATGGCACACCGGCGATACGTAGTCATCAGTATAGTGAGTTTTTCGCTCGTATCGTTAGGATTGTTTTTCTTTATCGGGTCGGAGTTCTTTCCCGACCAGGATGAGAGCCAATTCAGAGTAACAATTAAACTCCCGGTCGGTGCGCGCTATGAAATGACAGACAATGTCACCCGGCAAATAGAAGAAATTATCAGGAAGAATGTACCTGAAACAAAAACTATGATTGCGGATATCGGCGTACCTACGATTTCGCGCGGGGGCAGTGCGAGGCGGCGGAGGAGGAAATGCAGGAAGTCATGCCGCAAATATTCAAGTAGCATTGGTATCCCCTGAAGAAAGAGACAGATCGGTTTTTGAAATTGTAAAAGAATTGCGGCCGAAACTGACTACTATTCCAGGTGTAACGGTTTTTATCGATCAGGGCGGATTTTTACGCTTCCTGATGAACTTTGGTTCATCGGCTCCGATTGATGTGGAGATTCGCGGATATGACCTGGAAACAGGATCCGAACTTGCTAAAGAAATATACGGCATTGTTCGCGCTACTCCCGGCGCAGTCGACGTTCAGGTTTCCCGTGATGATAATTTGCCTGAACTTCGTGTGCAAATCGATCGCGATAAAGCAGGTGTGCTTGGTATTGATGTAGCAAATGTTTCGAATACAATCAATACATGCATGAATGGAACGGTCGCATCACTCTTTACCGATCCAACTACAGGTAATCAATACAATATTCTTGTTCGATTGAACGAGGATTTCCGGTCTAAAATTGACGACTTAAAGAAACTTGTTATCACAACATCCGGCGGGCAACAGGTGCTGCTGGGAAATATTGCAAAAATCGAAAAAGCAAACGCACCCGTCCAAATTGACCGTAAGTACCAACAGCGTTTAGTAGAAGTAACAGCGAATGTCTCAGACCGGGATTTAGGCAGTGTGTCGAACGACATTCAGAATAAACTCGATCGGATGAATATTCCCGTCGGTTTTGAAGTGAAACAAACCGGGAATGTAGAGCAGCAGCAGAAAACAAACCGGGAACTTCTTTTAGCTTTTTCACTGGCTCTGCTTCTTGTATATGTTGTAATGGCATCTCAATTTCAATCGTTTATCGATCCGTTCATTATTATGTTTACCATCCCATTGGGGATTGCCGGCGTTCTCTGGATACTATTTCTGACACAGACGACATTATCCGTCACATCCGCGCAGGGCATCATTGTAATGGTGGGGATAGTTGTGAGCAATGGAATCCTTTTAGTGGATTATACAAATAAACTGCGTGCATCAGGAGTTGAACTGCACGAAGCTGTCGTGCGGGGCGGAAGAACGCGATTAAAACCGATTCTAATGACTTCTCTGGCTACGGTACTTGGATTGATCCCAATGGCAATTGGAGTCGGCGGTGAATCTACTCAAGCACCTCTGGCAATTGCCGTAATAGGCGGATTGACATTCTCTACGTCTCTGACATTGTTCTTTATCCCGATTCTCTATACAATCTTTGAAGAACGGTTCAAACGGAAAATTCAAAGCGATGATGATGCTCCAGCTGAAGCTCCAGCGTTGACCAATCAGGTTGAAATGGATATGCAGCAACCGAATATTGATAAAGCACAGTCATCACGAAAACGTAGAAATTCATAAGGCATATTTTCGACAAAATTGGCAGAGTCGGGTAAAGATTCCTCTATCCAAGAACTATACTTGCCGCTCAACAGGAATGGTTCTCCCTTTTTAATAATCCCTTTTTCTCCAATATTCCACTTGGTTTTTTCCGCATAAAAGAATAATTTGACGGCGAGTTCATTGCGATTCATCAATAGTCTTTAATTACAATAGGACTTATAATGCTGAATTATATCTGGCTTTTCCTCATCGTCATAGCGCTTATTGTAGGGGCCGGTAAGGATATTAGCGATGAAGTTCAGAATACATACCGGAACGACATTCCATTAGAAGTAATATTCATACCTTCACAATTACCGTCAGGCACAGCGACAAGATGCGAAGGACAATTTCAGCTTACGGCAAAACAGTATAACGATTTCTACGGAACGTCATCACAACTTGATGAAGTGAAGCAAAAAGTTGAGTTATCGCTGCTGTCACGATACGACCGGTAACTTTATTTTCGCCTGTACAGATAATACGCCGATTTTATGGAAAAATATGGCTAAATCTGCTTCGGGAAAAGATAATCTGACAGGCAAAGTAGAAAAGATAGAATTCTCGAATGATAATAGCTTGGCAAAAGCAACTATTGTCATGGAACCCATTCGATTTGTGAAATTAAAAGCAATTACGCAGGCAGCGATTGATTTTGTTAACATCGCAGTAGAAATTGCGCTCGGACTAATCGGAGTTATGTGCCTTTGGCTTGGACTCATAAAAGTGGCGGAAGAAGCTGGACTGGTAAAAATTCTCACGCGGTTGCTTACACCGGTTACTAAACGTCTTTTTCCCGATATTCCGTCCGATCATCCGGCAATTGGTGCAATCATCATGAACACCGCAGCAAATATGCTCGGATTGAGTAATGCAGCAACACCTATCGGTTTAAAAGCAATGGAAGAATTGAACAAGCTTAATCCAAAAGCCGGAACAGCAACAAATGCAATGGTAACATTTCTTGCGATTAATACAGGCGGACTGATTTTAATTCCCGCTACGGCAATGGCGGTCCGGGCGGCGGTAGGTTCGCTGAACATCGGCATCATAATCGGTACATCAATATTTGCTGCAGGCTGCGCGACCATTACGGGAATTATCGCCTCAAAACTTCTCCAGCGGCTGCCGGGTTATAAACGTGATTTGATCGACGAAACGAAAATGTCAAAGGAGATGAAAAATGACTGACATATTTCGTACTGTCATCAACTATATTTCCGTTCTTGCTATCCCGCTCATGATTGCGGTCTTTTTAATCTGGGGTTTTGTCAAGAAAGTTCGTGTCTATGAAGTTTTTGTCGAAGGAGCGAAGGATGGATTCCAAACGGCAGTTCGCATTATCCCGTATCTGGTGGCGATGCTGTTTGCAATCGGAATCTTTCGAGCAAGCGGTGCAATGGACGTGTTAATATCGCTTATTTCTCCCATTACGAATCTCATAGGTATGCCGCCGGATGCTTTGCCCATGGCTCTTATGCGTCCGCTTTCAGGAAGCGGATCTTTGGGTATTATGACTGAATTGATGAAAGTGCATGGGCCGGACTCGTTTATCGGTGTGCTTGCTTCGACACTTTACGGCAGTTCGGAAACCACATTCTATATTCTTGCGGTCTATTTCGGATCAGTCGGTATTAAAAATACGCGGCATGCTGTTCCTGTCGGATTGCTTGCCGACCTTGCAGGCATGTTAGCAGCAGTCTTTATATGCCGTATCCTTTTTGGCGTATAGTTCATAAAAAACAATATGAGGAATTATGTTAGTATCGAGAAATCTATTGATTGTCCTATTCGCCGTTTCAATCTTTATTGAGATAGGTCATGGCCAATGGAGTAATGCCACAGCGATGACGGGAACAAGCGGAGGTTCAATCCCCGTCGGGTTTGGCGCTACATTTATCGATGGCGAAGCTTTTTATTTAATCAACATAACTCCGGAAGTTGCCTTCGGACAACTTGGTGTTGGACTTGACTTGAATCTTCGTTTCAATACGAAAGGTAAGCTCAGAACGGGCGATTACAATGAATTTGAGGATTATCTTCGCATCATCCGTTACGTACGCTGGGCACAGAAAGGCGATCCGTTCTATACTCGTGTGGGACAGCTTGATTATTCTCTTCTTGGGCATGGCTCTGTCGTTTATAATTACCGCAATGGTGCAAGTTACGATATGCGGAGAACAGGAATTGAATTGGATTTTAATTTTGATAAATATGGTTTTGAGTCGATGTATAGTGACATTTCAGGTAAAGGATTATTAGGACTCCGTACTTATGTGAAACCGTTAAAATTGACTAACTACGAAAAAGTACCGGTTATCAATAATTTCGAAATCGGTCTGACTTATGCGCGTGATTTAAACGAGCATGCGGATATAACATCTGTTGATTCGACCGGCAGGGGACTGACTGTGATGGGTTTCGATCTTGGTTTACCGATTATCTCGTACTCTAAAATAAAATCAACTTTATATTTCGATTATGCGAAAATTGTTAATTATGGACAGGGCACATCCGTAGGTATCAATCTGTTCTTTTCAGGCCTTGGACTTGTTGAAATGCGTGGAAAATACGAATTGCGGTTTAACGGTGAGCGATATTTACCGGCATATTTCAATGCATTGTACGAACACGATAGATATGATATAGTCAGTAATCGGAGCAAATCGGATACGCTAAAAAATGTTGCATATAACCGAAGTTACTTCGGCGAACTAATTATCAGCATCCTGAACTCATTCAATATTATTGCTGCCTATCAGGCACCGTTTGATACAAAGAACGAAGGTCTGTTACATGCAGAACTTCGATTACCTGAAGTTTTCGGTATCATTGTACGCGGCGCATTCGATAAAACAAAGATAGGGCGTGTCTTCATTTTAGATAATTATTCAATCTTGAGTGCAGAGATCGGATATAAACCTGTCAAATACCTGCTGGTGTCAACATTGTATCAGCAAACGTATTCAAATAGAAATCGGGATGGTTCTTTACGTTCAGATGGTTCTTTTATCAAACAAATTCGTGTAGAACCGAAAGTGAGCCTTATATTCGAGTTCTGATTTTAAATATAAATCTAAAGAGTGTGAAAAATGGAATATAGAAAATTAGGAAGAACAGGCTGGGAGATATCGGCGATAAGTTTTGGCGCATGGGCAATTGGCAGTGCATGGGGATCTGTGAACGACAAGGATTCACTTGCCGCTCTTCATAAAGCCCTGGATTTGGGTGTTAACTATTTTGATACAGCGGATGTGTATGGAGATGGACGAAGCGAGCGGCTCCTTGCCCAATTACGACAAGAACGGACTGAGGATTTTTTTATAGCAACAAAGGCCGGAAGGCGGCTTAATCCTCATACTTCGGCCGGGTACAATAAGAAGAATATTACGGAATTTATTGAACGCAGCTTAAAGAATTTAAATACCGATGTAATAGATCTTCTCCAGCTTCATTGTCCGCCCCCTGAAGTATATTATATGCCGGAAGTATTTGGAATTTTAGACGATCTTGTTCAAACAGGCAAACTTCGATATTACGGAGTGAGTGTTGAAAAGGTTGAAGAGGCATTAAAGGCGATAGAATATCCGGGTGTCCAATCTGTCCAGATTATCTATAATATATTTCGGCAAAGGCCTTCAGAGTTGTTTTTTAATGAGGCAATTAAACGAAAGGTAGGAATTGTTGCCAGGTTGCCGCTTTCTTCAGGTATGCTCACTGGCAAGATGTCGAAATCATCAAATTTTGAAAAGGATGACCATCGATCATTTAACCGGCATGGAGAAGCATTCGATCGCGGAGAGACTTTTTCAGGTGTCGATTATGAATTGGGTCTCGATGTCGTTGAACATATCCGGAAGCTTGTACCGGATGGAATGACTATGACTCAGTTTGCGCTTAAATGGATTCTCATGAATCCTGCGGTTACCTGCACAATACCGGGCGCTAAAAATCCGAAGCAGGCCGAAGAAAATTTCAACTCTGCCGGCATGCCGCCTATTCCGGGTGCGGTAATGAAAAAAGTAAAAGAAATCTATGACGACCGCTTGCGGAATCTTGTACATCATTATTGGTAGGGTCTAATTCATAAGCAAGGATAAAAATATGAATAAAATCGATCAACGAATGAATTTAAGTAAACTTGCAATGGATTTCGTGATTACATTTACGGTCATTCTAGTAGTGAGCTTGATCATTACATTTCTAAATAACCTTCTCATTTATAGGACAAGCATGGTCGATGGAGAATCCAGCTTCCGTCTTGCGTTAATATTGGGGATCTCGCGTTCGTTTCTACGGCAGTTAGAGAAGAAATAACTGCATTTGCCGTTTTACATGAAACACTAAGTTTCTTGCATGTATTTTCTGGATAATGTTCTACATAAAGAGGAACTCCCTATGGCACGAAATTATTTTTGTTTCTATATTATTTGTTTCATATTCACAACGGCATTAGTTTTTTTTATTGAAGGATGTGGAAAATCCGTTAGTTTATTTATATATAAGGAGGCTCCGAAGATCGCTGTGAAAGGGCAGAACGCATATTCGACGGCCATAGACACTATGGTGCATTTAAATTATCTTTTTTATATACCGGAATCTTACGGAATAGATCAGAACAAGAAATGGCCGTTAATTCTTTTTCTTCACGGCATGGGCGAACGTGGCAATGATCTGGAGCTTTTAAAAAAGCATCCTTTGCCAAAGACACTTGAGGAACAAAAGAATTTTCCCTGCATCGTAGTATCTCCGCAGCTGCCGCTTGATAAACGGCTTTGGGATGATTATTTCGATCCATTAAAGAAATTACTCGATCAAATAAAACAAAAATATTCCGTGGATACCGAACGTATATATTTGACCGGGCTCAGTATGGGAGGAGCGGGGACATGGAATTTCGCTCTGCGCTATCCGCGATACTTTGCGGCGATTGTACCCATTGCGGGCGCCTATAAGTTTAAAAGCAAAGAAATCCCGGATAATATTTGTGAAATTAAGGACCTGCCAATCTGGGCTTTCCATGGCGGAAGAGATAATGCCGTAGAATCATGGCAGACTGAAATTCTTGTCGATGCATTAAAGGCATGCGGAAGTAATATCAGGTATACGCCTTACCCGGAAGCAGATCATCCTCAATCATGGATTAAAGCTTATGCCGATCCGGAACTTTATACGTGGCTCTTTAATCAAACTCAAAAATAACCGGATGTATTCTATCAATATTTATTAACATAAAAATAATCCTATGATAATTTCGGACATTAAAGGTACTGTTAAGTTACGGAATGATGTTATGATGCCGTATTTTGGACTTGGAGTTTTTCAGGTTCCCGATGGAGAGGAATTAAGACAGAACTGTACAATATGCATTATCCGAAGGATACAGGCATATTGATACGGCGTCTCTTTATGCGAATGAACACGGCGTCGGTCAGGCAGTAAGAGAAAGCGGCCTGCCGCGTAAGGAAATATTTGTTACGAGTAAAGTCTGGAACTCCGATCAGGGATATGATAACACTTTACTGGCTTTTAATAAAAGCATGAAATTGCTGGGTTTCGATTATCTTGATTTATATCTTGTTCATTGGCCGGTAAAGGGAAAATATATTGAAACGTGGAGGGCCCTTGAACATTTATATGCAGATGGCCGTGTACGCGCTATCGGTGTCAGTAATTTTCTGCGTCATCATCTCGATGATTTGCTGCCGCACTGCAAAGTAATGCCGATGGTTAATCAAATGGAGTTTCATCCCCGCCTTGTTCAGCAGGAACTGATAGATTTCTGTCAAAGCCGATCGATTCAATATGAGGCATGGAGCCCGCTTATGCAGGGCAGAATATTCAATATAAAGGAGCTCAAGTCTATATCTGAGAAATACGAGAAGGATATTGCCCAGCTTGTTCTGAGGTGGAGCCTGCAGAAAGGCGTTGTTACGATACCAAAATCGAACCGCCGCGAACGGATAAAATCGAATGCTCGGATATTCGATTTTGAAATTACTGCGAGTGATATGAAGGCTATAGATGGTTTGGATAGGAATGAACGTGTCGGGGCAGATCCGGATAATTTTAATTTTTAAAAAGAGTATACGATAGCAGCTAACGTAGAGGTCAAGCTTTACTTCTGAAAGGTCTTATAATGCAAAAAATAGAACATATTATTTACTTCATCGTCTGCGCTGTCATTATTTTGTGCTCGTTTGGACGGGCTCAAAATTCGATAGATCCGCTCGTTGCTCATATCGATTCCACGGTACGGCCTGGAGACGATTTTTTTCTTTTTGCAAATGGAAAATGGTTTAAGGAAAATCCTATTCCGGCAAATGAGGAAAGTAACGGCCTCTGGCAAATTATTCAGGATACGATCAATGCGCAAATCCATTCTCTCTGCGAATCTTCGGCAGCTCTAAGAAATGCAAAGAAAGGCAGCAACAAGCAGAAGATAGGCGATTTCTTCTTCTCAGGAATGGATAGCGTCGGACTCAATAAGCGCGGCCTTTCTGATCTTCATGAAGATTTAAAGAAAATCGATGCTGTAAAAGATTTGAATGGATTGCTGAAAATAGCAGCGCGTATTCATATGATTGCAGGATCGCCCTTTTTTAATTTATTTGTAGGCCAAGATGATAGACTCAGCTCGAAGAATGCTGTTTTTATTTGGCAGGGTGGATTGAGCCTTCCGGATAGAAGCTTTTATATCGATACTGACGAGCGCACGCAGGTAATACGCAGTAAGTTCATAGAACATCTTGGCAATACTTTTCAACGTATTGGAGAGGATCAACAGCAGGCAAAGAAATCCGCTGAAAAAATAATGGAAATTGAGACTGCTTTGGCAAAGGCTTCCAGAAAGAAGGAAGATACACGTGACCCGGTTAAAAATTATCATAAAATATCCTTCAAACTGTTAATGAAAAAAACCGGTCATATTAATTGGAATGTATTTGCAAAAGATATGGGACTACGCTCTGTCGATACGGTAATCTTGGGTCAGCCGGAATTTCTTGATACACTGGATAAATATATAACATCGTTTCCTCTGAGCGATTGGAAGAGCTATCTAAAGTATCACCTTGTTCGCGGACTTGCACGTTACATGGATGATAAGACTTATATGGAATCATTCAATTTTTATTCAGGAGTATTATACGGCGTGGAGGAACCAAAACCCAGATGGGAACGTGTTGTAGGAGTAACCGATAATGCATTAGGAGAATTGATCGGACAGGTATATATTTCAGAGTATCTTCCGAAAGGCACAAAAGAGAAGCTCCTGGAAATTGGAAATGCTGTGAGAGCTGCCTATGCGGAACGAATTAAAAATCTCGACTGGATGAGCGAATCAACAAAAGTAAAAGCACTTAAAAAACTTGATAAAATTATTATGAAGGTCGGTTATCCGGACAAGTGGAAAGATTTGAGCTCGTTGCATGTCGAACGGACATCGTACGTCGGGAACGTAATGCGTGCGAATGCCTGGGCGACCCGTTACAACATTTCAAAATACGGCAAACCGGTAGATCGTACTGAGTGGGCAATGCAGCCGCAGACTTATAATGCATATTATAATCCTTCAAATAATGAAATATGCGTGCCTGGCTGTAATATAATTGTTCCGGGTTATGAACGCGTTCTGGCTGATGATGCGATTCTGTACTCGATTATCGGCGGTTCTACATTCGGGCATGAAATAACGCATGGGTTCGACGATCAGGGTTGTAAATATGATGAGCAGGGGAATCTTAATAACTGGTGGACAGTCGAAGACAGCGTAAAGTTCTTTGAAAAAACCAAACTAATAGTTGAACAATTCAATAGATATGTCGCTGTTGATAGTCTGCACATAAATGGTGAAATGACTCAGGGCGAGAATATCGCCGATCTTGCAGGTGTTATGATAGGTTATGATGCATTTAAAAAGACAAAACAATTCAGAGGAAATGAAATTGTTGCAGGATTAAATCCGAATCAGCGGTATTTTTTATCATATGCGTTCGCTTGGATGATAAATCAACGGCCTGAAGGAATTATGAGCCAGGTGAAAAGTGATGTGCATTCTCCGGCGAAATTCCGTGTGATTGGCCCTCTTTCGGATGTTCCCGAGTTTTACTCAACTTTCGGAGTAAAACAAGGCGATGCCATGTGGCGTCCGGGAAGTTTAAGAATTGTGATTTGGTGAAAGGTTTTTGTGCATTTATCAAATATTGTAAGATGTCCTGAGATTCTCTTAAGAATTTAACGGTTTTAGTTAATATTCAATGTCTTAAACCCTCCAAAGCGGGGGGTTTTTTATTGCTTTTCCGCACCTGTGTGGCTATATTGACACGAATTTAAGTTGATATTTCAACGGAAGACAGCCTGCAATAAATAGGAAGCTATGCCGATACTGAACCAGCTTATCACGACAATACTTCCGTTCATTCCGAAAACAATAGTTGGTCAGGTTGCAAAAAAGTATATTGCCGGAGTCCATTTATCCGATGGTGTTCGAGTTGCAAAGAACCTGAACGGAAATGGTATTAAAGCAACGATGGATTTATTGGGCGAGGATGTAAAAAGTGCAGACGAGGCTGAACTTATAAAAAATGGGATTATTTCTATTATTCAATCGATCAAAGAGAATAATCTCGATTCCAATGTATCCGTGAAGCCTACACAGATAGGTCTGAAGATCGACAAAGAACTTGGCTATCGCAGCCTTAAGACAATTATAGAAGAAGCAGACCGGCTTGGAAATTTTGTCCGGATCGATATGGAAGACGCATCAACGACGGATGATACGCTTGCAATGTACCGGCGGTTATGTTCAGACGGTTTTAAAAATATCGGTGTTGTTATTCAATCATATATGCGCAGAAGTGAAGCAGATGTCCGTGCTCTTGTAAAGGACAGGACGAATATTCGGTTATGCAAAGGGATCTATAACGAATTACCGTCTATCGCATATAAAGAAAAGCAGGAAATTCGTGATAATTTTCTCATGCTTTTAAAAATTATTATTGAAAACGGCTCTTATGTCGGTATAGCGACACATGATGATTATTTAATCGATAATGCTTATGAAATGGTGCAAAAGTACGGTTTAGGAAAAGAACAGTATGAATTTCAAATGCTTCTCGGTGTACGCGAGAAGCGGCGTAATTCAATTGTGAGTGACGGCCATAATTTACGGATATACATACCGTTCGGGGAGCAATGGTATGCTTATTCCATGCGACGGTTGAAAGAAAATCCGCATATGGCATGGTATATTACAAAAGCATTTTTTGTTCATTAATGTTATGCTTTATAAAAATGTAAGGAGATGTTTATGGCAGATGGAACAAACACAGACGGCTTGAAAAAATTTATCCCGTATGTTCCTGTCAATACAGACATGAAAGAGTTTACAATCCGTGCTCTGCTTATCGGCCTGGTTATGTGCGTGGTACTGGGCGCTGCAAACGCCTATCTCGGTCTGAAAGCCGGAATGACAATAGCAGCAACATATCCTGCCGCAGTTATCGGTATGGCATTGCTAAAAATTATGAAAGGATCCATTCTTGAAGAGAACTTTGCCAGAACGGTCGGTTCCATCGGAGAATCTGTTGCAGCAGGCGCAATATTTACAATTCCGGCGTTTGTGATTCTTCATATTTGGAATTTCACCTCGGAGAGTATGTTGACAGAATACCTTATTGCTGCGTCGCTGATGATTCTTGGCGGCATTCTGGGAATAATGTTCGTGACTATACTTAGGCGCGTTATGGTAGAAGATCAGATCACTGCCGTTTCCTGAATCTGTAGCTGCGGCAGAAATTCATAAGGCGGGTCAGCGCGGCGCCGGAGCGGCTATTATGCTGTTCAAAGCGATGGCAGTCGGTGCACTCGTTAAATTGGTTGATGGATTGGGAATCTTTCATTCATCAAATGATTTTCAAGTAATAGTCGGAAGAGTGAAGGAATCGTTTGTGAAATTAGGTTTGAGTGCGAATTCGGAAAAAATAATGGGGGGCGGAATTACAACGATTTCTGCACCTGCAGCAACACCGGCGTATATCGGTGTAGGATATATTATCGGACCGGAGCTTGGAGCATTGAACTTTGCAGGAGGTGTTCTTGCATGGGGATTGTTTGTTCCGCTGATGGTTTTTTTCCTGGGGCCTCAATTAATAGATACTTACCTTGCTGCAAACAATGGTGATTCGGTGAAGGCATGGGCTTCGGTCACGGATCATCTCTATCGCTATATTGTCAGGCCTATTGCCGTAGGAGGGATGCTTGTAGGTGCATGTTACACCTTATGGAAAATGCGCAAGAATTTAATAATAGGTATTAAGCGCGGCATCGCTGACGTGAAGAAATCGGCGAATGTGAAAGCTGCGACTGAAAGGACAGAAAAAGATATTTCGTTCAAAGCAGTCATTCTCGGCATTATAGTTGTCTTCGCATTGATGATCGGACTTTATTTCTACTTTACAAATATGCTGATTGGTGCAATACTTGCAGCCGTGGTTATGTTGATTGCAGGATTTTTCTTTGCAGCGGTCTCCGGTAATCTCGTAGGAATGATCGGTTCATCGAATAATCCGATTTCCGGATTGACACTAGCAACAACCGTAGTGGCCGCACTGACAATGGTAATTATCGGTGTAACAGGAATACAGGGGGTTGCTGCCGTTCTTGGTGTTGCAGCAGTTGTTTGTGTATCATCGGCTGTTGCCGGAGAAATGCTTCAAGATCTGAAAGTCGGACATATTCTCGGCGGAACACCGTCAAAGATGCAGACCGGTGATATAATCGGCGTCATTCTTGCCGGATTGGTGATGTTCTTCCCGCTTTATGTCCTGCATAACTCAGACCTTGCGAGTAATCCGTTGTCGGGAGGATTTGGCGGTCCAAAACTTCCTGCGCCTCAGGCAGGATTGATGGCAGCGTTATCGCAGGGAATAGTCGGCGGTGAAATGGCATGGCCGTTAGTTCTTGTCGGAATCGCGATGGGTATTTCATTGATACTGATCAGAGTAAAAAGCCCGATGCTGTTTTCTGTCGGCATGTATTTGCCGCTGGAAACGACATTCGCGATATTCATCGGCGGATTAATCCGCGGTTTAGCCCCAATCGACAACTGCTTTGCGGATTCTGCTCGGCCAGATTCTCGTGTTCAGCATGTTTTACGGAGTAGTGATGGGCAGCTTTGGCGGTTTTGCCGGAGGGCGAATCTGGCAAGTAGTCTTTGCCGCAATAAAGCTCCCATTTCTGCTGTTAATGACCTCTTTGATTGCCTTGCCCAGCTTTTTTATCGTGAATACGCTATTTGGGCTGCGGTGCGATTTTATCGAAGCCTTGTGCGCCTTGGCTGCCACGCAAGCCGGTTTGACCGTGATTTTAGCGTCCCTGGCCCCTTTGACCGCCTTTTGGTAACGTATGTTCCGCCGATTACTCGGCCGCGCTTCGATTTAATGCCCTGATGTTTGCCGTTGCCAGTTTCGGGGCCCAGATTTTATTACGCGGCTATTACCAGCCCTTAATCCGCCGCAACAAACATCACCGCACAATGCTTTGGGCCTGGCTGGTAATTTATGTTTTGAGGCATTTAAATGGCCTGGATTTTGCGCCCTTTTATCGGCGAACTTAATTCACCCGTCCAGTTTTTCCGTAAAAGCGCCTTCACTAATGCCTATGAGGTTGTCTTTCAGCTCATGATTAACTGGTGGCGATGAGCAGGATATTTTGGCTTTTTCTCCTTATTTTATGTTTCCGAACGTTCCCTTCCCCCATCTTGACGGCACATCTCAAAATAACATACCATAACGAATTCTATCACCTTTTTTAAAGCAAAGTTTTAAGTTATGAAAACAGCCAAAGTTGCGATTGTGGGATTCGGAACCATCGGTTCCGGCGTTGCCCGGCTGCTTTTGGAACATAAGGATCGGATTGCCCAGTCATGCCGGCATGCCCGTCGAGTTGGCTTATGTGGTCGATACCGACCTTCACCGGCAGCGGAACGTGTCGCTTCCGCCGGGTCTGTTGACCGACGATTTGAGCAAGTGATCGAACGATCCGGAGATCTCGGTGGCCGTCGAACTGGTCGGCGGACTGGAGCCGGCCCGGACGATCGTGCTGAAGCTGCTGGAAAGCGGCAAGGACGTCGTCACGGCCAACAAGGCCTTGCTGGCCGAGCACGGACCGGAACTGTTCGACCGGGCCCGGGAGTTGGGGCGGTCGATCGCCTTCGAGGCCGCCGTGGCCGGCGGCATTCCGATCATCGCCGCCATCAGCGAGTGCCTGTCGGCCAACCAGATCGAGTCGATCCACGCGATCCTCAACGGCACGAGCAACTTCATCCTCACGCAGATGGAGGAGCACGAACATGGACTATAGCCGCCGCCGTGGC
This sequence comes from uncultured Bacteroidota bacterium, assembly GCA_963770945.1. Classification (GTDB taxonomy): domain Bacteria; phylum Bacteroidota; class Ignavibacteria; order UBA10030; family UBA10030; genus Fen-1298. The sequence goes on along the minus strand of CAVYRP010000010.1, from coordinate 25,031 downwards.
CGAGGCCCAGCAACGCGGCTATGCCGAAGCCAATCCGGCCATGGACGTCGACGGCAGCGACGCGGCGCAAAAGCTGGCGATCCTGGCCCATCTGGCCTTCGGCGCTCAGGTGAATTGGCGCGAAATTCCGCGGATCGGGATCGACATGGTCGACGTGGCCGACATGCGTTACGCCAAGGAATTGGGCTATAGCATCAAGCTGCTTGGCCGTGGCCGAACTTAGTGCCCGAGGGCTTGGAACTGCACGTCTCGCCGACGCTTGGTCCGGCAGGGCACGCCGTTGGCCGAGGTCCGCGGGGCGTACAACGCGATCCGCGTGGTGGGCGACGCCGTGGGCCGGGTGTTTTTCCACGGGCTGGGCGCGGGCCAGATGCCCACCGCCTCGGCCGTGGTCGCCGACCTGATCGACACGGTCGTGGGCCGCATGGCGATCACCTTCCGCACGCTGGATCTCTGGTCGAGCGACCGCGAGGCCCGGGTAATGCCTGCGCGATCCGGCCGACGTGTTCCAGGCCGGTATTACCTGCGTTTCAACGTGGACGACCGGCCGGGCGTCATGGCCGAGATTGCCGGCATCCTGGGCAAGCATCAGATTTCGATCGCCTCGGTCATCCAGCACGAAACCGAGGAGGAAGAGCCACCTGCGTGCCGCTGGTGATCATGACCCACACCGCCACGGAAGGCGCGATGCAGGAGGCACTGCAGGCCATCGATCAACTGGCCTGCGTGCATCCGGGCAGCGTGCGGATGAGAGTGAGGACTAAAGGATGCAGAGTTCAGATGACTGATGACTGATCAGCGCTGAAGATGATTTTATGAAACCGTTGCCAGGTAGCCGAACTGAAGCCTAAGAAATTCTGAACCCTGAACCCTAAACTGACCTCAATGAAATACGCGATCATCATTCCCGACGGATGTGCCGACGAGCCGCAAGAGTCGCTTGGCGGCAAGACGCCGCTTGAGGCGGCCGACATTCCGGCGATGGACGCCGTGGCGGCGGCCGGCGTGGTGGGCCGGGCGAACCACACGCCCCAGGACTGCCCGCCGGCTCGGATGTGGCCAATCTGAGCCTCCTGGGCTACAACCCGATGGAGCACTTCACCGGCCGGGCGCCGTTGGAAGCCGCCGCGCAGGGCATCGAACTGGGGCCGGACGATTGGGCCATCCGCTGCAACCTGGTGACGATCGAAGACCAGGTGATGCGATCGTTCACCGCCGGCCACATTTCGATCGCCGAGGCCGCCGAACTGATTGAGACGCGCTCAGGAGAAGCTGGGCGGCGAGCGCTGGCAGTTTTATCCCGGGCGTGAGTTATCGCAATCTGCTGGTCTATCGCGGCGCGGGCCGGCCGCCCCGTTTTCGCCCGACACGCGGACCACGCCGCCGCACGATCTGACCGACAAATCGGTGCTGGACGACTATCCGCGCGGGCCGGGCAGCGATCTGTTGAATCAACTGATGGCGCGAAAGCGACGCGATCTTCGCCGAACATCCGGTCAATGTCGCCCGGCGGCAGCGGGCAAGCCGCCGGCCACGAACATCTGGCTGTGGGGCCTGGGCAGCACGCCCCGATTGCCGCCGTTTGCCGAGCTGTACGGCAAGCAAGGGGCGATGATCACGGCCGTCGATCTGCTGCGCGGCCTGGCCGCGCTGATCGGCTGGCGGCGGATCGAAGTGCCCGGGGCGACCGGCTACCTCGACACCGACTACGCCGCCAAGGGCCGCTACGCCGTCGAGGCCCTGAAGGACGTCGACCTGGTGTGCGTGCACGTCGAAGCGACCGACGAAGCCTCGCACGAAGGCGACGCGGCGGCCAAGATCAAGGCCCTGGAAGAGATCGACCGGCACATCGTCGGCCCGGTGCACGAGGCGCTGAAAGACCTACGGCGACTATCGCATCCTGGTCACGCCCGACCATCCCACGCCGCTGCGGACCAAGACCCACAGCCACGGCTACGTGCCGTTTGCCATGGCCGGCACCGGCGTCGCGGCCGACGCCGTCGACCGACCTACGACGATCCGACCGCCGACGACTCGCGCCTGGTCTTCGACGAAGGCTGGAAGCTGATGCGGTATTTCCTGGAGTAAAACCAGGATGCATGATGGCAACAACTGCGTTCACGGTTATTGCAGACGATCTCTTTCATCACAGCTGGACGCATTCGTCCCTAACCCCGAATGCCTTCCCATGTCCATCATCGTCCAGAAATTCGGCGGCACCAGCGTGGCCGACAGCAAGAAGATCCTGGCCGCGGCGCGGAAGGCGATCCGCGCCGAAAAGGAAGGCAACCAGGTGGTGATGGTCGTCAGCGCCATGGGCAAGAACACCGACGTGCTGATCGACCTGGCCAAGCAGATCACCGACGAGCCGCCGGCCCGGGAAATGGACATGCTGCTCTCGACCGGCGAGCAGGTGAGCGTGGCCCTGATGGCGATGGCCATCCATTCGCTGGGGCACGAGGCGATCAGCCTGACCGGGCGCCCAGATCGGCATCATCACCGACAGCACGCACACCAAGGCCCGCATCCGCTCGATCTCGACCGAGCGGATCCGCAAGGCGCTGGACGAGGGCAAGATCGTCATCGCGGCCGGCTTCCAGGGGATCGACGAGGCGTTCAACATCACCACGCTGGGCCGCGGCGGCAGCGACACCACGGCCGTGGCCCTGGCCGCGGTGCTCGGCGCCGACGCCTGCGAGATCTACACCGACGTCGACGGCGTCTACACGACCGATCCGCGGGTCGTGCCCGAGGCCCGGCGGGTCGGGCAGATCAGCTACGACGAGATGCTCGAACTGGCCAGGCCGGGGCGGGCGTGATGCACAACCGCTCGATCGAGTTCGCCAAGAAGTTCGGCGTGCCGGTCCACGTGCGCAGCAGTTTCAGCGACAAGCCGGGCACGATGATCGTCGCCGAGCCGGAAGCGCCGAACACGGCCGGTCTGCGGGGCGGCGGTGGCCAAGGACGAGGCCCGCGTCACGGTCCTGCGGCGTGCCCGACCGGCCCGGGCGCGGCGCTGGCGCATCTTCTCGAAGATCGCCGCCAAGAACATCGCCATGGACATGATCGTGCAGAACGAAGGCGGCCGACGGGCGGGCCGACATCTCGTTCACCGTCGTCCGCGACGATCTGCCGGCCACGCTCAAGGCCGTCGAAGAGGCCGTCAAGGAACTGGGCGCCGAGGGCTACAACTGCGACGACGACGTGGCGAAGATCTCGGTGGTCGGGCTGGGCATGGCCACGCAGACCGGGCGTGGCCGGCACGATGTTCCGCGCCCTGGCCGAAAAGGGCATCAACATCCAGATGATCACCACCAGCGAGATCAAGATCTCGGTGCTCGTCGCCCGGGAATTCGCCCAGGAGGCCCTGCGCACGGTGCACGAGGCGTTCCAACTGCAACGTGCCGCCCGAAGCGGCAGCCGCACGGCCGGGCGCCATTCGCTGCGCATCGCATGACCGACACCGCCGAACTGGTCAGGCAATTGGAACACGTCGCCCGCCTGGAGCGCATGGAAAAACTGATCATCGAGGAAATCGACCTTGGACGAATCGCAGGCGCGGGTCACGTTCGTCGGCCTGCCCGACATGCCCGGGCTGGCCGCCCAGACCTTCGACGAACTGGCCGAGGCGGGCGTCGTGGTCGACATGATCGTGCAGAGCATCGGCCGCGAGAACCGGGCCAATATCTCCGTCACCGTGCCCAGAAAGACTTGGAAAAGGCCTTGAGCGTCGCCGGCGACCTGGCCAAACTGCTTGGCTGCCCCCCGCCGACGCACTGCGCCGAAGTGGCCAAGCTCTCGGTCTTCGGCGTCGGCATGAAGAGCCACACCGGCGTGGCCACCCGCATGTTCCAGTCGCTGGCCGCGGCGGGAATCAACGTCGAGATGATCAGCACCAGCGAAGTCCGCGTCAACGTCGTCGTCGACGGCGGCCAGGGCCCCAAGGCCCTGGCCGCCTTGAAAAAAGAATTCGCCGATTCGCTGATCGAATGCAGCGCGGAACGCAAAAGTTAAGTATGGTGCGTGCAAGTATACACTCTACGCCATGCAATTATTTTCCGCCCGGAGATTTATCCGCCGCTGGGGAACCATCCGTTGCCGCCTGCTTGATATAACGCCGGTTGAAGATCTCCGGATCAAAGGAGTCTTTAGGCGTAAATTCCGGCGGAGCGGCCCCGCGTTTGATCTTCGGCCCATTGGATTCGGCGTTTAATAAAGCATCTACCTCATCCGATTTTGTCGCGGGAGCCAGATACGTCGCCTGGGCAGCCGCGCGATCAGGCAGTATTGTCGGCTTGCCCACGCGAACACTGCCGGACAAGCCGGCAGTCACATCCGCGCCGATCGACAGGCCTGCATTGGCGGCAGAATGTGCAGCGGACGGCAACGGCTGGGCTTTCCTGGAATCCTTTGACAGTATGCGCGGGGCGTCGCCGGAGATGCGGCGTCGCTTAAGGTATCCGCGAGCATCGGCTCGATGCTGGGAATTGTTGCCGGCGATTCGGGATTGGCTGCCGGACCGAGTTGCAATACCCAATCGACCAGGCGTTTATACTGCAAAACCTGGTGCTCGGTGAAGACGGGCGTCTTGGCTGTGCCATGAGGGGCGGTTGGAATGGTCAGTAACCGGCTGGCCAAAGGATTATCGCGGTCGACGTAACGCAGAACGGTGTAAATGTTGCGCTGCGTCATCCTTCGTCCGGCAGGTCGATCCAAGGGGACTCGCTGCAAGCGCAGGCTAGTCGCCGATTGCGGACCATGACAGTTTGCCGCCGTGCAGTTGTTCATAAGCAAAGGCTGCACCGATTGCGTGAAATTTTCTACTGCTTTGTGGGGCAATCCGCGGATCATGCGGTCCAGTTCGTCGTTCGGTAAGGAGTTTTCTGCAGCCGTTTCGGCCTTGGGCCGATCCGGTTGAGGCACGGTAGTAATTTGCAGTCGCCGCTGCATAAAGCCGACCATTGGATTTCCCGGGGCTACGGCTGCGGCATCGGCCAGTTCGGCCGCGGCGTGGTCATAAAGCTTGTGCTGCTCGCACCACTGGGCAAGGTCCAGGTGATCGCGGAGGCTGCCCACAGAAACGGCCGCTCGCCTTCGTTGATATGCTTCTTCAAAATCCTTGCAAAGCAATTCCACATCGGCCGCTTTAACGCGGATTTCGCCGTCGGGAAAAACGACGCGATACAGATCGCCTGATCGACTGATTCGGCCTTCCAACGCCTGCCCATTATGCAGCAACAACAACTGTTGCTCATTTGTCCCTTCCGGTCCTTGGGCCTGTGAAACTGTTGCCAGGCCAACTAACAAGATGGAGATTATCAGCGATAGGATTTTATGTAACCTCATAGCGGCCAAAGGGTATGGATTCGGATTGGGCAGGTCAAGAGAAAATGGGCAAAACAGCGCAAGTGTGTAAAGCTGCGACCATTGGTTGCTCTGGCTCAAGGCCGCGTTAGATGAGACCGCTATTCTACCCCCCACCAAGGCAGTAGAGTATCTCCGCCTCAACATCCCCGGCTTGCCCCAACATGCCTCTAGAATTTACTTACTTCATGCCCTATATTTGTGAGTTTGGGAGGTTCGCCGGCAATGGCGGGTAAAGAGATTGAACAGCGCGAAATCTACTACTCGGGTAGGGTGCAGGGTGTCGGCTTTAGATATACAGCCCGGGCCATTGCCGCCGCACATCGAGTAACCGGATTCGTACAGAACCTGCCCGATGGCCGGGTAAATTTGGTAGTGGAAGGCGACTCGAATGAAATACAGGCGTTTATCGATGAACTGCAAGCCGATATGGGAACCTATATTCACGATGCCCAAGTTACCGTGCGTCCGGCAAACGGGCGATTCCAGGGGTTCGAAATTCGCTTTTAAACATCTTAAAAACGAACTATAGAGGTTAGTGGGAACGTAAAAAAGAATAAGGCCAGGGCGGAGAAACCATAGTATAATAAAACTCCAGATCGTATATTAGATGTGATAGACTGGTAGATATGTATTATTTGTCATCACCCTAGCCCACTCCCAACCACTGCCGCGGCATGCGGATGGGAATATGAGATTCAAACCACGAATAGCGATTTTTTAACAGGAACTTATGGGATTAAATATTAACAATCTTGTTCTATTTGGCGTGGCATCGACATGGCTGAAGCCGCTTTGGCTGGTCGGCTTGGGGGTGATCATAGCCCTGGCCATTTTTGCCGGTCTTATTGCACTGCTGAATTGGTTCGCTCCCAAGGTATGCGCCATCGCTCGAACCACGGCAAAAGAAGCCACTGCGCAACCGCTGTTTTACGTAATCCTGGCCCTGGGCATTTTCGGCCTGATCTTCTTCCCCTTCATCCCTTACAACACATTTGGGGAAGATATCAAAATGCTCAAGGACACGAGCCTGACGTTGATCATGATTCTGACCGCGATCCTGGCACTGTGGACAGCCAGCGTTTCGATTGCCGACGAGATCGAAGGTCGCACCGCCTTGACGGTGTTGTCCAAGCCCATCGGCAGGCGGCAATTCATTTTGGGAAAATTCCTGGGGATTTTGGGACCGGTGATAATCCTGTTTATCGTTTTTGGGGCCATCTTCCTGGCCAGCGTTTCGTTCAAAGTCGTATACGACGCCCGGGAAACTTCCAAGACCGAACCTACATGGCAGGAATGCCGGGAAGAAATGCAGCAGATTGCCCCGGGTCTGGCCCTGGCGTTTATGGAAACCACCGTGCTTACGGCAATAAGCGTGGCAATTTCCACGCGACTGCCGATGATGGCCAATCTGATTATCTGCGCGGCCATATACGTGTTGGGACACCTCGTGCCTATGTTGGCCAATTCGGCGTTGGGGCAAATCGAACAAGTCGGATTTATTGCCGGGCTTCTTGCGGCCGTGCTGCCCGTATTGGAACATTTCAACATGTACACGGCCATTGCCACCGGTCAGAATGTGCCCTTGACGTATCTGGGCCTGGCCGGAATCTATTGCCTGCTCTACAGCGGTTTGGCGATGCTGGTGGCCCTGCTGTTGTTTGAAGATCGCGATTTGGCTTAAAAAGCGAGATCCTGGCAAGTATGTCCGACAGCAATATTTCAGGAACTCCGCAAAGACTTTCTACCGGCATCGAGGGACTTGACTCGCTTTTGGACGGCGGCTTGATGCCCGGCGCGCTAACGGCCTTGATAGGGGCAACCGGCATCGGCAAAACCCAGTTCGGCCTGCATTTCGCCCAGGCCGGCTTGAATCAAGAGGGCCGGCGCGGGATAGTTTTCGATATGTGCTCGCGGGGCGACTCGCAGAATCATGCCGCTTACGCCCAACGCATGTTCGGATGGATCTTAAATGCGGTCGAGGCCGATAAGCATTATGAACTGGATGATTTTTTCAATCGCCTTTACCCCGGCGGCGATTATATCCACGTTTTCGACCGGCAAGGGCGCCGGGTAACAAGGGCGGACTTGGAGTTCGAGGCCTGGCACGATTGGCAGGCCGAATTGTGCCGGCGGCTGTCGGCCACCATCGCGTTTTTTTACGGCAATTTCGTGCAAGGCGCGCGGCGGGCAGTGGTCGACGGCATCGAACCGGTCGATCGCCCCAGCGAATCGATCCAGTTCGAACTCTTCGAGTACATTTACCACCAAATTCTCCGCAAAGACGCGGAATGGGTGGCTCGCGATCTATTCCGCGAGCGCTACAGGGCCAACGCGGAAACAATCGCCCGGCACGCTTACGACCCGGCCCGCATTGGTTGCCTGTTGTTGTGCACGTCGCGCGAAAGCAGTCTGGACGCCCTGATCGAACGCCCTTTGGACGAGGGCGACGTGCTTTCCAACGCCAACACGGTGATAGCCATGGGCAAGGTTCGCGAAGGCGACAAATTCCTGCGCGCTATGTACATCGTTAAACATCGCGGCAGGGCATGCTCCGACGAAATCATCCCTTACCACATCGAAGACTGCGGCATCCGTCTGGGTTGGTAGAATGTAGCAGGCACACGTCGTGTGCCGTCTGCTCGATGGATGAGTTAAATCGGAAATACCCCAACGGCACACGGAGTGTGCCTGCTACATTATCGCCACAAATGGTTGCTCGTTCTCTTTAAACCGCCGCAAACTGGATGTAGAATAGATTCGTTGTACCCTTGATTATCGGCTTCGGATTGCCCGCTAATGTCCAAGCGAAAAAAATCTTTGAATGAACGCGCAATACCGGACCAGTCGGGGACTTTTCTTACAACGGCAGTCCCCTTGGGCATGCTGGTCGGATTGGGGCTGATTGTCGTAATTGCCCTAGTCGCTTACTATCCTTCCATTAATGGCGGCTTTATCTGGGACGATTATCTCCTGCTGGTCGACAACGCTCTTATCAAGGCCCCGGATGGTTTGCAGCGAATTTGGTGCACCGCCCAGGCAATAGACTTCTGGCCGGCGACAAATACTTCATTCTGGATCGAGTGGCGGTTGTGGGAGCTGAATTCCACCGGCTACCATGTCACAAACCTGATTTTGCACGTCCTGGAATCATTGCTGGTTTGGATAATCTTAAGGAAGTTGTCCGTTCCCGGGGCGTTTTTGGCGGCTGTGATCTTTGCCGTGCATCCGGTGAATGTAGAGTCGGTGGCCTGGATCGCGCAACGAAAAAACACGATGGCGATGCTGTTTTTCCTGTTGTCGATTTTGTGGTATGTGAAATTCCTCGAACTCGCTCGCCTTCGGCTCGCGGCTAAACCGCCTGCCATCCACCATCCGATGCTCAGTTTTTCATCCTTCATCCTTCATCCTTCATCCTTTCATATTTGGTACTGGTTGAGCCTGGGCGCATTTTTGTTGGCCATGCTCAGCAAGGGATCGGTGGCGATGTTGCCGGTGCTGCTCTTGGGGATCGTCTGGTGGTTGCGGCCTGTGACATGGCGGGATGTGGCGCGAATCGCGCCATTTTTTGCTATTGCCGCGATACTTGCGGCGGTGAATGTGGAATTTCAAACCCATGCCACGGAAAAAGTGGTTCGGGCGATTGGCTTCACCGATCGTCTGCTTGGGGCCGGCGGTGTGGTGTGGTTTTACCTTTACAAGGCGCTTTTGCCGGTCGATCTGGCCTTTGTCTATCACCAATGGAACATCAATTCCGGCACTATTCGATGGTGGCTGCCGCTATTGGCGGCCATTGCCCTGACGGCGGTTCTTTGGTGGTATAGAAAGGAATGGAGCAGGGACGTGTTGTTTGCCTGGGGAATTTTTTGCGTGTCGCTTGTGCCTGTGATGGGATTTACCGACGTGGCCTTCATGCAATACTCGCTGGTGGCCGACCGCTATCAGCATATTGCCATCATCGCAGTGATTGCATTTGCCTCGGCGGTTTGGAGCGTATGGCTTCGGTCGCTCCAGCGGAGCAATGCGACTGGCGGCAATAGCCACCGCCGTCGGGGTTGTAATCGCGTTTGTGTCCTTAACGAATGCGACAAAACGCGGCTTTACCGCGACGCGATGACACTATATCAGGCGACTCTGGAAAAAAATCCGGACTGCATTATGGCCCAATACAATTATGCCAATGCATTGGTCAATACGAACCGACCGCAGGACGCCGTTGAACATTACAAGCAAGCCATTAGGTTAGAACCCGACTTTGTCATGGCCCATTACGGCCTGGGCAATACATTGGTCAAAACGGGCCGGGCTGAAGAGGCGGTCGGACATTTTCAGGAATTCCTGCGGCTAAAGCCCGGCCATGCCGAGGTCCACAACAGCTTGGGCAACGCATTCGCTCAACTTAAACGTCCTGAAGAAGCAATTGAGCAATTTGAAAAAGCCCTGGCCATTAATCCCGCCTCAGCCCAGGCGCACTTGAATCTGGGCAATATATTGCTGCAAAAAGGGCGGCCTGAGGATGCGGTTGAACATTTCAGACAAGTCCTGCGATTGCAGCCGCAGCGCGCCGAGGCCTACGCCATTCTAGGCATCGCCCTGGCTCAAACAGGCCGCTTGACCGAGGCCATCGAAAGCTTTCAGCAGGCCCTGCGGAAAAATCCCAACGACCCTGAGACTCACAAAAACCTGGGCAATGCCTTGATGCTATCAGGCCGGCACCAGGAGGCAATCGATCACTTCAAACAGGCCTTGCAGATCAAGCCCGATTACATCGGCGCATATAACCTGATGGCGTTGGCTTATGCCAATATGAATCAAACCGCGAGATGCCATAGCCACGGCCCAAAAAGCCTTGGATCTTGCCCGTGCTCAAAAACAACCGGCCCTGGCCAAACAAATTGAAGATTGGCTGAATTCTTATCAGCAGCGACCAGCAAGCAGCGATGTTCGCGAGAATAATCGTTGAAATGCGAGAAAAGAAATCGATTGGTTGACACGGGCATGGATTGAGTGGCACGGGCATCTTGCCCGTGTCTTTTCCAGCACTGGCAAGATGCCAGTGCCACATGGCTATCCTGGCGGCAGTATTCGCACGCGGCGGGATTCGATCCGGACTCGACCTTCGGCGATCAGTTGCAGCGCCTCGGGATAGGCCTCGCACTCGGCCTCGAACACGCGGGCGGCAAGCGTCTCGGGCGTGTCGTCGTCGAGCACCGGCACGGCCTTCTGCAAAATCACCGGTCCGTGGTCGTATTGATTGTCGGCGAAATGGACCGTGCAGCCGCTCAGTTTCACGCCGTATTCCAGCACGGCCTCGTGGACGCGATGGCCGTAAAATCCCTTGCCGCAAAAGGCCGGGATCAGCGCCGGGTGGATGTTGACCACGCGATTGGCGAAATCTGTCGGGGATCGTGAACCGCTTGAGGAATCCGCCCATTACGACCAGGTCTGCGACGGCGGCGCGGCAACGGCCGAAAATCTCGCGGCTGAAGGCGTCTTGATCGGGAAAATTCTTCTGTTCGATGACCAGGCTGGGGATGTCCGCCTCGCGGGCGAACTTCAGCCCGCCGGCCTTCGGATTGCTGGAAATCACCAGGCGAATTGCCACAGGCAGCCTGCCGGCGGCGATCTTCTCGATCAGATTTTTCAGCGTCGTGCCCCCGCCGGAAATCAACACTGCGATTTTGAATTGTCGAGAATTCGGCGTGGACATGATAAAACTCCCAATTCATTAATGTAAGAAATTCATTTACGCTTTTTTTACATACAGCATTGCGCGGTAATCGCCGACTTTGACCTCCACGGCTTCGACGCCGGGCAGCGGGCCAAAACCGATTTCCACGGCCAGCGTCTCGCCTTGGATATACTCGCGGAACTGCTCGACGGCTTCGATAAGCTCGGCGGAATCGGTGACGATGCCGACCACGATCCGATCGGTGAACTCGCAGCCCATCTCCTTGCGGCGGTCCTGGATCGTCGCGGACCAACTCGCGGGCGAGGCCTTCGGCGATCAACTCCGGCGTCAACTCCGTGGACAGCACCACGACGCACATGCGTGCCTTGGGCGGCCGCCCAGCCTTCCTTGGCCTGGAGACGGACTTGGATGTCGTCGGCGTCGAGCGCGATCGGCCCGTCGGGCAGCGTCAGCGTGATCTTGCCCTGCGACTCCAATTCGGCCAGCAACCGGCCGCCGTCGGCCTCGGCCAGCAGCTTTTTCACAGCGCCGGCAGCCGTTTGCCCAGCCGCGGGCCAAGCCGCTTCAGATCGGGCAGCATCGTGTAGGTGATGTACTGGTCGGCCTTTGCGGTGAACTCCACCCGCTTGACGTTCAATTCGTCGCAGATCAAGCGCGGCGTGCTCTTCGAGCCACGCCTGATGCGTCGTTGTCGGCCAGCACCACTTCGACCTGCGCGAGCGGCTGGCGGACCTTGAGCTTCGCGCCCATCCGCGCGCTGCGGCCCAGCGAAACGATCTCGCGGGCCAGGGCCATCCGCTCGGAAAGCGCCTCGTCGACCGCCGCCGGATCGCCGGTCGGATAATCGCACAGATGCACGCTTTCGCGACGGCTGCTGCAGCCGTCTCGGCCGGTTTGCCGGAAAACGCCGCCACGGCCAGATTCTGCCACATTGCCTCGGCCAGAAACGGCACGAACGGGGCGATCAGCTTGCAGGTCGTCAGCAGGCACTCGTAGAGCGTCCAGTAGGCGTCGGCCTTGTCGGCCGATTGCTCGCTGCTCCAAAACCGGTCGCGGCTGCGGCGGACGTACCAGTTGCTCAAGGCATCGACGAACTCGGTCAAGCCGCTGCAGGCGCCGAAGTTGTCGTAGGCGTCCATCCGCTCGACCACCGCGGCGGCCGTGCGATTCAGCTCGCTCAGGATCCAGCGGTCCAGCTCCGACCGCTCGTCGACGGGCCGATAACTCTTGGCCGTCGGCCAGCACGTCGGCGGTCAAGCTGGCCGGCCGGCGCCGGCGATCTCGCGCCGCCGGATCGAACCCGTCGATGTTCGCGTAGATCACGAAGAAACTGTAGACGTTCCACAGCCGCAGCAGGAACTCGGGAATGCAGTCCTTGATGGCCTGCTCGCTGTAGCGGATCGAGGTCCACGGCGGCTGGTTGGCGAAGAAGTACCACCGCAGGGCGTCGGCCCCGTAGCGGTCGAAAATTTCGTTCGGCTCGCGGTAGTTCCGCTTGCTCTTCGACATCTTGCCGCCGTCTTCGCCGAGCATCAGCCCGAGCACGATGCAGTTGCGGAAAGGATGGGGATAGTCGAGGGACGAGGGGTGAGGGACGGGGGACGGGAGAAGTGGGCAGTGGTCGAGGTGAATCGGCATCGAGTCTTGCTGCTTCGTCTTCTTCGCCAAACAACAGCGTGCTGATCGCCAACAGACTGTAAAACCAGCCGCGGGTCTGGTCGAGCGCCTCGCTGATGAAGTCGGCGGGGAACTGGCCGCGGAATCGCTCCGCCGAGCCCGGCTGGTGCGGATATCCCCACTGGGCGAACGGCATCGCGCCGGAGTCGAACCAGCAGTCGATCACCTCGGGCACGCGGCGCATCCGCGCGCCCGGGGCCTTGGGCGAATCGTAGGTGATCGCGTCGATGTACGGCTTGTGGACCTTCAGATCGTCGGGCAGATCGGGATTCTCCTGTCTTGGCCTTTTCCCAAACTTCGGTGCCCGTGCACGCCCGGCTTGGCGAGCAGTTCGGCGTAGCTGCCGACGGCCTCGGTGTAGCCGGTCTTTTCGCAGACCCAAATCGGCAGCGGCGTGCCCCAGTAGCGCTCGCGGGAAAGGGCCCAATCGACGTTGGTTTCCAAAAAATTGCCGAAACGCCCGTCGCGGATGTGTTCCGGCAGCCAGTTGATGCGGCTGTTGTTGGCCAGCATCTTCTCCTTGAAGGCCGTCGTGCGGATGAACCAACTTTTGCGCGGATACTGGATCAGCGGATCTTCTTCGGCCCGCCAGCAGAACGGATAGTCGTGGAGGTATTGCTCCTGATGGAAGAGCAGGCCCTCGGCCTTCAGTTGGCGGATGATGTCGCGGTCGCAGTCTTTGACCCAGCGGCCTTTGATAGTCGGGCGTTTCGGCGGTGAATGTGCCGTCGGGGGCGACGGAGCAGATCAGCGGCGGGCCTTCGCCATCGACGAATCGGGCTTGCTCGGCTTGGAGCAAGATCGAAATCGACCTCGCCGAAAGCCGGGGCTTGATGGACGATGCCCGTGCCGGTGTCGACGGTGACGAAATCGGCCGGCACGACGCGCCAGGCGAGATGTTGTGTGCCGCCGTCGCGGAGTTTTCCCTTGCTTTTCGGCCTGAGTTTTGTAGTAGTAATCGAACGGAGGCACGATAGCGCAGGCCGATCAGTTTTTCGCCCGGCATGGTGGACATCGACTGTAAACTCCTTGCCGACCTTCGCGGCGATGGTTTCGACCAAGGCCGAGGCCAGAATCAGCTTTCGCGACTCGCCTTCGACGCTGACAACGGCAGTATTCCAAGTCGGGTTTGACGGCGGCGAACTGGTTGCTGGGCAGCGTCCAGGGAGTGGTGGTCCAGACGAGCAGGTCGGCGTCGCGACAACGCCCTCACCCTGGCCCTCTCCCAAAGCGGCAGAGCGGCGACACCAAGCGGAAACCGCACGAACACGCTCGGATCGGCCACTTCGCGATAGCCTTGGCCGACTTCGCCGGAACTCAGGGCCGTGCCGCCTTGGGCCCACCACCAGACGATTTTGTGGCCCTGGTAGAGCAGGCCGCGGTCGAAGAGGTTTTTCAGCGCCCACCACACGCTTTCGACGTAGCTTTGATGGAAGGTGACGTAGGCCTCGTCGAGGTGAATCCAGAAGCCGAGCCGCTCGGTCAGTTGCTCCCACTGCTGGGTGTAGCGGAAGACGCTTTCGACGCACTTGCGGATGAACGGCTCGACGCCGTAGGCCTCGATTTCCTCCTTGGAATGGATGCCCAGTTCCTTGCAGACCTCGACCTCGACGGGCAGACCGTGCGTATCCCAGCCGGCCTTGCGCTGGCAGAGGTATCCGCGCATGGTCTTATAGCGGGGAAAAAGATCCTTGATCGCCCGGGTCAGGCAGTGGCCCGGATGGGGCAGTCCATTGGCCGTGGGCGGGCCTTCGTAGAAGACGAACGGCGTGCGCCGGCTCTCGGACGGCCAGCGATTTTTCGTAAATCCCCCGCTCTTTCCAGAATTGGATGATTTTTTCTTCGAGCTTGGGAAAGGAAACGGAACTGGTTACGGGTTGGAACATGGGATAAATAATGGTCTTGGGCTGTCAGCAATCAGTAATCAGCTTTCAGCCTCAAGCGTTTATCTTTCGGCATAAGCTTTTGAAAACTACAAATAGACCATGCCTGACTGAGTTTTTCAATCGGGGGGTGTATACGACCTATTTGGCGTTTGTAGCCTCATGGGCGAGAATTCCCAAGACGATTGCCCTGAGTTTGGGTTCTGCTTCCGCGGCAATCTTGATGATTTCCTCGATCTTGGCGGGTTTTAGTGCGTCGGGCAAGCACATGTCGGTAACGATCGAAAGACCCAGAACGCGCATCCCGCCGTGGACGGCCACGAAGACCTCCGGCACGGTTGACATGCCCACCACGTCGGCGCCGATGGTGCGCAGGAAGCGGTATTCGGCCCGGGTTTCCAGGTTCGGGCCGGTCACGGCGACGTAGACGCCCTTGTGGGCGACGAAATTCTCCCGCCGGGCGATTTCCAGGGCCCGGTCGATCAGTTCCGGATCGTAGGGGCGGCTCATGTCGGGGAAACGCGGGCCGAGCGCGTCGTCGTTCACGCCGATCAGCGGATTGCCGTTCATCAGGTTGATGTGGTCCTCGATGACCATGATATCGCCCAGGCCGTATTGCGGATTCATGCCGCCGCAGGCGTTCGAGACGATCAGCAGTTCCGCCCCCAGGGCCCTCATCACGCGGACGGGAAAGGTGATCTGCCGATGTGAATAGCCTTCGTAGGCGTGGAAGCGGCCTTCCATGGCCACCACCGGCACGCCCTGCAGCCGGCCGCAGACCAGTTGGCCGGCGTGGCCGACGGTCGTGGAGCGGGGAAAGTGGGGAATCGTCGAATAATCGATTTTGGCTTCGGTCTGGATCTGCCCGGCGATGCTTCCCAAACCGGTGCCCAAGATGATTCCCACTCGGGGCGTGCCTTTCCATTGGGAGCGGATTACCTCGGCGGCCTGAGCGAGTTGTTCAGTTAATTCCTGCATGAGATTTACTGCTTGTTGCCCCGGTTCAGCGTGGCCTTAAAACGTATATATAACGCGATAAGTTGTTGCCGGAAGAGTCGCGACCGGCGGCCGGAAAAACTTGCGACCGCCGGTCGTGATTTTACGTTTTTATAACTTTTCTCCGCCCAGATCTTCGTCTGAATCGGAATCTTCTTCCTCGAAGTCTTCATCGTCCAGCTCGTCGTCATCATCGAATTCTTCTTCAAAATCGTCGTCGAAATCCTCTTCAAAGTCATCGTCAAAATCGTCGTCGAAATCGTCGTCGTCAAAGTCGTCCAAGTCCTCGTCTTCAGCGGCCTGTGCAACGCACAGGTTATTTATGGGCTCGGCTTGCTGTGTCCAAGCGCCTGGTGCGTCGATCCAGGACTGCTGCGTGGAATCGATTTCGTGAGTCATGGGCAAAATCCTCAATGGGTAGGAGAGCTCCGGTACATGTCGACATCCGGCGACTCTAGGACCAAAACGATTATTGATGAATAAAACGGAGCGCGTGTCGAATTGTCAATTACATCCGCCGATCTGTCAACTCCCAAACACTACATCATTAATCATTGGCGAAGAAAAATCAAATGCCTGTGATACGAAGAATAGCCATCCACCATTAAAGGGGGGCGAATCAGTGCGAATAGGCGATTGCATTGGGGTAGATACAACAATCGACGCAACATCTTGCAATGCAATATGTTACGTATCTTCTGTAATCGACATTTCCGAGGATGCGACGTGTTGTACAAAGGGGATTTTGATGGAATTTACTTCAGCGATCGAGCTGCCCGAATCGACACGATACTGTCGAACGCCGGTTTTCACATTCCCGACTTCTTTATCTTCCTCATCTTCCTCTTGAATGCAATTGGTATTTTGTGTCTCCCGCAATGCCGCGATATACGCCAGAAGTTCGGGATTCGCCGGTTCCAATTTTTGCCACTCGTCGAGCACTGGCCTGGCGGCTTGGGCTTGACCGTTGGAAAGCAACGTGACTGCCAGCCAGCGCAGACACAAAGCGCTGTGGCAACCCATCAAATATGCGCTTTGCAGATAAGCCAGGGCAGGCGTCCATTCGTGTTTTGCCGCCTTACATGCGCCGCGAATGGCCAGGTTAAGCGGATCATCTTTGCTGGAAACCATCTCGCTGCGCTGGGCTATTCCGACGGCTTGCTCGGCATTGCCGTTTTTTATGTACAATTCAAGGGCCAGACGCAATAATCGGGCAGATTGGGGATGGCGATTCAACGCTTCTTCCAGGGTTCGGCCGGCATCCTCATCTTTACCCTGCAATTGCAAGGCCAGGCACAGGCATGATGCCGCCACTTCCGGCAATTCGCAAAGATGCCAGGTTGACGAATTTATTTGGCCAAATTTGACGGCCGTCTCGAAGGCCTTCGTAGCCAGGTCGAGGCGATTGTGCATTTGAAAATAGCTTCCAATGGCCAAAAGCAATTGGGCATCCAAGGGGAAAACCTCCAAGGCGTTCAAACACACCCGCATCTGAGCGTCACGCAGATTCGCTTCGACGTTGTATCCCGTCAACAGGCCGTAATAACCCTCCAACATCTCCGTGGATCCCGCATCGGCCAGTTCAATCGCCTTGATGAATGATTCCCGGGCGCGGTCATAACTACCCAAATTCACAAAGGCTTCGCCTTGGGCCAAAAAGAGGCGAGAATTCGGCCTTTCTTTGTCGATTAATTCCAGTTCCACCAGGCCTAGATTGCGATTGGCGAGCCGGGCCTTCCGATCTTGAGAATGTTGACGAGGATGGCGGAGAATTCGCAGCGGCGCTGTCTCGATCTTCAAACCGGCGGCCTGTATGGAAGGATATAAGGTTTCGCGGACCCGGCCTTCAAATTTCAAGTCTGCCTTGCCCGGCAGGAGGCGCGGCTGCGCGATTTGCTCGCCTGCGGTGCAGTTGTCGGCCGGTGGTATCTCGACCATAATTGAATAGACTTTTTGCGGATCGGCGGTAGAGTCGATAAACTCGCGAAGTTTTTTCGCGCCCAGATCGCCCAGTTTTTCTCCGGCATTAAGCCAGAGCACCCAATCGGCGGTAACTTTCGAAAGGCAGGCGTTTCGGGCGGCGGAAAAATCGTTTTTCCAAAAACCTTGAAATACTTTTGCCCCCTTTTTTCGGGCCAAAGTAATTGTGTCATCTTCAGAACCGGAATCCCAAACGATAATTTCGTCGGCTATCGCCCGGACACTTTCCAGTGTTTCCGCAATGACTTCCTGCTCATTGCGGACGATAATAGCCACCGACAATCGGGGCCGACCGTTACGGACCTGCTCGGTTTTCATTTTGCCTTCCTTGGCAATGGAGTAGAGGGGCTCAAAAGCGGGGAGAGTTTAACGTTTTGCCCGGTAGGAAAAAAGAGCATTTTATGCTCAAATTCACAAAGAATTTACTTTAACTTATAATTCCCAAAGGATTTGCGCAAAATCAAACACCTTTAGGGGGGGAATTCAATATCTCCTTTCCAGAGATGGGTTAGAGACGATGGTAGTTGGTAATATATCAATCAACTTGAATTCAGCAGATTTTGTCCAATGATTATCGCTGATTGCGAATTATCCATCAGATATTTTTTAGAGTCGTCTTAAAGCACATGTGAACATAGTATATCTTAAAGAGCCGATTCACAACTTTTATCCGGCATGCCTCGAAATGGATATCACCCGGGCCTAAATAGATTTATCTTAAAAACACGAAATTCAAGAATGTCCTTGACTTCATAACAAAAGACGACGATTAGCGAATGGATTCATACCAGCAAATCTTGAATCGTGATTCTCAGGCCGATGCCGTTGTAGACCGAATTACATTGGCTGAGCTCCAAAGGGCAATTCGGACGGCCGATCCCCGGGCGCGGCTCGTCCTTCCCAGAATCCTACGCCGGGTCATTAAACAAGATTGCGGCCTGACGGGATTTGCGTTCCGGGTGCCGCATCGCAAGAGCTACGTCATCGATCGGCAGTCGCTGTTGAATATAGTCGAACCCGACGAAATCGGCATTGATGCCCGGGTTCTTCCCGATAAAGTCATCCTCATTGCCCAGCCCAATCCGCGGAAACTACAGGAAACTTCGGCCGAATATGCGCTGGTTCGCTGCTGGAGGCTCTTATTTCATGCCCGAGTGCACCTGGCCGTTCAGGAGCGCAGTTGCCGATAAGAGTCTTGATCCATCGGCTTTGCGCGAGCGGATTCGCGAGATCGGCGAAGTGGAATTCGACGAGATACGCACCGTGCTGGGCCAGGAAGGATATTTGTTGCCGCCTCGGGATGATCGGAGCATCTATGAAGAATTCGCCGCGGTTTTTTGGGAATTGCGATACTTCGCCTGGAATGCATTGCCGCGGTATTTTCCATGTTTGGAAGACCTGGACGGCGTGGCGGCCATATTGAGTCAGGACGTCGATGCCCAGTGGTTGTACCTTACCGCACGGCCGTTTGTGCGCCCGACCCGGTGGACCGTTCGGCCAGCGATGATTTGGGGGCATGGATAGGCAGCGGCGAAGATGCCCCTTCCCCGCCGCCGCAAAATAAGGAACCGCCTTCAGAGTCGAAATACCGCAGGCTGATGCGCAAAGCGCGGCGCCCGGAATTGCTGGGGAACGTGGTGGGAGGGGCCATTTGCCACGTCAAGGCTTTGCGTTGTGCGCCGCCGGATAAGGCCGATCGCTGCAAAACAGCGGTAAGGGATGATGTGAATCGGCTGGTAGGCCGCTTGCAAGCCGCTTTGCAGCTTTCTCGCGAGGGGCCGCAGCCCTGGCGCGATTCGTTGCGAGGGCTGGTGCTGCTTTCCGCCGACAGATATTGGACCTCTGAAGCCCGTTTGCTATACGATTTGCAGAAAGTTTGCGTAGACTACGAACGGGAGATTTCCAAAATCGATTTGGTCCGCTGGTTATTTTCTTTCGGCCGGCGGCCTATCAAGCGGCCTCTGCCCAACCAGCGCGACGTGCTCGCCTCGCAGCATTTGCACAGCGCCCAACGGCGGCTGGCCTCGGTGCGGCTTGCGGAATCGCAAAGAAAGCATTTGGCCGCGTTGATTCGCTCGGCTATTGATCGGGTCGAAACTCGGTTGCGCGATAAATTCCGGCCGAAGATCGCGGGCGCATTGGACACGGTGGGACTTGCACCCGCAATTTGCCCGAGCATGTAGCGCAGAAAAAAATTGTGGAAGAATTG
The DNA here is from genome assembly GCA_963770945.1 of uncultured Bacteroidota bacterium. Taxonomy (GTDB): domain Bacteria; phylum Bacteroidota; class Ignavibacteria; order UBA10030; family UBA10030; genus Fen-1298. Next base: position 5,230 of record CAVYRP010000010.1, on the reverse strand, counting down.
CTGGACAGGGTTGTGGAACGGGGATTTCTTTCGATGGGAGACCTGCGCGATGCGCTTTCGCGCAACGCCTTGAAATTGCCCGACATCGGCGGTCCGGGTACGCTCGTTTTCGGCGATCCGCTGTTAAAGGCCGATCGCCGCCTGGCCGAACTGCTCGAAGGGGTTTATCGCCCGGCCGAGTTCTATTTGCGCTGGTTGCAGCAACTTAGTTCTCTGGGATTTGGCACGCGAATCGGCCGGTTCCTCACGCTCAACCTGGCGGTGCCCTTCGGCGGATCCTACTTGATTTACAAGGGGCTCAATCACCTTGTCGGTTTCTTTCTGAAATACAGTAAAGATATCAACCACTATGAGAATTTTTCCACAATCGTGCTTTTGGCCGTTTTTATTTTCGGACTGGTCAACATCGGATGGTTTCGCAAGTTCGTGGGCCAATCTCTGAAAGACGCATATCATTCCACCAATAAAAACTTTATCACGCCGCTTTGGAACATGGTTCAATTGCGCATCGTGCAAGTGGTCATAAGCAGCATGATTTTCAAGATCTCGTTGCGGTTTCTGATCAAACCGGCGTTCTGGACTTTCCTGGCTTGGATGGTGTTTCCGCTGGTAGGCGTGGATTGGCAAGTATCGTTGACCAGCGCGGCGTACATTTTCGTGGCCTTCAATTTATTTCTTAACTCGCGCATAGGGCGCAACATCGAGGAATTGGCCGTGGATTGGGCCGTGCAAACCTGGCATCGCTATGGAATTCGCTTTTTCATGGGGCTGTTTTGGCTGGTGATCGATTTCTTCAACGGCGTGTTGGAGGCCGTTGAACGCCTGATGTACGGGGTGGATGAGTGGCTGCGATTCCGCAGCGGTGAAACCGCCCTGACCTTGTGCCTTAAAGCCGGCTTGGGGGCGATCTGGGCATTCGTGGCTTATATCCTGCGTTTTTGCGTTTCCTTGCTCATCGAACCGCAGATCAATCCCATCAAGCACTTCCCGGTTGTTACCGTGTCGCACAAACTTCTGGTGCCGCTCATACCTCACCTGGCATCAATTTTTGAATCGAAAATGGGCATGGAAAAAGGTTGGGCTTTGACCCTGTGCCGACCGTGATCATCGCCATTCCCGGCATCTTTGGCTTCCTGGTCTGGGAACTAAAGGAAAATTGGCGCCTGTACGCGGCAAACCGCAAAAAAGGACTAAGCCCGGTGATTATCGGCAAGCACGGCGAAAACATGCTCCGCCTGCTAAAACCGGGTTTTCATTCGGGAACACTGCCTAAACTATTCGCCAAACTGCGGCATGCGGAACGCAAGGCCAGGGGCAGCGGAAACTGGCGCCCGGTGCGAAAATATCTGCATGCTCTGGAGCGCTTCGAGTTAACGATCCGCCGCTACATCGAGCGCGAATTCCTGGCCCTGCTTGCGGGAAGCAAGTGGCAGGGCGCCGCCGCGGTTAAGGCGCGGGAAATTCACCTGGCCACGAATCGAATACAAATCTTCTTTACAAAAGATACTCCTGCAAACGAGGCCCTGTCAGTAGCCTTGGAAATCCACTGCGGTTGGCTGGTGGGCGATGTCGCCGAGACGGGCTGGACCGGCCGATTGCCGGATTGCCAACGGCAGGCGATTATTTCGGCTCTGTTGGGCCTGTACAAGTCCGCCGGTCTAAAATTGGTCGAGCAGCAAATCAAAGCCGCTTTTTCTCCCCTCGAAATTGTATACGGCATTAACCAGCGGGGAATAATCATTTATCCCAACACCGCGCTATGTCATCCTAAGTATGGCGAAGGGTTTTCTCAACGTCATCCTGAGCATAGCGAAGGATCTCTCCAGCAATGTCATCCTGAGCGTAGCGAAGGATCTCCTCAATCCGAGATATTATACGATCTTAAAGAAAATATAATCATTACTCCTCAAGTCCTTGGCGGAAACTTGCAGCCCGTACTGCCCGCGGTGGATCGCTCCAAACTAATGTTCAGCGAGTTCCAGATTACATGGCAGCAATGGGTCGAGTGGTGGGAATGAATACCAAAAATATCCCGACCGCTTATTGAAGCCGCTTGCGCCATTTCCCGTGCTGCCTTGACTGCGTAATCCCAGCCACAACTCATTGAATTTTCCGGAATCGATGACGCTCCGACGATTCTCGCAGGAAATAAGGTGCCTGCAAAATATTCTTAACTGAAGATTTCTTTGACGGGCAACGAGAATTCCGGCAGCAAGTCGGGAATGGTGAGCGTGTCGTCGATGGCTAAGGACTTGCATTTCGGGCGGTAGACGATGAATCGGCTACAGTTTGGGTTTGCGGATCGACGACCATTTCTACGGTCGTGCCGGCTTCGAGCCAGTCTTGCACTTTGGAGTTTACTTCGCTTGCTCGATCATCCGGGGAGAGCACCTCGACGGCTAAATCCGGTGGGCCTGGGAAGAATTTTTTTTGCCCACCGGGCGGATCACGGTCAGCGCGGACAAATGCCACGTCGGGCGTAAGGACCGTATCAGGACTGCGAGCGATAATAAATCCGACCTCGGAGGAAAGCACTCGCCCTAATCTCACGACTCTTCACAAAATTGCGTAACGCCCGAACAATATTTCCTGGAGATCCAGCCATGATCGTAACCCGTCGGCGTCATGTTAATTAGCTCCCCTCGGATCAATTCGCACGGCCGATATCGCCAAGCGTAAATAATTGATCCGCCGTCATCGTTTTTTCAAGAGTAGCCATATAATTAATCTTAGCATGAATTCCAACGTGCAAAATAGCACAGGACTGTATCCTCCACTAACTCTCTTCCCCCCGATTTTCAACTCATCCGAATTGCCCTTTAGCTCCGGGGCGTACATGGCCGAGGCGCGGGTGGGCAGGGCGCTGAACTTGCCGGGAATCTCGGCCCGCATGCGGTAGGAGACGCTGTGCTTGCCGCGGGCCAACGTGCGGGCGAAGAACACCACGCGGTTGTCGCGGAACTCGACGTAGGCGCCCAGGTCGTTGCCCGTGTAGCCGCTGCGCAGATCGACCGGCTCGAATCCGGCCGGCTTCATGTCCTCGAAGACCAGGTACTCGTAGTCGTTCTTGCTGTCGATCTCCAGTTCGATCTCCACCAGGTCGCCGCTCTTGACCTCCGACCAGGTTGGGCAATTCCTGGCGATCGTACTTCTCGACCTTCTGATCGACCGCCTGGCCGCGCGAGCCGGCGGCCTTGATCGACTTGTCGGCCTTGACCAGCTTGTAGTACTTGCGGTTGACCTTGATCTCCAGTCCGGCCTTGGTGATGAAGTCTTCCAGGGTGAAGTTGGTGAGGTAGCCGTTGAAGTACAGCGGGCCGGTGCCTTTCTTCTTCAGTTCGACCTGTGTGTTGCCCGGTGGCGACGTCGTCGCCTTCGAGCACGAACTTGTTGTCGAAGGTGAACAGGTTCTTGGGCGTGATTTCGACGGCCTTTTGCAGCTTGCCGTCGAAATAGACCTCGACGGTCATATTCCGGCTCGGTCCTCGCCGCTGGCGCGGATGAAGTCGGCCATGGCCTCGATGCACAAGGCCGTGTCGCGCGTCGAGTTCCAATAGGTGGCGTGCTTGCGATTGTTCAACAGATACTTGACGAGCCGCGCGGCCAACTCGCCCTTGGGATCGGTCCTGGCAAGCAGCTTGAGATAATAGGCGTGGGCCTCGTACTCGCTGCCGTACCAGTACCACCAATAGCCGTCGGGCAGGCTGAGCCAGGCCGTCTGGTTCTCGTCGTCCTGCTGGACGTACTGGCCGATGTTGCGCATGATCATGTCGAGCTTTTCCTTCTCGCCCTGTTTTTCCAGGGCGATGCCGTACATGGCCATGCGCGTAGACGGAGAGTTTCGTGCGGTCGCGGTAGAGGAACTCGAGCATGTCGGCGTTCTTCACGCCGGCGTCGACCAGCACCATGTAGACGAACGCGTCGAGATTGTCGGCATAATCCTTCCAGCGCAGACCTTGCGGGCTTGTCCTTGATCGCCGCGTTCTTGATGCAGTTGAACTTGCTCGTCCTGGTAGCGTTTCAGCCACTCGACGCCGCGCTCCAACACGCCGGGCACCAGGGCCACGTCGTTTTGCTGGGCGATTTGCAGGCCGTGGACCACGAAGGCCGTGGTGTGCGGCGAGGAGTGCTCGCCCCAGCCGGAGAACCAGCCCCAGCCGCCGTCGGAAAGCTGCATCTCCGTGAGCCGCTCGACGCCTTCCTTGACCATGCTTGCGGACTTCGTCCTCGTCGAAGACCGGATTGCGGTCGAAGTCGCTTCCACTGCTTCGCCCGCTCCGTGCATCGCTGCCGATTTCCTGCGCGTTGAGGTTGGTCCGTTTTTCCTGGATGTCCTTCAGGTCGAGCTTCATGTCCAGCAGGACCTTTTGCGTGATGACGGTCGGCAGGAAGCGGTTGAGCGTCTGCTCGGTGCAGCCGTAAGGGTAATCGACCAGGTAAGGCAGGGCATCGACCATCGCCCCGGCCAGCGTGGGCGAATAGCGCACTTCGAGCCGCGATTGCTTCGGCCTGCCGCTGCTTCCGGCACGCTGAAGGTGAACTTGCCGCTTTCGTCCTTGGGGCGAATCACGCCGGAGTAGGAATCCGTCTTCAGCATGCCGTGGATATAGCAGGGGAACTTCTGCTCCATGGCGTCCGATTCCTCGTCGGTCAGGGCCTTCATGCGGATGACGGCCTCGCCTTCGTCGAGCACTTTGACGCGCCAATCGACGCGGGTCTCGCCGTTGGGTTCGACTTCGACAGGCTTGCTCGTCAATCGATTTGATCGATGTCTTGTCATCGACGCGCTTCATAACGAGTGTGATCAAGAGATTCAAGACAGCCACCGTCCAGTTCCAACACTACTCGCACATTCTTCTTCGTCTTCAGATAATTATGCACGATGGCCGAGAGCACGACTTCGTCGGTCTGCACGAAGAACCGCGGGGCTTCCATGCGGATGATGAGATCCTTGCGGGTGACGACGTCGGTCTGGCCCTGGCCGACCTTGGTGCCGTGGCCCATGCCCCAGACCTTGATCCGCCAGGTGGTCAGGTTCTCGGGCATGTCGAGCGAGACTTCGGCCGTGCCGTCTTTTTCGGTCGTTAGCGCGCCAACCCACAGGGCCGTATCGGCGAACTTCGTTCGAACCGTCGGCTCGACCATCGGGGCTGTTCCCGCTACCCCATCCATAGCCTCAGCCTTCTTCTCGGCTTCCCCTCGCATGGGAGGCATTGCCGCCGCGGCCACG
>CAVYRP010000009.1:0-182993 GCA_963770945.1 uncultured Bacteroidota bacterium | reverse complement strand
AACCACGCATCAAAAGTTGTCGGTACGGGTTTAGCCGGCGCTTCTGCAGCTGCTTCTTTAGCAGAACTCGGTTATAAAGTAATTTCAATTTCCTCTATCATGAATCGCCGCGGCGTGCGCATAGCATTGCAGCACAGGGTGGTATCAATGCACCGAAAAATTATGCAAATGACGGAGACAGTGTCTATCGTTTGTTTTACGATACATTAAAAGGCGGCGATTACCGTGCACGGAAGCAAACGTGTACCGGCTTGCTGAAGGAGCGGAAGCATTATCGTATCAATGTACTGCACAGGGAGTGCCGTTTGCCCGCGACTATGCCGGGTATCTTGATATGCGTTCTTTCGGAGGTGCTCAAGTATCGCGGACATTTTACGCACGCGACAAACAGGTCAGCAGTTATTGCTTGGTGCGTATTCCGCTTTAAGCCGTCAGATCGGCGCCAGTAAGTCAAATTCTTCGACCGGCGTGAAATGATGGAGCTGGTTGTCGTTGATGAATGGCACGCGGTATCATCTGCCGAAACCTGAATACCGGTGTAATAGAATCATATGTTGCTGATGCAGTTGTGCTTGCGACCGGAGGTTACGGCAATACGTTTTATCTTTCGACGATGGCAAAGGCGAGTAATGCGACGGCCATCTGGCGTGCTTATAAGAAAGGTGCGTCGTTTGCGAATCCATGTTTCACGCAGATTCATCCGACATGCATTCCGGTCAGCGGCGATTATCAGTCTAAGCTGACCCTAATGAGCGAAAGCCTGCGGAACGACGGGCGTATCTGGGTGCCGAAAAAATCAGGCGACACACGCACACCGTCGCAGGTCCCGGAAGATGAACGCGATTATTATCTGGAACGTCTTTATCCATCTTTCGGCAATTTAGTGCCCCGCGATGTAGCTTCACGCCGGGCTAAAGAGATTTGCGATAAAGGCTTCGGTGTAGGAAAAACGAAGATGGCCGTATACCTGGATTTTGCAGATGCAATTAAAAGAAATGGAAAGCACTGGATAGAAGAGAAGTACGGCAATCTCTTTGATATGTATCATGAAATTACCGCTGAATATCCCTATGCAGATCCCATGCGCATTTATCCTGCTGTTCATTATACTATGGGCGGGTTATGGGTTGATTACAATTTAATGAGTACTATTCCTGGTTTGTTTGTAATCGGTGAAGCGAATTTCTCAGACCACGGTGCAAACCGCCTCGGTGCGAGCGCTCTCATGCAGGGTTTGGCCGATGGATACTTTATTCTGCCTTATACTTTGAGCAACTATTTTGCACAAACGAAATTTTCTTCTCTTGCAACCAATCAAACGGATTTTACAAAGGCGAATAAAGACGTCTCAGAGCGGATGGAAAAACTTCTCGCGATTAAAGGTAAGCAGCCTGTTAATGAAATTCACAAGAAACTCGGCAAGGTCTTGTGGGACTTTGTAGGAATGGGACGGAATGAGAAAGGATTAAAGACCGCCTTGAAGTTGATTCCGGAAATTAAAAAGGAATTCTGGAGTGATGCCAAAGTTATTGGCGATTCCAATGATCTCAATATTGAGCTGGAAAAAGCAGGACGTATTGCTGATTTTATAGAATTGGCGGAACTGCTGACATTCGATGCATTACACAGAAAAGAATCATGCGGAGGACATTTCCGGGAAGAGTGCCAGACACCGGAAGGGGAAGCGCTCCGGAATGATAAAAAATATGCTTACGCAGCAGCCTGGGAGTTTACAGGCGACAGCACGGAACCAAAACTGAATAAAGAACTGCTTACGTTTGAATATGTGAAACCCTCGGAAAGAAGTTATAAGTGATTAGTGATAAGTTAATAGTTAACAGTGAATAGTAAGTAGTGAAGAGTGATCAGTTTGAGGTGAAGAAAGAAAAATAACGATATGGACTTCACATTAAAAATATGGCGTCAGAAGAATCAGAACGATCAAGGGAAATTTGAAACTTACGAGGCGAAGAATATTTCACCGGATGCGTCATTTCTAGAAATGCTGGACGTGTTAAATAACCAGCTTGTGATGGAAGACCGGGAGCCGGTCGCTTTCGATCATGACTGCCGCGAGGGTATTTGCGGAAGCTGCGGGATGATGATCAACGGACGCGCGCACGGCAAAGGGCGTAAGCAGTCGACCTGCGATGTGCGGATGCGAAACTTCATCGATGGCCAGACAATTACTGTCGAACCATGGCGTGCAAATCCATTCCCGGTTATTAAAGATCTTATTGTAGATAGAACGGCGTTTGAAAGGATAATGCAGGCAGGAGGATTTATATCCGTGCGGACCGGAGGAGCATCGGATGCTAATTCAATTCCTGTACGCAGGGAGAATGCTGAAGAATCGATGGATGCCGCCGCATGTATCGGATGCGGAGCATGCGTAGCGGCTTGTCCAAATTCATCTGCTATGCTGTTTGTAGCCGCAAAGGTCTCGCAATTTGCACTGCTGCCGCAAGGCCAGCTGGAGCGCAAAGAGCGTGTCCAAAGAATGGTTGCTCAAATGGACAAAGAGGGATTTGGCAACTGTTCAAATAACTATGCCTGTGAAGCCGAATGTCCGAAGGGAGTGTCCGTAATGCACATTGCGAGGCTCAACAGGGAATTCCTCCTCGCGAAGTTGACATAAGAGTATAGAGTCCGGCTCGCAGCCGGACAAAAAAAGGCAGGTTAAACCAGTGTACGATCCCCAGGATCTCATCACATTAATCAAATCACGTACTCCAATTATCATTGTAGAGACCACTGATGAATTGCGGATTCTTGATTTACTCCATTATGCATCTGATACTTTAAAAATGCGATTGCTTAAATGGAGTGTTGTCAGCGGATTGGTGGATATCGGAGCGCAGCGCGAGACGTTTCAGAGTTCTCTTGAGCCGACTGAAATGCTGCGTGAAATCTGGAACTTAAAAAACGCCGGTATTTATGTATTACTCGATTTTCATCCGTTTCTTTCTGATGCACGTAATATCCGATTGATGAAAGAAATTGCATTAACGGCAGGCCAATATCGTCAAACGATTATATTATTGAGCCATAAAATTGATCTTCCAACTGAACTGACAGTATATACAGGAAAATTCGAACTCGCACTTCCCGATGAAAAAACAATTCAATCGATTGTCGAAAATACTCTGAGAAAAAGGCTGCCGACCGGCAAGAATCAATTTGCACCAATAAGCCCGGATTTGCAGAAGTTAATTGTAAAAAATTTAAGCGGACTATCAATTCCGGAAATAGAGCGAATCACTCAGCGGTTTATTAATATGCCTGTAATTTCAAGGGAAGTGATTTCTGAAATTGCTAAATCAAAATATATGATTTTAAATAAGGACAGCGTTCTTTCCTTCGAATATGACACGGCAAGTTTTGACGATATCGGCGGGCTGAAAAAACTAAAGCAATGGCTTCACAAGCGGCAGGCTGTTTTTCTTAAAGAGAAAAAGATTCCGGGTTCCGATGTTCCGAAAGGTATCCTGCTCCTTGGTGTTCAGGGAAGCGGAAAAAGTCTTGCTGCAAAAGCAGTGGCCGGTTCATGGGGAATTCCGCTCCTGCGTCTGGATTTCGGTGCACTATATGATAAATATATAGGCGAGACAGAGCGCAGAACACGCGAAGCTTTTAAAATGTCGGACCGGATGGCTCCTTGCGTGCTCTGGCTGGATGAAATTGAAAAAGGAATTGCTACTGAGAATAATGACAGCGGAATATCTCATCGTGTGCTGAGTACATTGTTAACGTGGATGGCGGAACGCAAAAGCTGTGTTTTCCTTGTAGCTACTGCTAATGATATCCAGTCGCTGCCCGCCGAACTGATGCGAAAAGGGCGGTTCGATGAGATCTTTTTTGTGGATCTTCCCGATATGGCTGTTCGAAAAGAAATATTAACTATCCATCTGGGAAAGCGCGGTCTTAATACAAAAGATTTCGATATCGATATGCTGGCAAATGCATGCGAAGGATTTTCCGGATCTGAAATTGAGCAAGCGGTTGTTTCAGGATTATACGCAATGTCCACCGAAAGTGGAGTGCTTAATAACGATATTCTTCTTCAGGAAATGAAAACTACGCGTCCTCTCTCAGTTGTTATGGCAGAAAATATTACTGCTCTCCGCGAATGGGCAAAAGACCGGACGGTTTTGGCCAATTAGTAAAACCACCGTAGAGTCCTGCTCAGCCGGAGGCATTCTACAAAATCACACGAAATGTGATTCAATCTATGATTATGCAAGAAAGTCCGACAAGGCATCGGACTCTACTAATTTGATCTGCTGATTAATGGATGGCGGTTGGCCATATGTAATCCTCAGACCATTCCAAAAAAGGCTTCACTTTATCAGATGGATCTTTTATATCATAAATTGCATAATCTAAAAAAACTCTTGTGAAATTTCGTTTGTATAGTTCTGAAAAATAGGGGATATAATACTGCCGGACAAATCCGGCCCATTTCTCTTTTGAAGTATCTTCTGCGGCCATGGAAAATACACCTTCGAAGATATCGGTATTACGATCGAGCACGGTTCTTTTGTCTTTCACCATGCTCAATTGAAGAGCTGAATTCATCGACAGGAAAAAATTTATTCCTCCAAAATCTCCTTCTGATTTTGTCTCGTCCGGATTGGATGGAATATTTATCGTATTAGGATTGTCCGGATCTGTTTTTATATTACCGGCGACGATGTATAATACACTCTTTCGTGCAGAATCGGCCCGATCGCCGGAAGGTTCTAGAATTAGAAAACGGCAATAAGCAAATAATGCAGGGATCTTATTGCCTTCCTTAAAAAACGATTGCGCCAATGCAATGTGGCTGCCGGCATGTGATGGGTGCAGAATTATTGAGAATTTTAATGCGGCTTTGGCTTCTTTAATTTCATCACGTGAAAGCCGGATAACACCCAAACTGTAATACAGTAAGTAATCATCCGGATAGCGTCTAATAGCATCCTCGTATAAGTCTATTGCATTTCTTTGTTTTCCAAGATAATTGAGTTCTGTGCCAACCAATCGATAGACCTTATTTAATTCAGGCCATCGATACTGCATTGCCCGCATGCCTGTATCAAGGCTCTTCTTATGTTCTTTCATCGCTGAAAAAGTCAGTGCAAGTTCATAAATTGCATGTACATTATCCGGATTTGAATTCAGCACCTCCTGATATCGATCAACAGCTTCCCGGTAATCTCCGCGTTCATATGCATCGATCCCTTTTTGAATCAGTTTATTTTCCTGCAACGATACTTCCAACGGTGTCTTCGTCGGTTCTTTTATCGCATACTGCGAGGAGCAGGACAATAAAATGAACGATACTGCAAAAGCCAAAAGGTAATTCAATGCTTTCATAAGAATCATTTTATGACAATACCGGTCAACAAGCGGCATTCGCGAATAAATGTTCTCTGTTATATAGGCGGGACACGGCATGCCGTATCCCTGCCGATTCTATTCCGGTACCCAAAATGGTTCCTGCGCAGGAATGAATTCGATCGGGACATTTTTTATAAATGTTTTAAGCCAGCGGGTACATTCTTCCATGCCGGCCTGCTCGGATGGAATATGCCCGAGGACAATAAGGCCTTTCTTCAGATTTGCCGTAATTGCATCTGCTGCATATTCACCCATCTCCCATTCATGCGCTTCGCCGATTATCAGGACTTCAACGCTGTTTTGCTGGAATGCTGCACGGTTCCTTTCGAAACCGGCGAATCCCGGAGAGAGCACAACCGTAGAGACGGCTGCATCTGGATTGCCTATTACACGCATGGCATGTATTCCGAGTTGCTGCTTTAATGTCTTTGCCAGGTCCTTGAGCGTAGTAGGGGGAAGGTGAAAGACATGGTCGTCTTTTTTGTCGCGATAATATTTCCAGCCTAGAGTATAAATCATACCTGTCATAATGCCGTCAGGTTTTCTATCATGTATATTGTCATGGAATTGCCATAACACAAGTTTATGTTCCTTGATAAAAGCCTGTTTTGCTTCGTATACAGGGTCGTTATAGGTCTCCATCGGGACAGCCGGATTTAAGTGAGAGTAAAAAGGCGTTTCATGAGTTATGATCAGGTTGCGCTCCTCTGGCAGCAGCGCGTTTAAGAACGTCGAGTGTAGCCATCATTGTTACAGCTATACCGGTCACGGTTGTGGTAGAATCACCGGCTTTAAAAACATCGACGGTCGGTTGACGCCAGGGAGCACCGGTGTTCTGCTTGATCTTCTCAATTATCTGCTCGGCAGTAGGCTGTTTCTCTTGTCCAAACACCGTACAGGAAATAAAAATCAATAAAACAAAAATTCGAGCCATCATATATTTATCCTTTATCCCTTCTCCTGTTAAAGTATTATTTTTCATAAGTAAGTTTATTATACCCTTTTAAAATTTTTTACCACAAAAATAAAACCTGTAAAAACAATGAATGCTAGAATTATAAAGACCGTGATACTTCCTATCGTAAACGCCGGGTCACTATTGAGATACATCATAATTCCCATTGAATTCACCGCCGATATCATTGTAATAAAAAATCCGTAGAACATAAACTGAACGGAGTACGTTTCATTCGGTCTTACCCAAAGTAAATAAACGCTAATGAGGCCGACAGGAATTGTAAAACCAAGATCAAGAATTCTGATTGTCCAGAATCCTGCCGGTGATTCATTGTAGCCAAGTGTGGTTCCTGTTTGAATAACGCTGATTACCTCCTTAATCCACATCGATGCAAAAAGGAGGACAAAAAGGACAAACATAATCGAATAAAGCATCAGCTGTTTTTTTATGAGGCTGTTTTGAAAAGATTTAGGGAAAATGCTGAGTGCATACAGTAACGTAATGAGTGCAGATATCATGATGAATAGAAAATAAAAGAAATAGTTTTCACTATTACCGCTATAAACCGGCGAACTCCATTCCAATCCTATGGTATAGCTCAATACATAATAAATCAAATAAAGCGGAGTGAGAATGATGAGGTATTTCGAAATTTCCTTCATAAAATAAAGAGCGATTGAACTGCAAATTAAAAGAGGGCTCAATAGACATAAATTTATTAAATCCTGACCCTTGAATTGGAAAATACCTGAAAGTGAGGTTTTGTAGTGAAGGTTATTTAAGACAAGCGGCCCCTCAATCGCCAAATAGATAAGTATCAGACCGGTAACCATAGATAAAAAACAAACGAGATTCCGCTCAAAAGTGCTTCCAAAACTTTTATTTTGCTGTTTATTCATTACGAACCTTTTTGTGATAATGAGAAAAACCGATGAATGGTTTATTTGCTTGACTAGTAAATAATTGTTTGATAACCGCCTATCGTGTGAAAACGCCTGGTTAAGCCACAGCCTTAATACTTTTTAAATGTTTAATATGATGATCCGTATGCCAGATAAGAAACTCTACCAGCTGTTTCATGGTCGTAGTGCCGCGGCGGGAATGGACTCCCGATTTAGACTTATACTTTTTCATGTGCATATCTACAGCTTCAATAATCGATTCTCTTGTTAAGAGAAATAACTTTTTAGCCAGTTCGATATCCTGTTCCATATAATTGAGGTTCTTTTGCCATTGATCCTGTTCGAAGAACCATAACACCGGATTTTCCTCGGATATTATTCTTCTAAGCCGGTCGTACGAAACTGTTTCAGAATCTTTAATATGTATAAGTAATTCTTTCCCGGTCCATCCGCCTTTACGATATCTTTTTTTATATATTTCTCTTTTATCGAAAAGCGTATTCAATATTTTCTTTTGCTTGTTCAGCTGGGATATGTAATTCATGATATTTCCTAACAATATTGTATTTAAGCAATATTAATCTATTTAACGGTTAGCGGCTTAGTCCCGCTCTATTCTTAGGGAAGGGCCTGAGTTAGGCAGCAGAACCGATTTAATTTGTTTTAATGGATGATAAATCGTTTAAATGTAATTTCTCCTGTGCCTGACGCGATCTCACTCCCGATTTCGATGCTTGATAGAAACCATTCCGGCTTTAGAGCTCCCTCGGATAGGGCATAGTCGAAATACTCGTTTAGGTTTAACTCACCGCCACTTGGAAGATTTTCCGGCAGCAGCGCAATGTAGACCCATTTACCTTCCGGACCAACATGTTCCATATCGATAAACACTTTATGTTTTCGTCCCCCGATTACAGCCTGCTTCAGAGTTTTAGATTCGAAGAAAGGCATGTTGCATTGATCAAACCAGATCATCAGCTTTGCCCGAATGTTTGCCGGACCGGGATTCTTGCTGTCAGTGAAGGAGATGTCGGTTGAAGTATTGTATATCCCATTAGCATTCGCAGCATACTCATACTCGAGTTGGAATTTAGCGGATGCCAACTCTATAGGCAGGCGTGTTGTAGTTGACCTGTAATTGTCATATGGTTTCCTCCCAAAAATGATCTCCGGGAAAGTCTTTATCACATAGGAATTACCTTCGTCTTTCTCACCGGAGAAATCCCACTTCCATCCAAGACCCCCTGTCAACGTATCGCAGAATATAGTTTCCCGCCATTTACTTCGGGCTGCACTAACATTCCAAGTGCAGTTCTCTACGAGGTATTCGCCGTAAGTGATTCGATCCCACTCGCCAGATTTCTCGATCAGGCCTTTCTGAGCTGCGCAGCCGCTTAAACTGACGGCCAAAAAAATTGTACTAAAAATACACACACGAATTATAAATAAGAGAGATAGATTTCGATTCATTATTTGATTTTCCTTTAGCTTAAATTATTATATAGCAAAACTTATAACTGTCGACTAATATGTGTTTAGATATAGCGAAGGTATCTGCTAAAAACATGGCTTTACCAGCTTTGGGAGACATAAGTTCTAATATTGTAAAAAAAGATTAAAATATTCTTAATTTGAATAAACCTACGCAAATATGTCTGTTCTTATACTTAAAATCAAGCGACGGTGCGAAACGATATTACTTTCTGAAAGTCCTCAGAGAATGTGTATTAGAAACTTTTGGAAAATTACCGGTTCGTAACCTTTTCAAGGTCATTTAGCTTAATCATAGTAACCTTGAAAAGGTATCCATCTATTTAAAATCAAGCTATGATATGGGATTCCTGCTGTAGAGACGCGATTAATCGCGTCTCTACTTTGGAAATTATTAATATTCTCTAATGGAACTTGGAAACGAAATAAAGAAGGAGGAACCATGCATTGTAGGTACATTCAATTAAACGTCCTAAACGTAAAGCCGCTGACTTCGGCTTCCCGCTTATTCCTTTATGCGCTTCCTCCCAAGTTTGTTGCTTAGGAGGAAGCGCTGCCGTCCATTATATTTATTGATATTCCAAAAATCTGATTATGCTTTATCTAAACATATGATGTCGATGATATATTTTCCACCGCTAGGCTGAAACTTTTTTTGACGAGTGGTCTCGAATATAAACCATTGTGAACAGGATAGTAAATACTGCATGAATAATTGCAAACAACAACGCTTGTCGTGGAGCACCTGATACCTGACCAATAATTCCGGTGATCATAACAAGCCCATATCCAACAATATTACAAACCACGATGGCATCGCGGACTTTCGATGGCTGAACATTACGTGCCATCCAGCTGAGAACAGTAATACTGACGAGAGTTCCTCCCTCCGCCCGCAAAGCAGCAACCAAACCGGGCAAAGGATTTTCACCAAGAGCTCCAAAGACTATAGCATCGGGAACGATAAGCATTCCGATTCCGACGAGTGCCAAGTAAATTGCACTTATGATCTGAAGAGTACTAAGTTTCATATTATTTCCTCCTTTTAATTTGTAATTCTTTCTTATGTAAAATGCAACTGCGCCTAACGACCGGCGCTAAGCTGCGATGCTGATAATTTTCAAATTGCTGAAGGTGAAACAAGTTCATGCTGAAAACTTTGTTATTAAGAACCGAAACCTCTACTCGCCATGCTTAACGTACCACGCTCATCCGGTCAGCTTGAACCGCGGGTTAGGCGGCGAATAAACCATCAATGATTATCTTTGTGTACTCGATTCCATTCGGCTCTATGCACTCTATACCATTCGATATATTCTTTTTTAAACTTTTGATTCCATCCTTTACCATTACGACGATCAAGATATTCTAATACAACTGCATTGTATGAATCCCAATAGCCATACATCGGTACGCTGACATTCTCATATTCAAATCCATATTTATTGAATAAAGGCCAAGGTGGAAATGGATCAGCTATTTCAATCCCACCCTCTTTAATTTTCACAATACCCTGAGCAATATCTTTTCTAGCAAGTTCTGCATTATATTCATCATCAGTAACAATATTAAAATCATAATATGTTGTATCGTTCGCATGTATTGTAACTGGATATTTTCTATCATAAGAATGGAAGTAATTAACAACATGCAATATATGTTGTCCTTCGGGTATATGATCTATTTTGTAATAGCCGAGTGAATCAGAAGAACCTAATAATGATCCGATACTATCAATTCTAATAAGAACGTCTGAGATTGGTTGGCGTGTAAGACTGTCAAGGATTTTTCCCACAATCACACCTTCGGCATGACCAATTCTTATTGTTGGTTGGCCGTTTAAAACATTTGCACAAAAGAGCATCAATAAAACAATATGCACTTTTGACGATAGATAATTCATAGATTCTTTTATTCGCCACCTAACATATAATTAGATAGAAATAGTCTATATTCTGCACGTAATAGGATGATATATAGACTAAACGATTTTTCCTTTTCCATTCGAAACTCCGCCTGACCTGCCCGCCGAAGAATTATACGAAGGCGGGTGGAAATTGAAAAAAATACGGTAATGCTTAATTACAAGACGCATACGCAAATATGTCTGTTCTTTATGCTTAAAATCAAGCGATGGTGCGAAACGATATTACTTTCCGAAAGTCCTCAGAGATTGTGTTTTAAAAACTTTTGGAAAATTACCGGTTCGTAACCTTTTCAAGGTCATTTAGCTTAATCATATTAACCTTGAAAAGGTAGCCATCTAATTAGTATTGAGTGTCGGGAAGCCCGCCCAAAGGTGATGCATGGCGGGCAAATAATTTCCGACAACACAAACATATTTATTAAATTGAGATATTACTCGACTAATTACGCGGTAATGGATTTATCCTTTTGCGATTTTGTTCTCACCGCAGTGAAAATATAAACATAGAGTATCGTCAGAAATGAACATAGGACGATAATCCAGATGTTCTGTTTTGGAAAAAGAATAAACTCGCCTAAAACACGGGAAAGATAAACAAGGATATTGAGAACAATGACCGCTTTGCCGGATTTTGTATTAGCGAGATCGGCGGAGCAAAACAATGAAGTATAAGCCAGGAAAAAAACCATAAGCGTTCCGCCAATGCTGAACATCTCTAAAAGGGGATATAAATTCATTGAGCCGTAGAAAATGAATATCTGGTAACAAAGGAAAATGTGGAAGAATGCCAGCAGAAGATTGAGAACGCCTCCGGTAAGGATCATAGCTCGCACATGACTTTTCATCTTGATTATCTTTCTTTATTGGCTGGATAATTTATTTAAGACATCAGGGCGCTGGACGTACTGCGCCGGTCCCTGTAATAACTCGATGGACTACCGGCGGGTTGCCTGCATAAGTAATATTGCCAGCTCCTGTAATTTCTGCATCAAGCTGTTGAGTAGCATTTACCTCGGCATTTCCCGCGCCGTAAATTTTAACTGTGCAGAAGGAAGAAATGAGATTCAATGTATGAATATCACCGCTTCCTAAAATTTCAAAATTCTCATAATTGACGCTCCCGGCAAGGGTTATTTTAGCAGTGCCTGTAATTTTGCAGAATAAAGAATCTAATTTCATTGAATTCAAAGAAGTGAACTCCGCTGCGCCTGCGGATTCGAGCAGTCGGACAGTTTTCATCGAAACATATATATTGACTGTTACATGATTATAAGAGCCGTCACGCAATCCTACGATTAACGTACTTCCATTGACAGAGGTGAGCACCAGGCCTATGATATTATCATCCGATTCGATTCGGAGAGATTCGACTGTATCCTGAGTAATAAACACTTTAGCAAAATTTTTAACCTGTATTCCTGTAAACGTCCCGATAGTGCGTGATTCGGATACTATTTTTCCCGATCCGGTAATCTGTTCGTTGTCAATCGGATTTTCGCTATTAAAACATCCGAAGCATAAAAATGCAGTTATTAAACATCCGGTAAGGAATAAGAATTTTGTATATGAAATATACATAACTGCCGCCTATATCTTAATTGGTATTTAAAGTTTCGATGCAGAAGAAATTTTCAAATTGATTGATTGTAAATCCTTGAACTGCTTAATTTACGGAAAATATTCGGTTAAGTTGCGGAATATTGCAGATTTCATTTTTTGAAAAACGAATGAAAGTGCTTCATGTAACGTGTAAGCTCCATTTTTCCACGAAAACATTTTACATCTTCAGTCCCATTAAAATTATATGCATAGACGTTCCAGAGAAAATAACAGTAATCTCTTCTCTGACCGGGCAGAACCGTATGTCCATTTCCATTCCAAGCAATCTAATCCGCCGTATATTATCTTCTGCCGGAATGTATGTCAATTATATATACGAGCACTCCCCTGCGCAATTGATCTGTACATGGGCTGATAGGCTGCTACTACCATTATTTTAATCACTAAATCACCAAATCACCATATCTCCCAATCTCATAATCTTATTGTTTTATCATCTCATAATCCCATAATCTCACCATCCCACATTCTCGTAATCTCACCATCTACCAATCTAAATCTCTCAGTCCTACATTTCTTGCAAATCCTCTCATATTTGGCTACATTTCGCACATGAGACTGAAACTCTTTATACTTTTATTTTTATTCTCCTGTCCTGTTTTTGCGCAGGATTCCAAAGAGAATGCTGATTTTAAACTTGCCGTTAATCTCTATGACGACAAAATGTACGATCTTGCGCTTGAACAGTTAAATATGTTTATCAAGCTTTATCCGAGCGGCGCGCTTGGAACTGAAGCGCGTTTTTATCTCGGCCTGACTCAATCCAAGCTCGGTAAACACGAAGAAGCCCGCTACTCATTCCAGAATTTCGCACTGGCTTATCCCGATAATATAAAAGCGCCTGAGGCATGGATGAATGTTGCAGAAGAATTTGCCGCAATGAAGAACGAGCGCGAGGCGGCAATGGGATTTGAACGCGTAAAAACTTTTCACCCGAGCAGTAAATTTGCCCCGGCTGCACTTCTCAAAGCAGCCGAATACTACGGCAGGCTTAAGGACACAGAAAATACACTCCGCGTTTTAAGAATACTTACACAGGAATATACGACTGATGAAGTAATGCCTGCAAGAAATAAATTAGCTGAAATATTAATATCTGCCGGACAATTTGATCAGGCGCGGCAGGAAAGCAAACGAGTAATCGATGCTGCAAAAGATCCCCAGTTGAAAGCCCGTGCGCTAGTGCTGTATGGACGAGCGCTTAACGGCCTTGGAAAAAATGCTGAAGCAGAAACGGCATTATCCGATGTGGTAGATAATTACAAATCGACATCGAGCTGGTGTGATGCACTCTTTACACTCGGTATGCTGAAAAAAACGTCCGGTAATACAGATGAAGCACTGTCGGTCTGGAAATCGGTAACAGATGACAGTTCAAAAGCTTCTGCTCAGCTTAAGCAGGATGTGTACATTGAAATGGCGGAAGTCTATAGTATGCAGTCGGATAAACGGGCGCTTGAGTTGTTCGAAAAAGCCGTAAAAATTCGCGGACTTCGCAACGGAGAAGCATTATATAAAGCCGGTGTTGCGGCTGATCGGATAGGCGATCATATAAAAGCGGCGCAGATGTACGCGCGTGCTTTATCCGACAGCGCCGGTAATACGGATCGCAGGGCAATTCTTATAGGTGCAATAAAAGGCGCTGCTGCAACAAAGAATTTTTCCGAAATTGTCCGGTTGATAAATTTATTCCGCCAGCAGTATCCGGCGGACGACAATTTGCCAAGACTATTAATAGAGGGGGCAGCGGCAGCCAATAATGAAACCGGCGAATCTAAAACTGCTGTCGAATTTTGCGAATGGCTGCTCGAACATTTTCCTTCAAGTGAATGGGTTGACGATGCAGAGATGAAGTTAGGAGAGGCCTTAAGAAAAGCCGGTAATATGGATCAGGCAATTAAGGTTTTCGAAGATTTGCAGCGCAAGTATCCGGGCAGCGAGTTCGTTCCCGAAGCGCAAAAACAAATTCGACTCATCAAAGCATTCGAATTGCGTAATAAAGATGCGGGTTTGCAGAAACTTGCACTTCTTATCGGAGATGTTATCTCTCAGAAATCAAAAGGGAATCTTGCATATCGCCTTGCCGATATATATTTCACCGATTTAAAAGATTACCAGCTTGCCGCCGATCAGTATGCAAATGCTCTTACATCCGATTTAGAAGATGCTATACGCCCGCCGGCATGGTTCAAACAAGCGCAGTCGTATGAACTTCTTGCCGTGAGAGAAGGAGAAAAAACTGCAAAGAAAAAAGAATTTCTCTCTAAAGCTGTTGCTCTATATGATTCCCTTGCAGCGCTGTATCCGGAAGGCGAGTTTACCGATAAAGCGGCTGTTGCTGCGTTCGCACTGCGCCTGCAATTAGCGGAAAAGCCGGAAGAATTAAGGGCATTGGGGTCGATTCTTTTATCGAAGTCTTCCAATGCAAACGGGAGAGATGCAGCGCTTCTTCTGCTCGGCAATGCTTATTTGAAAATTAAGAATTATGAAAACGCCGTTCGTACATATAAATATATCCTGGAAAAGTATTCAAACCGCGAGACAGCTCCTTCTGCGCAATACCAGCTCGGCATCGCACTCGACGGCATGATGGAGAAAGATACGGCAGTTCAAGTGCTCGAAAATTTCCTGGCTAAAAATCCGAATCATGTTAACAGCGCCGCTGCCGCTGCATATCTGGCGAAATCCGCAGCAGACAGCGGAAGGGTAGTGAAAGCGTTCAGCTATTTTGATCTTCTTGAGACACGGTATTTTTATCATCCCTCGAAATCGCATCTCGATACATACAAAGCCGATGCGTATTTCTTTGCCGGTGATTATAAAAATGCGCAGGAATGGTATTTGCGAAGCCTGGAAAGATTACGGTCGGATTTCTTTTTAGCAGATGCAGACCCGGAAGCTGAAGAATCAATTATTTTTAAATTAGGTGTTTGCTATGAAAAACTTTCGGACTATTCTGCGGCAAAAAAATGGTATGCGGAATATGTAACAAGAGATCAAACTTCGATAAGGGCCGGACAGGCTTACTACGCACTTGCCTCGATAGCAAAGGCGGATAACTCACTGGATCTTGCGGGGAAGTATATGCAGGAAGTAAGCCGTGTAGCCGGAAAAACAGGAGGCCAGTCTTCATCTGTTGTATTAGAAACAGCGGAAATGCTGTTCCGGAATGAACAATATGCCGGTGCCATTAAAAAATATAACGAAGCACTTTTGCAGGCACAGAACGACACCGCAAAAAAATATATACGGTCGCGCATCGTCGTATCGTATTTCCGGGTCGATAATATGAAGGAAGCCGATAAACGGGCAGCGCAATTCGTTAAAGAATACCAGCATACATATAATAATGAAGCGGAGTTCGAGTTCGAACGCGGCAAGTACCAGCTTCGAAAAGAAGATATCGAAAAGGCGCGGGAGCGGTTTGCCCATGTAGCCCGCTCGTATCCGAAAGCGCCGATTATTCCTGAAACAATGTTCTGGACGGCGCGTTTATACGAACTGGATCAAAAACTGCCTCTTGCGGTACGTATGTACGATTCTCTTCTCAAATATTCTCCTAACGATCCGATTATTCCGCGTGTACGTCTTAGTTTGGGCAATGCATATTACAGCATGGAAAATTGGGATGCGGCTTCAAAACAATACCGCAGCATCCTCGATAATGAACAGTTTTCGCCCGATCTTGTTCCGCTTGCCATGAGCAATTTGATTATGGTGTATAAGGAAATGGAAATGTTCGACGGTGCACTGGAGTTAACGCGTAAATATATAGAACGCTATCCTAACGATCCCGATCTCATCGATAAGAGAATTGATGTCGGTGTGTTGTATCAAAAGTTAGGATATTATGATCAATCGGTTCTCCATCTGCAGGATTTATTAGAAGAAGGAAATATCGATCTTGAAGCGGAACTCCGGTACTATATCGGCGAAGCATATTTCTATAAAGGGGAATACCAGCAGGCGATTCTGGAATTTCTAAAAGTCCCGTATCTCGTTTCAAAGCGCGGTAAGATGGACTGGATTTCAACGGCATATTACATGACCGGACAATCGTATGAGAAAATGTCAAAGTACGATCAGGCAATAACGATGTACAAACAAATCATCGGCCGAAAAGACACAGATGCAGAATTAAAAACTGCGGCACAGAAAGAAATCGACCGCGTAAAGCTGGTTCTTGGAAAAAAAGAATAAAGAGCAATAGGCTCAATGGCTAATCGACTCAATGGCATAATTTAACAATGGGCTACATTTTTGAAGCGGAAATAGAATCTATCATCCACGCAGTTCGTGTTAAAACGATAGGCGAGGAGGACGATGTATTCCTCAAGAAAATTCTTACGGCAAATATTCATCCTGCAATAAAAGCGTATTTTAAAGCCGAGGTAGAAAAAATTCTTACACAGGAGCGGGGATTGGAATATCGCTCTAAGAAATTTCCATATTCGCTGGCCGAGGTAAAAAGCCTTGAAGCTCAGATCGATTTGCTGCTTGTCCATAACTATCATTTCAGCATGCAGGAATTCGAATCGATTCTTGATGAATCTGTCCACTTTCAGTTCAATTATCTCTGCCGCCCGCAATGGACGCTCTTGAATTTTGTTGTCGGCGATCAGCGCAGAGTAGCCTCTTCGACTATTGAAAAAAGACTTAAATATTGTATCGATTATACCTACTTTCCCGACCTTATCAAACGATATCTCGTTGATCATGGCCTGGCAGAAGTAACCTATGAAGAGTTCAAGTCGCTGATTGAAAAGATCGACTATGAAGTAGTAGCGCAGCACTCCAGTTATGAACTTGCACAAATGACACGTGCATTGTTCGATTTTGTCGAATCCGGGAAAATGGTTCCGCAGGTGGAATTTGAGCAGCAAACGCTTCCGATCAACGCGGCAATTGTTTTCTTTGACGATAAGCGTCTTACGGATATTCGTGTACGGCTTGAATTTGAACGCGATCAAAATCGGATCATCCAAATTACTTTAGATCGCCTGGCGGATATTATTGAGATTGTCCGGGTTGGAAAAGAAGATGCAACTGCACGTCCTGCAAATTTGCAGGCCGGCGCTTTTGATGATGTTCAGCATGCGAAATCTGAACCGGCGGATGAACACGCCGGCGATATTACGAACGATGAAACTTTACGGGAACAAGAAACAACCGCTGCTGCACAAGCAGAGACGGGCTCTGAGAAAACAAAGACTCAACCCATAGTTTTTGGCGAAGGTGATGAAAAATTTCTTACGTCCGTGCCGGATGCGAAGCGAAAAGAGATTCTAGACCTTATGTCGGAAAAAGAACGGCGTCTTATTGTAAAAAAAATATTCTTTAACGATGAACCGGCATTCCAGGGTGCGGTAACAGAAATGAGCCTTCTGGAAACATGGAAGGACGTGACTAAATATATTGAACTGCTTTTTCATTCAAATGACGTGGACCCGTTCAGCAAGACAGCAGTACTTTTCACGGATAAATTATCTAAACATTTTAATACGTCTACTACCGATTAATAGGTAAGGATCACTGTGCAATTTATTGATGAAGCAAGAATATCTGTGAAATCCGGCGACGGCGGCAATGGCAGCGTCAGTTTTCGGCATGAAAAATATATTCCCAAAGGCGGTCCGGACGGAGGAAACGGCGCACGAGGCGGCAGTGTTATGATTCGTGCCGACCGCCAACTGAACACTCTGCTCGATTTCCGATACAAGCGTCATTACATTGCAGAGCGAGGCGAGAATGGGCGCGGAAAGGACCAGGAGGGAAAATCCGGGAAAGATGTAGTTGTGAGAGTTCCATGCGGCACGCTTATACGTGATGCACTCAATGGAAAAACGATTATCGATTTGGTGAACGACGGCGACGAAATTATTGCCGCAGAGGGCGGCAAAGGAGGGCGGGGGAACGGAGAATTTGCCACTGCAACAAATCAGGCGCCGCGGTTTGCCGAACCCGGAACACCGGGGGAAGAACGGGAACTCATTCTCGAACTCAAGCTTCTCGCCGAAGTCGGACTTGTCGGATATCCAAACGCGGGTAAATCGACGCTCATTTCAGTAGTATCCGCCGCGAAACCTAAGATCGCGGACTATCCTTTTACGACGCTTGTGCCGAATCTCGGACTTGTCCGCTATGCAGAAGGCAAAAGTTTCGTAGTGGCCGATATTCCGGGATTGATTGAAGGAGCACATGAGGGGAAAGGACTGGGAGTTCAATTCCTCAAACATATCGAACGGACGAAAGTTCTTGTCTTCCTGATTGAATCGATCAGTGAAGACCCCAAGATGGATTATCAGGTGCTTTTGAACGAACTTGCATCATTCAAATCAGCTATTGCAAAGAAGAAAAAGATTGTCGCCCTGACTAAGATGGATATCGCTGACGAATCACGTAAAACAAAATTGGCGAAGTTAAAGTTCGGGCGCGGTGTGGCTACCATACCGATTTCCGCAGTAACAAGGGAAGGTATTCAGGCTCTTCTCGATGAAATGTGGAAAGTTTTATCCTTGAAGTAAATCAGTTTCTGCCCAAATACTTTCGGAAAATCCTCTTGCTTTGAGCAGGAACACTTTCCGAAAGCTGCAAATTCCTGGAATGCAAAACATATACCCTGTCTTGCCTTTCCTTTGAAATTACTATACCTTTTTTCTGTGACAAGTCTTCGATATAAAATTGGCGTATACTATCTTATTATTGTTGTCATTGCCTTGATTACCAGCGCCGTTGCGGTTTATAATTTTTCCCGGCTAAGTAATACTTTTGGGCTTGTACTGCGTGACAACTATGAAAGTGTGTTTGCCGCACAGAATATGTTCAAAGCCCTTGAGCGTCAGGAAAACGCCCAGCTTTCGATGCTGCTTCAGGATATCGACCTTGCATATATTCAGTTCAATTTCAATCGTGGAAATTTTCTTGGATGGCTGGAAAAAGCAAGACTGGCCGGTGGCCGGAGTGAACGGGAAAAAAATGTTCTGGCGAAAATTACGGAAGATTATCACAAATACAATCAATTTTCCGATTCACTCTATCGTCTATTGCAAGTTAGGGGTCAAACGAGTGCTGCATCCAATTTCAAGTCTAATGTAATCCGTCCGGTTGCTGACTCATTAAAGGAAAGGTGTTTTGAGTATCTTGAAATCAATCAGGATGCGATGACTCATACTGAGGAAAGATTGAATCAAACGGCAAGTGATGCAACGCTGACAGTAATTACTATTTCGTTGATAGCTGTAATCATGAGCTTCTTTATCAGCGCGCGATTTACACGTTCAATTCTGCGGCCGGCAGAAAGATTAACCCAGTCTGTTCGCCGGATTAGTGAGGGTCAGTTGAACCAGAAAATTGATGTGAATACAGACGATGAGATCGGCGAACTCGGACGTGAGTTCAACAAGATGACGGAACGGTTGAGAACATATGAACAAATGAATATCCATCAGCTTATCGCTGAGAAGAAAAAATCAGAAACAATAGTTGAAAGTATCGTAGATCCGATTATAGTAACGGATCAGCAGGGAAATCTCATGCTTATGAATCAAGCCGCAGCGACTGTATTCGATGTTCGCGGTTTGAATTGGCAGTCAAAATCATTACGTGAAGTCATCGGTAACCAGAGCTGGGTTGAAATGCTTGAACTGAATGGTGTAGAACGCTATGAGAAGGAAAATCGTGATCCGCTTTTTGCTTTTGTCCGTAATAATGCAACTCTGTATTTCAGACCGCGGCAGGCGCAAATTATGGACGAGCAGGGGAATGTTCAAGGTATTGTAACGCTTTTGCAGGATGTCACGCGCTTTAAAGATCTTGACCGGATGAAATCCGAATTTATTGCGACAGTTTCTCACGAACTTCGCACACCGCTGACTTCATTGAGCATGGGGATCGATATACTATCACAAGGAGTTGTTGGCTCGGTGAATCAACGTCAGAAGGAACTTCTCGTTGCAGCAAAAGATGATTCTGAAAGGCTGCGAAAATTGATAAGGGGCTTGCTGGACCTCTCGAAGCTGGAATCCGGGAAATATGAGATGAAAAAGGAATTTGTAGATTTCCGAAGGCTTGTTGCAGAGGCAATACGGCCGCTGCGACTTCCGTTTGAAGAAAAAAAAATCAAACTGGACTTTGATGTGCCGGAAAGATTACCTGCTCTATTTGCCGATCCCCATCAACTAATCTGGGTAGTGACTAACCTCTTAAGTAATGCACTTCGATTCACAGATTCGGGAGGAAGCGTTCATTTAACAGCTAAAGAAGAGGAGGATAGATTACTGGTGATGGTTTCCGATACAGGACTTGGGATTCCGCGTGAGCATCAAGCAACTGTATTCGATAAGTTTGTCCAGGTAAAGAGTTCGACTGACACAACTCCGGGCAGTGTGGGTTTAGGACTGGCGATTGCACGCGAAGTAGTTGAAGCTCATGGAGGCAGAATTTGGCTTGAAAGCACTGTAGGTGTCGGAAGCACATTTTTCTTTTCTCTTCCTGTAGGGAATAAGAACGAGGTATAAGGAATATGCAGCAAAAAAAACCTAAAGCACTTGTTGTCGACGACGAAAAAAACATTCTCAATACGATCGGTATTTGTCTGGAATCTGTCAGTATTGACGCAGTTCTTTGTTCAAAACCGCAGGATGTATTACAATTACTTCAGCAGAATCGATTTGATATTGCTTTTGTTGATTTGAAGATGTCTCCGATGGACGGCATAGAAATTCTTTCAGAGATAAAGCAATATTCACCCGATACGACAGTTGTTATTATGACGGCGCATGGTTCTATCGATACGGCTGTTGTCGCGATTAAAAAAGGTGCATATGATTATTTGCAGAAGCCGTTCGATTTTGAGGAGCTGAAGTTGTTTACACGGAAAGTTCTCGAACACCATCAACTTGTTCATGAAATGGCAGAACTGCGTGAAGAACTCGCTTCCATTCAAGGTACCGGTGATATTGTTACGCGCAATCGTGTAATGATCGAGCTGCTTGATTTTGCTGCGCGTGTTGCTGAGAGCTCAATTAGTATTCTGATTGAAGGTGAGAGCGGGACAGGAAAAGAATTGGTAGCACACTATATTCATCGGAAAAGCGACCGCGCGGATAAACCATTTGTTAAAGTGAATTGTGCGGCTATTCCTGAGCAGCTTTTGGAAAGCGAGCTATTCGGCCATGTTCGCGGAGCGTTTACAGGTGCATTAAAGGACCGCGAGGGCAGATTTGAGATGGCTGACGGGGGCACGATCTTCTTAGACGAGATAGGAGAACTTTCTTCCCCTATCCAATCCAAATTATTGCGTGTACTTCAGACGAAAGATTTCGAACGTGTGGGTGAAAATGTTACACGTAAAGTGGATGTACGGGTCATTTCTGCAACGAACCGTAATCTTGACGAAGCGCTGAAAGAAGGTAATTTTCGTGAAGATCTTTTTTATCGCTTGAACGGTGTACGCATTAAATTACCGCCTCTTCGTGAACGTCCGGAAGATATACCGTTCCTTATTCATCATTTTCTAAAGAAGTATTCAAAAGATAAGAATATCGAAATAGCTCAAGATGCTGACAAAGCATTAAAAGCTTATCGCTGGAGCGGTAATGTTCGGGAAATGGAAAATGTCATTGAACGTGCAGCGCTGCTTTCGGCGAATGGCGTCATTGAAATAAGCCATCTACCGGAAGAAATCCGAACCGCCTCTGAACCTAAAGCGCTTTCATTAGAAGAAATAGAAAAGATTCAGATTAAAAAAGTTTTGCAAATTGCCAAGGATTATGATGAAGCAGCCCGTATTCTCGGAGTTGATCGAAAAACACTTCTCAACAAGCGGAAAAAATTTGGTTTGTGATCCGGCATGAAAAGGGAAAATATCCCCCTTAATAAATCCTTTATCGGATTTGATTTCTGCTGCATCCGGCATAAAAATGTTTTTTGGAGGCTTCAGAATGTCTCAGTTTCCGGAAATAATTACTTTTGATTCAGTTTTTCGGAATTGATTGATTTTTTTCCGCACATATATCTATTCCAATGGGGATTTTTTCCCCTGAATTTTTCCGTGCAAATGCCTGTGTTTCTAAACTTTCCCGGTATCCTCTTTTATTGTGAGGAATTATTACCCAACCTTCCTGTTAAGACGCGGTTTTTTGCTTTAAATAAGCCGTAAGTTCCGGAGATTTGTGGTACTAAATGTGAATGGTATTATTGTAAAAGAGATATATTTATCAAATAAAAGATACCGAGGAAACACTATGTCAATAAAACTTACAACACTCAATAATCTTGATATAGCTGTATTGGAGCCGCGTGTCTCGCTCATCGGCGGTGAAGAAACAGATGAATTAAAGGCAAAAGCGAAAGATTTGATCGAGCAGGGAAATAAAAAGCTTGTTCTGGATCTTGGCGGTATTTCCTATATAAATAGTTCAGGCCTCGGCTCGCTAGTTGGTATTCACTCAATGTATAAGAAAGTTGGCGGTGAGATTAAACTGTGCAATGTTGCCAAGGGTGTTGAAAATGTATTCGTTATTACAAAACTCACAAGTGTTTTTGATGTCGAAGAAGATCGTAATGAAGCGATCAATAGTCTAAAAAAATAAATCAATTCTTACTAATTCAATTTCACAAAAATCAGGAGCAAGTTTCATGAAGACTTCAACGTTTAATACAATCGTTATTGTCCTGGCTTTCGTAGTTGGTTGGGTAATTTTCGAATATATGCTGCCAAAGTTTATTCAGGAAGGCGGTCCTCTTGTCATATCCCTTATTGCATTAGTGATTATGCTTATAGCAGTGGTTATAGAACGATGGCTGACATTGAAGAAAGCAAACGGCAGAGGCACTATGGCTGTTTTCTTGAAGAACGTACAGACAGCCGTCAACGCCGGTGATATCGACGCAGCACTTGGCAGCATGCGATAAACAGCGCGGATCTTGCGCTAATGTTCTTCGTGCCGGTTTGGAAAGGTACAAGACGATTGTCGAAGAAGGAGATGTTAAAGGGCAAAAGGAACTGATGGAAAGTATTCAACGTTCTATTGAAGAAGCAACAATGCTCGAAGTACCGATGTTAGAGCGTAATCTCTCGATGATGTCCACAATTGCTTCTATCGGAACAATGGTGGGACTGCTTGGAACAGTTATCGGTATGATTCGTTCATTCCAAGCTATGTCGCGCGCCGGTGCACCGGATGCTGTTCAGCTTGCTCTCGGTATATCCGAAGCTCTTATTAATACTGCAGGCGGCCTTATCGCAGGTATCGGCGGAATCGTTGCTTATAATTTCTATACAACCAAAATCGATAATTTCACCTATATGATTGACGAAGCAAGTTATTCGATCATCCAATCACTGGCCTCACGCAGACCGCATCGCAAGTAACCGGGAAAGGTGACATTATGTCAAAACACAAAAAGAAAAGACTCGGCACCCGCATTGATATGACACCTATGGTGGATGTAGCAATGCTGCTGCTTACGTTCTTCATGATGACGACGTCGTTTAAGGCGCCTGAGGATGTCGAAGTAATCATACCGGCATCACATTCGGAATTTAAGCTGCCTGAATCGCATATCATGATGATTTACGTCAACAAGGAAGGTAAAATTTATCTTGGTGTTGATGCCCAGGGTTTAATGGAGCGTTTATTTGGATCACAGAACAAATACAAACGTTCCATTGAAGTAGATAAAAACATGCTTGGCAATATTCTTATTCAAGCGCGTATCAGCGATCCAAAACTTCGCACTGTCGTCAAAGGCGACAAAGATGCCCCGTACGGGCCGATGGAAGATGTTATGGACGTTTTAGTGAAAGCACAGATTACGCGTTTTAATCTTGTCACTGATTTGGATAAAGGAGTATAAAAATGGCCGGTGCAGATGTAGTTGAATCAAAATCTCACGCAAAAGGCGGTAAAAAGAAAAAGAAGCGAGCCGGTGTACGCATCGACATGACGCCAATGGTGGACGTGGCGATGTTGTTGCTGACATTCTTCATGCTCACAACAGTCTTCAGTCAACCGCAGACGATGGAACTGAATTTACCGCCGGACAGTGATGTCCGTGTGGAAGTCGCTGCAACGACGCTGCTCACAGTCAGAGTGGCGCCGAATATGGAGATCTATTGGAACATGGGAAATGAACCGACCGCGTTAAAGAAAATCCCATTTAAAGAATTACGCCCGCTGCTGGTGGAAAGGCTTCAAAATATACCAAAACTCATTACACTTGTACAGATCGATCGTGACGCAAAATACAACGATATGGTCGATATTATTGATGAGTTGAATCTTGCTAATATCACACGCTTCAGTATTGCGCCGTTGAAAGATGTCGACAAGAAACTGATAGCAAAGGTAACGGGATAGGAGATGATATGGCACAGACAATAGCAGTGACGCAAAAATACGGCGCGGTAGAACTGAAGGCAGTCGCCCAAAAGTATATGATGATAGGTATTGCGGTGGCTTCCATTCTGAGTTTTTCTTTCATCGGTTCGTATTATCTTATCGGATGGTTAACCGAAGAAGAAGAACCTGTTCATATGGTACGTATCATGAAATACTCGGATCTTGGACCGCCGCCATCGTTAACTAATCAAACTGTGGCTGCAGTTGCAGTGGGAGGTGCGGCAGTGAGACCAAGTGTCGGTATCCCCGTCCCGGTTCCGGATGCAGAAGTCAGCCCTGAACAAACAATCATGTCGCAGACAGAGATGAGCCAGCAAGCGGCACCTGTTGCGGCTGAAATGAATGCCGGCGGAGCGTCTGCAGAGCTTCAGATTGAAGATGATGGCCCGCCTCCGGATTTTGTCCCATATGAAAAAGAACCTACAGTCGTCAAACGTATTGAACCGAAATATCCGGAGCTTGCTTTACGCGCCGGACTGGAAGGCAATGTGTTTGTAAAAGTGTGGGTGGATAAAGAAGGGAAAGTACGTAAGGTTGTTCTTTTAAAGAGTGATGCCCCGATTTTCGAAGAGGCTGCGATAGCGGCAGCACAGCAATGGGTATTTACTCCTGCAGTGATGCAGAAGGGGCCGGTATCGGTGTGGGTCTCCATCCCATTCCGGTTTAGGCTGACAGGAAACAAATAATATCTATCAACGTCGAAGCTGATGAGAGCTAGGAAACAGATCACGGACATGTGCACTGTAACTGGAATTTATCAGCTTCGCACGTTTTTAAATCGGTAAATTCATGACGCTGAAACTCTCTGATATATCGATATATCTCGGTTACGCAGTCTCTGTGGTTAGCTTTGTGTTCGGGATAATAATCGTTAGCGGTATTGCATTCCAGTACATACCATTTCAAATGCGATTGATGTTCGGTATTGTTATGATTCTTTTGGGTGCTTATCGGTTTGTTCTTACCAGAACCAAGATCCGGCAGCAACGTGAAGCTGAAGAAGAATGACGCGCTATTTGTTTTGCATATTTCTAATTGTAGCAGCATGTATCGGCGGGTGCAAGAAAAAAGTCGAGACGGCTACATCCGGACATCGTCTTCTTCTTGCAACAGATCCATATCTGCCTCTTATGCAGCAGGAAGCAGATCAATTCATGAGCATTTATCCGGAAGTCAAAATGATGGTAAATGGTGCTTCGACACGAGAGGCAATTGTACTTCTATTAAATGACAGTGTGCATTCAATTGTGATCGACCGGCAGTTTAATGAAGAAGAGCAGCAGATTGTCAAACAAGCTGCCATTAGAATTGTCGAAAATAAAATTGCTGAGGATGGTATTGCTATGATTGTCCATAAGCAAAATCCAATCTCAAGCATTCATACAGAATCTGTTCGGAACATTGTTGCCGGCGAAGTAAAGGATTGGAATAAAATTCCTGAATCACGCTGGTCCGGTGATATTGATCTGGTTTTAACAGGAAAAAATTCAGGAATGTACGAACTGCTTCAGAAAAAAGTTTTTTCAGTAACCAATGAACTGCAGCCGACAACCATGATGGCGAATCAGGACGAAGTGGTGAAGTATGTATCTGCACATCCGCGGTCGGTCGGATATGTCGCTGCATCGCTTGTGAGCAATAAGGCGGAGTCGATAAAGGTCGTTCCGGTTATTGTAAAATCGCCGGAAGGGATTGAGAATAACTACACACCGCGGCAGCAAGAAATTTTCGACGGTCTTTATCCATTCCATTATTCTTTGTATCTTTATAATGCTGAAACAAAAACATCTGTTGGAACGGGTTTCAGCGCACAGGTACTCTCAAACATCGGACAAAAAATTATTCAGAAGGCGGGTCTGGTTCCCGCTTCCATTCCATATCGTACTATTCAGCTAAATGCGGAGTGAAACATCAATGAAACACACACTATCGGTTGTCATTCTTATTCTCGGTACTGCCGCGGCTTCTCTTCTTAGTCAGCCGCAGCTTGATAAAAGCAGGGATCTAATAAAGCAAAAGAACTTCAATGAGGCTATTACTGTATGCAAAGCATATCTACAATCTAACCAGAGTGATGAAAATGCATGGTTGATTCTTGCAGATGCTTTCCATAAAGCCGGTTTGCTCGATTCAGCACAAAATGCTGCGAAAAAAGCGATACAGAATGATGATGAAATGCTGGATGCATATACAATACTTGCACAAGTACAGTTTGAAAAAAAGAATGTTCTAGATGCTTATACAACTGCAAAAGCCGGACTAAAAACAATAAACAAGAAACAACCGAAGTATCCGCCGTTGCTTGTAGTGCTTGGACAGGCTCTTCTTGCACTCGATTCGACAGATGCAGCTTTGGTCGTTGCTTCGGAAGCAAGAGAATTGGATGAAAAGAACGTTGCCGCATATGAAGTTATCGGAGATGCTTACGTAAAACAGAAAGTTGCTCCGATGGCCATCAGTAGTTATGAAAAATCCCTGGAGATCGATTCTTTACAGCCGCAAGTCCTCTATAAGCTTGCAAACGCGTATAGAATGGAACAGCAATATACGGAAGCTGCGAAAGTTTACATCAAGATTCTTGCACTCGATCCCAATAATGATGCATCCCGCTTGGAGCTCGCAAAATTGTACTCTAGGGTGAGAAAACCATGGGCATGGGTAAAATGCGCAGAAACATTGAAGGATTACTTTAATAAGGAAAAAAATCCGCCCAAAGACATTCAGGAATTATACGTGAATGCGCTCCTTCATGGGGGACAATATATAGAAGCATCACGGGAGGCTCAGGTTCTTTTAACGAAATACCCGAACTCACGTCTTGCATTCAGGGCAATTGCAAATGGATATTATAATGAAAAGAAATATGCTCAAGCCGTTGATAATTTTAAGAAAATAGATACAATGGAATTCGAAGATAATCGCTTTCTTGGCGAAGCATATTACAAATTAAAAAAGGATACACTTGCAGCACGGGCATGGGAAGAAGCTATAGATGATACAACGGAATCATTGAATGTCCGGTCTTATTATATTGATCGAATCGCTTATATTTGGATGAATCAGCGATTCTTTGAACGAGCGGCTCAGTTCTATCAAAAACGGATAGAGGTTGATTCTAGTGCTCTCGGTGCTTATATCAATTATGCTCAATGCATGATGCAATTGGATCGATTCAAGGATGCAGAGTCTTATTTGAAGATAGCAATTGCAAAAAATCCAAAAGTGCCGTCGGCTTATGTCAGTCTTGGTTTTTGCTATGTTCAGATGAAAGAGATGGACATGGGAGAGGATGAATTTAGAAAGGCGATCAAGATTATTGATACGGCTGAAACTAAATATAAATATGAGCTTGCAGAATCCTATCGCATGATCGGACTCTCAATCATGGTAAAAAAGAAAATTACAGAAGAGGAGTCAAAGCAGAAATGGGAAACGGCCATCAGCTATCTTAAGAAGTCTTTGAAATACAAAGAAGATGTGGCACAAACGCATCTTTTGCTTGGCCAGTGTTATCAGAATTTAGGCAACGCAGAGGATGCCGTTAAGGAATATAGACGAACGTTAAAGCTGGATCCAAAAAATAAAGAAGCGAAGAAAGGCCTCGAAATGCTTGGAGAATAATGGTAATTTCTATAGGCCTCATAGGTTTTTTTAAAAAATAAGTCACTTTTATATAAAACAGAACGTATTGAAAGGAACCGCAATGAAGAGTAAAATATTTATTTTCTTGATTGCTGCATCTATTCTTATTCCCGGTTGTTCAAAAGAACAAGTTGAAGTTAAAGAATGGGCGCAATTTCAGGATCAGTTTTTTAAGGTCTCATTCAATTATCCGAAAAACTGGGTTGTCGTTACTGAGCCGACAAAAATTGTGGTTTCTTCGTCTGCTGAGGCGGCAGAGAAATTTTTTGATAGAGATCCGCGAAAAGCCGATGGTGTCCAGGTTATTATTGCTTCAGATCGAAGTGATTCCATGCAGGATTTTACAGAGTACGTCCGTAATTTCAAAGCCGATAAGGAAGCGGAAGGTTATAAAGTAACAGAGATGGAAGATGCTAAAATTGACGGACTTGATGCAAAAAAAATCAGTTATGCCGGTGTAGTTGATGAGAAAACTAAAATTAAGGCGATATATATTGCTACTTTAAAAGATTCCACGATGTATTATGTTCAATATGCGGCTTTTAATGATCTTTTTGAGTCTTATAAACCAATATTCGATTCTGTTCTAGTATCGCTGGTACTTCCACAAAAAATTGTAATACCAAAGGGTGTAAATCCTGCAATTCCTCTAGCACAAGTTGAGAAATACTCTGATAATAATATCCAATTGGAATATCCGGCTAATTTTGGCTCGAATGAATTACCCAAAAAGGGAGATATGATCTCTGGAGTACGATTTGCTGGAAATAAGGACGGTATGCGGAATGATTGCAGTATTGATATTGATATACGACCGGCAAAGAAGCTGTCATTGCAGAAAGTTGTGGAACAAAATTCGAAATTTTTCAACCCAAAATCCAGGGGTGAAACAAACATTGGCGGTGAAAAAGCGATGTATTTGAATTATGTACCGCAAAAGTCAAAAATATTGACAGCAGAGTCTATTTTATCGTTAAAAACGATAAAATTTACCGTATTATTTTGAATTATTATACTCCAATGAAGAAGGACTTCCTGCCTGCATTTGAAAAAGTCGTTGCTTCCATCCGCTTAAAGTAGTAAGTTAATACCCATCTTTATGAGAAGCCGGGGTTATTGAGTAACTCCGGCTTCCTTCTGTTGAATACGGAAAAATGAATTTTGGATTCTGATAGTACTAGTCCTTCACTCGTCCATAAAGGAGTGAAGGAATATGCAACTAGCCGTCCGCGTGTCTTAGGGTGGCTGCGGAGTGCTGCAATTCTTGATGGCGACTGGGGTACCAGCGTTGCCTATGTCATGGGGCTTGGATTTGCCCTGGCGGGCTATTCAAGTTTCTGGCACCTCTGTTTCATGTTGGCTCTCACAAGTCTCGTTGCAGTCAATTACATTACCATTTGTCGTCTTTACCCTCATGGTGGAGGCGTTTATAGTTCTGTTTACCATCGCTCACAGCTTCTCGCCATATTTGGTGCGCTGCTTTTAGCAGCAGATTACATTGTTACGATGTCGCTTTCCATATTGGATGCGTGTCATTATCTTAATTTGCCTTATCCAGCTTTTTTCGCAATCCTTATTATTGCAGTCCTTGGAATAATAAATTGGTATGGGCCAAAACACTCCGGTGGATTGGCTTTATTGATTTCAGCCTTTACATTGGCAACTTTAGCGACCATTATTTTTTCATCAGTAGGAACAGCCACTAATCACGCTGCGATTGTTTCACCTGAGGGTGGTTTTTTCCATAATTGGGGCATTTTCGTTGGATTTATCCTGAGCTTATCGGGGATCGAAGCTATTTCCAATATGACGGGATTAATGAAAGATCCGGCGCGTGATTCTCGCCGTGCTATTTTATCTGTCCTAGCAAAAGTTATTATTGCAAATATATTCCTTGGGCTTGCTATGCATGCTATTCCAGGATTGATCCCCGGCGATCATAAAGAAGATATGCTGCGTTTCTTAGGTGAGCACTATGTAGGCCAATGGTTTGGATGGTTTGTCGCATTTTCATTAGGAACTCTTCTTATTTCAGCCGGAAATACGGCGCTAAACGATCTCATCTCTATCCAATTTCTTATGTCGGCTGATAAGGAACTCCCCTCGTCATTGCGGCGACTGAATCGCCATGGTGTGCCAATTATTCCTCTAATAGTAACGACTATTCTGCCTATAATTGTTTTGATGATTATTCAGGATGTAGAGACGCTGGCGCATCTTTATGCAATCGGATTAGTGGGGGCGATGATTATAAATCTCGGTTCAACAGCAACTGATAAATCGGTTAGCTTAAAACCATTTTTGAAGATTTTAATGCTTATTTCTGCTGGAGTTCTTATACTCATTGAGATATCAATTGCCATTAATAAACATGAAGCGACTATTTTTGCCGGTCTTATTTTAGTGCTTGGTCTCGGAGCTCGTCAGGTTGCTCGATGGATGTTTGCTGCTCAACCTGCAGCAATAACAGAAGAAATTGTCATGCCGTCTCCAACCCGAAAACGGCGCCGGACTTCAATTCCATCTGCAAAATACCTGCTTGCAATCAAAAATGTAGATGATCGATTATTAAAATTTGCTCTTGATGAAGCAAAACAACGCGGAGCATTGCTTTTTGTTCTTCGGATTAAAGAAATTGCGGTCGGTACACTTCCGGAGAGGATGGAAATGAAAATCAACGGTACTGAAGAGCATATCGATAAAGTGTGTTCGGCCGGCGGTATTGACTATCAAATCATATCCATCCCAAGCTATGAAGTAGGATATACTATTGCCGAACAAGCGGCGACTTTTGGCGTGGATCGGGTTATTCTTGGTGCCACGAAACGTAATATGCTGGAATATGTACTGCGGGGAAGTGTAATACGCTCGTTAAGTGCCTTACTTCCGGAAGATGTTCAACTCGTAATTTTCGGCGGATAGAAAATAAAGGCAGAATACCGCATTTCTTGCTTTTGCAGAAATATTTTCCAATCCTGTAACAGTTTCAATGAACATATGAATCGTTCGATTCTTTTAAGAAAGCGAAATTAATGCATTCTATTTTTTTATGGGTCGGATTTAATATCTTTATCATATTTCTTCTCATTTTGGATTTGAAGATTTTCAACCGTAAACCGCACGAGATTAGCATTCGGGAATCCTTAATCTGGAGCGGAATATGGATTTTCATTTCACTTCTTTTTAACGTCGCCGTATTCCTCTTGTATGGCCGCCCGGCAGCATTACAATTCTTGACAGGTTATCTCATTGAAAAGTCTCTCAGTGTCGATAATCTATTTGTCTTTTTGCTCCTTTTCTCATATTTCAAGGTACCGCCAAGGTATCAACACAAAGTTCTCTTCTGGGGAATTTTAGGCGCTTTGATTATGCGAGGCATTTTGATCTTTCTTGGAGCAGCTCTCGTTGCCCGCTTTCATTGGATTCTTTATATTTTCGGATTATTCCTTGTCGTTACCGGTATTAAAATGGCTTTTCAAAAAAAGGAAACAGAAGTACATCCTGAACGAAATATTATTGTACGGCTGTTTAAACGAATTTTTCCGGTTACTCCCGGATTTCATGAGGAAAAATTCTTCATCAAAAAAGACGGTAAAAAATACGCCACGCTGCTGTTTATTGTGCTCATTGTAATCGAGACAACGGATTTACTCTTTGCCGTCGATTCTATCCCGGCGATATTTGCTATTACTCAGGATTCGTTTATTATCTATACATCAAATGTATTTGCTATCCTCGGATTGCGATCATTATATTTTGCCCTTGCAGGAATAATGGATTTGTTCTATTACCTGAGGCATGGATTGTCTGCTCGTACTGATTTTTGTCGGATTAAAAATGCTGTTAATGGGATATATAAATATCCCGGTTGGTTTTGCCTTGAGTATGGTTGCTTTAGTACTTTTTATCGCTATAATGGCATCGATTATTCGTTCGAAAAAGCTAAAGAAGAAAGGCTCTCTCTCACTTTAACCCTGATGTGACCAATCAGACATGGGAGGAAACTTCCTTAGTCCAGCAAGTACATAAAAAAAGGCATACATTTTTTTGTATGCCTTTTTTGTGCTATTAAAAAATGTTCATTCGCAAGAAATGATATGCATCCCTTACACCTTGGAAACATTTACTGCTTGGAGTCCCTTCGGTCCCTCCTGGACATCGAATTGCACTTTATCGCCGTCGTTCAGGGTCTTGTACCCTTCACCGACGATCGATTTAAAATGCACGAATACATCTTCTCCGCTTGCACGAGAGACGAATCCAAAACCCTTAGCACTGTTAAACCATTTGACTGTTCCTTGTTCCATGGAACAAATCCTTTCATATAAGATGTTCACCGACCAACCGTCGGGATGGTGTACGCCGCAACTACCGGCTCTTGCGAAAAAAATCAGCGAACAGAATTACCACACGACAGCCGTTCGTCGACGCTTCTTACACTTGGGATGCAGAGCTTAGCCCCATCTAAGATTATCGAAGCAGATTCCCATATAATCGACAGGGAATTCTCACAAAAAAGCAAGCACGGTGTACCGTTACTTGTCGTAATAAAAATACAATTTGTTAAGATAACTTCCAAATGGAAAAATCATTTCTGAAAAAAGGTATACGGCTTTTCAAGCATATCCGGGCATATCAACGGCAGCGATGCATCTGTCTTGGATGAGGCACTTGCTGTTCATCAGGGTGCTTCCTCGATTTCAAGTGAAAAATGCGAAAAATTGCAAAATATTCGTATGGATTGTAACAATATCAATGGTACCCTATTTGTATATCTATTGTTTGCAGGTCGAAAACAATTAAACTTGAAATTAGAGAATCTACGAAAGGATTCATCATTTTTGGCAATGTAAAAAAAAGCAGTTAATGTCTCAGTATAGTGTGATTAGGCCTTATTTTTACCCGATATTGTTTTGATAACACTCTTATACAACAAACAATATTTATTAAATTGAGACATTGCTGCAGGCAAAGAGTGTTTCTCTTATGAGAGATTCTTGGTATATTGTTTCTAATTTTTATTGATTGCTCATCTTAAGTAATGATAATGATCGGATTTTCATTAGGAAATAGTAAAATAGATTAACGTCTTGTATCGGGTTTTGTGCTGTAAAACTGTATTTTTGGATTTGATTTATTTCAAGCTAATCTAAAAGGACTGATTCATGGCTAAAGAATTCATTAATAGAAATTTCTTGCTTGAAACTAAAGCCGCGTCGAAATTGTATTTCGATTTTGCGGAATCTCTTCCCATCATTGATTATCATTGTCATATTCCTTCGAGCGAAGTAGCACAAAACCGTAAGTTTGAAAACATGACTCAGATATGGCTTGCTGGCGATCACTATAAATGGCGTGCAATGCGTACTTGCGGAGTCAAAGAAAAATTCATCACCGGTGATGCATCGGATTGGGAAAAATTTGAAATGTGGGCGCGAACAGTGCCAAAGACAATTCGCAATCCGTTATATCATTGGACTCATCTTGAATTAAAACATCCTTTCGGCATTTCAAATAAACTATTGAATGAAAAGACGGCCAAATCCATCTGGGATAAATGTAATTCAAAGCTGGCAGAGCCCGGATTCACCGCGCAGGGTATTGCAAAAAGAATGAATGTAGAAGTCATATGTACGACTGACGATCCGACCGACTCTCTTGAATATCATGAGACTTATTCAAAGAATGGAAATGGATTTACAAAAATGCTGCCGGCATTTAGGCCGGATAAAGCAATGGCGGTAGAAGATGTCGACGCCTTCCTTTCCTATCTCCAGAAATTGGAATCCGTTTCCGGTGTCGAAATAAAAGATTTCGACTCGTTGCTTGCGGCTATTCGCGTTCGGCACGATTTTTTTCATTCACACGGCTGCAGATTATCCGACCATGGTATCGAAACGGCGTATGCAGAGGATTATAAGGATTCAGAAATTAGGTCCATTTTCAAAAAGATTCAGAAGGGAAAAAATCCTGATTTGAGCGAGATATTAAAATTCAAATCTGCGATGATGTATGAGTTTGGCAGAATGAATCAGGAAAAGGGATGGGTACAGCAGCTTCACATAGGGGCACTTCGTGATAATAACTCAAGGATGCTGCATATTCTTGGACAAGCCACAGGATTTGATTCCATCGGTGATTTCGAGATTGCCCGGCCGTTGGCAAAGTTTTTAAATAAACTTGATAAGGAAAATAAACTTGCAAAGACCATACTCTATAATCTTAATCCGCGGGATAACGAGGTCATGGCGTCGATGATTGGCAATTTCCAAGATGGAAGTGTTGCCGGTAAGATGCAATTCGGAGCTGCTTGGTGGTTCCTTGATCAGCGGGACGGTATTCAAAAACAAATCGAAGCACTCTCGCAATTGGGAATATTAAGTCAATTTATCGGTATGCTTACGGATTCAAGAAGTTTCCTGTCTTACCCGAGACATGAATATTTCCGGAGATTATTGTGTAATATTCTTGGCAGGGAAATGGAACAGGGTTCAATTCCGAACGATTTGCAATTTATCGGCGGTATAATCGGCGATATTTGCTACTATAATGCGAAAAAATATTTTGGATTTTTTGTTGACGAAAAGCAAAAAATAAGGAACACCGGTAAAACGAACCGGTACCCATAGAAAAAAAAGAATAACACTTTTAAGCACTTGCATTTCTATGTGCCTTACTGTAAATTGATTCGGAATTTAAGGTTAGCGTGAAAGGTCGTTTATGCTTAGAATATTATCCGATTTTTAATTTTTTTTATTTCTGTGTCATAATGAGGATGCTATGTTCTCGTCAAGTCTATTTTTAAAGGTTATTAGATATTTTGCTGTTCTTCTGCTGATGCTTACGGCGATGACCTTTGTGACTCTGTATAATTTAACGCAAATACAAAAAAATTACGGCCAGGCGTCTATCGATATAACTACGACAACCAGCCTGGATCATGTAAGAGAATTGATTATAGATATCCAGACGAAAGCCAACGATTATTTATATACGGGAGTACCTGAGGTTAAATTAGCGTATAATTCGTCTTTACAGGCGCTCGAGGGTGAAATAATCTCGCTTCAGAACATTTATTCTGATTCTATTGATCTTCAGACTTTAAAACAAGTACGTACGTCCGTTTATGAATGGATAAACAATATCGGGGATAAAAGAATATTGCTGAATTCTTCCAAATTGAGCAGTGAAAAGATAGGAGAAGAAATTCAATCATTAGGCCGTCAAGAATCAAGTGCTCGTTATTTGGAAATAGCAAAGACGCTCATCAATACGCTTTATCAAAAGCGATTAAGGTCAGTTCCGAAGAATATTGAGAATTCAATTGAATTGGCAAAAAAAATTAACACGTATATCATTTATGTAAATGTCCTCTTTGCGATATTCGCTATTGCGCTAGGGGCGGTCCTTTCTCACTCCATTACTAAGCCGGTGGGACAATTGCGCAACGGAACGAAGAATATTATGAACGGCGTATTTCAGCCAATCACACTGCATCAGCGTGATGAGCTTGGGGCTTTGGCAAAAGATTTCAATCACATGTCAGAAATGCTGCAAAGTAACTACAATCGGCTGGGGGCTTATTCAGAGTTGATGACAGCTTTAAACAGACACGATTCCACTGAAAACGTAGAGCAGGCCAGTCTGCAAATTCTATGTTTACACACTGGTGCCGCGGTTGGTGCGTTATATCTTCTGGAAAATGAAAAAAATTTATTAAGATTGGTCAACGGTTATGCATTGAATATGACCGAAGATAAAATGGAATTTAAAGTCGGAGAAGGAATACCCGGCCAATGTGCCGCGATGAAAAAAAACGTAGAAGTTAACGATATTGTTGCCACAAAAGAATTCATCATCGATACAGGCCTTATAAAGATTGCGCCTACAAATGTCATAGCAGTACCTATTCTATTTCAAGAGAATCTTATTGGTGTGATTGTTCTGGGAGCAATGCAGCCATTTGATAAACTTCGCCTGGAAATTATTAATAATTCAGTTCCACAGATCGGCGTCGCTATTACAAATGCTATGAATACGGATTCCACAAGGAAGCTGTCGATCGAAGTTGCGACGAAGAATGACGAACTCAATACGAAGAATGCTGAATTGCAGAAGGCATATCGAGTGAAATCGGAATTCCTATCCAATATGTCCCATGAACTAAGAACTCCACTGAACTCGATTATCGGTTTTACTTCTGTTTTACTAGGGCCTCATGGGGAACCGTTGACTCCTGACCAGGCAAAGGCAATTGAAAAAGTGTTAAGGAACGGCAAACACCTTCTCGAGTTAATTAATGATATTCTGGATTTTTCAAAAATCGAAGCAGGCAGAACACCGATTAATCTCGACAGCGGTGAAATCAGTGAAATTATTTCAAATGTCATGGTTACGGTAGAACCCATGGTAACATCGAAGGGAGTGAAGCTTGTACAGGAAGTCGAACCCGATCTGCCGATGTTGAACACTGATATACTAAAGGTGAAACAAATTCTTCTGAATCTTTTAAGTAATGCGGCTAAGTTCACCGACCAGGGAGCAATCACAATCGTTGCAAAGAGACAAGGTGAAATGGTCTCAATTGCAGTGAAGGATGATGGGATCGGTATTGAACAGCAAAATCTTGAACGCGTATTTGAGGAGTTTTCACAGATAGATACGAGTAACTCAAGAAAGTATAAAGGTACCGGATTGGGTTTACCGATTGCGAAAAATTATGCGCGTTTACTGGGCGGTAATCTGACTGTGCAGAGTGAATTTGGCAGAGGTTCGACTTTTACTTTCGTTCTGCCGCCTGAATTTCCTAAAGATAAGCTTCAAAAACCGGTTGAAGAGCCTGTCTCTTCCGTCTCTGCTAAAACAAGCGTACCTATAAAGACTCCTACGATCTCAAGACCTATGCCGGAGAAATCGGTCGCACCTTCATCGGGTATCCTTGTCCTTTGTATTGATGACGATGCGGAAGTGATTGATCTTTTACGCCGCTATCTGATTCCGGAAGGTTATTCTGTTCGAGGAGTAGGATCGGGAGAAGAAGGAATTCGATTGGCAAAAGAACTTCATCCTGCAGTCATTACACTGGATATTATGATGCCCGAGAAAGACGGCTGGCAAGTTTTACGGGAACTTAAAAGTAATCCGTGCGACGAAGGATATTCCTGTTATTATTCATTCGATTATTGAAAACCGGCCGCTGGCATTATCGCTTGGTGCAGTGGACGTTATTGCGAAACCATCCGAACCCAGGAAAGTATTGAGTGTTGTTGAACGTGCCTGCCGCTCTAAAAATCAGCCGATTATGATTGTTGATGATAATCCGGATTTTGCTGATTCGTTGAAAATATTGCTTGAAACCGAAGGGTATCGTGCGGTTGCGATGTATAGCGGTGAAAATGCTCTGAAGGAAATTGAAAATATCAATCCGTCACTGTTATTTCTCGATCTTCTTATGCCCGGCATAGACGGATTTGCTATTGTGAAGCGCTTCGCAGTCAGGAACGATGGCGCGATCTTCCTATTGTGATTGTTTCCGGAGCTGAGATTACAGAGGGGCAGCGTAAGAGACCTGGAAGGCCTTACTCAGGAGTATATAGAAAAGAGTCAATTCTCAAAAGAGATAATTTCGAGTACAATTAAAAGAATTATTAATCAATCAACTCAATCGAAGAAGAGCTGAGAAGCATATGGAAGTGTCATATCCCACTATTCTTGTCGTTGACGATACTGAAGATAATCTCGATTTATTAGAGTTTGCACTCAAACGAAAACCGGTACAGATGCTGCGTGCAGGCAGCGGCAAAGAATGTTTACAGATTGCAGCCCAGAATCATCCTGATGTTATTCTATTGGATATACAAATGCCGGAAATGGACGGATTCGAAACTCTGAAGCATCTGCGAGCATCAAAGAAAACCGCAGATATTCCGGTCATATTTCTTACTGCTCAACGGAAAGATGCTTCGAGTATTGAACAAGGTCTGTCGTTAGGGGCAGATGAATATCTTACGAAACCTATCGATATTGATGAATTATTGGTTCGCACCCGTTCGCTTGTTCGTCTTAAAAAAATGGAAGCTGAACTCGAACGGACAAAAGCTGATTTTATGGCGATGCTCATCCATGATATGCGAAGTCCAATCGGCGGAATCAGCAGTATTCTGGAATTACTCGAAGAACCGTTGATTAAGAATTCTCCGATTCAAGATGTTCACCGGGAACTTCTTGTATCAGCTGAAGATGCAACAAGGCGATTGCTCAATCTAATTAACGATATGCTCGATCTCTCAAAATTTGAAGCCGGCAAAATGAACTTGACAAGAGATCCGGTATTTATCGGTGAAATTGCCAATAGAATTGTGAAACAAATGCAGCCGCAATTCAAGCAAAAGCAGATTCAATTGAATATTTCTCTTGAAGAAGGTCTTCCGTCAATTTCGGTGGATTCGCAAAAAATTGCCCAGGTATTTGCCAATATCCTCAGCAATGCACTAAAATTTACACCGGCTGAAGGAACAGTTCAAATTATAGTAATGAGTTCGAAGAATGCAAATGGATTCAATGAATTCATTCAAACTTCCATCAGTAACAACGGACCTGGAATTCCTCCCGAATGAACTTCCAACGCTCTTTGAACGGTATAAACAAGGTGTAGCTTCTGAAATTGTACAGGCAAAAGGCACAGGATTGGGATTGGCAATTTGTAAGCTCATTGTGGAAGCACATGGCGGAATTATTACAGCCGAAAGCGAACCGGGAAAAATAACCACATTTCGT
Source organism: uncultured Bacteroidota bacterium (assembly GCA_963770945.1). Classification (GTDB taxonomy): domain Bacteria; phylum Bacteroidota; class Ignavibacteria; order UBA10030; family UBA10030; genus Fen-1298. The sequence goes on along the minus strand of CAVYRP010000009.1, from coordinate 143,891 downwards.
TTCAGTCTTCCGGTAATTACTCCTAAGGAAAACTGAGAGAAAAATTCTTAAACATTAGAACATAGGAAAATCTATGTGGGAACAAAAGCAAATAGGGATTGTAAAAGAAGTAGTCGACGTAACAGTCGTTGTTCTTCTTGATCGTGAAATCACCAATATGACAAAAAAAATTGGAGACAGGGTTTATTATATCGGGCAGATCGGTTCCTACGTGCTTATTCCGATTGGTGCTATCTATGTTATCGGTATCGTTTCAGGAATTAAGAAAGAAGAAACCCGTGAAGATGGAGTAAGCTATTCTCAATATATCATGACGGTCACATTGGTAGGAACGATTCGAAAAGGAAAATATGAAACCGGCGTTTCGGTCATGCCGACAGTGGATATGGTCGTTTATTTACTCGAAGATAAAGACATAAAATCCATCTTTGCAGCATATCAACAGTACAATTTTTCTATCGGGCAGCTTTCCTTATTTGAAAATGAACGCGCCTATTTAGATCCGAATCGTTTCTTTGGAAAACATCTTGCAGTTCTCGGTTCGAGCGGTTCCGGAAAATCATACACCGTTGCTTCCATTCTTCAAAAAGTAGCACGATTTTCAGACACGCATATTGTGCTCCTTGATCTTCATAATGAATATCGTGAAGCTTTTCCGGATACGGGCCAATTTTGCGATATCGCCTCTCTCGAACTTCCATATTGGTTGATGAATGCTGAAGAAATGCTCGAAATGTTTGTAGAACCTACGGATGAGAATGCTTCAGTTCAAGGCGCTGTTCTCCAGGACCTTATTTACGCTGCAAAGAAAACTAAGAACCCGACACTTGCAGATGTCATTACAATTGATTCACCGGTATCTTACGACTTAAAAGAAATACGTACAAAACTGCATTTTCTTGATACTGAAAAAGTCAATACTCCGACAGGTTTTAAGGAAGGGCCATACTTCGGCAAATTTTCCCGGCTGTTGATTCGTCTCGACAATAAAATGAGCGATCCGCGCTATGCATTTTTATTCCAGCCGAATATTTGTGTGGAAACAGAATCGGTTTTACCGCTGCTTATGACTCTTTTCGGCCTTGCCAGTAAAGCACGGATTACTATTTGGGATATGAGCGGTGTTCCTTTTGATGTCGTAAAAACAATTTCTGCTTTGATAGCGAGAGTTACGTTTGATTTTAATTTCTGGAATCCAAAGCGTCATGATCTGCCGATCTTATTGGTATTCGAAGAGGCTCATAATTACCTATCAACTTCCAATGACGGATCAAAAGCAGCGCGGCGGACAGTTGAACGCATAGCAAAAGAAGGAAGAAAATACGGTGTCAGCTGTATGATTGTCAGTCAGCGCCCTTCCGATATTTCCGAGACGATACTTTCTCAATGCAACAATTTTATTATTTTGCGATTACTTAATCCGACCGATCAGGTATATGTACGCCGGCTTATGCCGGATACATTCAGCGGACTGGATAGTGTTGTTCCGCTCCTTCGTCAAGGCGAATCCATTATTATCGGCGATGCGATTCCAATTCCGCAGCGTGTGCAGATTGATCTTCCTACGCCGACTCCGCACAGTGCCGATGTGAAATTCTTTGATAAGTGGAAACACCCTAACACAAAGACGGATGTCGCGGAAGTTATGGATCACTGGTGGAATCAGAAAAGAAGCTGAATTTTAAAGGAAAAGCAGGAATAGCTGAAAAAGATTAAAATTAAAAAAAATTGGATGGAACTGTCAGTTTCCGTATATTGTTTATAATTATAATGTTAAGATATTATCTTTTGAATAATTTCAATAAACATACAATTAAAGTTTGGAATGCAGGAAGAATGAATAGAACAGCTGAGTGTTGTTGCTCTAACAGGAAAATTTCGGGCAGAGTAATCACGAATTAAATTAATAAATATATGCAGATTTTATGATGAAAGGCTCGGCTAAACTGAGCCTTTTTTATTTAATGGGTTGTATCTAATTTTAAAGGAGGATTAGAAATGGATAACGAGACACTTTTTGACGGATTTGCTCAGACTTTAAAAGATCGTCGTGACGACCACTCAGTAGGATTTCAGGTCAGGAAAGGAACGCATGAGTTTGTAGAAAACCTGCTTGCAATTCTATTTCCGCATTTTAGCAAGGAGATGCTCAATACAAAAGTGGAGATAGAATCGCGTCTTATTTTGTTAGAACGCGATTTACGGAGCCTGCTTATTCCGCTTTTAAAAGAGACATCTTTGAATCTGGATGACGTAATAAAACAATTTATGCAGTCGCTTCCCGATTTGCATAATAAACTCTGGCTGGATGCCGAAGCAATTACAAGCGGAGATCCGGCGGCGGAGAGTATCGATGAAGTGATCCTGGCGTATCCCGGTTTTTCTGCGATTGCAATTTATCGTATCGCACATGAATTCTATATAAGTGCATGTCCCTATTTTCTCGCGTCTCATTACAGAATATGCGCATCAAATAACTGGAATTGATATTCATCCCGGCGCCCAAATTGGAACCTCATTTGCTATCGATCATGGAACCGGTATCGTCATCGGCGAGTCCTCGATAATAGGTGATAATGTAAAAATTTATCAGGGTGTGACCCTCGGAGCTTTAAGTGTGGATAAAAAACTGGCAAAGTCCAAGCGTCATCCGACTATCGAAGATAATGTTGTTATCTATGCACAGGCAATCATCCTCGGCGGTGAAACCGTCGTAGGTCATCATAGTGTTATCGGAGGAAATGTATGGCTTACATCGAGTGTGCCGCCCTATTCCTCTGTTTATCAGGAAAGTAAAATAACGGTACGCCCAAAAGAAGTGACCGGTGCGCCAATTGATTTTAGTATCTAACTGAAGAAAGGAAATAATCATGAAAGTAAACACTATTCTGGAAACAATCGGCAATACTCCTCATGTCCGTATTCACAGGCTCTTCGGTGATCATGAGGTCTGGGTCAAATTAGAACGTTCTAATCCCGGCGGCAGCATAAAAGACCGTATTGGGCTTTCCATGATCGAAGATGCTGAGCGGCGGGGCGTATTGAAACCGGACTCTGTCATCATCGAACCGACATCCGGAAATACAGGTATCGGCCTTGCCTTAGTTGCAGCGGTAAAAAAATATAAACTTATTCTGGTTATGCCCGATTCCATGTCCATCGAACGACGCCGGCTTATGGCTGCGTACGGAGCGCAGCTGGAACTTACTCCGCGTGAAAAAGGGATGCTGGGAGCAATTGAAAAATCAAAAGAACTTGCAGCCGGAATGAAGAACTCATGGATTCCCCAGCAATTTGAGAATGAAGCGAACATTGAAATACACCGGACAACGACAGCGGAAGAAATCCTTAAAGATTTTCCGCAAGGATTCGATATGTTGATTACAGGTGTCGGCACCGGCGGACATATAACAGGTGTAGCTGAAGTATTGAAAAAGAAATTTCCTAAACTTAAGGTATTCGCAGTAGAACCCAGTTTATCTCCGGTGATCAGCGGAGGCCAGCCGGGGCCTCATCCTTTGCAGGGACTTGGTGCAGGTTTTATTCCAAAGAACCTGCATACCGAAATCCTTGACGGTGCAATTCAAATTACAAAAGATGAGGCATTTGAATATGCAAAACGGTGTGCGCGTGAGGAGGGAATTCTTGTCGGAATATCCTCCGGTGCGTCACTCGCAGCGGTAGCAAAAAAACTTCCGGATCTTCCGAAGAATGGAAAAATAATCACCTTCTGCTACGATACAGGCGAACGTTATTTATCGGTGGAAGGCCTATTCTGACTGAAGCGGCATTCAAGACCGGTCAAGAAATATACACAGTAAAGGATTTTGCGAAAAATGGAATTTACAGAACTGGTTAAATTACGCGAAAGCATCCGCAGTTATGATCCCGGCCGTGCGGTAAGCAAAGATGTACTGTTAAAAATACTCGATATAGGACGATTGGCGCCATCAGCATCCAACCGCCAGCCATGGAAATTTGTAATCATTGGATCTGAAGAAATGCTGGCAAAGGTCAGGCTGTGTTATGAAAAAGAATGGTTCCAAGATGCACCGCAAATCCTTGCTGTTGTAGGCGATAGAAGTGAAGCATGGATACGCCGTTACGATCAACGAAGCTTTATAGAAACAGATCTGGCGATTGCAATGGATCATCTTATTCTCGCCGCTGCAAATGAAGGTGTCGGTACATGCTGGATTTCAAACTTCAAATCTGATATAGTTAGAACGGCTCTTGGTTTGAAAGACAACCAGCATGTTTTTGCCATGACACCGCTTGGATATCCGAGGCCGGATTATAAGAGAAATGCAGCAAAGGAAAGAAAAACGTTAAGCGCTGTAATGGATTGGATATAATAAAAATACTCCGGCGTACTACCAAACGCCAGAGTATAGGGAGGCTAACTATGTGCCGTCGGGGAGACGGCACGCCGTAAGATAAATTCCGGACAGGTGAATGTCAAGTAGAAGTAAATTAGAAACGGTTTATCTTTTAGAGAGAACGCAACAACACCTGATTTTCTTAAGGAATTTGTGTAATTCCGGGTCAATCCGTGTACAGGTATCGCTTGATTTTCTGAGTCGGTGTCTTTTCGAAGGGTTCTGATTGTTCAATAACGCGGCTGATGCGCGAAAAAGCCGACACTTGGTCATTGACCTGTTTCCGTATATCTTCCAATAATTTGATAATTCTTTCCTGTACCTGGGATTCGGTCAATCCTAAACTGGTGAATTCAGCGTCAAGTTTTTCGTAGTCAAGGTTGATGCGCGCAACAAGTTGTCCTTGATCTTGATAGGTCAGCGATTCAAGAACGATATCCGACCTGTTGATCACAGACTCGATCGCTTCAGGATAAATATTTTCACCGCTTGGGCCGAGAATTACATTTTTCATTCGTCCATTGATGTAAAGATAGCCCGTTTCATCAAAACTGCCGAGATCGCCTGTATGAAACCAGCCATCACGCGAGAGTACTTCCTCCGTATGTTCTGAATCGCGGTAGTATCCCTTCATCACACTTGGTCCGCGTACGACAATTTCACCAATGCCGGATTTCGGATCCGGATTTTCTATACGCACTTCAAGTCCCGGAACAATCGGGCCTGTTGATCGATATTTTGTTTTTTCTGCATTTGCCCCTGCAACAAGAGGCGACGTTTCAGTCAATCCGTAACCGATAGCATATGGAAACTCTGCTTCCATTAAAAACCGTTCAACTTCCGGAGAAAGGGCTGCTCCTCCGACTCCGAAAAACCTTAATGCCCCGCCAAATGTATTCATTAATTTATTGCCCGCAATCTTATGGATGCGTCTGCGAATTACCGGAAATTTATATACGAGCCGCACTATTATCCGTTTTCTTATTTCAGGTAAAATGCGCGTCTTATACATTTTTTCTATGATTAACGGAACCGTAAGCATCATAGTAGGCTTCACTTTTTCCAGTGCCGGAATAAGAACAGCAGCAGTAGGAAGCTTCTTAAGATAGTAAACAGATGCACCGGTCATAATTGGGAGAACTAATCCCAGTGTGCATTCATATACATGGGCAAGTGGAAGAACGGAGAGCATTCTGTCCTTCTCGTTTATGTCCGGTATTTTAGAGGAGGCGCTGGCATTCCAGACTATATTCTTATGCGTAAGCATGACACCTTTGGAATGTCCGGTTGTTCCTGAAGTATAAATAATTGAAGCAAGGTCGTCTTCGGCAACTTCACGCTGTATCAATCCTGCAAGACTAAGTACCAGATTCTTAATTTTCCGCAGTTCTCTGCTTCCATCCGTTATCAGTTGACGCAAGGTTGCCTTCGATGTGGCAGGATTGATAATTGAAAAGTTATCCAGTAAAACTATACAGCTATAATCTGTAAAATCCAGATCTTCGATTTTCTGATAAAAACGCTCGGAAATGAAGACGACTTTGCTGCCGGAGTGCCGAAGAATATGATGAATTTCAGAAGCATGAAAATCCGGAAGGATTGGAACGACAACAGCACCCATTGTAGTGATCGCGAAATAGGCAACTCCCCATTGGGGACTATTTTCGCCGAGGATTGCGATGCGATCGCCATGCACTACGCCTTGATTTTTCAGAAAAGCAGAAAGGTGGTCAATTTGCCGTTTTAAATCGGAATAACTTATCGGCTCATCGTCTGTATAACTGAGGGCTATTTTTGACGAATTCTTTCGGCAGCTCTCTTCAATAACTTGCTGTAAAGTGAATTGCCGTCTTTCGGTTTGTGTTCCAAGCTGAGAAAACATATATCATCTTTCGCTGATTGTTCTCTAAAATACAAAGAAATCCGATAATTGGAAAGATTTTCTTCTTCTTTATCTCACTTGCGGACGGAACAAAATATTCCTACCATAGTTCGAAAAGGAGAATATATGTCTATCAATACGATTGTCGCAATATATTCAATAAAATTCTCCCCATCTATCCCGGTTAACGGCAAGTTCACTCCTGCACAAAAAGAGATTTATGAACTTGTTTATAATGCGCAGCAAGCTGCAATCGACTCTATCTACCCTGGAAAAAAAATGGCGGAGATCGAAGAATCGGCAATGAAGGTCATGGCAGGAGGATTGGTCCGCCTTGGAATTGCGACGGATTACAGTGATGTAAAAAAATACTGTCCTCATAGGATAAGTCATTTCATTGGGCTTGATGTTCATGGTATAAATCGACCGGAAGACTTGTGCCGGATATGGTGATGACCGTAGAGCCCGGTATTTATATACCGGAAGGAAGCGCGTGCGATAAAAAATATTGGAATATCGGAATACGAATTGAAGATGACATCATAGTAACAGACAAAGGGAGGATCGTGCTTTCTGCGCTAGCACCGAAATCTGTAACGGATATTGAAATGCTTATGAGGAAAAAAGGCTTCGGAAATCAACCGGTTGGAGAAGAATAAATGGAATGGCAAAGCATTGATTGTATCTTTTGAGAAATGGTGCCATGTAATTCAAACGACCGATGAGTATATACGGATATAAAATTATGAAGAATAAATAATGTTGCATCGGTTAAAGAAAGGAGAACGTCATGTCTTACTTGAAACCGGAAGATTGTCTTAGTTTCTTTTCAGAGGTATTAAATATTCTCAAAGCGACACATGAGCCGGAACGTATAGTTTCGCTCATTGTCGATCGGATTGTGCGTATGTATGGCTGTCAGACCTGCGCCGTTGTAATTATCGATCCCGCAACGGAATATTTGCGCGTGTTTGCCGATCATAATTTATCGCATCTCTATGTGAAAGAGTTCCGGCGTTCGTTGGGTACCGGTGCTATTGCCCGTATGCTTTCGACCGGGCAGCCGATTCTCATTTCTGACGGAGAACAGGAATCGTCTATTGCAAAGGAAGTTCAGCTTGAACACACATTTCGTTCGGCTGTGTGCCTGCAAATTATTGCAGAACACCGCACGCTGGGGTACTTGCATGCCGATGCACGAGACCCGAACATTTTTACCAAGAATGATCTTCGTGTGCTGCAGAGTTTTGCAGATCTGACAAGCATAACGCTGAATAAGTCGTATTTGTATGAAAAGAATCTTCGCCTGGACCCGGTCGATCCCGATACTAATCTGGAAAAATATGCTCCGTTCCTGGAACGGCTCAACACAAGTATATCGCGTGCCGAAGCGAATAACGAAAGTATTTCTCTTTTTATTCTGGATATAGATAATTATAAACAGATCGGCGGCACCTACGGTTATGAAGCATCGAAGCTGCTGCTCAAAGAAATTGCCGGTATCGTCAAGTCGCGTTTACGGCGGATGGATGCAGCCAGTCGATATGGATTTGATGAATTAATTGTTCTGCGTGAAAACAGCCCGCTTGACAGCGGAATCGCAATTGCCGAAGAATTAAGGAAGAAAATAGAGGAGACGGAGTTCACACAGAAGAAAATCCGAACTACAGTGAGCATCGGTGTCGCAGCTTTTCCCGGAAATGCAAAATCGGACGAAGATCTAGTGCTCGCAGCAAAAGGAGCTTTGTACTTTGCACAACATGGCGGAAAGAATACAATTGCCCATATCTAAATGAGACCGCACTAAAAATATTTTTTAATTGATTAAAACAAACGTATTATAGATAAACTATCCTGTTAAATAGTGGACCATGACATGACAACAACAGCTCAACGAACATTACCGCAGATGTTTGAAGAAAGTGTGGCGAGATATCCCGCAAATATTCTTCTATGGGAGAAGAAAGCCGATTCTTTTCAAGGAACGACTTATAAATCAATCGAGGCACAGGTGCATCGATGCGCAGCCGGACTCTTATATCTTGGCATCCGAAAAGGCGACCGGTTAGCGCTTATTTCTGAGGGCAGAAACGATTGGGTGATATCGGAACTTGGGATCCTGTTTACCGGTGCCATCAATGTGCCGTTGTCGGTAAAGATTGACGAATTGTCGGAATTAAAATTCCGTCTGGCACATTCCGGCTGCCGTGCGGTGATTGTTTCCGGTGCTCAGGCGGAGAAAATACGGGCTATAAAAAATGATTTGCCGGAGCTGGAAAGAATATTTTTGCTGGACGGGGAACCGCAGGCAGAAGAGGAATTATCATTCAAGGAGCTTCTTGAAACAGGCAGTAAGTACTTGAATTCACATAAAAGCGAATTTGAAGCGCACTGGCGTTCGATCAACGAGAATGATCCCGCAAATATTTGTTATACATCGGGAACTACCGCCGATCCGAAAGGCATCATCCTGACTCATCGCAATTATACGGCAAACGTCGAGCAGTCATCCGCTTTACTTAAAATACCGGAGTGGTTTTGTTCGCTGCTGATTCTTCCCTGGGACCATGCATTTGCACACACAGCCGGAGTCTATTTGCTTATGAAAAACGGAGCAAGCATGGCATCCATACAAATCGGCAAAACGATGATGGAAACATTGAAGAATATTCCGATGAACATCAGGGAAACCCGGCCTGCATTTCTTCTCAGTGTGCCTTCACTGGCGAAGAACTTCAGGAAAAACATAGAAAAGGGAATTCGAGAAAAAGGGGAAGGGATTGAAAGATTATTCAGGAAAGCACTGGACCTTGCATATTCCTATAACGGCATCGGATGGGATCGCGGTAAGAACGCGACGGTAGGTATGAAACTCCAAATGAAACTCTTTGATTTACTTATCTTCAGAAAGATTAGAAAAAACTTCGGCGGCCGGCTGGAATTTTTCATCGGAGGCGGTGCGTTATTGGATATTGAACTCCAGCGGTTCTTCTATGCAATCGGGATCCCGATGTTTCAGGGATACGGATTGACGGAAGCTGCCCCCGTAATTTCCGCTAACGTTCCGGCTAAACATAAACTCGGTTCATCAGGGCAGATTGTGATTAACCTATCAGTCAAAATTTGTGACGAGAAATGGAACGAACTCCCGACCGGCCGGCAGGGGGAGATAGCAGTGAAAGGGGAAAATGTAATGGCCGGGTATTGGAAGAATGAAAAAGCAACGCGCGAAACTATCCGCGACGGCTGGTTGTATACGGGAGATTTAGGATATCTGGATACCGACGGATTTCTTTATGTTCTTGGACGTGCCAAAAGCCTTCTTATCGGCCACGATGGCGAAAAATACAGCCCTGAAGGAATAGAAGAGGCAATAGTAGGGAATTCGCCGTACATCGATCAGATTATGCTGCATAATGACCAGTCACCATATACTATAGCACTGGTTGTTCCGAACAAGGAGAGTATTTTATCTTATCTGAAAATGCAGCATTTAAATCCGCAGGACGACATTGCTCAGGATATGGTACTGAAACTGCTTGAATCTGAAATAGCGCAATATGAAACGGGAGGTAAATTCGCCGGTGAATTCCCGGAGCGATGGCTGCCCGCTGCGATAGCTATACTCGGCGAAAGTTTTACAGAACAAAATCATTTTCTTAACAGCACATTAAAAATGGTACGCGGGAAGATCACGGAGTTCTATAAGGACCGCATAGATTTTCTTTTCACAGCCGAGGGTAAGAATGTCTGTAATCATCAAAATAAAGTGATTATCAAACGTATGGGATGAGGATAAGTAAAATCATTTCAAATTGTATATATTGCTGACTCAAAAATCATTTTAAGATATTTACTTCAATAAACGATTCTTTTTTAGGTTTGTGATAAACCCGATGAGTCGCTTTGATAAAATCTTCGTTTTTAGATTCAAAAATGTTCTTTATGTACTTCTGCGGATTTAAATCCACCAGCGGAAACCACGTGCTCTGGATCTGCACCATAATCTTATGCCCCTTTTTAAAGCAATGGAGAACATCCTGCAGTTCAAGATTCACATCCTCTATTTGGCCGGGCTGAAACGGCACAGGTTTCTCATAGCTTTTTCTGTATCTCCCTCTAAGCACTTCGCTCCTTATCATTTGCTGGTATTCGCTCATTTTTTTCCCTCTGCGCGTTGTAGGATTGTCCTGTGCTTCCCGTGGATATACATCGATTAGCTTTACTATCCAGTCGGCGTCACTTCCTGTTGTAGAGACTTTCAAACGGGCAGTTAGAGGTCCGCAGAAGATAATATCTTCGTTTAATGTCTCTGTTTCATAAACAAGCACATCGGGTCTTCTTGCGGCAAAACGCTGGTCGTCCGTCATATATTCTTTTGTCATGCCGGGATCGATATCTTCGGTATAGGGGACAGGTTTACGCGGATCACTGATAAATTCATCAAATGGAGATTCAGCAGGCCGGGACGATGTAAAAGCCAGTTTTCCGTTTTCGCGAAGATATATTTTCTTGGGTTCCAAATTATCCGGCGGCCATTTATCGAATTTATTCCATTCGTTTCTTCCGGTCATAAACATCAATGCTTCGGGCAAATTAAGCGGACCTTTATCCTTCAAATAGTAATTAAAAAAAGGAAGTTCTATGCTATCGCGGTAATAAAGAGATGTTTTAATATCGAAAGACACATTCCCCAGAAACGAACCGTCCGTCCTTGCCCATCCTCCGTGAATCCAAGGGCCTATCACTATCGTGTTGGAAATTCCGGGATTATTCTTTTCTATGCTTTTATAAGTTTTAAAAGTTCCGTATAAATCTTCAGCGTCGTACCAGCCGCCGACAATCATCACTGCCGGTTTAATATTCTTTAGATGAGGCAGGATATTCCGTTTCTGCCAATAATCGTCGTAATTCGGATGGGCAGCTACATCATTCCAGAAGGCGATACTGTCGCCGAAATACTTATCCTTTATTTTTCGTAAAGGTTCCAGTTCCAAATAAAAATTATATCCGTCCGCCGCTTTAAATTCATAAGGTATAATCCATTCTTTGGTTAAACCGTGCCTCGGCAAGTCCATTACGCCGATCAATTCAACGATAGGCAGGAAGAATGCCCCATGGTGATGTACGTCGTCAAAAAACCAATCTCCGATCGGAGCTTGCGGTGATACGCACTTCAATGCAGGATGAGCATCTATTGCTGCGCAAGAAGCATAAAATCCGGGATAAGAAATTCCCCAGATGCCTGCTCTGTTATTATGATTTGTCAAGTTCTTCATCAGCCAGTCAATGGTATCGTAAGCATCCGAACTTTCATCGACGTCTTTGCTCGTCCGCTTATTTTCGATAAAAGGAGTCATATGCTGAAAGACTCCTTCCGACATAAACCTTCCTCTTATATCCTGTAATACGAAAATGTATTTTTCCTGCAGGAATGCGGGAGACAGGCCTCTTCTTCTAAAGGAAAACTCCATTTTATTTCCGTAGGGGGAAACATCGTACGGCGTCCTTTGAAGAAGAACCGGATACTTTGTTGTGCTATCCTTCGGAGAATAAACTACAGTGAATAGTTTGACGCCGTCTCTCATCTGTATTTGATATTCGGATTTAGAATAATTTGCGGCAAGATAAAGAGAATCGTCGTTGATGCCCGCAGCTGCAAAAACTTCGACGCCTGCAAGCATGCAAAACATACAAATATATATTATATAATTCGAAACAGTAAGTTCTTGTTTGATGTTTCATCCCGAATTCTCCGACATATGTTTCGATACACACCGGTAACACGCAGCGAGAGGTTTAATACGTCTATATTCTCTGAACCGTGATGCTTTTTCGTGTTGCTGTCAATTATAAGTGAATTTTACACGTGTCCTCTTCGTGCTTCAAGATTGGTGCGAATTTCTTCACATCGTTTTTTTGTTAGATCGAGTCTTGAAATAATTAAAATTACTGCAAGCAGCCCGACAACAGGAATACTTGCAAGCATTGCCCGGATCCAGAATATTGTATTGGGTGATTGTGCACCAAGGATGGAATTGAATCCGGCCCAGCCAAGAATTAGTCCTGAAACGAATCCGCCCATAGAATTTCCAAGTTTTAAGACGTACGATCCGCATGCTGTAAAGGAGCCTTCTCTACGTACACCCATTGCTAACTCGTCGTAGTCGATAACATCTGCCCCGATAGAGCCATGCAGCATCCAGAGGCCGGCTGCTGCAAGTCCCATGATACCGGAAGCGATTGTCTGCAGCCATGGGATAGCAGGTGTGTAGAGGAACCATGAACCGCCATATCCTATAATGCCAATGACAGCTGCCACCATAACAGCGGTTTTCTTTTGTGTTGCACGCGCCACTTGTCCAAGAAGCGGTGCACCAAAAAATCCACCAATCATGAAAGCAACCCCCATCCAAAAGTTCCAGTCATCTCCATTGATGGTATTGCCGCCGCATACATAATATACAGTGGCATAGTATCCGAGAGAACCCACCATGCTTGTACTTAATGTAAACATAGCGCCATAACCCATGATGACCCTGAATGGTTTACACTTCAAGGTCTCATACAACGATGCTTTGAGGGAAATGCGTTCTTTCGTTTTTACAACAACTTTTTCATAATACCGTTCTTTGACCCTGAAAAAAATAATAATGGAAAACATCGCCATCAACGCTCCGAGGATACAAGCGTATACCCGAATACCTGTTAAAGTATCCTTGCCGACAATTGTTCCCGGAAGAAGAAACCATGAGAGGTTGGTGAAACGCAGAGCATAAAAATTTGCCACTTCAAAAATTTTCTGCATCGATCCCTTATATGTCATTACTGATGTCCGTTCCTCATAGTCGGGAGTCATCTCTGCTCCAAGACTATTATATGGTACCGTATACAAAGCCATGATAGGGAGGTATATGAAAGATGAACCCATCATATACCAGAAAACGGCAGACAAACCAAGAAACGAATGGTTAACCCAGGAAGGAGAAACCATGAAAAGTGCCGGGAGACCGAGTCCCGCGAGTACTCCTGCAATAAGAATGAAAGGACGCCTGCGTCCAAACCTTGAGCGGAAATTGTCCGATATCCAGCCTGCAATGGGATCAGAAATCGCATCATAGATTCTGATAAGTGTTAGTGCAAGACCGACAAGCCATGGATCCACTCCCAGGTAGATATTGAACACCGCAAAAGCAACGCCGGGATAGAGCCAGAATCCCCACATATCGAGAGCGGTTCCAAGTCCGTAAGATATTTTTGTTGAGACAGGAATGCGATCTCGTATGCGTTCAATTATATTTTTTGAAGCCTGCTTCTTGCTCCATTTCCGCTCCTTAGTTATGAATTCCAAGTATGTATTTAGTGAAGTGTCTGGTAGTGTCTCAGTTTAACTTAGTTGGTTAGTGATGTCAGGAATTTCTTCCTGATATTCAATAGTATCGGTCAGGACAGTCGAGCCTAGAATGCAATCGTGCAGCGCAGATTCAATATTTGGCATTCCACCTGACCGCATAACTGAGACACTGCCAAGTGTCTTGTTCGTTTTCTATAAATAAAAGAAACATTTACTTTAAATGCTGTTCGTAAATAACAGCTCTAAAGAGAATATTTCCTTCTATCTTTATAAAAGAATATTCTTCCGGAATAATAAAATGAATATTTGGATTGTATGCCGGCCCTAAAAGTATTAGCCTTCCTGCCGGTTTGAAATGTCTTCGGAACCTCTTCACGACAGGGTATGTATTACGTCCTTTTTTCAGGACCGTTGTAAATATGATTTAATAGTGAAGCGTCTATACAACTTTTATAACATGAAAAATATCGGTATTGCTCAGGAGCCCGACTATCTCCTTGCCGTCATAAACGGCCACCCTTCTGATTCCTTTCGTCCGCATAAGTTCAGCACAGTCTTTCACCAGGAGATCGGGAGAGACAGTGACAAGCGGCCTGGACTCAATTTCAGAAACTTTAACTTTTTCCGGATCCCTGTCAGGAGCAACAATTTTACTTACCACATCTTTGCGCGTAACAATCCCCCATGGATCAGCCGGTGTTTTTCCGTTGACTATCAGGCTGGATAGGTTCTCCGATCTCATAATCCTGATTGCTTCGGCAACGGATTTGTCACCGTCGATGTAAAAGACGTACTTTGTCATGACGTCGCCTGCTTTAGCAATTCGTGCATCGTTCACTATTTTTTTTGCCATGTGACTTGTCCTTTCGGGGCAGTGATCTTATTTCCAACGGCAGTAATTAATTTAATATTTAATTTTGTCTTTTTTTTCCCGCCATTCTTTAAATGCCAGGAGCGCTTCGTTCTGAGGCATCAGGACCATCGGAATTTTTCGTTCGTTAATCTGTTTTGAAAATTCCGAATAAATAAGCGCGTCATTAAAACCGGCATCAGCAGCGTCTTTCATGATCGAAGCGATGTATATTTTTGCCAGGCGAGCCCAGTAAATAGCACCGAGACACATCGGGCATGGTTCGCAAGAAGAATAGATCTCGCATCCTTCCAGGTGAAAGGTGCCGAGAATTTTGCACGCTTCCCGTATGGCGACAATTTCTGCATGTGCCGTTGGATCGTTCGATGAAGTAACAAGATTTGTTCCGCTGGCGATAATGTTGTTGTCCTTAACAATGAGAGCAGCAAATGGCCCGCCTTTTCCAGTTTGAACATTATCTAAAGACAGTTTGGTAGCTTTTCGCAGAAATAGCTGTTGATTTGTCATAGTGGTCAGAGCTTTCCGATATCTTCTTTCCAGAGAGTCTGGATTCTTTTCCATGAATTCTTTCATCAGTTCAATACATTCATCCCAGTCCCAATCATCTACTTCAATCCAGTGGTCTTTAAGAAATTCTATATCTCCCGTAAAATTTCTAGATTCTCCCACGACAATTTTTTCTATTCCAAATTGGACAATCGCTCCGGAACAGAGGTAGCATGGCATTAGAGTGCTGAAAAGAATCGTATTAGAATAGGATCCGATGCGCCCTGCATTGCGAATGCATTCGATTTCGGCATGTGCAAGCGGATCATTGTTCTGAATGCGGCGGTTATGTCCTCGTCCGATGATCTTATCGTCCCGCACAAGCACTGAACCGATGGGAATCCCGCCTTCCTGTAAGCCAAGCCTGGCCTCTTCGATGGCGGCTTTCATAAATTCTTCCATGATTTTCTCCGGATGTATTCCCGATACTGAATCCTATTCTATGGATTATCGGAATAAGATTCAACAATGAAATGAATGCTTGGCATGAATACAGCTTGAAATTTCGATTCTATTGTTCTATTCTATATAACTGTAAAAATTCAATATGAGGATTATTATGACGCGAACGCAAATGTTTATCGTATTTTTTTCCATTGTTATTGTTATTTACGGGCTTATCAATACCTATATCTATCTCCGCGGTTTGCAGGCTATTTCTCCTAACTCTCCTTTGCGGGTATGGTTCACGGTCATTTTTTGGTTTATTTCGTCTGTCTTATATAGCAGCTCGATTGCTCGAACGTATTGCTCTTTCATGGCTGACGGATGGACTGGTCTGGATCGGTTCTTACTGGATGGGAGCAATGGCATATTTTCTTATTATTTTATTAGCAATCGATCTTTTAAGACTTGTGAATCTTCTGGTCCCGATTTTTCCCGCTTTTCTGACGCGAAATCTGTTTCACACAAAACAGGTAACGGCGCTTATTGTTGTCGGTATTGTTTTTTTGACGGTCATCGGAGCGCGTATTCAATGCAATGATGCCGCAGAATTCAGAACTCTGGAATTGACGATTCAGAAAAATTCCCCGCTGAAGGAATTGAATATCGCCGTTATTTCCGATGTGCATCTTGGAACGATCATCTGCAACAGCCATTTTATGCGTATTGTGAAAAAAATTAATTCATTGAACCCTGATATTGTTTTATTTGCAGGCGATCTAGTAGATGAAGATATACAGCCGGTCATTCGTCAAAATCTCGGAGAGACGCTGCGGCAGATCAAATCTAAATACGGAATCTACGGAATCACCGGAAATCATGAATATATCGGGGGAGTTGAACCTGCGTGTAAATATCTTACCGAGCATGGCGTCGTTATGCTCAGAGACAGTTCGGTACAAATTGACGGAGCATTCACGCTGGTCGGAAGAGAGGATTTCAGTATACACCAATTCAGCGGCAAGAATCGCAAACCGCTCGGCGATTTGATGAAAGATGTGGATAAAACTCTTCCCGTAATTCTAATGGATCACCAACCGCTGCGTTTGAATGATGCAGTTGAGAACGGCGCCGACCTGCAGTTTTCAGGGCATACGCATCACGGTCAGCTCTGGCCGTTTAATTTTATCTCGAAGGCAGTGTATGAGTTAAGCTGGGGATACAAGAAAAAGGGGAACACGCATTTTTATGTTTCGTGCGGTGTCGGCACGTGGGGCCCGCCGATGCGAACCGGCAACCGGCCGGAAGTTGTGAATGTGAAGTTGAAATTTGAGAAGGATTGAGCCATTGTAGAGAAACGATTCGTGCCAAAAAAATGGCCGGTAAAAATCGGGTTCTACTTCTATCATAAAATAGATGTTAAGTTTTCAAATATTATGAGACTTATATGAAAAAATATTTTATTACAGTTCTCTTGATATTTGTTACAATGCAGACATACTGCCAGACAGCTGATACAACGACCCTGACAAAAGTCGGGCAATTCGTGCCATCTTTTACTGTAACAACGATCGATGGAAAAAATATTGGTATATCTGCATTAAAAGGAAAGATTGTTCTCGTTAATTTTTTTGCTACATGGTGCGGACCATGTATGAGCGAAATGCCGAAAGTTGAAAGGGATATATGGCGGCAGCTAAAGAGGGATGATTTTGTGGTTATTGCCATTGGACGCGAACATACCAGACAAGAACTCATCAAGTTTAATAAAGAAAAGAAATTTTCATTTTTGATTGCACCCGATCCCGAAAGGGCAGTATTCGATCTTTTTGCAACAGCATATATTCCGAGGAATTATGTTATAGGTAAAGATGGAAAAATCTTGTTCCAGAGTGTCGGTTATTCAACAGAAGAATTTAATGAGATGATTCAATGCATCAAATCCGAGCTCAAGTGATTTTGAGAGTAAGTGATAACCTTGTCAAGGTTACAGTAATTTATGCTGAGAAACCTTGACGAGGTTTCCAATATGAGGGATGGTGGTTTCGAGTTTTGTTTTACAGGCTGGTTTTATCGATTTCGCGAGCTTAAATAAAAAAGAAAAAGTGGAAACGTCATGGCTGAACGCTTTTATCGGACATCCAGATCAAGAAATATTCCGTAGAAACATGGTAGTACTGTATCCCTGCATCGTGCATATTGCATTTCGTGGTCATTTTCGGTATTTTTATATAGCAGTAAGGGCCCTTAGCTCAGTTGGTTAGAGCAGCAGACTCATAATCTGCGGGTCGTAGGTTCGAGCCCTACAGGGCCCACAAAACTCGCCAAAGTTACATTATTGGTATTTCTTGATAAAGCCATAGATCTCAGGTAAATTCATTACAATAGTTGTAGTATGGGGGAGAATATTACAACATATTGAAATTTACTCATTTCATTTAGAAGCTAAAAATGTCGAGTGAAAGTGTGTTATGCTAAAGATGTCAGGAACTGTAGCATCCATATGATAGAACACTTGTGAGGTAAGAATATGAAATATTTGATAAATAACTCCATCAGCAAAGCACAAATCATAATTAATATATTGTTGTTTTTAATTCTTTTTTGTCAGACTGCATACTCCCAAATAATCGATATTGCTGTAACGCAAGTCAATGTGCCGTCATCCGGTATCACACTCCATCCCAATCGAAGTTTTATTCCATCTGCTGTTTTTAGAAATGCTGGGGCAATACAGCAGGTATTAGTACCAGTAAGATTTGAAATCATGAATATTAGTGGTTCTGTTGTCTATCTCAGTGATAGAACAATTTCCTCAATTGATCAGACAGTGGATTCGATTATCACTTTTGATCAAGTTGATGTAGGACTTTCATCCGGTACATATACATTCAGAGTATCACAATTGCATACGACCGATATGAATCCATCGAATGACAGGATCATCGGAGATTTTTTTATAAACTGGGATTCGACCGCTAGTATGATTGTGCAACGGCGCGGCCATACAGCAAATCTACTCACTAATGGTAGGGTTTTAGTATCCGGAGGTGATTGGCCGACTTGGATTTACAATTCATGTGAACTCTACGATCCTAATATCAACGGTGGTTTGGGGGCCTGGAATGCTGCTGCATCGATGTCTGCTGCAAGAACCCAGCATACTGCAACGACATTGCCTGATGGAAAAATTCTTGCAACAGGCGGTGTGAACGACATATTTCAGAGGGAACGAAGCTGTGAAATATTTGATCCATCTGGTAATGGTGGATCCGGTATATGGAATATTACTGATTCGATGGCAAAGGGACGAGATCAGCATACTGCTACGTTACTAACGAACGGTAAAGTCCTGGTCACCGGAGGGTTAAGTTCAGACGTGATTATAGCAACATGTGAATTATTTGATATGGCAGGTAATGGCGGGAAAGGAAAGTGGACCACCGTTGCATCAATGAATATTCCGCGGGGCTTACATACGGCCACGCTTCTTCCTGACGGAAAAATCCTGGTTGCCGGTGGACACGATACATCTTACCGGCCTGTTTCAAGTTGTGAAATATTCGATCCTTCTGCAAATAGCGGACTTGGCAGCTGGACTCTCACGGATTCTATGTCATTTGCAAGAAGGAGTCACAATGCGGTACTGCTCGCAAATGGTAAAGTATTAGTGATAGGTGGAGGATCGTGGATGAGCGAAATATTTGACCCGAGCGGAGGCGGCAGCTGGAGTAGAAGCGGTACAATGAAAGATGGACGTTTATTTCCTGCGGCTGCATTACTATCAAACGGAAAAGTCCTGGTGACAGGCGGCGGTTCTAATTCTTGCGAGATATTTGATCCAAATGCTTCCGGAGGCATTGGAGACTGGGCCGTTGCGCCATCAATGATTAATTCAAGAAGTTCACACACATCTACTTTATTGTTAAACGGCAAATTACTTGTTGCAGGTGGAGATACAGGTGAAGGCTCTATGAATGAATGCGAGTTGTTTGATACGACCGAATCCAGGATAGTTCGTCTTCCTACTCGTCTTGCAATCACTTCTCTCATTCCTGAAACTCCAATTGTCAATCATGAATTCAAAGTGATTATTGAATCACAGGATAATAATGGTCAACCGCAGAACGTAAATCTGTCTACGTCGATTCATATTTCCTTGGTCGAAGGAAATGGCACACTGGGGGGAACTGTGGATGGAACGATACCTGCGGGAGAGAATCGTATTGTCATTTCAGGTGCTACCTATGGCATTGCAGAAGAAGGTGTACAGATTCGTATTGAAGCAAATACGGGCATGGCACTATTGCCTGACACGAGTGGACCGTTTATCGTCTTAGATGTGCCCGAACAAGTTGTTTTACTTACTCCTCTTAATGGAGCGACGATTAAAATTGATAGTGTGCAACTAGTTTGGCAGAAAACTTATAAAGCTGTTACGAGATACTGGTTTGAGATTAGTAATGATTCGCTTTTCTCAAACTCCATTAGCGACTCATCTGTCGTTGACACGGTAAAAATAAATTATGCACTTTCTGATAATAACGCATATTGGTGGCGAATTAAGGCGGCAAACTTGGCGGGATGGGGTCCATTTAGTGCTAAATGGAAATTCGAAACAAATATTCCGCCTGCTCAACCTCAATCGCTCATTGCAGATCCGAATAATATGTATGTCAAACTCACGTGGAATGAAAATCGTGAAACCGATTTAATGAAATACTATATATATCAGGGCTCCGATCCGGACACGCTAAATATTGTTTACAAAATGATCGGTTGCATGTGGATTATAACAATGACGGATTTTTGATTGTTATGACTAGCGAATTAAATATGACTTTCCAATCAAAAGTATATCGCAATATGCATAATGGAATATTTTTTATATTGAAAGTGCATTTACGTCAATTCGGAAATGATTTCGCATACGGAGATTATGATAACGATGGAAAAATCGATGTAATTGTCTCAGGATGGAATGGTTCAAGCGGTATAACAAAGCTTTATCATAATGACGGTAATGGGATTTTTTCTCAGACTAACATTGTTTTTCCTCCGGCACAAAATGCTTCTTTCTCTTGGATTGATTATGACAAGGATAACGATAAAGACCTTTTGATGATGGCAGGAGGCGGATGCATGGTTTGCCAAACTATTTCGGAATGATGGTCCTAATGGAGATACTGGATGGGTGTTTAAGGATATAATAGCGCCTTTCAATGGAACCAATGGTGGATTCACAGTTGCTCCTTGGGGAGATTACGATAATGATGGAGATCTAGACCTTGTCATTGTCGGTTGGAATCCAGCAGCGCAATTGGAGACAGTTAATATTTATCGTAATGATGGCGGAGATAAATTCGTCAATATTCAAGCGTCGCTTCCAACAATAGATGGCGGTCAGGCAACGTGGGGTGATTATGATAATGATGGGATATTAGATTTGGCTTTTTCAAAAACTATTTTTCATAACGAAGGGAATGGAATATTTGCTTCAGTTGATGTCGATTTACTGCCTGGCGCCAGCAAAATTGAATGGGGCGATTATGATAACGATAGAGATCTTGATATTTTCGCTTACTAGACCAGTTGCTCTTGGGTCAATTGTACATTTTATCTACCGCAATAATTTTAATTTACCCAATATTGCGCCTAATGCTCCTACTGTATTGTTCAGTCGACTGTATCTGGCAGCTCAGTTTGCCTCGCGTGGCAAAAATCATATGACAATGAAACGCCCCAGGAAGGGCTGAGTTATAATCTTTCGATAGGGACTACGCCATCGGGATGTGAAATAATGTCGCCAATGTCGAATCTAAATACTGGATTACGCAAAGTTGTTCAATTGGGGAATGTCGATCAGGACACTGCTTGGGTCATACGAAATCTTATTCCCGGTAAATATTATTGGACAGTACAGGCAATTGATCATTCTTATGCTGGTTCTGAATTTGCTCCTGTTGACAGCTTTGTGGTTAGTGGTACAGGAGTTCAATTGATATCGTCCACTGTTCCAACTAAATTTACACTCGATCAAAACTACCCAAATCCCTGGAATCCATCCACAACAATTAGATACGGATTACCGAAGCGTACTATGGTTAATCTCTCAGTATTTAATATCCTTGGTCAAAAAATATTACAGGTTGTTAATAATTATCAGGATGCAGGCAGTCATGAAATAATTCTGATGAATGACGGATTAGCGAGCGGAGTATATATCTATCGTCTCCAGGCAGGAGATTTTATAGCTACCAGAAAATTATTGCTGTTAAAATAATATTTACGAATTATCTCTTATTATTAATTTTATCATAACTCTACTTCCTGACCGATACAATTTTGTGTCAGGAAGAAATTCCTGGCACCATAAAGAAAAGCAGTGCCCACAAAACACACCGCAGTTTTCCTTATTCATATTTTGTCTACTTTTTATGCTTAATAGTCACAAAAGGTTAACTAAGTCTCACGGAATGATGGTTTTGGCAGATCTAACCAGCTGTTAGTCGGCGAGCAGAAAAATTATCGAGGTAATATGTTCGGCATAGAAAATTATTGGGTATTCGTTATTTCCGGTATAATATTAAACATTACCCCCGGAAATGATACGATCTATATTTTAGCGCGGAGTATTTCTCAAGGTAAGAAAGCCGGAGTTATTTCAGTCTTAGGTATTTCAACAGGTGGTCTATCTCATACTATTATAGCCTCTCTTGGTTTGTCTGTCATTCTCAGCAAATCTATTCTCGTATTCGAAATTATAAAATATATTGGTGTCGTTTATCTTGTCTATATTGGATTTAAAACTTTATTTTCAAAAAGCAATCCATTTTATAATCAAAATGACATGGAAGATTCGATAAATTATTTGCAAATTTATAAACAAGGATTCTTTACAAATCTATTCAATCCGAAAGTTGCATTATTCTTCTTATCTTTTCTTCCACAATTCATAAATCCCAATGTTAATGGTACTCCAATTCCTTTTCTCATATTAGGCGGAACATTTTTAACTACTGGGACGATGTGGTGTTTGTTCTTAGCTTACGCGTCTTCCTTTCTGTCAAAATTATTGAGAGAGAATAATAAATTTAATACAGTACTGCAAAAAACTTGTGGAATGATATTTGTCGGACTAGGATTAAAACTTGCTTTTGAAAAAAGATAACTGAATGCGCCCTAAATAGAGCATCCCCGATATAGAATATCGGGAAGGACATTCTAATAAATAAATAGCACGCCGCAGCGTTCCGACCAAAAATCCAATC
Organism: uncultured Bacteroidota bacterium; assembly: GCA_963770945.1. Taxonomy (GTDB): domain Bacteria; phylum Bacteroidota; class Ignavibacteria; order UBA10030; family UBA10030; genus Fen-1298. The sequence continues at coordinate 121,204 of CAVYRP010000009.1, read as the reverse complement.
GGTGATTGGATTCTACGAGGTACTGCAATTGGGGAATTTCATAACTGAGAACCTTGTCAAGGTTCTCTGAGCGTGCACATAAGAAACCTTGACAAGGTTTCTGGCTACTTCGACTTCAGAATAAACACTCCATTCCAGTCATCGGCCGGAGGGGTAAGCTGAAACAGCTTCATTCGTTCGATATAAAGCTGACAGACGGGATCATTCGGAACTTTATCTAATGCATGTGACATGAACGCAATGCCCTCATCCCAACGGCGTTCCTGATATGCTTTGAGTCCCTGTCCGTAGATATCGAGAAAATATTTCGTCTTATCGTCTAAAGGTTTATCGGCGATATCCATGAGTTCGAAAATCTGCACAGGTTCGGTTTTGCCCACAACCTGCACGCGGTCGACAAGCCGGGTGACCAGATGTTTTCCGGCTTTTTTGTATGTATACTCTGAAATTAAAATACCTGTGCCATATTGTTTGTTAACTCCTTCAAGCCGGGATGCGAGATTGACCGGGTCTCCGGTGACTGTGTAATTCTTTTTCTGTTCCGATCCCATATTACCAACAACACATAATCCTGTATTAATGCCGATACGCTGCTTGATTCCGACACCGCCGATCTTTATTAAATGTGTTTGAAGTTTCTCCAATTGCGACTGCATTTGCACGGCAGTAATGCAGGCATGATATGCCGAATCGGCATCGGGCAGCGGTGCACCCCAAAATGCCATAATGGAATCACCTATAAATTTATCCACCGCTCCGCCGTTTTCTAAAATGACATTCGTCATATCGGTGAAATAAATATTGAGTAATTTAACGAGAACATCCTCGCTCACTTTTTCCGAAATACCCGAGAAGCCTTTGATGTCGGTAAAGAGGACGGTGATTTCATGTTTCTCGCCGCCTAATTTTGCAAGGCTCGGATTATTTATAAGAATCCGGACGACATTGCTGTCGACATATGTGCCGAACATGCTCGTAATCATCTTGCGCTGCCGGCCTTCCGTAGCGGCTTTGTATGCGACGGTTGAAACAAAACAAATAAAAATTGCACTAAGCGGGGCAGCGATGTTCAGCCAAATATGTGCCGAACTAAAAACGATTACAGTGCAAACCAGAAAAAAAAGTGTCACTACGATCAGGGCAAGAATTCCGATTCTTATATTTCGCCTGTGCGTGAAGAATCCAACTGCAATTGTGAGGACGAGGAGAATAAGGAACTGAATCCATGCAGGTGCGGGATAAAGGAATGAATTCGTGATCACCATATCATACACATTTGCATGCGCATAGAATCCTGCCGCTGATTCATCGACAGGTGTTGCATAATAATCGCCAACCGAGCGAAGCGTCGGGCCTATGATGCAAACCTTGTTTTTGAATTGATCAAAGTATGTCGAATCGCCTTCTTTAGCGGCAGAGAGTACATCGTAAAATGAAAGCAGCGGGAACAATTTACTTTTGCCGACGTAATTGATTAATACTTCGCCCCATAAACCAGTGTGTATCTCTAACGGACCGGCATAGATGATCGTCCCCTTATCCGTATCTTTAAACTTGACCTGTTCCGGTTCTATTTTCAATGTCTTAAGCGCGAGTGCAAAACCCAGCGACGGGTACAAATCGACCGGCGTATTCAATATAAAGCGGCATTGACCGCAGAACCCCGTCTATAGAATCCTGAATACAGAGTGCGTGTACAATTCCGGTTGAAACCCCGGCTAATTCGGGGAATGGATAAGCTTCAATATAAGGCGCACGTGGAAAATGATGGTGCCGCGGTGCAGGAATTCCAAATTTTCCAATTACCAAATGAGCTGTACTGTCGACATCTTCGCGGCTGACCTGTCCACGTTCCGTTTTTGACGGTATAAAAGGACCAAAAACCTGATACGTGTTTTGTGTCTGCGAAAGATGCTCGATGAGAAGAGCGTTTTCCGTGCTATCGACCTTTTGTTTGCCTGTCAGGAATACATCGAGTGCAACGGCTTTCGCTCCTGAATTACTCAAGAGTCTCATTAAAACACCATATAGATCGCGAGGAATCGGATACCCAAGTGTGTCGGCCGTAATATCGTCAATTCCAATCATTACGATATTTTCTGCATTTGCGCGTTCTCCGCGGAACCGCATTAACATATCCAGGCTTCGGCGCTCCATGGATTGAAAGAAGCTGGTTCCCAGCGTGTTGGGAATAAATGAGGTATGAAAAAGAAGTTCAACGAGGAGTACAGTTGTCAGGGCAATGATAATGCCTGAATAGTGTTTCAATTGGAATTTCTTCTCTTCCGCGGGTGTCATATATATTCATCCTTGGTGTAGTGAAGTAAAGAACATACGGCAAAACTGATGCTAATCTAACAAGGACGTATGCAAAATGCAAGATAACCCCTTCATTATGCTAAAATAATGTGATAGAATATGTTGACAAAGGCACAAATTCTTGTTATGATTTTACAGCTATTCCATTTATACGGGAAAACCTATGAACAATTTCAAACTTGTTGTTATATTCTTTTTTTCATTGCTAATTTTCTCAGCCTGTCATAGTGCAGAATGCCCGCCCGATTTTCAGACCTGATACGCTGAATATCGGAAAAGAAGCACCCCAGTTTGTGATGCGTGATCTTGTAACAAACACAGCTGTTTTTCTTCGTGATTTTACCGGCAAAACAATGCGGGAACCCTGGAAGAAAAAAGAACGGCAGGTAGTCGTTTTGAGTTTCTGGGCAACATGGTGCCAGCCCTGCAAGAATGAAATCCCAATTTTAACAAAACTTGCGGCAAGTTATAAAGATCAAAAAGTTAAATTCTTTCTCGTTAATACCCTGGAAAAAGCGGAATTGACCGAGGATTCGGTGCGTGATACGTACAAGAATCGCGGTTATTCACTGCCATGTCTGGTGGATCCGTCAGGCAGATACGCAGGCCTGTATTCCGTCCGGGCGTTGCCGGTTCTGGTTGTGATTGATAAATTTGGAATAGTGCGTAAAATCAACCGCGGCAATCATGAAAATTTTGAAGTTGAACTTGAAAAATTGCTCAATGAACTTCTTGGAGAAGAAGAACATGCAGAGAAATAATAAACGGCTTTGCTTAAAATTATTTCTAAAAAAATGATTTGAATATCGGAATGATCGAATTATATGCAGCTCTTTATTCTTAATATGCAGAAAACGTAAAATTCGAGAGGTGACTGATGCCGCAGAAGCTGCTATGTTTTGTAAGTAGTTTTATTCTTCTTGCCGGCTGCAGTTCGTCAGAAAAAATTTCTACCTCCGTCCCCTATCCCTTGCAGCATTCTTACACTTGAATCACGGGCAGGTATGAAAGCCAGGCGAAGCTGAGAGTGTAACAGATATGTTCTCATCTGCATTGCAGAATACCGGTCGATTCACTGTGGTCGAGAGAAATAAATTAAACGCGGTACTGCAGGAAAAAGAATTTCAGGCAGCTCAAAACGGGGAAGATGCAGTGAATGCAGGGAAAATACTTGCAGTAAAAAAAATGTTTTCCGGTTCCATCGGTATGCTGGGAAAAAGATATATTGATAAATTTAAAAATGATCGATGTGTCAACTTCTCGCGTAGAATATGCCCGGATGTGGACCTATGACGACGATCTGGAAGATATTGGCGAGAAGTTCTTTGCCGAAGTTAGTTCAGGAATTTTTAACAAGTCTTGATGGCTCGCTGAAGAAATAGTTTTTTACAGTCCCTGTGGTCTGAAAAAAGAAGAACACATGGCTGATTTGCCCGCCCAATGCAAGAGATTAGCGTAATTTGAAATTTTTAAAACAGGAGGTTTGCATGCATTCTACATCTATTTCTACATCCTTCCTTATCCGTTTCGTTTTACTTGTATTTCTGATTTCCATTGCGGCTCCTGCCGTATTAGGTCAGGATAAAAAACTTCAGAATAAGAAGCTCAATATCGCGGTACTGGAGTTTGAAGCGCGCGGCGGCGTATCGAAAGAAGATGCAGCATCGCTGTCCGATGCGTTCCAGGGGCAGATCATTGAAACAGGTGAATTTATTGTTGTCGACCGAAACCGAATCAAGTCGATTCTCCAGGAGCAGGGATTCCAGCAGTCGGAGGCTTGCTCGCAGGTGGAATGTATTGTGGAAGTCGGAAGAATCCTGAAAGTGGAAAAAATGTTTGCCGGAACAATCGGGAAAGTTGGGAAAATCTATACAATAAATGTACAAGTGATCGACATCGGCACAGCTCAGATTGAACAAAATAAAAGCCGGCGGCACGACGGCGACGTTGAAGATTTGCTGACGGAAATTATTCCTGAGGTAGCTGGAGAAATGTCGAAGGAACTCACCGGCAAGGAAGTACAAGTATCAACCGGAACAACAGGCGGTTCCTCTTCGTGGATTTGGTATGCACTTGGAGGAGTCGCTGTTGCAGGCGGTGTAGCGGCTGTATTATTATCGAGAAGAAAGATGAAAGCAGCAATAAAGATATCGACACAGGCATTGCCGACAGCTCCTGCTTTTCCATAAACTTGAAAAGTGTGAAGCTGTTTATAATCGAAATGCATAAACCGAAGACGAAAGAAATTTGAATATCACAAAGAGGCACAAGATGAAGAATTCGTTAAAATTATTTTTATTGCTATTGTTCGTACCTGTCTATTTTCTAATCGCACAGAATACAAAAGAAACGAAAGCCTGCTGCAGGAGCATAAAATCTTTTACTCACCGCAGTTGGCAGGTTCGAATCCGGCAACTAAACCGAGCAGTTCTAAATAACTCCGTTCGATATGATGGTGATATTTCATCGGCTGCTTTCCAGGTTCACTAAATCGAAAAAAACAAGCACTCCGATAACTTGGTCTCAATTAAAGAAACAAATGGCTACAGCAGAGAATATGCTCACCGAAGCAACAGTGTATTCGGGAACTGGAGATCAGACGGTCACCTCAAATAGTTTCTGATGTAAATGAAATGTTCGTAGTGTTTGAGAGCAATGATATTCAAGGAGGATCCTATCCTTATGGCACTATTGAAGTCTATCATTCGTTGATGGCGGAGCAACTTGGAGTTATTTTGATGGTTTATATAACAGTTCATATCGCTTATCTTCGCCTCAAATTATTCTTGTTGGAGACAAAGCTGTTGTTTCATATCATCTCAGGCGGAAATTTGTGGACATCTCGATTTGGACGCAGCAATACAACATTTTCTTCAAGTCCAGTCCCTGTTCCGACAGTGAGCACGGATGAATTTGTAGTCGATCATCGCATGGTTTCGGATGTAGAAGATTTTTCAACAAATAATTATATATATATGGCGTTCTTCTTCAAACAAGCAGATGGAAAAAACAGAGTATTGTTCAGCATGTCAAACGATACCGCAGATACGTGGGAATCCTTTACTAAGCTAGGACTTTCACAATCTGAATTAGGCACATTTCCTATCGGACTCGATTATAGCTCGAGCGGATTATATCTTGCCTATTTGGGAGCGGATACCAGCGCCGGTTCCATTCTGATGCGTAAATCTACAAACTTTGGCACATCATGGACTCCTGAAATAAAATTACCGATGTTTTTTAATGGCGGCCTGAATAAAAAAGTCGGACCGATGATATCGGCTATAGGATCACGCGTTGCCGTAATATATCAGTATGATTATTTCGGAGATGCTACTGATTGGAAAACCGGATCTGATTTTGATATCTATGCGATAGTATCGTCTGATGGGGGCGTATCATGGGAGGAACGTATGGTAGGTTCAACACTTGCAAGCGAGATTCTGCCGAGTGTGACATGCGATTATGATGAAAATTTTTATGTGTCGTATATACGGGATGGAAGAGTCAGAGTCAGTATGGCAGGACAGGAGTATGCATTCGGAGCTGCCGACAGTTCTTTAATTGCAAACACGAGTTTAGACGATTTTACTTCTATCTACGGCTCTACAGTTCCTTTTAATAATACAGCTTACACAACATGGACAGAAGTATCGAATTCAAACGGGTTGGATATCCTTGGCGCCTTGACAACACTCAAAATACCACCGATATCACCGACAAATCTGACTACTACTGTAGTGTCGAATACTGAAATAAAACTTACATGGACGGACAATTCATCCGACGAATCCGGATTTGCTATTTATTACCGGCAGGCCGGGACTGCGGATCTTTTTGAAAAGAAGGGAACTGTTGGTACTGGTGCTACAACGTTCACAGCCGCCGGATTAACGCCTTCGATGGGATATGAATTTTATGTACGCGCTTTTAATACGAACGGATATTCACTCAGGACAAATATTGAGACCGCAATAGCAAGCAGCGGAACTGCAATTCCCACAATATCCGATTTCAATCCTAAGTCCGGGCCTGTTGGTACAACTGTCATGATCAACAGTACCGGTTTCAGTTCGATGGCTGCAAATAATATTGTCTATTTCGGATTAGTACGGGCCTCGGTAATTAATTCAACATCTAATACATTGACAGGACCAGTACCGGTTGGTGCGTCATACCATCCGTTGTCTATAAACGTCGGTGGTTTGCAAGCTTTCACAGCACAACCATTTCTTGTAACATTCTTAAGTAATAATCAAATAGACACAACTACTTACAAATCAAAAGTAGATTTTGCTACGGGAAGTTATCCTACGGATGTGTCCGCTGGAGATTTAGATGGAGATGGGCGGCTGGATATGGCCATAACGAATTTTTATAGTAACACTATATCGGTCTTACGAAATACGAGCACAAGCGGGAGTATATCCTTTGCATCGAAACTAGATTTCACTACGGGAATCTCTCCAGAAATGGTTTTTCTTGGAGATATAGACGGAGATGGGATGCTCGATTTGGTTGTAACGAATTATGAAGACATTGCTCTCTCGGTATTGCGTAATACAAGCACAAGTGGTAATATTTCATTTGCAGTAAAACAAGATTTCACTACGGGGCTTCATCCTGATGATGTTTCTCTTGGAGATGTAGACGGGGATGGAAAGCCGGATATAGTTGTGACGGTTTTTAGCAGCAACGCAGTCTCTGTATTTCGTAATACAAGCACGATCGGGAATGTATCCTTTGCATCAAAACAAGATTTCACTACTGGAAGCACAGCATCTGGAGTGTCTCTTGGAGATGTGGATGGAGATGGAAAGTTAGATATGGTTGTAACATGTGCCAGTGATAACTCGGTCTCAATCTGGCGTAATACGAGTGAGACAGGGAATATATCCTTTGCATCACATCAAGATTTCTATTCGGGAATTTGGCCTTTTAATGTACCTCTTGGTGATATAGATGGAGATGGGAAGATAGATATCATTACCGTAAATCTCACCAGTAATACTGTCTCAGTGTTACGTAATACAAGTACAAGTGGAAGTATCACAAACGGATCATTAGCTGTCAAGCAAGATTTCACTACGGCAACCAATCCTTTTGGGATATCTCTTGCAGATGTAGACGGGGATAGGAAACCAGATTTTGTTGTGACAGGTACCATTGACAATATGGTCTCAGTATTTCGCAATATGAGTACAATTGGGAATATATCTTTTTCATCGAAGCAAGATTTCAAAACTAAGGGAAACAAGTCGTATGGAGTATGCCTTGGTGATATTGACGGTGATGGGAAGCCAGATCTTGCTATAGCGGATTGCGATAATAATATAGTTACGGTTTTTAGAAATACGATAAGTGGCAGCATTACCATTCCAACCCCTCCAAATATTATTACTGTTGCTGTAATAAATTCAAATCAAATCGATATTAGCTGGCAGGATAATTCGAATGATGAAGATGGTTTCAGAATTGAGCGTAAAACAGGTAACTCAGGTACATACACAGAAATTAAAGTGGTTGGAAACGCCACAACTTTATATCAAGATTACACGGTAAGCGCTAATACACAGTATTACTACAGAGTTCGTGCATACAATGGTGCTGGTTATTCGGCTTATTCAAATGAAGCGAATGCAACAACACCGGCAGTTATAAGTGCACCCGCCGCCCCGCGAAACCTTACCGCTGTTCCGGAGAATGGCAGGGTCACATTAACATGGAACAGGAATCTGGAATCTGACTTCCTTAAATATCGTATTTATTACGGGACAACAATATCTTCTTCAATGACTCTCAAGGATTCCACTTCCGGGAGTGCAGCGGATACAACAAAAACGATCACCGGTCTGACAAATGGCACTGCGTATTCCTTCCGGATCACCGCTGTAAATAATGCCGGTGTTGAAAGCGAATTTTCAAATGAAGCGAATGTAACAATACCAATAGTTTCAACTGCTCCCACGGCCCCGCGAAACCTTGCCGCCACTCCGGGTAACGGTAAGGCCACATTAATATGGAACAGGAATCTGGAATCTGACTTCCTTAAATATCGTATTTATTACGGGACAACAATATCTTCTTCAATGACTCTCAAGGATTCCACTTTCGGGGGCGCAGCGGATACAACAAAAACGATCACCAGTCTGACAAATGGCACTGCGTACTCCTTCCGGATCACCGCCGTAAATAATACCGGTGTCGAAAGCGGATTCTCAAATGCAGCGGATGCCACACCGAATGCGCCTGCGGATAATACACCGCCGACAATCATTCTCAATGCTCCGAGCGGTACGCCGGTATCGGTAAATGCAAGCGGCCAGGTCAGCACAGCACCGCAGGTCAGTGCAACTGCGGCTGATGGAGAATCCGGAGTTTATCAGATGCAGGTTGCTTATCGTAATACATCGGAGCAAACCTGGTCTTACTCGCCGCGTGTAAATGCGAGGTACAATCAACTATGCGATACCAGCGACTGCGTTTGTGTTAAACAATAAACCTGTCGGTGTAAATTACCGTATCGGTGTGTGGGACAATGCAGGGAATATAGCATGGTCTCCGTATGCTTCCATCGATGTGAAATTGGCGCCTCAAGCAGCCGATCAACCATCGTTTACTATGCCGGCAGCCTCATCGTTGGACAATAAAGCAACTGCATATAGAATTGTTTCAGTGCCGTACAATCTATCGAATAAGCAGCCTGCAAATCTTTTATCCGGATTCGGAAGTCATTCGGAAAATAGTGTTTCATACGTTAGATGGCGTTTCCAGAGATATGTCGGCACTCAATATCAGGATTACGATCAGTTCAGCACTGAAAATGCAATTACCCCCGGCGCAGCGTTTTTCTTTATAGTCAGGGATCAAGGTTCGCAGATGACTGTTCAGGGAGAAAGTATAGTCCGCTCGGATATTATGTATAACAACGGCATTGCAATGCAAAACGGATGGAATATAGTCGGGAATCCATTCACAACTCCATATCCGATTGACAGCCTTGAATTTTATAATGCTTCATCCGCGCGAGCGCCAATACGTCAGCATGCATATTACAGCGGAACCGGACCTGTCAGCGGCTGGGATACAGCTTCTGCAGCCGTACATCATATTCAGCCATGGTCTGGCGTAGCGTTATTTGTGAACAGTGCGGGAACATTAAAATTCCCATCAACCGGCCAGAGCAGTGAATTACCAAAAGTAAGCAGCTATCTTCTGACTTGCAGATGGAAAAAGTGAACGCTGGGAATCTGGACACTTGCGATAAATGCGTATCGAACCGATATCAATATGCGCTGTGAAGGAAGTTCGCTCGGAATGGCACAGGGGGCATACGAAGGCGACGATCCAAACGATTCATACATGCCGCCGATAGTCGGCGACAAGAATGTTGCGCTGTATTTTAAGAATGCCGATGGTGCAATGATGCGCGATATCCGTCCGATGAATGGCGAAGGCAGTGTGTGGGAAATGAGAGTGGTAACCGGTGATGCAAATGCGCGGGTAAAGCTGCAATGGGGTGATAAGTTGAATTTGCCGGATGCAGCATTCGAAGCGTATCTGATTGATACCGATCTGAAGACGGCGCATAACCTGAAAGAGACTCAATCGCTGGAGATCAATTCCGGCAATGGCGTGCGCAACTTCCGTGTTGTTATCGGCAAGAAATCATATGTGGAAGGAAATAATGCGGGTGTGGCATTGACGCCGTTGAGCATGAAACTTTATGCGAATTATCCGAATCCGTTCAACCCTGAGACAGTCATTAGCTACAACATACCCGGTGCACCGGAGTCGTATACGGTAACACTGAAGGTTTTTAATGTGTTAGGGCAGGAGATAGCTACTTTGGTGAACGAACAAAAAATGCCGGGATATTACGAGGTAAGGTTTAACGGAACGAATCAAAGTTCCGGTGTATACTTCTATCAACTCTCCATCACGGGCGGCAGCAAGACATTCCAGGAAATTAAAAAGATGGTACTGATGAAATAAAATTGAATAACGGTAGTCGCGGACTTTATGTCCGCGTGGATTAAACAAAACGCAAGCTGCCCGTCTGCGTGACTGCATAAACAGTCGGGCAGGAAGTTTGCGACTACCATCTGCTTATAGATGCGGGATACAGGGGATATCTAAAAAAGGAGAAGAATAATGAAAATTATTAGAAAAATATTTCTTGGAGCGATGCTCGTTCTTCCGTTGCTTGTTTCAACAGGACAGGATAAACGGGAATGGCCGCGAATCATGGTAATTCTCGACGAAAAAATTGACGGTAAGGAAGTCGATACGCGTCTTGTTGCATCGAAAATTGAAGAAGTGCTTCTCGAAAAGGGTTTTCGGCTGGTTGATAAAGGCCAGTTCGAAAATGTGCGTATGCGCGATATAGCGGTCGCCGAAGGTAATCCTGCCCGTGCAAAGGAGATCGGTTTGAGATATGGCGCCGAATTGATTATCGTCGGAAAAGCAGAAGGAAATATGAATGCAGAAAAAGAGTTCTATGGCGTGAAAAATATTGAGTACGCTGCGAAAGGCAGCTGTAAAGTAATTATTACGGATACAGGCGAGCTCATTGCAGTATCGTCAAAGACAACAAAAAAATCCGCGGGCGGAGTAAGTTCAGCCGCAAATCTCACGATGGAAGCTCTTGGCGGAGCGCTTGCGACAGATGTATATGTAAAGACCCGCGTGAAGATGCTCGAAGAAGCATCAGGGCCGCGCATTGTTCAGCTTGCATTCATCGGATTTGATCAAAAATCCGTCGCTCAATATGAACGAAACCTGCCGCGTGAAATTACTATGATCGAGCAGATGAAATTACGGTATTTTGAAAAAGAAACGGCGGTATTTGAAGCGACGATCAACGGTTCAATCGATAACCTGCGCGATGAATTCACAAAACGTCAGGATGTCGTTGTTGTCGCTTTTACAGGAACCCGGCTGGATATCAGCACGCCCGATTTTGCCGAAAGGGCAAAAGGAACCTTAGCTGTAACAAGTCCGCTGGATATTACGCAATTCATGATAGAAAATATTTTCCCGTCACAGGTCAATTATTACGCATATAATCCGCTCGCAAAGATTGAAGTTGAAAACTCGGCAAAGACTGAAATACGTAATGTTAAAGTATCTATTTTTATTCCGGATTATATGAAATTGCCGTCTGAACAGATTGTATCGCAAATCGATGCCGGGAAAAAACAAACGTTTAATCTTTCGGCCACGCTCGATGCAAAACAGCTTTTTACACTCAGTGCAAACGCCGCTGCACAGGCAAAAGTAGAATTGAGTTATTTATATAATGGTCAGCCGCAGACACGAAGTCTCACCAAACCGGTAACGCTCTACAGCCGCAATACTATCAACTGGAAACGCGGCGAATCTGTCGGTGCATTTGTTACACCGACCGACGAAGCGGTGGTGAATTTTTCCAGATACGTGGTCGGCAGTGTTAAGAACAATGACAGCTTGAATGCAAAACTCCCGCGAAATGTTGTATATGCACTGGCGGTATGGGACGCGGTGAGGGCGAATGGATACAGTTATATCTCCAGTCCCTGGAAACCTTCGGAACAGGATATACTCGACCTTGTTGCATATCCCGTTGAAACACTGGCGTCTCAGACGGGAAACTGCAGTGCAACTTCTGTTCTAATGGCGTCGTGTCTTGAAAATCTTGGCGTTAAGACTAAAGTTCCTCGCAACCGAAGATCATATTTATCTTATGTTCGATACTGATGTTGTACCCAAGAACGGGTATATGGTGAGTAAGAACGATAAGGAATATATAATTGATGAAGGGAAAGTATGGATCCCTCTGGAAGCTACAATGATCGATCAGCCCTTTATGGCTGCGTGGACAAAAGGTGCGGAAGAGTATTACCAGTACACCGGCAGCGGTAAAAAGATAGAAGTGATAGATACACGTAAAGCAATGGCTGCATTTCCTGCAGCAAATCTTTCTTTACCGGTAAAAACAGTAGCAACGCCGCCGGCGGAAAAAATTGCATCCTATGCTTCACAGGATCTTACAGATTACTTATCGCGCCAGAGTCAGATTTCCGGTTCTGAACTTGCAAGCCTGGCAAATGACAATACGCCGGATGCAAAAAATAAATCTGCAATTATTCAGGCACAGGCGGATAATTTCGATGCCGCGATTGCAGCATTAGCAGGTGTGAACACCTGGAAAGCAGATAATACGCTGGGTAATGTGTATCTGCTGAAAAATGAAATTGACAAAGCGCAGGAACATTACCAGAAAAGTCTTGCTGTCAACAAGGAAGACGGCGGTGTATATCTTAATTTCGGACTTGCACGGTATTTAGCCGGTTCACCGGAGGATGCAGCTGAAGCTTTCCAGGTCGCAGTCACCAAATTCGATTCTGTCGAACAGGCGTATGAACTTCTGGGACTTGAAGTTCTTAAAGAGACCATCGGTATGAAAGGCGCGCAGCAATCCGCAAGGAAAGTTTCCAAGAGTGCATTGTTTGAGTTATTGAGTCAATCTCTCAAAAAAATACCCGGACAGGCAAAAATCCATGACACAGGCGCAGCGGGTACGCGAGAAATACAAGAATGAGCAGAACCGGTTTGTTTTCGGCGGCCGCCGAGGTGCAGATCCGACACAAATTGCGGATGTGAAAGAGTTTCTGTATTGGAAAGAGTGAAGAAAAAGTCGATGAGTCTGTGAGTCGATGAGCAGATTAGCCTGTGAGTCGATGAGTATAAGTAAAGAAGCTCGAGAAAAAATTGCAATCCGTCAACGACAATCGAATATCAAATCCCCCCATCCCCCTTTTATAAAAGGGGGAGAGAGGGGGATTCTTGATACTGATAATTTTATTTGTTACACTGCGAGTATATGATATCCTCGGCCGCGAAGTTGCGACTCTTGTAAACGGAATACAATCTCCCGGTGAGCATTCCATAAATTTTAGTGCTTCTGGTTTATCGAGCGGAGTTTATTTCTATCATTTGAAAACGGGATACTTTATGATAAGTAAATCAATGCTTTTGTTGAAATAGAAAAGGGAGAATATCAAGAAAGCAGAGTTGCTAAATAGGTCTCCCAAGCGTGGAACTTAGGAGCGAGATCGTAAAAAGTCGATGAGTCTTTGAGTTAATGAGTCGATGAGTATGAAGTAAAGAAGCTCGACAAAAAATTACACTCCCAAGCGGAGCTTGGGAGCGAGATCGTGCTCAAGAGGAAATGTACAACAAAAAACCCCGTCTCATCGACGGGGTTTCTTTTTAAACGCTTGTAATTTCTATTAGGAAACTACTGAAACGTTTGCAGCCTGGAGGCCTTTCGGTCCCTGCTGAACTTCAAATTCTACTTTGTCGCCCTCATTGAGCGTCTTGTAGCCATTGCTGGTGATTGCTTTGAAGTGGACGAATACATCTTCGCCGCTTTGACGTGAAATGAAACCAAAACCTTTGGCTCCATTAAACCATTTGACTGTTCCTTTTTCCATGGAACAAATCCTTTCATAAAGATTGTAAAACCGGCTGACCGCCGGAAGGGTGTACGCCGTACTCTACTCAAAAACACTTTTACTATATTGATACGGCCCAACTAAGTCGGTAACATCTTTATGGAGGCATTCAAATATTGAAGCAAACCACAAACAAACGACTTGTAACAGGACTTACTCTACAGAAAAGGTCTCCCGAGGGAGCCATAACGGTGTACTGTTATTTGACACTATTAAGATACAGAAGATATTTGACAATACCAAGTAGTATTTTTCCTATATTCATTAGAAAATACTTAAAGCCGATTATGTCAATTTCAGGTCATCCAGCACCTTTTTAAGCTTTACCCTGCTCGGTTCTGTCAAATGCACCAGCGGCAGGCGGAACGACTCTTCTATCATACCCATCATTGCCAGTGCGGTTTTTACGGGAATCGGACTCGATTCGATAAAATTGATATTCATCAACGGAAGAAGTTTGAATTGAAGCGGAAGCGCCTCAGCCCAATTTCCGGCAAGACATAATCTTAAGAGTTTGGAAAATTCTTTCGGTATTTCATTTGAAACAACCGAAATACATCCGTCGCCGCCAAGAGCTATGATCGAATATGCAAGTGAATCATCGCCCGATAGCAGCGAAAAATTCTTCGGCCTGTTGCGGGCAATTTCCATGATCTGCGCCATATTTCCGGATGCTTCTTTAACCATCGTTACATTCGGAATTTCTTCAGCCATTTTAAGCATTGTCGCTGCTTCAATGTTTCCGCCGGTTCGTCCCGGTACATTATAAATAATAAGCGGAATATCCACAGCATCTGCAATTGCGCTGAAATGCTGGAAGTATCCGTTCTGCGTCGGTTTGTTATAATACGGACCGACTACTAATGCTGCATCAGCGCCGGCGCTTTTGACAAATTTAGTTTTCTCTATTACTTCAGCTGTATTATTGCTCCCGGCTCCTGCAAAGATCTTAACTCTTTTGTTGGCTTGTTCTATAACTATTTCAATAATACGCTTTTGCTCGGCTGCATTCAGTGTCGGATTTTCGCCTGTCGTCCCGACGGGCACTAAAGCTTCGACACCTCCGTTTATCTGAAAATCTACGAACCGTCTTAATGCCGTTTCATCGATTGAGCCGTCTTTTTTAAACGGCGTAACGATTGCTGTTGCTGTCCCTTGAAATTTCGTTTGTGCAGTCATAGTCTAACGGTCTCCTTGTTTAAAGAGATCTTGAAACAGATCGTCCATTGTAAATAATCCTTTTTTTCCAATAATCCATTCCGCCGCGAGCAATGCGCCCAGTGCTAGGCCGGAACGGTTTTTCGCCGTGTGCTTAAGTTCAATCGTATCTGCTGCTGAATCGAATGTAAGAACATGCGTGCCTACCACCGAACCGCTGCGTGTCGATGAAATATGCAGCTGCTCCGGGCGTATCTTTCCATGAGATGTTTC
This sequence comes from uncultured Bacteroidota bacterium, assembly GCA_963770945.1. Classification (GTDB taxonomy): domain Bacteria; phylum Bacteroidota; class Ignavibacteria; order UBA10030; family UBA10030; genus Fen-1298. The sequence continues at coordinate 105,956 of CAVYRP010000009.1, read as the reverse complement.
GTTCAGCAATTCTTTCTTACGGTTAAGATGTTTTAAAACGATTTGTCCCATTGTCAATGCCGTTCCGCTCGGGCTGTCGAGTTTGTTCTTATGATGAATTTCCTGAATAAACGCATCGTAATCGGCAAACTATCCATCATCCGGGCTGCATTCCGGACGAGATGGAAAAAGATATTGACACCCAGGGAAAAGTTGGACGCGTAAATTAATCCGATATTATTTTTTTTAACGAGCGTTTCTATTTTCGGCATTTGTTCATGCCAGCCGGTTGTTCCGACGACTATCGGTTTATGTGCTTCCATCCATGGAGTAAGATCGCCGACAATACTTCCGGCTTGAGCGAAATGAATGACGACATCAATATTATTTCGCTGGGCAGGTGTAACCGGCGGTGTATCGATATCAACGCGCAAATCGACACTCCATCCCCGTTCAAGAGCGAGACGCTCGATTTCTTTTCCCATTTTTCCATAACCTAATAAGAGCAATACGCATAAAGATTATTTTCCTCCGACCGGCTCGAACATATCCGTTGCAGAAATGGGTTCAAAGAAATGTTTATGAAGCCGTTTTACAGCTTCATCGATTTTCGATTCTTCGATGACAATACTCATATTGATTTCAGACGCACCTTGAGAAATCATAACCAAGTTGATATCCTTCAAAGCATGGAAGATCTGATCGGCAACTCCGGCAGTCGACCGCATCTGATCGCCTACGATACAGAGAATTCCTTGTTTTTCAAGAATGGAAACCTCTGCGAATGTCGAAAGTTCCGCGATAATCTTATCAAGTGTTGAGGTATTGTCAATTGTAAGCGACACCGCAACTTCCGAAGTGCTGACAAGATCGACAGATGTTTCGTATTTATTGAATACAGAAAATATCGACTCAAGAAAACCGTAAGCCATCAACATACGCAGCGATTGTACATTTACAACGGTAATGCCGCGTTTACAGGCGATAGATTTTACCGGAATATTTGTTTTCGGCGGACGTGAAACGATTCGTGTGCCGGTATTCTCCGGACGCTTTGAATTTAATACGACAACCGGAATATCTTTCTTCACGGCAGGGAAAATAGTGCTCGGGTGCAGTACTTTTGCTCCGAAGTATGCGAGTTCCGCAGCTTCCCGGAATGAAATAGATGCGCAGTTTCTGTGCCGAAGGTGTAATGCGCGGATCTGCCGTAAGCACTCCGTCGACATCTGTCCAGATTTGAATTTCCTCAGCATCCATCGCTGCCCCAATAATTGAAGCGGAATAGTCCCCGCCTCCGCGTCCGAGTGTCGTTGTGATACCGTTCGCGTTCGATCCGATGAATCCCTGCGTGACGACGATAGTTTTGGACGATACAATGGGCGAAAGAATTTCTTTCGCTTTTGCATCAATTATGATCGAATTGAGGTACTGCAGAAACAAATTCATTGTCTGTGATCATAAATGTCCGGGCATCGACCCACTTCACGGGAAGATTCTGCGAACGCATTGCTTCACTGAGAATTTGCGAAGATAGAAGTTCGCCCACCGAAGCAATTGCATCGAGTGAACGATTTGTAAGTTCTCCGAGAATTGCAATGCCGTTGCAGAGATTACGCAGTTCATCAAGGCGCCGGTCTGACATACGGCGATAAGCTGCTGAACAGATGTGCGGTCGTCAATCAGATTCTCCATCACTGTAACATGACGGTCTAAAAGATTGTTCAATGCTAAAATTGCTTCATCGAGCTTGCCTTCCTGGGCAGTGCGTGCTGCTTTCAGAAGTGTGTTGGTCGCTCCTGCAATAGCAGAGAGAACCACGATCGGCTGTCTTGATTGCTCCTTCCGAACAATCTGAATAACTGTTTGCATCGATTTGGCATCTTCAACCGAAGTGCCGCCGAATTTCATAACAATCATTTTTTAAAATCCTCTATCGATCTGCTTATAAAATCCAAAATCACAAAATTCATTATCAAACAGAATTATTGTTATTGGAAATTAATCGTATGACAATGTTTGTTTTAGAATATTGTTATTTAAGACTTTAGCTGATTGTTTTTTATTTCTGCGAAATAAGCAGCTGCGCAATTTGAACTGCATTTGTCGCTGCACCTTTACGAACATTGTCTGAAACGATCCAGAGATTGATCCCGTTGGGAATAGTGAAATCTTTCCGGATCCGGCCGACAAAGACATCGTTCTTTCCGTACGCGTGAATGGGCAGCGGATATAGATTTGACTCCGGGATCATCTTGAACGATTATTCCGGGCGCTTTTTTCAGTAAAGCGCGCACTTCTTCAACAGGGCAAGGGCGCTCGAATTCGATGTTCACCGCTTCACTATGTCCGCCGATAACCGGCACACGCACTGTCGTGGCAGTGACCGGAATATTAGCGCCCATAATTTTTTTCGTTTCATCCGTCATCTTTCGTTCTTCATTCGTGTACCCGTCCGGAAGGAAGACATCGATATGCGGCAGTACATTGTACGCGATCGGATGCGGGAATTTCTTTTCACGCAGCGGCTGTTCGGCGATTTCGTCTTCAAGCTGATTGATGCCTTTCTTGCCGGCGCCTGTGACCGATTGGTACGTGGAGACAACCACACGTTTGATATTGAATGCATCGTGAAGCGGTTTCAATACCACTACCATCTGAATAGTGGAGCAGTTCGGATTTGCAATTATGCCATGGTGCTTGAAAGCATCTTTCGGATTCACTTCCGGTACAACAAGCGGAACATCCGGATCCATTCGGAATGCACTGCTGTTATCTATGACTATAGCACCCTGCAGTACTGCTTTCGGCCCGAATTCCCTGCTTACGCTTCCTCCTGCCGAGAAAAGTGCAAAATCGACGCCCGCAAAGCTGTCTTCTTTGAGCGTCTTTACTTTTATCGATTTTCCCTTAAACAGGACATCCGTTCCCGCAGAACGCGAGGAAGCAAGGGGGATGAGTTCTTTCACCGGAAAATTGAGCTCTTCCAGTACTTTGACCATTGTTCGGCCGACTAAGCCGGTGGCGCCTGCCACGGCAACGTTATATGAATTTTTCATCGTTTTTCTTTATGAGTGTGTTTAACAATACTTTTATAAGATACAGATTCCAACGCTTTTCTCCAAATAAATTCTTTCATGAGATGCTGTTTGTTTTCAGTTGAACAAGAACGAAGGCATTTGTATATTAACGAAAATATTTGGATAGAATATTTGTAACTGCTCACATAATTTTATAATCGTTGAACTCCTAACGGAGTTCCGTGTTCCTATATTGGTTATAGTTACAAACGTACAGACTCCTACGGAGTCATTACAGAATTAATCTTCACCGTTTCAATCCCGTAGGGATTGCACGTTTATAATTCTGAATAATAAAAATTATCTGAACTCCAGAGGAGTTCCACTGCAAAATGTATTCACTGAGAAGTTACGAATATTTGTTATGAAAGAGACGATACTTCAAACAAGACAGCTTGGAAAAAGATACGGCAAGCGATGGGCCGTTAAGAACCTGAACCTTGAAGTTTGCCGCGGCGATGTCTTCGGTTTTTTAGGGCCGAACGGTGCGGGAAAAAGTACAGACCATACGCATGATTCTCTCGCTGATAAAACCGACGGAAGGCGAGACGGAAATTTTCGGGCATTCGCTCAAAACTTACAGGTCGGAAGCGCTGCGCCGCGTAGGGGGAATTGTTGAAAAACCGGATTTCTATCAATATCTCTCCGCATATAAAAACCTGGAAATTATCGGCAGGCTTTCAGGCGATGTAAATCGCAAGAAAATCTACGAAGTGCTCTCTCTTGTTGGTTTGAGCGACAGGGCGGGCGACAGGGTCAAAACATATTCACACGGAATGAAACAGCGCCTCGGCATTGCTCAGGCCTTGATTTCCGATCCCGAGCTTGTCATTCTTGATGAACCGACGAACGGGCTCGATCCCCAGGGTATGAAGGAAGTGCGCGATCTTATTATTCATCTTTCACGCGATCGGAAAAAAACAATTATTCTTTCTTCGCATCTGCTGAACGAAATAGAATTGGTCGCTAACCGTATGGCAATAATTAATAAAGGTGAACTTGCCGTTCAGGGAGATGTAAATGCTTTATTAAATGAAGGAGAAAAGAGCGTGATCCTTCATGCAGAGCCCAGGCAAAAAGTAATCTCTGTCCTGAAACGCAGAAAAAAGTTTCTTAAAAAAATTATTGAAAAAGACGGAGAGTTTGAAGTTATAATGGATTTCGAATATATCCCTGATTTGAATAAGGCGCTCGTCGGTGCCGGAGTTCAGGTGAAGGCACTGATTCCGCGCCGTTCGCTGGAAAATCTTTTTCTGTCGATGACGGAAAATGCGGCATAGGACTGAACATGAACCGATTAGTACGCAGCGAACTCGTTAAACTTTTCTTTAAAAAACGAACCTATATCGGCTTCGGAATTGTTCTTCTGATCGTGCCATTAATAGAAGTGGCGATGAAACTGGAAGGCGGCCGGTTCCTGACGATAGCAATGCGCGGATTATCGCAGGACTTTCTTTTCTTCGGAAATCTGTTTAACGGATGGTTCCTTGCCCATCAAATTATGAACAGCCTCTGGTTTCATATCCCGCTCTTGATCTCGTTTGTCGCAGGAGATCAGCTTGCCGGCGAGGCAACAGCAGGCACGTATCGCCTGATTCTTATCCGGCCTGTATCACGCACTCGCATTTTTACGGCTAAGTATATTACGACTCTTATCTATACGGTCCTTTTCGTTTTCTTTCTCGCTGCATTAAGTATCGGATTAGCAATCGCCCTTCTCGGACAGGGTGATTTGATAGTTGTTACTCGGGGTATTCTCATTCTGCCGGAATCCGATGTTGCCTGGCGTTTTCTAATCGCATATCTTCTTGCCGCATGGGCAATGATTACGATTGCATCTCTTTCATTCTTCTTCTCGTCGTTTGTGGAGAATGCTATCGGGCCTATCGTTGCAACCATGGGAGTACTAATCGTATTTACAGTTGTAAGTGTAATTCCTGTGGAATTGTTTGAAATCCCGAAAAGATTTCTTTTCACAAAATATCTGAACATGTGGCAGAAAATATTTCAGGATCCTGTCCCGTGGGATGAGATTAAAACAGGTATTCTGTTTATGGGGGCATGGACGCTTGCCAGCGTGCTGAGCGCCTGGGCCGTGTTTGTGAGAAAAGATATTTTATCCTGATCTTCTAAAACAATATTATCCCCAGCCGATAAGAAAATATTTCTAAAAAGGATTTAATTACCGGTAATACGCCCGTTTACGGAATGGAATTTTCAAAGCATATCCGGTTAAATTTCGTTATTTTTATATATAACTAAAATGAATTTACTGAAAAGGATTTTTTATGAGTGTTGCAGGGTTGACAATTATTGGCGAATCGATCAATGATTCGGTGCCTTCTACTCATGCGTTATTTGAAAAGAATGATATTAACGGAATCGTAGAGCTTGCAAAATCGCAGGCAGAAAGCGGAGCCGCTTATATCGATGTGAATGTCGGGCTGCGTTCTCCGGGATTCATGGCGGATGTCGTAAAAAAAATTCAGGAGCGCATTAATTTTCCGCTGTCAATCGATACACCTGATCCTGAAATTGCAGCTGCAGGGCTTGAAGCGTACAGGCCGGAACGCGCGGGAAATAGAAAACCAATTCTGAATTCTATTTCTCAGGCTCGCCTGCAAATGTTCGATATATATAAAAAGCAGCCGTTTATTCCGATTCTTCTCGTTACGGAGGGCCCGGATCAAAACGGAGATTTAAAAATGAATAAGACGGCGGAAGAAACGCACGCAACAGCACAAACGATGATGAAAATTGCGCGCGAACGTATGAGCGGTGTTCAGAACAATGAGATTATCCTTGATCCGGGCATTGTTCCGATTGGAAGCGACTCCGAAGGAAATTTTAAACGGTTAATCAATTCAATCAGAATGATTCATGAAGATAAAGATCTTAAAAACATAAACATGTCGGTCGGATTAAGCAACTTTACCGTTATGCTTCCTTCCAAACGGGCAGACGGATCGCCGGTAAAGGGCCCGCTAGAAAGCGCGTTCCTAACGATGGCAATGCCGATGGGATTCAATACCATAATCGGTTCAGTCAAACGTAATTATTCACTCCTTCCGGAAGATCATCCTGCAATGCAATGTTTAAAAGACGTGATTCAGTTGGAAGGTTACGATGTAATTATGAGAGTTATGAGTTTTTATTCTTAGCAAATATTTTACAGGAAATGAGTATCAAATATAATGCCGTATGAGTTTGTCACAACAGGAAAACCGATAACGTCGCGGGAAAAGAAGTATTCGCGGCTTTTACTTCTTTTTGAAGATGTTGTAAAAGTACCCGTGTTCGGATGTCAGCATTGCGGTGAATGCATTCTTTCGTCCACTGGTTTTGTCTGCAGCCAGCGATGCCCCAAGCGTCTGCGTAATGGGCCGTGCGGAGGAACCGGTGAAGGAGGAAAGTGCGAAGTATATCCGGATAGACAATGTGTTTGGTATAAAATTTATTACCGGTCAAAATTATTCAGCCGGTTAAGTTTGCTGTATAAGGTTAATAATATTCATAATTGGAATTTTGAGGGGACATCGGCATGGCTGAATGTGTGGATGAAAAGGATAGCAGCGCCGATCTGGTTTGTTCGCGGTGATAAACGGAAAGTTAAGGAAATTCTCTCTGATGACGTTCAAAGAAAAAATTGAATCGGGAAAATTTGTCGTTTGCGGCGAGATCGGACCGCCGAAGAGCTGCGACGGTGATATCTTAAGGGAAAAATCCAGGTACTTCAAAGGCATCGTCGATGCGGTGAACATTACGGACAACCAGACTGCAGTCGTCCGGCTGTCGAGCATAGCTTCGGCAAAAATTTTGATGGACGAAGGTATCGAACCGATTTTTCAAATGACCTGCCGTGACCGCAACAGGCTGGCCATACAAAGCGATTTACTAGGCGCTGCTGCGCTTGGTATGCATAATCTGCTCTGTCTTACCGGAGATTATCAGAAATTTGGCGACCAGCCGGAGGCAAAAGGAGTATTCGATTTAGATTCGATTCAGCTTGTTGCGACGGCCGCTAGAATGAACTCCGGTTTTTTTCTATCCGGACAAGAGATGAAAAAAGCCCCCGATTTTTTTATCGGTGCCGCTGCAAATCCATTTGCCGAACCTCTCGAAATGCGGGTCATTCGATTGTTTAAAAAAGTTAAGGCGGGAGCGCGTTTTATCCAGACCCAGCCGGTATTTGATATGAATCTATTTCAGCGCTGGATGGAAAAAGTCGTCGAGCTTGGACTGCATGAAAAATGTGCAATTATTCCGGGTGTAATGCCGGTGAAATCTGTAAAAGCCTTATATCATATGAAGAAGGAAGTCCCCGGTGTAAAAATAGATGATGAATATATCATACGTCTGGAAAAATCTCCCGATCCAAAAGAAGAAGGAGTGAAAATTGCGGTAGAGATGATCCATTTACTCCGAAAAATAAAAGGCGTACGCGGTATACATATTATGCCGGTGATGTGGGAAAGTATCACTCCGGTAATCGTCAAGGAAGCAGGATTAGGTACAGCCTGACATTTATCTCAAAGAATTAACTTCAGAAAAAAATTGTGAATATTCGAGCGAGACTGGAAAGCATCCGCAGCAGTTTTCACCCGACTTTCTGGGTGGCCAACGGAATGGAATTGTTCGAGCGCCTGGCTTACTACGGCCAGCAAATTGTATTCATGATCTATTTGCGCAACAAGCTTGGATTCACTGAAGCAGAAGCGGGACAGCTTTCCGGAATTTTCGGCGGATTGATTTTTTTGCTGCCGATACTCGGAGGCACTCTTGCAGATAAGTGGGGATTCCGCCGCGCATTCAATATCGCGTTTTCCATTCTAGCCTTAGGCTATTTCCTAATCGGTTCTGTAGGGATGAGCGCGTTTGCCGGTGTTTATAACAATTTTAACCTATACTGGCTTCTTCTGATCTTTCTTGCGTTGACGGCATTTGGCGGTTCGTTTATAAAACCCTCTGTTCTCGGGACGGTCGCAGTGACCTCGAAAGAGGAAACAAAGTCGCTGGGATTTGCCGTATATTACTGGCTGGTCAATGTCGGTGCGCTGTTGGGACCTACAATCGCATATTTCGTGCGCGACAGTTTTGGAAATGAATTTGTGTATCTGGTGTCGTCGTTAAGCTGCCTTGCAATGCTCGTAGTTAATTTATTGCTCTACAAGGAAGTAAAAAGTGAGCGTACGGAAGTTGTAGAATCTCTCGGAAAAAAGATCGCAAACCTGTTTGTGGTGCTGGCAAATTTCAAATTCATGATTTTTCTGCTAATCTATTCTCTTTATTGGATTATTTTCTGGCAGGAATTCATAATCGTTCCGTATTACGTCACTGATTATATCAATGCAAACGCGCCGTATGAAATACTTCAATCATGGGCAGGCGCCGGCGCAATCATTCTCTTTCAGATCCCGCTTAATCGTCTCACAAAAAATATTCCGACCCGTACGGCTATAGTTCTTGGTTTCGCAATTTCCAGTTTAATATGGCTTATCATAGGGCTATATCCGAGCATTCCTACGATAGCGGCAGGAATTGTTGCATTTGCGATCGGCGAAATGATTCAGGCGCCGCGGTATTATGAATATATTTCAGAAATTGCACCTCCGGGCCAGCAGGGATTGTTTCAGGGATATGCTTTCTTACCAATTGCAATTGCAAGGTTTGTCGGCGATCCCATCGGCGGGTGGCTGTATCAGACATCTAAAGCAAACGGTAAACCTGAAATGGTATGGTATGCGCTGATTGGTATCGGCATGCTCGGCACGCTTCTGATGATGCTCTATAATAGACTCGTAAAACCGGATCATATAAAATAGGAAGTATAAATATGAAAAACCCCATTGCAGGAATATTACTTCTTTTTGTATTAACTGTTAATTTTGCATTTGCAAAGAATATTTCAGCAGCGTCGGATGCAGACACTCTTCTTGCGAAGGTTGTGGATGGATTCGCAGACGTCCGGGACTTTATCGTAAAAATCGATGCAGAAGTTAAAATGGAGCAAGTACAAGTTCCCAATATGCATGCAACGATGTATTTTAAAAAACCCGATAAAATTCATTTTGATTCGGAGGGATTTTTATTTGTGCCGCGGGACGGTATTGCGCTGAATCCTGTAGTATTATCCGATCGGTATAATGCATCGCTTGATGGAATCGGAAAAACTGGACGGCAGAATGATTCTATAAGCTTCAGCTTGCCGCGAAAGAACCGAAGACAAAACTCAGGCAAATGTACGTATGGATAGAATCGGTAAATTGGACAATTGCTAAAATTGAAACTATCCCGTACGAAGGCAGAACGCTTTCGATGGTTTTCACGTACGGGCTTGTGCAGGAAAAATATTGGCTGCCTGCAAAGATAGTATTTACTCTCGGCTCGGCAGGGGAGAGGGAGAAAGCTTCTGATAATTCAAACTCGCAGCAATCAGAACAGTTCGGCCAGATGCCGCGTACGATGCCGCGAAATGGTTCGATCACTATTCTGTATTCTGATTATAAGGTGAATACAGGCATCGACGATTCTGTGTTTAAAGAAAAGAAGTAGGTGTGTGATTTATCACGGCAGGGGCACGTTGCGACATGCCCCTACGCGTTTATCATTTTTTTATAATAGATATAATGCAAACTGTTTTCAAACAATACTGTATCAAATTGATAATATTGATTTAAATCATCCGGGATTTTCTACTTTACAGGATAAAAAATATGCTATTTCAATAATTGTGCCGGTTTCTATAATATTTCATATTTGGCGGCCGGTATTATGTCGTATATATTTGCCAGCCGGCGTCAGATATATATGTTTTATCCTTGTATATGCAATTAGAAAAATATAAATTAATCATAGTATACTTTTTAGCATTAAAACTTTTTGTGTTTCATTAGCTTCGATATTGATTTTATTCCATATGAATCAATTTTGAAGGAGGAGATCACACTATGACAGACCATCAGATAAAAATAGTCGTCACAGCGCCGTATTTCGGATCGCTATTCCAAATTGCTATACTCGATCATTTTAAAAAGTTAATTAGGCCGGAAAATTTATCATTCCGGTCTTCCTCAGCTGAATTGAATAAGCAAAGTGAAAGCTTGGGAAAATTGTTGTCTGAGAATAAACCTACTGTTTTAATAGCTATTTCAATGTGTCCTACCCCTGATATTATTTCGCTTTATAAGAAGAACAATGTCCCGATTATTTTAGTGGATGAAGAAGCATCGGGAGTATCCACCGTAAGTACAGATAATTTTGCGGGCGGACATATGGCTGCAGAGCATCTCATTTCAAAAGGGAAAAAGAAAATAGGTATTGTCAATGGCAAAACTATATCCAGCGGAAATCATTCCGGGAATTACAATGCTAGAAAGCGGCTCGAGGGATTTAAAGATGCATTAAGAATTCATGGACTCACTATTCCGGTCGGATGTGATATAGAGGCGCCGAATTATTCCCGTGAAGACGGTGTTGCAGCTATGCCGAAGTTAATAGCAGCAGGTGTCGATGGCGTATTCTGCGCGGCTGCAGATAACTGCGCACTTGGTCTTCTTATAGTCGCTAAGGAACGGGGAATTAAGATACCTGAGGATATTTCGGTGATTGGTTTTGATGATCTGCCAATTGCACGTCTTTCAACTCCTGGACTTACGACGATTCAACAGCCGATGGATGAAATAGTGGATGCAGCATATAAAATGGCAACGATACAGAGAGATGAGATTCTTAGAAATCCGCAAAAACTTTTATTTAAACCCAAACTTATTGTTCGACAGTCAGCATAACAAGCGGGGGCGATTCATGAATTACCCCCGCGGATTCTCTGCTTTTCCCCTCCGGAAAAAAACGGCGTTTAGGTTCATCGGGTATTATATATTATTTGTCTTTCCAATTCAGTTTATATAGCATCAATTTGAAATAAATATCAGAAGCATCATAATGTTATGAAAGAATTTTTCGAAACATTATTCCTGCCAGCCGCGATGCCGGGTATTTTGTCCGCTATAGTTCTTATAGCAAGAAAATAAAACATAGGGCGTCCATTAAAACTCATATTTAATTCCGAATACAGGCAGTGTTCCCCACATATCTTCTTCCATGATTTTATCTTCAACTTCGTTCCAAAGATATGATGCAATGTTTCTTCTGCCATATGCATTCCATATACTGAGGTACACCGTAAGTGTTGAAGATGTGAAGTAATATCTCTTGTCCACGCGGAGATTCAATGAATGGAAATCGGGGAGGCGTGCAGCATTTATTCTCGCTGCATCGATAACTCCTTTGTGAGTTGCCAGTGATGCCTGCTCGTCAAACGGAGTATACGGAGCTCCACCGGCGTATAACCAGCGCAGGCTAAACTCCCATTTTTCGTTCGGTTTAAATCCACCTTCGACAGCGAAATTAAATTTATTGTCGTAGACCCGGTTGTAGCGTTTGCCGTCAAGTCCTGTATAATTCGATCGGTAATATGATCCGGCGATCAACCCGTAAATATTCTCAGCCATTTTCTTTTGGACCGTCAATTCGATTCCATAGCTTTGCGCTTTTCCGTCACTTATCAGATCGGCATGGTTAAGAAATACATTTTCCACTACAGCTTGATCAAAAAGGAACTGGTTTGGCTGCGACGGATCCATTGGGAAATCCAGGTATTCCTTATCATAAAGCTCCAGCGTCAATTTAGTGCTTTCAGTAAGAAGGCGGTTGAAAGAAACTATATAATGATCAGCGCGCGGTGTTTTCAGTTTTTTGAAACTATCTTTCTGTGCTGCAATGATCCAGGGAATGTTCTGGTAAAACGTTCCGTAAGATCCTGTTAGAGACGTGATCTCATCGAAATCATAAGAAAGAGATATTCGTGGTGAAATTTTTATATCGTCGTTATATTCATAATAGTCGATCCGTGCCCCGGGTTTTATTGTTATTTGATCGAGCAACCGATAAGAATAATCTGCGAACATTCCGCCTAATAGTGAATGGAGTGACTGATTTAATGTGAATGCGGGAGTTAGGTGTCCTAAAATGTCCTGATAGTCATTATAGAACTGGTTATAATTAATCATCACATATTTAATATCGAATCCGAAATTGATTTTATTCTTTGTGTCGAGATTCAAATGATTGGTATTTCTTATTTTCACTTCCTGCTCGACAGACTTATTATCGAGTAAAAGTTTAGCACCACGTGTCTGTATAAAATTGACTTTTGTGTCTGAATAAGTGTGTGCAAGCGAAGTCTGTGAAAAACCGTTTTTTCCCCATATCCATTGCCAAAGAAATCCGCCGGTATTGGAATAAGAACCATATTCAGGATAAACATTGAGTTTACTGTCGATAGCATTTTTTAGACTTAATGTCTGCCTATCGTCTGAAAAGACGTCAATAAAAGAGAGTTTATGCTGTTCCGAAATATCATAAATGATTTTGCCCTGTATATCGCTGTAAGTCGGTATGCCGACTTTTTCACCCATTAGATCTATAATCAGATCGAGGTAACTTCTTCGGGCTGAAATTAAATACGAACCGCGGCCTCCGGCGATAGGTCCTTCTATCATTCCGCCGAAACCCTGCATGCTCATTTCAAGCTGGATGTCTGTCGCAGACCGGTTTCCCTCACGGAATCTAATATCCATAGTCGATGAAAGTGCATTGCCGTAGTTTGCCGAAAAACCGCCGCAGTTAAAATTTACATCTTCAATAAAATCCACGTTAAGTATTCCGATCGGGCCTTCTGTGGATCCTTGAGTAGGAAAGTGGTTGATGTTGGGAATTTCAATATTATCGACAAAGAATCCGTTTTCGATCGGACTTCCTCCGCGAACTATCAAAGAATTTTTTGTATCGTTAATTTTTGCAAGCGAAGGGAGCCCGAATATAATCCTGCTAACGTCGCCTGCTGCGCCCGCCGCACGTCGGATCTCTTCAGATGAAAAATTAATTGAACTCAACGGCTGAGTCTGGATTTCGGGAAAATAACCGGCAGTGACCGTCGATCCGGTGATCTCGACCGAGGATGCCTGCATTTCTATGTTTACGAATGTTTCCCGTTCTGTACGAACAATAATATCCGTTTTAACGACCTTTTCATAACCAATGTAATTGCACATAATTGAATAACTTCCTACCGGAACATCCTTCACTTCGAAATAACCTCTGCCGTCAGTGGATGTTCCGATATTTCTTTCCCGAATGAATACCTGAGCTCCGATCAGGTCAAGTTTGGATTCGCTGTCGATTACCCTGCCTTTTATCGTTCCTTTAGGTTTATTGATTTGTGCGAAAAGATAGAGGGGTGCAACAAGAATTAAAATAAAAAATATATACCTACAAGTCTTTATCATGATCCTCACGATATATTGATTTATTCTTATTATGGTTTTCACTGATTACATTAGAAATTTGTTGTGTGTGACTGCAATAAATTACGGTTAATGTTTTATTTTTTCGTCTATCCCGATGGGATAAGACTACCTGGCTGATTGGTTGGGTCGTTAGGAGGGTTGTGTAATTTTTAAAACTGTAGAGACGTATAATTAGACGTCTCTAAATAAGAATAATATTTAAAACAATCCTGTAATATTGCCGTCATCATCTACATCGACATTCTCGGCGGCAGGAACTGTGGGAAGGCCCGGCATACGCATGATTTCACCGGTTATCGGAATTACGAATCCGGCTCCTGCTGCCACTTCGATTTCTCTTATTGTGATAAGGAAATTTTCCGGCCTTCCGAGTAATTTCGGATCGTCGGACAGCGAGTTCTGGGTTTTTGCCATGCAGATAGGCAGTTTATCCAGACCGAGTTTCTTTATCTTCTCAAGTCATGCGTTGGCTCTCGAAGTAAATTGAACAGCTTTTGCGCCGTAAATGTTCTTTGCGATAGTTTCGACTTTTTTCGGGATATCCCAGTCCCAGTCATACGTAGGTTTGTATCTATTCTTACAGTTCTTAACAAGATCACAGACTATCTCAGCAAGTTCCATCGAACCTTCGCCGCCTTTACCCCAGACATCTGCAATTGAAGCCGGAACATCGAAATATTTACACCTGTCTTTTACTAATATTTAATTCTTCATCTGAATCCGATGTGAATCTATTGATTGCGACCACCGGTTGTATTCCAAATGCAAGAATATTTTCAACATGTTTTTCGAGATTTCCCAATCCTTTTTTCAACGCTTTAATATTCGGTTGATTAACGGATTTCAATTCAGCGCCGCCATGATATTTTAATGCTTTTAAGGGTTGCAACAAGCACAACTGCTTTAGGCGATAAGTCCTGAATAGCCGCATTTAATATCGAAAAATTTTTCTGCTCCTAAATCAAATGCAAATCCTGCTTCGGTAACAACATAATCGGAAAGAGACAAACCCAGCTTTGTTGCAACGACGGTATTGGTTCCTTGAGCGATATTGGCAAATGGTCCGCCGTGAATAATTGCAGGATTTCCTTCAATGGTTTGAACAAGATTAGGCATTATAGCATCTCTAAGCAGCGCTGTCATTGCACCGCTTGCTTTTAAGATCGCGCGCATAGATCGGATTTTTATCATAAGTGAATCCGACAAAAATATTGCCTAGTTTTTTCTTTAAATCGGAAAGATTTTCCGCAAGGCAAAGAATGGCCATAACTTCAGATGCTGCTGTAATATCAAATCCTGTTTCACGCGGTACTCCGGAAAGAGTTCCTCCGAGTCCGACAATAATTTTCCGAAGTGAGCGGTCGTTCATATCCATTACTCTTTTCCATGAGACCGTGCGAGGATCAATTCCGAGATTATTCTTTTTATTCTGAATATTATTATCGATTAAGGCGGCAAGTAAATTGTGTGCTTTCTCCACCGCTGAAAAATCTCCGGTGAAATGAAGATTAATCTCTTCCATGGGCAGAACTTGTGCGCGCCCGCTTCCTGTTGCGCCTCCTTTGATTCCAAACACGGGGCCCAAGTGAAGGTTCTCTGAGAACGACAGTCGTTTGCTTTCCGATCCTGTTCATTCCCTGAGTCAAACCGATCGATATAGTAGTTTTTCCTTCGCCGGCAGGTGTGGGTGAAATTGCCGAAACTAATATCAGGTTATTGTTGTTAAGTTTATCGGGATTAATATATTTCAAAGGGACTTTTGCCTTATAATTACCATAGAGAATAAGGTCATCCTCGGCGATATGCAATTGTGCAGCGATTTCTTTTATTTTTTTCATTGAATATTGTCCCGGTTCTAAAAAATTTTCAAATTAATTTAATACCATCGCTGATATTGCAGCAAAGATATTATTCAAATATATTAAATTGAATTTAAGTAACTATTGTTAGGTTAACAAACTTTTATTATTTGCATTTTATATAGTTTTTCATCGGAGCATGTAAAAAGAAATGGCTATTTCCACCGGAAAAAAATCGACGCAGAGTGTATCCCTTTCTGAAGTACATGGATCTGTAAGTATTCCAAAGAATTACGGAATGATAAAACGGTTCCTTGCTTTTGCCGGGCCGGCATATCTTGTCAGTGTCGGCTACATGGATCCGGGCAACTGGGCAACAGATATAGAAGGCGGATCACGCTTCGGATATCAATTGTTGTGGGTTATTCTGATGTCAAATTTAATAGCAGTTATGCTGCAAACGCTTTCTGCGCGGCTCGGAATAGTCTCTGGACGCGATCTTGCACAGGCATGCCGTGAGGAATATTCCAAGCCGGTTGCGATCATTTTATGGATTCTTTGCGAAATTGCGATAGCTGCCTGCGATCTTGCTGAAGTTCTGGGGACCGCCATCGGATTAAATCTTCTTTTTGGCCTGCCGTTAATTTTCGGTGTTCTTCTGACAGGATTCGATACTATGGTTTTCCTGATTATCCAAAATTTCGGCATCCGCAAAATAGAATTTTTCATCATATCGATGGTTACGATTATGGGCGCGTGTTTTGGCATCGAGATGCTGCTTTCCAAACCGCAGTTGAGCGAAATTGCAACCGGTTTTATTCCGCGATTAAACTCCGAAAGCTTATATATTGCTATCGGAATTATTGGCGCTACAGTCATGCCGCACAATTTATATCTTCATTCCGCTCTTGTTCAAACACGATTGGTGGAGCAGACGGAGCGAGGGAAGAGACAGGCATGCAAGTTCAATTTTATCGATACGGTAGTTGCGTTGAACGCAGCGTTCCTCATCAATGCGGCAATCCTTATTCTTTCGGCGTCCGTATTTTTTAAAAACGGCATAGTTGTTACGGAAATTCAACAGGCGCATACGCTCTTAACGCCTTTGCTCGGTACTATGCTGGCAAGTACGCTTTTTGCCGTAGCGCTCCTGGCGTCCGGACAAAGTTCAACTCTTACTGGAACCTATGCCGGACAAATTGTCATGGAGGGCTTCCTGCATTTTAAAATGCGGCCTGTTCTGCGCAGACTTTTAACACGTATGCTTGCCATTATTCCGGCGGTCGCCGTTATTTCCGTGCGAGGCGATCAAGGGTCTTACGAACTGCTTATCTTGAGTCAGGTTATTTTAAGCCTGCAGCTCCCGTTTGCTATTATTCCGCTTATTCATTTTACAAGCGATAGGGAACGCATGGGAACATTTGCAAATAAATTGTGGCTGAAGGTTCTTGCCTGGGCTGCTGCGGCAGTCATTGCTGCGCTGAATGCACGGTTAGCAATAAGCACGATCACAGATTGGATCGTGAGTATGGGGGACCGGTCTTTTATTCTCTGGTTCACGATTGTTCCCCTGATTGCAGGAATTTTCGCAATGCTTATTTATGTTTCACTGCCGAAATCATGGCGAAGGAGGAAACCGTCAATGCCGTCTGAAATCGAACGACTCGAATTAGTGTCTAAACCATATGCCCGTATCGGAGTTTCGCTTGATTTAGGGTCTCTGGATACGAGGGTGCTGTCGCATGCGCAGTCATTAGCGCAGCAAAACGGCGCACGTCTTATTCTTATGCATATTGTCGAAGGAGTCGGCGGGCAGCTGTTTGGAAAACAAGCATACGATGATGAAACCCGTGATGATATGCAGCATCTGGAAAAACATGCGGAAGAAATCCGGAACACGGGAATTGATGTTCAAGCAGTCCTGGGTTTTGGACGCGTGCCGAAGGAGATTATTCGAATAGCCAGGGAACAGAAAATCGACCTGCTTATAATGGGCGGTCATGGACACCGCGGAATAAAAGATTTGATTTTTGGTTATTTCAGTTTCTAAAGTACGTCATGGTCTGAAAATACCTGTACTTGTCATTCAATAGGATAGAACTTTCTCCCAGAAATAAAGTTCCGATTTTGACCGGCCTGATTTTTTATTGAATATCGTTCTCTATGCCTTCCTGCAATGCTTGTTCATACTTACTTTTGTATTCTTTTACTCCCGTGAAAAGTGCTTCAGCAATTTTTCTTTGGCCGTTGCTGCTGCAGAGGAACTGTTCTTCCTTTTTATTGGAAAGATATCCTATTTCAACAAGGACATTAGGCATGGATGCTCCGACGAGGACATAGAATCCGGCCTGTTTTACACCGCTGTTCTTGATACGCAGATTCTTTGCCATCGATCCGACTGCACACTCGGCAAATTGCTCGCTGTGTTTCATATATGCACTTTGCGCCATCGTTATCATTATAAACTCTTCTTCCGTTAATTTTCGATATCGTTCTTCGTATCCTTCTTCCAGCTGAACGACAGCATTCTCCCGAGCGGCGATTGAAACCGCTTCTTCCGTGCGGTTAGGGCGAAGCAGAAAAATTTCAAAACCGCTCTTACTGGACGGTTTGTGAGGCAGTGCATTACAATGGAGGCTCACAAATAATTTTCCTGCAGCTTCGTTTGCTATTTGTGTACGGCGGTATAATTCAACAAATTCGTCTGTCTTGCGTGTATAAACGACTTTAACGTCTTTTAAGTTCTTTTGAATAAGCTGTCCGAGTTTAAGTGCGACTCTAAGTGTAATATCTTTTTCATAAGTACCTGCAACGCCGATTGTTCCCGGATCTTTTCCGCCATGTCCGGCATCGATGACAATTACATCTAGTTTCCAGCGATCGCGTTTCTTTCCCCTGTCCAGCCTGGCGGCTTCCTGTCTTTTCTTTTCCAAATCTTTTCTTTCGGATTCAGTACGGGTCCTCAGCGAGATGAAAAGATTGTTCGATGCCGGATCGTTGACAGCCTCCGCCTGTACAACATCGGAAGTAACACGGAATGTCAACTGGATGGAAGTAGGCGATTGAAACGCAAGCACTTTTTTTACCGCTTCGGCAGGCTTGGTCCTGTTCAACGCTGTTGTATCGGCTGTGACTCCGGTTATAGTCACAAACAACCAGCCGTCAGGTTTCAGCCATGTTTCGATATCGCCGAGCTTTTTATTGGCAAGAATGGTAATAAGAGATCCGTTCAGTTTCTTTTCAATTTCAATCCCGGCAATATCGTAAGGCGATATAAATGAGCGCAGCTCGAGTAACTTACGCTCCGGATCGAACAATAAACGTTTGCCTGCTATCCGTTCGAAAAGCGTAACGAAAGTCGAAGCCGGAACATAATATTCCTGATATCTGCGAATTGTACGGGTCGGCATTTGGTACACCGAAGCAGTATTTGACGGACGTTCGGTGATAACGACAAAAGGGTTTCTATCTGTAAATCGAATGAGCTGCGAGGCGATAATACACTCTATTTTTCCGGTGCTGTCGTTCAGGATACCGGGGAGCCGCAGCGGTCTTAAAAAATCAGTGAGAGAAAGATAGGTAACTTCCGCGCTGTCGAGTGAACGGACCAGGGCTGAATCGCCGTTTGCAAAACGAAAATTGAACGAAGTTTCCTGCGCGGTCTCTTGAGAATGACACAGAAAAAAATTAATGACAGTGAGAAATAAAAATTTCAAAAAGCAAGAGAAGTTCATCTATCGATAATTCACGAACTGCAGCGCAAATGGAAAATCCTGCTCGCGAAGCAGGCTGATTACTGCCTGCAGGTCATCCTTGTTTTTCCCATTTACACGTACCTGGTCGTCCATTATTTGTAACTGCACTTTCAACTTTGAATCTTTCACAAGCTTGGTGATCTTTTTTGCATCGTCTTTTGCAATTCCAACCTGAAGTGTAATAGTTTGTCTGGCTGCGCCTGAAGCGGCAGAATCAATACTGCCGTATTTTAACGCCTTTAACGGGACACTGCGTTTGATCAACTTTAATTGTAAAATATCTATGATGTTCTTTAAATGGAATTCGTCACCGGTGGTAATAACTAGTTTTTTTTCTTTTTGGTCAAGCTCTAATGTCGTGTGAATTCCTTTAAAATCATATCGCTGTGTGATTTCTTTTCGCGTCTGATTAACCGCATTGTCGACTTCCTGAAGATTTATTTCGGATACGATATCAAAGGAGTTTTGCTGCGCCATTATGTTAATGGATAATTTGGTAGGTTGTATTTTGTCCGTTAACTATCACTTGAACCCGTGTCGAGTCTTTTCCAGATGTAATTGTTCCAATTCCCCCGATGACAATTTCATCTTTTGTCGGGGATCCAACAATAAAAAATCGTCCTGTTGCGTTTGAGCTTACCATAGAAAGTCTTGAAAGCGTAATTCCAGAAAAATTTCTATTACTACCGCCAAGTGCCGATGGTCTCCAATATAACTCTTGCGCCTTAGTAGCGTAATAAGATAAATCATTCTTCAGATCGTTGCGGCTTTTATCAACTGCTTTTGAATGAGATATCGATAATACTGTTATAATTATGCCGCTAACGAGTCACTAAATTAATCAATATCAATAACAATTGCTTGCGTTTCATAATTTTATCATTTCAAAAATGAACGATTATATGAACTATGTATTTTGTAACCAACGGGCGAGTGAGAGTATATAAACAGCTCATTTTCGGATTTCTCCGGTTCCCATGCTCCAAAACACTAAGTCCAATTCATCCAATACTATGCCAATATCATTGGCAAACATTATGAAACGCCGTTCAATTTCAAGATATTGTTTCCTGCCTATCGATTTTGGAATTGAATCGACAATTCCAAGTCGATTCAATATACGTAATATGTGCCGGTCGAGAATTGCTAGTCCGTCGTTTTTACCTATGTTACGTAGAAAATGTGTAGCCTCTTTATAACCCAGACCTATGACGTTCATCACAAGCCATTCGCGAAGCTCGAATGCTGAAGCCGGTTTAGATAATTTTTGGGCTATATCGCTGTAATGTTCTTTCATATGAAGGAGATACCGGGTCTTTGCTTTGTGAAAACGGATATAGTGTTCTTTCCGCCGAAGAATAGGTTCAGGATCAACAGAATGAGAATGGAATCCGGCTTCACGGATCAGGGCGACGGCCTGTTCAGCATGTGACGCGCTTGATTGCGGCGTGAGAAGGCAGTAGACAAGTTCGTAGAAATATTCTGAAGGCGGAACAGATTGAAAATCAGACAATCTGATACGAATCGCTTCCTTATGAGTCAGGTAGTGGCGTTTTAGTTCATTAAGCAATTTTTCTTTTTCCTGTGAAACCGTTTTCATTTTGGCCTGAGAATTTTGTGTTTCCCTTAATTTGCAAGATTTTCTATGAAAATTTTATTGCCATCCAGTAAATCCATGTTCTTCAATTCATCTAAGGTTACCCAGCGGATCTGTTCAAATACAATGTTCTGCGGTTCTCCGTCAAAACCGGAAACAAAGCAATAAGCTACGTTGAACATTCCACCGTCCGCATAATACGCCGATTGTGTTTGAATATGCTCGATGGCTTGAATTTCGACAGCGAGTTCTTCGCGCAGCTCGCGGCGCAGGCACTGTTCAACTGTTTCCCCTTTTTCAAGTTTTCCACCGGGAAATTCCCACTTGAGTTCATACCTGCCGCCTTTCTTCCGCTGGCAGATAAGTATTTTCCTGTTTTTTCGGAGTATGCCGACTGCTACTTCTGTCATTTCATTCCTTTTGATGGAATTGAATATATTGAAACACTGATAGAATTCCAACGGCTCTCTATTATATACCGGATTGTCTTACTGAAGGCCCGCCCACTATGCTTATCATAAAATAACTTGAGAAAAAAGAAAAAAACAATATATTGCTGTAAGCGCCAACTTCTTAAAAGGAAAAATCCAATGAATACTCTCAAAGAGTCATTATTCATAATGACGATATTTTTTATAACATTCACGCGGCAAATTTCTGCGCAAGCGGTTATCAGTGAAGTATATGGAGGAGGCGGAAACTCCGGCTCGACATATAAAAATGATTTTGTTGAACTTTATAATCCGACCGATTCGGTCATTTCACTCAACGAGTGTTCTATTCAATACGCTTCGTCGTCAGCAACAGGCGCATGGAAGGTTACAATCCTCAACGGCTCGATAGCACCGCATGGATTTTATCTTATCCTGGAGGATGCAGGTTCCGGAGGGACGGCAGATCTACCGACTCCCGATGTCGCCGGTGTAATCAATTTGAGCGCAGCAAACGGGAAAGTTGCTCTGTGCAGTACAACAGCCCGCTTACTGGGGCAAATCCCGCAAGGTTCCGTCATAATCGATTTAGTCGGATTTGGTACGGCAAATTTCTATGAAGGAAGCGGCCCAGCTCCAGCACCGTCGAACGTAAATTCCATTGAACGAAAAGCGATCGTTTGCGTCAACAGCTGAGACTATGGATTTAGGAGGGGAAGAGGAATTTCTCGGAAACACGTACGATTCAAATGACAACAGTACCGATTTTATACCTCGTAGCACCGCAGCCGCAAAACTCGGCAAGTCCGAACCGAATCGTTGTTTGCAGATATCATTCCGCCGGTAGTCGATTCAGTAAATGTCTTAACAGATACACAGATAGAAGTGTTTTTCAACGAAGCTGCCGATTCAATCTCTTCATCGACTCCCGAAAATTATAAACTCAATAAAGCGCTGACAGCGATACAAGCACAGCGCGATACTGCGAATTTGAAACGGATTCTTTTAACCGTGCCGCATCTGTCAAATGATTTCCATACGCTTACTATTCAAAACGTAAAAGATGCCGCCGGAAATGTAGATGGCAGAACCGATGACTTTTTCATTTGCGTTCGGAATTCTTACCATTGCTCAAGCACGATCAGCAGGAGCCGGAACTGCTGTACGTGTGCGCGGTATCGTAACTGCCGCAGATAAATTCCAATCTCCGTTTTTTATTCAAGATACAACTGCCGGCATAGCGGTCTTCTGTTCGGCTTTGCCGCTTCCGCACATGCCGGAGATATCTGGGAGATAGCCGGCAGTATTGAACGGATTCCACCGGACTGCTTTGTATAGATTCGCTTACAGATACAATTCGCGTGAGTACAAACAATCCGCTTCCGGTGCC
This sequence comes from uncultured Bacteroidota bacterium, assembly GCA_963770945.1. Taxonomy (GTDB): domain Bacteria; phylum Bacteroidota; class Ignavibacteria; order UBA10030; family UBA10030; genus Fen-1298. The sequence goes on along the minus strand of CAVYRP010000009.1, from coordinate 83,558 downwards.
CAAAATTATTTCTGCCGAACAAGCAGGAGAACTTTATGAAGGACAACTTGTATGCGTAACGGAAGTCTCCTTTGCAGAGACCGGTCTCTTTACAGGCGGCGTATCCGGAACAACATATCACATAATAAATGGAATGACACGTTTAGATGTTCGTATTCCGAGCGGTTCTGAATTAGAAGGAGTTGCGATTCCGGCGGGAATCTTGAATTTAAAGGGTAGTACTCAGTCGATACTATGCCCATTACCAGGTTATGCCGTGATATAAAACTGATCTTGAATTCTTGCCCGGGCCGGTTATCAATTCTCCGCCAGTAGTCACAGCGCTTAGCGAGACAAGCTTCACCGTCAGCTGGACAACATCGGAACCCGGACATTCTTATATTTCATTCGGGACAACGCCTGCATTCGACGATTCCATTGGTACTCCAATTTCGGCATTGGTCACATCTCATAATATTACCGTATTCGGGAAGAAAACCGGGACGGCCGTATTATTTTCGGGCTGCAACGACAAATAATTCAGGTACAAGTTTTTCAGCAGTATATTGTGCAGTAACGACATCACCGCAAAGTTCCGGGACAAATAGAAGTCTACTTTAATTACTCAGTTGACGAAACATTAGGATTGCAGCCGGCTGCGAATGGGAATGTCGATCTTCAAACGAAACTGCTGGAACGAATTTCCCGGTCGGCTAAATCAATCGACCTTGCGTTGTATTCGTTTGATGATTTCAACGGTTCGGCAGATGATGTCGCGGATATTGTTGCAGATTCGCTGATTGCAGCGAAGAATCGCGGTGTTGCAGTCCGTGTTGTGTTTCGACGACAGGGAAACCTCTGCACCGTTATGCAAAATTGATCGATGCCGGAATTCCTGTGCAGAAAAGAAATCTTGCAGGCAGTAACGGTATTATGCACAACAAATTTTTCATTTTTGACGGACGCGATACAACAAGCGCTGCAGATGACTGGGTAATGAGCGGTTCCTGGAATGTGACGGACGCGGGACTTATCTTGACGCACAAAATGTAGTTTTCATTCAGGACCAATCTTTAGCACGAATCTACACTTTAGAGTTCGAAGAAATGTTCGGCAGTTCGGGCGATACTGCCGATCCGAACCTGGCAAGGTTCGGGTCAGCAAAGCAGGATAATACGCCGCATTTCACGATCATTAACGGAACGAAAGTGGAGGTGTGTTTCAGCCCATCCGATCAAACAACTTCGCGAATTATTCAGGCGCTTTCTGTCCGGCACAAAGAATATTTTTTTCAGCGTCATGTCGATTTTACACGAGATGATATTGCGCAGAGCAGCTCATTATGACAAAAATTCCGGCAGTTGTCGTGACACGGAATCATTAACGATCGATCTGGAAGCGTGAATTGGAAGCTCTGCAATCTGCCGGTGTCGATGTAATGCAAGCGGGACATTCGGTAGTTACCGGACTATTTCCATCACAAATACTGTGTTGTCGATCCGTTCAGCGATGCGAGCGATCCGTTGGTAATAACCGGAAGTCATAACTGGTCGACGAATGCCGAAACGGAGAACGATGAGAACACGCTTATCATTCATTCGGGCGCATTGCAAGACAATATGTACAGGAATTCAGCGAGCGGTATAAAGAAAGCGGCGGATCAGGTAGTTTTACAGACGTAGAGAATTGCAAGAGCGGCATACCGGCAGGCTATGTGCTTTCACAAAATTATCCGAATCCGTTTAATCCAACAACGGTAATAAGTTATAAGTTAACAGTGAACAGTAAAATAATTTTGAAGATCTATGATATACTGGGACGAGAAGCAGCAGTTTTGTTGGATGAAATGAAACCGCCGGGAATACATTCGGTAATATGGGATGCATCGCAATTCGCAAGCGGAGTTTATTTCTATCGGCTTCAAGCTCGCCCGATAAATGGCGGGCAAACCGGCAATTTTATCGACACAAAGAAACTTATTTTGATAAAATAGACAACCGTTACCTTGCCAAGGTTTAATCGGATTAGTTGAGAAACATTCACAAGGTTTTGATAAAGAACTTTATATCGCCGCTTTCTTTTAGCGAAAAACAGTTTCCTTAAACCCCTTAACGGGCTTTCGTAGGGGCGCAACAAAAATGGTCACACGCTCTGCGTGTGTTTGTAATTGGCCTCCGGCTGCCCGGACAAATAGGATACCAAAAGTCAATCGTCATTCCGGCAAGCTTGTGGCCGGAATCCAGGTCAAGAATTCCTCAATTCAGGATTCCCCGCCTGTCACATTATGATGCCTATGGCAAACGCAAGGCGGGCAGGCAGACATAAGACCGGACAAAATTATTAGAGCATTATTCTTATCACAAATAAGGCTGCAATAAAATCCGATCGGTGATCGGATTCTACGTGATTCAATCGATTTCGATGGGCTAGCGCAAAAAACGAATTGACGAACCATTCTCTTATCAGTCTATATGTGGGCTTTCGTAGGGGCACAATATAATAAAAAAGGACACACGCTTTCGTGTATGATTGTAATGGGCCTCTTGTTTACCCCGATCTTTAGGGGCTGCCCGGACAGATAAGATTTTATAAAAGAATTTGTCATTCCCGCATGCTTTTAGCGGGAATCCAGATCCGAGCATTATATTTTTGTATACTTATCGCCGCTTTCTTTTGGCGAAAAGAAAGCGGCAGAAAGAAACGCTTGCGAAATCGAAAATGTAATCTCAATGTGGAGTTCGGATACGGAATTTAAGCAGCAATGTTTTTAGGATATACTAATCGGATATAATATTCATCACCTCGCCTTGGCTATATAAACTTCCATCGATTTCGCGGGCTAGCATAAAAGATGGCTTGATAAACCATTTCCATATCTGTCTCTAATCAGGCATTCATAGCGGCACAGTGCAAATAAAAAAGGACACACGCTTTAGCGTGTGATTGTGATGGGCCTCTCAGCTCCTTAAGGTTCTTTTGTAGGGGCGCAGCGCTCTGCGCCCAGACAAATATGACCCTGTCTGCCTTTTTAATATTATCCAAGTAATGCTTGGAGACCTTGAAAATATCGCGATGCTGTAACTTTCCTGGGTAATTCACGAACTAAAACGATGTAAAAATTATACTTAACGCTTTAAATTTATTGTTGCCCTCCTATCGGGAAACATGTATATTTAAATCAGCAATAATCTTAAATCGTTGACAATTACCATTGGGGGATCGCCAATGACAGTTCTTGAGAAATTAAATAAAAAACATAGAACGGATGTATCCGGCTAAGAATACAAGTGGGATAAATGGCTACATTAAGTCTACTTTGCCTTTTTACGAATGTATAGTAAAATGGAAAAAATAATTACAAAATGTCGACATTTTATATCTATTAATCACAAAAGGTCGCCTCAGTCTCCAGAAGGGATGCCTTCGGCAGACCTAATCAGATGTTAGGCGGCACAAGGAAATTATTATGGTTGAATTCGCAAATAAACCATTTATATATATATTAATCAGTATCCTGATATTTAATTTCATTTTTTCGTTATTCAATTTATTATCATCTAATGGCTTAATTTATATCTTTGGAATTCTTGTTTCAGGTGGTTCGCTATATTTAATCTATTCGAGAAACATATACATACTTCTTTGCATTCGTATTTGGGCATTCATAATTATTACAACAAGCGCTGCTAGTTTGTTATCAAGCGGATGTAAATATATATATACTTCTAATGGTGGCACTGAATATGGACCAGAAAGTTACAATTTCGTCACAATATTCTACCATCTTGTTTTGTTAATATTGGGTGTTTACTGTTGGATTTACTCAAGGGAATATATAGTGCTCAAAGAAGATAATGAAGAAGACAATAAATAATATTTATGTGCAGTCTCCCAAGCAACAAGCTCAGGAGGAAGCGGGTAAAGGAACAAGCTGGAATATAAAGTTAGCGGTTTTACGAATGCAGGAATGTCCCGCCGTTTATTTTTGTAATATAGAAATTGTTAGGTGGCTAAAAAAAAAATACGAATAAAAAGGAGTATATTTTCCTGCTCTTCAGTAGTGATATGTGTGATTATGCTGGTAAAATACCATTTAAAGTAGGTCTTAGTAAAAACTTTTATATATAATTGACCATGGCCTATTGGATCGTATTTCTATAAATAAATATATGGCAGGCAAATGTATAATGGCAACTTTCAACAATAGACATAAATGTTAAATCAATAATAAAAGGGAATGAGTTATATGCATTATGGAATTTATTTAGTTATACCTATTGTTGTTGCAAACACCGTATTATCTCAAACATTCCATCTCAGTGATATTAATATTGACGGAGTTGGTTCTCATTCTGTTTCAAAGTGGGTAGATTATGATAACGATAATGATTTGGATATTTTTATTGCAGGACGCACCGGTTCTTCTACTGCGATCGCAAAATTATATACCAATATTGGCGGGACATTTATTGATAGTAAGATTCAATTTGGGTGGTTTGAGAGTTGTTCTGCCGACTGGGGTGATTATGACAATGATGGCGACTTGGATTTATTATTATGCGGTCAAGGCGGGGACACCCAGCCAGTTTCATACATTTACCGCAATGACAATTATGGAATATTTGTAAGGCTCGATGTCGGGTTACCGCGGATATATGAATCCACATGTCATTGGATTGACTATGATAACGATTCCAAACCTGATATTTTGCTAACAGGACGGACAAATACTATTGTCGTGACAAAATTATATAGAAATTTGGGAAACGATGTTTTTATGGAAGTAGCGACACAGCTTCCGTATGTAACGTATGGAAGTGTAGCAATTGGTGATTATGATAATGACGGCGACCTGGATCTTTTTTTGTCGGGAGCATTAGAGACGCAAGAACCAATATCAAATATATTTCGCAACGACGGAAATGGGCGGTTTGTTAAAATTGAAAATAACTTTCCTAATGTAGATCTTGGATCAAGTGCCTGGGGCGATTATGATAATGACGGTGATTTAGATTTAGCGATCACCGGAGTTATGAATTATGATTTTGGATCAGAACCTTCGGAAGCCGGAATTTACCGTAATGACGGAAACGACACTTTTGTAAAAATAAATGCAACCATTATCAAGGTGTATTATAGTTCTTTAGCATGGGCGGATTATGATAATGATGGTGATTTAGATATTCTTCTGGCTGGAAGATGCGATGCATGTTCCCCACAAAATCGGTGCTATTTATATAGAAATGATGGGAATAATACCTTTGTATTGACCAGTGACTGGTTTTTCACATTCATGAGAGGTGATGTGGATTTTGGAGACTATGATGATGATGGTGATTTAGATATTTTGATTTCGGGCGAGGCAGGTGGATCTTCGAATATTACAAAAGTATATGAAAATCAATTACAGGGTGGCGATTATATTTCCCAGAACGCCGTCATCAATCCACAAGCGACTGTGGATAAATATTCAGTCAAATTTTCATGGAATGGTCTTAAGTTTTCTTCAACACCGATTTTGGGTCAGTCTTATAATATTCGAATCAGTGATAGTTCAAGCGCAAATAATGTTAAGTCGCCTTGTTCGAATATTGCAACCGGGAGTAGAAAACTAGCCAAACTGGGCAATATCCAAAAAGGAACGGATTGGCAGATTGCTAAAATTGAAGGAGGTTGTTATGCGTGGTCTGTTCAGGCAATAAACCATTCTTTTTTGGGGTCAAATTTTTCAAATGAATCAGTTTTTCTAATAGCTCCCTGGCCTCCAAGCAAATCAGTCCCGTTGGATAGCGCAATAGATCAACCAATAAATATTAAATTATCATGGAATATTCCAAAAGCCGCTGATTCTTATCATCTTCAGATTTCGGATAAATCAAATTTGGCCAATCCCTTTATAAACACCGTCGGTATTATTGATACTTTTTATATAAACAAGAATCTTGCATATGGTTCAAATTATTATTGGCGTGTAAATGCCAGCAACAAAGCTGGAATTGGAGAATGGTCTGACATTTGGGAATTTAGAACTTACATTAGAGCGCCGATGCTTCTTCAGCCTGCAGATAGCGAAGTTGTCAAAATACAAAAGCCTAATTTGGTTTGGAATGCTATCCCGGAAGCTGAATCTTACGAACTTGAAATTTCTTGGTCTCCCTATTTTTATTCTTCTACTCGTGTTCAAAATAAAATTACGGCAGATACGTCTTTTGTATTTTCAAACGCGTCAAATAGAAATTATTTCTGGCGGGTACGCTCATTAAAAGGGAATATCCTCAGCGCCTGGTCTCCGACATTCTTCTTTAGTGTAAACGTAGAGGGCTACTATCCCCTGCACGTCGGCAACATGTGGCAATATAGCAATGATCCGATGCATCCGATTATCCAAACTGAATCGATCATCGCAGATACCGTCCTCGGAAACGGGCACACGTATGCAGTCTACTCCGGTCTTTTCTTTCCTGCTCGATTTATGCGCCAAGTCGGATCTAAAATCCTCTTTTTCAATTCAACCGATTCAATAGAATATACGTTGTTGGACTTTGCCGCGAATGCAGGAGATACTGTTTCAAGATTACATGTGGACCCCTCCTGGATTGTCCTAGTTGGCAAGCCCTTCAATTCATACTTACCTCAAAATCAGTGGCAATTCGAATATGGCAATGGAGTTCTCACGAATGGCAGTTGGACGATTGTCGATAGTATTGGTTTGTATGGCACCACTAAGGAGCCGGGAATTGAGTGGCGGCTCACGGGCGCCCGTATTAATGGGTCGGTTCGATATGGAAATATCACATCGGTGTCAGATCAGCAATCCGCTATTCCTCAATCGACAGCGATCTATCAAAACTATCCCAATCCTTTTAACCCAACCACAAATATTCAATTTTTCTTATCTATACAATCGGCATGTTTCGGTGAAAATTTTCGATATGTTGGGAAGACAGGTTGCTGATATTTACGAAGGTTTATTGAATTCCGGTTTCCATTCTTACATTTGGAATGCTGTCAATATGAATAGTGGAGTCTATTTTTGCCATTTGCAGGCAAGTAATTTTGCAGGGACAAGAAAACTGATACTTTTGAAATAACACGCCTCCTCCTAAGTAACAAACTCATGAGGAAGCAGCAAAAGGAATAAGTTAGAAGCCAAAGTCAGCGGCTTTACGTTTAAGGCGAATAAAAGAACGGTCCTATGAGTCATTGAACGGATATCTCACTTTTTTTTGTAATATAGAAATCAATAGGTGGTAATAATAATGGAAAGTTAATTACAGAGAATGTTCAGGTGGATGCAATATATAGTTCAATATTCTCTAAAATAGTGAGATACGAATATTAATGCAGCGCAGGCTAACTATATACTGTGATAAAAGTCAGGACCTTAAAAATATGATATTGAATATTTACACCTGCCTGCTGACTTGTCCACCGACATGTCCGCTGGAGCGAGTTGTAGGCAGAAACATAGTGTTGGTGAAAGTGCCCGCTTGAATGACGCGGTCGGGCAGGCATAGAGCGCGCAGGCAGGTAATTCAAATCAAAGTTCTCATATTACACTGATCGTCGCTTTCTTTGGGCACAAAGAAAGCGACAGAAAGAAATGCTTGCGAAATCGAAATATGTAATCACAAGGTGGAGTTCGGATTCAGAAAATAATCAGCAGTGTATTTAAGAGTTATTAATAGGATATAATAGACATCACCTCGCCTTGGCTCATTTAACTTCAATCGATTTCGCGGGCTAGAGTAAAAGATGAATTGATAAATAATTTCCTTATCTGTCCCTAAGCGGGCTTTCGCGCGGTTTTTGTTTACCCGACATGGTTCTGACGGACGTCCCGCAATTTTTTAGCGGGATTGACGGGAGATTCTGTCCGTTAGAGTGCGTTTTAAAATAGTTATATGAAATACGCAGGAGATATTTATGAAAGCAATAATATGCACAAAATACGGTCCACCGGAAGTCTTAAAGATGGTGGAGGTTGAAAAACCTTTTCCTAAAGATAATGAAGTACTGATAAAAGTAAATGCTACAACAGTACACATAGGAGATACTAAGATTCGGCGTTTAGAGCCTGGTTTAGGACCGGTCAAAGATTTCTTTTTCAAGCCCATGATGCGAATCATATTGGGTTTCAAGGGGCCAAGAAAAAAAATACTTGGAATGGAACTGGCCGGAGACATTGAAGCAGTCGGCAAAGATGTTACGCTGTTTAAGATAGGCGATCCCGTTTTTGCATCCACTGAATTTAGAATGGGCGCGTATGTCCAGTATTGCTGTATTCCTGAAGACGGGATTCTTGCAATAAAACCGACTAATATGACCTACGAGGAAGCCGCTCCGGTTTCCAATGGCGGATTAACCGCTTTGATTAATCTTAGAAAAGCAAATATTCAGAAGGGTCAAAAGGTATTAATCTATGGAGCTTCCGGTAGTGTCGGAACTTATGCTGTGCAGATAGCCAAGCACTTTGGGGCAGAAGTTACAGGAGTATGCAGCACTGCGAATTTGGAAATGGTGAAATCTCTTGGAGCCGATAAGCTTATCGATTACACGCAAGAAGATTTTACACAAAGCACTGATGCTTATGACGTTATTTTTGATGCAGTCGGCAAGATTGAATCTTCAAAACGTAAAAAATCCTTGACCAAGTCAGGAATCTATCTATCCGCTCTTGCTTTGTCAGGCAACATTAAGTTGAAGGTCGAAGACCTGATCTTTCTTAAAGAACTCTGCGAGGCAGGAAAGCTAAAATCAGTAATAGACAAACGCTACCCTATGGAACAAATCGTAGAGGCTCATAGGTATGTCGATAAGGGTCATAAAAAAGGAAATGTAGTAATAACTATTTAATTCAACTTGAAGAAGAAGTTGGGAGTTATCTTCTGAAGTTGTGGAAATATAGAAGCGTATTCGTCCTTGGTGTGTCTTAATTTACAATAAGTAAACCTAAGGAGAATATTAAGTATGGCACATAGATGTTTAAATGATTAAAATATACTTTTCAATATGGACTATAAAAAAGAAACTTGCTCCGCTAATAGATGAAGCTTAGCGAAGCACCTATCATTTGGTGGAAAATCTATGATTCAAATTGACCTGTCAAAGATAAAGTATTACGCTCAGAAGTATGAAAAGCAAAACGGTAAATTTAGGTCTTATTTAAAAAATATGGACCAAGCAGATGAAGAGTTAGATTCTTTAGTCGTCGAAATAAGCAATGCAATAGTCAATCAGATTAATTGTAAAACATGTGCAAATTGCTGCAAAGAAAAATCGCCGATTGTTTCAGAAAAGGAAATATTGTCAATTTCAAACAGGCTGGAGATATCGAAAGAAGAATTCATAAATAAGTATTTGGAAAATACTGAAGAGAACAATGATTTCATGATAAGTAAAAGGCCTTGTCCATTTTTAAAAAATAACGTATGCGAAATATATGATATCAGCCGGAGAATTGCAGGTCTTATCCGCATCTTCAAAAAGAAGGATTTAAGATCTAGATTGCTTGGAGTGATAGAAAATTATACTGTTTGCCCGATTGTATTTAACACATACAATCAATTAAAGGAAAAATGTAATTTTCATGCCTGACCTGCGTATCCCGCCAAAAAAACAGTGAACAATACAGCTCGTAGGCGCGGGTTATGTCGCAGAAAATGTACATTCATCCCATCTACATCTTCCACAGGAACTGAACGCCACTCTGCTATCTGTTTCATTATAATTAAACGTACCTGAGCACTAAGAGCAGGCGCATCTTTAACGGTCATCGACGAAGTATCGATAGGAGGCAGGACTTTTAAAAAAATGTCCGATGGCTTTCCAAATATCCAACTGTGCTTCGGAATGCAATCGCGCGAGCCTTCAATAACAAGCGGCAGTATAGGTACTTTGGCTTTAATGGCAAGGTGAAATGCTCCATCTGTGAATTGCCGCACACGTCCATCGAGTGTGCGTGTACCTTCGGGAAAAATCATAACGGAACATTTCTGTTCAAGCACACGCTGGGCTTTGATAAACGCTATCGCACCGCTCCGCGGATTTTTTCTATCAACTGAAAGATCGCCTGAAAGACGCATCATCCAGCCGATCACAGGAATTCTGAATAATTCCTCTTTCGCCATCCATTTCATTTCCCATGGCAGGTTGCTGATCAACGGAATATCGGCCATCGATTGATGGTTGCAGACAACAACATAAGGATTTCTCGGATTTGAAATGGTCTCTCCTGAGATGTGGAGTTTCCAGGCCGGATTGATTTGTGTCAGAGTTTTTCCGAGTTTCCTGAATAGAAATCCTGTTCTATAAAATACAGGATCACGGTCAAAGAGACGGCTGAGTGCGAGAAGGAACAGCCAAAAGAAAATGACCAATGCTTGTATTTATCCAGATGAATAAAGAACGAATCATAGTGAAGAGACTTGTAGTAAAATATTCATGAACTTAAGTTTTTGAAATATGAAATATTTATCCGCCGATGAGAATTCCTGCAATTGTTGCAGTCATAAATGTTGCCAATGTTCCGCCGAGTACGGCGCGAAGGCCGAGAGCAGCAATATCTTTTTTCCTCTCCGGGGCCATTGGGCCGATTCCACCGATTTGAATAGCGATGGATGAAAAATTAGCAAAGCCGCAGAGTGCATAAGTTGCCATCAAAATACTTTTTTCAGACATAAGGTTTGCCTTAAGCATCGAGGCAAGGTCGAGGTAGGCGACAAATTCATTAAGTACAACTTTCGTTCCGATAAGACTGCCGAACCGGAGAGCATCTGCCGATGGCACACCGATAGCCATTCCGACAAACTGCAGTACAAGTCCGAATACCAGCTGCATTGAAAGCGGTTGTCCGAATTGTGCCGTAAGATATTCATTTACACCTATAGCATTTCCGAGAGCGAGCAGGAGGAAATTCAGCATTGCGATTAAAGCAATAAACGCAAGGAGCATTCCCGCAACATTTAATGCCAGTTGAAGGCCGTCTCCCGCTCCTGTAGCCGCTGCTTCAATGACATTGGATGCATTCTTTTCTACTTTCAACTTCACGGTTCCTCTTGTTTCCGGGATGCCTGTTTCCGGAAAAAGAATTTTAGAAATGGCGAGAGATGCCGGGGCTGCCATAACACTGGCTGCAAGCAATTGCACTGCGAACTTCAACTGGGCTTCGTAGAGCGGAATATTATGGGCATCTGCGAATGATTGACCGAGCATCTGAATATAACTCGCCATTACGCCTCCGGCGATAGTAGCCATCCCGCCGACCATAATTGTAAGCAGTTCGGAATTTGTCATCGTGGCTATATAGGGACGAATTAGCAGCGGAGCTTCGCTTTGACCCACGAAAATATTTGCCGTATTGGAAAGCGATTCTGCACCGCTTGTGCCCATAAGCTTTGCCATTACCCATGCCATACCTTTTACAACAAGCTGCAGAATACCGAGATAGTACAGGAGAGACGTGAGTGTAGAGACGAAAATAATTGTGGGCAGGACCTGGAATGCAAAGAAAAATCCGAGGCTGTCCGGTCCGGAATTTACCGCGAGATTCCCGAAAACAAATTTAGAACCTTCAGAAGTGAAACCAAGGAGACTCACAATAACTGATCCAAGCCAGTTAATTGCATCCTTAGGCCAGCCGAGCGGAAAGAACCATGATCGCAGGATTTCATGGTGGATTATGAAAACAGCAAATACGAGCTGTATGCCCAGCCCGCTTGCAGCAAGCCGCCAGTTGATTCTGCGCTTATTATTGGAAAATAGAAATGCAATTCCGATAAGGACAACAATGCCGAGAATACCGCGAAGAATGGATTCAAGATTCATAGATTAAGTTCTTTCGAATGATCAGTCTATTGAAAAACAATTTGGAATAATATAAGAATCTTTTTAATCCATTCCATAATATTTCCTTTGATGAACCTTGCACTATCAATATTCGGTTTCTATATTAAAATAGAGATCAGGCAGGAGGATCGTGAAGAAATTTATTACTCGGACTATAGCTCTTCTTTCTCTCGTGAGTTTTTTTACCGATATTGCAAGCGAGATGCTTTATCCAATTATGCCGATGTATCTCACCAGTATCGGATTTTCCGTCGTCCTAATCGGTATTTTGGAAGGTTTTGCGGAAGCTATTGCAGGTTTAAGTAAAGGATATTTCGGCCATCTTTCCGATGCAACAGGAAAACGGAAGCCATTTGTTCAATTGGGATATTCGCTAAGCGCGGTTTCCAAACCTATGATGGCGGTTATGACGTTTCCTTTCTGGATATTTGGCGCGCGTACAATTGATCGATTGGGGAAGGGAATCCGTACCGGTGCCAGAGATGCCATGCTGTCATCGGAAACAACACAGGAATTTAAGGGGCGTGTCTTCGGATTCCATCGGGCCTTTGATACACTCGGTGCTGCACTTGGCCCGTTGGCGGCACTGGTGTTTCTGATGTATAATCCTGCGCAATATAAAATATTATTCATGCTGGCATTTATTCCCGGCCTGTTCGCCATTTCATTGACATTTCTTCTGAAAGAAAAAATCGCGCAGCCGTTTTCCGCAGTGGAATCCGGTTTCTTCACGTTTCTGAAGTATTGGAAGAAATCCCCGCACCAGTTCAAGTTGCTAGTGACAGGGCTGCTTTTTTTTTCCTTGATCAACAGTTCCGATATTTTGCTTCTATTGATGATGCGGCATCAAGGGGCAAACGACCAGCAAGTAATCGGCATATATATATTTTACAATCTGATCTATGCTTTAACTTCATATCCGATGGGTGCGCTGGGAGATAAAATCGGATTGAAGGCAACGTTCATTTTAGGACTGGCGTTGTTTGCATTTGTTTACGGAGGAATAATCTTTGCGGAATCGATAATTACCTTGCTATTACTGTTCTTTTTCTATGGAATATATGCCGCATGTTACCGAGGGAATATCCAAAGCCTGGATATCCAATATAGTTCCGAAGCATGATGTAGCGACCGCAATCGGATTTTATACAGGCATGCAGAGTATATGTACATTAATTGCCAGCAGCGCAGCAGGGTGGCTTTGGTATGCTTTTTCGCCGGTTGTGACATTTGCCGTTTCGGCTGTTGGTGCAATTCTGACAATCATCTATCTTCTTACAGTGCTTCATAAGTATCGTTAATACTCTGATTCTGAGTTTTTATAATTCTTGAAAAGGACGATTAATCCGGAAAATTTATCTTGCCGTTGTTAGTAAACTCCTCTATCTTGAATAAAAATACAATGCCGTTCAGTTGATAGCACGGAATAAAATTATTTCCAATATCGTATAAGGAATGGAAATGCTTCTTCATCAACACTTCGTTCATATCGCCAAAGAATTTGAAAACAAAACAGCGCTTGTTGATCGTACGACCGGCAAGAGTTTCACCTACGGAAGAGCACTTATTGCTTCGCTTATCTTAGCGGATAAGTTAAGAAAATACGATGAGGGTTTTATCGGTATTATGATACCGACTTCCGCAGGTTGCGCACTTTCAATTCTTGGGGCGCTTATGAGCGGCCGGACGCCTGTAATGATCAACTATTCTACAGGTGCCGCACAAAACTGTGAATATAGCCAGAAGAAATGTGCATTTAAGACAATCATTACATCGAAAGCACTCCTTGAAAAAATTAATTGTCCGAAAGTTCCCGGGATGATATTGATTGAGGATATTTTAGAGGAAGTATCCATTCTCGATAAAATTAAAGCGGCGCTTCGTGCCAAGCTTCCCGTGGAACGGCTTTTAAAAAAAATTCATAAAGGCGAGGAAGATGATAATGCCGTAGTACTTTTTACGAGCGGAAGTGAAAAAGATCCTAAAGCTGTTCTCTTGTCGCATCGGAATATTTCTTCCAATCTTTCCGGCATTTCTGAGGTATTCGATCTTAATGAAGAAGATATATTTCTTGCCAACCTTCCATTCTTTCATGTATTTGGATTAACTGCAAACCTATGGCTTCCGCTTTATTATGGAATGACAATTGTGACATATGCTAATCCGTTAGATTTTAAAAATATTTGCGATATCATCCGCGAGGAAAAAATTACATTTGTTGTAGGTACACCGATATTTATGTGGGGATATTTGAGAAAATCATCACCGGGAGATTTTGCTAGCTGTCGTATCATGCTGACCGGTGCAGATAAGACTCCCGACACGCTTCGAGAAGAGTTTCTTCAGCAAACACAATATTACTCTTTTGGAAGGTTACGGCTGTACAGAGACGAGTCCCGTGATCAGTGTAAATAGCTCCGACAGCCAATCGTCCCGGAAGTGTCGGACAACCGCTGCCTAATGTAAAAGTACGTGTAGAGAATTATGAAACTGGAGAGGAATGCGGCACTGGTGAAATCGGGAAAATACTCGTCAAAGGTGATAATGTCATGAAGGGATATTTCGATGATTTTGAAGCTACAACACTCAGTATCCGTCATGGATGGTATGATACCGGCGATATGGGATATCATGATCCGGATGGATATATCTGGCATGTCGGCCGATTGAAGCGGTTTATGAAAATCGGCGGTGAGATGGTATCGCTAATTCGAGTAGAAAATGTTATGGAACACTTTTTACCGGAAGAAGTTTCTTGCTGTGTCGTAGAAGTGCCGGATTCTGTCCGCGGGGCAAAGATTGTTGCAGCCGTTACACAGAAAATTGACGAAAAAACAATTTTGAAAAAAATGTCTGAAGAATTGCCGAATATTGCTTTGCCAAAACACTTTGTAGTAATTGAAGATCTTCCAAAGATGGGAAGCGGTAAAATAGATTTCCGGCGTATCACAGAAATGGTACGGGATAAGATTCAAAAAGGATAGAGATTATATTATGTGTAATTCGGTTCCTGTAAATGATTCGGATGGTTTTTTCCAAAACCTGCTATTTTGACAATTTACGGCAGTATAAGGAGTATTGTTAAAAGGCAGGTTCTTGACACAAAGATTGAAAAAGTGTATTATCGTAGTATGAAAACGGATATTAATCAATTTAAATCATCTACTCACAAATAAAAAAAATAATCGTATGCCTGAATATCGTATTGACGGTCTGACACTTTCGGGGAAGGCAGTTTCCGGGGTCGGTTTCTGCCGAAACCAGGGGCGTTGCTAAAGTAAAAGCAGCCGAACTCTCGCGCGACAAAAAATTTAAAGTCACGGGAATTCATGAACGGGTTACGTTCATCTATCGTGTTCAAAAGGGAACTGAAAAACCGATTGATGGCGAACAGAAGGCATTTACTTCAGATGAAGTTCGCGTTGCCTTGGAGAAGATGGGTTTTCAAGTTAAATATGTTCGAAAGAAATTGTTTGGCACAAAACTGCGCAAAGCCCCTGTGGTTGATGTTATTACCTTTGTTCGTGTGAGTACGGATTTGATGAGGCAGAAACTTCCTTTCAATGAAGTGATGCAATTGCTTATCAATGATATACCAAATGCAGCTCTTCGCGAATCAATTAAAGAAATTAATGCAGAACTGAAGCAAGGTAAAGACAGCGAAAAGGTATTTATCAAACAGGCACCGGTGCTTGGCAAGTTTACGGCACAAATGCTTGGTTTGGCATCGAAGAGCGGTAATATGGCTGAAGATATATGAAAGCTGCGCGAAATTTTTAGAGCGAAATGCAGAATTTAGAAAAAATTTGAAAAGCGCCCTTATAACTCCGTTGATTACTTTGTTTGTATTATTTCTTGCCTGTTTGTTTTATGTAGCATACATATTTCCTGAAACCGCATCAATGTTTAAAAAGTTTCATATTAAACTTCCCCCGATGACTGCTGCAACATTGAAAATGAGCGATTGGCTGATTGAGAATTGGCTTATTCTTTCTTTCCTGATGTTCGTTCCGCTGATTGCATTCATAGCATATGTAAGAACGGAAAAGGGAAAGTTCATGATGGATAAGTATATAATTAAAATTCCGGTGATTGGTTCTTTGCTGCATAAAACAGCTATCGAAATCTTCTGCCGTGTATTTTATGCACTTTACAGCGGATCGGGAGAAAATATTGAAATTATCCGAATGGCAGCGGAAGCATGCGGTAACAGGTATATGGAGCATCAGATTAAAACAATTGCAATTCCTATGATGCTCGAACGCGGAAAAGGATTGACAGAAGCGTTTGAAGCGACAGGCGTGTTCACAAGAACCGCCCTTTCTAGATTTGCTTCCGGTGCCGAGACAGGCACAGTGAAAGCAACCGCTCTTCAGTTGGCAGAGTACTACGAAAAAGAAACAAGTTATCGTATGAAAAATGCCATTGAATATATTCAATTATCGGTATCTATGATTATGATGGTTGTGCTTACAGCGTTAACTCTCGTTTCTTCAGAAACAGCATTGGTGAAACCTGAGAATCCGCACTTAATTTTGCCAATAGGATCTATGCTTCCTTAAATGATAGGAAAGGCGTTTTTTAAAGATAGAGGAATGGAATAATGGCCGAAATAGATATTACTGATAAAATCGGTTACACGCTCCTCAAAAAGGGAATCATCGATTTTGAGACGCTCGAGAAGTCTCTCAAGATGAAGGATTCCGAGGAAAACAGGAAAAACCGAAAGAATCTCGGGCAGATTCTTGTAACAGAATTCGGGGCAGATCACGATGCAGTATTCCGTGAAGTAGCAAATCTATATGCTTTTCGTGAAATTTTCCTGGGGGATGAAAAAATTGATGATACGCGGATTGCTTTTATAAAAAGATATATTGATCAGCTTTCAGACCAGCAGCGCGAGATGATGATCCAATCAAAGATGCTGCCGTTCAAATTTGACGAACGCCAACCGGATAAACTTATTATTGTTGCAGCGGATCCTACCGATCGTAATCTGCCTGTCGTAGCGCGCAGCTTTAATGTGAAGAAATACGAAATTTGTTATGTGCGCTTAAAAGAACTTCAATCGTTGATGGATAAAGTTGCGCCTGCTCAGAACGAATTTTTAAAACTCCTAGATGACAATAAAATCACTGTTGATGAAAGCGGCGGAGCTGATGAACAGCTTGATGAACAAGCACTCGAAGCGGAAATCAGCAAAAGCGCTTTAGTCAATCTGTTTGAAGGATGTTTGGTTGAAGCAGTGCGGAGAGGTGCTAGTGATATTCATGTCGTCGCTTCGGAAAATAATCGGACTAATTTTCTATTTCGTTTGGACGGCGATTTGCAAGTATGGCACTGTCAGGAAAATACTTTGCCGGAAGCAGTATTTGCTGTTATCAAGGACCGTTCAAAGAATGTTGACAGGTTTGAACGTGAGATGACTCAAGATGGATTCATACAGCGTGTCATTGACGGACATCAGCTCCGGTTCCGAGTTTCGATTATGCCGATCGTGACGACAGAATTTAAACATAAGTTTGAGAGTGTCGTTATCCGTGTATTGGATGACCGTAAAGTTATCACCGATTTGGAGAAACTGGGATTACAGGGCCCGGCGCGCCAGTTCTTTTATAAAGCTATTAGCAAACCGCAGGGTATAATTATTCTTACAGGCCCGACCGGATCCGGTAAATCAACTACATTGATTGCCGCACTTTATCAAGTTATTGATCCGACTGTGAATGTTCTTACAATTGAAGACCCTGTCGAATATATCGTAAAAGGAGCACGTCAGCTAAAAATTGGCCCGAAGATGGGATTTGATGAAGCGATCCGTGGAATCCTGCGTCATGATCCGGACATTGTACTCGTCGGCGAAATGCGCGATAAAATAACCGCAGAGACGGCCATTAAAATGGCGAATACAGGCCATTTGGTTTTCTCAACATTGCATACGAATGATGCTCCAAGCGCAATTGCACGTCTATTTAAAATGGGTATTGAACCATTCTTGCTTGCATACGCTATCAATGTCATTGTTGCCCAGCGTCTTATTCGTACACTTTGCAAAGATTGCAAAAAACCGATGGATAGCAGTGAAAAGAAAGACCTGTTAAAATTCGGCCTTACTGAAGAAGATATTGCAACGCATACTATCTATACGGCAGTAGGATGCGAAAAATGCAGCGGCGGATATAAAGGACGTGCGGCAATCCATGAAGCATTATTTTTTTCTAAACCTATTAAGGACATTATTTTAAATGCAGGCGATAAAGTTGATGAAAATGCTATTCGTGAGCAAGCAATGAAGGATGGTATGTGGTCATTACGACGTTCGGGAATAGAAAGAATGAAAGAAGGAAGTACGACTCTTGAAGAAGTTGTTTCGAATACAACAGAAGAAGATTGATTAATACGATAAATGATGAAAATAGAGTAAAAAAGCCAATATTCAGAAATTAGAAAAGTAGTATGAGTGAATTCTTAATTTTTAACACTATGTTTCATAAAGAGAAAAAGGAAGGGGAGTGAGACAGGTAAATGGAGTCAGCATAGTAAGATGGAGTCAACACTTAAAAAAATCCTTTTCATCATTTGCTTTTTTAATTGTAGTTCCTTATTATCTAACCGACCATGGAAGTGAGAGATAAGAAAAGAATTTATTTTTTTAGTTATCAGAGATAATTAAGAGAATTCAATTACATGGCAATACAAGTTAAAAATCCCTCCCCAGCTGTGCAACCCTCTGTTGCCATGTCGTCAGACTTACCGCAAGTCGTCACCGATGCACAAAAAATTCTGAGAGAAATGGCGTCTCAATTCCCAAAAACAGTTACGGGGCTTGAGCGGCAAATGATGATTAGCGATATCATGACGCGGACCGATGAAACAACGAAAATGAAACTATTAGCGCTGGTTAATCATTTTCTTACCCGGATGTTTGCAATATACGCTTCCGATATTGATATGGGAGGATATGGTTCACAGGGTTATATCTGGTATAGAGTATATGGCTCAAAAAGATCAGACCCATCGCTCGGGAAATATACACAGGATGAAATCAATATCCTTATTCAAAGTATTATAGGAGAACGACAAAGATCGTATCTATTCGAGAATAGAAATCTCGACTTCTCTCATATGCTGTATCTGGAAAGTTCAGAATTCAGACGGTTCCGTGCAGATGCATATTTTGACCTGGATCAGCTCGCGCTGAATATGCGTGCAATCAATAATTCGCTTCGTCCTTATAAAGGGCTGGAATTGCACTCAAATGTAACAAAAGTACTGAGTCTGGCGCATACAAAAGAGGGGCTTTGTCTTGTAACAGGTA
Organism: uncultured Bacteroidota bacterium; assembly: GCA_963770945.1. GTDB lineage: Bacteria > Bacteroidota > Ignavibacteria > UBA10030 > UBA10030 > Fen-1298. The sequence goes on along the minus strand of CAVYRP010000009.1, from coordinate 64,414 downwards.
TCACCGGATCAGGGAAAAGCTGCACACTGGATACTATAATTGATGCCAACAATCATAGTGTAGAGGGACATGTTGTTATTATTGCTTCGCCTATAGAATTTGTTCACAAATCGGATAAATGTATTATCAGACATAGAGAAGTCGGCCGAGATGTGCTTTCTTTTAGAGATGGCGCGGTGCAGGCATTGCGTCAGGATCCGGATATAATTATGGTCGGTGAGCTGCGGGATTCCGATACAATTTTAGCTGCATTAGAAGTTACAGATTCTGGCCACAAAGTGTTCTCAACATTGCATACAGCCTCAGCAGTCGAAAGTATTGACCGTATAATTGGTGAGACACCGCCGATGGAACAGGAACGAGTTCGAAATCGTTTAGGGGAAACATTGCGGTGTGTTATTTCACAAAAACTTGTTCCGAGTTTGGATGGCAAACGCGTACTCGCGAAGGAAATAATGCTTGGAACTCCCTCGGTATATGCTGCCATAAAAAATAATAATGTAAGTGAAATCTATCAGATGATTGCTGAAGGCACAGAGCTTGGTATGATCACTATGGAGCAGGACTTGAAACGTCTTTATTTACAGAAGAAAATTTCCATGGAAAACGCTATGAATTATGCGAACAATAAACGGCGTCTTCAGCAGCTTTTGCAGGTGCAATCATCAGAATCAAATACTAATCGTGTAGGTATTGCTGGAACATAGATCTAATAGTCTATGATAATTTTCTAATCATTAACGAGCGAGGAAATACCAACTCATGCCTATTAAAGCAGGAGAAGGAAAGACAGCTGTTGCCTTATTTGTGGATGGACTGGAACTTAAGTTCGTCCGCCTTTCTGCCAAAGGAAATAAGGTAACGTTAAGGGATTTTAAAACAGTTGCTTTAATTCGGAAATTTGAAGAAAAGCAGGCCAGTGCGGCAGCAAGCGAAGGCTCATCATTCGGCGATATTTCTTCTGGAGATTCTTTCTCATCCGCAGGAGCACTCGAATCTACAGGCGAGGAAGGCAATACAAATGCTTCCGTATTGCTGGGCTTGTTAAACGAAGTAGGATCCCCAAGAAAGTATACGATTTCTTATGCTATATCCGAACCGGCGGTTACCTATCAAGAGTTTGAGGGCGACTTCGGACTAAAAGGTGAAAAGCTTAAGAAAAAGATCTCTCAGGAATTATCAATGATGCGTGCTTCTGCTCCGGCAGTGGATGCGATTGATGTTATTCCGACAGCTTCGGGTGGTTTGCTTTCACTTATCCGCGAAGACGGTCTTCATGTCTATGAGCTCCTTTCAGAGGTCAAACCGTTTATGGGCGGGCGTATTCCCAATATAAAGCTTATTGATAGTGCAGACACAGTCTTGATGGAAATGGTGCGCACACAATACGAACCTCAAGATGAAGAAGTTTCCGTACTTATCTATGTTGGTCATGATTTTAGCCGTTTGATTTTTATGCAGGGTCAAAACTATCTTCACTTTGCGCCTATTATCAGCGAAGGATATGAATCGCCAAATATTGAAAATACAATCTACAGCCGTATCCTGCTTGAACAGGATAATATTGCATTGACACGGATAGATCGGATTTTACTTGCCGGTGAAAGTCATAAAGTAAATTTATTGGAAGCGATTGCCCCGCAATTTTCAAGTGCCCTTGTTGAATATATGAAAGCCCCTTCTCTTGATATTGGCGAATTTGAGGGCTCTATTGGTGAAGCGGTTTCTGAATATGTTATTCCGATTATGACGGCATGGCGCACGCTTCAACCTACTCTTCCCGGCTTTTATGATATCAACCTCGTTCCGCATTCTGTTATCGAAAGCCAGCGAACACTGGCACTGGCCTTGCATGGCTGGGTTGTTGCTATTCTTGTTGCTCTATCGATTCCATTTTTTGTCTATCTGATTACAGAGCGTCAAGCTGATATTAGGCGAGCTAAAGGAGAGCTTGTGCAGAAGCAGCAGAAACTGGGAGAACTAGATGTATTTCGCCAGCGAAGAGCGGCGTTGTCCGGAGATATTAATCGTTATAGTCATGCGACCAGTGTCTATGATTCTATCGCTCCGGGATGTGACCGATGGAGCCGAATTCTGCATTATCTGGCAAATAGTATAGAGGATTTAAATTCACTGTGGATTTATAGTCTGAAGCCGGATGATAAAAATTCGCAGAACATCATTATTTCGGGCCGGGCTCTTTATCGTGCACGCATACCGCGTATTGCGAGTATCTTTGAAACAGCAACATTGAGAGAAGTGCGCACAATCACAATACGCAAAAAAATATTATATGAATTTGATATTGTTATTGAAAAAGTTGATAAATATGATATTCCCGAACCCAATTTTACTGACTAGATAAAGGACGAGAAAACCGTGACTAATAAAGTAAGAAATACACTTGTTCTTGGTGCTGTCTTTCTTGTGATTTTTCTCTTTGGCATGGGTGTGTGGTGGTGGTGGCAGCCGCGTGAGTTAAAAAAGATCGATAAGGAAGTCCAACGAATAAATAAGGAATTGGAGGACCTGCCGGGATTGACTGATGAGGTCCAGCGTTTAACAACTCAATATCAGGATGTAAAACGACGATACGATTCTCGAAGTAAGGAGATACCTCAGTTTGATATTTCTTCTCAAACATATGAGTATATGAGCCAAGGTATCGATGAAGCCGGATTCTTGAAGTTCGATATGAAATTTTTAGGAACAAAACAGAAGATTAGCTGGGGGTACAACGCCTATAAATTAGATCTTGGAGAAGCCCAATTTGAGAATCTGTTTAAATTTATATACTTCCTCGAAAACGGGCAGACGATTGTATAAGATTTCATCGATGAAACTGGAACAAAAAGAGGCTATCGATGAGGAAACGAAAGAAGTAACAAAGTGGATTGCATTTGACATGGAAATACATGCTTTTTTTGTTCGGAAATATTCCTGAACTTGGCACATCGTTGGCAGCAAAATCCCTGTCGATGATAGTAGCCCCATATGATCCTTTCTGGAATATGATAACTCAGACTCTTTCTGCCGATGCTCCTAAGGGTGAAGTGGATGCGGATAAATTAGAGGTGAAGGCAGTGTTACCTGGCAAAGCATTTGTGTTGGCAGATGGTGCCCTTATCGTTTTGCATCTTGGCGATAAAATATGGCGTGGAAGTATTACGCGTGTAAGCCCGACGGAAAGCTCTGTAGAGTTTACTTTAAACGAAGGCGGAGTTGTCCGAAAATTAACAAAGAAAATAATGTTTGATAAATTCACGAGGTAGCTATGAGATTACGCTCTTTATTGTATTTTTTTCTGATTATCGCCGCAATTGCACAGCTTGTGGAAGCGCAGACCGAACAATCGATTCAGCGTAAAGCAAAGGGAAAAGTTGTTAATCCGGACGAAGTGGTCTCGTTTAAATCCGATGTCCCTTATACGAAGGCGATACAATCACTCGGAGAATTGAGTAGAAAACTCGATGGAAGATTGATTATTGACAGATCGCCTTTACAAGGTAAGGATAAAACGATCGGTATTAACATCGAATCGATGTACTGGAAGGATGCGTTGGAACTTATCCTAAGAAGTAATCAGTTGTGGTACACCGACTATCCGGAGTATATGGAAATCACATCATTTGAGGATATAGGGAAAAGGCAGGGTGAAGGCGCTTCGAAAGACATTACTTCATCTTCTTCTATCGGCCCTTCTCCATCATTTGCCAGGAATATGGTTGTTGATTCCAGCGAGTATTATTCCAAACAGCGTGATATTGCCATCTCATGTGTATTCTTTGATTTGAATAGAACAAAACTGCTGGAAGATGGGATGGATATTTCCATTTTTCGCGGCAGTAATTTGAATCTTGGAGTGAATCTTTACGGAGCATCAAATCCTCTCTACTTCAAGTTCAACTGCTTCCAGCAGACTTACTAATGTATACTCCGATGTAACGATACAACCGACAGGAAATAATCTCGGAGTGGATATTTATGCAGCACTCAGGATGTTTGAAGCCGAACAGCTTGGTGAAGTGATTTCAAATTCTAAGATCCCGGTCCGTTCAGGTTTAAGCAGCACTCTTCAAGTTGGTGATGATTTCTCCGTATTAGAAAAAGATTTTTCCGGAAACACTGTCCAAAAGTTTTATCCGACAGGAACAATTCTTAGCATTAAACCCAGAATATTCAAAGTCGGCGAAATGGAATTCATAGATATTCAGTACAAGGTAGAAAAAAGCACTTTTGAAGCGAGTACGGTTACGACCATTATTCATAAAACTTCGACTTCCGGTTCTTTAACGCTTCTGAACGGTGAGGAAAGTTATATCGGCGGTATGTATTCCAATTCGGAAATCATCGTTCGACAAGGAGTGCCATTATTAAAGGATTTGCCATGGTGGTTTTTCGGACTGCGTTATATTTTTGGATATGATTCCAAAAACATTGTGAAACGAGAACTTATCGTCATTCTTAAAGCAGAAATACTTCCTTCGCTGGAAGATCGGGCAATAAAAACACAAACAGGCAAGAATGTGATTGAAGAATCAAGGGAAGCGAATGAAAAAGATCTCAATAAACGCAGGACAGAGAAGTAGACACAGCATTTGAAATTCTATTGAATAGAATATATTTTCTGAGGAGTATATTATGAATTTTCGTACCAATTTGCTTAAGGTATCCCTTGCTATATTGTTGGCCTATGCGGGGTGTAAAGAAAATCCAACAGAGCCGGAAACTACATCGGCAGTTGTTGGAACTGTTCTGCGGAAAAGCAGTAACGTGCCTATCTCGGGTGCAATAATTACGGATTTAGGCAAGAAAGGGCAAACGGCTATTTCGGATAGTTCAGGAGCTTTTACTCTTTCAGTTGGAGTCATTACATCTACTTATAGTACAACAATAGTAACAGAGGCAACCGGTTTTATCAACGACACTACGGATGTCGAAATTGAAGCAGGGAAGAATGAGACTATTACCATTCGTTTGGACCAGTATTCTATTAATCCGATTAATCCAGGCGCAACAGGACAAGCAGCAAGCATTGAATTAGTACTGCAAACCGATAAGTCTCTTTCGGTGCGTAATGCAGGAGGAACAGAAAAATCTTTGCTTACATTTGCTGTTATGGATTCGCTTGGTTATGCGCTTACATCGCAAAGGGCAGTGATGGTGAGATTTAATATCATAGGCGGCCGTTTTGGCGGTGAATTCCTGCTGCCTGACAGCGTCGAATCAAATTCAAGCGGACTCGCATCGACTGTAATAACATCCGGTACGAAATCGCGTGTACTGCAGGTTATTGCTTCGGCAGTCGTAGGTGGAAAAACGATCACATCTTCACCGGCTCAATTGACAATCTCCGGAGGCATGCCGGATTCAATACGTTCGACAATATGGACCAGTGCAAAAAACTTCCCGGGAATTAGCGGTTCAGCGGATCTGCTGGGAACAGTTTCTGCTATGCTTGTAGATCAATATGGCAATCCGGTTCAAATCGGCAATCTGGCCTATTTTGAGAGTTCAGGCGGTTCAATCGATGCAATAGGTATTACAGATGCGACAGGATTAACAAAGGTCAATATTTATGGAGGCGGCAAACCGCCTGTCGCCGGAATTGATACGATAAAAGTGACCGTAAATAGAGTAGATGGATCTTTCAGTAAAATTTTGGATGTAACTTTTTCAGGGACTCCGATTATCAAAGTAACTAATGTTCCTAACGACACTATTAACATCTTTGATGGCCAGGATCAAACGCTTAATCTTACTATAAGCGATATTAACGGTAATCCTCTTGCAGCCGGCAATAATATTTCTGTCATTGCCGGAGGGCTTGTAGGCAGCTCGCTGAAGATAAGCGGAGACGCAGGGGCCATAACACCTGATACAAGAAGCAGATCTGTTACATCCTATAAAATTCGGGTTGAGGATGCAACAGCTGAAGGCGGCGCCAGCGGCCCATTCACTATTCAAATAATGGTAAGCGGCCCGAATGGAACAGCTTCTAAGTTTATTTATGGTATTCTGCAGCCGCCGCAAGCGATCCTCACGCCGTCGCCGTCTCAGAAACTGCCGGCACAAATTGCATTTGTGAGTGTTTCATCGATCAGATATCTATGTTTCGGGGACCGGATCTACGGAGAATTCAGTTATTACTTATGAAGTACGCGATTCTTTGGGGATGTTGATTGAAAATAATCCTCGAGCATTTGCACAATTTTCTCTCGAGTTTTTCCCGAATACATTTACAAATGTTGGTACAGAACCTACTTTGATACCATCTGCCGATAGTACGGATGATAATGCAAGATTGCGCGTTTCTATTCGCAGCGGCACTCAGGCGGGCGTTGTTCAAGTGTTTGCACAGATAGACCTTGGCGGCGGAAGATATGTAAGATCTCAACCTGTGAAAATATCGGTTCATGCGGGATATGCAGATCAGCGTCATTTTACACTGTCATCGAAGTATTATAACTTCCCCGGTCTCGACTTGGCAAACTATAGTTATATAATGAACGTCCATGTCGTCGATCGATACAGTAATCCTGTTCTTAAAGGAACGGCTGTTTATTTTAATACGATGCATGGCGCTATTGGAACAGGTAGTAGCGAACAAGAAGCTCTAAGGGTGTTACGGATATTGATGGATTTGTTCAGCAGGATTTGTGGTCAGGTAATCCATATCCGGAATTTGGAGACGCTATTGATCTAGGCCCGGGTTTTTCATGGGTGTATGCGCGCACATTAGGAGAAAACTCGACGGGGTTAGGGATTCGGTACTAATGTTATGGACGGGAAAACCTGAACTCACAGAAAATGCGGGTAATCCGACAACGTTTGCTGTACCTAATGGCGGAAGTGTCGGACACATGGACGTTTAGTATAACCGATCGGTACGGTCATCCGATGTCGCCAGGAACATCGATCACTGTTGAATGCGGCGATGCAAAAGTCGAAGGTAATGCAAATGTTACGTTAGGTGATTATTTGTCCGGCGGTAGTGGAATAACAGATTTTACTATCGTTCTGTCGGATTCGGATCCGATAGATGGTAAACCGCCTAAACCGGCTCTTCTAGTGGTGACAGTCAATCACCCTGTGTATGGGGTTCGTTACCTGGACAATTGCATCCGGAACTACTGATTAATTACTAGTCAGATCTTTATAAAAGAAGCTCCATCAGATTTTTTGATGGAGCTTCTTTTGTTTAAATTAATTGCGATCCTGTCCGCAGTTTGTCTGGCGGAAAATTGCGACTACCATATTCAAACCAATTCTTCAGATGTTTCCTTATTCATATTGAATTTTAAAACTTTTATGGTCGAAGTAATGATTTGTAGTTAGCTTTTATTGTCTTCTCGATAATTCTTTCCGAGTGTGCGGTAGAGATAAATGCCGATTCATACTGGGAGGGCGGAAGATAAATTCCTTTTTCAAGCATTGAGTTAAAATACATAGAGAATTTTGCAGTGTCGCAGGTTTTTGCCGAGTCATAATCGATGACAGGTTTCGAAGTAAAGAAAAGCGTATACATCGATCCGACACGGTTGAAGGTATATCCAAGGCCAAGCTTATTCAGATTATTTCGTATGCCTCTTTCAAGTTGTGCCGATCGTTGTTCGAGTTGTTTATAAATCATTTTATTGGCATTGAGGATCTGAAGCATCGTTAATCCGGCCGTCATTGCAAGAGGATTACCGGAAAGTGTGCCTGCTTGATACATTGGTCCAGCCGGAGCATACCATCTGCATGATTTCTTTTTTCCCGCCGTATGCACCAACGGGAAGTCCGCCTCCGATAATTTTTCCGAGTGTCGTCAGATCAGGTCGTACACCATAGAGTGCTTGTGCTCCGCCTAATGCAACACGAAAACCGGTCATTACTTCATCAAAAATGAGAACCGACTTGAAATCATCACATAAAGATCGCAATCCCTGCAGAAAACCGTCTGCCGGCGGGATACATCCCATATTCCCGACTATTGGTTCAACGATAATTGCAGCGATCCGATCTTTATTCTGTTCCATTACTCTTCGAACAGACGCAAGATCGTTGTACTTTGCCGTTAAAGTATTCATCGCAACCGCAGAAGGAATGCCCGGACTGTCGGGAATGCTCAATGTCATTGCGCCTGAACCGGCTTTGATTAAAAAGGAATCACCATGGCCATGGTAGCATCCCTCGAACTTAATTATCATATCTTTGCCTGTATAAGCGCGCGCCAGGCGAACAGCACTCATCGTTGCTTCCGTGCCGGAATTAACCATACGTATCATTTCGATAGATGGGACGAGTTTGGTTATTATCTCTGCCATCTTGATCTCAAGCTCTGTCGGTGCGCCAAAGCTGGTGCCGTGTCTAGATGCCTCTCTTATTGCTTTAGTAATAGCGGGATTCGTATGACCGAGGATCATCGGTCCCCAGGAGCCTACATAGTCGATATATTTATTTCTGTCTTCATCCCATACGAACGCAGCGCTGGCGCGTTTGATAAAGATTGGCGTGCGTCCAACTGCTTTAAAAGCTCGTACCGGAGAATTCACGCCGCCGGGAATGATAGTTTGTGCTCTGGCAAAAAGTTTATTGGATTTAGTCGATTTAAATCGGCGTCTTAAAATCCGCTGTGGCATGAAAATTCTCTTTCTTAATTATTTACTTATTATTCAGTAATTTTACCGCATCTTTGGCAAAATAGGTTAAAATCATATCAGCACCTGCACGTTTGATGCTTGTCAGCACTTCCATCATGACCCGAGGTTCATCGATCCAGCCGTTGCGGCCAGCAGCTTTAATCATGGAATACTCACCGCTGACATTGTATGCCGCTGTCGGCATTTGAAACCGGTCCTTAACCCGGCGGATGACGTCGAGATAAGGTAATGCAGGCTTTATCATGACGATGTCGGCTCCTTCGATAATGTCCTGTTCTACTTCACGAAGTGCTTCATTGCTGTTTGCAGGATCCATCTGGTGTGACCGGCGGTCGCCGAATTTCGGCGTGCTTTCAGCAGCGTCGCGAAACGGTCCGTAAAAACCCGATGCATATTTTGCCGAATATGACATAATCGGGACATTGAGATATTTATTTGCGTCTAAAATATTTCTGATTGCTTTCACCCGGCCGTCAAACATATCTGACGGCGCAATGATGTCTGCACCGGCCTGTGCATGTGTCAGTGCTTCTTTTGCCAGCAGTTCAATAGACGCGTCATTAACAATCTCATTGCCCTGGATAACTCCGCAGTGGCCATGAGAAGTATATTCGCATAGACAGACATCTGTAATGACAATTAAATCGGGAATTTCCTTCTTGAGTGCACGCACCGCCGTTTGGATTATTCCGTTCTCATTATAAGCATCGCTGCCTATTTCGTCTTTAAGTTCGGGAATGCCAAACAGAATCACTGCTGAAATGCCGATTTCCATACTTCTGTGCATTCTCGAATCAACTCGTCGATTGAAAGTTGAAAGACACCCGGCATCGATCCGACCTCTTTTCTAAGTTTATTTCCGCGGATTACAAATAGCGGAAGAATGAAGTCGTTTGATGAAAGTTCAGTTTCACGTACAAGAGAACGAAGTGTTTCGGTCATTCGTGTACGGCGAAGGCGGCGAAATGCTTCCCTGGATATTTCCTGCGAAAAACCGGTTGTAAGTTTTGGTTCATTCATACGAATTTCGTCTTTTTTGTTTCTATTGATGTTTCTATCTTTTACAATATAGGTGAACGAATACAGAAGGTCAAACTCTGTATTGAAGTCCGTCCTTTTCCAATACGTAATGTCAATTCCGGATTTTATTTTTGCCAATTAATTGAAGTGCGCGTTGAAATACGCCGTCAAACATAGGTTCGGTAAGTCTGCCGGTAAATGTGTTTTGCTGGCTTGGATGAAATGAGCCGAGTAATGTGACCCGTTCATTTAAACGATATTCAACTCCATGCCCAAATACCGGCTTTTGCCCGGAAGATATTTTATGAAGTTGTTGAAAACTTGTTCTTGCAGCGTCAAATCCGATTTTACCTAAACCGATGATAACACTTACATTTTTCAATAAATGCAATTCTTCCAGCAAATATATTCTACAATTCCTGATCTCCGAAGGCAGAAGTTTATTTTGCGGCGGTGCACATCTGCAGGCAGCTGTGATGTAACAATTCGTGAGTCTCATTCCATCGCTGCGATGCTGTTGATACCTGTTGATTTGCGCAGCCAATCCTGTATAAAGCGCGAAACAGCCAGTCACCGCTGCGGTCACCGGTAAACATCCGGCCTGTACGGTTGCCGCCATGTGCGGCTGGTGCGAGTCCGATAAGCAGAAGTGAAGCTTTTGGATCTCCGAAACTCGGTACAGGTTTTCCCCAATACTCACAGTTGATGAAGCGTTTCGTTTTTTTTTGTGCAATATTCTCGCGCCATTTTACGAGACGAGGACATTTACGGCATACGCTGATTTCTGATTGCAGTTGTTTGAGCGTCATAGAATTATGAAAAAAAGATTATATGAGTCTTATTCACCAATGCTTCTTCAGAAAAGCTGCAAGAATTTCGTTAAAGTCTTTACTGTTTTCCAAATTACTCATATGACCGGAATTTGACAGAATGTGCAGTTCCGATCCGGTAATCGCTTTGTGCATCTCTTGCGCATATAAAGGCGGTGTTCGAAGATCGTATTCGCCAACGATTATACATACCGGGACTTTAATGGAAGAAAGGCCACGCGTCGTATCTGTACGGGAGGCAAGAGCAAGCAGTGTTCCGCAAATGCCGAGGGTTGAATTTGTACGGATGAGTTCTCTAATAAACTCGACAACTTCCGGATTACTTTCTAATGTCCTTGACCAAAGAACGGCTTTTACGAAGTTGTCGGTGAATACTGAAACACCTGCCGATTTCACGGTTTTTATTGAATCCGAACGTTTTATTTTTTCGTCATCTGTGTCTGTTTCGCTTTTCGTATCGCATAGTACTAAACCTTCGATCCTGTTCGGATGTCTTTCGGCGGCGCGAAGTGCAATGTAGCCGCCCATGGAAAGACCGCATATTACTGCTTTTTCAATGCCGAGGTGGTCGAGTAAGGCAATTAAATCGTCGACAAATAACTCTATAGTGTATTGACCGTCGCCTACGCTGCTGGAGCCATGACCGCGTACGTCATATGTGATGGCATGGATTCCTATCAGGCAGATCAAGCAGCTGTGGTTCCCACATATTGTGATTAAATGGAAAGCCATGAATAAATACAACCGGCAGGCCCTGTATCGACCCGTATGTAAAATAATTAATTGTTATATCATCTATGGATATCTTCATTTACACCGCTCCTTATGATCACAAATAAAACTGTAAACATCCTCAAGGATTTTTGCTGCTGCATCCGGTTTAGCGATGCGTCCCGTTGCAGCTCGTGCTTTTGCAAGCAGCGAAGGTGACTCAAAAATATTTTGTAATTTATATGAAAGATTTGCCAGATTCATAGCCTTCCAGCCTGCGCCATGCTCGACGATAAGATCGGCATTCCGGCTCTCCTGGCCCGGTATTGGGTCGATTATTAGTCATCGGCAAAGATTTCGCCATTGCTTCGGAAGATGTCAGCCCGCCGGCTTTTGAAATAAGGATATCGGAAGAATCCATCAATTCGTGGACATTCGTGACAAAACCGAAAATATGAGAATCGACATTCTTCGGGAAACACATTGCTTGCAGGTCTTTACGCACCGAATTATTTTTACCGCATACAATAAGTAAATTAAATTTTCTTTTTGGAAATGCACTGAGTGTTGAGGCAATATGCTCAACGATTTCTTTTACCCGGCCGATGCCAAAGCCGCCGGAAAGCACCAGCAGGGTGAATTGGTTCGCGTTGACACCGAGTCTTTTACGGACAGCCTTTGAATTTTCTTTAATGCAAAATTCCGGCATAATTGGAATTCCGACTACCTTGATTTTTTCCGGCGGAACGCGCTTCGATTGCAGCTGCCATGCCGACTCTTTATGAAATACAAAATATCGTTCGACAATAGCATCGATCCAGAGTTGATGTACATCGAAATCTGTAGTTGCGGTAAAAACCGGAGCCATGATATTGTTTTTGCGTAATTCACTTGAAACAGAAATATAAGGAAGGAAATGAGTACAGATAATGGCATCCGGACGGAGTTCGCGAAGTGTTTGCAGATAACGTTTATAATTCAATTTGTCAAAAAATCTGATAAGCCCTTTTCTGTCATAAGGTTTTCGTTCAGATTGCTGATAAAGATATCCCCACAACTCCGGAGCACGATTTACCATTTGAATATATGATTCGGAATAAAACCGCTTAAAAAGTTTCGAAGTAAAATCGAGTACATCGTAATGCTCTGTTTTAATCGGGAGCCCGCTCAACTGTGCGGCACTGTGCAGTGCTTCGGCAGCTCGAATATGCCCTGCTCCGCCTGAACAGGAGAGGATGAGAAAAAAGAATTGCTTTGCCGGGCTTTTTGAACGATTAAATTGGCCTGTTTTTTCCATAGAAATTAAGATTGGTTCTTAGTGAAACGCAGGATTTCAGGACCTGAGTTATTTTTTATTTGCTTCAATATTAATAAAAAAAAGGCATTCTTTTGTATCCCCGGGAATAAATTATTCGGATCTTTTGGAACCTTTTTTCAGCTTCATACGTTACTATTATTGAACTTACTCGCCGATCCCCAACGGTGGGTAGTTCGATAGCCTCCCTAACCCCGGCGTCTGGTAGTGCGTCGGGGTTTTTATTATGTATTCCAGTGTTTTTTATGGCCTTCTCTACTTGCTTTCAATGTAAGAATCTATTAAACTTAGCCTAGTTTTAGTGTATATGAACATTGTGGATTATGACTCCAGGGACATTAGTAACGGCTGGAATATAGGGTGATTCGTTCGTTAGTTTACAATGTGGAGGGCGTGGCTGTCACAATTTTTAATTTATTTCAGTTAGTCATTCATTCTCATATTCTTTTGGAGCTTACATGATGGAAGAACCAATGCTGCATGTTTTAATTGTAGATGATGAACCGACTTATCGTCTTGTTCTTACACAAACCCTGAAAACGTATGGGTACACAACCGAGGCCTGCGAAACAGGAGATGCCGCCATTGAGTTGTTGAAGAAAAATAAATACGACGTTGTACTTCTTGATTATAAAATGCCCGGCACGAGCGGCCTTAATGTACTGCAATGGATGTATGGAATGAAGATAGAGACTCCGGTGATCATTATTACCGGCCATGGATCCGAAGAAATTGCTCTTGAAGCATGGAAGTGGGGCGCGAAGGATTACTTTGTTAAAGGAAAATCGGATATGTCGCAGCTCCCTGCTCTTGTTTTGAGAGTGTATAAACAGGTAATCTCTGAGCGCCAGCATAGGACTGAAAGGGATTAATATATATCCACTTTGTTGTTTTTATATTTCATTGTGGAATAAAAAAGAAGTTCGATTCTTTTTCGGAAATACAAGTTACTCGATAGTCAGCCAAAGCGCATATTCCTTATAGAGACAGTATAATTATTTCATCTATATGCCGCGCATGTTCGGAATAAATTACTATCTAACCACTTTTGTTATATTGCATGTATGAATACGAAATCGCTTCGTGTACTAGTAGCAGATGACGATTATCCGTATTGTGCCCTCCTAAAAAAATCACTTACAGATCGCGGGTATTTAGTCACAGTGGCTAATTCAGGCGAAGATGCATTGACTTGCCTGAAAAAGGTATTGTTCGATATCGTATTGTTGGACTATAAAATGGAAGGAACGAACGGCATTAATGTACTGCAGTGGATGTACGGAAAGAAAATGAATATTCCTGTCATTCTAATTACCAGTCACGGGGGAGATGAAATATTTGAGGAAGCCTTTAAATGGGGAGCGGAAGAATATTTTGTCAAAGGGGAAATGGATACAATAAGATTGCCGGTATTAGTAAATCAAGTGTTTAACAAGTACCAGGCAAGAAAGGAAAGATTGAAATAGAGGTTCATTCAAGCCGAAAATTAGCTGGGGGATATGAACGGCGTATTAAACTTCCTTGTATATCCGCTATTTCTGAACTCTGAAAAGATTGATAATACCTGCTGCAAGAAAAATCAGGTTAGAGAGCCATGCCGTTAGGAGGGGGTTGAGATCGCCGTTGTAACCAAAGACCTGACTTGCTTTCATGAAAATTAAATAAATAAACGCTACAGCGAGAGCAATACCGAACCCAAGAGCAGCGCCGGTACGCGGCCTGCTCGATGCAAAGGGAACGCCGAACAGCACCATAATAATGCTTGCGAAAGGAAAAGCTAATTTGAAGTGATATTCAACCAACCACCGGGCAACATTTTGTCCTGCCAGTTTTTGATTTTCAATAAACTCTCCCAAATCGGTATAATTCATTTCATCCGGCGTACGCTGTTTTTTCTCGATATCAATGGGTGTTAAAGTAAGTTTCCCAATCTTCAGACTGTCGAATCGTACGAGTGATTGAGCTGTATCAACGAAACTTCGCACCGTTCCGTCAAGCAGTACCCAGCTTCCTTTTTGCGCCTCATCCTCTCGCGGTTGTACCCATAACATTTGAAGTGCATCGTACCGCTTTCGGAGAATTGTCATGTCGGTGTCGTCGAAATCCTGAATACTGACTTGCCTGGCGCGCTGGGCTTGCGGATCATAGTAATTGATAGAAACAATGCGCCTGAGGCCTTCTTGAAATAGGATATTGTACCTCTCATTCGTGGCTATGGAATGATTCAAATGTACATGCTCGATGTAGATTTTTTTTTGATTGGCATATGGAACTACCCAGCCGTTAAAGAACACGGAAACAAGACTGATTATAAGTGCAACAATCAGGAACGGCGACATAATTCTGTACAGGCTGGTACCCGTGGATTTTATTGCAGAGAGTTCATTCTGAGAGGAAAGCCGCCCTGTGATGAAGAGTGCGGCCAGAAGCACCGCCATTGGAATCATAAACTTGATAATTTCAGGAATGAATGCAATGTAATACTGGACAATAATTTTAATCGGTACATTTGCATCAATAAAATCATCCAGATTCTCCATCATATTGGCAATGACAAAAATCAATATGAATGCGATCAATCCGAAGAAAAAGGACACGAGAAATTGCCGGACAATATATCGGTCGAGTATTTTCACGATTGTTCAGGCGGTTGTGTATCGGTTCGCCAGGACTTTGGTATAAATCTGGTATATGCAGACCAATTAATCATCGGATTCTCGCGTGCTGTTCGAAATGTCAAATATAATCCGATAATTCCTAGTACAATATTTGCTATCCACATTCCGATCCATGGATCAAAGAAACCGCGATCGGCGAGATTTTCGCCGCCTTTCAGGCATGTCCAATAAAAGAAAAAGAAACCCAGACTTAAACTTGCACCAACGCCAAATGTACCGCGGCGTGACATAATGCCTAGCGGCACTCCGATAAATACAAATATGACGCAAGCAAAAGGAATTGCGAACTTTTTATGTATTTCAACTAAATATTCCCGTCGTATCCCGTTCATACATATTGAGCATATAAAGATCGGAACGAATCGAATGGTCCGAGGCGCCGTAAACTTTTATTCCATTGAGTTTAGCATTATAAATAGAAGCTGGTTCACGGGCCGTCGTCATATCAAGAATTTCATCTGCATGTTTTCCGGTCTGATCGTACAAACGCTGTTCGATTGAGGTCTTTAATAAGCTGATGCTGTCTACTTTTTGCAGCATCGACTTTACATTCATTTCACGGTCTCCGCGCTCCTGGGAGCTTGCTTCATGGCGCTGGAAGTTAAATCCTTCGGCTTCCATCACTATTCGATGTTTCTGGAAACGGATGATCCGGTACTGGTTCTTTAATTGATTATGAACCTGGTGAATTTCACCGTCAAACAGATCCATGATAAGCTTTCGATAGTCCGTCGAGAAGGAGATTATTCCGCGATGTGCCGTAATAGTTGCTGCCATCATGGGTTTGGAATAATCAATAATTGTGACACCTTCAAGATCGTTGGAATGTTCGAATGTTTTTCGCACAAGAATACTGTGTCCCTGCAGTAATTGGATAAACATACCAGGAACAAGAGTAAGCGTGGGTTTTTTATGGGAAATATCGCTCATCAAAACCTTCGTTCTATGGTTGGTATCCGGTAGAATATAATTATTGAAGGCGTAGAGCAGAAGGAAAATGACAATAGAACCGGCCACGACGGGCGCAATCATCTTGTAAAGACTGATACCGCTAGCCCGCATTGCAGTAATTTGATTGGTAGAAGCTAATCCGCCAAATGCCATGAGAGTCGCCACAAGCACTCCCATCGGGACTGCCATTACAACCATCCATGCAAGGTTTAGAGTGATTAATTCGGCGATTATTGCCGCGCTGAGTCCTTTTCCTGTCAACTGATCGAGGTTTTTCATAAGAAATTGAAGAAGGAAAATAAACATCATCAGTACCACAGAAAAAATAAAGGGTCCAATATGCACACGGAGGATATGTCGCCAAAGAATAAACATCACTAGAAATATAAGCAGAATGTCCGCTCATTACAAGCATTTGCTTGTTGCCTTTGCCTGCGATGGTAGTTATATTTCAAGAACTGTAGTTGGAATTCCTTCTCATGGGGTCCTTTATCATTAAGGAACTGAAAGTGATTGAAAACCGGACTATATTCTGTGAAAATGCTACGGTCCCCCGTGAACTACTTGCCGTAAATTCTCTTATAAGATTTAATCCTGCAACTCTTCGTTTATTTAAAGAAAGAATATAGACGCAATGGCAAATCCCAAAATTCTTATTATTGAAAAAGACAAAGTTGTTGCGAAAGATATTCAAAGTTGTTTGAGTAATTTCGGATATGATGTTGTCGAGTTTGATTCAATGGGTGAGGATGCAATAAAGAAAGTAATTGCAGCTTCTCCGGATCTCGTATTGATGGATGTGAGTTTGAATAGAGAAAATGACGGGATTGAAACTGCGTCGGTACTCCATTCGCTGCATGGAATTGCTGTAGTGTATCTGAGTGATAATATCGATACCGATACGCTAAAAAGTGCCAGTAAAACTGAACCATATGGCTATCTTCTCAAACCAATAGATAAACGCGAACTCCGGACAACAATCGAAATGGCATTTTACCGAAAAGAGCTGGAGCGGAGATTGAAAGAAAACGAGGAATGGTATGGTACAACATTAAGAAGTATCGGCGAAGCGGTCATTTCTACCGATGCAAAAGGTTTGATCAAATTCATGAACACAGCCGCTGAGAATATTACCGGATGGAAAATGGATGAGGTGTTTGGAGAAGATTTACAGAAAGTATTCCGGACGAAAAATAGACTGGCCGAATCGTCTCCCGTCAATTCTGTAAATCAAATGCTGAAGACTAAAGCCGCTTTTGTTCTTAAATACCAATCAATCCTGATTTTAAGAGATGGTAAAGAATTGCCTATTGAAGAGAGTGCTTCACCCATCAAAGACGAGCTTGGAAATACCATCGGTGTGGTGTTGGTGTTCGAGGATGTATCGGAACGAAAGAGAGTGCAGGAAGCATTAAAAGCCTCGCAGGATTACGCGCAGAGTATTATTGATAGTTCTATGGATATGGTAGTTGCAGTTGATCTCGAACGGCGGATTATTGAATTTAATAAAGCTGCTGAGCGAACGTTCGGTTACAGGAAAGAAGAAGTAATCGGGAAGCACATTAACGTCCTATATGCTGATCCCGGAGAAGGAATCCGTGTTAATAAACAGCTCGATGAATCAGGGCATGAAATTATTGCAGTATTAAATATTAAGAAAAACGGAAAAATTTTCCCTTCGCTGTTGTTGTCGTCAGTACCTGAAAAATGCTCTCGGTGAAAAAATCGGCTACATGGGTTTGTCCCGCGATGTTTCGGAATTAAAACACGCAGAAGAAAAATTAAAGACAGTACAGGAATATGCACAAAGTATTATTAACAGCTCTCTGGATATGATAATTGCAGTCGATAAAAATCGAATTATTAACGAGTTCAATACTGCAGCCGAGATAACTTTCGGATATGAAGCAAATGAGATTATTGGAAAACATATGAATGTTCTCTATGACAATCCGGATGAGGGGATGAGGATATACAAAACAACTATAGAAAACGGGCGGCTTGTACAAGAGGTCCTAAACCGGCGGAAAAACGGTGAAACTTTCCCAAGTCTGCTGTCATCTTCTGTGCTTAATAACGCGAATGGCGAGATGATCGGCATCATGGGTGTATCGCGTGATATTACGGAGAAAAAGCGGTTTGATGAAGCTTTACGCGAAAGCGAGGAACGTTACAGGGCGCTTGTTGAACTCTCGCCCGATCCAATAGCTGTGTTCGTCGGCGGTAAATTTGTCTTTGTCAATATTGCGGCAATTGATATTTTTGGCGCTGAATCGGCTGATGAATTGATAGGACGGTCAATCATAGATATGGTCCATCCGGATCATCGCGTTGCTATCAGAGATCAATTTCGTCAAATGGCCAATAGAGTAAAACCTGTCCCGATCATAGAACAAAAATTTTTCCGTATCGACTGGACGACATTTGAAGCGGAGGTTGCTGCCATACCATTCTCATGGCAGGGGAATTCGGCTATTCAAGTCGTGCTGCGCGATGTTACTGAACGCAGGAAAGCAGAACAGGTTATTCGCAGCTCTGAATCGAAATATAGAACTTTAATCGAAAACGTTTTGGACGGTGTATATCAGACCACACCGGACGGAGAAATTCTTACCGCAAATCCGGCTCTGGCTAGAATGCTCGGTTATGAAACAGAGACAGACTTGCTGCTGCTCAATGTTGAAAAGGACCTTTATGTCAACTCGGAGGAACGAATACAGTATCTTGAACTTTTAATTAAAGGGGTGCGGATTAAAAATGCAGAGTTCAAGCTCAGGCGTAAGGATGGACAGATTATTACAGTATTGGAAAATGCCCGCGTAGTCAGGAATAAACTCGGTGATATTCTCTATTTCGAAGGCACGATTACGGATATCAACGAAGTCAAGCTTGCGCAGGAAGCCTTGAGGATAAGTGAGGAACGCTTTCGTATGTTTATTGAACAAAGCGCGGAAGCTATTTGGTGCTTTGAATCTCCGGAGCCTATGCCGATAAACTTATCGGAAGAACGGCAAATCAAATACCTCATGGAAACAGACAGCCTGACTGAATGTAATAATACGATGGCCCGGATGTACGGTTTTGAAAATGCAAAACAAATACTCGGAACAAAACTGAAGGACTTCCTGGATCCGACCAATCCGGCAAATATTGAATATCTCCGGCTGTTCATCCGGTCAAATTACAGGCTAATAAATGCCGAATCACACGATGTATATAAAGACGGTCGTCCAAAATATTTATTAAATAATATGATCGGTGTTGTTAAAGAGGGACGGTTATTTCGTGTATGGGGCACGCAAAGAGATATTACAACCGAGAAACAAGCTGCACAGAGACTATCGTCGAATGAGGAGAAATTCCGAACCCTTACGGAAACTGTTGCTTCCGCTGTCTTCATTTTCGCAGAAGAAAGGTTCCTTTATGTCAATCCTGCTATGGAAAGACTTTCGGGTTATTCGAAAGAAGAACTTCTCTCGCTGCGATTTGTTGATATCGTGCATCCCGACTTCCGGGAAATAGTTCAGGAAAGAACTCAGAAAAGATTAAATAGAAGCAAATCGGTGATAAATCGTGAAATGAAAATTGTTACAAAAAAAGGAGAGGAACGCTGGATCGATATAGCAATTGAGATCACTCTGTACGATGGAAAGCCAGCTAGATTTGCAACAGCAATGGATATCACAGAGCGGAAATTAAACGTCACGGCCAAAGATATGCTTTATCGAATCGCACAAACGCAAGATGTGTGTGAGAATATGAGCGATCTTTTATCGGAAATTCATAAGCTAATTCAAGAAGTCGTCCCTGCAAGGAATTTTTTTATTGCCTTGTATGATGAAGAAAACGATATATTAAGTTTCCCTTATTTTGTTGATAAAATTGTTAAATCCTGTCCGGCGAGGAAAACAAGCAAAGGACTTTTTGAATATGTTACTAAAGACAAGGAAGCCGTTTCTTTGTACATCAAAAATGAGCGAAGAATTGAAGAAACAGGGAAAAATCAAAGCGAGATTGCGGTCGAAAATATGGCTGGGTGTTCCGCTTTTTTTAGGAAAACGAATTATCGGCGTGCTTGCAGTGCAGGATTACGTCAATGAGAATTGTTATGGGAAGAAACAGAAGAATATTCTGGAATCCCTCTCACCGCAAATTGCAAAAGTCATTGACAGTAAGTGCATTGTGAGTACTCTCCGGCAGGATAAAGAACGTTATAAAACTTACATAGAAGATAATCCAATCGGCCAATTCATCGCAGATGTTGAAGGTATTGTGATAGACTGCAATAGGGCGTTCCTGCAATTGCTTGGATATAATATTCATCGAGATGTGCTCAATAGGCGTATTAATATCCTCGGAAATCCGAAAACAAAACAAAATAGTCTGCTGAAACAATTGCGAAAGACTTCGATCCTGCATAACCATCCGGTAAAACTCATGGATTCTTCAGGACGCGCTGTATCTGCCGCCGGAAATTTCTTTGCAGTGCATGATCGTAAAGGTGCCATGATCTGTATTAAAGGCACGTTGATATCTGAAAAAACAAAAAAAGCAAAAATATATAAGCATTGAACGGCAAGATTTCACTATTTGGATCTCGGCTCATGATTTTGAATCAAATAATCGTTATGATTTAATGATGATATGGCAGAATATATCGGCTATTTCAAGAGCCGCAAAAAGAACATAAGCAGGCAAGAGAAGTCATAGAATAATTCAAGGAAAGTAATTGACGAGAAAATTACATGGCGACAATCGAAAACACATCCGATAATCCCGTTCTTGCACGGTTGCGGGAATTAGTGATAGAAACTGATTCCGAATTTGTCGTTGAATTGATCGATATCTATATAAACACAACACCGACACTAATACAAACCATAGCCAAGGCATTGGACACTCAGGACCATCGTATGCTGACTATTGCTGCACATACACTTAAAGGAAATAGTCTCAATCTCGGGGCAGCACAACTCGGTGCGGTTTCTTTTAAATTAGAGGAACTTGGACGTTCAAATGCACCGATTTCAGCGGCTAACAGCATAAAAGAGATAGAGAATGAATTTGAGAAAGTAAAAGAGATTCTTTTATCATTTAAACAGAACAAATATTAGATGTTTGTTGATTTTGAAAATGGAAAACTTGCAATTTTAAGTTCTTTTAGCTAAGTTTTTTACTGTATCTGCAGGTGTAAGTAAAGAAAGGTTACAGGCAGCATGATTAATACTCTTCTTAAATACCCTCATAAAAACTCTACCCGGAGCCATATCGAACGGTTGTGACCATTCTAAATTGGCTTTAAGTATTTTTTCTTTATTTAATAACGACTGACTGAGCGCACGTGGTTCAGTGTAAAACACCTATGCGGATACGAATGTTCTGGCGGAGCATTGTGATAGCGACTCTTGCATCCGGCAGCCAGATACAAATCGAAGCATCTAACATTGCGATTGCAGCGAACAGCGAATTGCTCCTCGCAGGTGCTGCTTCCGATACATTGCTATCTCAACAGCAGTTTACATCCGGAAAGATTTCCCGGCGTGCAAAAGCTGCTCAAAAACGTGTATTATCGCGAACAACAACAGTCAAGGCAAAGGTAGATACAAATTTTGCGGCTCAATTGCAGGCAATCCGTGCACTGCCGCGGGATTCTTCTGCTCGTATCGCACAGTTCACATATGTCCGCACAGATGAACCGATGGTTGAAGGAACTTATCATAAAAATCATCCGTTATTCCTTTCTGATCCGCCGGTTGTGAGATATCAGGCATCTTTGGATTCGGCAAAATGGGTATATCGTTTGCGATACATGATGAATGAAAATGATCTGCGTATCCCGGTCGAGGTCCCGTTAGAGGAATATTCATCTATTCGATTAAGGCAATCGGTTCGGCAGAATTGGGAATCAATAGCGCAAACTTTTAAACAGCAGGGCGATTCGAAAGCTACGCTGGGTGATTTGATGGGTACGATCACGAAAATTGAGGTTCCCATTCCTAAAAATCCGATCTTTAGTATTTTTGGCCCTAATATTATCAAATTGAACGTGAATGGTGCGATAGACATTCATGCCGGGTTCCGGAATACACAATATGATCTCGCTACATCGAGCCCGTTAGGGCAAAGCCAGAGTACACCGGATTTCAAACAGCAAATACAGGTAACAGTGGACGGCGAGATCGGAGACAAGTTGAAAATCGCCGCAGACTGGAATACCCAGCGCACATTCGAATATGAAAACCAGCTTCATGTAAAATACACAGGCTACCAGGATGAAATTGTGCAAAGCGTGGAAGCAGGAAATGTATCGCTGCCTACCAACTCGACATTTATTTCAAGCAGTTCTGCATTGTTCGGTATTATGGCAAAATTTCAAATAGGACCATTGCGCCTGACTACGGTAGCTACACAAAAGAAAGGACAGATTAAAGAAATTTCCGTTTCCGGAGGAGGAGAAGCAAAACCGATTGAAATACGTCCGGCAGATTATTCCACAAATCACTTCTTTGTCGATAAATCGTATATAGACTTATATGATAAATATTATCTTAATAATGAAACTCCCTCGGCCATGATAATCCGTGAAATTGAAGTATGGGTTACATCGACCGCATCCACACCTCCGCAGGGAGCGCGGAAAGCCGTAGCGTTTATGGATCAGGATATTGTGGAAGCATATCAAAACAATCCTGCAGCCCGCCTCAAAGATTATGATCAGGTTCCCGGAGAAGTTGAGGAAGGGTTGTTTATCAAACTTGAAGAAAGCACCGAATTTAATTTCAATGATAGAACAGGCGTTATTTCTTTAAAGACAGCAATACAGGCTAACCAGGCAATTGCTGTGTATTATATGATCAGTGATCAGAACAATAATCCGCGCCGAATAGGCAACTCCGGGAAGGAACAGGATTCTTTGAAGCTTGTTTTGAAACTTGTCCGTCCGACTAACTTAGATTGCACTCAAAAGAATGCATGGGAGCTGCAATTAAAGAATAGATATCCTCTTAATATGTTCGGTATCGACCCAAAGTCCTTCGAATTCCATATTGAGTATCAGTTACCCGGACAGACGGCTGTAAAAGAAGTTCGGAATATCGGACTTTTGGAATTGTTCGGGCTGGATCGTTTTTCCGGTTCGGGCGGACAGCCGCCGCCGGACCAGATGTTCGATTATACTTCCAATATCACAATTGATGAAGCAAATGGCGAGATTATTTTTCCGACAGTCGAACCTTTTGATAAAGAAAATATTGCATATTTTTTAAGTAAGCATAATCCGCCGATTATAGATAATACTTTTGCTGATTCATTGTCGTTTAGGGCAATCTATGATACAAGCGCATTTGCTGCCAGGAATGATAGTAAAAACAGGTATTATTTACGAGGTACTGCAAAGGGCTCGGGACAATCGAGTTTTTCGATCGGCTTTAACACCGTTGAGGGAAGCGTAGAGGTAACTTCTGCCGGACAACGGTTAATACCCGGCGTGGATTATACCGTGGATTATATTTCAAGCAAGGTATTTATTAAAAATCAAATGTACCTTGCGCCAGGCCGGGACATCCAGATCAAATATGAAGCAAATGATATGTTCCAGCTTGCATCAAAATCACTGCTTGGTATGCGCGGCGAATTCGATCTTAGCAGAAATTCTACATTTGGTTTCACGATTATGAATTACAGTCAGCAGTCGTTAAGCGACAAAGTACGCGTCGGCGAAGAACCTATCAGCAATATGATGATGGGAATCGACGGCCGTACTGCAATTGATGCTCCCTGGCTTACCAACGCATTGAATTTTATTCCTGGCGTAAAGTCAATAGTGCCGTCAAAAATTACTTTATCCGCTGAAGCAGCATATATGCTCCCGAATCCGAATACCCGCACGAGTCCCGTAAAAAGCGACGGCGGCAAGGGCGTTGCTTATATTGACGACTTTGAAGGTACCCGGCAGACTATTCCTCTGGGCGATTCATATTTATACTGGAAGGAAGCAAGCGCACCATGGTACAGCCCGTATATCGATAGTCTATATACATCCGGCGGGGTAGACGGCCGCACTATTTCTGTTAACGATGCACTTACTGTAAACGGCAATATTTTAATAGATTCTTTAAAAATGAATTACAAAGCCCGTGCTTCCTGGTTCAATGTCCTTCCAACGGATTTGTCAATTGGTGATATTTGGCCGAAAAAAGGTAAAGTTACAGGTGAAGATCAAGTTATGTCTTTAGATTTCTACTTCTGTCCGGCTTTACGCGGTGCATTCAATTATTCTATGGATCTTGAATCTACAATTGGCCTGGACGGACATAATACTCACAAAAGATCGTGGGCAGGTATACAGCGGGTTCTTGGCACAACTTCAACCGATCTTGTCGAACAGAATATTGCTTTTATCGAGTTTTGGGTATATATCATGGGAGACACCGCTGCGAAACTTAACATTGACCTTGGCTATATTAGTGAAGATGTTTTTCCAAACAGAAAAATGAATACGGAAGATGGATTGGGCAATCCCGGCCATATTCAAACAGGAACGCTGGATTCCAGGTATGATTGGGGCCTTGATACGATGAGTAATGCAATGGAAACAGAACGTTATTCAGGTTTTCTTGCCAAGTACCCGCGGTATAATAATGATCCATCAGGAGACGACTGGATAGTATTACCCGAAAGAGGAGGCAAGCTTACGAGACCGGCAGATGCTGATAAATATATTGGAGTTAATGGAACTGAAGGAAACCACTTAAGCGAAGAAGGAAGAATGTTCCCTGATGGCGAAGATTTAAACGGTAACAAAAGCCTGGATAGGGTTAATTCTTATTTTGAATATGAAGTACCACTTGATACCAACAGTATTGTTTTTCAGAAATTAGTTGCAGGAGAAGGAGCTGATAAAGATGGAAAAAAACCGGTTGGAAACAGATTCGTATTCCGCTCTCCGAGTATACAAGAAAGATCGGAGACCCCGCATTCACGAGCGTACAGGGAGTACGCATTTGGGCAACAGGTGCCGAGCAGCCTGTACTTCTCCGAATTGTAGAGTTCAATCTCGTCGGAAATCAATGGGAAAAAAGGGATCGGGCAGATTCATCATTTGAAATCAGTGTTGTGAATTTATGAAGATAATCCATATTACGATCCTGGAGAGATTGGCGTTGCGCAGCAAATTGATCGTACACGCAAAGATCAGACAGTACTCGGCAATGAGCAGTCGTTGAACCTGATAGTTAAAAACCTGAAAGATAAAGAAGAAAAAGAAGCTGTGAGAAATTTTTCACAGAAACCGCTTGATATGTTTAATTACCGAACCCTGAAGATGTTTGTCCATGGTGAAACGGGATTAGAAAGAGCAAAAGGATACCGTGCATTTAGATATGATTCAAGCGATATAAATAACTACGACGCGCGATTCTTCATTCGCTTCGGCGATGATATATATAATTATTATGAATACAGTGCGCCTTTGCATCCCGGCTGGCTGGGAAACAACGTAGAAATTAAGTTTAGCGATCTTACTAAGCTCAAGGCACTTGATAAAGCAACCGACTCTATCGGAGTTGCTATTTCCGACGGCCCGGCAGATGCAAAATATCGGATGCTGGGAAATCCGAGTTTGAATGCAATAAAATTTATATCTATCGGCATTCAGAATCCGGAAGGTAAAGGTAATCCGACCGACGTTCTGACCGGTGAATTATGGGCTAATGAACTTCGTCTTACCGATGTGGATAATACTCCCGGGTGGGCGTATAAATTCGATGCAAAAATTTCCCTCGCAGATATCGGCAGTATTGCATTTTCTTTTACCGAACAGAATCCATTTTTTCATCAGCTGGAAGTTCCTTTTGGTTCACGCAAAACAAGCAAAAGCTGGAACATTGCAACAGCCTTTAGTTTCGGTAAATTGCTGCCCGATTCATGGGCTGGAACTGTTATAGAAGCAAGTTATTCACATTCGGAATTAATGAGTAACCCGCTATATATGCCGGGCAAAGATATTTTGGTAGAAAAAGAAGCCGATGCAGTTGCTTCCAGAACTACTGCAGACACATTAAATGGACCTAAAACTGCCGACGATGTACGACTCTGGGCGGAAGATCTGACCGTTACGGATTCATACAGCGTGCCGACTGTAAAATTTAATATTCCTCTTAAGACCTGGCTTGTGACAGAGACGATCAATAAAATGACATTTGGATATAATTATACAGTAACTCACTTGCGCAGTCCTATGATTGATAATTATGAAAAATGGGATTGGGCGGCAACTTTTCAATATGCTACACAGTTCAATAAGAGAAATTATATATCGCCTTTTTCTATCTTCGGAGATTTCTATATATTGCGCCCCTGGAAGAATTTAAAATTTTTCTTCACTCCGCAGCAAATAAGTTTGGGCGCGTCGCTAAGCCGGACCCGGTCAGAATCACATTCACGTACAGAAACAATACCTAGTCTTCCCTCTCATGGCATGTCGGCAACACGGTCTATGAACTTTAATTGGCAGTTTTTTGAAGCCGGATTGCTCGATTTTGGCGTTGCATATAATGTAAGTGTTTCCAGCTCACTCGACCATTTGGAAAAACGAAATGAACAATTCCGTTCTTTCTACGATATTCTCAGCGATATATTCTTCAGCGATAGACTTATCAACTTCGGCATTGATCAATCCTATGACCAATCGATCTTATTTAATACAAAGCTTACGTCGCCGAAAGTGTTTATGCTGGATAAGATATTTACTCCCAATTTCAAGTACAGCGTAGCTTATAAGTGGCTAAACAATATTCAGCTGGGTCCGTTGGGCAAGAATGCAGGCTGGACAGCAAGTCCTGCATTTTCGCTGGATGTCAATATCAAACCTATCGCTGATGCTATATGGTCTTCTGCACCGGAATCGGTACGGGCGGACACAGGTGCCGGGAAAGGATCTACAGAACCGGGGACAAAGTTAGATATTACGCGTATGTTGATAAAAAATACATTATTTGATTTTGAGAAAATCAATATCAGTTTTAACCAGTCGAATTCATCACAAAATAATGGAGTACGCGGCAGTAATGGATTTGCAAATTTATTTGCGCGAATTCCATTTTTCCAATCCTCGCTGGTAGATAACGGCCCTTCACTTTTATATCAACTGGGATTTATATCGGATCCGAACGGACGCCTTGTGCTAAAGACAAAAGGGACTTTCCCGTTTATTACAGGGTATACAGTACCCGGCCTTCGTGCCACGGATACTTCACGCCAAGTCGTTAGTTTGACCGATAATTACACACAGAATAATAGTCTTTCCTTCCAGACATCACGTCCTTTATGGGAAGGAGCTTCTCTTGATTTAAACTGGAAAGTCGGATGGGTCTATAATGATAATAGAACCAGCAGTGCAGATAGCACAGGTGTTCCTTATAATATAAACAGTAAAGTAAGCGGAAGTATCACTCGCTCTTATATATCACTGCCCTCTTTCCTGATGTTTAAGCTGTTTAATACAAATCTTGAGAATGTAAATAAGAAATACAAAGAGTTACAACAGGCGGACAAGGATAACTTAGTTCCGGATGCGAATAAGTTGTCTCAGGCCTTTGAGGAAGGGCTTGAAGCTTTCCCGTGGTTGTCAAAAATTCTTGGACCGCTTGCTCCTCGGATGAATTGGTCTTTTAGATGGAGTGGATTAGAAAACATAAGCTTTTTTAAGAGTTTTGCGACAACTATCAGTCTTGATCATTCATATTCATCAACCTATACACAGAGCTGGACGATATACAGGTAGGAACCAAAGAAATTACGAGCCAGTCGGTTATGTATGGGTTTACTCCATTAATCGGTCTGAATATATCATTTAAGGATATTGCAGGAGGTAAATTGAGTACGACATTCCGATACAATGCTAATACGACGTATGATCTTACACCGTCTTCATCGACTGTCGGTGAAAATTCAAAGTCGGATATAGCTGTCTCTGCATCGTTCAGCAAGCAGGGATTTGAGATTCCTTTTTTTGGCCTGTCACTCATGAATAATATTGACATCTCTATCAATTGCAGTTTCTCGCATATTTCCTCTTTGAGATATGATTTTAAAGCTTTTCAGAGCGCTGGTATTCTATTTGACGGTATAAGCACTACGACAATAGAGCCGCGTATCCGGTACACTTTAAGTGAGCGCGTTACCGCATCGTTATATTATCGGTTCTCAAAAGTAACACCCGATGAAGATGTGTCGAAGACACCCGGTTCTACTACCAATGAAGGCGGATTGGATATTAGTATAGCGATTAAATAATTCAGGCTTAGAATTTAGAGAAGAACATAGTGTATGCGCGGTGCAAATACTAAAATACGAATGAAAATGAGATATTCTCCCGAAAATGTTTTTTTATCGAAATGTCTCGCATTGATTCTCGTGCGTGTAATTGGTAATTTAATTTAGGAAAATATGGAATCTCCCAAAAAAATACTATGGGTCGATGATGAAATCGACTTATTACGCCCTCATTTACGGTTATTGGAACAGAAGGGATATCAGGTAGATACGGCATCGAATGGTGAAGATGCAGTCGAGATGGTCGGGGCAAAAGCCTACGACCTGGTCTTTCTCGATGAAATGATGCCGGGAATGGGCGGCCTGCAGACTCTCTCTGCCATGAAGGGTATCTCTCCGATGCTTCCGGTGGTCATGGTCACAAAAAGCGAAACAGAGAGTTTGATGGAGGAAGCAATCGGCAGTAAAATCACGGATTATTTGGTGAAACCGGTGAATCCCAGCCAGATTCTTATGGCGTGCAAAAAAATTCTGGAATCGAAGAAAATATCCGGTGCACAGGTCTCAAGAGATTACATAAAAGAATTTCAAAATATAAATATTACACTGAATACCCCTCTTACCGAGAACGACTGGATTGACCTGTATATTAAAGTTACAAACTGGGATATGGAGTTGGACGATCATCCTGAATTAGGGCTGCGGCAAACAATTCAAGATCAGAAGCGCGAATGTAATGCAGAGTTTGGAAAATATATCGAACGCAACTATCGTCGATGGATCGATGATCCGAAACGTCCGATAATGCTCTCGCCGGATATTGTGGAACGGTGCGTGATTCCCGAGCTGGACGATAATACCTCGGTATTTTTCTTTGTAATCGATTGCCTGCGGCTTGATCAATGGCTCATCATGGAGGAATTGCTGTCAGAATACTTTACTTTTCAAAAACAGTATTATTTTAGCATTCTTCCGACCGCTACTCCGTATGCACGCAATGCAATTTTTAGCGGATACTTTCCGGCCGAAATTGAAAAACAGTTTCCCGAAATATGGTCGTCTGAAGACGATGATGAAAGCAGCCGGAACAGATATGAACATCAGTTAATCGATGAACTCCTGAAACGTAAACGTATCCAGTTAAAACCGGAATCGAAGTATATAAAAATTTTAGATGCAGAATTCGGCAGGCAGTTTGAAGGGAATATTCTTTCTTATACAAAAAGCCGATTGACATCTGTTGTTGTAAATTTTATCGATATGCTTGCACATGGGCGCTCGGACTCGCCGCTCTTAAAAGAAATAGCTCCGGATGACGCAGCATATCGTTCTCTTACGCGTTCATGGTTTCAGCACTCTTCACTTTTTGGCATGCTTAAAACACTTTCAACGCAGAAGAATGTAAAGATCATTTTGACGACGGATCATGGAAGCGTACGCTGTATGCGCGGTTCGAAAGTAATCGGTGATCGGGAAGCGTCGGTAAATCTGCGGTTTAAATTCGGCAGAAATCTGAAGGTGGACGAAAAACACGCGATCTTTGTAAAAAGTCCTTCAGAGTACAGATTACCGCGGGGTAGTGTGACGACAAATTATGTAATGGCAAAAGAAGACTACTTCTTTGTATATCCAACAGAATATAACAAGTACCTAAGCCAGTACCGCGACAGTTTCCAGCATGGCGGTGTTTCACTGGAGGAAATGATTTTACCGGTTGTGAAGCTTAAACGAAGATGATCGTTACACGTACAACTACATCGACAGAAGAAACCATTTCCTATGCAGGCGCGTTTGCAAACGGCCTTCAGCGCGGGGATATAGTAGCGTTATATGGCGATTTAGGAAGCGGAAAAACGCAGTTTGTCAAAGGAGTATGCCTTGCCTTTAAAAGCACGTACACCGGCGACAAGTCCGTCTTTCGTTATTCTCAACAGGTACGACGGTGTAGATAAAAACGGAAATGAAATATTTATGTATCATTTTGATTTATACCGGGTAAAATCGCTTTCTGAATTGTATGACCTTGGATATGAAGAGTTGCTTAATGGAGATGGTATTTGTCTCGTTGAATGGGCGGAAATGCTGGGCGACCTGCTGCCTGTACGAAGATACGATGTCCGTTTATCATTAGGAACCTGCGAAAACGAACGGCTGATCGAAATTAATGAAGCAGGAAAACAATGACGGTTCTCGGAATTGAAACATCGTCTGCAGCATGTTCTGTCGGCTTGGTGAACGATGCAGGTATGCATGCCGAGCGCTCTCTCATAGAATCGCATATTCGTTCGGAGAAATTATTGACATTAATTCAGGAAATATGCGATGATCAGAAAATCACATTATCACAGATAGACGGTGTAGCAGTTTCAATCGGCCCTGGGTCTTTTACGGGGCTCCGGATAGGATTGAGCACTGCAAAAGGATTATGCTACGCAAGTGGCAAGCCTCTTATTGCGGTCTCAACTTTTGAATCTGTGGCAGAGGCGGTATTTGTATCCCATCCGCAGACCAGCCGGGTCATTGTTTCCGTTGATGCTAAACAGGGGGATTACTATTTCGGCGGGTACGAAAGAACGAACGGTACCTGCTGTGAATTTCTTCCCGTTCAAATCGGAAGTCTTACTTCGGCGCTTTCTAACGTTGATCAGGAAACGACAATAATCACCGATCGAATTGATGAGGTAAAGAAGTTTACAGATAAAAGTGGAGTTATTGACAATATTCTCTCATATTGTCGTGGGGACTTAATAGCTCGTATTGCAATCGAAAAACTAAAGAATGGTGTGAAGAATGCACCTGAAAATCTGGAACCGATGTACTTGAAAGATTTTATCATCCGGAAGCGTGAAAAAACGCAATAAATTGATAAAGGATAGCTGAAGGAAATATATATGGCTTGGTTCAAACGATCTAAAGAAAATATCTCCTCGGATGGGCAAAAGAAAGACATTCCTGACGGCATGTGGACAAAGTGCAATGGCTGCAGCGAGATTATCCATAAAAAACAATTAGAACAGAATTTGTTCACATGCCCCAAATGCAATTTCCATTTTCGTATCGGCAGTAAAGAGTATTTCGAGATAATACTGGATGGCGGGAATTTCACAGAAATGGATAAAAAAATGCAATCCGTCGATCCGCTGGGATTTGTAGATACGAAACCATATGCAGCACGTATTTCCACAAGCATAAAGAAAACTAAGCTCTTTGATGCGGTAAGAACATGTGAAGGGACGATAAATGGAATCCCGGTAGTGGTAGCGTGTATGGATTTTGCTTTCATCGGCGGAAGCATGGGTTCTGTGGTTGGCGAGAAAATCGCCCGCGCGACAGAAGTCGCACGTAAAAAAAGAGAACCGTTAATCATTATTTCATCTACAGGCGGAGCACGGATGATGGAAGGCGCCTTATCGCTGATGCAGATGGCAAAAATGAGCGCAAAGCTTGCGCAGCTTTCCGATGCAGGCGTTCCGTATATTTCTGTACTTACGGATCCGACAACAGGCGGCGTTACGGCAAGCTATGCCATGCTTGGCGATATACACATTGCCGAACCTGCAGCGTTAATCGGTTTTGCCGGTCCGCGTGTCATCAAACAAACGATTGGAAAGGATTTGCCAAAAGGATTTCAGCGTTCAGAATTTCTTCTGGATAAAGGATTCGTTGACTTAATTGTGCATCGCAAGGAGCTTAAGGAAACAATCACAAAATTGCTGCGTCATCTCGTAGGCTGATCGATGAAGTCCGACTCGCCTGTCCGAATTCTAAAAACTATCCGGGAAATTCAGGAAATTTCCGAAAAATTCCGGTTTGAAGGTAAGAAAATTGCGGTTGTCCCGACTATGGGATATTTACATAAAGGGCATACAAGTCTTATCGAACGTGCCGGCTCTCTCGCAGATATTGTCATCACTACGATCTTTGTTAATCCGGCACAATTTGGTCCGAATGAAGATTTTACTCGTTATCCCAGAGATTTCGAACGTGATAAAACTGTTGCCCAAGCGGCCGGATCGGGCATTATCTTCTATCCTGATGTAGAGGAAATGTATCCAAAAGGATTCGATAGCATCGTTGAAGTCAGGAGAAGCATCAAATATCCTGGAAGGAAAGTTTCGCCCCAAACATTTTAGAGGTGTAACAACAGTTGTAGCGAAAATTCTTAAATATCACAAAGCCGCATATTGCAATATTTGGCCAAAAAGATGCGCAGCAGGCCTTTATCATCCGAAAGATGATTAGGGATTTAAACTTCGACGTCGATATTGTCATTGCACCTATTGTTCGCGAAACGGACGGTTTGGCAATGAGTTCACGCAACATTTACTTAAATGAAACCGAGACGAAAGAATGCATCGGTGCTATTCCGTTCACTTCAATATGCAGCAAGAGCGGATCCGGCAAGGTGAGCGGTCGATTGCATCATTACGGAAGGAAATGCTGAATATTATCCAATCAGGTGCACCGACACAAATTGATTACGTCTCGTTTATCGATCCCGTAAATTTTTCCGAAACGGAAAATATCAATCAGCCTGAAATTTTAATAGCGCTTGCAGTACGGTTTGGATCTACTCGTCTAATCGACAACATTCTTATTCCAATAAGCTAAAATAAATGACAAAAAATGATATACCTCAAATCGAGCGTCCTCTTGCAGTAGTTATTATGGCTGCCGGCAAGGGAACACGCATGAAAGATGCATCCAAAGCCAAGGTGATGTACAAAGTACTCGGTAAACCGATGGTTCACTATGTTGTTGATCTTGCAATGGTATTAAAAGCTGCTCGTGTGATAGTGATCGTCGGATACCAGCGTGATACGGTAATTCGTTCTCTCCAAAATTCTCATCCGAATGTTGAGATAGTTATACAGGCGGAACAGCTCGGAACAGGTCATGCGATAATGCAGACGAAAAGGGCGCTTGAAACATTTGACGGAGATGTTGTGATTTTATCGGGAGACGTTCCGCTGTTAACTGCCGAAAGTATGCAGAAACTCATGAGCCATCATCATCAAACGGATGCGTCTGCAACCATATTGACCGCTGATTTTTCCGATCCGACAGGATACGGCCGCATTATTCGCAATAAGGACAATTCAGTAAAACGAATAGTCGAGCATAAGGATGCGACTGAAGAAGAACGCCGGGTGAAGGAGATAAATTCCGGCATTTATATATTCAATAGACAAAAATTATTTACAGCATTGCAATATATCACACCGCAGAATGTTCAAAATGAATACTATCTCACAGATGTTTTCGGGCATTTCTGGTCGCAGCAATGGAAAGTCTCGGCGTTAAAGGCAAAACAGGTAGAAGAGATTATGGGTGTGAATACGGTGCAACAGCTTGAAGAAGTGAAGCAGGTTCTGTTAAAAAGGGAACAACATTAGCATTCAATGTGTTATTATTGAAACACGTTTTTGTTCGTCCTTATTTTTTCCGGCAGTACGTTTGAAGGGCGGCAAAATTTTCCCTATTTTATAATAAATGAGCTAAATCATTCCTGTTTGAAATCCGTAGAATGAAATCTTTCAAAGAACAGCTTAAAAGTGAAATTATTGTTTTTGACGGCGGTACCGGAACGTATCTCTACGATAAGGGCATCTATATCAATCGGTGCTTTGAAGAGTTAAATCTGATCAATCCGGAATTGGTGACAGAGCTGCACAGGGATTATGTTAACGCCGGCGCAGATGTAATCGAAACAAATACTTTTGGAGCCAATAGATTTGCCCTCACACCTCATGGGCTCGAGTCAAAAGTATATGAGGTCAATTATAGGGGAGCGCAATTGGCAAAATCTGTCGCGAGAGATTCGGCACTGGTTGCCGGTTCGGTTGGGCCGCTTCGTGTTCAAATAGAGCCGCTTGGCAAGTTATCATTTACCGGGGCAAGAGATGCTTTTGCGGAGCAGATCAAAGGATTGATAGATGGCGGCGTAGACCTCATTGTTTTCGAGACTTTTAGTCTGGTAGAGGAACTAATCCAGGGTGTGAAAGCAGCAAGAGAATTAAACGCGGATATTCCTATTCTGGCACAAGTGACAATAAACAGCGAAGGTAATCTTCTTTCAGGTGATACGCTCCAGCGGTTTGTAGAGGGGCTCATTCCGTATAATGTAGATGCAATAGGCATGAATTGTTCGGAAGGCCCGCGGTTAATGTTGGAAGCATTAGAGCGTTTGCGGGAATTGACAACGCTGCCGCTTTCGGTCCAGCCTAATGCGGGCTTGCCGCAGAATATCGGCGGAAGAAATCTCTATATGACTTCGCCGGAATATATGGCAGAATACGCAAAACGGTTTATTCAGACGGGTGCATCGATTGTTGGAGGATGCTGTGGAACGAATCCAGCGCATATCAAAGCGATTCGGCGCGCAGTGCATGCATTACAGCCGTCAAAGCGGATGGACGTGAAAGTTGAAGCACTTAAAATTGAAGAACCCGGGCAAGTACATATATATCAGAAAGAAGAGAAGTCCCGCCTATCAAAAAAACTAGTTTCAAATGAGTTTGTCAAGCTTGTCGAACTTGTTTCTCCCAAAGGGATCTCGGCAGAAAGGGAGATCGCGAAGGCGAAGACATTATTCGAAAACGGTATCGATGCCATCAATATTCCGGATGGTCCGCGCGCATCGGCGCGGATGTCGGCATTGGCTATGGCAGTACAAATTCATGAGAAAGTCGGGATCGAACCTGTACTTCATATGGCTTGCCGTGACCGCAATATTATCGGAATGCAGTCGGATCTGCTTGGAGCATGGGCGCTTGGAATCAGGAATATTTTGGCAGTTACCGGCGACCCTCCAAAATTAGGCAATTATCCCGATGCCACTGCAGTTTTTGATGTGGATTCCATAGGCCTCACAAATTTGATTAATCGTCTGAATCATGGAATCGATTTCGCCGGCAATCCTATTGGCGAACCGACGGGATTCTCTTTAGGGGTCGGAGTGAATCCGGGCGCAATCAATCTTGATGAAGAACTGCACCGCCTCGAATGGAAGATTCAAGCGGGAGCTGAGTATATGATTACGCAGCCGGTTTTCGATCTGAAAATTCTTGAAAAATTCCTTAAGCGAATTGAGCACATCAAGCTGCCGGTTCTTTGCGGGATATGGCCGCTCGTATCTTATCGAAATGCAGAATTTATGAATAATGAGGTGCCTGGCGCCTCCGTGCCTGCTGATATCATGGAACGAATGAAAAAAACAACAACGAAAGAAGATGCTTTTCTGGAAGGTGTGAAAATTGCTAAGGAGACCTATAGACAGATCCGCGATGAAGTACAGGGAGTTCAACTTTCGGCACCGCTTGGAAGAATGGATGCTGTCTTGATGATGCTTGCACAATAACTATGAATAACAAAAATAAGGTTCCTTTTTTATCATGAATAGAACTCTAAATATAGTAAAAATCTGGTCTCCGGTCGTTCTCTGGGTATGTTGTATTTTTCTATTATCAACGGATGCATTTTCATCAGAAAATACTTCTCGAATTCTAGAACGGCTTCTTCGATTCCTTTCGCCGCATATAAGTGCGCACGATATTGATATCATCCATTATTTTGTCCGTAAAGCAGCCCATATGATAGAGTATTGTATTATGAGCCTTTTGCTCTTCCATTCATTTCGCAACACTTTCAATTTAAAAGGACATTGGCACTGGGCATTATACTCATTGATAATTATTGTCGGCATTGCAGCATCAGACGAATTACATCAATGGTTTGTCGAATCACGAACATCTTCGGTTATTGATGTCGGAATAGATATTACTGGAGGCATGCTTGGATTGGCAATATGTTTGGTGTCCTATCAATTACGGCATACAAAAGAAAAGAAATCCGATATTAATTAAGTAGTTACTTTTAATATTGCTATCATTACCCATTCTTGCATCAGGTTTCATCTTTCCGTATCTTATTGCATAGATTGGATTCAATTTGTAAGTATCTATATGGAGAGCTGGCTGAGTGGTCGCCGCGTAGCGGTGCCTACGGCAAAAGCGGCGGTCTTGCCACGTAGTGGTGGCTTCGCCAAAAACCGTTATAGGAATAAATGGGAAATGCCTTTTGCATATATATTAAAAAGCCTGAAAGATGGCAAATATTATTACGGAAGAACGAGATACATAGAAAATCGTGTAAAGGATCATAACAAGGGAAAAGTCAAATCGACAGATAGCAGGCGGCCATTAGTATTACATTATTTTGAAGAATACGATAATATTCATGATGCCAGGAAAAGAGAATTATTTTTTAAGAGTATAGATGGATATAATTGGTTAAAGGGAAAAGGAATTATTTGAAATTATTTTGGAGAGCTGGCTGAGTGGTCGAAAGCGGCGGTCTTGAAAACCGTTATAGCCTCCGGGCTATCGGGGGTTCGAATCCCTCGCTCTCCGCTCAACTATGTCCCGTTATAAAGCAGCCGGACTTCGGTTGGGAGACTAAGTCGTTTCATCCGTAAAATTGCTTTTGCGTGTTCTTTTCGTTTAATTATTATAATGAATTCAGCTCGGAGAGATGGCCGAGTGGCTGAAGGCACAGGTTTGCTAAACCTGCATAGTGGGTAACTGCTATCGAGGGTTCGAATCCCTCTCTCTCCGCTTTTAAGATGAGTTATTGTGTTTATTTGTTATGGTCGGAATCATCAGAGCGATCATATGTTGGTTCTACAGAAGACGCTGAAAATCGGTTACGTCGGCATAATAACGGATATGTCCGATCGACGAAAGCGTATAGACCTTGGATATTGCTATACCGGGAATTTTACGAGACGCGATCCGAAGCGATGAAGAGGGAAACCTGGTTGAAGAGTCCAAGCGGAAGAAAATGGATTGCAGAGTTCATTGAGATGTGGAAGGAGAAAGGTTTGTCCGTGGCGCAATGAGCGCCACGAGATCGCGATTCCGCTAAGGCGGAATCGGACTAAACCTGCATAGTGGGTAACTGCTATCGAGGGTTCTCCCGAAGGGACTCCTTCTGCCGAAGGCATTCCTACGGAAGGAGGAATCCCTCTCTCTCCGCTTATAGAGTCCCGATGGATATGAACATCGGGAATTAAATTGATTGGTAGTCCTGAAAGATATACAGGCGTCTCGAGTCTTCGGGACGCTTTTTTTGTATCAGAAAAGTGAAGGTTTATGGAAAAACAGGTTCGTGTTCGATTTGCACCAAGCCCGACCGGATACCTGCACATCGGGGGTCTGCGCACAGCACTTTATAACTTCCTTTTTGCGAAGCATAATGACGGTAAATTTATTCTTCGCATTGAAGATACAGACCAATCACGAAAAGTCGAAGGTGCCGTTGATAATCTTATTGAGACTTTAAAGTGGGCAGGTGTGGTTTATGATGAAGGCCCTGATCGGGACGGCGGTTTCGGTCCGTACATCCAGTCTCAGCGATTAGATTTGTATCACCAATATGCAAAAAAATTGATCAGTTCCGATAAGGCGTATTACTGCTTCTGTACTTCAGAAAGGCTGGACGAGGTTCGGAAGAAACAGATGGCTTTGAAACAATCGCCGTCCTACGATCGTCATTGCAGGGACTTATCTCCTGCAGAAACTGAAAAACGTGCAGCAGCAGGTGAACGACATGTTGTCCGGATGAAGATACCGCTTGATGGAGAGATGACCTTTGAAGACGTTATACGAGGAAATGTAACTATCGCGCATAAAATACTGGATGATCAGGTGCTTATCAAATCGGATGGATATCCCACGTATCATCTTGCGGTTGTGGTGGATGATCATCTTATGGGTATTACACACATTATCCGCGGTGAAGAATGGTTATCAAGCGTTCCGAAGCATATTTTACTTTATCGGTATTTTGGCTGGGAGATACCGGTATATGTTCATCTTCCGTTATTACTTAATCCTGATAAATCCAAGTTGAGCAAGCGTCAGGGTGATGTTGCCGTTGAAGATTATCGTGCAAAAGGATACCTGAAGGAAGCGATTATTAATTTTATCGCATTTTTAGGCTGGAATCCCGGTGATGAGCGGGAAGTATTTTTTATGGATCAATTGATCAAGGAATTTTCTCTGGAACGTGTCAGTAAGTCGGGTGCGGTATTCAATGTAGAAAAATTAAACTGGCTTAATCAGCAGCATATAAAACTCAAATCCAACGAAGATCTCGCGCAGCTTATCGACCCACATCTCAAATTAAAAGGGTGGACGAATATTGATGAGCAGTATCTTTTTAAGGTTATAGGATTGATGAAAGAACGTTTGATCTTTCCGCAGGATTTAGCCGATAGCAGCGCGTATTTTTTCCAGGATCCGGAATCGTTTGATGAAGCAGGTTTTAAAAAGAACTGGGAACCGGAATCATGCGAACGCCTCAAATTATTCGCCGGCCGAATTGAAGCATTGCATGAATATTCCCATGCATCCATCGAATCTGAGCTGCGGCAATTATCCGAAGAGCTGAATATTAAACCGAGCAAACTCATTCATCCGGTGCGGCTGGCACTTTCCGGAAAAACGATTGGCCCCGGCCTTTTCGAGATGATGGAGATACTTGGAAAAGCAACCGTGGTTCGGCGATTGATTTACGCAGTAAAAAAGTTCCAGACCCGTTAAATTGCCTTTCGGGTATTGGTTCTCTATATTCTTTTATCTTGAAAAAGAATATTTTATGACGGCTAAAAAGAAAAATAATTTTGGCATCATTCGTCTCCACAACGCTGTTTTTTATGCATATCATGGAGTTCTGACGGATGAACAGAATCTCGGCGGTAAGTTCGAAGTGGATGTTGATCTGCATTGCGATCTTAAACGCGGAGCAAAGAGCGATAACCTCCATGATACGGTCAATTATGAACGTGTATATGACTGTATTCGCACGCTGGTTTTGGACAAGAACCATTTTCTTCTTGAATCGCTGGCAAGTTCCATAGGGAGAGGCATCCTGAAGAATTTTTCTAAAGTAAATTCAGTGACAGTACGGGTTCGCAAACCGGGTGCTCCTGTAAGAGGCGTAATCGATTACGTAGAAGTGGAACTCACAGAGACGCGAAAATAGGCGGCAGGATGGTTCGGATCTTTATCGGAATAGGCTCAAATCTTGGCGACCGGGCAAATTATTTGCATCAAGCGTTGGTTGAGATAGCAAATTCAGAAAATATATTTATGAAGAAATATTCATCGGTATATGAAACAGAACCGGTAGGCAATAAAGAACAGCCGCAATTTCTAAATATGGTGGCCGAGCTGGAATCGACATTATCACCGCAGGATTTACTCCGGAGACTCAAGGAAATAGAAAATTCTCTCGGTAGAAAGTATAGTGAACATTGGGGTCCGAGGGAAATCGATCTTGATATACTATATTACGGCAGCGAAGTGTACAATGATGAAAAATTGCATTTACCCCATCCTGAAATAGCCAACCGGAGATTTGTTCTTGTGCCGATGAAGGAAATAGCTGAAAATTTTCTTGATCCTATGCAGCGTCTCAGTATGACAGAACTTCTGAGGCGCTGCTCGGATACGAGTGTTGTGCGTAAAATTAGTCCTCCTTTGAACCTGCAGGTAAGGGTATAGGCAGTGCAGCTCTCTTCCGAAATTCATTACATTGCCATTGAAGGTGTTATCGGTGCAGGTAAAACTTCGCTTGCACGCATGTTATCGGAACGCCTGAACGCGCGCTTCGTACAGGAAAATTTTGAAGAGAATCCTTTTTTGTCAAGATTTTACGAGGACCCTGAGCACTATGCTTTTCAAACGCAAATATTCTTTCTTCTCAACCGGTACAGGCAGCAGCAGGAATTGTTCCAGGCGGATCTTTTTCATTCCCATATCGTTTCCGATTACATTTTTGAAAAAGACAAAATATTTGCATACCTCACATTGCGCGACGACGAGCTGAAGCTGTATGAAAACTTATTGACAACGATCGAAAAGACTATCCCGCCTCCTGATCTGGTAATCTATCTCCAGTCAAGTGTCGATCGTCTGATGGAAAACATCAGAAAACGCGGGCGTGAGATGGAAAAGAGCTTGTCGATGGAGTATATCAAGGAACTTAACGAAGCATATAACTATTTTTTCTTTCGTTATAAATCAACGCCGTTATTGATTGTAAAAGCTACCGAAATCGATTTTGTAAACAACAACGATCATTTTGAAGATCTTTTAGCTCAGATTCTTCGCCCGAATAAAGCGCCGGTCGAGTATTACAATCCGCTGGTACAGAAGTGATATGATAAGATTTTTAATAATCTTGCTCGCCGCAGCTGCATTTGTAATTTATTTTATACTAACACTTGTAAGGGGAATTATAAGGACATTGCAGAGATCATCAAGCAAATCTCCGCGCTTTGATCAGCCGGAAACGCCGCCCAAGCCGAAAGAAAACTATAAAGATGTTCAAGATGCGAAGTTTATTGAACTTTCGGATGAACATAAAGAAGGTCAGCCGTTGTAGGATCAAATCAAGATAAATAACTTATCGGCTTCATGATGCACCGCCAACGTGTATTATATCGGGTACCGTTTACACTTATGTATCGCACAGAAAGTGGCGTTCTATATTGCTGTCACTACAATCTTAGCGAATGCAAAACAGCAGGCGGTTAAATACACGTTACAAATAAATAAACGACATTATAAATTTTGCCTGGGATCAGAGGCAAATTGTCTTTGCGATCCAGAGAAATGAGATAGAGATGAAGAAAGATTGTATATTTGCAATTATTTTTTTCCTGGTCTATCAATATTTAACTGCACAACAACTATTCTCAAACGAACTCGTTAATAGCGGCTTAAAAGAAGATTGTACTATCGGAGTGGCATGTGGCAAAGCGACGAAAGATGGGCGTCCTATGATATGGAAAGTACGTGATGCCGATTATCGTACCAGCGTCATGTCCCTTAACACTGAATACAGATATAAATTTCTTGCGCTAATTGATGTCGATAACAACAAGAACAGCTGGATAAGTCTTAATGAACGTGGTTTTGCGATTCTCAATTCTGTACTTTATGATCTTAACGGGACATCGTCGGGTCTATTTAATGGGGAATTTATGACCTATGCAGCAGGCACATGTGCTTCGGTGTCCGATTTTAAAAAACTTCTTGACAGCACAAATATCACCGGACGCCGGACAATTGCATGTTTTGCCGTCATGGATTCTACAGGCGCCGCTGCAATTTATGAAACAAGCGGTGACAATTATTGGGAATATAATGCCGCCGATTCGCTGAGGGGTTATGTTCTGCGCACGAACTTCAGCATTGCCGGCCAAGGCGATACAGGACGACTGAGATACAAGCGGTCGAATGCTCTTTTCGAGGACTTTTATAATGGTGACTCTATAACGGTGAAGAGCATTTTACGGTATCAAATGAGGGATTTCGCTGACACAAATGGAATTCCATATTCAATTCCTTTCAATAGAAATATTGAAGGTGTTCCGTATGGGTATATACTGGCTGAGGAAACGATATGTAACGTATCGTCTGTTGCATGTGCCGTAATTCAAGGCATCCTTCCAGGAGAACCTGTCCGGATGTCTACCTTTTGGTCAGTCCTGGGCAATCCTGCCACAGGAATTGCAATCCCGTATTGGATTGTTGGTTCTGTGCCGCCTCAGATAGAGGATTCGCTGATGATGCTTTCTTTGAGTAGTACCTCTAATGAAATCTATACAAAGATTTGGGGTGGATCAGAGTGGCCTGGATACTTTAAATCCTTTTACATGCGAAATGATAATGGCGGTGGATTATTAAATGATATTTTTCAAGCAGAGGATACTATCTTAACAAAAGCAGAAACGCTCCTTGCACAATGGCGTCAAGGGCAATGTGATGATTCTACGGTGCTTCAAGCAGAATCCGGTTATGCCGCATTTGCACTCTCAACTCTCACTGCTGCTAGAGACAATATTGTCGTCGGAGTAGAATCTAAAAACGACATCGTTATGTTTCGTGGATACTCCTTGTTTCAGAATTATCCAAATCCCTTCAATCCCAGGACGACAATACGGTATGAAATCCCGGAGCCTTCATATGTTAAGTTAATAGTATACGGTATTTTAGGACAGGTTGTATCGACGCTTGTGAATGAAAAAAAACCTGCAGGTAATTACACTGTGCAATTCGACGGTTCCGGCCTTACAAGCGGCGTGTATTTTTATCGTCTTCAGGCCGGAAATTTTATACAAACTAAGAAATTTATCTTGATCAAGTAATGGGATCAACTGCCGGAGAGTGGTGTATCGGCCTGCGTTCATTAATTATTCGTATCCGATTGAACAAGTCTTATTAGTTAGCTATATTCTTCAAGCATTTATTTTCTCACAATTTGAATGAAAAAACAATGGCACGTGTCTATATTGATCAATTGGGGCAGCATGTAGGCGAAGAAGTTCAACTGCATGGATGGCTGAATAATAAGCGTTCGAGTGGTAAAGTCCGATTTTTACTCCTGCGGGATGGGACCGGAGTGATTCAATCCGTTATGGTAAAGGGCGGAGTACCGGATGAAGTTTTTGAAAAATTCGATGCACTTACTCAGGAATCCTCTCTATCAATTAAAGGAAAGATAAAAAAAGAACCGCGTGCGCCCGGCGGTTTTGAAATGGAGCTTTCTGATATTCCTCGTATATATCAAATAGCACATGAATATCCGATAACTCCCAAGGAGCACGGTATTGAATTTCTTGCCGATCGGAGGCATCTTTGGCTGCGGTCTTCGCGGCAGCATGCAATAATGCGGATACGGCACAGGGTTATTAAGGCTATCCGCGATTTCTTTGATGGGCGCGGATTTACGCTTGTCGATTCACCGATTTTAACCCCGGCGGCATGTGAAGGCACTTCGACCCTGTTTGAAACGGATTACTTCGACCTTGGCAAAGCATACCTGACCCAGTCCGGACAGCTCTATGCGGAAGCAAGCGCAATGGCGCTCGGTAAAGTGTATTGCTTTGGGCCGACATTCCGCGCGGAAAAATCAAAGACACGCCGTCACCTTACAGAGTTCTGGATGGTTGAGCCGGAAGTCGCATTTAACGATCTGAACGATGATATGGATCTTGCGGAAGATTTTCTGGAATATATTGTGCAAAATGTTTTAAAAGACTGTTCCGCAGAATTAAAAGTACTGGAACGTGATATAACAAAACTGCAAAATGTAAAGAAGCCGCTGCCGCGTATCACATACGATGAAGCGGTTAAAATACTTCACGATAAAGGATTGCCGTTCGAATGGGGAAATGATTTGGGCGGAACGGATGAGACTGTCGTTTCTGAACAGTTCGATCGCCCGGTAATGGTACATCGTTATCCCTCAGAAGTGAAGGCGTTCTATATGAAACGCGATCCGGAGAATCCTAAACTTGCCCTCGCTGTCGATGTGCTGGCGCCTGAGGGTTACGGAGAAATTATCGGCGGCAGCCAGCGTGAAGATGATCTGGATATTTTACTGGAGCGAATCAAAAAGCATAAACTTCCGCAGGAAGCATTTGAGTGGTATCTTGATTTGCGCCGTTTCGGGAGTGTACCTCATGCAGGATTTGGACTCGGGGTTGAACGAACAGTCGGCTGGATTTGCGGTACAGAGCATGTGCGCGAGACAATACCATTCCCTCGAATGATTTATCGGAATACTCCTTGACATTTTAAAGAATTATAATGAAGAATATCGGAGATAATGGATTCTTGTTGTCAGCTTTATGAATTTTAACTTTAGAGGTTTCTGATATGCTTAAAGTAATAAATCTGAGAAAAGAATATGATAGTGTCGTGGCAGTTGACGGAGTGTCATTAGAAGTAAAACGCGGTGAATTGTTCGGTCTGCTTGGGCCCAACGGTGCCGGTAAAACTACTATCATAAGATCTATCCTTAATATTATCCAGCCGGACAAAGGGGAAATCTATTTTGACGGGGAACCATTCACGAACAAAACATGGAATATCGTCGGGTACTTGCCGGAAGAGCGGGGACTGTACCGCAAAAGTAAAATCATCAGTACAATTCTTTACTTTGCGGCTTTAAAAGGGTTATCACCAAAGCAAGCTAAACCTTTGGCGTTTTATTGGCTGGAGAGATTCGGATTGAAGAATGAATATCACCGAAAAGTTGAGGAGCTCTCAAAAGGAAATCAGCAGAAAGTTCAACTCATTATTTCTATTTTGCACAATCCCCGGCTGCTCATTCTTGATGAGCCATTCACGGGCCTCGATCCTGTAAATCAAATTCTTTTAAAAGACATTTTAATGGAACTTCGTCAGAAAGGTGTTGCTATTATATTCTCTACTCATCAGATGGAACAGGTAGAAAAAATGTGCGACAATATCTGTCTGATCAACAAAGGGAAGCTGGTACTAAGCGGAGAGTTGAGTGAAATAAAGAAGCACTATGGAACCAATTCGGTGCATCTTGAGTTTGAGGGAAATGGAGAATTCCTCAAAGATGTTCCTTATGTTCAAAGAGCTGATGTCTACCAAAATTATGCAGAACTTGA
The DNA here is from genome assembly GCA_963770945.1 of uncultured Bacteroidota bacterium. Taxonomy (GTDB): domain Bacteria; phylum Bacteroidota; class Ignavibacteria; order UBA10030; family UBA10030; genus Fen-1298. Next base: position 19,496 of record CAVYRP010000009.1, on the reverse strand, counting down.
ATTAGCAGATATCTCTAAAAGTACCGAATTGCTTGCGAATCTCAATGGTAAATTATTACTGCGTAAATATGAAATTGTCGAGCCATCGCTGAATTCAATATTTATCAATGTTGTTGGTGGTCCAGAAAAGATTGAAGCATGCAAACGAAAAACAAATTCCATTTTTACCACTGGAACTAACATGGAAACAGCTTTTTCAGGATGGAAAAGTTCGCAAAGCGTTTTTTTCATTGATCGGAGTCGTAATCTTGGCATTTGGTTTCATGATTGTCTATGGATTCAATAACACGCAATACTTAGGTACGTATGCAATCTTTTTAGCGGTTATACTCTTTACTGGTTTTCGATTTATTCAGATAAAGAAAAAAGTTGGAAAGGAAATGATGGCGAAACAGTCAAGTGAGGCGCAGCCATGAAATCGAAAGCTCTCCAAGTTGCTTTGTGGGAATTCATGGAAAAGGTGAAATCGAAGGCATTCATCATTTCTCTCATTCTTGATGCCGGTTATTATCGGGGCGATGGCGATATTACCTGCGGTTTTTGTTTCTAAAGCAGATAATGAATCGGTTCGAATCGGGATTATCGATGGAACACAAAAGTTAGTACAGCCGTTAGGTGAAAAACTTGACCGCGAGTATCGCTTGAAGAATGATCAGCCGAATTATATCCTGCGTAATATTTCTCTCGGAAGGATCACTAGAAGAAGCTCGTGCAGAAGGCGCTCGGTTAGTTGCATCGGATGCTCTTGAAGGATATATTCTCTATTCCAGCAGACAGTATTTGACAGCGGCAAAGTAGAATATCGGACAAAAAATGTAGGTAATTTTAAAGTGCAAGAACGATTTTCCGAGAGCTATCGAACAAGTAATAACGGAAATGAGATTGTCATCGCATGGCATCGATACGGCACTCATTCGGAAGCTTACTGCTCGAGTTGAAATTAAACCGATTAAAATTTCTGAAAAAGGAGAAGAATCTGAATCAAGTTTTGGCGAGACTTTTGCAAAATCGTATATCGGACTCTTGATGCTGATCTTTATGATTTTGACTTCGGGCCAATTATTGGTACGGAGTATGGTAGAAGAAAAATCGAACCGCGTTATTGAAGTGCTGTTATCATCCTGCAGGCCTCGCGATATTATGATAGGAAAAATTCTCGGTCTCAGCGGATTAGGCGTGCTCCAAATGCTGGTGTATGCATCTATGGGTGTTGCCCTGGCATTAAAGACCGATATGAATCTTTTGCAGCCGGAATATTTTGCATTTACACTAGTGTACGCGATTCTAGGATATGTGTTTTATGCTGCGATTTTTGTTGCCGCTGGTTCTCCCGCTGCGACAGAACAGGAAGCACAGCAAATAACGGCATACATCAGTATGTTTATGATTGCACCGTTCGCGCTGATGATGCTGGTATTGCAAAATCCAAACTCGCTTATAGTTAAAATTCTTTCTTATATTCCCGTGCTTACTCCATCTATCATGGTTCTGCGTGTTTCAATCCAGATGCCATCGATGTGGGAAATACTTGCAACAATAGTATTAATGCTCGTCTCCATTGCAGTAATGATGTGGATAGCGGGAAAAATATTCCGTATAGCGATCTTATCATACGGGAAAAGGCCGACACTTGTCGAACTTATCCGCTGGGTACGCGAGAAATAATTCTTTCTGTACATGTTAAAAATATTTGACCGATAACATGATCGAAGAAATTCTATTTTATATTTTTGCATTCGGCGGAATCGTATCCGCACTCCTGGTTGTTACGCGGCGCAGTCCGATAATTGCGGCTATCTATCTTGTTGTCAATTTTTTCTGCCTTGCGGCACTATATTTGACTTTACATGCACAATTTATTGCAGTGATTCAGATTCTTGTGTATGCCGGCGCTATTATGGTGCTTTTTGTATTTGTAATTATGCTGCTCAATCTTGGCGATGAACGAAGCCTTAGAGACGGTTTCTCATGGAAAAAAGTGGTGGCTGTCGGTTTGGGCTTCGGTGTATTGATGGAATTGGTTTATGTTTTTATGATGCCGAACGGTACGCAGCCAATCGATATGACACGAGCTACAAACATCGGAACAGTGGAAGCGATTGGACGCGTCCTTTTTACGCAGTTTTTGTTTCCATTTGAAGTAACTTCATTGCTCCTGACGGCGGCGATTGTTGGTGCGATTGCTTTGGCTAAAAGAAATCTCGATTGAATTACTATTCACGTTTTGTTCCTTATTCTTGAGTTGATTATGGTACCTTTGCAGTATTATCTGATCGTCAGCGCTGTAATGTTTATTATCGGCGCAGTAGGAGTCGTGGCACGGCGGAATGCTATCATCGTATTCATGTCGATAGAGTTAATGCTGAATTCCGCCAATCTGACTTTTGTTGCTTTTTCGGCATTCCTGGGCGATTCAGCAGGACAGGTGTTTGTATTTTTCGTTATGACTGTTGCGGCCGCAGAAGCGGCAGTCGGTCTGGCGATTGTCATTGCTCTCTTCCGGCGGAAACAGACGGTCAATCTGGACGAAATTAATATCCTAAAATGGTAAAATCTCATGTGTGTTAAATAGGTTAAGTGAAGAAATGCTTGTATATGCTCCATTTATAGTTCTATTCCCGCTGCTTGGATTTATCATCCTCGGTCTATTAGGACCTCGCATAAAGGATGAAAAGCTCATTGGTATAATCGGGAGCGGCACGGTCGGATTGTCGTTCGTGTTTGCATCGTTAATCTTTTTACAGATGTTGAACATAGAGCCTGAGCAGCGGAGACAGATTGTTACTGTATTTACATGGCTTTCTACTTTTACAGGATCGCCGGGGTCATTCAGCGTTAATATTGCTTATCAAATCGATCAACTTTCCATTTTAATGACGCTTATTGTCACAGGAGTCGGATTCCTGATTCATATTTATTCAATCGGATATATGCATAACGATCGCAGCTTCTGGCGTTTCTTTGCATATATGAATCTTTTCATTTTTGCAATGCTTAATCTAGTTCTCGCCGATAATTTCCTTCTTCTTTTTCTCGGATGGGAAGGTGTCGGACTTTGTTCCTATCTCCTTATCGGATTTTGGTACGAAAAGAAATTTACCGGGGATGCTGCAAAGAAAGCATTTATTGTTAATCGCATCGGTGACTTTGGATTTATTATCGGCATGCTGCTGATATTTTCCACATTTGGCAGCCTCAACTTTACTGCCGTGTTCAGCGCTGCGTCGCTGCTGACAGCAGGAAATTCAACTATTGTCTGGATAACACTGCTTCTCTTCATCGGTGCGATTGGTAAGTCGGCACAGATTCCATTGTATGTCTGGCTGCCCGATGCAATGGCCGGTCCGACTCCGGTCAGCGCACTAATTCATGCGGCAACCATGGTAACAGCGGGTGTTTATATGGTCGCTCGTTGTTCTATCCTCTATGCTCTTTCTCCCTTTACAATGGAAGTGGTGGCAGTCATCGGTGCGGTTACAGCAGTATTTGCGGCAACTATCGGTCTGGTTCAAAACGACATTAAAAAGGTGCTTGCATATTCGACTATCAGTCAGCTCGGTTATATGTTTCTTGCGATGGGCGTTGCAGCTTTCAGCGCAGGCATCTTCCATTTAATGACGCATGCATTTTTTAAAGCGCTTCTTTTCCTTGGTTCAGGTGCAGTAATTCATGCAATGCACGATGAACAGGATATTCGGAAAATGGGCGGATTGAAGGAATATCTTCCGGTTACCTATAAAACTTTTCTGATCGGTGCAATTGCTATTGCAGGTATTCCGCCGTTTGCGGGATTTTTTAGCAAGGACGAGATTCTTTGGAAAACATTCAGCAGTGAACAAGGTTCCTGGATTCTCTGGCTGCTTGGGGTCTTTGGCGCTGCGATGACGGCATTCTATATATTTCGACTTGGTTATTCTTACTTTTGAAGGGGAAAAACGCTTTAGTAATCATATCCAGCCGCATGAAGCACCCAAATTGATGACGGTGCCTCTATTAATTCTTGCCGGACTCTCTGTCGTCGGCGGATTTATTGGAATTCCGCATTGGAGTGGAATTGAACATTGGCTTGATCCTGTTTTTTCTTCTGCTCAATACAAATTGCTGCCGGGCGAACATTCGGGCAGTATAACCGAATATATATTAATGGCTGTCTCCGTTGGTATTGCAGCTGCAGGAATTTATATGGCACGTTTAGTATATCTGCGGCGTATCGAGATTACAGATTCGCTCCTGCACCGGTATCCGCGTGTCTATCGATTGTTGTTCAATAAGTACTATGTCGATGAAGCTGTATGATGCAGCAATTATTGAACCGGCATTGAAGACTTCTGAGGAAATTCTTTGGAAGGTCATCGATGTTGCTTTAATTGACGGAATAGTGAACGGATCGGCAAAGATTGTCGGTGCAATAGCGCAATCTTTCAGAAAAATTCAGACCGGTGTTGCACAATTTTATGCGGTCGTTTTTATCGGCGGTATTCTCTTTGTGATTACCTGGCTGTTATTTAAATAATTTAACTGGAATTGATTCAATGGCATTCGGATTGCATTCTTACAATAACCATCTTTCTTCCGCTTATATTTGCGGTTATTATCTTTTTCCTTCCCAAGGATAATATCGGAAGAATAAAAGTGATCACATTGAGCGGATCGATAGCAGCTTTTCTTGTTTCTCTTTTTCTGTTTTTCGGATATGATACGGCAATAGGAGGATTCCAATTCCAGCATAAGTTTGCCTGGATAGAAAACCTGAATATAAGTTATTTCGTCGGTATCGATGGAATGTCTCTTCTTCTAATTCTTCTGACTACATTTCTTACACCGCTGGCGCTTTTAGGCACATGGAATTCAATCGAGAAGCAGCTTAAGGGATATTCCATTATGATATTGTTGCTGGAAACAGGAATGATAGGTGTTTTTGCCTCTCTCGATTTGTTCCTCTTCTACATTTTCTGGGAAGCAATGTTAATTCCGATGTACTTCATAATTGGAGTTTGGGGAGGATCGAATCGGATTTATGCGGCTGTGAAATTCTTTCTCTTCACACTCTTCGGCAGTGTATTGATGCTTGTTGCCATCATTTGGCTTGGTTACTTCGCTTCTACGGTTCCCGGCGGACAGTTCACAACGAATTTGTTCGATCTGTACCGCATTGCACCGATGCTTCCGGTGAATCTTCAGATGTGGATGTTTGCAGCATTCGGATTAAGTTTCGCTATTAAAGTGCCGGTATGGCCGCTGCATACATGGCTTCCCGATGCGCATGTGGAAGCTCCGACAGCAGGCAGCGTTATCCTTGCAGGTGTTCTATTAAAGATGGGAACGTACGGATTTATTCGTTTTAATTTGCCGCTATTTGCAGAAGCTTCGCTGCGCGCAATGCCGTTTATGTGTCTGCTTGCTGTCATCGGTATTGTCTACGGTGCACTTGTTGCAATGGTGCAAACCGATATAAAAAAACTTGTTGCATATTCTTCTGTCTCGCATCTGGGATTTGTCATGCTTGGAATATTTTCGATGACGGAAGAAGGTTTGCAGGGTGCTATTATTCAGATGATTAATCATGGACTTTCTACAGGCGCACTATTCCTTCTTGTCGGAATGATCTACGATCGAACTCATACAAGATCGATTGCGGATTATGGCGGAGTGGCGAAACTGATGCCGGTCTATGCAGCATTCCTCATGATAATCTCCCTTTCCTCAATCGGTTTGCCCGGATTAAACGGCTTCGTCGGAGAGTTTCTTGTGATGCTCGGTTCATTCAAATCGACACTCCTTGATAATCGCTGGTTCGCAATTGTTGCGGGACTTGGCGTAATCTTTTCCGCCGTATATATGCTTTGGATGTATCAACGGGTAATAATGGGACCTGTCCGTTCTGACGGCCTTTATGGCGGACACAGCCTTGTAGATTTATCCAAACGAGAGATTGCTGTTTTAATTCCAATTGTAATCTTTGTCGTCTGGATAGGTGTATTTCCGAAAACATTCTTAAGCAAATCGGCTCCGTTGGTGAAACACACTGTTGAACAAATGGAAAGTGTGAAGCGCGGATCGCCGATACAATTTGCCGGTTCACTTCAACAAAATCTGGAAAGTAAATGAAACACCATACGCGAAATCTAATCTGGAAATTTACTGCTATTGCGGTCGCCTTCATGATGATCTATAATATCTTCGGATATTTACTCGAAGATGTAAGTATTATTCCTGTGAATATATGGTTCATTGCTCCATTTATTCTCTTACTTCTTTGCATTGCCGTAATGCCTTTTATCAACAGGCATTGGTGGGAGAAAAATTATCCTTTGGTGACATTTGGATTGGGATTCATAGTAGTTATGTATTATATATTTTCATTACAGAATGTTCCTCGTTTGTTTTTGACATCTTATGAATATGTAAGTTTTATTTCGCTCATTGGATCTCTGTTTGTTGTCTCCGGCGGAATTCATGTCCGGATACGCGGTAAATCAACTCCTATCGGGAATGTCGGATTATTAATAACAGGTGCGGTTCTGGCAAATATTCTCGGAACAACCGGTGCCTCTATGCTGCTGATCCGTCCCTTTTTTCGAATGAATAAATATCGCATCAAAGGTTACCATATCGTTTTCTTCATTTTTATCGTTAGTAATATTGGAGGTGCACTTACGCCGATTGGCGATCCGCCGCTTTTCCTTGGTTATCTAAAAGGTGTTCCTTTTTTCTGGATTATTCCGAGGGTTTCGGGAATATGGCTGATTACAATAGGAATGGTGCTGCTTGTTTTCTATCTGCTGGATGTTTATAACTTCCGAAAAGAATCTGCTAAAACACAGAAGACTGCGTCAGAAATTGAAGAACCGGAAGTATCGGGTTTGCATAACGTTGTTTTTCTCTTAATTATTCTGGCGGCAGTGTTTATAGATTCTCCCGCGCCTTTGATGCTGCGGGAAGTGATTATGTGGAGTGCTGCCATTGCATCATTTGTAACGACGAAGAAAGAAATCCACGAGAAAAACGATTTCAATTTTATCCCGATAAAAGAGGTAGCAATTCTCTTTGCCGGTATCTTTGCAACTATGATTCCTGCACTGGATTGGCTGGAACTCAATGCTGCAAGTATCGGCATAGTGACACCCGGACAATATTTCTGGGGATCCGGGGCATTGTCGAGTGTGCTCGATAATGCACCGACGTATCTTAACTTCTTAACGGCTTCATTTGGATTGCATGGAGCTAATGTGGATAATGTTCAGCATATGAATCTGATGCTTGGGCTGACAACTCCTGCCGATGTTGGTCTGCCAAATCCATTACAGCCGGGTGCTATGGAGATTACAGCACAAACATGGCGCTATATACAGGCGATTTCGCTCGGTTCGGTATTCTTTGGTGCAATTACGTATATCGGTAATGGGCCTAATTTCATGGTAAAATCGATTGCCGAGCAATCGGGAGCGAAATGCCCCAGTTTCTTCGGATATATAATACGATATTCGCTGCCGATTCTGATTCCGATCTATGCAATTATCTGGTATTTCTTTTTCAGGATATAAGTGTAAGCAAACTGTTTGTAAATTGAATTTGACAGAGAAGTATTTTGAATGTGTTAAGATTTACTTTTAAGATAATTATTGCCACGACGTTCACGTCGTGGATAAATAAAACAGGAACAAGGATTTGGCTTTAGCCGCAGGTTATAATGCCATTCGTTAGAATTTGGATAGAATAATGAATTTATCAAGAAATATGGAACATATTTTCGTAAATAGATGCGGCTAAAGCCGGAAATATTTTTTTCTTCTTCCACGAGCTAAAGCTCGTGGCAATTAACATCTATGGTGAACATTAAAAAATGAAGAATAGAGAATTAGTTCGATGGAAAATTTAAATCTAAGATATGATCTGAATTGTTGATGATTTATGCATTTTCTTGCGAAATATCTATAAAAAAATGAATTCCTATCTGAATGATATATTAGCGAATGCACCGGTTATTATTGTCACCATAACTGCCTTAGCGGCGATGCTTGTGGAAGCAGTTCGCAAGACACGTCCGATTGCCGTTTACTATGTAAGTTTGTCCGGATTGGCTTTTGCCGGTGTGTTTGCTGCTGCAAATCAAACAGCTGAAGGGTCAAGTTTTGGCGGGATGCTGCTTCATGGCGGATACGCGAATTTCTTCGGAGTGCTCTTTTGTTTCGCTGCATTCTTTACGGTTATACTTTCAAAAGACTACTTTGAAAGGCAGAAATATCATCGCGGTGAATTCTATATCGTCTTGCTGTTTGCTACTATCGGTATGATCTTGATCGCGTCCGCGAATGATCTAATCATTGTATACCTCGGTATAGAACTCATGTCTATTTGCTTATATGTACTCGCCGGATTCATCCGCACGAAAGAACGGGCAAATGAAGCAGCACTTAAATATTTTTTGCTTGGTGCCTTTACAACCGGATTTCTGCTGTATGGAATTGCCTTGATCTACGGGGGCGCGGGCACTACAAATTTAACGATGATTAGGAATACATTCACACTGGTATCGGCTAATATTTTGTTTATTATCGGCTCCGGATTCTTATTGATAGGCTTAGCTTTTAAGGCCGCTATAGTTCCATTTCATATGTGGGTACCGGATGTGTACGAAGGAGCACCGACACCTGTGACGGCATTTATGTCGACCGGGGCAAAAGCTGCGGCATTTGCCGCTCTCATCACAATCTTTATTCGAACATTTGATTTCATTGGCGGACAGGTGAACGATCTTCTCGCTGTGCTTGCTGCCGCTTCAATGATACTGGGTAATATTATTGCAATTGCACAAACGAACATCAAGCGTATGCTGGCATATTCAAGTATAGCGCACGCCGGTTACATGCTTACCGGTATTGCTACCGGCACAATAGACGGCCAGGTAGGTGTGATGTATTATATTGCCGCCTATGCAGTAATAAATTTTGGCGCGTTTGCCGTTATCAGTATTGTGGAACGTGAAGAGGATCAGAACCTCTTAATAGACGATTATGCGGGTCTGAGTGATTCAAACCCTTTACTCGCAATATTAATGGCTGTTTTTATGTTCGCATTGGCCGGAGTTCCGCCGTTAGCCGGATTTTTCGGCAAGTATTATGTCTTCTTTGCAGCAATTAAAGCAAAAATGGTCTGGCTGGCAATTATAGGTGTGCTCGCAAGTTTTGTGTCTGCGTATTACTATTTGCGTATTGTTGTCTTTATGTTTTTCCGTGAAGGACGAACCGGTGTTGAATTCACTCAATCGAGACTATTGCTGGCGATGTTGACAATTTTTGCCGTTCTTATACTGCTGCTTGGATTGTTCCCTTCAATTATTTTAAATAATGCTCAGCGTTATTTCTAAATTATAATGTGAGTAATTTCTATGAAACATGTAGTTTCTGCTGATGAAATGAGATGGTGCGATGAAACGGCCATCAATACATACGGCGTCCCGGGATTATTATTAATGGAAAATGCCGGATGCAGCGTTGCAAAGGTTATTCAGCAGGAATATTCTGCGCTCGAATCCAAACACATCCTTGTTATTTGCGGTAAAGGTAATAATGGCGGCGATGGATTCGTTGCGGCGAGAATGCTTTTCAATTCCTGTGCTCAAATCAGTGTTCTGTTATTGGCTCCTCCTTCTGAATTGAAAGGTGATGCGAAAACAAATTTCAAAATCCTTCAAAAATTAGCCGGGAAATCTAACGGCCAGATTGATATCCGGCGATATTCAAAACGGATCCTCACGACATTAGCCAAACCGGATATTATTGTAGATGCCATGTTTGGAACAGGTTTCACAGGTTCTGTACGAAAACCATTTGTGGATGTAATTAAATGGGTGAATCGACAGCATGCAAAAATTATCGCGGTGGATATCCCATCCGGTGTTAATGGAACAACAGGTATGGTGGAGAATTGTGCCGTTCGGGCAAACATGACCGTGACATTGGGATGTCTGAAGTCCGGATTGCTTTGTAATCAGGGAAGTGAGCTGGCCGGTACTTTACGGGTAGTTGATATTGGGATTCCTCATTTAATTTTAAAGGACAAACATTTAAGGACACATCTTGTTGAATTATCGGATGTTAAGCAGGTACTTCCAAAGAGGCCGACCCATGCGCATAAGTACAGTGTAGGTAAGGTGATGGTCTTGGCCGGTTCAAAAGGATTGACAGGAGCAGCAGCGTTGTGTTGTGAGTCCGCGTATCGTGCCGGCGCCGGTGCTGTGGTGCTGGGAACACCCGAGCCTGTGTACCCGATTCTTGCACGTAAGTTAACGGAAACAATGTCGTTTCCGCTGCCGGCAACGAACGCAGGGACACTCAGCCTCGCCGGGCTGAATAAAATTCGTGAAAGACTCTCATGGGCTGATGTTCTAGTAATAGGTCCGGGATTATCACTCAATTCCGAAACGCAGCAATTGATTATAGAAATCTTGCATGAGTATCGGGGCAAAACACTTGTTGATGCAGATGGATTGAATGCTATTGCTGCACTTGGCCTGCCTAAACTTCATTCATCAAATGCGCAATTCATTCTTACACCGCACGCCGGAGAATTTTCACGTCTTTCAAAAATGACATCGAACTATGTCGATGAACATCGTATTGATGCTGCCCGCGAAATGGCAAAAAAGAACGGTATGACAATTGTTCTGAAAGGCGCTCCGACGGTTACTGCGTCAAAGGATGGTTCAGCGATTCTCAATTCCACAGGAAATCCCGGGATGGCGACAGCCGGTGCCGGCGATGTGCTCTCCGGGATTATTGCAGGTTTATGGGCGCAAGGAATGTCAAATACGGAAGCTGCCTGGGCTGGCGTATATCTTCATGGATTATCGGGAGACATCGCTGCAAAGAAAATAGGAGAACGAAGTATTATGGCAAATGATATCATAGAATATTTGCATTCTGCACTGCAGAATGTTGAAGCAGGTATTACGGCATAAAATATTTTGCCGGATATTTACTTCCAAGTTCTTTTTTAACAGTCGGGACGATTCTTGGCATTTATCTCTTTCAACGGGAATTAATTTGGTTTTTTATTTATGTCCCGGCAGTTATGCCGGTATTTATCATTGTTTTTACAGTTTTAAATCATTGCAGTATAGAGAAAACAGGAACCGGTTGACATACGTCGTTTTTCTCTCTATATTTTATATAGAGAATTTAAATAATATTATTTACTCGGCCGCAGGAAATATCTTCTGCGGTTTTTTGTTGGCTGGAAGCATTTGAAATATCAATGTATTGCACAAGACGGAAAAGCCCGCGCAGGTCTCATTGAAACCGACCATGGTGTGATTGAAACGCCTGTGTATATGCCGGTGGGAACACAGGGATCGGTTAAGGCTACTGAACAGCGTGAACTGATCGAGATGGGCACCGAAATTATTCTCGGCAACACCTATCATCTCTATCTCCGGCCGGGAACGGATATCATAGAACAGGCGGGCGGATTGCATCGTTTTATGAGTTGGACAAAACCGATCTTGACAGACAGCGGCGGATTTCAAGTTTTTAGCCTGACGGATTTACGGAAGATAGAAGAAAATGGGGTAACGTTTCGTTCTCACCATGACGGATCGTTGCACACGTTTTACTCCGGAAAATGTCGTTCAGATTCAACGACAGTTTGGTTCGGATATTATGATGGTGTTCGATGAGTGCACGCCGTATCCGTGCGAATTTAAATACGCAAAAGAATCGAATGAGATGACGGTAAGATGGGCGGAACGATGCAAAACAATGTTTGAAAAAAGTCCGCCAATTTACGGACATTCACAGGCATTGTTCGGTATAGTACAGGGAAGTGTGTATCCTGAAATCCGGGAAATGAGTGCGCGCTCATTAATCGATATGGATTTCGACGGATATGCGATCGGCGGACTTGCCGTAGGAGAGCCGGTAGAAGAAATGTACAGTATAACGGAATTTACGGAAAATTTTCTTCCGGCAAACAAACCGAGATATCTTATGGGAATCGGATTGCCGGAAAATATTTTAGAATCCATCGATCGCGGTATAGACATGTTCGATTGTGTTATACCGACGCGGAACGGCAGGAATGGAATGCTCTTTACCCGGAATGGAACAATGAATATGCGAAATGCCCGGTATAAAACAGATTTTACACCGGTCGATGCGGAATGCAATTGCTATACCTGCAGAACATTTACACGTTCGTATTTGCGGCATTTATTCATTGCAAAGGAAATTTTAGCGCTGCAACTGGCGTCGATTCACAATCTTACTTTCTTTTTGTGGCTGGCAAAAGAAGCACGGAAGAAAATTATTGAAAAACGTTTTAAGGAATGGAAAACAATGATGCTTGCACGGATGCAGGCGTCGGTTCTTACAGAACATCAAACATCAATTTCACAATAAAGAAACAGGAGGATAAAATGTTTCATCATTTCACAATTCTTATGGGTCAACCTTCGAACGACGGCGGTCCGGGCCTAATGTCAAATATCATTCTCTTCGGATCCATCATTCTTATTTTTTATTTCATGATTATTCGTCCCCAGCAGAAAAGGGCTAAGGAACGCCAGAAATTGCTGGAGAGCATAAAAAAAGGCGATAAGGTCATTACATCGGGCGGTATGTACGGTACTGTGGCCGGCTTGGATGAGAAAACCGTTCTTGTTCAGGTTGCCGACAATGTTAAAATAAAAGTTGAAAGAGGTTCGATCTCAACAATCCTTTCCGAGTCTGAACCGGTAAAAAAGATTGAATAAATAATCATTGACGGTATTTATTTACAAATGGCACTAGAAAAATTTAATACTATTGAAGATGCGATAGAAGATTTCCAGCAGGGAAAAATTCTAATTGTTGTGGATGATGAGGATCGTGAGAACGAGGGTGATTTTGTCCTTGCAGCCGAAAAAACGACACCGGAAGCAATAAACTTCTTTGTTAAAGAGGGACGCGGAGTCGTTTGTACGCCCATTACTGCAGCGCGGGCTAATGAGCTGAATCTCGATCTTATGGTCGATGCCAATACATCGCTTCATGAAACTCCGTTTACTGTTTCCATTGACTATCTTCATGGAACAACCACTGGCGTTTCTGTATCCGACCGTTCTATTACTGTACGCGCTCTTGTTGATCCAAAAGCCCAGGCAAACGATTTTGCCCGCCCGGGTCATGTTTTTCCGCTTCGTGCAATGGAAGGCGGTGTCCTGCGCAGGGCCGGTCATACGGAAGCGGTAATAGATCTTTGTAAACTCGCAGGTCTGATACCGGCAGGTGTATTATGCGAAATTCTTGCAGAAGACGGAACGATGGCGCGTGTTCCACAGTTATTTAAAATTGCAGAAAAATTCAATTTAAAAATTATCACTGTACGCGCGTTGATCGAGTACCGAATACGCCGTGAAAGACTTGTAAAACGGGTTGTATCGACAAACCTTCCTTCGCAGTATGGAGAGTTTCAAATTATACCTGTACAGAAGTCAGACGGATAACAAGGATCATATTGCGCTGGTTAAAGGAGAAATTTCACCGGAGAAACCGATACTTGTTCGTGTTCATTCTGAATGCCTGACAGGCGATGTGTTCGGTTCTTTACGCTGCGATTGCAATGCACAACTAGTTGCATCGATGAAGCGGATTGAAGCGGAAGGCCTCGGAATTGTTCTTTACATGCGGCAGGAAGGGCGCGGAATAGGACTGTTAAACAAACTGAAGGCATACAATCTTCAGGATGAGGGATTCGATACTGTTGAAGCGAATGAAGAACTTGGTTTCCGAGCAGACCTGCGTGATTATGGAATAGGCGCACAGATTCTCCGCGATCTCGGTGTCGGTAAAATGCGCTTGCTGACAAACAATCCGAAAAAAATTATCGGCCTTACAGGTTATGGACTTGAAGTTGTGGAGCGGGTCCCGCTCGAGATACATCCGAATCAGCATAACGAACGATATCTTACAACCAAGCGGGATAAACTTGGCCATTTGATTCTGATAGATGCAAAGAAATCGGCAGAAGGAAAGAAAAAGTTAAGCGGTAAAATTATTCTTGCGTCTCACAGATTTATCTCCTACTTTAATTTTAGAATAGCCATCATCCACAGGATGGTGGCTATTGTTTTTGCATTCACCCTTCAGAGACATCTTACTGAGGGGATTTTTTTCGTTTCAAGGAGTTAGTATGGATGATCATAATAACGGTAAAGTATATCTGACACGTGAAAAGCTTACGGAGCTTGAACATGAACTTCGCGAGATGAAGACGAATGGTCGTGCCGATATGGCTGCCAAAATAGCCGAAGCACGCGGGTACGGCGATCTGAGTGAAAATGCTGAATATGATGCAGCGAAAGAAGCACAACAGCACCTTGAACTGCGTATCGCTAAACTGGAAGAAACGCTTTCACGAACGCAAATCATCGATATAGCTTCTTTACCGACAGATAAAATCTATATTCTCTCGCTTGTAAAAATTCAAGATCAGCGAACCAAACAGACCATCGAGTACGGCTTGTTGCACCTGAAGAAGCTGACTTCGAAAAGAATAAAATCTCGGTTACCTCACCGATAGGCAAAGGACTGCTGGGAAAGAAACAGGGCGAAACTGTTCAAATAAAAGTGCCTGCCGGTACGCTGGAATATAAAATTATTGAAATTGGCCGGTAATAGTACTTATACGATCATGTGCAGTCAAGTAGTTCGCATGCAACCATTGATCGTTTCCATCATTCCTGCTTCTTCTTTTTAATCGGTTATGCCTCAGAATTTGGAATTGAAAGCTCGAATTTTATCAATACCCGAGGCGATCCGCACCGCGAGAAGTCTTCACATTGCGTTCCAAAGGAATTCTGCATCAACGTGATATATATTATTGTGTTCCGCACGGTCGACTTGAAATTAAGAATCATTAATTCTCGCAAAGCAGAATTGATCTATTACAATCGGCCGAATAAGAAAGGCCGTAAGTACTCCGATTACAATATGGTTCCTGTCTCCAATCCAAAATTAACAAATACAATCTGTACAGCAGCGTTCGGTCATAAGGTTGTAGTGGAGAAAAAAAGGCGGCTCTACTTTATAAAAATGCACGAATTCATCTTGATGAGGTACGTGGACTTGGAACATTTATTGAGTTTGAAGTGCTGGTGAAGTATGGAAAACGGCAGGCACAGATCATTATTGAAATTTCTTTCAATGCATTTTAAAGTAAAACGCTCAGCAACGGTAGCGGTCTCCTACTCCGATTTGCTTCTGACAGGCAGAAATAAAGAAGAAAGCGAAAGCTGCCATAAAACCGGATGCTCTGATCTTTCGATTTCAAAGATAATAGATCAGAAAAATCTCTTGCGGAGTGTAGACGTTTTTGGTATATTAATGTTAGTTCGTAAGTTCAAACAGTAATATTGAAATACAATGCGGGAATAGCTCAGTTGGTAGAGCGCAACCTTGCCAAGGTTGAGGTCGCGGGTCCGAGCCCCGTTTCCCGCTCCAGGCTTTAAATGCGTAAAAATGCCCCGCTGCTTCAGTACCTTCAAGCAGTGGGGTTTTTGTTCTTTATATAGAAAGAATATAGAATAGCCAAAGGAATATTTTTCGATGGTTAATTTATTATTCTTTATTGCTATCCGGCGCCGTACCCAAGTGGTAAGGGAGAGGTCTGCAAAACCTTTATGCAGCGGTTCGAATCCGCTCGGCGCCTCTGAAGATTTAATGATTTAAGATGGAAGATTGCGAGTAGTTATTATAATGTATTTTAAAAAAGGATCACTTTCGTTTAAATCTTAAATCTGCAATCTAAAAATCTTAAACCCTTGCCGGGGTGGCGGAATTGGTAGACGCACAGGACTTAAAATCCTGTGTCCTGCAAAGGGCGTGCGGGTTCGAGTCCCGCCCTCGGCACTGTAAGTAATCTTAAATCTTCCTTTTTCTAATTCACACTAGGATTGCATTGTTAATGTGTGATAGAATACTTCTCCTTGATTTTAAATTCGAATTAAATGATATTGATTGCAGTGGGGATGCTGCTTTTACATTTCCCTTTGCCAAAGTATCTTTGTCGACCTTTTATTGCCTAATAGTCACGAATTAGTGGTGTCCGAAGGGATGCTGTGGCGAGTCTAATCAGATGTCAGGCGGCATAATAAATATGGAAAACATTCAAGAGAGAGTTATCCAAATTTGGAAGAGGTATCGTTCGAGCAAGTATTGGCTCATCGGTCTTCTGCTGTCATTGTCTTCCGATACTTTTCTTCTGCATTAAACCAGTTGTGTCTATATGTTGAACAATCATTTTGTTTTTCATTTTCTCAGGATTCAGCATGGATTGTATTGTTGAGGTTTCTTCTTTTTATTCGATATGCAGACTTGCGATGTCCGCGTTGCGGTAAATCTGTTTAATCTGTCAAAGAAAATCATTTCCTGAGCTATAAAATTAGTTATCTAATCGATAGAGTCATAATACGATTGCATTGTGTTAATGAAATGGACATTAAAAGATGGCAAAACAAATTAAGAAGATGCCTGCCTAACCAGCGCTCAACCTCGACCTAACCGGTATCGATGAAGGATAAGCAGGCGAATAAGAATTAATATAATATTTGGGGCAGCTTAGCGCCGGTCGTTAGGCGGCATTAATATTTGGCTACTATAAATGGAGTATAAATGAATCTAAAGTATCATCACATAGGCATCCCTACAAATAAATCTATGAAAGGTGAAGCTTATTTAAAAGACTATAAAGTTTATCACTGTGGGTATGAGCAAAGTGAATACGGAATTGAGTGGATGCGATATGAAAAAGAATGTACTCTACCGGAAATTGTAAAAACTGTGCCACATATTGCTTTTGAAGTGGACGATGTTTATGAGGCAATCAAGGGTAAGAAAGTTATCATTGAGCCCAATAGTCCGTCAGAAGGAAATATCGTGGCCTTCATTGAAGAAAACGGTGCGCCGATTGAATTTATTCAAATCAAAAAATAAATAATGCCGCCTAACCAACAACTCATGCTGACCGAATGAGTCTGGTACGATTAAGCATGGCGAGCATAGGTCTATGCCGCAGCTTAGCTCCGCCTTCTTCCTCGCACTCCATCGCTTTCCTATATCCTGCATATTTTGCTCCTTTCTGTATTCTAACAACCGTATCTAATTTAAGCATATATTATGCCCGGTTGTAATTGGGGCAAATATAGTTGCTATAGTATTAAAAACAAAAGTGTTTATGGAGGTTATCGATTGATACATATAAAAAGACACAGGGTTTGATTTTCATTCCATTTTGATACTTTCACAATTATTAATATAATTATCTCAGATGCCGTAATTAAATTTCCGAATAGGTATTCAATCACAGGACTTATTATGAGGTTAAAAATGAAAAATGTTCTATTTGTTTTTAAAACACACCGCATAATGTTATCAGTTATGTTTTTATTGTTATGCTGCAGTTTTGCCTCAATGGGAGGAGATAATTCTTTGAGCAAAGATGCTAAATCAAATCAATATATCCATCGCAGTGCAAGTAATCCGTATCTTCCTTTATGGGAACATTTACCTGATGGAGAGCCAAGAGTTTATGAGGATCCCGATAACCCTGGAAAATATCGCATATATGTCATTGGATCTCACGATGTAAGATTTGGCAGTTATTGCGGACCGGATATAAGAATTTGGTCTGCACCATTAGAGGATTTAACAACCTGGCGTGATGATGGACCAATATTCACATACAAGATCAGCAATCAGTGGGATGTAATGTACGCGCCCGATCTTGTTGAAATAAAAAGAAAAGATGGCAAAAAGGAATACATTCTTTACCCGCACAGTCGTGGCAGAGACAGGGAAGCAATGGTTGCAAAGGGCGATCGTCCAGATGGACCTTTTACTCCAATCAATATGATTGAAGAAGGAAAGAAAACAGTTCCGGGCAGCACCATGGGATTCGATCCGGCAGTATTTATTCAATACATCACTGATCGAAACGATCCGGATTATGACATTGGATTCAGAGCGTACGGATATTGGGGATTCCAAAGATCAATGGCAGGGCAGTTAGATCAGAAAACTATGTATTCTCTTCGTCCGGGAACAGAAGCAATAGACCGTTTTATTCCATCCAGCAGAAGTTATGGTGTGTTAAGAGATCCGGAAGGAACAAAATATCCAAATGTTTATCCTGGCCAGGATTTGGGAATGTTCAACTTTTTTGAAGCAGCCTCCATCAGGCAAATTGGAAATAAATATCTCTGGGTTTACAGCGGATATTCAGGACCGGATTATGGACTGAGCAGCACAAATTCAGCATTGCGTTATGCTTATGGAGATACTCCATTAGGACCATGGAAAAGCGGCGGTGTTTTAGTTGATTCGCGTGCGGTTGTGCTGAACCAGGATGGAAGCAAACTGGAAACAACTTTTTCCGGGCATAATACACATGGAAGTATTCAATTGATAAATGATCAATATTACGTGTTCTATCACAGGGCACCAAGAGGTTTTGGATTCGCACGCCAGGCAATGGTTGCACCTGTAAAAGTTGAGTGGGATGAAAAACCGGTATCGGAAGGCGGTAAAATTACAATTAGAGGATACGATCCGTACGCAAAAGATAATCTTTGGAGTGCAAAAGATAGCCAGGGAAATCAATACAATGGAGCTGAGGTAACTTCGGAAGGTTTCCACATTTTCGGGTTAGATCCATACCAGTATTACTCAGCAGGATATGCTTGCTATCTTTCCAAACAAGAATTGATACAGGACTCGTGGGATATTTGGGATAATAACATGCCGCTTGCTCATGTGCAAAATGGCAACATCATGGGATTCAAGTATTTTGGTTTTGGCGGGCTTGATACAGATAAAAAAGGGTTGAAGGCGTTTGAGGGAACAAAGCCGGGTAATAACACTGCTTTTAATCTGTTCTTAACTCCAAAAACAACAAACGCATTTAAAGTGAATGTTTGGCTTGATGGTCCATGGAGTAATGATACATGGAAAGGAAAAAAGATTGGTGAAATTAATGTAGCTGCAAATTCAAAACAGGAAACAGCAAAATATACACTTAATGTTGCATCGGCAGTGGAAGGATTGAGTGGAAAGCATGCAATTTTTCTTGTGGCTGAAGATGCCGGCACCGATACTCTTTGCGATGTGATTGGATTGGGATTCAGTTCAAACAAAAAGGATATCGTTCGTCCTGTTCCTCCGACAGTAAGCATTAAGGTGAATGGAGAAGCAATTCAATTACCCATCACTCCTGTAAGATCAACAAATGCAAATGGAATTACGGGATATGGTCTTTATTCAGTTACATATAATGTTGCTGCCAGTACCTACAGATATACCACAAGTATCTGCATCTGCAAGTGATACTAATGTGAAAGTAGATGTTAAACAGGCAGAAGCAAAAAACGGAACCGCTGTTGTAAAATTTGATAATAACGGAGTAGTAAAAACATACAACGTTGTTTTTGTCTCGAAATAGTTTGTTTATATTCAGCGGTGAGT